>JAGWXT010000003.1 GCA_018969715.1 Actinomycetales bacterium
TGGGTGGTGGGCCGGTTTATCCCGGCCCACCACCCACTCTCATGTCTCAGCCGAGGATCGCCTTGATCCGCGCGCCGAAGTCCGCAACCGCATCGTTGGCGCTGCGGCCGCCAGCGATTGCCGTGAGCAGGTCGGCGACATTGTCAACGACCTGCTGATTGAGGATCTGGAAGCGCGGCGCCAGCAAGGTCTTCCGGTCCAGCCAGACGCCGGTGTTCTTGAGGTCGACATTGGCGTCGTACTTGACACCCTTGACCGTGACGTGCTGGCTTGTCCCCAGGGCATACGTCTGGGCATTGCCGGGCTTCAGCATGAAGTTGATGAACGACAGGGCGATCTGCTGGTCCGGATCCGATGCCAGGTCGTTCACCCCGAAGATGAAGGTGTTGTTGCGGATCCCCTCGTACTTCGGGTTCGCCCGCGTGATCGGCGCCATCAGCTGCATCTTGCCGGACATGGCCGGGTTGAGCACCTTGATCGCGCCCATGCTGAACGAGCCGGTGGGCATGATGGCCGCGCGACCCTGAGCGAACAGGGCGTTCGCGGCCGCCTCCGGGGTGCCCGAGGCGTTGTCCTGGAAGCATCCAGCCTGTGCCATCTGCTCGTACTTCTGGGCCACGCCGAGGAACCACGGGTCGGAGACGCTCGCCGTACCCGTCCCGAGGCGCCCGAAGTAGTTGTCCGTCGGCATCTCATTCATGAACATCGTGTTCATGATCTGGCCCGCCTGTCCGCGCGTGGCGCCGGGGAATGCGATGGGGATGTAGCCCTTCGCCTTGAGTGTCCGGCACATCTGCAGCCAGCCGTCCCACGTGGTCGGCGGCTTGATGCCCTCCTTGGCGAAGATCTCGGTGTTGTAGATGGGCATGTTGAACAGGTTGTGGTAGGGAACCCCGTAGACGGTGTTCCCCAGGGTGGCAACGCGAAGCGCCTCGGGGTAGACGTTTGCGAGGAAGGGCTGTCCGGTCAGCGGCAGCATCAGGCCCGAGGTCGCCATCGTGGTGAACTGCGGGCCACGGAAGGCGGTGAAGACGGCTGCCTTCGGGTTGTTGCGGATCTTCTGGAATGCGGTGGCCTGGTACTCACCGGACGGCAGAATCACCTGGGTGATGGTGGTTCCGGGGTGCTGGTTCTGGAACTTCTTGATCAGGTCGTCCAGCCAGGGCTTGTCCTCAGCACGCCAGTGCCAGAACTCGATGCTGCCGGCGGGCGTCGGGTAGTTCGGATCGGGCTTCTGCTGTGCGGGTGCCGATGCAGCGCCGAGGCTGACGATGAGGGCGCTCACCGCGGCTGCGGCAACCGCCCGCAGCACCGGCCGGCGCATGCGTGCAGGGGAGGGTGACATGAGTGACCTTTCCGTGGAGGTGGCACCGGAGTCCGCGTCCGGCGCAAGCACCGGACGGCTGTCCGGTGGAACGCCGGGCCGACGCCCGGTGATGTGTCCGCGAGGTTACTCGTGGGTAGGGCGTGGTGCAAGGGATGACACCGCACCATTCGCAGCCCCAACTGCTGACAGAAGACTACCGACCGGCTGAACGAATTGCCGACAGGCTGAATGGCGGTTCGACGGGACGTCCCGCCAGCCCGGCTGATCAGAATATTGACACTGTTTACATTTACTGGCAGTGTTCCGCTATGACCTCCGCTGCGACCGGCGTCGCCACTCCGAGCAACTCGCGCCCGAACCCCTTCGACCGCTTGGGGGCCTGGTCGGCCAAGCATCGCTGGCCCGTGCTCACCGCCTACCTGGTCATCGTGGCCACCTGCGGGGTTCTTGGCAGCCAGGTCTTCGGTGCGATGAAGTCCGAGGGCTTCAACTACCCCGGCAGTGAGTCCAGTCGTGCCGCAGCCGCCTTGGCCGAGACCTTCGACGTCACCGATCCCGTCGCCATCCTCGCCATTGAAACCCCGAGGGACATCGACCGCGACACCGCGGCTGCCACCGCGCTGCTCGACACGGTCTCGGCTGTTGACGGGGTGGCGTCAGTGGTGTCCTACTGGTCAACCGGCGGCAATCCTGCGTTCCGAGGCACAGACGGTCGCACTGGCCAGGCCATCGTGCTCGCCGAGGACGATGCAGACCGGGAGGCACTTGCCACGGCGATCACCACCCTGATTGCCGATCGGCAGGGGGATCTGGTCGTCCACGCATTCGGGGCGGAGATCATCGGCAACGCCTTCAATGACACCATCACGGGGGATCTCGCCCGAGCGGAATCCATTGCAATCCCAGTCACCGCGATCATCCTGTTGTTCGTCTTCGGTTCCGTCGTGGCCGCCGGCCTGCCGTTCCTTGTCGCAGGCGGCACCATCCTCGGCTCCTTCCTCGTTCTCTTCCTCATCTCGCGCGTCACCGACGTGTCCGTCTTCGCATTGAACCTGGTCACCGGGCTGGGCCTCGCCCTCGGGATCGACTACGCACTGCTCATCATCAACCGGTTCCGCGAGGAGTTGGGTGCAGGCCGTACGGTGCCCGATGCCGTCGCCGTCACGGTGGGGTCGGCCGGCCGCACGGTCTTCGTCTCGGGCATCACCGTCGCGGTGGCCCTGTCATCCCTGCTGATCTTCCCGCAGTACTTCCTGCGCTCCTTTGCCTATGCGGGTATCGCGGTGAGCCTTCTCGCCGTCATCGGGGCGCTCACCGCAGTGCCGGCACTGCTGGCAATCCTCGGTCGTCGTGTCAATCTCCTGCAGGTTCGCCGGGGTGACCTGACACCTAGGGACGATGGGGCCTGGGCTCGGCTCGCCCGCTTCGTCATGAGCCGTCCCTGGCCGGTTCTCATCGCAACGGTCGCTGGTCTGCTCGTCCTCGCCGCACCCGCCCTCGGAGCGGTCTTCGGGCAGGTGGATGAGCGGGCCCTGCCCCCGGACACCCCGGTGGCCCAGGCGGGGGAAGTCTTGCGTGAGCGCTTCCCCGGCAATGAGGGCTCGCCCTACCAGATCGTGCTCGTGGACCCACGGTCCCCGGCGGAGGTTCAGGAATACGCCGCGCAGATCTCCCGGCTGCCCGCGATCGACCGGGTCACCACTGCTGAGAGCATCCTCGTGGATGGGGTGGTGGTTGCGCCGAACACCGATGAGTCCTCGTGGACGACCACGACGGCAACCCGGCTGATGGCGATCGCCAGCGTGCGCCCCATCGACCCCGATGCGGAGGCCCTGGTGGCCGAGCTGCGCGCACTCACCGCCCCCGCACAGCAGGTGCTCGTGGGTGGGGTTGCCGCAAACTGGGCCGATGCCACCAGTGCCGTGATCGATCGCACGTGGGTCATCGCACTATGGCTGGCCGCAACCACGATGGTCATCCTCTTCCTGTTCACCGGCAGTCTGCTCATCCCGTTGAAGGCACTGGTGCTGAACCTGCTGAGCTTGTCCGCCGCACTGGGTGCACTCGTCTGGGTATTCCAGGGCGGCCACCTGCAATGGCTCACCGGCGAGTACATCGTCACCGGGACCGTTGACATCTCCACTATCGCCCTCATCGCGGTCATCGCCTTTGCGCTGTCGATGGACTACGAGGTCTTCATGCTCGCGCGGATCAAGGAGGAGCACGACGCCGGCTCGAGCACCTCCGATGCCGTCGCATTCGGCTTGCAGCGGACGGGTCGGGTCATCACTGCGGCTGCCCTGCTCATCGCGATCGTCTTCGCTGCGTTCATGAGCAGCTCGGCGACGAACATCAAACAGCTCGGCTTCGGGGTGACGGTGGCGATTCTGCTCGATGCCACCGTCGTGCGCGCGCTGCTGGTGCCCGCGTTCATGCGCATCGCAGGCGGTGCGAACTGGTGGGCGCCCGCACCGCTGCGTCGACTCCATGACCGGCTGGGTCTGCGCGAGGGGTGAGGGGTGAGGGGGGATCCCGAGACTGTCGCCCGCTGGCGAGGGTCGGACGCCGGGCAGGGTCAGCCCCGCTCGGGGCGGTCAGCGCAGGGGTCCCCCGGCACCAGACCCCCGCCCGGCGGTCAGCGCGGGGGTGCCGGCCGCAGCCCACACCGACGACAGCAGGGCACCGGTCTGCGTCAGCGACCGCAGGTGGGCGGTGCGCAGGGTCCGCGCCGTCTCCCATCCGCACACGGTGAGCGTGGCGCCGACGCCGTTGTGGCGGGCGTAGTACCGGACGTGACCGGCCGCCCGGGCGCGCATCAGGCGCAGTGCCGCGGCTGAGCCGGCACCGGCAGTCGAGACGTCCGTGTGCGTGGCATTGAGCGCATGCTGGACCACCGCAGCCGGCTCGTACCACACCGCCGCCCCGGCCGTGCGCAAGCGTCGGCAGAGGTCAACGTCCTCGTAGTAGAAGGTGAAGCCCTCATCGAGTCCACCGACCATGTCGAAGGCACGGGCACTGATGCAGAGGAATGCCCCGCTTACCCAGTCCACGGGCCGGGCATCGGGAACATCGCGATCCGCTGGGCCCTGCTCACCGCGATGCTGGGCGTGGAATCGACGTCGCTCCCGCCGCTCCTCGGCCAGGCTCAGGTCCCGCCCCCAGGACAACTGATAGCGACCGTCGGGAAAGGTGATTCGGGGCCCGACCAGGGCGGCCCCGGTGGCCAGGCGGGAGAGCAATGCGGGAAAGGGGTCGCCGGTGAGCCGCACATCGTTGTTCACCAGCGCCAGAACGGCAGCATCGGTGTGCCGGCGAGCGGCATTGACTGCCATGGCGAAGCCGCCCGGGTGGTCACTGCGGACGCACCGAAGGTCCACCTGCGCGCGGTGGGCGGCGTCGAGCAGCGGTGGCGGCGGTTGCCACGGCTCGGGGGAGCCGTTGTCGATCACGACGACTGCTGCCAGCCGGGTGGGGGCGAGGCTGAGCAGATCGGACACGATCGCCTCAGTGAGGTCCGCGCGCTGAAAGTGGACGATCAGCGCCGCGACCTCGGATGTCACCGGGGTCACCTGTCAGGCCCCGTGTCCAACCTGTCGGTAGTGGTGGTCCAGTCGCTTGGCAGCGGCCTCCGCCGAGTACTGCTCGCGCAGCTCCGGTGGGTAGCTCACTCGCTCGGCTGGTGGCCGCCGCAGCGGTCCCGCCGCAATTGCCCGTGCCAGTGCCCACCAGTCGCCAGGGTCGACGAGCCGACCGGAGCCGGCGAGGACCTCGGGGATGGCACCGCTGCGGGTGGCGATGATGTCCAGCCCACTGGCCATCGCCTCGACGAGGACCATGCCGAACTGCTCCTCCCAGAAGACCTCGGGTCCCCGAACCGGACTGAGCGGCCCCATCGCCTGCGGCAGGCTGGCGAGCACAAGGACGGATGCATCGGCGTACTCCGCGGCCATTGCATCGTGATCCAGGCCGGGGATGATCCGCGCGAAGTCCCGCACCCCCAACTCGGTGATGTGCTGCTCCAGTCGCGCTCGCTCCGGACCCCGTCCGATGATGACAAGTTGCGGGTCCTGGGCGGTGCTGGGGACGGGGAGCATGCCGCGTCGGAGTGCGGCGAAGGCGCGAATGACGTCCTGATGCCCCTTCTCCCACACCAGTCGGCCCACCGAGAGCACGACATGGGTGGGCTCGAGGCCGCCATGGGCCGGTGAGCTGGTGAACCTCGTCGCATCGACCCCGGGCGGGCAGACCTCGATCTTGCGCGCGGGGACACCCTCGGCGAGGAGGGCGTGGGCAGCGCGCTTGGTTGTCGGCAGGAAGAGATCCGCCTCATCCAGCACCAGGCGCCGGTTGTGTCGGGCGCGGCGGGTTCGATAGGAGTCACGCAGGGGCAGCGTCTCCCAGACGGTGACGACGAGACGGTAGTGGTGACGGCGGCGGTCGAGCATGCGGCGGGCAGCGGCATCGGCGCTGAACCACGTCGACAGTTCCGCGGTGTGCACGATGTCGGCCTCCGCGAATGCCGCATCGGCCCCCCGGTAGGAGTCAGCCACCAGTTGCCCCGCGGCCGCTGTCGCCGCCGCGACCGGGGAGGCCATGCTGGGCGGCAGCAGCGACAGTCCAATCCGATCGCGCAGGCCGCTGGCTCGCACCTTCGGCAGGCTGAGGCTGCTCACACCGTGGTCATTGCCACGACAGATGAGTGCGCTCACGGAGTACTCGGGCCCGAGCAGTTCCCATGGCCGCAGCTCATAGGGGTTGACGCTGTAGCCCCGCAGCAGCAGCACGGTCGTCACCGGGGAGCCCTCCCGTCCGCCGGGGCCGCCGCCAGTTCCGGGACGGGCAGCGCAACCGGCCGCGCGCACAATGAGTACTGCCCGACGATGAAGTCGCGCAGCAGTCCCAACGACAGGACATTGGCCAGTGTGCCCCATCGTCCGAGCCGGAAATCGACCCGGGTCACCCGCCAGCCATTCGCCTGCAGCAGGGCGACGATGTCGCGCCTGGTGAACCAGCGCAGGTGCGTGGCATCGCAGAGTCCGCCGCGCTCGTCGTAGCCGAAGGTGCCGCGCAGGATGAGGTTGCTCAGCAGGATCAGGCTGCGCGCATTCGGCACGCTCACGTGCAGCAGTGCGCCGGGGGCGGCGCACCGGCGGAGTCCGCGCACGACGGCCGCCGGATCGACGAGGTGCTCAAGGACGTCGTAGGCGAGGAGCAGGTCAAAGGACGTCGCGGGCAGGGACGCCAGCGACGTCAGCGCATCGCCGCAGATCACGACGTCCAGTCGTGTCCGAGCCTCAGCGGCAGCCTCCGGCACGATCTCGATGCCCGTCAGGTGGCGGGCCCCCCGGGATCGCAGCGACGCCGCAACCAGACCGGCCCCGCAACCGCAGTCGAGCACGCGCTCGCCGATCGGATCGGGCAGGCGGCCGGTCACCTCGGCCCGCCGCGAACGGTAGTACTCCGGTCCCGGCCCACCGGCGGGGTGTGGGGACCCGTGGGGGTTGGCGCGGTCGGATGGCGACCCGGGAACCACGGCCGCCGCCCGGTGCGTCAGACTGGCAGCCTCCGGTCCACCAGCGGGTTCAGCCACCGGAGCACCTGATGAGGGAGGGTCGACTCGTGGTCGGATCAGCACAGGCGGTCATGGGGTTCGCGCGCGGTTGGGGGCTGCGGGTCATCGCCCTGGTCACCGGTGTCGGCGTGCTCGTCGTCAGCGATGGCCACGGGCTGGCATGTCCGTGTGCCGGCTGCTCCTCGATGTTCTGCCTCATCAGTCGCTGACCTGTGGCCTGGCCTGCTCACCGGGGGGCTGGGCGAAGATCACGCCCGGGTTCATCTGCCACTGGGGGTCCCACGCGTGCTTGACCGCTGCCATGGCCGCCACCTGCGCGGCCGGGCGGCAGAGGTGCAGGTCCGCCGCCTTCGCCCGTCCCACCCCATGCTCAGCTGAGATCGACCCCCCGCGATCGGCGACATAGGCAAACACTGCCCGGTCGATGGCCCGATCATCGGGTGATGGCCCAGCGATCTCCACGTGCAGGTTGCCATCGCCGAGGTGACCGAAGACGCCGAACTCGGTGACGCCGGGATACTGCGCCACCAGTTCGCACAGCCCCTCTGCGCCGTCTGCCAGCACCGGCAGCGGCAGGGAGACGTCCAGTTTGTGAATGACCCCGAGTGCGGAGAAGGCCTCGGACTGGCGTTCCCGGTACTCCCACAGCCGCGCCCGCGCCACCGCATCGCACCCAACCACAGCATCGTCGTCATCGGTGAAGGGCAGCCCACTGGCATCCCCACCATCAGCGACCTCCAGCAGCACGACCAGTCGATGGTGGTGACGCAGCGGCCACGGCAGGCCGGTCAGGTCCATGACCAGCCGCAGTCCCGTCTCATCGATGACCTCCGCCGCCAGCAGGGCGGAGCCCGTTGCGGCGCGTGCCCGCGCCTGGGCCATCAGCGCAAGCGCCGCACGGTAGTCGGGAACGCCGACCAGTCCCACGGTGACCGGGGGTGAGGGACGGTGCAACCGCAGCCGCACCGAGGTGATCACCGCCAGCGTGCCCTCGGAACCGCAGAGCAGCCCCGCGATGTCGTAACCGGTGTTGTCCTTCACCAGTCCACCCAGATGGGACAGTGCTGTGCCATCGGGGAGGATCGCAGCCACCCCGGTCACCTGCGCTCGGGTCATGCCATGGGCGATGACGTGCGTGCCGCCGGCGTTCGTGGCGACCGTCCCGCCGATCGTTGCGCTCTCCCGAGCGGCAAGGTCAACCCCGTAGTGCCACCCCGCGGCACTGGCATGCCGCTGGAGGGTGCCGAGGGTGACGCCCGCCTCCGCGGTGACCTGACCGGAGAGGTCGTCCACCTCGCCGATCCGGTCGAGCCGTCGGGTCGACAGGATGACGGCGGGCGGCTGGGTCGGCCCCGGAACCCCACCACCGACAAGGCCGGTATTGCCCCCCTGGACGACCACCCCGATCCCGCTGCCATGGAGGAAGGACAGGACCCCACTGACCTCATCGGCGCTGCCGGGGCGGATCACGCACAGTGAGGGTCCACCGAACCTGCCCGTCCAGTCCACTTCGTAGCCGGACGCGAGGTCGCCCGTGAGCACGTGCGTGGGTCCGACGATCCGGCCGAGGTGCGAGCGGACGGCCGCGGCGTCGACGGTGCCGGGCTGCGCCACAGGGTCACGGTAGATGACCCCGTCCGCCGCACCCGCCCCCGCACTCATCCGGCCAACCGGCGGGGCTACTGGGCAGTAGCGTAGACTGCTACTGCCCAGTAGGGTTCCCTCCGGACCACACCGATGAACCACACCGATGGACCACACCGATGGATTGCACCCCTGGACCACACCGATGGATTGCACTTGTGATCGAGAGGCAGAGCGATGAGCCACTACCTGTCCAACCTGCGCGACATCGAGTTCAACCTGTTCGAGGTCGTCGGCACCGGCCAGCGGCTCGGGACGGCGCCGTTCGCCGACCTCGATGTGCCGACTGCGCGAGAGATCCTCGCTGAGGTCAATCGGATGGCCGAGACGGTGTTCGCTGAGAGTTTCACCGAGAGCGACCGGAATCCCCCGGTGTACGACCCGGCGACCCACTCCCTCGTCACCAGTGAGGCCCTCAAGCAGTCGTACGCCGCCGCCTGGGAATCCGAGTTCTGGCGTATCGGCCTCCCCGCTCACCTGGGGGGGACCGCGTGTCCACCCTCGCTGCAGTGGGCGGTTGCGGAGTTGCTGTGTGGGTCGAACCCAGCGGTCTTCCTCTACCTCTCCGGACCCAATTTCGCCGCTGTCATCGATGCGCTCGGCACCGAGGAGCAGCGTGCGATCGCCGGTCACATGCTGGAACGTCAGTGGGGTGCCACCATGGTGCTCACCGAGCCCGATGCGGGTTCCGATGTCGGCGCCGGCCGGGCGAAGGCGGTTGAACAGCCCGACGGAACCTGGCACATCAGCGGGGTAAAGCGCTTCATCACCAGCGGTGAGAGTGACCTGAGCGAGAACATCGTCCACTTCGTCCTTGCCCGACGCGAGGGTGGACCACCCGGCACGAAGGGGCTGTCGCTGTTTCTCGTCCCCAAGTTCCTGTTCGACCCGGTGACCGGTGAACTCGGCGCCCGCAACGGTGTCTATGCCACGAACGTCGAGAAGAAGATGGGCTTGAAGGCCTCCGCCACCTGTGAGCTCACCTTCGGAGAGCGCGAGCCCGCCGTGGGCTACCTGCTCGGAGATACCCACGATGGCATCGCCCAGATGTTCAAGGTCATCGAGTACGCCCGGATGCTCGTCGGTACCAAGGCGATCGCCACCCTGAGTACCGGATACCGCAATGCCCTCGCATATGCCCAGACCCGAGTGCAAGGCCCCGACCTCGCGGCTATGGCCGACAAGACCAGCCCGCGGGTGACGATCATCCACCACCCGGATGTACGTCGATCGCTGATGCTGCAGAAGTCCTATGCCGAGGGAATGCGCGCACTGCTGCTCTACACCGCGGCCTGGCAGGACGAGATCATGACCGCCGAGGCAGCGGGTACCGACGCGAGCCTGGCCACCCGCGTGAACGACCTGCTGCTGCCGGTGGTGAAGGGGGTTGGCTCGGAGCGGTCCTACGAGATGCTCTCCCACTCACTGCAGACCCTCGGTGGCTCGGGGTACCTCATGGACTACCCGATTGAGCAGTACCTGCGCGACGCCAAGATCGACACCCTCTACGAGGGCACCACCGCCATCCAGGGACTTGACCTGTTCTTCCGGAAGATGGTGAAGGACCAGTTCACGGCGGTAACGCGCCTCGCAGCCGACATCACCGAAACGGTGAAGGCTGACACCGGTGATGGTCGGCTGGCCGCCGAACGCGCCGCTGTCGGCCGGGCACTTGAGGATGTGCAGGGCATCCTCGGTGCAATGGGCGGCTGGGCGATGGCGCATCAGCAGGAGCCGACCGCGCTGTACAAGGTTGGACTCAACACCACCAGGCTGCTGATGGCCGTGGGGGACCTGCTCATCGGATGGCTGCTGCTGCGTCAGGCGGAGGTGGCGCAGGCCGCTCTCCTGCGCGATGACCTCACGCCGGCTGACCGCTTGTTCTACGAGGGCAAGGTGGTCACCGCGGGCTGGTTCGCCGCCAATCGCCTGCCACTGCTTGCCGCGGAGCGGGTTATGGCCGAGACCACCACCGATGACGTCATGCGCCTGCCGGAGGGGGCCTTCTAACCGACCCGTCGGCCGGCACGACCGGTCGGAGCCGCCGCGGCCCGACCGCAAACCACGCGCCTACCCCTACATGAGCGGAAGCGCGGGAGCGCCGGGCAAAGTCCGGGGGGTGACCGTTGCGGCTTCCGAGACGCCGCCGGACCCGACTGCATTCACCGCGCGCAGCCGGATGGTGTAGGTGACTCCGTTCACGAGTCCGCCGATGCTCAGCGGGCTGCTGGTGCCCGCCGGAGTTCGGGTCTCCCAGGACGCACCGTTGTTCACGGAGTACTCGTAGGAGGTGATCGGCGCGCCGCCATTGGTCGCCGGTGCAAGGAATGCCACGAATGCCCTGCCATCTCCGGGTGTTGCGGACACCATTCCGGGTGGCGAGGGTGCGGAGGCAGTGGACGGCGTCCGGGTCGTGCAGGTAGCCCCCGCGGCATTCGTGGCGCACACCTCTGCAAACCATGTCTGTGCTGGGGCGAGTCCCTCGATCACGCAAGTGGTGGCGCTCGTCGTACTGCATGAGGCGATTGATTCCGTCGTGACCTCGCCGGCATAGGCGCGCACGAGGTGGCCGGTCAGCGGAGTTCCGCCGTTGACCGACGGTGGTGCCCACGTAGCAGACAGGCGGCCGTCGATCCAAACCAGTCGCAGCTGCCCCGGCGCACCGGGCGTTGTCCGCGGAGTCGCGACCACTGTTCCTGACGCCGGCCCCGCACCAGCGATATTGACCGCCCTCACCTTTACTCGATAAGTCGTGCCATTGACCAGATCGGAGACCGCGATTGCGGGTGTCGACAACGAGTCATGAGGCCGCCACGTGACGCCATCGTTGGTCGAGTACTCGTAGCGAGTGATCGGCGCTCCCCCGTCGCGCGCCGGGGGGCTGAAGCGGATGAGTAGCTGGCCGTCACCGGCCGCCGCGCTCACTGAACTTGGGGCCTCCGGAGTCGACCGGGGGGTGACAACCACTGATTCCGATGCCGGTCCGGCGCCAGCCGCGTTCACGGCGCGCACCCGGATGGGATAAGCAACACCGTTCACGAGGCCGGTTATGGTCAATGCAGGCACTGGAGCGAGTGCGCGGGAAACCCACGTGCGGCCGTCATTGATCGAATACTCATAGCCGCTGATCGTTGATCGCCCGTCCGCTGCGGGAGTATTGAAGCCGACGCTGACGCGTCCATCGCCGGGGCCGAAAGTTACGCCGGTTAGCCCCAGTGGTAGGCCTGGTCCCATGATGACCGGATCGGATGCAGTTCCGCGCCCGGCAGCATTCACCCCGCGGACCCTCACCGAGTAGGTCATGCCATTCACCAGGCCCCCAATCACCGCAAGACCGAGAGCCGACGCTTCGCCTGGAGAGCGGATTGTCACAGGCGCAGCATCGGCCCAGGAGTTTCCGCCGTCGATTGAGTATTCGTAGCCCACTGTCGGGGCTCGACCGTCCGAAGGCGGTGCTGCGAACTGCACAGTTAGTTGTCCTTCGCCCGGTGTCACGGTGACTGACCGCGGTGCGAGGGGTGCCCCCGGTCCGACAACGATCAGAACGGAGGCAGGGCCGGCACCCGCCGCATTGACCGCGCGCACTCGAATTCGATAGGACACTCCATTGACGAGGCCACCGATGATCAAGGGGCTTGCAGTTGAGGCTGGGATCCGGGCAATCCAAGTGGCGCCGTCATTCAGTGAGTACTCATAATTCAGGAGTGGGGTGCCGCCGTCGCTGGCGGGCGGGGCGACATCGATACTCACCTGACGGTCACCGGGAACGACGGCTAGCGTGTTGGTGGGGCGAGCTGTAGCTGCCGCGGGTAGGGCGATCAGTGGGAGGAGCAAGAGTGCGGCGGTGGCCGGCGGCCAGGGCAGGGAACGGCGCATAGTCGTGCACTCCAGTGCAAGGGTTGAGTTGCTGTTGCGTTTGCAGATACGCAACGGTACCAAGGGGGAGTGCGGGGTAGTTGGGGGGTTCAGCGCAGGACGCGGTCACGCAGGAAGGGCATGCGCTGCCGGGCGCCGCTGGGCGCCGCCGGATCGACGTCAGCAGACACCACCTGCTCACCCGCGGTCCCCTCGGCCAACACCGCTCCCCATGGATCGACGATGACACTCGCGCCGCCGAGGGTGATGGTGTCACCCCCAGCCTCGCCGACCGGGTGACTGCCAACCCCATTGCAGGCGATCACCCACGCCTGGTTCTCGATCGCGCGGGCGCGGGTGAGCACCTGCCAGGCGTCGATGCGCTGCACCGGCCACCCGGAGCACATGAGAAACGTCTGGGCGCCCTGATCGACCATCGCCCGGAACAACTCAGGGAAGCGCAGGTCGTAGCACGTGGCCAGCCCCGTCCTCCCGAAGGGTGTGTCGACCACGCACACCTGCTCGCCCGCGCGCAGATGTCGCGCCTCGCCGGTATCGAATCCGAATAGATGGATCTTCCGGTAGCACCCGATGAGCTCACCGGACGGGTTGATCAGCAGCGCAGTATTCGTCACCGCCCCGCTGGGATGACGCTCGGCGATGGAGCCGGCGTGCAGCCAGCAGCCACGAGCCACCGCCGCCTCTGACAGAGCCGCCACCGTTGGGCCAGTCAGTGGCTCCGCGTGCGCGAGCACGGCCGCGGTTGCAAAGGCACCCGCCTGCCACAACTCAGGCAGGACGATGACCGTCGGGGGTGTCAGCTGCTCGCGCCGATCGCGCAGCTGGGTGAGGATCCGCTGGGTGCGCGCTGCCGGCTCTTCCCCGACATCACTGCGCACCTGCCAGAGCTCAACGTGGACAACATCGGGGACGGCTGGCACAGCGGTGACACTAGTGTGACGAAGTGCTGGTGACCCGCGCGCCGGTATCGATGTCGGTCATGGGTGCCATGACGGTCATCTACCTGGTCTGGGGGTCGACTTACCTCGCCGTCGCATTCGTCGTCGACACGATGCCGCCGCTGATCGCCAGCGGCCTGCGCTTCGTCCTCGCCGGGCTCCTCATCGGTGGGTTGGTCTGGGGGTTTCGGGGCCGTCGCGCCCTGTTCCCGCGCGGCCGGGCGATCCTCACCGCCGGCGGTATCGGGATCATCATGATCGGCATCGGCAACGCTGCCCTGGCGTTGGCCGTCCGGTATGTCGACAGTGGGCTGGCGGCCTTGATCATCGCCATCACCCCGGTGTGGATTGCCCTGCTCCGGCTCACCGTTGGCCAGCGACCGGCGGTGATGACGTGGCTGGGGATCGCCATCGGGCTAGTCGGGGTGGTCGCCCTCATCGGCCCATCGGACCGGGCAGTCGGCTCGGTGCTGTGGGCGGGGGTGCTGATCGCCGGCTCGGTTGCTTGGGCATTCGCCTCCTTCCTCACCACACGGGTGGAGATGCCCCCGGATGCGTTCGCGGGTGCCGCGTGGGAGATGCTCATCGGCGGAGGGGCGTCACTGCTGATGGGGGTGGCGGTCGGCGAGCAGGTGGGTGACTTGTGGTCAGCCGACAGCCGCAGTTGGATCGCCTTCGGGTACCTCTCGGTTGTTGCCGCGCTGGCGTTCGCCGTCTATGTCTGGTTGCTGACGAACGCCCCGATCTCGCTGGTGGCGACCTATGCCTACGTCAACCCGGTCGTTGCGGTCACCCTCGGGGTGCTGTTCAACGGTGAGCGGGTGACCGTCGGCCTGCTCACCGGCGGGGTCATCGTGCTGCTCGGGGTTGTCCTCGTCGTTGGCGGCGAGCGTCCGCATCGCGCACCAGCAAAGGATTCCGTGCCCGCCGGTCACCCCGGTGACGTGGGATGAGTTCCGATCAGATCAGCGACCGCGTCGGCGAAGAGGCGCGTGTGGACGGCGACATCCGCCAGTGTCGTGGCCGGGCACATGAGCGCCATATTGTGAAATGGCGTCATCAGAACACCGCGGTTGGCCATAAATAGGTGCAGGTACTCATCGAGTCCGTCGTCACCCGCCAGCGCCGCGGCGGTGCCGGTGCGCGGTGCCGGGTGGGTGAACCGGTACTCGGCTCGGGCACCGAGTTGGGTGATGCTCCATGGAACTCCGGTTCGCGCGAGGGTCTCTGCCACCCCTGCGGTGAATTGATCGGCGCAGGCGATCATCCCGGTGAACGCCTCGTCGGTGAGCACTTGGGTGAGCGTGGCCCGCATCGCCGCCACCGACAGCGCATTCCCTGCAAGGGTGCCACCGACACCACCGACATCGACGAGATCGGCATCGCCGCTGCCGAGGATCCGTTCGGCGAGGTCGGCGCTCAGGCCATAGGCGCCGGCGGGGATGCCGCCGCCGATGGCCTTGCCGATCGTGACGATGTCCGGCTGCAGACCCCATGCAGCGGTAGCACCGCCGGGGCCGGCCGAGATCGTATGCGTCTCATCGATGAGCAGCAGGGCGCCGTGGGCGGTCGCCTCGGCGCGGAGGAACTCAAGGAAGCCGGGTTCGGGCAGGACGATGCCGATATTGGTCAGTGCCGGCTCAGTGATGATGCAGGCGATATCGCCGTGGCGCAGGGCTGCCAGCACGGACTGCTCGTCGTTGAACTCCGCAACCCGAGTGGTGGCGTCGACGGGATTCGGGGCACCGACGTTGCCGGGACGGGACAGGGTGCGGCCCGCCGATCCCGCGATGACGAGGGTCTCATCGACGCTGCCGTGGTAGCCGTAGGCGAAGGCGAGGATCCGTTGGCGGCCAGTGAGGTGCCGGGCGATCCGCAGCGCCCACCGGTTGGCATCGGTTGCCGTGAGGGTGAAGGACCAGCGCGGCAGGCCGAAGCGGTGGGCGAGCTCAGCCGCCACTGGGGCGGCGTCCTCGGTGGGCAGCATGGTCGTCGCACCGCCCCGGGTGCCGAAGCGCTCGAGGACTGCCGCGACGACGGGTGCCGGACTGTGTCCCGCCATCGCACCGGTATCCCCGAGGGCGAGGTCGAGGTACTCATGGCCATCGATGGTGCGGACGCGGTTGCCATGGGCCTGATCGAGGATGAGCGGAAATCCGCCGTACCACTTGTTCATCCACGTCATCGGCACACCGCCGAGTAAATGCGGGGCGTCGGCGAGCGCCAGCGCCCTCGGGTTGCGCCGGTGGTGCTCGCTCCGCTCACGCGCAAGCAGCGTCATCAGTCGCTGCGGATTGACCCCCCACTCGCCCACCATGTGACGATAGCCCCGTCTGGGGTGCGCTGCCGAGACTCGTCCCGCTGACGCCGCCGATGGCTGACGCCGGCGATACTTTGGGCATGTTCGACACCGTCCTCGGCCTGCCCCTGCATCCGCTGATCGTGCACGGTGTTGTCGTGCTGATCCCGCTTACCGTCATCGCGATCGCTGTCGGGGTCATTCGCCCCGCGTGGGGCCGACCTGCCAGTTCCCTTGCTGCCATCGCAGCCCTGCTCTCCGCCGTCTTCGCCTTCACCGCGACCCAGTCGGGGGAGGCGCTGGCCGCGCGCGTCGGCTCGCCTGGCGCACACCAGCAGTGGGGTGACCGGGTGCTCCTCGCCAGTCTGGCGCTGCTGGCGGTGACGGCCGCGTGGTGGTGGTCGACGCTCCGCGGCCGGGCGACTGCTGCACACCACCGTCCATCCCGCGCGCTCGGGTGGGGGGCACTCGCCGTGGGCGTCGTGGCGATCGTGCTGACCGTGGCCGCCGGCCACAGTGGCGCGACGGTCACCTGGCAGGGGCGTCTCGCCGCACTCGAGGCGCCCGCTGTTGCGGTGACCGAGGCGGGTATCACCATCGAGCAGGTGCGCGCCGCAGCCGCCGCCGGCAGCTGCTGGGTCGTCATCGATGGCGCGGTCTATGACCTCACTGCGTGGGTGGCTGACCATCCCGGCGGACCACTGTCGATCGAGGCACTCTGTGGTACCGATGGCACCGATGCCTTCACCACCCAGCACGGCGGACAGGACGCCCCGACGCAGGTGCTCACCGGCTATCGAATAGGTGACCTCGTCGCGGGTTGACCGGCGCGTCCCCGCCGACCCGTTGGGGAACTCATGCGTCGAACCGCCTCGGCGGTAGTGAGCACCTCCGCGAACTCACCGAGCAGGCTGGCCCCGACCGCCTGGCGGAGCACCTCGGCGGTGACCACCTGCCCGTCTGCATCGATCCGGTCAAAGGTGTGCGTCGCATCGAGACAGAGGCGGGTGCGGTAGCCGAGGGCGGCGGCGAACCGGGCTGTCGTATCGCAGCAGTGGTCGGCGGTGATCCCGCACAGGGTCAGGGTGTCGATGCCCCGACGCTGGCACCAGCGGTGCAAGTCGGGCGTACCGTGGAAGGCCGAGTGCCCGGACTTCACGATGAGGACGTCACGCGGACCCGCGACCCCCGGTTTGAGGTCATTACCGGGCGTGCCCGGTCGCAGCGGCGAATGAGGTTCGGCGGAGTCATGCCGCACGACCACGATCGGTTGATCGGCCGTGCGCCAGGCATTGAGCAGACGGTGAACGTTGTGCTCACAGTCAGGGTTGTCACGCCGACCCCAACTGGCGTCATCGAAGCCCCGTTGGACATCGATGACGACCAGTGCGTGCGTCCGATGCCGGGACGCCAGACCCGCCGTCATCCGCGCAGGTCCGCGTGCGGACTCACCAGCCCGGGGTGCCTAACCCTTCGCCGGCGGCGACGTAGCCGCCCGAGCGGACCGCCACGGGCCGGGAATGACCCACACGATGATCGACAGGATCCAGATCACCAGGGTCGCCATCAGCCAGGTGCCGATTCCATCGATGGTGAGTGCTCCGGTGATGAACGTTGTCACCAACAGAGCGAGGAAGGTTGCCAGGAGGCCCGTGAGCGGCAGTGCGGCGTTCGCCTTCTCGGCCAGAAGTCGCACGACGATCCAGTTGAATGCGGCGCTGAACACGGCGAAAAGCAGAACCGCCCAGATGAAGCCGAACGGCAGTGACAGTTTGAAGCCGGAGAACACCAGATCGGCGACGAACAGGCCGATCGCGGCGCTGGCAAGGCTGAGCAGCCAGCCGAGGAGGAATCGAGGCATGGCCCGAGGCTAGGTCTCACCCCCGACGGAGTCAAGTTCGCCACTCGGGCGGGCCGCGTTGCTACAGTCAGCCCCGCACAATCCGGCCCGAGGGCTCGGGACCGGGCTGACCCGCTCGTGAGGAGAACGAACATGGGCTACCCGAAGGACCTGCTCTCGGCGGGCGAGGAGGTCAGCTTCATCCTCCGCCCACACTTCCGCGCAATCCTGCTACCCATCCTGTGGGGTGTGCTTGTCATCACCGGTTTCGGTGTCGTCATCTACTACGTCTGGGCCATTGAGTGGCTGCGGTGGGCACTGCTGATCATCACAGCCGTCCTGGTGATCATCACCTTCATCACCCCGTTCCTGCGCTGGCTGACCACGCAGTACGTCTTCACAACGCGGCGGATCATCATTCGCAGCGGCCTGATCGCGAAGAAGGGTCGCGATGTCCCGCTGTCAAAAGTGAACAACGTCTCCTTCAACGTCACCGTGATGGGCCGCATACTCAACTACGGCGCCCTGCAGATCGACTCGGCCAACGAGGATCAGCCCCTCATCATTGAGGACGTGCCCAGTGTCGAGAAGATCCAGAAGCGGGTCTACGACTTGTATGAGTCCGATGACGCGCGGCGCCGGACGCCGGATGCGACCACTCTGCAGCAGGTGGCGGAGGCGGTCACCGAGGTGCTGGAGGACGACATTCGCCCGGGGAGCGCGTCCAGCTGATCACAGGACGGGCTGGTCGACGAAGGCCTTCTCGCGCAGCCCGACCAGTGGTGTGCTGATCAACAGGGATGCGATTGCCGCACTCGCTCCCGGGGAGCCGTGGGGCGGTGGGAGCGCATCGACGGTCGGTGAGGTCCGTGCCCGTATGAGGGCCTCATGGATCTCGGTTCGGTCGGCTGCACAGTCGATCACGCTGGCCGCGCGCAACCGCCCGGTCTGCCGCTCGCCGATGTTCACCGTCGGTGTCCCCAGCGCCGGTGCCTCGATCAGGCCACTGGAGGAGTTGCCGACGACGGCGTCCGCCGCACGCAGCAGGGAGAGGTACCGCTGCTGACCCAGTGACGGGAAGGCATGGGCACGGGCTCGACTCGCGCAATAGGTGCGGATGCGCTCATTGATCAGGTGCCCCTGCGGATCCGCATTGGCCAGGGTGAACACGCACTCAACATCGGGCATGCGATCAAGTGCGGCAAGTAGTTCGGTGATGTCACCGTCCGCGCTGCCCGGGCGCAGGGTGACTGGATGGTAGGTGATGAGCAGGAGCGGGCGGACGGGGTCGATCGCCAGTTCCCGGCTCAGTTCAACCCGGTCCAGCAGGGGAATGCGGATGAGGGAGTCCAACCCAACTGCGCCGACACAGTGAATCCGGTCGGGCTGCTCACCCAGTTGGGCCACCCGGCGGGCATACTCCGGCGCAGCCACGAAGTGAAGATGGGCCATCTTCGTGATGCCGTGGCGGAAGGCGTCATCGATCGCCCCGGCCGTGAGCTCGCCCCCGTGGATGTGCGCAATGGGGACGCCGGCGACCGTGGCAGCCCCGGCAGCGCACCACGTCTCGTAGCGGTCGCCGAGCACGACGAGGAGATCCGGCTGCAGCACTTCGAAGGCCTCAGCTAAGCCGAGGAATGCCCGACCCATGGACTCGGTCACTGAACGCGGGCTACCTCCGGTGGCCCTGATATCGATGAACCGATTCGGGGTGAATCCATCGGCGGTGATGGCATCCGCTGTGCGGCCGAATTCCTCACTGAGGTGGGAGCCGGTGACGATCAGTTGCAGGGTGACCGAGGGCACGGCGGAGAGATCCGTCATGACCCACCGCAGCAGCCCGTACTCAGCCCGACTGCCGGTGACCACGCAGATCCTTCGTCCGCTGGGCGTTGCACGCGGATCAGCACGCCCCGTGGCACCAGCCAGCCCCGCGGCACCGGGAAGTGCGCCGGCACGGGTGGGGTCGTTCACGTCCCGATCATCCCGCGCGGGTTCTCGATCACCTCACCGGGGAAGTCAATGGCCTCACCGGGGTGGAAGTCCCGGCTGGCGCGGCTGCCGATGACCTCATCCCACAGCAGCGGACTGATTCCGGTACCGGGCCTCCTGGTGGTGATGTTGTCGGGGGTGAGGATCTCGCCGGCACGGATGGCGGTGCTGGCGGTGATGGAGCGACGGGACACCTGCGCCGTCTCCACCTCACTTGGCTGCGGAGCCTTGACACCGTCGCCCAGGGCGGCTGTGACGTTGCGCACCGCGCGCACCATCGCCGCAAACTCCGCTGGCTCAAGGCTGGCCGCGTGATCGGGGCCAGGGTCATGTCGGTTGAGGGTGAGGTGCTTCTCGATGACGATGGCCCCGAGTGCAACCGCCGCCACCGACACCTCCCACCCGGGTGTGTGGTCGGAGTACCCGATGGGCAGGCCGAGCTGGGCGCCCATCGTCGTCATCGCGCGCAGGTTGACATCGGCCATGGGTGTGGGGTACGCGGAGGTGCAGTGCAGAACCGTGATCTGGTCGCGGGCCACCCCCGCCTCGCGCAGGAGGCCGACGGCCCCACTCACCTCAGCCAGGGTGGACATCCCGGTTGAGAGCAGCACCGGCAGTCGGTGGGCGGCGATTGCCCGCAGGTAGGGGACGTTGGTGATCTCACCGGAGGGGACCTTCAGCCGCCGAATGCCGAGGCTGCAGATGAGGGCGAGTGACTCGGCGTCGAATGCCGTGGCGAGGAACTCGATGCCCTGTGCACGGCAGTGGTCGGCGATCGTGGTGAATTCCGTTGGTGTGAGCTGGAGTCGAGTGAGCATCGCGTGCAGGGACTCATCGGGGGCGGTGCTGGCCACCTGGTAGGCGGCCTTCGGCGCCGCGGGTGTGACCACCGCATCCACCACGAATGACTGAAACTTCACGATGTCCGCCCCCGCGGCCACCGCCGCATCGATGAGGGCACAGGCCTTCCTCACGTCACCATCGTGGTTGACCCCCGCCTCAGCAATGATGCAGACGCTCCCCTCCGACGCGGAGACCGTCATGTGTGGGCCATGTCGACGAAGCGCGAGTAGTGGCCCTGGAAGGCCACCGTCACCGTTGAGATCGGGCCGTTGCGGTGCTTGGCGACGATGAGATCGGCCTCACCGGCGCGCGGTGACTCCCGTTCATAGGCATCCTCGCGGTGGATGAGGACGACGACATCGGAGTCCTGCTCAAGGCTTCCCGATTCCCGCAGGTCACTCAGTAGCGGACGCTTGTCCACTCGCTGCTCCGGACCGCGGTTCAGCTGGCTGATGGCAACAACCGGGACGTCCAGTTCCTTCGCCAGCAGCTTCATCGAACGAGAGAACTCGCTGACCTCCTGCTGCCGGCTTTCCACCTTGCGTCCGCTGCTCATCAGCTGCAGATAGTCGACCACCACCAGCCGCAGGTCATGACGCTGGCGAAGGCGCCGGCACTTGGCCCGGATCTCGGTCATGGTGAGGTTCGGTGAATCGTCGATGAACAGCGGCGCCTCCGAAACCGCACTCATGCGGCGCGCGAGTTTCTGCCAGTCGTTATCGCCCATCGTGCCCGAACGCATGTGGTGCAGGGCGACCTGTGCCTCCGCGGACAACAGCCGCATGACGATCTCACTGCGGCTCATCTCGAGGGAGAAGATCACACTGGTCAGCCCATTGCGCAGACTGGCCGAGCGCGCAAAGTCGAGGCCCAGTGTCGACTTGCCGAGACCGGGGCGGGCCGCAATCAGGACGAGCTGGCCGGGGTGCAGCCCGTTCATCAGGGAATCAAGATCAGCGAACCCGGTCGGGATCCCGACCATGGCCCCACCACGGCCACCGATCGCCTCGATCTCGGCCAGCGTGGCCTCCATCAGGTCACTGAGTGGGTGGTAGTCATCGGAGGTGCGGCGGTCGGTGACGTCGTACACCTCCGCCTGAGCTCGATCAACGAGGGCGTCGACCTCTCCCAGTTCGCTGTAGCCCATTTGCGCGATCCGGGTGCCCGCTTCAACCAATCGGCGCAGGATCGCCTTCTCCTTGACGATCCGCGCATAGTGGGCGGCACTCGCGGCGGTGGGAACGCTTGAGATGAGGGTGTGCAGGTAGGCCGGGCCACCGATACGGGCCAACTCGCCGCGTTGCTTGAGCTCCGCTGCAAGTGTGACCGCATCGGCTGGCTCGCCCCGGGAGTAGAGGTCAAGGATGACCTCGAAGGCACATTCATGGGCAGGACGGTAGAAGTCACGCCCCCGCAGCGTCTCGACGACCTCGGCAATCGCATCCTTGCTCAGCAGCATTGCCCCGAGGACGCACTGTTCAGCGGCGGAATCCTGGGGCGGGGTGCGCAGATCGAAGGCCTCGGCGGGGGCGAGCGGCAACTCGACAACCGACACTGGCCCTCCCCTCACCTGTCGCTGATCCGCGCCGATCGCCATGACCTACGCGCCAGATCCCTCACTCGTCCATGTCGGACGTGAAAATCGTGGCATTCGGCCCTGACATCACGGGCCCACCCGGCGCTCAGTGAAGGCTAGAAGCGTTGTCCCGGAAGACCAACTGCGGATGTGGACAGCACTGGGGGTATCGGTGACACACCTGTGCAGATCGGATCCGACATCGGGGATAGGCGTGTGGACGATCCTGTGCAGAACTTCGCAAGCACCGACCGATGGGATACCTGACCTGCGCGGATGGCATCCACCGGCTGTGGATGAATACTGGTCCGCGAAAAGAGGGAAGGACGTGAGGCGCAGGCCCGGCGCCCGAGTCGGCGCCGGGCCCGGCGCCCAGGTCAGCGAATCGCGTTGTCGATCGTGTAGGAGCCGGCGGCCAGTCCAGCCGGTCCGCCCTTGGCGAATGACAGGTCAACTTGACTGAAGACGTCAACGCCGGGTGCGCTGGCAAGGCCGCCAAGGGTGATCGTCGCCGGGTAGGAGTCGGTCTTGCCCGCCACGCACGCTGGGCCACCGGTGTAGATGCAACTGTTGACCACGAGGGTGCCGCGTCCCTTCGCGCCGTTCATGGTCCATGTCGACCAGCGGATGTTGTTGATGCTGATGCCGCCGTCAGCGCAACTGATGGCGATGGTCTTCGGCTTACTGACCAGTGCACCGGCACAGTCAACGATCGAGGGACCCGAGGGTGCTGCGGCGGCGGGAGCGGCGAGGGTCGCAATGCCGAGGGTGGCACCGGTCACGAGTGCGATGAGGACGCGAGTGGTCATTCCTGGTCTCCTTCGTATGGGGCCAGTCGGGCGGGTGAGGTCGGGTGGGTGAGGTCGGGCGGCACGGCCGCGCGTCAATCCGCCTCGTCGACCACCGTCAGGTCGAACTCAGCCGTCACCGCAGGATGCAGACGGACGGCCACCCGGTGTCGGCCGGCAAGGCGAATCGGCTGGTCAAGCACGATGCTACGTCGATCGAGCATCGGGCCACCGGCGCGACCCACCGCAGTAACGACGTCGGCGGCGGTGATTGATCCGAACAGTCGCCCATTGGCTCCGACCCGTGCGGTAATGACGACACCGGCTGCCAGCAACTCGGCCACCTCGCGGGCATGCACCTCATCGCGCACCTCGCGAGCGAGGCGAGCCCGACGGATCTGGGCGACCTGCGCCTGGCCGCCACGCGTCCAAGCCGTGGCAAGACCTCGTGGCAGCAGGTAGTTGCGCGCGTACCCAGGCTTGACCTCGACCACGTCGCCGGGCTCGCCCAGTCCGTCCACCTCGTCGGTGAGAATGAGCTTCACAGACACCCCTAGCGCTGTGCGGTGGAGTAGGGCAGCAAGGCCATCTCGCGGGCGTTCTTGATCGCGGTCGCGATCTCCCGCTGCTGCTGGACGGTGACCCCGGTGACGCGACGGGCGCGGATCTTTCCCCGGTCGCTGATGAACTTGCGCAGTAGGGCGACGTCCTTGTAGTCGACGTGCGCCACCTTTGCCGAGATCAGCGGATTGGCCTTCTTCTTCGGCTTGCGCAGTGCGGCCTTCGACGGGGGGCTGGGAGGTTCCCGCCGGGTATTGCGTCCCATGACCTGCCTTTCGCTTCTACTCGTGGCTGTTCGTGTCGGTTCGTGCCTATTCGTGGCTCTGCGTGTTGACGGTGGTGTGCGACGTCGGTTGGCGGGGGCCTAGAAGGCTGGTTCGTCCTGACCACCCCAGGTGCCTGGTGCGGGGGAGGCCCACGGGTCGTCGGCAGCCGCGGTGCCACCCTCGAATGAACCCGGGCCGGAGCGCGCTGTGCGGGTCACCTTCGCGGTGGCATTGCGCAGTGCTGGGCCAATCTCCTCCGCGTCGATCTCGTAGGAGGTGCGCTTCTCCCCCTCGCGCGTCTCGTAGCTGCGCTGCTTGAGCCGGCCGGTGACGATGACCCGGGTGCCCTTGGTGAGGCTCTCCGCGACGTTCTCGGCGTACTGGCGCCAGACGGAGCACCGCAGATAGACCGGATCCGAATCCTTCCACTCATTGGTGGTGCGATCCATGTAGCGGCTGTTCGCGGCGACCGTGAACGATGCCACGGCCGCCCCACTGGGGGTGAAGCGCAACTCGGGGTCGGTCGTGAGGTTGCCCACGACTGTGACGTTGATGTCTCCAATGGCCACCGGGTGCTCCTCTCAGTCCACGTCGGTGCGCAGGACCTTCGTCCGCAAGACCGCCTCATTGAGGTTGAGCTGGCGATCCAGTTCAGCCACCGCCTCGGGGGTGCTCGTCAGGTCGATGACGGCGTAGATCCCCTCATGCTTGCGCTCGATCTCGTAGGCGAGGCGTCGCCGGCCCCAGATGTCGACCTTCCCGACTGCCCCACCGTCCTGACGCACGACATTGAGCAGGGTGTCAAGGCTGGGGCCGACGGTGCGCTCCTCGAGATCAGGGTCGAGGATGACCATCACTTCATATGTGCGCATGCTCGCGCAAGCCTCCTTGCGGTGGGGCGGCTGGCCGGTGTGGCGGGGCCGGATTACCCCGGACTGCCCGGGGCACTAGCGGTGGAGTCTACCCCGGGCGCCGACCGCCCCACTACCCTGCTGGGGATGCAGGTCACTGTCACCGCCACCCCGCAGGCCGGGGTGTCCCTCGCCGGCGACATGGCTGCCCTGGCACAGGCGGCCCACCTGGCGGCTGGGGCCGTGCAGATCGTCGCGGGCGACCCGACGTCGTGGACGACGCCAAGCCTGACCGAGGGCGTCGCGCCCGAGGCATTCGCCGCAGCAGCAGCCGCGGCGGGGATCCGGGTCTACCTGCACTCGCCGTACCTCATCAACGTTGCCAGTGACAACCCGCGGGTCCGCCAGCCGGGACGATCCCTGCTTCAGCACACCCTCCGGCTGGCCGCCCGGATCGGCGCCAGTGGCGTGGTCGTCCACGGTGGACATGTCACGAAGGATGCGGATCCGGCGATGGGGATCGCAAACTGGGCCACCACCCTCGAGCGGCTTGATCTGTGCGCCCCACTGCTGATCGAGAACACTGCCGGCGGTGGCCGTGCGATGGCCCGCCTGCCGGAGCAGATCACGCGGCTGTGGGAGGCGGTCGGCGACTCCGGTGTCGGCTTCTGCCTTGACACCTGCCACGCCTGGGCGGCGGGAATTCCGGTAGCCGACTGCGTGGCAATCGTCGGTGACATCACCGGCCGGATTGACCTCGTCCACGCCAACAACAGCCGCGATGCCTTCGGATCGGCACGGGATCGACATGCCGGCCTCACAGCCGGCCTGATTCCCGTCGCCGAAATCCTCAGCGCGGTCGCTGCCGCCCGCGTCGACGCCATCGCCGAGACCCCCGTCGAGGGTCATGTGGAGGATCTCGCCCTGCTTGCCGCCGCACTCACCTCATCCGCTGCCTGAGGAGGTTCGTCATGGTCAACACCCGTGCCAGTAAGCCACTTGCGGCCAGCGCCTGGGCCGCATTCCGGGCTCACCGCTCACTGCTCGCCTTCCCACTGCTCAGTGCCGCCTTGGTTATTGCCACCCTCACGACCCTCGGTACCCCGGCGGTGATCGCCTACCTCGCCGATCAGACGGCAGTGGGAATCGCTTTCACGGTTGCTGCGCTCCTCACCTCTCAGATCCTCGCCACGATCGTGTCCGGTGGGCTGATCGCTGCCGCGGATGCCGCCCTCCGCGGTGAGCCGGCTGGACTCGGCCGCGGGATGGCTCGTGCCCTGCGGCGAGTGGGTCCACTCATCGTCGTTGCACTCGTCCAGGTGGGTGTCGGGGCGCTGATCGGCGCGATCCGGGGGAACAGCGACTCCGGCGCGGCGGCCATCGGCCGCTCCGTGGCTGCCGGTGCCGCCAGTGTTGCGTGGTCTGTGCTCACGCTGTTCGTGCTGCCCCTGATCGTCCTCGCCGGTGAGGGGCCCGTTGCTGCGATCCGTCACTCGGGGTCACTGATCCGCGAACGCTGGGGCACCCAGGTGGTCGGTGCTGCCCGGATCACCGGCGGCCTGCTGCTGCGCTTCTTCCTGCCCGGGCTGCTCGCCCTCCTCGCCGGTGGTGGGGTGCTCGTCCTTGGCGGCAGCCAGTCGATCGCGCCGTTGGTGATCGGTGCGGTGTGTGGTGCGGTGGGCGTGCTGTTCATCATCGCCGGTGCCATGACCGGGGCGGTGCTCAGTTCGCTCTTCCGGGTTGCGCTCTACCGGTACGCCACGGACGAGCAGTTGAGCGGGCCGTTCACGGCCGAGGACCTGGCGGGTGCCCTGCGCACCAGGTCCTGATCGGCGGGGCGACCTGACCGGAGGCAACCGGCCGCCCATGTGAAGCCGCCCATTTCCGGCCGCCCATCTCACGGTGCGGCGGTTGGCTCCGGGACGGGGACGGGCTCCTCCGGGGGAACGGGCACAACCGACGGCTCCGGCTCCGCCGCGGGGTCGGTCGGAGTCTCCACCGGGGGGTCCACCGGCGGCTCCGGTGTGGGCAGGTCCGTGGGCAGCGGGGTCAGGCTCGGGGTCGGCGTGGGCACCACGGGCACCCCGATGCGCGGATCTGGGGGGAAGGCCAGCACGGGTTGCCCGGTGAGCGCCTCGGACATGAATCCCGCCCAGATCCGGGCCGGGAACGAGCCCCCGGTGACGCTGCTCAGCCCACCGACGTCAACGAGGGGAACGGGGCGTCCGTCCACCTCCTTCACCATCATCACCGCAGCCACCAACTGGGGTGTGTAGCCGACGAACCACGCCGAGAGGTTGTCGCTGCTGGTACCCGTCTTGCCCGCGGCCGGCCGCCCGAAGTAGGCCGCTACACCGGTGCCCCGCAGGACCGCATCCTGCAGGGCGACGGTGATCTCGTTGGCGACATCGGCGCCCATCACCTGCTCGCGCTGCGGCTGCCAGGTGAAGAGCACGCCCCCATTGGCCCCCCGGACCTCGCGGATGACCGTCGTGGTGGTTCGCACGCCCTGGGCGGCGAAGGTGGCGTAGGCCGTTGCCATGTCCAGTGCGGTCGGACTGGCCGGACCCAGGGCCAGCGCCCCCGTTGCCGTGAGCCCAAGCGTGTCGGCGGGCAGCCCGGCCCGTACCGCGTCCTCCGCGACCACGGCGGGCCCGACGACGAGCCCGAGGTCGACGAAGACGGTGTTGATGCTCAGGGCTGTCGCCCGCAGCAGGGAGACCTCGCCATAGGAGCGCCCGCCGTAGTTGCTCACCTGGTAGCCGGCGAAGGTGCGAGGTGAGTCGCCATTCCACCGGGTATCCAGGCCGATGCCCTGCTCGAAGGCGCCAATGAGGACGAAGGGCTTGAAGGTGGAACCAGCGAGGGCGACCGCCTGGGTTGCGTTGTTCAGCTGATCGGTGAGGTAGTCCGCGCCCCCGTACATCGCGGGGATCTCACCGGTGAGGGGATCGACGGCGACTGCTCCCACGCGCAGACCCGCGGTGCCACTGTCGGGTCCGCGCTCCCGCACCGCGCGCTGCAGGGCCTGCTGCGGTTCGCGGGCGAAGGTGCTCACCACCCGCAGCCCACGCAGCCCGATATCGGACTCCGGGTAGCCCAGGGCGATCAGCTGGCGCCGGACTGACTGGAGCAGGAAGCCGGTCGGACCGGCGTACCGGTCGGTCGACCGGTCGGCGCGGAACTGCGGGAACTCCTGGCCGGCCCGCTCCTGCGGGGTCAGCCACCCCTGTTCCACCATCGCATTGAGGACGAGCTCCCAGCGCGCCCGCAAGGCTTCGGGCTCGGTATCGGGTTGCAGTACTGAGGGTGCCCGCAGCAGGGCGGCGAGGGCAGCCCCCTGGCTCGTGGTGAGGTCCGCGGCCGGAATCCGGAAGTACGCCTGTGCCGCCGCTTCGATGCCGTAGGCACCCCGGCCGAAGTAGACGGTGTTGAGGTAGCGCTGGAAGATGTCGTCCTTGTTTGTGTCGGTCTCCAGTCGCAGGGCGAGGATGAGCTCGCGCAGCTTGCGCAGGTATGTCTGCTCCTGGGTGAGGAACGCGTTCTTGGCGTACTGCTGGGTGATCGTCGAGCCACCCTGCATCGAGCCACCGCGCAGATTGTTGACGAAGGCACGGGTGATGCCGGTCGGCGAGAAGCCGCGATGGGCGTAGAAATCGCGGTCCTCGGCGGCGAGGACCGCCTCACGGACGGTGACGGGAACCTGGGCGAGGGGGATGTCGGTGCGGTTGACCTCGCCGAGCCGACCCAGCTCACTGCGGCCATCCGACCAGTAGACGATGGTGGCCTGTGCCCGTGCCACTTCCTTCGGCTCCGGCACGGTGGTCGAGGCAACGGCGAAGGTCAGGGCCGTGATTGCCGCCGCCACCGCCACGATGAACACCGCGATCACCGCTCCGACGTAGCGCACGGCACCCTCCCAGCTGCGCTCAGGTCACCACCGCGCTCGCGGCAGTCCACGGACATCCCGACACCCCGCGTGGACGGGTTGCCACACCCGTCCGGCGGGCGACACCACGATCCTCGCATCCGGCGGGTCAGCCGGATCGGCGGCGGGGCCAACCTGCCCCTCGAGGCGGGAACCCTGCCGCCGGCCGGGCAGCGCCGGGTTTCCGGACGGGGGCTCAGTCAAGCCAGTCGGGGGGTTTGCGCAGCGGGCGCCGGGGCTGCCCATCGCCAATCCGGAAGGATCGGGTCAGGTGATTCCAACCGCAGCCCACGCACACCTCCGCCACATGTACCTGCACGTCCCCCACCGTCGCGGCGAGTTCACCGACCTGTGTCGTGTGCTTGATCCGCCCGGAGAAGGGACCGAGCTCCCTGCCGTAGACGAAGGACAGCTCCCGCAACTCGATCTCCTCGCACACCGGACAGGCACGACCTGCGGCCTCCCCATGCCAGCGCGCCGCGCGCAGCAGGTAGGGATCCGCATCGCAGGCATCCCCACCGAACACCCGGCCGCGCCGCACCTCGCGCAGCAGCGCATTGCGCTGCAGCGTGTAGTCCACCTCCTCACGCCGCTCGAATGACGGCGACGCGACGACGCGGCGGCAGCCCAGATCGTGGACCGCCCCCGTGTCGGGCGGCCCGCCACGGCGGGGAGTCGGCACCGCATCAGGGTACGTCGCCGCCCGGGTGCGCTACCGTCCGCCCGTGAGCCCCGTCACAGACCCCCTTGGCAGCGCCCAGACCGGCGGTTCGCCGCAGCCCCCCGCCCGCTCCCGATGGGGGCGCACCGCGCTGATCACCGTGCTGATCGTGATCGCCACCGCCATCATCCCGGTGGCAGTGACCGCCCAGTGGGTGCAGCGCACCGTTGTCAATCAGGAGCAGTTCCTCGCCACCGTCGGCCCACTGGCCGAGAGCAAGCCGATCCAGGACGCGATCGCGGATGCCGCCGTCAATTCACTCAATGCGAATGGTGGGGTCGAGACGCGGGTCGATGACCTGCTGCCGCAGGCGCTGCAGCCACTGGCACCCGCGATCGCCGGCGGGCTGAATGCCTTCCTGCGGGAAGCCATCACCCAGTTCCTGCGAACCCCCGTATTCGAGAAACTGTGGACGGAGATCGTCCTGACCATCCATTCCGGGCTGATTGCCGTCCTGGAGGGGCGTGACGGCGGAGCGGTCGGGTTGACCAATGGCGAGGTCACTCTCGATGTCAACACGATCCTTGATGAGATCAGCAAGGACCTCGCCAGCCGTGGGCTGACCGTTTTCGACCAGGTGAAGTTCACCGCCGACGTCCCGCCGATCGTGCTGCTGCGCAGCGACCAGCTCGCCTTCGTCCAACAGGTGTACGCCCTCGTCCAGCCGCTGATCCTCGCCCTGCTGCCGATCGCCATCCTGTTGTACGCCGGGGCGATCCTGCTGGCTCGTCGTCGACCGGTGGTCACCGCCGTGGTTGCAGTCGCCTACGCCGTCGGGGCAGGGCTGATGTGGGCGGGCCTTCACTTCTTCGAGGTCCAGTACCGCACCACCCTTGGCGGCGGGCTCTACGGGGACGCCCTCGTGGCCTTCGCCGAGCAGATCCTGACGTTCCTCTACCAGGCGGTGGACAACAACCTCGTGTACGCCCTTGCCCTGCTGCTCGTGGCCATCATGGCCTTTGATGGCCCGATGGGCTCGGTCCGTCGCGGTGTGGAGCAGTCACTGCGCGGCCTGCGCCGCAACCCGCAGGCGGCGGCAGCAGCGGTGAGTTACCAGCGGTGGATTCCCCGACTGACCGGGGGTTTGGTCATCGCCGGCTCCGTCATCTCGCTACTGAACAACCTCGCCTGGCAGTGGACGGTGCTGAGCCTGGTGGTGGGGATGGCAATCGTCGCCCTCGTGAATGTGCGGATCGGCTCACTAGCGCCCGGAGTCGTGTCCAGCCCGCCGCCGCAGGGTGCAGCGACACCCGCCCCTCCCCCCTACCCGGTTTCGTAGTCCCGCCACCAGGCCAGCAGCGCCGTCGTCGCCTCCGCTTCCGTGCCGGGTCCCTGCTCAAGCCGACGGTCGAGCAGGAAGCGGTAAGCCGCTCCCACAGCCGGCCCCGGCGGTATGCCGAGGATCTCCATGATCGCCCGGCCATCGAGATCGGGGCGGATGGCGTTCATCTGCTCGGTGGTGGCCAGTTCGTCGATCCGCCGCTCCAGCGCATCGTAGGCGGAGCGCAGTCGCGCAGCCTTACGAGGATTGCGCGTCGTGCAGTCGGCCCGAGTCAGCTTGTGCAATCGAATCAGCTGATCCCCGGCATCCCGGACGTACCGCCGCACTGCGGAGTCCGTCCACGCGCCATCGCGGTAGCCATGGAAGCGCAGGTGCAACTCGATGAGCAGGCATACCTCGTCGATGAGTGCAGTCGGATACCGCAGGGCTGTCAGCCGCTTGCGTGCCATCCGGGAGCCGACGACCTCGTGGTGGTGAAAGCTGACAGCACCGTCAGATTCCACCCGCCGCGTCGCCGGCTTGGCGATGTCATGCAGCAGGGCGGCCAGCCGCAATGCGAGGTCAGGACCACAGGTCGGATGGTGGTCGGACTCCCGCTCAATTGCCTGCTCCAGCACGGTGAGGGTGTGCTCGTAGATGTCCTTGTGCCGAAAGTGCTCATCGGTCTGCAGTTGCAGGGCCGGCAGCTCCGGCAGCACGTACTCCGCGAGAGTGGTCTCGGTGAGCAGCTCCAGACCGGATCGCGGATCCCGTCCGAGTAGCAGGCGCCGGAACTCCTCGCCGATGCGCTCGGCCGAGACGATGGTGATCCGCTCCGCCATCCGGCTCATCGCCGCACGCACCTCTGGGTGAGCCCGCAGTCCCAACTGGGAGACGAACCGAGCCGCACGCATCATGCGCAGTGGATCGTCGCCGAAGGAGACCTCCGGCGCCACGGGCGTGCGCAGCCACCCCTCATGGAGGTCGGCGAGCCCATGATGGGGATCAACCAGCTCCAGTGAGGGCAGGCGCACCGCCATCGCATTCACCGTGAAGTCGCGGCGCGAGAGATCCCGGATGAGGTCGGTGCCGAACACGACCGTCGGTTTGCGTGAGTCCTCGTGGTAGACGTCCGAGCGGTAGGTCGTGATCTCCACCGTTTGACCAGCACGGCGGGCCCCAACGGTGCCGTACGCAGCGCCGATCTGCCACACCGCATCAGCCCACCCGGTGAGCAGACGGGTGATCTGCGCGGGCGGTGCATCAGTGGCGAGGTCGATATCGGACAGTCGGCCCGGGGTCGGGCAGAAGACATCGCGGACGCAGCCACCAACGAGGACCAGCTCCTGTCCGGCGTCGCTGAATCGATTCGCCAGATCGAACAACCAGCGCTCCCGGAATGCCTCCCGCAGCGCCCCTGTGATGTGGTGGATCGGGTCCGCGAGGGTCATGACTGCGTATTGTCTACGACGTGCCCCGACCTTCCCAGCCGTCGCGGGCGGTGGCAGCCCGCACCGAGACCAGCGCTGGGGGTGCAGTTGTGCAGCGGACTGGGTTGATCACCGAGATCGCCGTCATCGGCCGACGGCATCGCACCGGTGAAATGCGGTGGACGCTCCCGAAGGGTCATGTGGAGGCTGGCGAGACGCTGGAGCAAGCCGCCATTCGGGAGGTGGCCGAGGAGACCGGACTCCATGCCCAGATCGCCGAGCCCCTGGGGACGGTGACCTACTGGTTCACATCCGCGGGCAGCCGGGTGCGCAAGACGGTTCACCTGTTCATCATGAACGGTGTGGGCGGCGAGCTGTCGGCTGACGACATCGAGGTGGACGAGGTTGCGTGGATCCCCATCACCGACCTGCCGGACCGGCTCACCTATGCCGCGGAGCGCGAACTGGTCGAGCCACTGCGCAAGTGGGTCACCGGACAGCCCTCCGTCCACTCGGCCGCGGGCGCGCCTGGCCGGTGAGCGCCCCCCGACGCGGGTTGGTGGCCGGCCTAGTCGGGGCACTCCTGCTGGGGCCGGTCAGCCCCGCAGTCGCGCTACCAGGCGGGATGGCGACCCTAGGTGCCGCCGGGGCAATTGCCGATGGCGCAGGTGCGCTACCGGCCCAGCCCGCAGGGCTGACCATCGACCCCCAGCCCGCAGGGCTGACCATCGACCAGGTGATCCCGGCCCTTGCCAGGCCCTCCGACCTCGTCCGGCTGCGCGGCAGCCTCGACCTGCGCGGTGCCGCGGAGGGTGTGCCCACCGGCACCCCGCCGCGACTGTCGGTGCGCGTGGCCACGCCTGCTCGCTCAATCGCCGACCTCGCGGGCGCACCGACCCGGTGGCACCCCTCGGGACCAGCCGGCGATCCGATTCCACTGGCCGGCCCCGTGGTCCTGACACCCGTTGCCGCACAGCAGTGGACCTGGCAGGTGACGGTGGCGGCAGCCGAGGTGTTCGCCGGTAGCCCGCCGAGGACGCCGGGACCCGGCGGCCTCGACCGCGCCGGGGTCAGCGCCGTGCACGTCCACGCCCACCTGGGCGACACCGAGGTCGGGCACAGCCTCACCGAGTTGCCCTGGCATGACGGCACCCCCGCTCCCACACAGGTCGTCCTGCTGTGGCCGGTCACTGCGGCACCGGTTCAGCCCGCCCCCGTGAGCGATCGAGAGCGGCTGACGCGCCTACTGCGCGCCGGAGCCGTACTCAGGCCCGACTGGCTGGTCGACCCAGCACTGATGGCAACCAATGCCCGAGCGGAGGTGCGCGAGGCGGTTGCGCAGGGTCGGGTGTGGGCGCTGCCCACGGCCGTGGTCGACGCCGACCCCCTCGTTCGCACCGGTTCAGCACCACTGGTCCGATCTGCCGCGGGCTCGGCCGCGGCCGCCGTTGCCGCCGCCCTGGCGGAGCCGGCGGGACTTTCCGGGGACCCCCCCGGCGCCACAGTTTCCGGAATCCTTGCTCCCAGTGCCCGGCTGGACCGCGCGTCCGCGGCCGCCCTCGCCCGCGCCGGGGTGACCGCAGTGGTGCTGCCCGCGGCCAGGGTCCGCCGGCTGCCCGGAGCCGTCGACCGCGGACCGGTGGTGCGCCTTCGTCAGCAGCCGCTGCTGGCCCTGCTCACCGATGCCGGGCTGCTGGCAGCCCTTGATCGCGCGGATGCCGCGCACCCGTCCTCCCTGCTCGCCTTGCGTCAGCGGTTGCTCGGTGCGGCCCTGCTCGCCGGGGCAGCCGGGCAGCCACTCATCGTCGCCCCGCCGGTCACGTGGGATGCGGACCCCGCGACCCTGACACTGCTCACCTCACTTCTCGCCGGCACGCCCTGGCTCACGGTTGCCCCGCTGGCCGATGTCCTTGCGCGCAGCCGACCGGATGAGGGCCTGCTGCGCCGGCCCAGTAGTCGCGGTCTGACTCCGCCACCGCTTCAGCCATGGCAGACAATCCACGCCACCGACGCCGCGCTGGACCAGTTGGCCTCCATCACCCCGGATCCGAGCGACTTCGCTGCACCGACTCGGCAGGCGTTGATGCGCGCCGGCTCCAGCTGGTGGCGGGATGAGCCGCAACGCGCGACGATGATCGCGGCCGAAGCCGCGGCCGCCGTGGCTGCGGGGCTCGCCGCCGTGACGGTGCTGAGCAGCGGCGACGTCGTCCTGCCCGGGACAACCGGCGACCTGCCGGTGACGATCGCCAATGACCTGGCGGTTCCGGTGCGCGTCGGCCTGCTCATCACCACCAACACCGCGCGGGTACGCGCAAGCCCGGTGCCGCCGGTGATCGTCCCGGCGGGCCGGAAGGTGAGCACAAGCGTTCCGCTCACGGTCATCGGGACCGCCCCGATCACCCTGGTGATCGCCCTCACCGATCCGATGGGCAGGCCGTTGTCGGCCGGGCAGCGCGTGACGGTCCGCTCGGCCGCCTATGGCCGTGTCGCCCAGGTGGCCGCGCTCATTGCCGTCGCCGCACTGCTCCTGTTCTCCTCACTCGGCATCTCCGCCCGGGTCCGGAAGGTGCACCGCGACCGCTACCGCCGACGGTCATGAGCGAGACCCTCGACGCGCCGGCTGCGCGCTCCTCGGCCCTGATGGGCCTTGGCACCCTCACCTCGCGCATCACCGGCGTGCTGCGGACGGCTGCCGTCATCGCCGCCATCGGATTCGGTCCCTTCGCTGACACCTATTCGGTGGCCAACACCCTGCCAAATGTGCTGTACCTGCTGCTGGTTGGCGGCGCCATCAACGCCGTCTTCGTTCCGCAACTGGTCCGCGCACTTTCCAATGCCGATGGCGGACGGGCGTACACCGACCGCCTGCTCACAGTGGTCGGGCTGCTGCTGATCGCCATAACCCTCCTCGGTGTCCTCCTAGCACCATGGATCGTCGGCCTCTACGCACCAGAGAACTGGTCCGCCGATGACCGCGCGACCGCCGTGCTGTTCGCACGCTTCCTGCTGCCGCAAGTGCTGTTCTACGGCGCCTTCACGATGGCCGGCCAGGTGCTCAACGCGCGGGAGCGCTTCACGCTGCCAATGTTCGCACCGGCCGCGAACAACCTCGTCGTCATCGTCGTGGCACTGCTCTTCCTCGCCATCACCGCCGGCACGCCGACCTCGGCAACCGTGACATTCAGCCAGGTGGCGCTGCTCGGGGCGGGCACGACCGTCGGCATCGCCGTCCAGGCGCTGCTCCTGATCGCGGTGCTGCCACGAGCGGGATACCGCTTCCGTCCGCGCTTCGACTGGCGTGGGCATGGTCTGGCGAAGGCGGGGGGGCTGGCATCCTGGACGCTCGGGCTGGTCCTCGTCAATCAGGTGGCCGCCCTCGTCATCATCCGGCTGGCCGCCGCGGCCAATGTCGCCACCACCGACGCCGGGGGCATCAGCGTCGGCGTCACCTCGTACCAGAACGCGTACCTGGTGCTGCTGCTGCCGCACGGGATCATCGCCGTGTCGCTGATCACCGCGATGCTGCCCCGGATGAGCCGAGCGGCGGCCGGTGCGGACCTGCCCGCTGTCGCCGGCATGACCTCGGCAACCGTTCGCGCCAGTCTCGCCTTCATGATCCCCAGTGCCGGGATCCTGATCCTGCTCGCCGTTCCCATCGCCGAACTGCTCTTCGGGCGCGGAGCCGCGACTCCGGCGGAGGCCGCGCTCACAGGGGTCCTACTGCAGATCCTGCTGCTGGCGCTGGTACCGCTGTCGGTGTTCGGGATTCTGCAGCGCATGTACTACGCCATCGAGGACACACGCACCCCCTTCCTGTTTGCCGTGCTCCTGTCGTGCGTCCAACTGGGCGTGGGGGTGGGGCTCTATACCCTCGCTGCCCCCGAGCTGCAGGTGGCGATGCTGGCCATCGGTACCAGCACCTCCTTCACGGTCGCCGCCGTGCTGATGTGGGTGGCCGCAGCGCGCAGGCTCGGCGGCCTGCCGACCCGGTCGGTGGTGCGCATCGCCGGGCGGTCCCTGCTCGCAACGGGGGTGGCGGTCGCGCTGGGGCTGGGGGTGAACCTGCTGTGGCCGGTGGCACCGGCCTGGCTGCGCATCATCGTCGTCGGGGGCGTGTGCATCCTGACGTACATCGTGGCCGCTCACCTGCTGCGCATCGACGAGATCCGGGCCGGGATCGTCCTGATCGGCCGGCGGCTGCGGCCCATCGCTAGGCTTCGCCGCATCGGGGGACCGGGTCGATGACGGCGAGGTGGTCGACGGTGGCAGATGAGGCGGACGGTGACACCATGACGGTGTCGGACGCCGCCCTGCTCGCCGCTCACGTCGCCGGGGATCCCACCGCATTCTCCGCCCTTGTCACCCGCCACCAGGACCGCCTGTGGTCGGTTGCACTGCGGACGTGCCAGAACCCCGAGGATGCCTCCGATGCCCTGCAGGAGGCGTTGATCTCGGCCCTGCGCAATGCCCACACCTTCCGCGGCGAGTCCCAGGTGAGCACCTGGCTGCACCGGATCGTCGTCAATGCCAGCATCGACCGGATCCGGCGGCGGCGAGCCCGTCCGACGATCCCGCTGGAGCAGGCCTTCGCGGCCGGCACCGCCGAGCCGACCGAGCCCGGTGATCGGATGGCCGAGCGGGAGACCGCGATGGAGGTGGAGCGCGCCCTCGCCGAGCTGCCCGTCGAGCAGCGAACGGCGCTGATCCTCGTCGACATTGAGGGGATGCCGGTGAACGAGGCGGCACTGGCGCTGGGGATTCCGGTCGGCACCGTCAAGAGCCGCTGCCACCGGGGTCGTGCGCGGCTGGCTGTCCTGCTCGCCCACCTCGCACCGGGGAACCCCGGCGCCGGCGCGGACGTCTGAGCCACCGGTGACCCAATGGCATCAGCCCCGAGACGCATCAGGGAGGACACAGCACTGTGACCGAGGCTGACGGTATCCCCGCGCCGGGTGGCACCCGCGATTCCGTGGACACCACCGGCAACGTCGGGGCTGGGGCGGCGGATGTGGGCGGGGATCCTGCTGGGCAGGCGGATCCAGCACAGCAGCAGGTCGCCGCGCGGCTGGCCGCATTGCCAGTGCTGCGCACACCTGAGCAGGTGGCGGCGCGCATCGGCCGCGCGCTGGGAGAGCAGTACGCCGAGCTCGCCCGCACGGTGACCACCCTCGACCAGGCGACCCACCCGCGGCGGCGGCGGCGCATCTGGGCGGTGGTGCCGGGGATTGCGGCGGCGGCGGTACTGATCGCCTTCCTCGTCGGCGTGGCCGGCGAGGAGGGCAGCATCCCGCTACCACCGACGGTCGCCACCGGCCAGGAGTGGAGTGCGGCCACCGCACCGGCGGCGATCTCCTTCGCCCGGCAGGGGCGACCGGCAACGACCGAGCAGGTGCGCGGAACGGCGGTGGCCACGGAGGACGGTCTCGCCTCCTGCCTGCGGACCATTGCGGCGGATGGCCCGCAGCGCGCAATCGTCGTCGACCGCGCCTTCTTCGGCGAGCGGCCGGTGCTGGTCGCCGTCCTGCGCTCGACCACGAACGGACGGTTCGATGTCACGATCGTGACCGTGGACTGCGAGCGCCAACTTGGACAACTCGAGGACGTGGACGCCCGACGCTGACGTAGGCTGGGGATGTGCAGCCGCTCATCATCATCGGATCCGGCCCCACTGGCCTGACGGCCGCTCTCTACGCGGCGCGTGCCCAGTTGGCACCCATCGTCCTGGAGGGGGCGGTGACGGCCGGCGGTGCATTGATGAACACCACCGAGGTCGAGAACTACCCCGGGTTTCCGGAGGGGATCATGGGGCCGGAGTTGATGGCGCGGATGCGGGCCCAGGCCGAGCGCTTCGGCGCCCGCCTGGTCACCGCGGATGCGGAGTCGGTTGATCTCAGCGGCCCTGTCAAGTCCGTCATCGACGATGCCGGCACCCGATACGAAAGCCATGCGGTGATCCTCGCGATGGGCTCTGGCTACCGTGAACTGGGCCTGCCCGATGAGAAGCGGCTCTCCGGCCACGGTGTGTCGTGGTGCGCAACCTGTGATGGCTTCTTCTTCCGGGATCAGCACATTGCGGTCGTCGGAGGCGGGGACTCCGCGGTTGAGGAGGCGACGTTCCTCACTCGGTTTGCCAGCACTGTCTACCTGATCCACCGCCGGGACACCCTGCGTGCAAGCCGGATCATGGCTGAACGTGCCTTCGCCAATCCCACCCTCGTTCCCGTCTGGAACAGCGAGGTGATCGGCCTCACCGGTGAGGACCGGCTCACCGGGCTTGTCCTACGCGACACCCAGACCGGTGCCACGCGGTCACTTGCCGTCACGGGCTTGTTCATTGCGATCGGGCACGACCCCCGCTCCGAGCTCGTCGCCGGCCAGGTTGACTGCGATCCGCAGGGGTACGTCCTTGTGCAGCCCGGGAGCACCGCGACGAACCTGCCCGGGGTTTTCGCAGCGGGCGACCTGGTTGACCACACCTACCGGCAGGCGGTGACCGCCGCCGGCACCGGGTGCGCGGCAGCACTGGACGCCGAGCGATGGCTCGCCGACCGCGGCGTCGTGGGAGTCAGCCAACCTGCCACCGCCGTCTGACCTGATCCACCCAGCCGACCCACCCAGCCGACCCACCCAGCCGACCCACCCACCGCCGGACCCACCCACCCGCGAGAGGACTTGATCCGATGGCCAGCCTCATCCTCACCGACGCCACCTTCGATGACGCAATCGCCAAGGCCGCGGGACCGATCCTCGTGGATTTCTGGGCCGAGTGGTGCGGGCCCTGCCGCGCCGTTGCCCCGATTCTCGATGAGATCGCAACCGAGCATCCCGAACTCACGATCGCCAAGCTCAACATCGACGAGAATCCAGCTGTGCCGACCCGGCTGGGCATCCGCTCGATTCCAACGATGAATGTCTACTCCGGTGGTGCCCTCGTCACGACCATCGTCGGCGCCAAGTCGAAGCGGGCGCTCCTCGACGACCTGGCCGGAGTCCTCTCCACTGGCTGAACTGCCGACCGCACCCGGGACGGCGGGCACAGCCGAGCCCTTCGGGTTCGGCTCCCACCACGATGCCGTGATCGAGATCCGCGACCGACTTCAGCGAATCGGGCTGCTGACCCCCGACGCACAGGCCGATCCGCGTCACTATGACCAGGCGGTGGCGCGCGCCGTTGCGGCCTTCCAGCAGCAGCAGGGCCTCGTCGTCGATGGCCTGGTCAACCGGGAGACCTTCCGTCGACTCGAGGAGGCCCGGTGGCAGTTGGGGGATCGTGAACTGGCCTACATACCGGGTCGACTGACCGCCGGCGAGGATGTGACGACCCTCCAGCGGCGCCTCACCTCATTGGGGTACGACTGCGGACGGGTGGACGGTCTGTTCGGGCCGGCAACGGAAGGCGCCCTGCGCGCCTTCCAGGGGGCGATCGGCATCACCGTTGATGGGCGCTGTGGCAGCACCAGTGTCCGGGCACTCCAGCGGCTGCAGCGTGCGGTGGCGGGTGGGTCCAGCGGCGAGCTGCGCGGCCGCATTGCCCACCAGCGGCTGCGAACGGGCGTCCAGGACAAGATCATCGTCCTCGATGTCGGCCCTGACTCCCCGCATGCCGAACTCGCACGGGACATCAGCCACCGCCTGGAGGGCCAGCTCGCCGCAATCGGCAGTACCGTGCTGATCGGTCCGGCCACGAGTGCCGATCAGATCGGTGACCATGACCGGCGCAGCGCCGACTTCGCCAATGACGTCAATGCCCATGTCCTCCTCAGCCCGCGCGTCGCCATCGCCTCATCCACCCGGGTGCGCGGTGTTGCGTCCTTCTACTTCGGTGGCCGGCACGGCCCATCGCACCTGGGCGCGTTGCTCGCTCAGGCCCTGCAGGCGCGGCTGACGGCTCTTCCCGATGCGCACGACTGCGGAACACATGCGCGGGGATGGCCGCTGCTGAGGTACACCCGCATGCCCTGCGTCTGCGTGGAGATCGGCTATGCAACGAACCCTGCCGACCTTGCCCGGCTCACCGGTCCCGGTGCCGGAGCGCAGATCGCCGGGTGCCTTGCCGCGGGCCTGGTCGACTTCTTCGCTCCGGTCAGCGGGTAGCCTGCTCGGGTGATCACGGGCGTGCGGCGCTGGGTCGCGGCATGAGCCGGCCCGCTGGAGCCACCGCGGGGCCGCCGCGCGGAACGCGGCTGGATCCCTGGCTCGCGCAGTACTCCGCCCGGGCCACCGGGATGCGTCCCTCAGAGATCCGGTCACTGTTCAGTGTGGCCTCCCGTCCGGAGGTTGTCTCACTGGCCGGGGGGATGCCCTATGTCCCGGCACTGCCGCTGGCCGAGATCGCTGACCTCATGGCGCGTCTGGTCGCCGAACAGGGTGCGGTGAGCCTGCAGTACGGCTCGGGTCAGGGGCGGGTAGATCTGCGTGAGCAGATCATTGACGTCGTCGCCCTGCAAGGCATCACCGCCCACCCCGACGACGTCATCGTCACCGCGGGCTCGCAGATGGCATTGGATCTTCTCGCTCGCATCTTCATCAATCCCGGTGATGTCGTGTGTGTGGAGTCGCCGTCCTATGTCGGTGCACTCGGCGCCTTCTCCTCGTATGAGGCCTCAATCGTCCATATTCCGGGGGACGAGGATGGGATGGATCCTGTCGCCTTGGCCTCGGCAATCGCCGACTGCCGCGCGCGCGGGCAGTCCGTCAAGGCTGTCTACACCGTCCCCACCTTCCAGAACCCCTCCGGGGCAACCATGGGGGCAGCTCGGCGTGCCGACATCCTCGCCGTCGCCCAGCAGGCGGGAGTCCTCGTGATCGAGGACGACCCCTATGCACTGTTGGACTTCGATGGCGCACTCCACCCGGCGATCCGATCCCTGGATGAGGAGGGGGTCGTGTACCTCGGCTCCTTCTCCAAGACGGTGGCACCGGGCCTGCGGGTGGGCTGGGCTGTCGCACCGCACGGCATCCGGGAGCGGTTGGTCCTTGCAGCGGAGTCGGCGATCCTGTGCCCACCGGCGATCACGCAGATGGCCATCGGCGAGTACCTTCGTCACACACCCTGGCTGGACACCGTGAAGCAGTTGCGCGAGCTCTACCGCTGCCGTCGTGACGCCTTGGTCCGCACGATGGCTGAGACGATGCCGGCGGGTGTCCGGTGGAACACGCCGGAGGGGGGGTTCTACTCCTGGGTGAGCCTGCCCGAGGGCCTGGACTCGCGGGCCCTGCTCCCGCGGGCGATCGCCGCCCTCGTTGCCTTCGTGCCCGGCACCGGGTTCTACGCGGACGGCCAAGGCGCCTCCCAGTTGCGCCTGAGCTTCTGCTACCCGACCCCCGAGGAGATCACCGAGGGGGTGCGCCGGCTCGCGGGCGTCGTCCGTGATGAGGTCGAGCTCTGGCGCATGTTCCAGCAGTGAGTGCTGCCGGGCGGCATATCGTCGTCCTTGCTGGCGGACTCTCCGCGGAGCGGGATGTGTCACTGCGCTCAGGACGACGGCTGGTCACGGCACTGCGGGAGGGGGGCGCTGAGGCGACCCTGGCCGACGTCGACAGCGCGCTGCTGCCGAGGTTGCGGGAGCTTGCCCCAGACTGTGTCATCCCCGTGGTCCATGGGCCATTGGGGGAGGACGGAGCGCTGGCCACCCTCTTGGAATTGACCGGCTTTGCCTACCTGGGAGCGCGTCCGGATGCCGCGAGACTCGCCTTCGACAAGCCGCTGGCGGCCGCCCGGATGGCCGCTGCTGGGGTACGGGTACCGCGACACCTGACGCTGCCACAGGCGCTGCTGCGCGACTGTGGTGCCCAGGCGGTACTGGACCGTGCGCTGTCGACGATCGGGTTGCCGTGTGTCGTCAAGCCGGCCTGGGGTGGGTCCGCGCTGGGGGTGTCGATCGTTGTGGACCGGGAGGAGCTGCCAGCAGCGGTCGTCGGGGCCTACACCTACGCGCCCACCGCGATGATTGAACAGTACGTCGACGGCGTCGAGGTGGCGGTGACGATTGTCGACGACGGCTCCGTGACCGTCCTGCCGCCGGTTGAGATCGTCCCTGTCACGGGCTGGTACGACGCGAATGCCCGGTACACCGCCGGCGCGGTTGAATTCTTCGCGCCGGCGCGCCTCACCGATGCACAGGTTGCGGCGGTAGTGGACTGTGCCCGCGCCGCGCACACCGCACTGGGGCTGCGCGATCTGACGCGCATCGACATGATCCTCAGTGATGAGGGACCCCATGTTCTTGAGGCCACGGTCGCGCCGGGTCTGACGGAGACGTCGCTGACGCCATTGGCCATCGGTGCCGCCGGACGGCAGCTGGGGGAGATCGCCCTCAGTCTTGTGGCCTCCGCCCTCGCATCCGGCGGCCGGCTACTTTCCCGGCCCTACTGACCATCGGCCTGTCGGGTGCCGAACGCGACGATCAGGCCGGCAATGCGCAACATGTCGGCCTCGTCGGCGACGTCGATGACAATCCGGCCGCGACGGGATCCCAGCCGAACGTTGACGCGCGTGTCGAGATGCGCAGCCAGGTTCTCCGCAACCTCGGTGGCGGTGTCTGACCTGGCGGTGGCGGCTGCGATGTTCGACGGTGTACGCCGCTGTGGATCGCCAGCCGATGACGACTGCGCGACCTGAAGGGTGACGGCCTCCTCGGTGGATCGGACGCTCAGCCCCTCGGCCACAATCCGCTCCGCGAGGGCCTCCATCTCCCCGGCACTGCGCAGCCCGAGTAATGCACGAGCATGGCCGGCACTGAGGACCCCCGCCGCGACCCGACGTTGCACAGCCGGCGGCAGTCGCAGCAACCGCAGGGTGTTGGTGATCTGGGGTCGTGACCGACCGAGGCGAACGGCCAACTCCTCCTGCGTCCCCCCGAAGTCCTCAAGGAGCTGCTGGTACGCAGCCGCCTCATCAATGGCCGTCAGCGCCACCCGGTGAAGGTTTTCCAGCAACGCCTCCCTCAGGAGCTCATCATCGCCGGTGTGCCGGATGATGGCGGGGATGGCGGGCCACCCTAGGAGGCCTGCCGCGCGCAGCCGGCGCTCCCCGGCAATCAATTCATAGCCCGGCGCCATCGGGCGCACCACGATGGGCTGGAGGAGTCCCACCTGCGCCATCGCCTGACTCAGCTCGGCCAGCGCCGTGTCGTCGAAAACGGTGCGGGGCTGTCGTGGGTTCGGGGAGATCTCCACGAGCGGGATCTCGCGAATCTGGATGTGGGCGGTTGCATCCACGTCACGCATCGCCACCGAGGTCCCATCGTCGCCGATGAGTGCCCCGAGGCCCCGGCCCAGTCCCCGACGGCGGTCAGTCATGGGCATCCTCCGTTTCGTTCGCCAACACGCGGGCTGCCCCCGGGGCGCCCCGCACGGCCAGCTCCCGAGCGGCATCGAGGTAGGCCTGCGCCCCGGTGGACCCCGGGTCGTACCCGAAGATCGTCTGCTCATGGCTGGGCGCCTCACTCAGCCGAACTGACCGGGGGATGACAGCCGAGAGAACTGCCGCCCCGAGGTGGCGGCGCACCTCATCGGCCACATCACTGGACAGTCGGGTTCGAGCGTCGAACATCGTCAGGAGTGCGGTTGTGACCTGCAACGTGGGATTGCGCGCCTGTCGGACGCGTTCAATGGTCGCCATCAGTTGACTCAGGCCTTCAAGGGCGTAGTACTCGCACTGCACGGGGATGAGCACCTCACGCGCGGCGACGAGGGCGTTGAGGGTGAGCAGGCCGAGGCTGGGCGGACAGTCGATGAGAATGTAGTCGAGGTCACCGTGACTGCGAGCATGATGGGGCAGGTACTCCGTCAGGGCCCGGCGGAGTCGTTGATCCCGATCCTCGTGGGCAACGAGTTCCACCTCCGCACCGGCAAGATCGATCGTGGCCGGAACGACAAAGACCCCGGGAGATGCCACGGTGACAACGACATCCGCCACCGTTTGCTCGCCCATGACGATGTCGTAGACCCCGTCCACCCCGGCATGATGCGCGACACCCAGAGCCGTCGACGCATTCCCCTGCGGGTCGGCATCGACAACAAGGACCTGTTGACCGAGCAGCCCGAGCGCAGCGGCCAGGTTGACCGTGCTCGTGGTCTTGCCGACACCGCCCTTTTGGTTCGCCAGCGTCAGGATCCGAGTGGTGGCGGGACGAGGAGCGGGATTGATGTCTCCCCGCTGCACCCCGACCGCGAGTGCGGCTGCAACGGCAAGTGGGCTGCTCATCACGCCTCCTTCCGTGGTCGTGTCGACGTCGCTTCATCGTTTGTCGCGTGAACACCTCGTTCACCGGGCCAGCGCCCCTGGGCCCCGCGCCTACAGGGATGGCCCAACCGGGCTGGCGCGGAACACTGTTTCACGTGAAACGGTGTCCTCCTGTGCTCCCAGACATCCGCCTGCTCCGTGAGTCATTGACCTCGTCCAGGCATTCACCGCGCCGTTGTGGCACCTGACGGAGGGGCCTCAAGGACGACGACGGTGGTGAGGGGATCAACGATCCCCTCACCCACGGACTGCACTCGCGCTCGCACCCCCAACCTCAGACAGTCCGGCTCGATGTCGGCCAACTCCCGCTCCGCGCTCATCCCCTTGATCGCAAGAATCATCCCCCCTGGCGCCACGAGCGGGAGCGTCAGTGGGAGGAGTCGCGCCAGCGGCGCAACCGCCCGCGCGGTCACGACACCCGTCCGCAGCCATCCCGCCCGATCCTCCGCCCGACCCCGGTCAACCGTCACTCGATCGCCGATTCCCAGGTCCGACACAACCTCGTGGAGGAACTCGACGCGGCGCAAAGTGGGCTCCAATAGGACGACTCGACAGTCCGGACGAACGATGGCAATCGGGAGACCCGGAAGCCCAGGTCCAGACCCGACATCCACGATCGAGGAGCCGGGTGGAATGAGGGCGGCGATCACTGCGCAGTTCAGCAGGTGCCGCTCCCAGAGCCGGGAAGCCTCCCGAGGCCCCAAGAGGCCCCGTTCATCGGCGGCTGCCGCGAGGAGTTCGGCGTAACGGCCCAGCATCGGCCAGTGATCGGGGAAGGCGGCACGCACCTCCGCCGGAACCTCACTCAGGCCGGCAGCACCACCACGAAGCGGTTCGGCTCCACCCCCTCCGACTCGCTCGTCAGCCCCGCTGCTGCGACTGCATCGTGGACCACCTTCCGCTCATAAGCGTTCATCGGCTCGCAACGAACAGCCGCTCCCGACTCAACCACGCGGGCGACCGCGGACTCCGCGACAGCGCGAGCATGATCACGACGGTCTGATCGGTACCCCCCGACGTCGAGCATGATCCGACTGCGCTCCCCGGTCTCACGTGTCACCGCCGCGCGCATGAGTTCCTGTAGCGCCTCGAGTACCTCGCCCTTCGGACCGATCAGCGCGTCAAGACCGCTGCCCACAACACGGACCATGCCCCGCTCACCCTCAATGTCCTCCTCGATATCCCCGTCAAGCTCGGCGATATCGAGAAGCCCCTCGATGTAGTCCGCTCCGACCTCGACCTCCTGCTCGATGCCGTCATCGGTGGTCTCCTGAGCGTCCGTGGATACGATCTCGATCGCATCGTCGTCCAGGACGACCCCATCCTCGCTACCCATATGTCAGCATCCGCCCTTCGTTGATCCCCGTCACCCGACACCCCCTGCTCCACCCGATGATGAGCCGGGCTTGCGTGGACCCTGCTTGGATCCACCCTGACCGCCGCCCGACCGGGATACCCCCGACTTGGCCGACGTCGACGCGGCACCACCCGGACGGCTGCCGTTGGACTGGCTCCCCGCGCGCTTCCCGGCGCCTCCCTTGCCCGCGTTGCGATTGCCGGTGCCCTGCTTGCCCGCACTGGCGCTACCCCCCCCAGACGCGCCGGCTGCCGTGGTGCGCTTCTTCTTTCCTTGACCCGCAGCCCCTTGACCCGCAGCCCCCTGCGCGGCCTGCCCCTTCGCTGGACTCGGATCGCCTGCCGGGGGCATCGGCGCCACGCCGGTGCCGTTCACGGTGGACGTCCCGTCCCCATTGGAATGAGGCTCGGAATACTGGTCCATCGGAACCGCCGCAGCGGGTGCCGCCACCTGGATCGCCGGCACATCTCCGGCACCTGACCGCTTCGCGCGGCTGGCCCGCTTCGGCTGCTGACGCAACGCTGGCGCGGTCTCGATCGTCACCGCATCCGCGCTGATCTCCCCGCGGCGGATCGCGGCACGTCGCTGCTTCGCACGCTTGCGGGCCTCCCAGGCGGCATACGCCGGGGTATCGGGTGTGGGGTTGTTTCGGATGATCCAGAACTGCTGCCCCATGGACCACAGGTTCGTTGTGAGCCAGTACATGAGCACGCCAACCGGGAAGTAGATGCCCGAGATGAGGAAAATCACCGGGAACACGTACAGCAGCATCTTCTGCTGGCGTGCCATGGGGTTGTCGGCCGCCATGTTCTTCACCATCAGCTGACGCTGGGTGAGGAACGTCGTCGCACTCATGAGGATGACCATCACCATCGTGAGAGCACGCGTCGCCCCCGGCGCATCCGTCATCGCGGCCCCGTTGAAGTAGCCCCACAGGGGCACCCCGAGGAAGGTGGCGTCGTGGGCCTGGTTCAGCAGCGCCTGCTGGTCACCGAAGACGCCGATTGGCTTCTCTTGCGCAATCCCGTATTGGAGCACCCGGAACAGGGCGAAGAAGATGGGCGCCTGCAACAGGATGGGCAGGCAGGAGGCCAGCGGGTTCGTGCCGGTCTCCCGGTACAGCTTCATGGTCTCCTGGCCCAGTCGTTCCCGGTCGCCGGCGTACTTGCGCTGGAGCTCCTTCATCTGGGGTTGGATGAGTTGGAGACCGCGCTGTGCCTTCACCTGCTTGACGAACAGGGGAATCAGGACGATCCGGATGACGATGACCAGCCCGACAATGCTCAGCAGCCATGTGGAGCCCGCCGCGGGGTTGAGCACCGTGCTCAGTGCGCTGTGCCAGGTGACCAGCAGCCAGGAAACCGCCAGGTCCAGGGGCGCCATCAGACGATCGATCACGTGAGTCCTCGCATCGGGCTGTGCTGTGGGGACCGCAACTGCACGCCACCCGCGGGGGCGGCACCGGTGGCCCTGATCGTGTCATGCTCCTCGCCGGTGCTCACCGCCGGGTCAGCGCCCGGCGGACCCACATACGCCGACAGCCCAGCGCTGCGCGGCCGCCCATCGGGGTGGACATCCGGCAGCCACCGGCCGAGCCGGGGGACGGGGTCCACGCCACCCTTCGTGAACGGATTGCAGCGAAGTAGGCGCCACCCCGTGAGCGCCAGACCCGTGATAGGCCCGTGCACCTGCAGGGCGCGCACCGCGTAGGTCGAGCAGGACGGGTGGTACCGACAGTGCTGGCCGAGCAGCAGTGGGGCAAGCAGGATCTGGTAGCCGCGCACCAACCAGATCAATGGCCGCGCCGTCGTCCGCCGCCACCCGGTGACCCGCGGCCCTGGTCCATTCCGAATCAGACGAGACGAATCCGCTGCCTGCTGGGGTGGGACGGGATCAGCCGCTCCCTCACTGCGGCCGCTCATCGCGCCGGGTGCTGCGCCACTCGCACCGCCGCCGCCAGGTCCTTGACCAGATCCGCCCAGTCGGCGGTCACGATTCCCGGCAGAGCGCGCGCCACGAGGTCAACAGCGGGTTCAGTGGGCGTGCCACCCGTCGGCAGGACCCGCGCCGCTGCATGACGCAGTCGGCGGCTGACTCGGGAGCGCACAACTGAGCCGCCGATCGTCCTCGCGACGATCACGCCCAGCCGTGAGGAGGAGCCGGTAGACGCTCGGGCGTAAACGACCATACGCGCCGACCGCAGTACGGGTCTGGTTCGAGTCACGTCACGAAAGTCCCCCGCGCGGTGGATCCTCATTCGCGGCGGAAGCATGCCCCCCCTTGTTGAGTCCCATGACGCGCAGGTCGACGCACCTGCCAGCTGCCTGTGCGACCCGCGATCTCTGACCCGCATATCCGACGTCCAAGCCCGCCCTGCACTCTGCGCTCTGGGATGAGGCCGAACGGACGGCCCCCCGGGACTACGCGGTGAGGCGCTCGCGTCCCTTTCGGCGGCGCGCGGCGACGATTGCCCGGCCCGCTCGCGTGCGCATGCGCAGCCGGAAGCCATGGGTCCGCGCGCGCCGACGGTTATTCGGCTGGAATGTCCGCTTCACCCCCGAAGGCTACCTCCTGCCCACAGGCGATCCCCCACCGGTCCGATGCGCCACTACCGTTGCCCCCCATGAGCACCCCGGGGCACCCAGCCACCCCGACACCAGACGACGGCACCCTCGATGACCTCTGGGCAGTCGTCCTGAGCCAGTTGGACCGAGTGCTCACCCCACAGCAGCGTGCCTTCGTCGCCCTCGCGCGGCCGCTTGCCCGGATCAACGACACCGTCTTCATTGCGGCCCCGAATGACTTCACCCGTGATGTTCTGCAGGCCCGCCTGCGACCGGCGATCGTCAGCGTCCTTACTGACGCCCTCGGCCAGGAGGTCACCCTGGCTGTAAGCGTGGACCCATCGCTGGCTGCCACGTTGGACGAGGATGCAACCGACACGCTCGCCGACGCCTTCCTCTACGAGCGCCTGCCGCGGACAGACCCGACCGACAGCGACTCGGAACGGGCAGCACGCCCCGGCTCTGGGGCTCCCGCGACGCGGCGGGGGGATGGTCCACACCTCAACCCGAAGTACATCTTCGACACCTTCGTCATCGGCTCATCCAACAGGTTCGCCCATGCCGCCGCCGTCGCCGTCGCTGAGCAACCAGCCCGCTCATACAACCCGCTGTTCATCTATGGCGGCTCCGGGCTGGGCAAGACACACCTGCTGCATGCAATCGGCCTCTACACGATGAAGCTCTATCGCGGGACGAAGGTCCGCTACGTCAGCAGCGAGGAGTTCACCAATGACTTCATCAACTCAATCCGTGACGACAAGGCGTCCCTCTTCCAGCGCAGCTACCGGGCTGTCGATGTTCTCCTCGTCGATGACATCCAGTTCCTGTCCGGCAAAGTCCAGACGCAGGAGGAGTTCTTCCATACCTTCAACACACTGCACAACTCCGATAAGCAGATCGTCGTAACCTCAGATCTCCCCCCAAAGCAGCTACCGGAGTTCGAGGAACGCATGCGCAGCCGCTTCGAGTGGGGCCTGATCACAGACATCCAACCACCCGACCTCGAGACTCGGATCGCGATTCTGCGCAAGAAGACCGCCGCTGAGCGACTCAATATTCCGCCGGAGGTGCTGGAGTACATCGCAGTGCGCATCACTCACAACATCCGTGAGCTGGAGGGCGCACTGATTCGGATCTCCGCGTTCGCCAATGTCAGTCAGCAGCCCGTCGACCTCGGCCTCGCCGAGATCGTCCTGCGCGATGTCATCCCCGACTCAACCGTTCCCGACATCACAGCCCCGATGATCATGAGCGAGACCGCCCACTATTTCGGGATCTCCCTCGATGAGCTCACCGGACCCTCCCGTTCCCGGACCCTCGTCACCGCCCGGCAGGTGGCGATGTACCTGTGTCGCGAGCTGACCGATCTCTCCCTCCCCCGAATCGGCCAGATCTTCGGCGGTCGGGACCATACGACCGTCATGCACGCCGAGCGGAAGGTTCGCGCCCTCATGTCGGAACGCCGAGGGATGTACAACCAGGTTGCGGACCTCACGTCACGAATCCGCAGCCAGAGCCGCAGTTCATAACCCTCGCGTGTTCTCATCACTCTCGTCACACACATATGTGGAGAGACTGTGGACAACTCCCCCGACGTGTCCACACTGGGGGTCCAGGAACCACCCAATGACCCACAGGCGCTCCCTGTCCATCCACAGCCGCTCGTCATCGCCCCAACGGATCCCCAGTTGCACGGGTGTTCTCCCCAGCCGTCACCGACCCCTGTGACCGTCGACATGCGATCCCATCAGCCTCAATACCCGCCCTCCACATGGTCCCCAGCCCCTATGGTGACGATGACCCTCACTCTTGGTTCGAGCACTGCCCACCGCCAGCCATCCGACCATGACACGATGCGCCCATGAAGTTGCACCTGCAGCGCGACTCCCTGATGTCCGCGGTGGCATGGGCCGCGCGGACGCTCCCTGGCAGGCCAACCCAGCCGATCCTGGCCGGATTGCGGCTGGCCACGACTGAGGGATTTGTCAGCCTCTCGTCATTCGATCGGGAGGTCTCGTCGGTGGCCGAGTTGGCAACCGACGCCGTGGCCGAGCAGGTTGTCATCCTGCCTGGGCGGCTGTTGGCTGACATCGTGAAGGCCCTTCCCCACGACGATGTGCTGCTGGAGTGGGAGGGAACCCGGGCCACCATTCGCAGTGGCAAGGTCTCCTTCAGCCTGCCCACCCTGCCTGCAGAGGAATACCCACCACTACCGGCCGACCCGCAGCCCATCGGCGTGATCCCGGGCGCCGATCTCGCCCGATGTGTCACGCAGGTTGCGATCGCCTCCGGCAAGGACGAGTCCCTGGTCATGCTGACCGGGATCCGGGTGGAGATCGACGGCCCGACGATGACGATGGCAGCGACCGACCGCTACCGCCTGGCGGTGCAGGAGGTCGCCTGGCGATGTGACGACGACACACGGCAAACCAATCTGCTGATCCCAGCGCGGACGCTTGTCGATGTGAGCCGGTCGATGGGCCAGGCAGGTGACGTGACGATCGGTCTTGCCGGCGACGCCGGCGCGGAGCGATTGATTGGATTCAGCGCTCAAGGTCGGCGCAGTACCAGCCGGCTGCTCGATGCCGAGTTTCCGAAGTACCGCAGCCTGCTGCCGACGGAGTCCACGACCGAGGCGACGATGGCGACCACGGCGGTGCTCGAGGCGGTCCGCCGGGTGTCGATCGTCGCCGAGCGCACGACGCCCGTGCGGTGCTCGTTCGCCGGCGGAGAACTGAGCATGCGAGCGGGCAGTGGGGATGACGCCACAGCGGAGGAGAGTGTGGAGATATCGCTTGCGGGTGACCCGATCGAGATCGCGTTCAATCCCGGCTTCCTCATCGACGGGCTTGCTGCCCTGGGCACAGCGGAGGTGACGATGGCGTTCACCGAGCCACGCAAGCCGATGGTCATGACATCTGAGCAGGCCGGGGCATATCGCTACCTGCTCATGCCAATCCGTCTCACCGGCTGATCGGATCAGGCGGATCAGGCACTGCACCGCGACATCGGTGATTCGGGGCGGGAATGCACCTGACCCGACTTGACGTGAACGATCTGCGATGCCATATCGCGCTGGGTGTGGATCTCACCCCCGGCCCCATCACTCTCATCGGTGACAACGGCGTGGGGAAGACATCCGTGATTGAGGCCATCGGGTATCTGGCCTCCGGGGCCAGTCATCGGGTTGCCACGGATGCCCCACTCATCCGCACCGGATGTGACCGCGCAGTCGTCGAAGGACACGTCAGTGCCGCGGGCGCGGTCAACCGGCTCGCGATCGAGATCATGCCCGGACGGTCGAACCGAGCCCGGCTCAATGGGGGCCCGGTCCGACCACGGGAGCTGATCGGGCGCCTGCGAACGGTGCTGTTCAGCCCGGAGGACTGCGCTCTCATCACCGGCGAGCCCGGGGGCCGCCGGCGCTTCCTCGACGACCTGCTGCGCCAGCACCGGCCACGCCAGGCAGCCGTCCAGGCGGAGTACGAGCGGACGGTCCGCCAACGCAGTGCCCTGCTGAAGCAGTGTGCCCAAGGGCGAGGGAGCCACCTGGCCGAGGAGCTCGCCATCTGGGATGAGGCGCTCATTCAACGGGGCAGTGACCTCACCGTCCAGCGCTGGCGCTGTGCGGCCGACCTCGGCCCACTGGTGGATCAGGCGTACGCCGAGCTGGCAGACGACACCTCCGTCCAGTTGACCTATGTCAGTGCCGCCCTTGGCGAGCACGCCGATGCCGGCGATCACGCTGAAGTGGCGTCCGGATTGCGGAACGCGCTGAACCGGCTGCGGGCTGCCGAGATCGCACGCGGCTCCTGCCTGGTCGGGCCGCACCGTGATGACCTCCGGGTGGATCTCGGTGGCCTGCCCGCTCGCGGACATGCCAGCCAGGGGGAGGTGTGGTCCCTGTCGCTGGCACTGCGTCTTGGAGCCCGGCAGCTGCTCGCTGAGATCGATGACGGTCGAGGCGAGCCCGTCCTGCTCTGCGATGACGTGTTCAGTGCCCTCGACAATCGCCGCCGCACCCGCGTCAGTGACATCCTGCTGACAGCCGAGCAGGTCATCGTCACCGGCGCATCAGCGGACGACGTGCCGGCCGCTTTGCGCGGATCCATCCGCAGGCTGGACCCGGGTGCTCAGTCATGACCACCAGTGGGGTGGGCCCGCCGCAGCCCGCCGACAGCCAATCCCCGGGCACCGACGACACACACGCCGATGCCGCCACGATTGCGCTTGCCCGCGCGCGACGCGAGCGCCCGTCCCCCAGCCGGACCACCACCCGCCGGCGAACCCGTCGCGGTGGCGAGCCGACCTTCAGCGGGTCCGCACCGGATGAGCGCGACCCGCAGTCACTCTCGGACTCGGTCGACACCCTGACTCAGGTGGCCGGCTGGCGGTCACGCCTAGCGGTGGCCGGTCTCACCGTGCGCTGGGCGGAGGTGGTCGGAGCCGATGTCGCCCGACACTCGCGGTTGGCCGGCTTCGACACCCGCACCGGAGACGTGCTCGTCATCGCTGACAGCCCGGCGTGGGCAAGTGCGCTGCGGATGTGCACTGCGACGATCTTGGCCCGAATCGGTGAGGAAGCCGGTGAGGGCGTCGTCACAACGCTCACGATCCGATCTGGGCGCCTTGACGGCAGTCCAACGTCGTATCCCCCCACGTCCGGCCGTTGACGCCGCCACGACAGGGCTCTGAGGACGTCCACAGCCGTTCCTTCATGGCTGCCACACGACTAGACTTGGGCCCATGTGGGCGGAAACGTGAGCGAGCCGCGCGTCTGGGATCCATCCACTGCGCCGCCCAACCCAGCCGGGCTGGCCGGCGGGGCGGCCGTGTACGACGCTTCGACGATTCAGGTCCTCGAGGGACTGGCCGCTGTCCGGAAGCGACCCGGGATGTACATCGGCTCCACCGGGGAGCGAGGCTTGCACCATCTGGTGTACGAGGTCGTGGACAACGCAGTCGACGAGGCACTTGCCGGCTTCGCCACACGTATCGATGTCGAACTGCGTGACGACGGCTGGGTTGAGGTCACTGACGACGGCCGCGGAATCCCGGTCGACCAGCACCCACTGGAGGGGGTCTCCGCCCTCGAGGTCGTGATGACCACCCTCCATGCGGGGGGGAAGTTCGGCTCGGGCGGGTACACCGTCTCCGGCGGGCTGCACGGGGTGGGCGTGTCGGTTGTGAACGCACTGTCGACGGACGTTGAGGTGACCGTCTGGCGGGATGGCTTCGTCTGGCAGCAGGGGTACCGCACGGGAGTGCCGACAGCGCCGATCAGCCAAGGTGAGCCGACGACGCGTACTGGAACACGGGTGCGCTTCCGCGCGGATCCCACGATCTTCGACGCAACCGACTACTCCTTCTCAACGCTGGCCACCCGCTTTCGTGAGATGGCCTTCCTCAATCGCGGCCTCACCATCGGCCTCGTGGACGCCCGCGTCGCACAGCAGGAGGCGAACACCACATTCGACGCGACGCCCGACCACGTCGAGTTCTGCTACGCCGGTGGGATCACCGACTTCGTCAGCTATCTCAACGCGGCCAAGGGTGAACCCATCCTCAACCGCGACATCATCGAGATCAACGCCATTGATGAGCAGCGGGGGATGAGCCTGGACATCGCCCTGCAGTGGAATGCCGGCTATACCGAGGCGGTTCACACCTTCGCCAACACGATCAACACTCACGAGGGTGGGATGCACGAGGAGGGATTTCGCGCGGCGCTCACCGCCACCATCAACCGGTATGCCAGGACCTGGGCGGTGCTGAAGGAGAAGGACCCCAATCTCGGCGGCGAGGACGTGCGGGAGGGGCTCACCGCCATCGTCTCAATCAAGCTGATGGAGCCGCAGTTCGAGGGACAGACGAAGACGAAGCTGGGCAACAACGAGGCGAAGACATTCACCCTGACGGCGACCAACGACGGTCTCGCCTCCTGGTTCGACGGTCATCCACAGGAGGGCAAGGAGATCGCCCGCAAGGCGATGAGCGCCGCAACCGCCCGAATCGCCGCGCGCAAGGCGCGGGACCTCGCCCGGTCGCGGAAGGGACTACTCGGGTCCTCTGGCCTCCCCGGAAAGCTCAGCGATTGCCAATCCAATGAACCAGATGAGTGCGAGTTGTTCATCGTCGAGGGGGACAGCGCAGGTGGCTCGGCGAAGCAGGGGCGTGATCCGCGCACGCAGGCGATCCTTCCCATTCGCGGAAAGATCCTCAACGTCGAGAAGGCGCGCATCGACAAGGTGCTGCACAACTCCGAGGTGCAGGCGCTCTTCTCCGCCCTCGGCACAGGAGTGCAGGACGATGTCGACGTCAACCGCCTGCGCTACGGCAAGGTTGTGCTGATGGCTGATGCCGATGTCGACGGCCAACACATCCGCACCCTGCTGCTGACGCTGCTGTTCCGGTACATGCGCCCCCTGGTGGAGCTGGGCCACGTCTTCCTGGCGCAGCCACCGCTGTACAAGATCAAGTGGAGTCGCGAGGAACCGGAATTCGCCTACAGCGACCGGGAGCGGGATGCCCTCGTCGAGCTCGGTCAGGCCCACGGACGCCGCCTGCCCAAGGGGGAGGGGATTCAGCGCTACAAGGGTCTTGGCGAGATGAACGCCGATGAACTGTGGGAGACCACAATGGACCCCGCCACCCGCGTACTCCTGCAGATCACCCTCAACGATGCCGCGGCCGCCGATGAAATGTTCAGTGTCCTGATGGGTGAGGACGTGGAAAGTCGACGCACCTTCATCCAACGCAATGCCCGCGATGTCCGGTTCCTTGATATCTGACCCCATCCCTCGGCCCATCGGCCGGGCGATCCGTATTCACCGGGGTTGGCAGGTGACGGTGTGAGCGTCACTGACGCGGTGCCCCCGGGCGGTCGCATTGAGCCGGTAGACCTGCGCACAGAACTGTCACGCTCCTACCTCGACTACGCCATGAGCGTTATCGTGGGCCGCGCACTGCCGGATGTCCGTGACGGGCTGAAGCCTGTGCACCGCCGCGTGCTGTACGCGATGTTCGATGGCGGCTACCGCCCCGATCGGGCGTACTCCAAGAGCGCCCGCATTGTCGGCGATGTCATGGGCAACTACCACCCGCACGGTGACGGCGCCATCTACGACACCCTCGTGCGACTCGCCCAGGAGTGGGTCCTGCGTTACCCACTGGTCGATGGTCAGGGGAACTTCGGCTCACCAGGCAATGACGCTGCGGCGGCGATGCGCTACACGGAGTCCCGGATGGCCGCCCTGGCCATGGAAATGGTCCGCGACATCGACGAGGACACTGTCGAGTTCACCGCGAACTACGACGGCCGCACACTGGAGCCAGTCATTCTTCCGAGCCGGTTCCCCAACCTGCTCGTCAATGGCAGCAGTGGCATCGCTGTCGGGATGGCGACGAATATCCCACCGCATAACCTGCGCGAGGTCGCCGCTGGCATTGACTGGGCGCTCGCCCACCCGAATGCCGACGCCGAGACCCTGCTGGCCGCACTACTGGAGCGGATCAAGGGACCGGACTTCCCCACGGGCGGGCTGATCGTGGGCCGGGCAGGGATCGAGGATGCCTACCGCACCGGCCGCGGGGCCGTCACCATGCGTGCGGTCGTGGAGATCGAGGAGGGCGCTCGGGGTCAGTCACACCTCGTGATCACCCACCTTCCGTATCAGGTCAACCCCGACAACCTCAAGCAGCGCATTGCTGAGCTCGTGGACTCCGGCCGGATCACCGGGGTCGTCGACATCCGGGACGACTCCTCCTCCCGCACCGGCATGCGCATCGTCATCGTGCTGCGACGCGATGCGATCCCCAAGGTCGTTCTGAACAACCTCTACAAGCACACGCAACTGCAGGAGACCTTCGGCGCGAACATGCTCGCCCTCGTCGACGGGGTCCCGCGCACCCTGCGCATCGATCAGTTCATCACCCTGTGGATCGACCATCAGATCGAGGTCATCCAGCGGCGCACGCGGTTCCGACTACAGGAGGCCGAGAAGCGAGCACACATCCTGCGGGCATACCTCGCTGCCCTCGACTCGCTCGATGAGGTCATCGCGCTGATCCGTGGCAGTGCCACGGTCGACGATGCGCGCAGTGGCCTGCAGGAACTGCTCGCCATTGACGAGGTTCAGGCAACCGCAATCCTGGACATGCAATTGCGTCGCTTGGCTGCGCTGGAACGCCAGCGAATCCTCGACGAGTTCGAGGCGTTGATGGCGGCGATCACTGACTTTCGTGACATCCTCGGCAGCCCCCAGCGCCAGCGGGCGATCGTCCGCGGTGAGTTGGCGGAGATCACCGAGCGCTACGGTGATGAGCGCCGAACGGCGATCGTGCCGGCCGAAGGCGAGATCGCTGCTGAGGACCTCATCGCCAATGAGGAGATCGTGATCTCGCTGACGCGCAGTGGGTACGTCAAGCGCACTCGTGCTGACCTCTATCGGGCACAGCATCGCGGTGGCCGTGGTGTCCGCGGTGCGGCGTTGCGTGGCGATGACGTCGTCACCACCCTGCTGCTCGCCAGCACCCACGCCTGGGTGCTGTTCTTCACCAATCAGGGGCGGGTCTATCGCGCACGTGCGCATGAGCTGCCGGAGGGGACGCGGGATGCCAAGGGCCGACATGTGGCGAACATCCTCGCCTTCCTGCCTGATGAGCAGATCGCCGGCGTGCTCACTCTGCACGGCTACACCGATGCGGAGTACCTCGTTATCGCCACCCGTGACGGCATGGTGAAGAAGACACCATTGACGGAGTACGACTCCAGCCGCAGCGGTGGCGTCATCGCCATTCGGCTGCGTGCGGGGGATGAGGTGATCGCGACCCGCCTGGTCAATGCCAGCGATGACCTGCTGCTGGTGTCACAGGCGGGAATGTCAGTGCGCTTCCATGCCACCGACACGGCACTTCGACCCATGGGCCGAGCCACCGCCGGCGTGATCGGGATGCGGTTCCGCGATGACAGCGATCGTCTCCTGGCCATGGAGGTGGCTGCACCTGATGGCTTCCTGGTCACCATCACCGAACGCGGATCCGCCAAGCGAACGGCACTCCAGGAGTGGACCGCCCGCAGCCGCGGCACCATGGGTGTGCAGGCCGTCCGGCTCAGTCCCGAACGCGGCCGCCTGATCGGTGCGGTCGTTGCCGGGGCGGGGGACACCCTGTTCGCGATTGCCGCGGCGGGCACCGTCCTTCGGACTCAGGTTGCGGAGATCCGCCCCACCAGCAGGGCAACAATGGGAGTCTCCCTGATGAGCCTGGCTGAGGGGGACTCACTGGTGGCGATTGCAGTCGCTGCGGCTGGGGGACCGGATGTCGACCCAGCGACTGCCCCGGAGGTCGAGGCGGGGGCTGCCCCCGAGGCCGACCCGGGGGAATAATGAGGCAGTTCGACAGCGACTGTCGTTCATCTGGCACGGGTCCCGGCACCCGTCGATCGAGGGAGCGTCATGGCTGAGCCCGCCACCCGACCCCCCGGACAACAGCGGGTGAGCGGCTTCCCCCGCTCGCCGGATCGCGCGGTGCGACGCGTCCGTGTGCGGCTGGCTCGCATTTCGCCACTGAGCGTCATCACGACCGTGTTCCTGATCAGCATCGTCTACGGTCTGGGCCTGCTGTTCGCCGCCTGGCTGGTCTGGTGGCTTGCCGACTCCGCGGGCGTCCTGCTGACCGCCAACCAATTGGTGACCGACGTCTTCGGCACCGGGGTGGCGACCTTCAACTTCACCGAGGTGGTGTCCCTTTCCCGGGTGATGGGGGTGGCCAGCATTGTCGCGGTTGTCCAGGTGGTGGCATGGACGGTGATCGGCGGCGTCATCGCTCTGCTCTACAACGCCTTCAGCCTGCTCGCTGGCGGGATCGAGGTGACCCTCGATGACGACGTATGATCAGCACACTCGACCGCGGCACTATCCGCGCGGGTGCTCCGAGGTGCAGTGCGGGCCTATAGCTCAGCTGGTTAGAGCGCTTCCCTGATAAGGAAGAGGTCAGTGGTTCAAGTCCACTTAGGCCCACGCCGGCCGGCATGACAGGGAGGTTGGGACGATGTTCAAGTCGCTACTGCTGATGGGCGTGGGAGCGGCGCTGGGGATCGCGGTCTACCGCGTCCTACAGCAACGCCAATCCGAGCAGGATCTCTGGTCGCAGGCAACCTTCGACGGCCCTGATTACGACCTGGGAGCGGCCGCACCGGCAGCCGATCTCACCTGACGAGGGTGACCGGGCGGCGGCCCGGTCACGTCGCACTGTCACGTCGCACTGCGGGTCGTCGCACCCCATCGGGGGCGTAGCTCAGCTGGTAGAGCACCGCCTTTGCAAGGCGGGGGTCAGGGGTTCGAGCCCCCTCGCCTCCACCCGATCGCACGTGGGAAGTGCTGCACCCGTCCAGCCCGCGCACTCACCGATATCGCCCACGAATGCACCCCCACTGCTGAAGGAGACGTCATGCCCACGCCTGTCATCCTGCACACCAGCCTCGGCGACATCCACGCCACACTGTTCGACACCCACGCGCCCACGACCGTCCGCAACTTCACGGGCTTAGCCGACGGGTCGAGGGAGTGGCGGGATCCGCGCACCGGCACCACCGGCAGTGGTGCCCTCTATCGCGATGTCCCCTTCCACCGGGTGATCGCGGGCTTCATGGTGCAGGGCGGCGATCCCACTGGAACTGGGCGCGGTGGCCCGGGGTACCAGTTCGCCGATGAGTTCCACCCCGAATTGCGGTTCGACCGTCCCTATCTCCTCGCAATGGCGAATGCGGGGCCGGGAACGAATGGCAGCCAGTTCTTCATCACCGTGGCCGCCACGCCGCACCTCAACCGCAAGCACACCATCTTCGGCGAGGTCACCGATGAGGCCAGCCGGCGGGTGGTCGACGCAATCGCCACTGCCCCCACCGACAACTCAGACCGGCCACGCGAGCCGATCATCCTCACGTCCGTCGAGATCGTTGGGGCAGGGGAACCCGCCCCCTGAGCATCAATGAGCCCGCCGTGATGGCGGCCATCCGCAACTCCTGGGGGTTGACTGCGCCGTAGCGCAGCAGGTAGGCAACGTCAACACGGAATGCGTCACGACGACGCAGTTCCGTTACCGCACCGATCCGCTGGGTCTGCTGGAGGCGCCGGCGCAGCCACCGGGCACCGCGGTCATCGAGGGCGTGCAGGTCCTTCCCGTGCAGATGCAGCCCAACGACGCGCACCCAGCCAGCATCGGTCTCCACGAGCAGTCGCCACCGGCCAGCCTCCGAGGTCAACTGCCACTGCTGTCCGACCGGGTTGACCCAGGAGGACTGGTTGGCGAAGCCCGGTCGCCGGATGAAGGCATAGTTGGCGGGGTCGATCCCGGACAGGTACTGGCCCAGGGTGATTGCATCGAAAAGGACGCCGAATTGCGGGAAGTTCCGCCACTGCACATCTGCTGGCAGGGTGTCCGCTGTCCCCGGCTGCAGCGCGGCGTGACAGAGCCGGTCCGCGCCACTGGGCAGCGTCGGCAGCGGACAGTAGAGGTCACTGCGCGCCATCGCTCGTGCCAGCAGGCGCATCTCATTGTCCCGTGGCTGCTCCGCAAGCACCGTCAACAGTACGCGCAGGGCGGACGTCAGTGACGGCAGTCGCCGCACGTAGAGCAACGCCGCGTACACGTGGTCAGGATCGCCGACGGGGAGTGCGACTCCGGTCACCGACTGCTGCAGCCCCAGCAGGTCTGCCTCCTCGGTCAGCAGCAGGTAGTCATTCTCGGGGTGAATGAGGTCGCTGTCGGGAGTCGCCGCGAGAAAGCGTTCGAGGGCGAAAAGTCGCTGGGCCGTCAATCGCCAGAAGCCGGCACGAAAACTGGTGTCCTGCTCAGTGGTGCCCGAGAAGGCGGCCCAGTTCTCGGTCATCGGCAGCTCGGCGATGTCCGTCACCGTTACCGCCGCCCGGATGGGGCGTGGCAGCCGGTGGACCACCCGCCGCGCTGTCGCCGCGTTGTCGATGAGGACATGCACCGGCGAGTTCGGCAGCTGACGGTGGGCCTGCCGGACCGCCTCGATCAGTGTCGGTGGCATGCGGGTGCCGAGTGCGACGAAGACCACCGGTGTCGTCGGGGGTGACGGGATGTGTCCGGCAGGGGGCACGACGGATCGGGTCATCCCGGCGAGCCTAGGCCAGACCGAGGCGCCCACCGTTGCCGATGTCACCGCAGCCCGGCACTGGCGGGCCATGGCGCAGCGCCCGAACGACTGATCCGGTTACGATGTGATGTGTCATCTGGGGAGCCTGAGCCGCCACCTGCGGTCCCCCACTGCGTGAATCATCCGGAGCGGGAGACGTGGATTCGTTGCACCCGCTGCGCGGAGCCGATCTGCCCTGAGTGCATGGTGACCGCGCCAGTTGGCTTCCAGTGCCGATCCTGCGTCGCCGAGCACCAGCGAGCCACCCGACGCACGCGGACCCTGCTCGCCGGCCCAACAACGAGCCGGCCAACCGTCACCTACACGCTTATTGGTATCTGCGTGGCGGCCTTCCTCTGGCAACTCGCCGCCGGGGTGAACAACGTGGCCTACGGCTGGGGCATGGCGGGGTGGGCGATTGCCAGCGGGGAATGGTGGCGGCTGCTGACATCCGCCTTCCTGCACGGCAGCGTCCTGCATCTGGCCTTCAACATGTACATCCTCTTCGTCCTTGGACGCGACCTTGAGCGGCTCCTCGGCCACGCGCGCTATCTCGCCCTCTATTTGCTGAGCGCCTTGGGTGGTGCGGTCGCCTCGTACTGGCTGTCCAACCCAGCAGGTGTCTCAGTCGGCGCCAGTGGCGCGGTCTTCGGGTTGCTCGGAGCAACCGTGATCGCCGGACGCTACCTCCGCGCAGACGTCACCCAGGCCTTGATCCTGATCGGCCTGAACGTCGTCATCGGTTTCATCATCCCCGGTATCGACTGGCGAGCCCACCTGGGCGGTCTCGTGACGGGAGCCCTTGTTGCGTTCATCCTCACCCGGACGGCCCGGCGAGCCCCGCCAGCGCGCGACACCGTTGCCGGATCAGCGCTTGCGGCCCTGGCTGTCGTGCTCGTCCTGGCGGCACTGCTGCGAACGGCTGCACTGCTCAGCTGAGGGCCGCCGGGGAGGGTGGGCAGCGTTGGCGAGAGGGCCGCGTCGGCGAGTGGGCCGCGTCGGCGAGGGGCGAGGCGAGGCCTCGGTTGTCCAGTGCTATCCACCGTTTTCACCCAGTTTCTTCCACAAGTGATCCACACTGGGGACGGATGTCGGTCTGCTGGCGGACGCGGTGGGCGCTGATCACGCAGGGGCATCTGTCCACAGGCCGTCCACAATGGGGACATCTCACATGGGTGTCATTGACCCCCACAGGAAGGACACTCGATGGCTGGCCACGAGCGCCCTGTCGTGACCCGCCTTACCGCCAGCGTGTCGACAGGATGAACCCCACAGCGATGAAGGCGAATCCGATGAGGACGTTCACCAGTGAGTTGAGGTCCCGCATGAACGGAATATCTGGCCCGGCCAAGTAGAAGACGACGATGTAGGCAAGCCCGATCAGGAAGGACGCGATCATCGCCGGCACTAGCCACCGGGGTGAATCCAGTCGCACCGGGGCGGGGGTGGACGGGGGAGGCTGCTCCTTGCGTTCCCGTCTGGACTTCGACTCAGGCACCTCAGCCACCTTTCTATTCGTCCCTAATGCTGGCCATCATCACGGGCGCAGACCAGGGCGGGACCCGGACACCGGTCGAGTCCACTCCCGGCGACGCTGCCGGGCGCCTCGACCCCTGCCCTGAGCGTCCGAGCGCCGGTTCCGTGCACCACATCGGATGTCACGCATTAGCGTAGCCACATGCGGCTGCTCACCGCGCTGATGCTCTTGGCCGCGGGCGTCCTGTTCACCGCCAGTGCCCTCAATGCGCGCGTTCTGGATGAGCGAGCGGCGCGTCCGCTGGCCCTGCGTGATCTCGTGTCGCGCGAGGCGGCACAGGTGGCCCAGGTGCAGGATCGCCTCGCGCGCGAGCAGCAGGCGCTTGCTGCAGATCAGCGTGCGGCGGCGGATGGCCGGGTGCGGCTGGTTCTCCGGCAGGCGGCACTGCTGGCTGAGGCCGCCGGCTCCACCGAGGTGACCGGCCCTGGGCTCACAGTCGTCCTTGATGACGCCGCCAACGTCAATCCCACCGGGACCACCAACCCCAATGACCTGATCATCCACCAGGAGGACGTTCAGGCGGTGGTCAACGGGTTATGGCGCGGGGGCGCCCGAGCGATGACAATCATGGGACAGCGGGTCATCGCCACCAGTGCCGTGCGCTGCGTCGGGAACACCCTCCTGCTGCAGGGGAGGGTCTACTCCCCACCCTTCACCATCACCGCAATCGGTGACCCACTCGCACTGCAGGCGAGTCTCGCTGAGGACCCGGGGGTCATGCTGTTCGCTCAGTACGCGACGATCTTCGGCCTGGGCTACTCGGTTACTCCCAGTGCATCCCTGGTGGCACCGGCGTACACCGGACCGCGCACCCTCCGGGTGGCACGACCGAGCCCGATTGGTGCGTCATGACCGCGCTGCCGCAGCCAGACGCGGCGCTGCAAGGAACGGCAGTCGTGGGAGTTGTCATGCCCGCCCATAACGAGGAGGCGACACTCCCGGGAGTCCTGACCAGTCTGCTGGCCTACGTCCCGGCCGACCGGATCGTCGTCGTCAACGACGGCTCCAGCGATGCCACGGGGGCGGTTGCCGCGGCATATGGGGTACGCGTTGCGACGTGCCCCATCAACCTCGGCGTCGGGGGAGCCATTCGCGTCGGACTGCGCCTGCTCCTGCGCGACAACGTCGAGCTGGTCGTCCAGATGGATGCCGATGGTCAGCATGATCCGGCCGACATTCCCGCCCTGCTCTCCCCTGTCATCCGCGAGGAGGCCGATCTCGTCATCGGTGCCCGGTTCAGCGGGGTCGGTGACTACCGGGTAGGCCCCTTGCGTCGCGTGGCAATGTCGATCCTCGCCCTGGCCGTCCGCCTGCGGCGCACTGAACCGCTCACCGATGTCACCTCGGGCTTCAAGGCCATGAACCGATCGACCGCCGAACTGCTCGCTGGCCTACTGCCCTTCGACTACCTTGGTGACACCGTGGAGGCGATTCTGATTGTTCGGGGCACCGGCCGGCGGGTGACGCAGGTGCCCGTCCAGATGAAGTACCGGCAGGGCGGCTCCCCCTCCCATCCGACGCTTCGGTCGATCCGCTCTGTCGCGAGGGTGCTGGTTGCCGTGGTGTTCATCCGCGCCCGGTCGGCAGTGGGTCGGTTGGGACAGCGGTGAACGACACCCTGCGGGGCCTGCTGATCGCGGGCATCCTCATCCTCGTCATCGCGTTCATCCTCGGCTTCCGCCGCACGATCAACGAGAAGTACGCACTGGTCTGGTTCGTTGTCGGCGGCGGGCTGATCCTCTTTGGCCTCGTCCCCGAGTTCCTCGCTCGAATCTCCGGCGGGCTGGGGTTCAATCTGACCAGCAACTTCCTGCTCGTCGTGACCAGTGCATTTCTCGCTCTCATGGTGCTCCAGCTCGCGGCGACCGTTGGCCGGCTCGAGCAGCAGGTCCGCCACCTGGGGGAGGCGCTGGCCCTCCTCGCGTATGAGCAGCGCAACAGCCCGGCTCCGATCGTCAGCGAACCCGGCGACGCCGGCGGGAATCCCGAACCGGGGGGTGCGCCGGCGGGGGGTGCGCCGGCCGTCGCGGGGGCCGACGCGGGGGCCGGCCTGACCTCCCTGACCACCCCCGAGCGTCGGTGAGCGTCGGTGACGCGCATCCTTGTTGTCGACAACTACGACAGTTTCGTCTTCACCCTCGTTCAGTACCTCGCACAACTGGGCGCCCACCCGGAAGTCGTGCGCAATGACGAGGTAGACCTCACCGCGCTGAACCGGGTTGAGGGGTTGCTCATCTCCCCGGGGCCGGGGACCCCAGAGCACGCCGGCTCATGCCTTGCTGCGCTCGTGGCCGCCCGTGAGCGGGGCCTGCCGGTGCTCGGCGTGTGCCTTGGTCATCAGGTCATCGCGGTGGGGGCAGGTTCGACGGTCGATCGCGCACCGGAGCTGCTCCATGGCAAGACCAGTGAGATTCACCATGACGGCAGCGGTGTGCTGGTGGGACTGCCCTCGCCGTTCACCGCCACGCGCTACCACTCCCTGGCAATCGTCGAGTCCTCACTCACCCCCGGACTGCATGTGACGGCCCGCAGTGAGTCAGGGGTGATCATGGGGGTACGGCTGGCCGACGAGGAGGTGCATGGGGTGCAGTTCCACCCCGAGAGCGTCCTGACTCAGGGTGGCCACCGGCTGCTGGCGAACTGGCTTGAGATCTGCGGAAATACGGAGGCGGTCGACCGGAGTGCGGAATTGACGGTGGGACTGGTTCAGCCAGCGGGCTGAGACGGGCCAAGGTCGGTCGGCACCGGGGTCGGCACCGGGGTCGGCACTGGGGTCGGGGCGGGGGTCGGCTGGCCGGTGGCCTCAGGTGTCGGCACTCCCGGCGACGGATCGACTGGTGACGTCGGGGCTATCCCCGCCGGTGGGATGGCGACAGTGATGGTGATCCGGCTCCCCGAGGGGCGTGTGCCGCCGGGCTCCGGGAACTGGCTCAGCACCGTCTGTGGGGCGACGGATGCGTCCTCGATCTCCACGGTCTCCACGACGAACCCGGCGGTCTGCAGGATTCGCCGGGCACCCTCTCCCTTGCGGCCCACGACATTGGGGATCTCGACCAGGCCATTGGCTACCTCGATGTCGACCCGGCTTGCCGGGTCGACGACCGAGCCAGCGGCTGGCACCGAGGACAGCACCCGGCCCGCCGGTGGATCCCCATCAACCTCCGTCACCGTTCCGAGGACAAGGCCGAACTCCGCCAGTGCGCGCTGCGCATCCGCGATCGACAGCAGCCCAACCAGCGGGGGGACGGTGACCTGCTCACGACCTGCACTCACCGTCAGGGCGACGGACTGACCCGGGTCCAATGCGGTTCCCGGCAGTGGATTCTGGGTGAGCACCGTATTCGGGGGGCGGTCGGAGTTCTCAGGTGTGACCGTGCCCAGGACAAGTCCCCGAGTCAGCAGCTCCTGCTCAGCGGTGGCAAGGGCGAGTCCACCCAGATCGGGAACGGCGACTCGAACCCCCTGCCCGAAACCGAATAGGCCGTTCACCAGCCATGCCGTCGCCGCGATGGCGATACCGACACTGAGCAGGACGACCGCCCACACGATCGGACGGGCATTGACACCTGAGCGCTGTGGCCGCTCGTCCGTCAATGGCAGGGCACCGATCTGCCCAGGGGTCCCGCCATTGCCCCGGATCCGCGAGCCACCACCGCCTGCGCCCACTGCAGCCACCTCCCCACCGCGACGGGTTGTTGCGCTCCGTACCCGACCGGCAGACTCCGCCGCACTCACCGGCACTCCGCGCGCAGCCCGGCGAAGGTCTGCCGCGAACTCGGCAGCGCTCTGGTAGCGGGCAGTTGGGCTCTTGGCAAGTGCCTTCATGGTGATCGCATCCGCGGCCGGCGGCACCCGCGGATCCACCTGGGACGGCCGCACCGGCGCCTCGCTGACGTGCTGGTACGCAATGGCAACGGGCGAGTCGCCGGTGAAGGGTGGCCGCCCGGTAAGCAACTCGAAGAACAGCACGCCGGTTGAGTACAGGTCACTGCGGGCGTCGACGACGTCACCGCGTGCCTGCTCCGGTGACAGGTACTGGGCGGTGCCCATGACGGTGGATGCCCCGGTCATGGTGGCGCTGCTGTCGGCGAGGGCCCGGGCAATGCCGAAGTCCATCACCTTCACCTCGCCGGTGGTGGTGAGCATGACGTTGCCGGGCTTGATGTCGCGATGGACGATGCCGTTGCGGTGGCTGTAGTCGAGGGCTTCGAGTACCCCGCCGACGATCTCCATCGCTCGGTCCGGCAGCAGCGGACGGCCTTCGCGCAGGATGTCGCGCACGGTTGTGCCATCGACGTACTCCATGACGATGTAGGGCAGGGACAACTCGGCGGCCCCGCTGCCCGTCACCTGCTCACCCGTGTCGTAGACGGCGACGATCCGCGGATGATTGAGCCCAGCCGCGGCTTGCGCCTCACGTCGAAACCGGCTAAGGAAGACGGGATCACGTGCGAGGTCGGAGCGGAGGACCTTGATCGCCACCCGGCGGCCAAGGCGCTCATCAGCTGCCAAGTAGACATCCGCCATTCCGCCGCGGCCGATGGTGGCGATCACCCGATAGCGCCCGCCGAACACCCTCGGCTGTTCGCTCACCTGATCCTCCCGGCCCTCACGTGCCCGGCCTGCGTCCACGACCCGTTCCACCGCCGGTCACTCGCCACAGTACTGAGCATCCGCCGACTACCGCCGGTCACATGTGAGCAGGGTCTGACCGATCGCCGATGAGCGCAGGGGGTCAGCGACCTGAGCGGGCAGGGACAGCCCCGCCGGCACCGGCAGCGGGCGCGACTGCACGCCATCCGGGCAGGGCTGGGTGGTGAGCCACCAGCCCCCGCCGATGGCCCCGGCGATGAGCAGACCGAGGATGACCACGCCGATCAGCCACCCCCGCACCCGGAACCCCCGGCGGCGTGGTACGGCCACCGGCAGCGGATCGGCAGCGGCAGCAGCGCCGACCAGAGTGGGGGGCAGTGCTGGTACGTCATCCGGTTGGGGCACCACATCGGCAACGATGACCGTCACGTTGTCGGGTGCACCATTGATCAATGCGGCACCGATGAGCGTCTCGGCGGCCTCACCCGGCTCCCCAGATGCAAGGTAGCCGGCGATCTCGTCGAACCCCACCACCCCCGTGAGCCCATCGGTGGCGAGCAGGAGCCGATCCCCGGCGCGGACCTCGTGGGTGGACACATCCGCCGTTGCGTCATTGACCCCATCCACGGCCCGGGTCAGCAGTGAGCGGCGCGGATGGGTGCGCGCCTGCTCCGGAGTCAGGGTGCCGCCATCGATGAGGGCCTGCACGAAAGTGTGGTCGTGCGTCAACTTCGTCAGTTGACCATCCCGCCACTGGAAGGCCGCAGAGTCTCCCACGTGGCCGATCGTCGCAACCTGGTCGCGCAGGATGAGGGCTGTCACCGTGGTCCCCAGTCCACTGCGCTCGGAGTCGGCGAAGGCCGCTTGCGACAGCTCCTCACTGATCCGCGCGATACAGGCGTTGATGCGCGCCGGGATATCCGAGGGCACCAAGCTCGACCACGCCACGGAACCGAACACCCCAACTGCGCTGGCGCTGGCCACTTCACCGGCGGCATGCCCACCCATGCCGTCAGCGACGATGAGCAGGGTGTCGTCCGCGAGTCCAGAGTCTTCATTCCCCTCACGGACGAGCCCGACATCGGACCGTGCCGCGCACTTCAGGGACAGACGCCCCGGTTGCGCCGGACCGTCCCCCTTGTCGACCAACACCGAATCAGGCGGTGTCATCAGTCGGTCCGGACAACCATGCGGGTGGCTCCGATGTCGATGACATCCCCATTGGTGAGCACGGCATGGGACTGCGGCACGCCATTCACCCGAGTGCCATTGGTCGAGCCAAGGTCGGCTACCTCGATCGTCTCGCCGATACTGAGTCGCACGTGCGCTCGGGACACCGCGGGATCGCTGATTCGCAGATCGGCGCCCTCACCGCGGCCGATGATGTTCTCGCGCAGGACGAGGATGTGCTCCACCCCGTTGATCACGACACGTGGTCGACCACGGCTGTCCGGATGTGCGGGGCCGGCCCCGGGGGTGAGTGCGGAGTCCGGCCACCCCCGTGTCGTTGGCGGCGGTGCATGGTGGCCGGCTGCGACCGGCCGAATCCCGTCCGGTTCGGGTGGTTGGTGGGGTGCGGGTTGGTGGGGGGCGAGTTGCTGTGCGTAGGGGGAGTCTCCGTACGGCGAGTCACTGCCGCCCGACGGTGGGTACTCAGCGGCACTGACGGTCGGGTCGGCCAGCGGTGGCTCCGCTGCGGGGGATGTCGGACGCGCCTGGGGGGCTGCGAACGGGGTCACCCGGAACACCCCGATATCAAGGATCGCATCCTCCTGAAGCCGCACAACCGGGCGGCCGGCAAGGCGATAGCCCTGATCATCGGCATAGCCGGCCGCGACAGCGGCCAATTCCGTGGTGAGGATCGACAGGTGCGAGGCCAAGCGCCGCAGATCGACCGTCGACAGGTCGATGAGGAAGGCGTTGACGGTCGTCGCCGGACCGCCACCCGTCGTGGTCGCAGCGTCATCCATCTCCCGCTGCAGGGCGGCGGCTAACTCCACGGGCTGGACCTGTGCCTCATCGGCCTGATCGAACTCATTCCCGATCAACGAGGCCATCCTCGCCTCAAAGCCATCGAGCAGGCTCATCATCGCGTCCACCCCCTGTCGCATGGGTTGGCCTCCTATGAGCCTCGGATCCCCAGAATGGTACCCGCCCGTCCACCAGAAGCGCCCCAGCCGGGTCAAGCGCCTCAGTCTGGCGGCACGCGGTAGCCTGTGGACGCCCTCACGACCGGGGCAACGCGCGAGTGGCGGAATGGCAGACGCGCTGGATTCAGGTTCCAGTGCCCGCAAGGGCGTGGGGGTTCAAGTCCCCCCTCGCGCACAGGGTGACAACGCATTGCGGGGGTGACGTGGGTGCCGAGGTTCTCGGTGATGACGATCATCGAGTGACTCCGGGTGTCCCGTCCGGCCGTACCACTCGGCGACGAGGGGTTCGCCAGTGGTGTTGCACTCCTTCCATCCCTGCTACTCGATGTCCGCCGCCTGCCATTCATAGGCGTCGAACCAGTTTCCCGGGGGAGTCGGATCCTTCGGCAGGACTCGCTCCATCATTGCCAGGCTGCTCCGCAGTGCATCCTCCCGTGAGAGGAAGGGGTCCTCGATCTCGATGATGACATCGTCGTCATAGCCAACTGATCGAAGGGCCATTACGTAGTCCCGCCAGAATGATTCCGGATGTCCATAGCCCAGCGCCCGATAGTGCCACGACCGCTCATGCCACGCGTCGTAGTTGCATGATTTCAACAGCCCGGTTCGACGTATCGCATCGCGGTCGAATGAGACATCCTTGACGTGGGCGAGCCCAACCGCGTCGCCGAGTTCACGAATCATGCTGACCGGGTCGATCCCAAGCCACACCAGATGGGATGGGTCAACGTTTGCGAAAAGATGTCCACCCAACGCCTCCCGCAGGCGGAGAAAGGTGTCCGTGTCGTAGATCATGTCACCGGGATGTGGCTCCATACAGATGCGAACCTCGCAGCGGTTGGCCACGGCAACCGCCTCTCGCCAGTACGGCACGAGCTCCTCATTCCATTGCCACTCGTAGCACTTGCGAAAGTCGGGGTAGACCGAGTTCACGATCCAGTTCGGCGTGCGGTCCTGCGGTCCGCCGCCGGGTACCCCGGACAGGACGTCCACCCGGGACACCCCAAGCAGTCGGGCGAGCTCGCAGGTAGCGGTGAAGCTCTCTCGAGCGACCAGCCGCCGCCGACGATCTGGGTGGAGTGGGTTGCCATGACATGCGAAGGCGGCAATCCGCAGCCCACGCGAGGTGAACGCCTCCTGGAAGGCTGAACGTTCAGCGGGATCCTCGACCAGACGGGACGGGATGAAGTGCGTGTCCGGGAAGTGCCCTCCGCCACAGGGTTCAACGACGGTGATGCCGGCCTCGACGGTGGCATCCAGCGCATCCGCCAGGGACCGATCGAAATACGTTGCAAGCACAAGCCCGATCTCCATCGCAACTACTCCTCATCTGGCCGAATTGCTGTCGGCGCGTCCGTGGGTGGGTCCGTGGGTCGGCGCGTCCGTGGGTGGGTCCGTGGGTCAGCCGCCACCCGGCACGCAGGTGAGCCACGACCTGCACTCTGCCCGCCGTAGGTCACCTAGCCTCGCTGGCGATCACTGTCGTAGGTGTGAATGGCCATATCCGGTGTGCAGCCACGCAGGCTCCAGCCGCCATCGACGTTGAGAACTGCGCCGGTGAGGTAGCGAGCCGCGTCACTTGCCAGGAAGACAACGGGGCCGACAAGATCGGTTGCGGGGTCGGCGATATGGCCCATCGGGATGACGCGACCCCAGGACTCCGCGTAGCTGTCTGCGTACTCAAGGTTGCGTTCAACCAGACTTGGTCCGGGTGCTACAGCGTTGACGCGGACCTGCGGTGCGTACTCAAGGGCCAGTTGCCGGGTCAATCCCTCCACGGCGGCCTTCGATGCGGTGTATGCCGCATGGTCACGGATCATCAGCGTTGCTGCGCACGAACTGATGTTGATGATCGATCCCCGTCCCACCTGGGTCATGTGGGCGGCGGCCTGCACAGAGGCGAAGAACAACCCGCGGACGTTCGTGTCCATGACGTAGGCCCATTCAGCCGGTGTGACGGCACTGGGCGGGCCGAACATCGTGCGGCCGGCGTTGTTCACCAGAATGTCGAGCCCGCCGGCCAGCCGGAGGGACTGCTCGATCAGGTCAGCGGCACCGGTCTCGGTGGCCAGATCACCAGCGAGCGGCCATGCCCGGCCGCCGCGCGCCGCGATCTCGGCACAGGTCTGGTCAGCCCCCGCCTCGTCTGTCTTGTAGTTCACCACAACGGCCGCCCCCGCGTCAGCAAGTCCCCGCGCCAGCGCCCGACCGATTCCCTTGCTCGCACCGGTCACGAGCGCGGTCATGCCCGCAACTCCGGTCACGTGTCACCTCCGCTTGGCGACTTATCGGCCACCCCGAACGATCGGGCGGTGGGCCCTTGCTGACGGTGGTCACAGCAGTGCCGGCAGCGTAGTCGGTGCGGGGCCGCGGCGGGAGTCGGGCGGCCTCGGCTGGCAGACTCAGCTACGTGACGCAGAGTTACGTCGAACTGTGTGCCGAGGGACGCACCCTTGCCGGCGGAGTTCGCATCGGGCACCCAGGGCGCGGCTGGGGGTACTGGCCCCTGTTCACGATCTGTCAACTGCTGCGCCTGCGCTGGTCGATTCGAATCTCCGGAGCCGAGCATGTGCAGCGCGGTCCAGCGATTCTGATCGGCAATCACCTGTCACTGCTCGACCCGGTCTTCGTAGGGCTGAGCCGAACCTGGCGGCTGACGTTCTTCACCAAGATCGAGGCATTCGAACGGCGGGGCGGCTGGTTCTTCTGGTCAACCGGCCAGATCCCGCTGCGTCGTGGTGATGAGTTAGCCACTCGGTGGGCTCTGGCCATGTCGGCTTGGGCGCTGAAGTTCGGAAACATCCTCGCGATCTACCCCGAAGGAACCCGATCACCCGATCGGGTCTCGCTCCATCGACTCCATCGACGCGTCCTCATCCCCGTGCTGCAGGCGAACCCCGACGTGCCCGTCCACGTCGTGGCGATCGCCTACCCCGGTACTCAGCGGGGGAGGCGCCGAGTTGACATCCGGGTGTCCCCCCCGCTGACCCTCGACATCTCCAGTGACGACCCGCAGCAGCTGACAGACACCGTCACGAAGGCGCTGTTGGCATTGGGCGGCATGCCCTACGTCCACGAGTTCGCTCGTGAGATGAAGGCGCGGACCTGAGTCGGGCCGGGGAGACTGGCAGCCATGACCCCGCCGCTGCCGTTCAGCCCCGCCACCCTGGCGTGGCTGGCGTCAGCATTCACCGCCCCCACCCCAGCGCAGGAGCAGGCCTGGGCGGCGATCGCGCGCGGTGAGGACACGCTGGTCGTCGCCCCCACCGGCAGCGGCAAGACGCTGGCGGCATTCCTGTGGGCACTCGATGGGCTGATCAGTCCCCGACCAGTTGCGGCGCCACCCGGCGACATGACAGCAGTCGCACGCGAGCCTGGTGACACCGGATCGGGTGGCTGTCACGTCCTCTACATATCGCCGCTGCGCGCACTGGCGGTGGACGTGGACCGGAACCTCCGCTCACCACTGATCGGGATCACCCATGCGGCGGCGCGGCTTGCCCAGCCCATCCGGTCGGTGACGATCGCAGTGAGGACAGGCGACACCCCAGCGTCGGAGCGGACGCGATTCGCGCGCGAACCAAGCGACATCCTCATCACCACCCCGGAGTCGCTCTTCCTCCTTCTCACCTCCCAGGCGCGCGAGGTCCTGCGCACCGTGAGCACCGTCATCGTCGACGAGGTTCATGCCCTCGCGGGCAGCAAGCGTGGCGCACACCTCGCGGTCAGCCTGGAGCGCCTGGACCACCTATGCGGCAGGTCCGCCCAGCGAATCGGGCTGTCCGCAACCGTCAACCCACCTGGGGAGGTGGCGCGTTTTCTCCGCGCAACCTCCCCCGTGACGGTGGTTGCACCGGCCTCCGACAAGCAGTGGGATATCCGGGTTGAAGTGCCGAGCATCGAGATGGCGGCAGTGGAATATGCGCGCGAGTCACCGGACCCCGATGGCGAGGTGACCGGTTCCGCAGCAGGGGGCGTCGATCGACCAACGATCTGGCCCTCAGTTGAGCAGCGCCTCCTTGACCTCATCTCCGATCAGCGTTGCACATTGGTCTTCGCCAACTCCCGCCGGCTGTCCGAGCGCCTCACCGCGCACATGAACACCGCAGCCGCTGAGCGTGCCGGCCGCACCGCTGACCCGACGTCCGAACCGCTGCCCGATCAGCGACCCGCAACGGAACTCACGCCCGTGGTCCACCCCATCGCCCGCGCCCACCACGGCTCGGTCAGTCGCGAGCAGCGTGAGCAGATCGAGGAGGAGCTGAAGGCCGGGCGACTGCCGGCGGTCGTTGCGACCAGCAGTTTGGAACTGGGGATCGACATGGGTGCAGTCGATCTCGTCGTACAGGTGGCACCGCCCCCGTCGGTGGCGAGCGGAGTCCAGCGCGTGGGTCGCGCAGGACACCAAGTCGGTGCGATCAGCCAGGGCGTGATCATGGCCACACACCGCGGGGACCTGCCCGCCTGTGCCGTTGTTGCGGAGCGCATGCGAGCCGGCCTTGTGGAGCGGATGCGCATCCCGAGCACGCCACTGGATGTGCTGGCCCAGCAGGTCGTGGCCATGGTGGCAATGGAGCCGTGGCCGGTGGCCGAGTTGGCCGCGCTGATACGTCGGTCAGCACCGTTCACGGGCCTCACCGATGCACTCCTGGCTGGGGTGCTGGACATGCTCGCGGGGCGATATCCGAGCGATGAGTTCGCCGAACTGCGACCGCGACTGCTCTGGGATCGCGTCAGTGGGGAACTGCGCGGTCGGCCCGGTGCCCAGCGCCTGGCGGTCACCAGTGGCGGGACCATTCCCGATCGCGGGCTGTTCACCGTGGTGCTTGGGGGTGAGCGCTCATCCCGGGTGGGCGAGCTCGATGAGGAGATGGTCTACGAGCTGCGCGTCGGTGAGGTCATCGCCCTGGGTGCCAGCAGTTGGCGAGTTGAACAGATCACGCCGGACCGGGTCATCGTCAGCCCTGCTCCCGGTCAGCCCGGTCGAACCCCCTTCTGGCGTGGCGATGCCCCCGGTCGACCTGCCGAGCTTGGCCACGCCATCGGCGGACTCCTGCGCACCTCGACCACCGCTGGCCATCGGGAGTTCACCGCCCGCCTCGTCGATGCCGGATTCGATGACCGATCCTGTGCAACTCTCATCGACTACCTCGCGGAGCAGCGACAGGCGACCGGACGGCTCCCAGATGACCGCACGATCGTGGTGGAGAGCGTCCGAGACGAGATCGGTGACTGGCGGGTCATCATCCACTCACCATTCGGGGCGAGTGTCCACGCACCCTGGGCGCTACTGATCGCCGCCCGGCTTCATCAGGATCTGGGTGCCGAGATCCAGGTTGTGCACGCCGACGACGGAATCGTCGTGCGACTGCCCGAATCGGACGCCGACAATCCGGCGGCGAGGGTCATCGAAGCCCTCATCGTCGATCCGTCGGATGTTGCCTCCGGCGTGCGCGATGCCGTGGGCGGGTCCGCCCTCTTCGCCAGCCGGTTCCGTGAGGCCGCCGGTCGCGCCCTGTTGCTCCCGCGTCGCAATCCGGGTCGCCGGGCACCGCTGTGGCAGCAGCGGCAGCGGGCGGCGCACCTACTGAAGGTTGCAGTCAACTACCCGGACTTCCCCATCGTGCTTGAGACGGTTCGCGAATGCCTGACGGATGTCTATGACGTCCCCGCTCTCACTGAGCTGCTGCAGCGGATCGCCACCGGAGAGGTCTCGGTGGTCGACGTCGCGACGAGCACTCCCTCACCGTTCGCGCGCAGCCTGCTCCTCGGCTATGTCGGGACGTTCATCTATGACGGGGATGCACCCCTGGCTGAGCGCCGCGCCCATGCCCTGACCCTCGACAACGGGCTGCTGGCAGATCTCCTGGGAACGCCCGAGTTGCGCGCCTTGCTCGACGCCGATGCCATCGATGAGGTCGCCGCCGAGGTCGGACACCTCACCGAGGCAACCCGCGCCCGGTCGCTGGAGGATGCCGCCGACCTTCTGCGCATCCTCGGCCCCATGACCACGGCCCGCGCGGCTGGCTCGGGAATCAGCACCGAATGGCTGGCTGCCCTGTGCGATCAACGGCGGGCGATCCCGGTGCGCATCGCCGGTGAGTGGTGCACCGCGGCAATCGAGGACGCTGGGCGGCTGCGCGACGCCCTCGGCATCGCCCTGCCCCCGGGTCTGCCCGCGCAGTTCACCGCCCCCGTGGTCGACCCGCTGGTCGATGTCATCGCGCGCTTCAGCCGGACGCATGGACCCTTCACCAGCCGCTCCTGCGCTGACCGTCTCGGGCTGCCCGTCGGGGCAGTGGCGGTGATCCTCCAGTCACTGGTGGCGAAGGGTCGCATCGTTGCCGGGCAGTTCCGGCCGGGGGAGGTCGGCGAGGAATGGTGCGATCCGGGGGTGCTGCGCCGGATCCGGCGACGCTCGATTGCGCGGCTGCGCGAGCAGTCCGAGCCGGTTTCGGTCAGCCGGTTCGCCCACGCTGTGCAGGCATGGCAGCAGGTGGCCACGGGCGGCCAGCCACCCGCGCGCTCCGGTGAGGCGGCCCTGCTGAGTGTCATCGATTCCCTTGCCGGCGTCAGCCTGCCGGCGCCGGTGTGGGAGCGGGCGGTATTCCCGGCCCGGATCCGCAACTACCACCCGGCCATGCTGGACGCACTTCTCGCCGCCGGCGAGGTCGTCTGGTGGGGAACGGGCCGCACTGGACGGGCGGGCATCGTGACCCTGGCGCCGGCGGATCTTGCCGCGGGGCTCATACCGGAGCCCGGCCCATTCGCCGTGGGCGCTGATGCGGGCGCTGATGTGGGCGCTCATAGGGGTGCCGAGGGGGTCGGCCGCGCCCTGCTGGCCCTGCTTCAGGATGGCGGGGGCTACTTCTTCCGGGAGATCCTCCATCGGCTGACCGCGGATGGGTCGACACCGGCCATGGATGGGTCGACACCGGCGATGGCTGGCTACTCGCCGGGTGTGGTTGCGGACGTCCTGTGGTCCCTGGTCTGGCAGGGCCGCCTGACCAATGACGGGTGGGCCGCACTGCGCGCCGTGCACGCAGCGGGTTCCCGCGCCGCCACCGCCCGCCCAGTGCTCGCTCGCCGGCTACGCCCCCGACCACGCTTCACCGCCGGGCTGCCGCCGAGTGGCGTGGCCGGCGCAACCAGTGCGATGCCGCCATCGTTGGCGGGCCGCTGGTCGGCCCTCCGCCCGACTGCGATCGCCAGTGAGGAGCGGGCGCTCATTCGGGCGGAGGTGCTGCTCGGCCGCTGGGGCATCGTCAGCCGCGCCCTGGTGTCCGCTGAATCCGTCCCCGGAGGTTTCGCTGCCCTGTACCCGGTCCTCGCCGCCCTCGAGCACACTGGAGCGGTCCAGCGGACCTACGCCATCGAGGGCCTCGGCGCAGCCCAGTTCGCTCTGCCCAGCGCCGTTGATCGCCTCCGCGAGGAGGCGGCCCGGATGATGCCAGTGCGCGGACCCTGGACGGTTCTCGCCGCCCTCGACCCCGCGGTACTTCACGGCAGTGTCATCCCGTGGCCACCGCTGCCGCAGCAGGTGACGGGTCGACCACAGCGGGTGGCCGGGGCCTGGGTGGTTCTGGCCGGCGGGGAACTGCTCGCCTACCTCGCGCGCGGCGGTGAGGCCCTGCTCGTCTGGCCGCAGCCGGATTCACCGGCCACCGGTCAACCGTCGACGGAGCATGTCGCGCGGGTGCTGCGCGTACTGGCATCGGATCGGCTGCTCTGGCCGGGTGGACGTGGATCGGCTCAGGGTGGGGCCGGTGAGTCCTGGGCCGGTGAGTCCCGTTCGCGGACTCGGCTGTCCCTCAACCGGATCAACGGCGAGCCCATCGGGACCCAGGGCCCCCTACCGGACGCGTTGCGGCTGGCCGACTACCTGCCGACACCCTCGGGCTGGCGTCCGCGTGCGGTGGCCGGCCGTCGCACTGCCGAGAGTGTTCAGGTCGGGAACGCGGGTCTGGCGGGCAATGACCCCGGGGGTGCGATGGTCGGCGAGGTACGTGCAGGTGGCAGCGGTGCCTGAGGGTGACACGATCTGGTTGGCGGCGAAGCGCCTCGACACCGCCCTGCGCGGCTCCCCCCTCATCGCAAGTGATCTGCGAACCCCGCGGCTGGCCACTCGCTGCCTTGCCGGACGGACGATCCTCGAGGTTGCGCCTGCGGGCAAGCACCTGCTGATGCGCTTCGATCATGGCTGGACACTGCACAGCCATTTGCGCATGGACGGCTCATGGCATCTCTACCGCCCCGGATGCGCGTGGCGCGGGGGGCCGACCCACACCATCCGCGCAATCCTGCGCACATCCGAGTGGACGGCAGTGGGTTTCCGGGTTCACGACCTTCACCTGATCCGGACGCGGGATGAGCACCGGCTGATCGGGCATCTGGGCCCGGACATCCTTGCCGGTGAGCAGGTCGTCGGTGAGCAGGTCGTCGGTGAGCAGGTCGTCGGTGAGCTGCCCGCTAATCCACGGGGACCCGGACCGATGGCCGGGTGGGATCCTGCGCGGGTGCTGACCGGCCTCGCCGGCCAGCCGGAGCGGGAGATCGGGAGCGCACTCCTTGATCAGCGGATCCTTGCTGGCGTTGGCAACATCTATCGGTGTGAGGCACTGTTCCTGACCGGCGTCAATCCATGGCAGCGCGTGGCGACAGTTCCGGATCTTGTCGCCGTCATCGATCAGGTTCGAGCCCTCATGGTGCGCAACCGCGGCCGCTCCAGCCAGTCAACAACCGGTGCGGACGGACACGATCGCGCCCACTACGTACACGGGCGCAATCACCGCCCATGTCGGCGCTGTGGCACGCCCATCCGCACCGCCGACCAGGGGGTGCCGCCGGCGACGCGCGTCACCTACTGGTGTCCCTCCTGCCAGCCTCGGCTCCCCTGAGGTGCGCACAACCCCCGGAGAAGCGGGCGTGCCCGCGAGGTCGGCTAGCGTGCACGAAATGACGTGGCCGCTGCGGCGAGGCTGGGCAGTCCTCTCGCTCCCACTGGTGCTGTCGACCATCGTCGCCGGCTGCGACTGGGGGCCTCAGGTGAACTCGTCACTTGGGTCCAGCGGGGTGATCACACTCACCTACCCGGCATCCGGTGATGGAGGTCGACTCCTCGCCATCACCCCCTCCGGGGTGAGCACGCTGACATGGCGCGGACGGGATGTGACGGCCCGCTCCGACGCGCCACTGCCAAGTGGGGCCTGGGAGCAGATTCGATCAACCGCCCCGTTGGCGTCGTTGCAGTCCCTGCCGTTGAGCACCTGTGCCACCACGCAGCCGACCGCCGACCCGGGCAGGGGCGCCGGGGCAGATGCCGGGGGGCGTCGACTGGTGATCCGGGAGGGGTTCCGGGTCCTCGTCGATGTTCGGCTGCCCGGGTGCGATCCCCACGCACCCGTGCTGGACGCCCTCCTTGAGGCGTGGCTGGCGCCGGCGTTGACCGGCAGCACCGCCAAGCCGGTTTAATCGGCACGTGACCTCCGCAACCACCCCACCGGTGACGGTGATCGTCGGCGGCTGTGGCCACGTCGGACTGCCGCTCGGGGTCGCCCTTGCGGGTGCTGGTCAGCGGGTTTTCGCCCTTGACATCGATCCTGCGAAGGTTGCCAAGGTCAACAACGCGGAGGTCCCCTTCATCGAGGCGGGACTACCCGAGGCGCTCGCTGCCGTGCGGGCCGCTGGCACCTTTGAGGCCACCCTTGATCCGACAACCATCACGGCTGCGAACACCGTGATCGTGGTCATCGGCACGCCCGTCGATGAGCATCTGAACCCCGATCCAAATGAAGTGGTCACCGCAGTCACCGGACTCGCGCACCTGCTGTGCGATGGGCAGTTGCTGGTGCTGCGTTCCACGGTGTATCCGGGAGTCACCCGACGGGTGGCTGAGGCGCTCACCCAGCGAGGGCTGCGGCTGGACGTCGCCTGCTGCCCGGAACGCCTTGCGGAAGGGGTGGCGTTGCCTGAGCTGCGCAGTCTGCCGCAGATCATCGGCGCCGACACCCCGGCGGCCATTGAACGCGCGGTGCGGCTCTTTGATGGCGTTGCCCCATCGTGCCTCGTCGTCTCCACGGCGGCCGCCGAACTTGCCAAGCTCTTCACCAACGTTTGGCGATACCTGAAGTTCGCCGCCGCCAACCAGTTCTTCATGCTCGCTGATGGTGCCGGGGTCGACTATGCCGAGGTTTACCGAGCCATCACGACCGACTACCCCCGGGCCCGTGACCTGCCTGCGCCCGGGCTCACCGCAGGTCCCTGCCTGTTCAAGGACACGATGCAACTGTCGGCCTACAGCGACAACACATTCGCCCTCGGCCATGCCGCGATGCTCATCAACGAGGGACTGCCCTCCTACATCGTGCGCCGAGTCGAGGAGCAGTTCGACCTGCGTACCGCCTGCGTGGGCATCCTCGGGATGGCATTCAAGGCCAACGTGGATGACACTCGCTCCAGTCTCAGCTACAAGCTGCGCCGGCTGCTGCGGTTCCGCGCGGCGCGGGTGTTGTGCGCGGATCCCCTGCTTGACGACCCCCGGCTGGTGCCGGTTGCTGAGGTGATTGCCGAGGCGGACCTGATCCTGATCGCAACACCCCACGATGACTTTGCCGGCCTTGAGTTCCGCCAGCCGGTCGTCAACGTCTGGGACATGACCCTGCGGATCCGGCCGTGAGTGCGAACCCACGGGTGAGCATCGTCATCCCCGCCCGGGAGGAGGGCGAGGCAATCCGTCCCATCCTCGATCGCGTGGCCGAGTCGGTCACCCTTCCCTTCGAGTGCCTAGTCGTCGTTGACACACCGCAGGACTCCACCGTGCCCCCCGTGGCGTCGCTGGCCGCTGCTGATGCGCGCTTCCGCGTGCACATCAACACGCTCGGCCGCAGTCCGGCGCGGGCGATCCGGGCCGGTATCGAGGCGGCAGCGGCACCCGTTTGCGTGGTGACGATGGCAGATGGCAGCGATGACCCGCAGGCCATTGACGCACTCGTCCGACTGGTGGAGCGCGGGGTTGTGGTTGCGGCAGCCTCCCGGTACATGGCTGGTGGCCAGCAGGTCGGCGCAAGTGGCGTCAAGGCACTGCTCTCGCGTACCGCAGGCCTCACCCTCCACTGGTTCGCCGGGGTCGGCACCCGGGATGCCACTAATTCCTTCAAGGCCTATCGCGTTTCATTCATCCGCGAAGTCGGCATCAACTCCAATCACGGATTCGAGATTGGCCTGGAGTTGACCGCCAAGGCACGCCGCGCCCGTCAGCCAGTTGCCGAGATTCCGACGATCTGGCTGGAGCGCAATGTCGGGGTCTCCCGATTTCGCCTGCGTGAGTGGCTGCCCTACTACCTGCGCTGGTACCTGTTCGCATTCGGTCCGACGCTGACCCTCACCGAGATACGCCGACGCGCTACCGCCGACCCACGCCACACCACCCACCCCGAGGGAGATCGCTAGTGCGCGTCCTAGTCACCGGTTCGGCCGGCTTCATCGGCGGCTACATCGTGGCCGAGTTGCTCAAGGGTGGCCATCATGTGGTTGGCCTTGACAACTTCAGCAAGTACGGGCCCACCCGGCACACCTACGACGACCACCCTCACTTCACCTTCATCGAGGCGGACGCCCGTCAGACCGAATCGATCGCCGCCGCCCTGCAAGGATGCGACCACCTGATCGCTGGCGCGGCGATGATCGGGGGGATCAGCTACTTTCATCAGTTCGCCTACGACCTGCTGGCCACCAATGAGCGCATCATGGCCGCAACCTGCGATGCCGCGATTGCCGCGCACCGAGCCGGCGAGCTGCAGAAGGTGACCTATCTGTCATCGTCAATGGTCTTCGAGTCGACCTCCCACTGGCCGTCCCGGGAGGGCGATGAGCGCCGAATCCCACCACCGCTGTCGTCCTACGGCTTCCAGAAGCTCGCAGTCGAGTACTACGCACGAGCTGCCTGGGATCAGTACCGACTGCCGTACACGATTGTCCGACCGTTCAACTGCGTGGGAATCGGCGAGCGCCGCGCGCTCACCGATGTCGAAGTGCTCAGTGGCAACGTCGCCCTCGCGATGAGCCACGTCGTGCCCGATCTGGTGCAGAAGGTGCTCAAGGGCCAGGATCCCCTGCACGTTCTGGGGGCCGGCGATCAGGTGCGCTGCTATACCTACGGTGGCGATCTGGCGCGCGGAATCGTCACCACTCTCACGCATCCGGGGGCGCTGAATGAGGACTTCAACATCTCCACACCGACCGCCACCACTGTCACGGAATTGGCGCAGCTGATCTGGCAGCACATCCATGGCCCGGATCGGCCACTGACCCTCATCCACGACGATCCCTTCGATCACGATGTCCAGCGACGGATCCCCGACGTCAGCAAGGCACGGGAGATCCTCGGATTCGAGGCCACGACGACGCTGCCGCAGATGCTGGACGAGGTCATCCCCTGGATCCGGCAGGCGCAGTCGGAGGGGCTGATCTGATGCGCGGGGGTGGGGTGGGCGCAGGGTGAGGGACGGCCACAACCAGCGCGTACTCGTCCGCCCCGGGGGTCTGCGCGGCTCAGCGGCAGCAGACCTCACTGCGCTGTGGCGGCGCCGGGACTTGGTGACCTCACTGGTGATGCGCGAGCTGCGCGGACGCTACAAGGGTTCGATTCTCGGCGTCGGCTGGTCCCTGATCAGTCCGATCGTCACACTGCTGATCTACACGCTCGTCGTCGGCCAGTTCCTTGGTGCCAGCAGATCGATACCCGAGTTCGGCCTGTTCCTGTTTCCCGGGCTGATCGTGTGGAACTTCTTCAATGAGGTGGCCTCACGCGGTGCGCTGTGCCTGACCGAGAACGCGGGCCTGCTGAAGAAGGTGTGGTTTCCGCGCGAGGTGCTGCCGCTGTCGATCACCGTCTCGGCTGTTGTCAACGCCGGCTTCCAGTTCGTGGCCCTGGTGCTCGGATACGCCCTGCTCTGGGACTGGCCGCAGGCCAGTCAGTTGGCGTACCTGATTCCGATGCTCGCGATCCTGCTGCCGCTGTCGACGGCGACCGCGCTGTTGATGGCGGTGTTCAATGCACGCTTTCGCGACATTCAGTACCTGCTGACCATCGGGCTGTTCGTCGGCTTCTTCATCACGCCGATCCTCTACTCATGGTCCTTCGTGGAGGAGGTCTTCCGCGGCTGGCCGGGTGGCGAATTGCTGTGGCAGGCCTATCTGCTCAACCCGATGGCCCTCGTCGTCATGTGCGCCCAGCAGGGATTGTGGCCACCGGCCGGCGGAACCGGCTACCAGAACCTGCTGTACCTCGATTCACCCTGGGCCACCCGGCTGTGGTTCACGGCGGTCGCCTCATGGCTCCTGCTGTATGCGATGCAGCGGCTCTTCTCCCGGACGAACGCCGCGGTGGTTGCTGACCTGTGAACGAGAACTGGGTTGATATCCGCAACGTGTCGCGACGCTTCCGTCAGCAGACATCCACATCACTGAAGGACTTCGTCGCCGATTGGCGGCGGCCACGACGCAATGACTTCTGGGCCCTGCGCGATGTCACCCTCCACATCGAGGGAGGGACCACCGTCGGGCTGGTGGGGCGCAATGGTTCCGGCAAGTCGACACTGCTGAAGATCATCGCCGGGATCCTCGACCCGACCACCGGTGCGGTGTCGCGGCCCGCCCGGGTTGCGGCACTGCTGGAACTGGGTGCCGGCTTCCACCCCGACATGACGGGACGGGAGAACATCTGGCTGAATGGCGCCGTCCTCGGCATGCCGCGTCGAACAGTCGAACGGCAGCAGGATGCGATCATCGAATTCAGCGGGATCGAGGACTTCATCGACTACCCGGTGAAGCACTATTCCAGCGGCATGTACGCGCGACTGGGATTCGCGATTGCCATCCACTCCGAACCCGATCTGCTGATCGTTGATGAGGTCCTCGCGGTCGGCGATGAAGAGTTCCAACTGCGCTGTCTGGCGCGCATCAGGGAGGTGCAGGCGCGAGGTACCACCGTGGTCCTCGTCACCCATGATGCGAATACTGTGCTGGAGTTCTGCCACAGCGCTGCCCTGCTCAGCCACGGGCAGCTTGAGCACTATGGGCCGGCACTTGAGGTGATCGACCGTTATCGACTCATGGTCGCCGCCGAGATCACCCCGCACCTTGATCCGACCCCGTCACCACTACGCGTGACCGCGGTCGGGCTGGAACTAGGTGAGCGGCCGGCCCGGGCGACCTCGATTCGCGAGGACGGCGAGCGATTGATCCACCCCGGGCAGTCACTGGAGTTCATCGCAATCCTGACCGCGGACGCAAGCGTTCCCGAGGACGGCTATCTGGTGTCCTTCGCGGTGTGGTCCGACGACGGCGTGCTGATGCTTGAGTGGAATACCCATCATGAGGGGCTGGCGATGCCGGCGCTGTCGCCCGGCCAGACGGTGCGCGCGCGGTTCTTCATTGGCGGCCTGTACCTCGCTGGTGGCCACTACCGAGTGGAGGTATCCGTGAGCCCGGATCTGACCTCACTGCCGTGGCAGCAGCTTCCCTATGCGAGTGACTTCGTCATGGCCTCCCACTCAACCCGGACTCGGGCACGCCTTGACGTGCCGGTGGCCGCCTCAGTTGAGGCACCGGTGGGTGCTGCGGCCGTGGGAGCGCCACCCGCTGTCGTCCAGCCACCCCGACTGGTCGTGGACGGGGAGGAGTACCCGCTGACGGGACAGGTCACAGTTGTTGGCCGCGGCGCAGCCGCGGACCTTCGGTTACGTGACTCCGGGGTGTCCCGAGCACATCTTCAGGTAACTCTTGGGGAGCAGATCTCGGTTGAAGACCTCGGCTCATCCAATGGCACGCGCATCAATGGGGTCCCCCGCGGGCAGGCCATCGTCAGCGACGGCGACGTCATCGACATCGGCGCCACCCGCATCATCGTGCGCACGCAGTAGCCCGCTGACGTCACTGCTCGTCATCGGCGCGGCGGCCGGTTTCCTCAGCGGCCTCCTGCTGCCCCCCAGTGTGGAACCGGCCGCGGCATCACCCACATTGGAGTGCCAGGAGTTGAGCACGCTCTTCTTCGAGGAGTACCAGCCCGGTGAGAGATGGGGGCGGCCAGGGCAGCCCACGACGATCACCTGGAGCACCAGCGCACCCGTCATCCAGGGCAGGGCACCCTTTGGTGATGAACCAGTCCTGCGACCCTTCTCAGCCGAGGAGGAGCTCTGGATCGCCCGCGCAGTGAACGCCTGGGATGAGGCGTTGTCAACAGTGACCTTCCTTCGCGTTGATCGTCCAACCGCCAACGTCACGATCGGGCTGGTGCAGATGCGGGATAGGTCCTTCCCGGGGTGGTGGTCTGGCTGGACAAACGGAGAGCGACGAACAAAGGCGACGATCATGTTGCGGCTGGCGTCGACTGTCGACGGTCGTGAGTTGAGCGACGAGGCTGGCTTCATTCACGTTGTGCTGCATGAGGTGGGCAACGTTCTTGGGCTCGGCGACATCGCATGGGACACCCTGCGTGAGCGTTCCCCCGGTGCCACCAGCGTGATGCTGGATCCTCGCCGCCCACCACTGGCCCAAACCCCGCTCAGCGACTTCGATCGAGATCTCATTCAGCAGGTCTATGGCGAGAATGCGTGCCCGGCTGGGTCACCAATGGCACCGCCGAGCGCTGCCGCCAGTGGCCCCGCGTCAGCCAACCCGGGGCAACCACGCACCTGCGCGCGCTACCCGACGGGTCGACCGGACTGCACTGCCACGACGTCGTGGGTCTACGACTACTGCCACGCGGTTGCGGCATACCGCATAGAGATCCAGCAGGGCGGCCGGTGGTCGACAGCAAGACAGGACACTGCCCCCCGGTCCCAGTCCTGCGGTCGAGGGTCTCCGTTCCGGGTGCGCTTCTCGGTTCCGGTTGTTGTTGGTGAGAGTCGCTTTCGGTTGGTTTTTCCCCCGCAGGGTGGTGTTGGCGGGGAGGTTTGGCGGGTGGTGGTGACGCGGTCGTGAGGGGTGGGTGGGGGGTCGGTAGCGTGCGTTAGGTGCGGTGGGTGCGCGCGGTTCCGGTGGGTGGCTGGGTGGTGGGTGCGTGGTGGGTGGTGGGGTCGTTGGTGGGACTGGTGTATGTGTCGCAGGGGACGTTGAGTGTGGTGTTTGAGCGTCCGTATGTGTGGGGGACGACGTTCTTCTACCGTGAGCAGTTGGCGTCGATGCTGCAGGGTGGGTTTGGTGTGGGGACGGGGTTGTTGGGTGAGTGTCATGTGCGGGAGGGGGTGTGTTACGGGTATTTCGGTCCAACGCCGTCGGTGTTGCGGTTGCCGTTGTGGGTGGTGGGGTTTCCGGGTAGTGGGTCGGTGGTGTTGGGGTGGGTTGCGGTGGTGGTGGGTCTTGCGTTGGGGTTGGCGTTGGTTGGGGTGGTGTGGCGGTTGACTGGTGCGCCGGGCTGGCGGGGTGGTGGTGGGGTGTTGTGGTTGGTGGTGGCGTGTGGGGTTGTGGCGGGGGCGTCTCCGTTGTTGATTGATTTGACGCGGTCGGCTGCGGGGGAGGCGATTGCGTGGGGGGTGGTGTTCACGTTGGCGGGGGTGGGGTGTGTGGTGGGGTGGTGGTGGTCGCAGCGGTGGTGGTGGGTGGTGGGTGCGGTGGTGGCGGTGGTGTGTGGGGCGAGCGCCCGGCCGGGGGTGGCGTTGGTGGGGGTGGTGTTGGGGGTTGCGGTGGTGGTGGCGGCGTATGGGGCGCGTCGAGGTGGTGGGGGTGGCCGGTGGTGGGTGGCGTGGGTGGGGGCGGTGGGGTGTGCTGTGCTGCCGGTGGTGGGGGTGGTGGGGGTGTTTTGGTTGAAGTTCGGCCAGCTGGTACCTGATTGGCGGCTGCATGAGGCGTACTCCCAGCCCGTCTTCGCGCTGGCCTTGGAGGCTAATGGCGGGCAGCTGGCGGGGTTGCGGTTCCTGCCGACGCTGCTGGCGTTCTACCTGCGCCCGTGGGGGCTGGGTGTGACGGAGGCCTTTCCGTGGGTGACCTGGCAGGGGGAGGTCGTGCTGCTGTGGCCGCTGGCGCCCGGCTCGATCGTGAACCAGGGCGGTCTGAGCCTGACCGCCACGTATCCGTTGGTGGTGGTGCTGGTGGTGGTGCTGGTGGTTCGGCTGCTCGCGCGGCCACTGGGAGTGGCGGTGGGGGGTGTGCGTGGGGTGGTCGATCGCGTGCTGACTGAGCCGGCGACGATGTGGGTGCTGCTGGTCATGGCGGGGGCCGCGCCCGCCGTGACCACCCTCATGTTCCATGGCCTAACGCCGCGTTACCTTGCCGACTGGGGGCCCTTCATTGTGTTAGTGACGGCGTTGGGGTGCGCGTCGCTTGCGCGAAGCGGGCCATGGCGGGGCCGGGGGGCTCGCTTGTGGTCGGGTGCTGCGTTGGCGGTGGGGATGGTGCTGGCGGTGTGGTCGGTGGTGGTGGTGAACGCGTACGCGGTGCGGTTGGCGGCGCCGTTGCTGCTGCCCTGGTCGGTGGTGAGTCGGGTTGAGCCGTTGGTGGCGGCGGGGGTGGTGTGCCCGGCGCCGGGGGCGGTGACGCAGGGCACGGTGGCGTTGGTGTCGGAGTCGTGCGCGGTGACGGTGGCGTCGTTCGCCGATCCGGTAACTGCTGATGTGCTGGCCGGGTCGGGGTCGCAGCGGGTGCGTGAGGCGGTGGCTGAGCATGCCGATGCCGGGCTGTTGCGACGTCTCGCAGGTGATCCCAGTGCGCAGGTGCGGGTGGTGGTGGCCCGCCGCGGCACGACCCCGCGCGACGTTCTCACGGACCTGTCCGTGGATCCCAGTGCGCAGGTTCGGCTGGCGGTTGCGGGGAACCCGGATGCACCCCGCGAGGTGCTCCGCCAACTCACCGCCGACCCCGACCCCTCTGTGAGCGGGGCTGCCGCGCAGAACCCTCGGCTCTGACGGCGCCGTGATGCCGCCGGTCAACCTGCGGTGATACCGCCGATCAGCGACGCAGGCCCGCCACATAGGCCAGACATGCGTCGTAGTTCGGCAGTAGCCCCGCCGCACGCGCCTGGGCGAGGCTCGGTGCGGCGGCGTCCTTTGCCGACATCAGTGGGGTGATCCCGGATGGCCAGTCGATGGCCAAGGTGTCGTCAACCGGCGTGATGCCGTGCTCGCGGGTCGGTGAGAACTCCGCGGTCACCAGGTACGTCACGACCGCGGTCTCACTGAGGGCCAGGAATGCATGCCCCAGCCCCTCCGAGAGGAACACCCCTGCCCGGCGGGTGGCGTCCAATGGCACTGTGACATGAGCACCGAAGGTGGGCGACCCCACGCGGATGTCGACGACGACGTCCAGGATCTCCCCCTCCGAGCACATGACGTACTTCGCCTGACTCGGTGGCAGGTCCGCATAGTGGACCCCGCGCAGGGTGCCGCGCACCGAACGCGACACATTCACCTGGGCCACATCGAGGGGGCGACCGATGGCCCCCTCGAAGGCGCTGGCCTTGAAGGTCTCGGTGAACGATCCCCGGACGTCTCCATGCACCATCGGCTCGATGAGGAACCCCCCCTCGATTGCCAGCGGGGTGATGGTTGCGGTCACGGCACCCGAATGGCTGATGCCAGAGCGCCGCTGAGCGCCTGCTGCTCCTCCTCGGACAGCTCAACCTCGGCCACACCGCCGGTCACGAGTCGGAGGTAGGTGCGGTTGTCGGAGCGGCCGTTGATGGTCGTGAGGATCACGCCATTGCCGTGGGCATCGACGAGGGCTGCCGAGAAGGACATCCGTCCGCCCATCTCCTGAAATGCGTCGTAGCGCACCAAGTGGACGCCACTGACGGCGGCCTGCACCAACTCCGTCAGCACCCTGTCGTAGCGCTGCAGGTCGTCGACCGCTGCGCTCAGGGCCGTCACCTCGGCATGGCGGCGGTTGACCAACTCCACCAGTGAGGAGCGATCCGAATCAACGCCCCGCCCGATCAGGACCGCGTAGCCACGCCGCAACCGAGCCAGACGGACGCCCAAGAGGACGGCCAGTACCAGGCCGATCACACCGAACAACGACAGGCCCAATGCGATCAGGACCACGATCTCCGAGGCGGCTGGGGTGAGAATGGCGCGTGCGAGCACCCCCCAACCCTAGAGGCGCCGGACATCCCTGCGAGGTTCCCCTGTGAGCAGCCGTGGCCTGATCCCCCCCCACGGACCCCTTGTGATCGCCCATCGCGGCGCCAGTCACGAGGCCCCGGAGCACACGATGGCAGCCTTCGCACTCGCTCTGCAGCAGGGTGCCGATGGCCTTGAGGCCGATCTGCGCCTCACGACGGATGGGCACCTGGTCTGCGTCCATGACCGGACGCTGACCCGGACCGGCGGCGATGCCGGCCGGGGCGTCGTCATCGCCAACACCACCCTCGCGGAGCTCCAGCGGATCGATGTCGGCGCCTGGCACCGGACGGGATCGGCCCGAGGTGAGCGCATCCCGACTCTCACCGACCTCCTTGACCTGGCCCGCTCCTGCGGCCGTCCACTGCAGGTTGCCCTGGAGACCAAGCACCCAACGCGCCATGGCGGACGAACCGAACGGGTACTCGCAGCGGTGCTGCGTGACGCGGGGCTGACCCGGGCGGATCCGCAGGGTGTCACCGTGGTGGTCATGTCGTTCAACGCCGCAGCACTGATGCGGATGGCCCGCCTGCTGCCTGACGTGCCCAGGGTGCTGCTCTGCGATCAGCGACCGCTGGCGGCCGTGCTGGTCCGCGGTCGCTTCACCGATATCGAGGGATGGAGTGTGCGGGCCGTTCGAGCGGACCCGATGGTGGTCGCCCGCGCGCGCGGCCGTGGTCACGGGGTGGCCGTCTGGACCGTTGACGAGCCGGCGGACGTCGCCCACTGCGTGTCGGTTGGCGTCGATGCCCTCATCACGAACCGCCCGGCGCAGGTGCTCACCGCACTGGGCAGGCAGGTAGCGTGAGGTGATGGGTTGGCTCCGAAGGTACCGGCCACGGACGCTGGTCGGTCTCGGCCTGCTCATCGTGGTGGTGCTCCTGCTCGGCTCAGCGGCGATCGCCACGGCAACTGCCTATCGCAGCGGTGCGGCCGCGCAGGCGTCGGTCGCAAGCTTGGCGAGGGCGGTCAGCGCTGACGACTATCCGGCAGCGGAGGCAGCTGTGGCGCAGGCCCGCTCGCAGATTGACGTCGCCGGCAGCGCTGCCGCGAATCCCGCTATCCGCATCCTCGGGGTACTGCCGTGGCTGGGGGAGCCGTTCCGAGCAATGGGCACCCTCACACAGGCCGGGGATCGGCTCGTCCGTGCGACCGAGGACCTATTCGAGGTGTACACCCTCGCCAGTGGTGAGGGAGTCGGTGCGACGAAGCTTGTGCTGAACGGGCAGATCAACGTTGAGCGACTCGCCTCGTACCAGCCGCTGCTCGCCGCCGCCCATACCTCGCTACAAGAAGCCCAGGAGCGCCTGGCAGCGACCCCGACCGGAGGCCCGGTGGGAGGACGGATCGCGGCGCTCACCGCCACCGCCGAGGCGGAGGTCGCACCCTTGAGCGACCTCCTGGGAAACCTGCTCGCGATCTACCCACGGCTGCCCGGACTGCTCGGGGCCGAGGGACCCACGCGCTACCTGCTGGTGATCCTCAACCCTGCCGAGTTGCGCGCCACTGGGGGAGCGCCACTGTCGGCTGCACTGATCGAGTTCGACGATGGTGCGATGTCGGTCCTGCGGCAGGGGGCGACCAGTACCGAGTTCTTCCTCGACAACCGCAAGGTCACCTGGCAGACGCTCGTGGGTCCGCCGCTGGGACCGGCACCAGGTGAACCGGATCGCTTCGTCAACGCCAACCAGCATCCGGACTTCCGAATCAGTGGCGAGCAACTCGCTCGCGCCTGGCAGGCGGGCGGCCTCCCCGCGGTCGACGGCGTGATCGCATTGGACACCACCGCGATCGCCGGTGTGCTGGGGGCCATTGGTCCGGTGCAGACCGAGGGCTATGGCGAGGTCACCCAGGCCAATCTCGCGGAGACGATCCTGTTCGATGCATACACGCAGGTGCGGGACAAGAGCACCCGGCACGACCTCAATGCGCAGCTGTCCGCGGCGGTGGTTGCAGCCCTCGTCACCGGGGAGAACCTGCCCGGGGTGGCGCGCGCACTCTTCGCCGGAACGGGTGGACGCCACGTCCAGGCGTGGCTGGTTGACCCACAGGCCCAGCAGGTCCTCAGCGCGATCGGGCTCACCGGTGAGGTGGACCGTGAGGCACCCGACCAGATCGCGGTCTACACCCAGAACACGAACGGTTCCAAGGTCGACGTCTACCAGCAGCGGGAGGTCCGCCATGAGGTCCTCCTCGACGCCGACGGGTCAGCCTCGGTGACTCAACTGGTGACCCTCAACAACGCCACACCCGGTCAAGCGGGGGAGGTACCCGGTGAACCACGTGATGGCTACTACACCCGCTGGTCACGACCGGCGCTCTACCAGTACCTGCCCGGGCTGGCACAGCAGGTCGAGGTGGTTGCCCCGGCGGGGTGGGAGTCACAGACCATCCTTGACGATGGTCAGGGCCGACCACTCGTCCGCAGCCGGGGCTGGATCGCACCCGGGGGCATTGTCACGATCACCCTGCGCTACCGGTTGCCGCCCGACACGTTCACCCGGGACCCGTCACCGGCGGCCGGAGGGGTCGGGGCTCAGGCAGCTCGGCGCGACGGCTCCGGCGGCCTCCAGTACTCGGCCATTGCCGACCCGCAGCCGATGTTCACCACTCCCTCACTGGTGCTGAGCGTCACCTTCCCGAGCGCGCCGCCACCGCAGCCGCCCCCCGGGTGGGCGGTGCGCGGCTCGACAGTCGAGCTCATCACCGCGTTCACCACCCGCGTTCCGATCGCCGTTCCCGAGGGGAGTGCCACAGCGCGCGCAACGCAACGCCGGTGAACGGGCCGATGGCGGCGAGGTAGCGGGGACCGAGTCGTCGCGGATCACTCAGCAGCCGGTGGGCCCATTCCAAGCCGAGCCGCTGGGCCCAGCGCGGTGCCCGGACCTGATCACCGGAGACGAAGTCCCCAGCCGCCCCGAGGCAGAGGATCACCCCGCAATCCAGTCCCGGCACCTGCAGTGCCGCCGCAGCCAATGCCTCCTGCTTCGGGGAACCCAGGGCCAGCAGCAGGACATCCGGTCGGTTGCGGGCACAGATCTCATGCACGGCAGCTGCCGCACTCTGATCGGGCCGCCACCGGCCACCGTGTGCGTCGACGACAACCAGTCCCGGTGATCCGGCGACTGCGGTGGCCACCTTTCCCGGGTCCCGGCCGCCGATGAGTACCGCGCGCAGGCGGGGACCGCGACGGGCTGCCAAGGCGGGCAGCAGGTCACTGCCGGTGACCCGGGGAACTCGTCGCCGCGCGATCAGGCTCACGGCAAGTGCCACCGGCCACCCATCGGCGAGCACCAGATCAGCCTGGGCATACGCCGCCTGCACCGCCGGCTCGCGTTGCAGTACGGCAATATTGGCGACGTTAGGGGTGACAACCAGGTGCGGACGCCCACGCTGCTGCGCCCAGCCGCTCACGCACTCCACCGCAGTTGCGAGGGTCACCGGATGGATGTGGGCGAGGCCGAGGGGGATCGGGGCATCGCCGGGGAGTGCACCACGTGAGTCAGACGGGCCCGGTGGTGGCAGGTTCACCCGAGAACACGCCGGTAGAGATCCGCCACCGCCGCTGCAACGTCCCGCCAGGTATGGGCGGTGATCGCCCCCGAGATGGCGGGCGGCACGACGGGCGGCTGATCGGCGACGGCGTGCAGCCCGGCGGCGATGGCATCGACATCACAAGGATCCACGAACACCGCACACCCGAGCGTCGCCTCATGCAGTGCGGGAATATCCGAGGCGATCACCGGTGTGCCCTGACTCAGGGACTCGGCCGCGGGAAAGCCGAAGCCTTCGTAGGTGCTGACCATGACGGTTGCGACGGCATTGCGGTACAGCCAGGCCAAGTGGGCATCGTCGTCGATGATGTCCGCCCGCATACCGTCCGGCAGGTCACCCCAACCCTGTCGGCCGACCAGCCGTAGGTCGTGAGTTGTGGCGAGCCCACTGCGCTGCCAGGCGGCTGCCAGGCGTCGCAGGTTCTTGCGCGGTTCCACGGTACCGACGGTGAGCAGGTACGGCCGGGTGGGGCGCCGCCGCGGTGGTTCAGGCGGCGGCAGGGCGACGGCGTTGCGTACCGCGGTCACGCGATCGTCCGGCACACCGAACTCCGCCCGCACCTCGGCGGCCACCGACTCACTTGGGGTGAGGATGTGCGCGCGACGCAGAGCCCGTTCCGCCTGGCCTCGGTAGAGGTGACGACCCAGTCGTGAGGCTGCGGCCGGGTCGCGCCACCACGTGAGGTCATGGAGGGTGTAAACCATGGGGCCGCGCTCCCAGCCGACCGGGGGGAAGGTCGGAAAGTGGCAGAGGTCGGCTCGGCGACCCTGCTGGGGAAGAACCGTGTACGAGTCCCAGAGCCGGCCCGCAATGGACTGCCCGGTGCCGGCGGGGGTGATCAACAGGTCGGCATCACCCTGCTGCAGGAGCCCGTCGAGGAGTCCTCGTGCATAGCGCTCCCAGCCGCTGTGCCGAGGCGACCGGGCGGAGCGGGCGTCGAAGGTCACGCGCGCTGGCCGAACTGCCACTCGTGCTGCCGCGGCACCCATGTCAACGAGGCTAGACTGCGCCGACACCCAGTCGGTGAGTCGCGGGCACGGGCGCGTCACCAGCAGGGGTGCATCGTCCGCAGGCCACGGAGCAACGTGGGCACAACAAGGGAGGTGGCTGTGTCCTCGCAGACGCAGCCCCCCGCTGCCTCGCCTCCCCCTCAAGCCTCCCCTGCGCCGGTGGCAGCCACCGCACCCGCCACCCACCAGCCCGTGCGACGCCTGGTCGAGGTGCGTCCTGGCACCCGTCCGATCACGACCCCAGCCGGGCACTGGCTGTCCACGGTGCGCCGCCGGCTACTCATCTCGGACATCCTCGCGGTGGGTGCCGCGACCACCGTCGCAGCATTCCTGCGCTTCCGGGAGGCGTTCCTCCAGCCCCCGCTGACCGGCTATGACGTGGCGTACATCGGATTCTGGCTGCTGCTCAGCGTCCTGTGGCTGACGGTCCTGGCCGGATTCAACACCCGTGATCCCAGGGTGCTGGGCTTCGGCGCAGATGAATATGGCCGCCTGGTCAAGGCCACACTGTGGCTGTTCGGTGCGATTGCCCTGGTGTCCTACCTCGGCAAGCTCGAGGTTGCACGTGGCTACCTGCTGCTGGCCTTCCCGCTTGGGCTTGTGCTCCTCATGTACGGGCGGAAGAAGGTCCGCGACTGGCTCAATGCCCGCCGCAGTGCCGGGGAACTCCTCCATCGGGTGGTCATCATCAGCGGCACCGCCGGTGACCCGCGCCTGCTGTCCGAGCTCAACACAACCCCGACGGCCGGCTTCGATGTCATCGACACCATCGTCCTCGGTGACCCTGCCGCCGTCGATCCGGCCGGTCGGACCGAGGTTTCACCCGGTGATGTGCGAGCCGGTGATGCGCGCATGAACGCGGTGCATGCGATCGTCCCACGGGCGCGGGCCCTGGGGGCGGACACGATCATCATCGGCGCCTCGGCCCGCCTCGCCCCCGAGGAGCTGCGTCAGGTCGGATGGGCACTTGAGGGTCTTGACGTCGACCTCATCGTTGCGCCCTCGGTCACCGAGATCGCCGGACCCCGGTTGCGCGTGCACACCGTTGAAGGGCTGCCGTTACTGCACCTGGAGCAGCCCCAGTTCTCCGGGCCGGCGCGGGTGCTCAAGCGGGTATTCGACATCACCGGCTCCCTCGTCGCGCTGATCGTGCTCTCACCGCTCCTCGCGGTGATCGCCCTGGCGGTGCGGGTGAGCAGCCCCGGGCCGGTGGTCTATCGCCAGACGCGCCTCGGGCAGGGTGGCACGCACTTCACCTGCTTCAAATTCCGGACCATGGTTGTGCACGCCGACCGGGTGGATCCCCGCACCCTGGCCCCCCAGGGTTTCGAGGCGCGCCTGTTCAAACTTCCGCGGGACCCGCGGGTCACCCCGATCGGCCGCTTCCTGCGTCGGTTCTCCCTGGATGAGCTGCCCCAGTTCCTCAACGTGCTCCGCGGGGAAATGAGCCTCGTCGGTCCGCGACCCCCACTTGAGCGCGAAGTCGCCCGCTATGAGGAGCATGAGCATCGGCGACTGCTCGTCAAGCCGGGGCTTACCGGACTGTGGCAGATCTCGGGCCGGTCGAACCTCAGCTGGGAGGACACCGTGCGCCTGGACCTGTACTACGTGGAGAACTGGTCACTCACCCTCGACCTGCTCATCCTCGCCCGAACGGTTGCTGTCGTCGCCCGCGGTGAGGGGGCCTACTAGTGCGACATGTGCTGATCGCCGGTGGTGCCGGGTTCATCGGCTCCCACCTGACCGACCGGCTCCTTGCCCGGGGCTGCTCGGTCACCGTCGTCGATGACCTCTCGACCGGGTCACTGGCAAACCTCCAGGGTGTGCTCGACCACCCGCGATTCACCTACCGGAATGCCGACGTCTGCGATCCTGGCGCCCTGCAGGGCATCGACCTGGACGTCATCTTCGCCCTCGCGAGCCCCGCCTCGCCGGTTGCCTACCAGTCCCGGCCGCTGGCGACCCTTGCCGCCGGCAGCGCCGGCACCCGCACCTGTCTTGCTGCGGCAACTGATCAGGGTGCCCGGATGGTGCTCGCCTCCACCTCGGAGGTCTACGGCGATCCGTTGTGCCATCCCCAGCCGGAGAGCTACTGGGGCAATGTCAACCCCATCGGGGAGCGCAGCATGTACGACGAGGCGAAGCGTTTCGCCGAGGCGCTCGCCACCGCCTATCGTCGCGAGCATGCAACGAATGTGGGCATCGTCAGGATCTTCAACACCTACGGGCCGCGGATGGACCCGGCGGACGGCCGCGCCTTCCCCGCGTTCATCAGCGCCGCCCTGCGCGGTGAACCGCTCACCGTCCATGGGGATGGGATGCAGACCCGCTCCCTCTGCTACGTCGACGACCTCGTCGCCGGTCTTGAGCGGATGGCCGACAGTGATCATCCGGGTCCCATCAACCTTGGCAACCCCGATGAGCGGACGATCCTCGAGCTGGCGCATGCGGTGATCGCCGCCTGCCAGTCATCGTCACCGGTGGTGTTCACCGAGCGCCCCCCCGACGATCCCTCGCAGCGTTGCCCCGACATCACGCGGGCGCGCGAGGTGCTCGGATGGGAGCCGCGGGTCCCCCTCGCCGAGGGGATGCTCGCGATGGTGGCGGCCTACCGGGCGGAGGTAGCACAGGCATGAGGGCGGGCAGGTCATGAAGCTCAGCGTTATCGGCACCGGCTACCTCGGCGCCACCCATGCGGTGTGCATGGCTGAACTCGGCTATGAGGTGGTCGGCGTCGACCTGGCCGAGCACCGCATCGCCCAGTTGGCTGCGGGGCAGTTGCCCTTCTTTGAACCGGGCCTGCCGGAGCTGCTCACCCGCAACCTCGCTGAGGGCCGGCTGACATTCACCACCGACATGGCGGCTGCCGCCGATGCCGCCGTGCACTTCCTGTGCGTGGGAACGCCGGAGGGTGCGGACGGCTCAGCCGACCTGCGCTACGTCGATGCCGCAGTGGCCGCCCTGGCTGCCGTCGCTCGCGGCACGAGTGTGCTGGCCGGTAAGTCGACAGTTCCCGTGGGAACCGCGGATGCCCTCGCGGCACGGCTCGCCGCACACACCACATCGGCCCAGATCGAGGTGGTCTGGAATCCGGAGTTCCTGCGCGAGGGCTTCGCGGTTGCCGACACCCTCCGGCCGGACCGGATCGTCGTCGGCACCGCCAGTGCGGCCGGCGAGGCGGCCCTGCGTGAGGTCTACGCCCCGCTGCTCTCGGACGGGGTTCCGTTCCTCGTCACCGACCGCAGCACCGCCGAGCTGGTGAAGGTGGCGGCGAACTCCTTCCTCGCAACGAAGATCTCCTTCATCAATGCGATGGCTGAGATCTGCGAGGCCACTGGTTCCGATGTCGTCCATCTTGCGGAGGCACTCGGCTACGACACCCGCATTGGCAATCGCTTCCTGCAGGCGGGGATCGGTTTCGGCGGCGGCTGCCTGCCCAAGGACATCCGCGCCTTTCAGGCGGCCGCGCGCGGACTGGGCCTTCCCACCAGTGTCGACTTCCTGCGGTCGGTTGACGAGATCAACACCCGACGACGAGATCGCGTCACCGAGCTCGCCGGCGACCTGCTCGGTGGGCTTGGTGGCCGCGCCATCACGGTGCTGGGTGCGGCATTCAAGCCTGATTCCGATGACGTCCGGGACTCCCCGGCCCTGGCGATCTCCCGGGCGCTGCACGCGGCGGGTGCGGTCGTGACCGTCCACGATCCGCAGGCGCTGGCGAATGCGCAGCAGGCTGCCCCGGAACTTCACTATGCGACCGATATCCGAACCGCCTTCGCTGGCGCCGAGCTGGTCGCACACCTCACGGAATGGCATGAGTACCGGACCCTGAACCCGGTTGCGATCGCCGACGTGGTTGCTGCGCGGCTGATGATCGATGGACGCAACGTCCTCGACCGGGGGCGGTGGGCGGCAGCCGGTTGGACGGTGCACTCACTGGGTCGCCCCGCGGTGCACCCACAATCGGGGTGACCGGCACCCTCCCCGCACGACTGGCCGGTACCTGGCCGGTGATCCTCGGCTCGGCATCCTTCGCCGCATCCGGAATCGCGATGACCGTCATCGCGGCCCGGGTGCTCGGCCCGATGGACTACACCGCCTACGCGGCCGTTCTCTCAGTGGTGGGAATCGTTGTTGGCGGCCCGGCGGCGGCGACCGAGCAGGCGCTCACCCGTCGGGTGGCAGCCACGGGGGACGCCCGCACGGCAGTGAGCGGACTGCGCGGGTGGCTCCTGGGCTTCGTTCTCGCCGCCGTGGTGGTGGCGATTCTCCCGGTCGGCTGGCAGCCGGTGATGTTCGGCCCCGCCGTCGTCATCGGCACCCTCGCATTGATCGTCGCCGCACCACTGCAACAGCTGAGCGCGGCGATCAGGGGTCTCACGATGGGCCTGGGCAACCGACTGCGGTTCGGGCTCAGCCAGGCTGCGTGGGCGGCTGCCAGCATTGTCCTGCCCGTCACCCTGCTGGTCGCCGGCATGGCTCCCCTCACCGCCCTCATTGTCGGCGCGGTCATCGCGATGGCCGCCCCCCTGGTGGCCGTCCTCGGATGGGGAGCAGGACGTTCACGGGCGCGGCAGGACGTGATCGCCGACGCCGCCAGGGCCGCGCCCACTAGCTGGGGCGGCGGGCGCGAAGCTCACTTCACCGCCTTGGTGCTGGCCACCCTCGTCATGAGCGCCTGCCTGCTGGCCGTCCCCGCCGCCCTGCGACCCCATGTCGGGGACATTCCGGCCGCGCAGATCGCGGCCGCGCAGATCGTGATCGGCACCTCCCGGCTCGCGGTGGTCATCGTCGGCTTCTTCCAGCCCCTCCTGCTCGCGCGCACTGCCCGCCGATCGACCAGCCCTCCCGTCGTGGGTGACCAGGTGACGACACAGGCGGTGGCGCTGGCTGCTGCGCTGGGCGTTGCCACCGTTGGCCTGCTCACCGTGGTGGGGGGGCCGATCCTGACCGCGCTGTTCGGCCCCGCGTACCCGTTCTCACCGACAGTGCTCGCACTGGGCTCCGTCGGCGTTGTCGGACTGGGTCCAGCACTGGTGCTCACCTCGGTCGCAACGGGAGCCCACCGCTACCGCCTCGTCGCTGCCGCGTGGCTGACGGCGGGTGCTGCACTGCTGGCGACCGCGCTGATTCCCACCGATCGCATCACGGTCGTCCTCATCGGGGTACTGGTCTCGTCGTTGGCGCCGCTGGTGGTGCTCACCGCGGCACGAGCCTGGCGGCGATGACGGTACGATCCACCGGGGTCGATGGCGAGGGCCCGCCGGGGTGTGGCGCAGCTTGGTAGCGCGCTTCGTTCGGGACGAAGAGGTCGTGGGTTCGAATCCCGCCACCCCGACCGGTGAGTTCGGCCCCGCCAGCGACCAGCCCCCAACCGGTCGGCTGGGCTCATCCATTGCCTAGGCTTCCGGTGGAGGATTCGCATAGTGGCCTAGTGCGCACGCTTGGAAAGCGTGTTGGGAGAGATCCCTCGCGGGTTCGAATCCCGCATCCTCCGCCAAGGAGCCACGCAGCCGGCTGTCCCATCGCCGGTCTCGCGCCTGCTGGGGAGGTTTGGAAACCCGGCCAAGGCCCGGTGGCGGTGGCGGTGGGATTTGAACCCACGGAGGACGTCAGCCCTCACACGCTTTCGAGGCGTGCTCCTTCGGCCGCTCGGACACGCCACCGACGGAGAGCCTAGTGCGCGCCGGCGGGCCGAAGAGCCGCCACCTGTGCCCCGCTGGGGGGCGCGGCGGGCCGCTGCGCCGGCCATTGTGCAAAGGTTTGGCTAAGAATCCCCGGTGGCTGGGGACTTCTGACATCGAGGGCCACAAGTGCCAGCTAGTGTCGAGATGCCGGGCGCTGCTGCATCCCCCGTCGGCGGCGCCCGGCCTCAAATCCCTCCTGCGTCCTTGTGCGCCGATCCGCGGCTGTCCCTGCACCCCGGGTCCCGGCGTCACCCTGAGCGTCGGCTGCGGAACCAGGTGCGCAACAGTCGTGCGGCCTCCTCGGCGCAGACGCCGCCGACGACCTCCATCCCACCGTCCTGCGCCCAGCCGGGTCGGTCGCGAATGACGTCGCAGGTCGACCCAACCGCCCCGGTGCGTGGCTCGACCGCGCCGTAGACGATCCGCGCCACCCGCGCATTGAGGGCGGCGCCGGCGCACATTGCACAGGGCTCGACCGTGGTGAGCAGTGTGTAGCCATCCAGGCGCCACTGACCCACGGTCCGGCCGGCCTCCCGCAGGGCGATGATCTCCGCATGCGCCGTCGGATCGGCGTCCGCCACGCAGGCGTTGACCCCCGCCCCTCGGATCACCCCCTGCGGATCGATCACCAGGGCGGCGATCGGCACATCGGGGCCGGCGATGACCGACTGGGCACGCGCGAGTGCGATCGTCATGAGCTCCTCATCACGAGCCGACACGCGCACGCCACCACCCTGCCATCGGCGGCGGGCGCTAGCGTGCCCAGCATGGACATCCGGATCGTCGACCACCCGCTCGTGGCAGCCAAGCTGACCGAGTTGCGTGATGAGCGCACGGGCACGATCACCTTCCGTCGGCTCTGCGATGAGCTGGTGACCCTGCTCGCCTATGAAGCGACGCGAGATATGCAGGTGCGCGCCGTCGGGGTCATCACCCCGGTCGGACCCACGGACGGCGTGGCCCTCAGTGGGCCACCGCCGCTGGTCGTGCCCATCCTGCGGGCGGGCCTGGGCATGCTCGACGGGATGCTGCGCCTGCTGCCCGGTGCGGATGTCGGATTCCTCGGCATGGTCCGCGATGAGGGCACGCTCATCGCCTCGACCTACGCCGACCGCATCCCGGCGGACCTGCGGGAGCGCGAGGTCTTCCTCCTCGATCCGATGCTGGCCACTGGCGGCACCCTGAGCACGGCGATTTCCCTGCTGCGCGAACGCGGGGCGGCATCGATCACCGCCGTCTGCCTGATCGCCGCGCCTGAGGGCATCGCTCATCTCCGCTCCGAGATCGGCTCGGCGAGCACCGTCACGATCGTGGCGGCGGGGCTTGATGAGCGCCTCAACGACGTCGGCTACATCGTCCCCGGGCTCGGTGACGCGGGGGATCGGCTGTTCGGGCCTGCCTGAACCGCGCCTCCCGCGCTGCCGGGCGCTACTCTCCCGCCATGCGTGACATCCCGCTGCTGGAGACGCAGGGGATCACCGTCACCCTCGGTGGCCTGCGGGTCCTCGAGGACGTGAGCATCACCGTGCCCTCCGGCCGCGTGACCGGGCTGATCGGACCCAATGGCGCGGGCAAGACGACCCTGTTCAACGTCGTCAGCGGGTTCATCCGGCCCGATTCCGGGGTGGTCCGCTATCGCAGCCGCACCCGGCGCCACATCCGGCCACATCGGCTCACCCGGATGGGAATTGCCCGCACGCTGCAGGGGGTCGGCCTGTTCGGCTCCCTGACGGGGCTGGAGAACGTCATGCTCGGGGCCAATGCCGGCGTTCGATCGGGGTTCCTCTCGTCCATGCTCGCCATGCCCTGGACTGATATCGAGGAGCGCGGGCTCGCCCGCCGCGCCCGGCAGGCGCTCACCGATCTCGGAGTCGACGACTACGTCAACCGCTACCCGGATGAGATGCCCTACCCGGTGCAGAAGCGGGTTGCGCTGGCCCGTGCGCTCGTCAGTGACCCGGAACTGCTGCTGCTCGATGAGCCGGCCGGTGGGATCGGCGCAGATGACATCGCGGAGCTGGCACTGCTGATTCGGTCATGGGCGCCCCAGCGGACCGTCCTGCTGGTTGAGCACCACATGGAATTGGTGATGGATGTCTGCGAGCAGATCTGGGTGCTGGATGCCGGTCGGGTGATCGCCCGCGGCACCCCCGCCGAGATCAGAGGTGACTCCGATGTCCTCACCGCCTACCTTGGCGACTCGGCTGCGGCTGCGCCGCCCGAGCCGAGGGGACAGGCCTGATGGTTGTCGTCATGACCCAGCCCGACCTGCGGGTCCGGGATCTGAGCGTCCGGTACGGGCCGGTGCAGGCGGTCTCCCACGTCTTCCTCGAGGCCCAGTGCGGGCAGGTGACGGCGGTGATCGGGGCCAATGGTGCCGGGAAGTCCTCACTGCTGCGCGCGATCGCCGGGCTGGTGCGTCCATCCGGGGGTGAGGTGCATGTCGGCGAGGACGAGATCACCGGCGGGCGCCCGGAGGAGATCGTCCGGGCCGGGGTGGCCCTGGTGCCCGAGGGGCGCTCGACCATCCCCGAGTTGACGGTGACCGAGAACCTCGTCCTCGGCGCCCTCTGGCATTCCCGCTCTCAGCGCGGACACACCCTCGTGCAGGTCTTGGACTTGTTCCCCGCCCTCGCCGAACGACGCCATGCCCATGCGGCAACCCTCAGTGGCGGCGAGCGACAGCAGCTCGCCATCGGCCGGGCGCTGATGTCCAAGCCCAAGGTGCTCCTGCTCGATGAGCCATCGCTCGGGCTGGCACCCATGATCGTCACCCAGATCCTCGAACTTATCCAGCGCCTGGCGGAGGACACCGACTTGGCGGTCCTGCTCGTGGAGCAGAACGCCGTCACCGCCCTGCGGGTGGCCCGACGAGCGGTCGTGCTCAACCTCGGACGCATCGTCATGACCGGCACCAGTGAGGAGATCGCCGCCGATGAGCAGTTGCGCCATGCCTACCTCGGCTACTGACCTGGACGGCGCCGGCGGCCGCGATGGTTGAGTTCGGCTCCTACCTGCTCGGCGGGGTGACCAGCGGCATCATCTACGCGCTGCTGGCCCTCGCCCTCGTGCTGATCTACCGCAGCAGCGGGGTGGTCAACTTCGCCCAGGTCGGGCAGGCGACGATTACCTGCTACATCGCCCTCACCGTGCAGCTGCGCACCGGCAGTTGGCTGCTGGGTCTGGTCACCGCCCTCATCGCCGGGGTGCTGCTGGGCCTGATCGTGCAGGTCTTCGTGCTTCGGCCGGTTCGACGATCGGATCCGGCGGGTGCGCTGATCGCCTCCTTCGGCGTGCTCATCGCCCTGCAGGGGGTTGCCGGGCTGGTGTGGAGTGGGGAGTTCCGTGCCTTCCCACAGCCCTTCCCCGATACCCCGTTGGTGATCGGGGGCGCCGCACTGCCGTTCTCGGTCTACAACCTCGTCACCCTTATCGCGGCGGCGCTGCTGGTGGTGTTCCTCGCCTGGCTGTTCAACCGCACCGATGTGGGACTGGCCATGCGCGCCAGTGCCCACAACCCCGAGGTGGCGCGCCTGTCGGGGGTGCGCGTCGGACGGATGATCGCCTTGGGTTGGGGTCTCGCCGGACTGGTCGGCGCACTGGCCGGGGTGCTCGTCGCCCCCCTCACCCTGCTCTCGCCCACCTCCTTCAATGTCCTGCTCGTCTTTGCCTTCACCGTGGCGGTCGTGGGTGGCTTGGAGAGCCCGGTCGGTGCGGTCGCCATCGGGATCTTCACCGGTGTGGTGCTCTCCCTGGTGACCGGCTACACCGACGCGACGAACACCCCGCTGGTGGCGCTGGCACTGCTCGTCATCAGCCTCATCCTCAAGCCCGAGGGTGCCTTCGGGCACCGGGCGACCAGGGAGGTCTGAGGTGGCTGCGCTCTTCCGCATCCCCGGGGTGCGCCTGATCGGCAGCCTGCTGCTGGTCATCGTCGGCTATCGCATCGTCTATCTGTGGATCAACGACAACGTCGACCCCCTGATGAACTTCTGGATCGCCCAGGGCGCGGTCTACGCCACCGCATTGTTCGGGATGGTGATCCTGGTCGGCCTCTCCGGGCAGGTATCCCTCGGCAATGGGGCCCTGATGGCGGTCGGCGGCTACGGCTTCGGGGTCGCCTCCCTGGCGTGGGGGCTGGACCCCTTTCCCGCCGTGGTCGTGAGCGTGCTGCTGGGCATCGGCTTCGGCCTGGTCGTTGGGGTGATCGCAGCCCGACTGCGGGGTCCCTACCTGGCCGGGCTCACCCTCGCCCTCGCCGTGGGGCTGCCCGCCATCGCCAACCGCTTCCCGGCCGCCCTTGGCGGGGAGGAGGGGCTGTTCGTGGATGTCAGTTACCCACCGGAGCAGGCGGTGACCGCCTTCGGGGTGCGACTGTGGGGTCCCTATGACCTGGACTTCCCGGTTGAGCGCTGGCAGGCATGGCTGGCCGGGGCCCTCATGTTCGCCACCCTCTTCGTCGCCGTCAACCTTGCCCGCGGTCGTCAAGGTCGGATCTGGCGAGCCGCGCGGGACAACCCGGTGGCTGCCGCGCTGTGCGGGGTGAATCCGGCCAACGCGAAGGTCCTGGCCTTCACTGTCAGCAGTGCCGCTGCGGCCGCGGCCGGTGCCGCCTTCGCCCAACTGCTCGGCGTCGTGAGCCCCGGTGCCTTCGCCCTCGGGCTGTCGCTCAGCCTGCTCGTGGGAGTCGTGCTGGGGGGCCGCTCAAGCCTCACCGGTGCGTTCATCGGAGCGGCGATCCTGGTCGCCCTCCCCCAGCTCGTTGTCCAGGCCGCGGGCAGCGGCGGCTGGGATGTCCGGGTGACCGACAACCTCCCGACGATCCTTTACGGCCTGCTCGTCGTCCTCGTCGTCATCCTCGCTCCCGGCGGCATCGTCGGATCGCTCACCAGCGGCTGGCGTCGACTGCGCCACCGGGGCTGAGGCCAGCCGCTCCACCTCCGCCTGGAGCAGCCCGAGTGCTCGGACGAGGGTGGCGATCGACTCCCGGTAGTCGCGCATGCGCAGGTAGCTCCATACCGCGAGGTACACCACCGCCAGGGCCAGCAGGTACAGCAGCAGATCCGCTCCCCGACCGACGCCGAGCGCCCCGGCGGCCTGCGTCCAGAGGTCCGGGCGCAGGACGCTGAAGACGAGGATGCCGGCGAGCAGCAGGAGGAAGAGCCGGCGGAGCGCCTTGCCGCGAGAGGTCGTCGAGTAGAGGAAGCCCAGGAAGGGCAGCGCGAGGATGGCCGCCACCAGCAGCCACTGGACCGGCGTCATCGGGTGCGCCAGGTCATCGACCCACGCCGGCGTGGAACAGGCGGTCGAACACGATGTTGAGGGCGTTGATACTGCTCTGGCCCTTGGCGCGGCTGTAGTCGTCGTAGTGGATCTCAGTGGGGTACTCCGACCAGGTCAGCCGATGGCTGGCGATGATGTCGAGGATCTCACTGGCGTGACCCATTCCCGGATCCCGCAGATCCGCGACGTCGATGAAACGGCGACCGAGGACCCGCAGACCGTTGTGGGTGTCGGTGACCGCCATCCGCGTGCTGAGCCGGGTGTAGGCGATCGCCGCCCGCAGCACCGCCCTGCGCACCGGCGGCACCCACTGGGCGTGACCGAGAAACCGGGAGCCCAGGACGACATCCACGCCGCTGTCATGCGCCTGGTCGACCATTGCGGCAGCTGCCTGCGGATCGTGCTGACCGTCGGCGTCGAAGGTGACGGCCATGGCGGCAGCATGGCTGCGGACGAAGTCGAACCCGGTTTGCAGGGCGGCGCCCTGCCCCAGATTGATGACATGACGCACAACCCGTGCGCCGGCTCGGCGGGCGATGGCCCCCGTGCCGTCCCGCGAGCCGTCGTCGATCACGACGATCTGGCTGAAGTGCTGACGCAAGCCCGTCACCACCTCGCCCACCCGGGTTGCCTCATTGTGCGCCGGAACCACCACCCACACCTGCGGTCGGCGGATACGAGCGGGCACCAGCCAAGCATGGCACCCCCCCGTCCGCGGCCCCACGAGGTGCATTGCGTCACAGTGCGGGCTACCATCAGCCAACCGTCTGCGGCCCTCCGGCCGAGCGGCGCCGCTGGGGCGCCATGACGGTGGGAGGGAAAGCAACGTGCCAACGAATCCCCGGGCCCGATTCGGCCCTGTACAGCGCGCACTGGCCATTGCCGCAGGCGCCATCCTGGCAGTCGGTGTCGTTCCGGCATCCGCTGCGCCAGCCCCCGCGGAGACCGGGGTAACGGACAAGCAGATCGTCCTGGGCAGCACGCTGCCGCTCACTGGCATCGCATCGGCCGGCTACAAGGATCTGGCCCCGGCCGCGAAGGCGTACTTCGACTATGTGAACGCCAACGGCGGGGTGAACGGACGCTCCATCGTGCTGAAGTACTACGACGATGAGTACAACCCGGCCAAGACGCCCATCGAGACCCGCAAGCTGATCAACGCCGACAAGATCTTCGCGATGTTCCAGGCGCTGGGCACGCCCACCCACTCCACGGTCGTGCGCGACCTGAACCGTCGTCAGATTCCCGATCTGTTCGTCAACACCGGCTACAGCGGGTTCGACAACGCCGCCACCTACCCGATGACCTTCCCGCTGTTCCCCAGCTACGTGGTCGAGGCGAAGGCGATGGCCTACTTCATCCAGAACACCCCGGATCTGGCCAGCAAAACGAGGTGCCTCTTCTACCAGGCCGGTGAGTTCGGTGACGACTCCCGTCGCGGGTTCGCCGACGCCGGAATGACCTTCGCCACCACCACCTCCTACGCCTCCGGCCAGCAGCTGGTGAGCCTTGCGCCGCAGGTCGCCAAGCTCAAGGCCGCCAACTGCCAGCTGGTGGTCTTCTTCGGTGTCACCAGCGCCACCGCACGGTTGCTCGGCGATTCAGCACGGGGCGCCTTCGCGCCGACGTGGCTGGTGACCTCCGTGGGTGCCGACTACGACTCACTCGTCGCGGCCGGGGTGCCGGCGGCACTGATCAACGGCGTCAACAGCCCGAGCTTCCTGCCGCCTGCCAATGACGCCGCCGACCCCTACGTGGCGAAGTTCAAGGCGATCCTCAGCCAGTACGGCAAGGACGTGCCGTTCAACAACTTCACGCTCTCGGCGATGAACGCGGCGTACCTGGCGACCCAGGCGATGGCGCTCACCGGACCCAACCTCACCCGGGCCGGGCTGGTCACCACGCTCAACACCAAGGCATCCCAGCTGAAGTCGGCCGGGCTGACGCCGCTGGTCTACTCGAAGTCCTCCCACCAGGGGTACACCGGGTACTACCTCGGCCGCTACGACGCGGCGGGCAACCTCGTGCGCCAGACCGACTTCGTCGTCACCGCGACGAATGGCCCGGGTGTGGCGGCGAAGTCGACCTACCGCCGCCCCGCCGCGCCGGCGAAGCTGCTCCCGTGAGCGACCCGGCACCCACGTCCAACGTCCTGACTGTGAAGGAGTCCTGACCATGTCCACTCGTCCGTTCACCCGGCTCATCGCCGGCGTGGCGGCGGCCGGCCTGCTGCTTGGCATCCCGGTCGCCGTCACCACCGCCAGCGCGCAGTCCAGTGCATGCGCCCTGGGTGCCACCTGCGAGGGCAACCTCGCCGGCACCCTCGGCACATCCCCGTACACCATCAAGATGCCGGCCACCTTCAATGGCACGGTGCTGATCTACTCGCACGGGTACCGGTTCGCCACCCCGATCCCGGAGCGGTTCGCCGGGCCGCTCGGCCTGCTCAACAACCCCAACTACGACCGGATCACGCTGACCGGAACCGATGGCGCCACATTCACCGCCGCCTTCGGCAGCGCAACGGCGTACATCGGCAACAACCGGGCGGAGATCGTGCCCGCGCCCGCGGCCACCCTCGGTCTCGCGGCGGCGGCAGCCTCCGCGGCTGACCTCGAGGCGAGCCTGCTGGCCAAGGGGTACGCCCTCGCCGGCGTCGGCTACGCGCGACAGGGCTGGGCCACCGCCGAGGGGTTGGAGGCCAACAGCAACCTGATTGGGCTGATCAACTCCGGTGGAATCGCCGGGGTGAAGAAGATCGCCGTCTGGGGATCCTCACTCGGCTCAACGGTGGCGCTGGCAACCGCCCAGGCCAATCCGCGAACGGTCTCTGGCGTGATGCCCCTGTGCGGGGTGCAGGCCGGACCGATCCAGGCCTTCGACACCGCCATGACGGTGCTGTTCACCTGGAAGGCGCTCGTCGCCCCGAACCTGCGGGTGGCGAACTACCAGTCCTATGCGCAGGCCCTGACCGACCTCGCCACGGTGCTCACGACCTTGGGCACGAGCACCTCGGCGACGGTCTCCCAGGTGGGCTACCCGGTGTTCCAGGCGAACTTCCTCGCCGGGCTCCTCGGTGGGCTGCCGACGAAGTCGGCCACCTTCGATGGCCAGACGGTCAACCCGCTGTTCCTGCCGACCCTCGCCACCGGCAACACGGCGCTGGCGCTGTCGTACTCACCGACGAGCTCGGGATCGAGTTCACTGGCGGCGATGCTCCAGAACGTCGGAGCGGCGGCAGCGCTGGGCATTCTCGGTCGCTTCGAACTCGAGCAGCGCGCACGGGTGGCGGGCAACCTGCCAGCCGGCTCGAACCTCGCGTTCAACGGCAACCTCAATGTGGACTACACCAAGTTGCTCTCCGTTGAGCAGCGGGCGCAGTTCGCCGATGCCCTCAATGCGAATACGGCCGGCCAGGAGGACCTCCTTGACCGGATGTTCGCCCAGTTGGCGCTGAGCAAGGGCAATGCGACCTTCCGGTACCAGCAGAACCCCACGGTGGTCGGGGTAGTCAACGCCCTGCCGGGAGTGACGGGCAAGAACCCGCAGCCGACGGTGGCGATCTCCGATCTGTATGACGCGGTGACCCCGGCGGGCAACCTGCTTGCCTACACCCAGACGCTGGCTCCGAAGAAGCGCAACTCGGTTGCGTACTACACCGTGCCGCCGACATCCGGGTACACGCAGTTCACCCCCGCCGGGGCGATCTCGCCGACGACGGCGGTCTACTCCGGTGTTGGGCACTGCAACTTCGCCGACAACAACGGCGGCCAACTGAAGGCGGTCGTGGACGTTCTTGCGACGTACATGAACTCCGGCGACGTCGCCGGAGCCGCCAAGGCCAACAGCGTGCGGCGACGCACGAACGGCATCGAGTCCGATCGGGCCTTCCAGCCCCCGGCACTGAAGGACACCGCAGCAGCCAGCAGCTGACAGCAGCACATCAGCGCCTGACCCGGGGACCTCGGGTCAGGCGCTGATGTGTCGGTGGTCGGGCCGCCGGTCCCGCTCAGCCGGGGATGCGCAGGGTGCGCTGCCGCTGTCGCCACTGCGCGGGCAGCAGCCGGGGCGGTTCCGGTACCCCCGGGGCAAGCCACGGTCGCGGTGCGATGACGGGGGCGCTGCGGGCGCCCACTGCCAGCCAGGCTCCCCACCAGGAGAAGGAGCTGTTGCTCATGACGACCCCACCGGCGTCGGCAAGCACGGCCAAGTCCGCCCACGGGTCCGCAGCGGAGCGGGTGAGCACCTCAGCCGGCAGTTCCGGGCCGCTGGCCGCCAGCAGGGCAGCCGCCGCCGGTGGGTTATCGCTCACCACCACGACCGTCGACAGCCCGGTGTCGGCGAGCAGCTCGGCCACCGCCGCTGCGTAGTACGCCGGATCGGTGAGGCCGTGGTGGGCGGTTGTCCGGGCGTCACCGGCGAAGTCCCCCAGCCGGATGTGGACTGCGAGGTAGCGCCCGGCCACCAGTGCCGTTCGGCCGGCGCGGGCCTGCCGGTCCATTTCCTCCTCATGTGTGCGCGCCAGCACGAGTCGAGCGGTCAGTGCCGGGGTGAGCACATCCGCGGCCGCGCAGACTGTGGGGTGATCGTGGAAGTAGCCGAGGACCCAGCGTGTGCGCGGAACGATTCGGCTGGTGACGTCATCGGCGGGGGTGCGCTCGACAACGGCCAACCCGCCGCCGAGTCGATCCAGCCCGACGAGGACCGCCGCCGGGGGTCCACCGGCCCGGATCGGGGGCAGCCCGGCCAGTCCGGTGAGGGCCAGCGTGCGAGGGGTGTAGCCGCGCCACGCCGGTGGGGTCAGCAGGGAGGTGTTGAGCACGACCGTGCGGCCGGTCCGGGCCTGCCAGGCAAGGGCGCCGGCCAGTTGGAAGAGCTGGTTGCCCAGCCCACCGAGGAGCATGAAGGTGGTTGTGGGCATCGGTCGGCAAAGATAGTCGTATGCCGGCGGATGTCCTGATGGTGCTCAGCCCGGGGGATCAGCCGCGTCTGGCCACCCTCGCCGTGCGCAGTGTCGCCCGCCAGTTCGATGGGTCGATCGGGCACGGCTCCGCCGACCCGTCAATCCTCACGGAGGTGACGGTCATCCTCGTCGTGAACGGCTCACTGCCCCCACCGCTGCGGGATGTCGTCGACGACGCAGCAGATGTGCTCAGTGGTCGCCTGACCATCGTCACCAGACCTGACTGCGCCGATCTGGGCACCGCACTCAACGCTGGGCTCGCCGCCGGTGAGGCACCGTGGGTGATCCGCCAGGATCCCGATGACCTCTCCCTGCCCGATCGCTTCACCCGTCTGCTCACCGCGGCCGCCACCGGTGAGTGGGACCTCCTCGGCTCCGCGCTGATCGAACGGGATGGCGATGGCCAGCTCTGGTTGCGCCGGTACCCCAGCGGAGAGTCGGCGATCCGGCGCGAGCTGGCACGCAACAACCCCTTCGCCCACTCCACCGTGATCGTGCGGCGTTCCCTGCTGGACGCTGCCGGTGGCTACCGCCGGCGGGCGTTCATGGAGGACTACGACCTCTGGGCGCGGATGATCGCGGCCGGGGCGCGGGTGGACAACCTCCCGGAGCCGCTGGTCGTCTACTCCGCCGCCGGCCTGTTCACCCGGCGCGCCCATCCGGCGTCGGTGGGCGCGGAGGCCGCCATGCTCACCGAACTCGTCCGCCTCGGCCTGCTGCCTGCGTGGCGCGCCCCTCTGCTGCTCGCAGGCCGGATCGGCTACCGGCTCGCCCCGGATCCCGTGAAGCGCGCCGCCTACCGCGCCGCCTACCGACGCCCCCTCACCGCTGAGCAGACGGCGACGACGATCGCCCTGCTCGGTGATCTTGCCGTCCCGGTATGAGCACCCCTGCCCATGCGGCGGTGAGCGTGGTGATCCCGACGTTCAACCGCGCAGACCGGCTCGCAGCGGCAATCCGCTCGGCCCTGGCTCAGAGCCACCCGCCGAGCGAGGTGCTCATCTGCGATGACGCCTCAACCGACTCCTCTGCCACCGTTGTGGCCGCCATCGGCGATGACCGGGTGCGCTGGCTGCCGGCGACGGTCAACAGCGGCAGCCCAGCCCAGCCACGCAACCGGGGGGTTGCGGCCGCCACCGGCCAGTGGGTGGCCTTCCTCGACAGCGATGACACCTGGCTGCCGGGTCACCTGGCAAGCGTTCTCAGCACCGCCGCCGCCGCCGGGGCACCCTTGGCCTGTGGCAATGCGTGGGTGCACGAGGCGGGGCAGCCGGTGATTCGGCGGTACCTGCGCCGCCCGCCGTCGGTCCTGCCGCGCACGCGGCTGCTTTGGGACAACGCCGTCATCACCAGTTCGGTGATCGTCCGCACCGATGTGCTCCGGGCGGCCGGACCCTTCCCCACCGGTTACGGTTTCGGCATCTATGAGGACTATGCGCTCTGGCTCCGGCTCAGCCTGACCGTGCCGTTCCCGGTGGCCGCCGAGCCCACCGTCCGCTACCACCGGGCGACTCCGGGAGCGGCCAGCGGCCAGGTCATCGCATACCCCAGCCTGCTCGCCAATGCCGCGGAGCACCGCAACTGGTGCCGCACCCACGGACGGCCCGGTGCCGCCCGCGCCGTGTGGCGGATCCGTGCCCGGGCCGAGTCCGGGCGGATCGTGCGCGCTGTCCGACGGGCCGTCCGCCGGTGACATCTGCACGGGTCTGCGGGGTGCTCGTCATTGCCACTGGCGGGTACACCCGGTACCTGCCGGGACTGCTGGCCGGGCTCAACCGGGCGGCACGGGCGGTCGATGGGCCGCGCCTGGAGTTGGTCTGCTTCAGCGATCAGCACCCCCATGAGGTGCCCGGCCTGTCCGCGGCGATCACCGGTGAGGTGCCGATCCGCTGGCTGCCCTGGGGCGCCTTCACCTGGCCGCTGCCCACCCTGCTGCGATTTGAGGCGTTCAGCCGGGCTGGCTCGGCACTGAGCGACCTCGACCACCTGCTCTACCTTGATGTCGATATGGCCGTGCGGGGTGCGCTCGGCCCGCTGGTCGGCCCCGGTCTGGTTGCCGTCACGCACCCGGGGTACTCCGCCACCCCCGCACGCGCGCCCTTCGTCGATGACCCGACCTCGGGGGCCCACGTGCCGGCCGATCGACGAATCGGCTACGTCTGCGGCGGTGTCCAGGGGGGGCGCCGTGACGCGTACCTTGCCGCCAGTGATGAACTGGCCGGCCGGATCCGCCACGACCTCGGACGCGGACACATCCCCCGTTGGCACGATGAGTCCTACTGGAATGCGTGGATCGCCGAGATGCGCCACCGGTCGGCGGACCTGACGATCCTGCCGTCGGAGTACTGCTGGCCAGAGGAGTGGGTCACCCCGACCCAGCCGGGGGTCATCATCGCCCTGCGCAAGCCGGTGCTGACCCGCCGCCGGCAGCCCCCCCTGGCAACGGCGCGGGATATCGCCGTGCGTGGCGCCGGAAGCGCCCTGCTGCGCCTGCGTCGACCGGCGCCCCCGCGCCCCGATGTGCCAGTGGACGGGATGCCATGACCCTGCCGGGTCGGTTCCGCACCCTCGTTCTGCTCGGGTTGTCCGGGGTGCTGTGGCTCATGACGCCCTCACCGACGACGGCCGCCCCACCCGGGATCGACTTCCTCGGTACACCCGTGAGCGACCAGCTTGCGCGACTGCCCAACCTGGCCGATGTGCGCACAACCCTCGGCGGCCGGCCGCGAATGGAGCCGCCGGAGTACATGGGCCCGGCGGGCAACCGGTACGGGGCCTTCGCCGACGACCCGGGCTTCCGCGGCAAGATCGTCGGCTCCTACTACCACGAGGATGATCGGCTGTTCGCGACGATCGTCAAGTTCGACACCGCCCGCAATGCTGCCGCGGCTGTGGCGGCCAATGCGGTGAGTTGGGGCACACCCGTGCCGGGGACGATCCCCGGGCAGGTGATCGGGGGTGCGCGCTACTGGAGCTACTCCGGCAGCGATGCCGAGCGCCGCCTCACCGCCGCCTACGCGGTCACCGCTGATCCAACCCCGACCCTGCTGCGGGTGCTCTGCGACCGCGTCGATCGCCCGGGGGGAGCACGTGAGCGCTGCACCCCATCGGATCTGCAGGCGATGATCGCCACCATGGTGCGCACCCCACCCGCGCCCACCCTCACCGCGGAGTCCGCCCGCCTGCTGCCCCGCACCCCGCCAGCCGGGCTCACGCCGATCCTCACCACCACCCCCGCCCGCTGGCCCACTCCCGTCACGGGTCGTGCCCCGGCGCAGCCGCTGTGGTCCTGGTACCGGGCCAGTGGACCGCTGATGCGGGCCATGCCCGAGGAAACCCTGACCACCCAGTCGGTGGCCACCGCCGACACCCGGGTCAGCGTGGAGGTCAGCACTGTGCGGGTCACCAGCGGCGCCCGCGCCGCCGCCTTCACCGCCAATGGCTGTGCACAGCGCGACCGCGGGTGCCGCAGTGAGCGACCCGCCACCCCCCTGCCCGCGGGCGCCCAGATGGTCAGCCTCGGGGCGAACTTCACCGAGCTGTCCGGGGTGGAGGTGCGCGCGGTTGCTCAGGGCCGGCTGTTCGTCGCGGTCTGCGATGTCGGCGGCGGGCTGGTGACAATGAGCCCGGAGCAGATCGACATCTGCCTGGCGCTCCTGCCGCCGGTGACGGCCGCCTACCTCGGGACCGCCGGTGGGGCCGCGGCCGGCTGATCCCGGGTCCCGGTGGGCCGGACCTCAGGCGAGCAGGTTGACCACCCGCGGGAAGACCCCCGGCAGCCGTGCCCCGGCGAGCACGGTGGAACGGCCGACAGCGGTCGACGTTGTGCGCAGCAGGCCCGTCGTCAGCCACCGTGAGCGCCGAGTGACGCGGCGCAGCGCACGCTCGTAGTCGGTGATCCCGTCGGTCGTCACAGCGGCCACCGCCGCCCGCGCGCCCAGCAGGCCACTGGCGATGCCCTCACCGGTGAGGGCGTCCACGTAGCCCGCGGCATCCCCCACCAGCAGGACCCGGCCACAGCGTTGACGCACCGCCCGCTGTTCCAGTCCAGACACCCCGCGCACGGTGCTCACCACCGTTGCCCCCAACAGCCGTGCCGCACCCGGGAAGCGCTCCCGCCACTGCTGCCACCCCACTCCGCGATGGCTGGTCAGGATCGCCGCCCCGACCTCGGTCGGTGAAACCGGGGTCAGGTACAACTCGGCATCGGGCCGCCAGTGCACTTCGACGTGTGCCGTCCACGGGGTGATCCGAAGGTGGGCGCGCAGCCCGTACCGAACCGGCCAGCGCGCGGGTCGCCCCAGGCCGAGAAGGGTCCGGATGGGGGAGTGCAGGCCATCGGCGGCGATCGCGTGGTGGGCGCGGTAGCCGTCCACGCTCACCCCGCGGGCATCCTGGCTGACGGCGCGTACGCGATGGTGGATGACCTCGGCCCCGCTCCGCCGCACTGCCGACAGCAGGTGCTCCGTCAGGGCAGTGCGTCGCACCCCCCGACCCGGGCCGGCTGTGAAGTCCGCGCTCACCGCCTGACCGCGATCCTGGACGTAGGTGATCCCCGTGATCGGATGACCGGCGGGGTCGATGCCGAGGTCGGCCAGCTCCCGCAGTGCCGTCGGCATCAGGCCCTCCCCACAGGCCTTGTCGAGGGTCGATGGCTGCGGTTGACGGCGCTCTAGCACCACGCACGTGAGGCCCGCGCGGCGTGCATGGAGGGCGCAGGCAAGTCCCACTGGTCCGGCGCCCACGATGAGCAGGTCGGCATCCACACTCATGGGAGGGCCTTCTCCTCACAGCGGATCCGGACCGTGAGCAGCCACGCATTGGCCGCGCTGAACAGCAGGGCGACCACCCACGCGCTGTGCACCAACGGCAGGGCGATGCCCTCGAGGATGACCGCCACGTAGTTGGGGTGGCGCAGCCAGCGGTAGGGACCGCGCCGCACCAGGGGCAGCCCGGGTACGACGATCACCCGGATGTTCCACTGCCGGCCGAGGGTCACGATGCACCACCAGCGCAGCGCCTGTGCGGCGATGACGACGGCCAGCATCGGCCAGCCAAGCCATGGCAGGAACGGGGGTCGGAACACCCACACCTCCACCAGGCAGCCACCGAGCAGGGCGATATGGAGGGCCACCATCGGCAGCCGATGACCCTGCCCCACCTCCACCGCACCCTGCGCGAAGGCCCATCGCGCATTGCGGTGGGAAACCGCAACCTCCGCCAGGCGCTCACCGGCGATGACCGCGATCAGGATCGTGTACCAGACCTCCCCGGTCATCGCCGCCACCGCAGCGCAGCCACCGGGCTCAGCAGTGGCGCACCACCGGGCTCGCCACTGGCCACCGGTTTCACCATTGCAGCAGCACCAGCTCGGAGCAGAAACCCGGGCCCATGGCGAACAGCAGCGCCGGCTCACTAGTGCCGGCGGGCTCCGCCTCGAGGGTGTCGGCGAGGATGTGCAGGACGGAGGCGGATGACAGGTTGCCGTTGTCCCGCAGCGACCGGCGGGTGCGTGCCAGTGCTGCGGGTGGCAGGTCGAGGGCGGTGTGGACGGCGTCGATCACCCGCGGCCCCCCGGGGTGGGCGATCCAGTGTGCGATCGCGCGAGTGCTGAGCCCATGCTGGGCAAGGAAGCCCCGGACGTCCGGACCTAGCTGTTCGGCCACGATCGCTGGCACCTGCGCCGACAGCACCACTCGCAGCCCCGAGGGGCCGACATCCCATCCCATTGCCCGTTCGGTCCCCGGGTAGAGGGCGGCCGTGCTCGCGCGTACCCGTGGCCCGGCAATTCCCAGCTCGGCAGCCCGCCGCTCACCGCACATGACCACCGCGGCGGCCCCGTCGCCGAATAGGCCGGTGGCGACCAAGTTGGCCACGCTCACATCGTCCACCTGGACGGTCAGGCTGCACAGTTCCACCGCAAGCAGGACGCCGACGCCATCGGGATCGCCTCTGAGCAGGTCGGCCAGGCGGGCCAGGCCGGCGGCCCCACCGACGCACCCAAGTCCGAAGAGGGGGAGGCGCCGGACGTCCCGACGCAGTCCGGTGCTGGCGATCAGGTGCGTGTCGAGGCTGGGGGCGCTCACGCCGGTCACGGTGGTGGTGACGAGATGGTCCACGGCCGTGGCCGGCAGTCCGGACTGCACAAGGGCCGCCGTCAGGGCGCGCTGACCGAGGTCGCCGGCGACCTCAATCCACGCATCGTTGGCGGCACCGAAGTCCGCCAACTCGGCGTAAGCCGGGAGTGGCAGGGCGAGGCACCGGTGTGCCACCCCGGTGCGCTCATGGAGCCGATGCAGGAGCGCCGGATCGGGAAGGCCCGCGGGCAGCAGTCGGGCTGCGAGGGCCGCCGTGAGTGTGGCCTGCGGATACCGGTGGTCGGCGAGGACCGCCGACACCCCGCAGATGACCGTCATCGGCCCGCCACCACCCAGGGGAGGTGGGCGGTTGTGCGCTCTACCATCGCCACCGCGCCCGCCGTTTCTCTGCTGTGCCCGATGGGTCCCCGGCTGTGGGTCCCGTGCTGATGTGCCCCACCCGATGGCCTGTCACCCGATGCCAGCCAGTCAACATCGGTGACGCTCACCTGCCGACCCTTTCACCCTAGGGGTCGCATCGCCGGCGCGAGGCGCGGCAGCAGGCCGTGCGCTCAGGCAGCCGGACTGAGCATGCTCTCAATCTGCGTTGACAGTTGATCAGGCCGGGTATTCGGGGAGAAGCGTTGCACCGTCTGACCATCAGGGCTGATGAGGAACTTCGTGAAGTTCCACTTCACCGTTGACCCGAGCAGGCTGCGGCTGCGGCGCTTGAGGAATGTGAACACCGGGTGGGTGCGCGGGCCGTTGACCTCGACCTTCGTCGACAGCGGGAACGTCACCCCGTAGGTGGTGGAGCAGAAGGCGGCGATCTCCGCATCGTCCCCCGGCTCCTGATGGGCAAACTGATCACAGGGGAAGCCGACGATCGCGAGTCCGCGATCAGCGAATTGCTCATGGAGTCGCTGGAGGCCCTCGTACTGGGGGGTGAAGCCGCAGCGGCTTGCGGTGTTGACGATGAGGATGGGCCGACCGGTGAACTCCGCGAGGCTCACCGTCCGGCCGGTGTTGTCGGTGTACTCAAGGTCGTAGATGCTGCCAGCGTCGCTCATGGGGCCATTGTCACTGCTGCCGGCGCCGTGCGCCAATGCTCACCCCCGCTGAGCGAGCTGGTGGATGGTGGATTGGTGGATGCTGGGTTGGTGGATGCTGGGTTGGTGGCGGACTCCAGTCTGGGCGGCCCGGCCGATCACATCGACGCTGGCGTGGAGCTCCTCCAACAGCGCTGCCCGCATCTGGGTGCCCTCGTTGCCCAGACCGATCGGTATCGCCTCGCTCCCGTGACTGCCACCGATGAGGGGTACTTCGCCGCCCTCGTCCACATTGTCATCGGCCAGCAGATCTCCACGGTGGCCGCCGACCGGATCCACGATCGGCTGGTGGCAAGCCTCGATGGCCTCGTGACCCCGTCACACATCGTCAGCCGCTCGGTTGCGCACCTGCGCGCGGCCGGGCTCTCCACGGCCAAGGCGCGCACACTGCAGGGACTGGCGTCGGCACATCTGGCAGGTGAACTGCCGCTGGCCGAGCTCGCCGAGGCAACCGACGATGAGGTCGTGCGCGCCCTGAGCGCAATCTGGGGGATCGGACGCTGGACGGCGGAGATGTTCCTCATGTTCACCATGGGCCGCCATGACGTATGGCCCGTCGGCGATCTCGCCGTTCGACGGGGGTGGGCAATCGTCCACGATCTGCCGGCGGTGCCGACTGCCGCGGAGCTGGATCCGGTGGGAGAGCAGTTCCGGCCCTACCGCTCCGTAGCCGCGTGGTACTGCTGGCGGGTGTTGGAGCCCGTGGAGGCCTGGTAGCGGGCGTGCGCTAGTGGCCGCCGAAGCCGATGATCGCGCGCGCCGCAAGGGCATGTCCGGCGGCAAGGCAGTCCGGTGGCGCGGCGTCGGCGAGGTGGGCATCGAGCAGCCCGGCGGCAAAGGCATCCCCAGCCCCGGTGGAGTCGACGATGGCAACCGGCTCCGGCGCCACCTGCCACATGCCCGACCCCGACAGCCAGACCGCGGGATCCGGGCCGCACTTCACCACCACCGTCTCGGCGAAGGTGCGGGCGGCCTGGGCAATGGCGGCGCGGGTGCGGTGGCCGGGTCGGCCGAGAACGGCCAGCTCTTCGGCCGTCCCCAGCAGCAGGTCGACCGATCCGATCTCGCGCAGCCGGGTGGCACCGTCCTCGGCCCGTAGGGGTTCACTGCTGGCAACGTCCACACTGACTCCCAGTCGATGATCGCGGGCCAGCGCAATGGCTCGCTGGTACTCAGTGCGTGTCTGCGGCCGCAGTAGTCCGTACATGGACACATGCAGCCATCGCGCCTGCGGCCACCATTCCGGCGGGATATCGCGATGGGACCAGCCGAGGTTCGCGCCGGGATCGGGAATCATGCTGCGCTCACCATCGGGGCTGACCAGCACCACACAGGCCCCGGTCTCGCTACCCGGTGTGGTGACGACGGCGGTGAGGACCCCGGCGGCGGACAGGTGCGCTCGACAGTCGCGGCCCGGGTCATCGTCGCCAACCCGGGCTGCCAGTCCAACCCGTCGGCCGGTCCGGCTGGCCCAGATCGCGGTGTTCAGGGCGCTGCCACCCCAGCGTCGAGTGGTGCGGGCGGGGGTATCCGATCCCCATGCCAGTGGCGTGCTGAGGGCGGCCAGCAGGTCGGTCATCGCATCGCCGGCGACGATGATCTGGGGGGCCGGCGTCCCGCTCATGCCGCGTCCGCCGCCAGGGCGCATGCGATCTCGGCAGCCACCCGCGCATTCGCATGCACGAGGGCGATGTTCGCCCGCAGGGATGCACCATCGGTGTGCTCATGCATCCAACTGAGCAGGAATGGCGTGAGCGCCTTGCCCCGCACCCCGGCGTCCCGCGCCGCCGTCATCCCGGATGCCAGCGCCGCCTCCTCGATGGCCGGATCGAGGGCCCCGGCGGAAAGGGGCACCGCGACGACGAGAGCCTGCGGCAGCCCCAGCGCCCGCTGGGTGCGGTAGATCGCTGCCACCTCCGCTGCACTGTCGACGCGGGTCTCGATATCGCAGCCGGAGTCGGTCACCCAGAACCCCGGGAAGTCCCGCGTCCGCCAGCCCAGAACCGGCACATGATGGGTCTCCAGGCGCTCGAGGGTCGCTGGCACGTCGAGGATCGACTTCACCCCCGCGCAGACGATGACGACCGGGGTTGTCGCCAGCGCGGTCAGGTCCCCGGACTCATCGAAGGTCTCCTGCGCCTCACGATGCACGCCCCCGAGGCCACCGGTGGCGAATACGCGGATGCCAGCGGCATGGGCGGCCCAGGCGGTCGCGGCCGCAGTCGTCGCCGCCCACGAACGGTGCGCAATGGACACGCCGAGGTCACGGATCTGAGCCTTGGCGACATCGTCGCGGCTGGCGACTGCTGATCGCTGCGCCGGGGTCAGGCCCACCCGCAGGGCTCCGTCGATCACCGCGACGGTCGCAGGCACCGCACCGCCCGCCTCGATGGTCTGCTCCAACTCGGCGGCAACTGCGGCACCCTGCGGCTTCGGCAGGCCGTGGGCGATGAGCGTGGATTCGAGGGCAACGACGGGCTGGGCGTCGGCCAGGGCCTGTGCGACGTTGGCTGCCACGACGATGGGCGCACTGTCGGTGCGGGTCGCCCACTGGCCCGGTCGGATCGCCGAGTGGCCCGGTGAAGCGTCCGGCCCTGCCGCCGACAGGTGCGACATGGCCCGAGTGTAGGTGCGGGTGCCGCGGTGCGGCCGCGCCGTTCAGCGCGCTTCGGGGGCTGGCCTGCCCTACCGTCATCTAGGTGGCGGGGCCGAGATGGCGATCAGGGGGGGCGCGGCGCACCCAACGCAGCCGCAGACTGGGTGCTCAGTTGGTCAGCGTGGCGCTGGGGGTCCTGGTGGCGCCGGTGGCGCTGGGCAGCCCGGCGGTGGCGGCGCCCGTGGACATGGCGGCGCCCGTGAACCTAGCGGCCCCCGTGAACCTGGCGGGGTCACTGAAGCCGCCGGCAAGCGATCGCCGGGACCTGCGAGTGGAGCGGATCGATCTGCGCAGCGCCCTCACCGGCACCGGGGCAACTCGGGGACCCGCCCTCGCCGCCCTCGCCGATGGCACCCTGCTGCTCGGCGGCGGTCCCCGCGGCGGCACCGTGATGGCATTCAACCCGCAGATGGGCCTGCCGCGGGTCCTCGGCAACCTGCTGACCGCCCGGGAACGGCTCGACGACTCCCGCTTCGCCATCACCGACATCGCCGTGCTCAATGAAACGCCCGATCGCGCCGACCTGCTTGTGTCCTATCCGCGGTACCAGCGTGGGCAGCGGTGTGTCGAGGTGGTCGTCACCGAGGTCGCGTACGACCGCAAGGCCCAGCGCATCGCGCCAGGACCAGCCTGGTTCACCAGTGAACCCTGTGTCCCGGTGAGTGCCGTCCAGCATGCAGCCGGGCGGTTGCTCGCCATCGACTCCGACACCGCCTACCTCACCATCGGCGATCTGGGGTACCCCGGGATCGGCGACCGCAGCCGGCGGGGTGACCTCGGCACCGTCCAGCGGATCAGCCGCGGCGCCCCGGGCGTCCGCGTCTCCCAGGGGCACCGGAACGCCCAGGGGATCACCCTTGTCGACGGGACATGGCTGCTGCTCTCCGAGCACGGACCCCGCGGCGGGGATGAGCTGAACCTCATCCAGGGGGGCCGGGACTACGGATGGCCCTTCGTCACCCTTGGTGAGCCCTATTCCGTCGGGGACTACGTGATACCCGAGCGCACCGGCACGCACACCGGATACACCCCGCCGCTCACCCACTGGGTCCCCTCGATCGCCCCCACTGCCGTGGTGCAGTTGCCCCGGACCGGCGACTGGTCCGCCTGGCGCGGCGCCCTGTTGATGGGGACCCTGCGGGCGCAGTCGCTGATTCGCATCGACCTCAGCCTGCCGGCGGACGGTGGTTCCGGTACCGGCTCAGCGGTCGGCGAGGACGCCGCCGAGAAGGTTCGGGTCGCGCGGGTGACGACGATCCCGGTCGGTCAACGGGTGCGCGATGTGGCCGTCACCTCAGCCGGGGTGGTCTATGCGACAACCGATGAGGGTGACCTGCTTCGCATCACCCCTCGGAGGGCCCCGTAACCACCAGCAGCAGCGCCAGCGCGGCGGATGCCGGGACGGTGAGCAGGACGGCCCGAGCCAGCATCAGGGCCGGTGGCTCGGCGCCGTCCAGAAGAGCGGGCAGGGCCTGCCACGTCAGGGCGTAGACCCCACCAAGGACGGCGGTGGTGATCATCGCCAGCGGGGCGATCAGCCGTCCGAGGGCAACAACCCGCGCGGCGGCCTGCAGCCGACTGCGCTCTGCGGCCGGGTCGCGCACCAGACCGAGAATGCGGGTGCGCGTTGCGGGTCTGGCGGGCGCCCGGCCCTGCGCCCACGCATCCGGATCGATCTGATCATCGTCATCGGCCGGCTCGGCAAGGGCGGCAGCGGATCGACGCCACGCCCAGACGAGGCCGAGGGCGGTGAGCGGGGCCAGTGGCCACAGGGCGGCCACACCGAGTACGGCCACCATCGTCGAGCCCGCCCCGATCAGCGCGACCGGACCAACGAGGACGACCAGCGCCATCAGCGCACTGAAGTGCAGTACTCCCCGCGTGCCCGCAACCGGTCCGCGGCCCATACCGTGACACGCTAGCCAGCAACCTGCGGGCACGCGCGCTGGCACGGGTTGTGAAGTCAGGAGGTGAGATGAATCGACGGACCTTTGACACGCGTGCCGCAACGCGCGGACTCCTCGGTCCGCTGACCCTCATCGGCCTTGCCGGGTGCGCCCTGGTCGTGACCGGGTGGGTGCTCATCGGCCGACTGTCCTGGCCTGAGGCCGGTGGTGACCGGTTCGTGGTACTCATCCCGGCCCTTCTCGTCGTCGGACTGGCCCTCGGCGCACTGTTCAGCGCCCCGCCCACTCGGATTGCCCTGCTCGCAACCGCCATCGTCCTCATCGCCCGCTACACCGGACCGCTGCTCATCGACCGGCTGCCGGGATCGCCGGCAGGGGAATTCCTGTGGGTGGCCGCTGACGCGGCGGTCCCACGTCCATGGCTGGTCGCAATCCTCACCGGCTCGGACCCACTGCAGTTCCTTGCCCGTGATGGACTGCTCATCTCCCTGCTGCTGCTGGGTGTGGCGGGGATCTGGGGGGCGGCGGCCCTCGGGCCGCTGATCACCGCCCGGCGTCCCCCCGCCAGCATGGGCATCGACGTCACCCTCCTCGTTGCCGTGTTTGCCGCCATCGCCGTGCTGGCGTGGCGGCCCGTGACCTCCGCCCTCGCACTGGGCGACCCGCTGGGGTTCGCTGCACCGGGTTCCCTCGACGCCCCCCTGTCTGTCACCCCATTCGGAGAGGTGACCGCCACCGGGCTGTGGTTGATCGTCCGCACCCTGTCCTGGGCGATCCCCGTGGTGGCGTGGACGGCGCTGGCCTGCCGTCAGGGCGGGGCGATCGCAGTCGGCACCGCAGCCGGGCTGGTGACCGTCACCGGGCTGTTGCCCTGGCTGCTTGCGCGCACCGATGCGCTGGTGGGCAATGTTCGCGCGGCCGTCACCCTTGACGGGCCGTCCGCTGTCGTGCGGGAGGTGACCGCCGATCGGGTCCTCGATCCGTTCCCCACCCCGGTTGCGCTCACCGTGGTGTCGGTGGCGTTGCTCGTCGTGGTTCTCGTGTGGGTCAGCAGTCCGCCGCTGATCATCCATGCCGACCGGCCGACGGCGACCGCGGCCTCGCCCCTGAATGGCACTGCGGTGGCGGCCTTCATCCTGGCGTGGCTCCCGCCGACGGCGATCCCGGGCATCGTGCTCGGCCACGTTGCCTACGACAACATCGCCTCCACGCTCGGCGCCCAGCGAGGGGCCGGTCTTGCGCGGGCGGCGATCCTCATTGGGTACGCCAGCCTTGGGGTGGCCCTGTGGTGGCTCTGGACGAGGGGGTTCGGCCGATGAGGGCTGTTGGGAGGTCGGGACGATGATCTGGCCGCCGCCCCGGAAGCCACCGAGCGCCGACCGAGTCGCGGGTCAGGCCGCCGTCCCGGTCGCGGGTTCCGCCGTCAAGCCGGCACCGGTCACACCTGCCGAGCCGGCACCGGTCACACCCGCCGAGCCGGCACCGGTCACGCCTGTCCGCGCCGCGGCCGTCCCCGATTCGGCGCCAAGCCCTGAGCCGACCCCCCTCCGCCCCCCGATGCCCGCGAGCGCGCTGGGTCCGGTGGTCATCCCGCGGCGTCGGGGTCGTGGGTCACTGGTTGCCGCGAATGCCTATCCGGCGGCGGCCACTGAAGCCGCGCGGATCCCGACCGGGGAGTTCCTCGGCCTGTGGCTGGGGATCCCGGCACTGCTCGCCGGGTGTGCCTATGTACTGCTCGGCACGATCCTGCTCGCGCGGGCCGGTGACGGCGTGGTGGACGTCCTCTGGCCGGTGTGGCTGACCATTGCCCTGGGCCTGCAGGTGCCCTACTGGGCGCTCCTCACGGGCCGTGCGGGGATGGCGCTGACGGCCGCACTGCCCGGGATTGGGCTGGTGACCACCTACCGCCTGACGCGGGATCTGCTGCGGGCCGCGCAACGTTAGGGTGACGGCCGCAGGGTCACTCACGTCAACCGAGTCCAACTGGTCACATGGGGTCAGTGGTACTGGGGTTCACGAGAGCACAGTGGGTGCGACAGTCCGAGAGTCCGACAGTTCAATAGTCCGACAGTCCCAGAGTCCGACAGTCCGAAGGTCCGACAGTTCAACAGGAGGTGCGGTGACTCGTCCGCTGCGCATTGCCATCGTCGGTGCGGGGCCCTCGGGAATGTACGCCGCCGATGCACTCACCACGCAGGCGGAGATCCCCGTCAGCGTGGACGTCCTCGATGCCCTGCCCGTGCCGTTCGGCCTCGTGCGCTACGGCGTGGCACCTGACCACCTGAGCATCCGATCGGTGCGCGACACCCTTGATCGCATCCTTGACACCCCCGGTGTGCGGTTCCTCGGCAACGTCACCGTCGGCGTCGACATCGATGTCGACCAGTTGCGCACCTTCTACGACGCGATCATCTTCACCTATGGCGCGGCTCGGGATCGCCGGCTCGGGATCGCCGGCGAGGACCTCGACGGCAGCATCGCCGCAACCGACTTCGTGGCGTGGTACACCGGCCACCCGGCGGCCGATCGGGCGACCTTCGAGCGGCTGCTGCCCACGTCGCACGCGGCGGTGGTCGTCGGCGTCGGCAATGTCGCGGTCGATGTGACCCGGGTGCTCGCGAAGTCTGCCGCCGAGCTCGGGCATACCGATATGCCGCAGCATGTGCTGAGCACCCTTGCCGATCACCAGATCAGCGATATCCACGTCCTTGGCCGGCGCGGACCGGTCCAGGCGACGTTCACCACGAAGGAACTGCGCGAGCTCGGTGAGTTGGCTGATGCCGATGTCATCGTCGATCCCGCCGAGGTGCTCCTCGATGCCGCCAGCGAGGAGGCGGTGGCCCGCGACAAGGCCCTTGCGCGCAACCTCGCGGTGATCCGCCAGTGGGCCGAGCGCGAACCGGCTGGTCGGTCCCGACGGATCCACCTGCGCTTCCTCACCCGACCGGTTGAACTCCTGGGTGAGGGACGGGTTGCCGAGGTCGAGGTGGAGCAGACGGCCCTCGACGGCAGCGGCGGCGTCACCGGCACGGGCCGCAGGTCGCGGATCACCGCCGATCTGGTGGTCCGCAGTGTCGGCTACCGCGGTGTCGCGCTGCCTGGACTGCCCTTCGATGATCGCGGCAGCGTGATCCCCCATCAGGACGGGCGGGTCCTTGCCGACGGCGAGGTTCAGCCCGGCTGGTACGTCGCCGGGTGGATCAAGCGCGGTCCCACTGGCATCATCGGCACCAATAAGAAGGACGCCGCCGCAACCGTCGCCTCCCTGCTGCAGGATGCGCCCACCCTGCCCTTGGCGCCGGCCGCCGCCCCCGAGCAGGTGGACGGATGGCTGGCCGATCGGGGGGTGTCGGTCGTGACAACCGCGGGCTGGCGTGCCATCGATGCTGCCGAGCGGGCGCTGGGCGCGCAGGCCGGGCGCGACCGAACCACCATCCACGCACTGCCTGACCTGCTCGCCGCCGCCCGGTAGCGGCAACCCGACGGGGACGGTGGGATGCCAGCCGGTGCGCGCGCAACCGAGGTGCTCATCATCGGCGGCGGCATCGCGGGGGCGGCAGCCGGCTGGGCGCTGGTCCGTCGGGGGGTGTCGGTCATCATCGCCGAGGCGGAGCCGGTGTGCGGGCGGCACACGACGGGGCGATCCGCTGCCGCCCTGCTCGCGACATACGGCCCGGCTCAGGTCCGACAGCTCACTGCCGAGAGCATGGCGTTCTTCCATGACCCGGGGGATGTTGTCGACCATCCGCTCCTGCATCGCCGGCCGACGGTGTACGTCGCCGCCGCCGGCGATGAGCACGGGTGGCTGGCGCTGGTGGCGGAGGTTGCCCTCGCCGGTGAACTCGGCATCCCTGCGGAACTGCTGACACCGGCGGAGGTGCTGCAGGTTGCGCCGCTGATGCGTCCCGACTGGGCCGCGGGTGGGGTGATCGAGCCGGAGACATGCGATCTTGATGTTGCGGGACTCCACCAAGGGCTGCTCCGGACGGTCCTGCGCACCCCCGGTGCGACGGTGCTCACCGGCGCCAGAATCGTTGCCCTGCGGCGGGATGAGCCGGCTGGATCACCGGGAGGACCATCACCGCGCTGGCATGCGGTCGGCGCCGATGGCAGCCGCATCACCGCGCAGGTGATCGTCAATGCCGCGGGCGCCTGGGCCGATGAGATCGCGCGGTCCGCGTCGGTGCCGCCGGTCGGTCTGCGCCCCCTGCGGCGCACGGCGTTCACCGCCCCCAGCCACGCCCCACCGCAGGCGGGTCGACCCCTGGCCGATGGGCCGTTCCTCGTCGAGATCACCGGCCGTTGGTACGTCAAGCCTGAAGGCGCCGGTGTACTCGCCTCCCTGGCCGATGAGACCCCGGATATCCCCCGGGATGCGGTGGCGGAGATGGCCGATGTGGCCCTCGCGATCGAGCGGATCAATGAGGCGACCGTCCTCGGGCTGCGGTCTGTCCAGCGGGCATGGGCCGGGCTGCGCACGTTCACCCCCGATGGCCGGATGCTGATCGGGCCCGATGCGGTGGTCCCCGGGTTCATCTGGTTTGCCGGGCTGGGCGGTTACGGGATCCAGACCGCCCCGCGCGCGGGCGAGGTGGTCGCGGATGCGGCCATCGCGGCGATGGCGTGAGGTGGCGGGGGTGAGGTGGCGATGGCGTGAGGTGGCGGGGGTGAGGCGGCGGCTCAAGGGCGCGGCCGATCGAGCAGGCCGCTCAGGGCGCGCAGCAGCACCCGGTGCTCGACCGTATGCATAAGCGCGGTGAACTCCGCCAAATCCATCCCCACCGGAATGGGCACACACTCCGTTGCGATGACCGGGCCATCGTCCACGCCGGCATCGATGACCTCGTGCACCATCACCCCCGTCTGCTGTCGCTGGCCGGCAACCGCCTCAGCATGAGCCCGGCTGATCGCCCCCAGGCCGATGAGATCACCGGGCAGTGATGGGTGGAGGTTGATGATCCGCACCCCCCGTGCTCGCTGGGGGTCGATGAAGGCTGGTCCGAGGATCCGCAGGTATCCGGCGAGCACGACCAGATCGGGTGCCCAGCGCGCAACCGTCTCGGCCAGCCGGTGATCGCTGACAGCGCGCTGTGGTGTGGCAGGGATGACAGCAGTCGGCACGCCTGCGCGACGCGCGCGGGCGAGGGCCCCCGCAGTCGGCCGGTCACTGGCCACCCCGACGATGACCGCGGGTAGCGCGCCGGTGGCGCAGGCGGTGAGGATCGCGCCGAGATTCGACCCCGCGCCGGAGGCCAGGACGACCAGTCGCGCCGGGGTGCCCGGGCTGGCTGGTGGATCGGTCACGCGAGGACGACCCCGGCCCCGGCAGTCACCTCACCGATCAGGTAGCTGGGCTCGTCGATCGCCGCAGTTACGGCAGGCAGGTCATCGGGCCCGACGATCGCCACCATGCCGATGCCCATATTGAGCGTCCGATGCAGCTCGACCGGATCCAGTGCGGTGACCTCGTGCACGAGGGTGAAGAGCGGTGGCAATGGCCAGGAACCGAGGTCAACCCGTGCCCCAAGGCCAGGCGGAAGGACCCGCGGCAGGTTCCCGGGCAGGCCACCACCGGTGACATGGACGAGCGCCTTGACGCACCCGGTCTGCAGGGCTGGCTCGAGCACCGGCAGGTAGCACCGGTGCGGCAGCAGCAGTGCGTCGATGAGGGGACCATCCAGTGGCGGGGGTGCGGCGGTCAACGGCAGCCAGTCGAACAGCCGCCGCAGGTAGGTGTAGCCGTTGGTGTGGGCGCCGTTGGCGGCGAGGCCGAGTAGGACGTCCCCCGCTGCGATGTCAGCGCGCGGGAGCAGTGCCGACCGCTCGACCACGCCGACGATGGTTCCCGCGACATCGAGTCGGCCCGGGGCGTACACGCCGGGCATCTCGGCAGTCTCCCCGCCGATCAGGGCGCAGCCCACAGCGGCGCAGGCGACGGCGATGCCGGCGACGACCGCAGCCACCTGATCGGCCACGATCCGATCAGCGGCGAGGTAGTCCAGGAAGAAGAGCGGACGGGCACCCTGAGCGAGGACGTCGTTGACGCAATGGTGGACGAGATCGGCTCCGATCCCGTCCAGTCGCCCGGCGGCGGCGGCGAGCTCAACCTTGCTGCCGACCCCATCGGTGGAGGCGACGAGGACGGGATGGTCGAACCGCTGGAGGAAGGCGACGTCGACGGCCCCACCGAAGGCGCCGATCCCCCGCAGCACCCCCGTCCCGGACCGCTGGGCGAGGTGCTCGGCGATGAGTGAGACGGCGCGATCTCCCTCGGCGATGTCGACCCCGGCAGCGGCATAGCTGCGGACGGCACGGGCGGCGGCCCGCCAGCCGATATCGCGCCGTACCTCCGCGGCAGGTGGCGCGCAGCGATCGACCGCCTCGTAGGCGGCCGCCCGCGCCGCGGCAAGGGTTGAGCCGAGGCCGACGCAGGTGAGCATCCGGCCGCCGAGCCCGACGATCTCACCGTCGATGCACTCGGTGCCAGAATGCCGGATCAGCGTTGCCGTGGGCAGGGGGTCGGGTAGGGCAAGTCGCAGTCCCGGGTGACCGGCGGTCGGATATCCCGGTGCGGCGAGCACGACCCCACATGCGTAACCCGGGCGGAAGCGCACACTGGCGGGGTTGAGGCGACCCACGGCGCAGGAGTGCAGCAGCGTGAGCAGGTCGGCGTCCAGCAGGGGCAGCAGCACCTGTGCCTCCGGGTCACCGAGGCGGCAGTTGAACTCCAGCAGTCGTGGGCCCTCGGGGGTGAGGATCAGCCCGGCGTACAGTGCCCCGACGTAGCCGCGCCCGGAATGGGCGAGGTGGGTGACAACGGGCTCGATGAACTGAGCGTGCAGGTCGGCCGGCTGCAGGCCCAGTTCGGCGATGAGGTCGACCGGAGCATAAGCCCCCATGCCCCCGGTGTTCGGCCCGGAATCGCCCTCCCCGAGCCGCTTGTGGTCGGCTGCGATTGGCAGCGAGACGCTGGTGCGCCCATCGCAGACGGCGATGAGGGAGCACTCCGGTCCGGTGAGCCGCTCCTCAAGGACCACCTCGCCCACCGCCAGCGCATCGGTGACCGCGCTCAGGGCGGCCGCCTGGCCGTCCGGCAGCACCACCCCCTTGCCGCCGGCGAGCCCGGATTGCTTCACCACCACCGGGCCGGCGTGGGCCATCAGCCATTCCCGGGCGGGGCCGGCCTGCGCAGGGGTGAAGGACGCCCAACGCGGACCCGGGATGCCCAGTTCAGCGGCCACCGCGCGGGCGTGGGACTTGGACGTCTCAAGTCGCGCCAGCTGTGCGGTGGGTCCGAAGACGGCGACCCCGTCGGCGAGCAGGGCGTCGGTGAGGCCGGCGGCGAGGGCGGCCTCCGGTCCGATGACGACGAGGTCCACCCCCTCGGCGCGGCACCGCGCGCGCACCGCCGCCACCTCCGTCACGGCGATCGGCCACCGCTCACCGGGGGTACCGGCATTGCCCGGGGCGACGATGAGGCGCGCGCAGCTGGGAGAGTCGGCGATTCCGGCGGCGAGGGCGTGCTCCCGACCGCCGGCGCCAACAATGAGGACGGTGAGGCGCTTGGCGAGCGTGCTCATCGGAGCACGCGCTCGAAGGCGTCCTTCGGCCCGGATCCGGTGACCGGGATCGGGTAGTGCCCTGTGAAGCAGGCATTGCAGTAGCCGGTGGCGTGGCCGACGGCGGCCATCATGCCGGCCAGCGACAGGAAGGCCAGCGTGTCGCAGTCGATCAGCGAGCGCAGTTCGTCAATCCCCAGCCGAGCCGAGATCAGGTCATCGGCATGCCCCATGTCGACCCCGAAATGGCAGGCATGGGTGATCGGCGGACACGTGATGCGCAGGTGCACCTCGATGGCGCCAGCCTCCCGCAGCAGGGCCACCAACCGGCCAGCCGTGGTGCCCCGAACAAGTGAGTCGTCGATGAGGACCACCCGGCGTCCGGCGAGGTTCTCCGCGAGGGTGTTGAACTTGAGTGCGACCCCCTGCTCGCGCAGGACCTGCGTGGGCTCGATGAAGGTGCGCCCGATGTAACGGTTCTTGATCAGGCCGTCATTGAACGGGATGCCGCTGATCCGGGAGTACCCCACGGCGGCCGGGATCGCCGAGTCGGGCACCGGGATGACGACGTCGGCTGCCACCGGGGCCGATGCGGCAAGTTGCTCGCCGAGGCGCTGGCGCACGAGGTGAACCGAGCGATCGTCCCAGCGGGAGTCCGGACGGGAGAAGTAGACGAACTCGAAGGTGCATCGAGCGGATGTGGGCTGCGGGGGCAGGACCTGCCAACGGCTGAGGGTGCCGCCACGGGCACGCACGATCTCGCCGGGGGCGACCTCGGTGATGTCGGTGGCGCCGAGGGTGCGCAGGGCGCAGGTCTCGGAGGCGATTGCATGACCGCCGTCGCGCAGGCGGCCCACGCTCAGTGGCCGAAATCCCCACGGGTCTCGTGCCGCGACGATCTCGTCGGCACCGAGCAGCACGACGCTGTAGGCCCCCAGCCAGGCCGGCATTGTCTCGGCGAGCACCCCAGCCCACGAGTCGTCACCCGCCGGTCCCGCGCCGCCGGCCGGTCCCGCGCCGCCGGCCGTCCCCGTCCCGCCGGCCGCCCCCGCCAGCATCAGCAGCATGACCTCGGTATCGGAGGAGGCCGTAAGGCTGAAGCCTCGATCGAGAAGGCCCTCACGCAGGGCCGGGGAGTTCACGAGGTTGCCGTTGTGGGCGAGGGCCAGCGGCCCTCGTCGCGTCTCTACGAGGAACGGCTGCGCATTGCGCACCCCTGACGCACCGGTCGTCGAGTAGCGCGTGTGGCCGATGGCCCAGTGCCCCGTGAGGTCGGCCATCCGCTCGGCGGTGAAGACGGTGCCGACGAGTCCGACGTCCTTATGCAGCCGTGCCCGCTGCCCATCGCTCACCGCGATGCCCGCAGCCTCCTGTCCTCGATGCTGCAAGGCGAACAGGGCGAAGAAGGCCAGCGGTGCTGCCTCGGTCGTGGCGGCGACCCCAACCACCCCGCACTCCTCGCGAGGTCCCTCGCCTGGACGTTCAGCCCGCAGGGGGCCCGTCGGCAGGGGGCCCGTCGGCAGGGGGCCCGTCGGCAGGGGGCCCGTCATGCGATCTCCCCCCGCGCCAGGGCTGCCCGCAGGCGTCCGGAAACAGGCCCGGGGGCGGCGCGGAATGTCCGTCCGGTCAACCGGGTGAACGCGCTGCGGTAGCGGTCACTGGTCTGCTCGGCGACGGCCGGCTCAAGCAGCGGGATCGGCCCGGCGCCGGTGAACCCGCGTGCGGCCAAGGCCAGGCGCACCGGCTCCTTGTCCAGGCTCTCCGGCTCGGCACCTGCAGCGAGGCGCTGCTCATACGTCGACGCCTCCCAGAAGCGGGAGGAGTCCGGGGTGTGGATCTCGTCGATCAGCAGCAGGTGGCCCTCATGGTGCCATCCGAATTCGTACTTCGTGTCAGCGAGCAGCAGACCGGCGGCGGCGGCAATGCGCTGCCCGCGGCTGAACAGGGCCAGGGCGGTGGCCGAAACCTGCTCCCAAGCCGCTGCTGGGACCAGCCCCTGCCGCACCACCTCGGTTGCGGTGAGGGGACGATCATGGTCTCCGGCCGCGGCCTTTGTTGTCGGGGTGATCAGCGGTGCGGGCAGCAGCGCGTTCTTCACCAGGCCCTCGGGCAGGCGATGGCCGTAGAGCACCCGGTTGCCCGCTGCGTACTGGGTCCACAGGGCGGTCGCAGTCGAGCCCGTGAGCGCCTGGCGAACAACGACCTCCACCGGCAGTGGGGTGGCAGCCTCAACGATCATCGCGTTGGGATCCGGCAGGCTCCGCAGGTGGGAGACGGTGATGTCCGCGGTCTGGGCGCACCACCAGGCGGACAGCTCGGTGAGCACCTGCCCCTTGTCCGCAACGGCGAGGACGAACCTGTCGAAGGCGGAAAGTCGGTCGGTGGCGCACATGAGCAGCCGGTTGCCCGGCAGGGCGTAACTGATCCGGACCTTCCCCTCCCGGCGGCCGGGCAGAGGCAGGTCGATATCGGTGCACACTCCGTCGTCGACGGACGCCGGCCCGATGGGTCCCGGCATTCCCGGATCAACCGCGGGCATAGTCCACTCCGCGGGTGATGAGGTCGGACCCGAGGTGAGCACCGGCTGGGCAGTTCCCCTGCGGGTGCTGGCGGGACAGCACGGCGTTCTCCGGATGCGGCATCAGGCCCAGGATCATCCCCGTCCCATCGCACACGCCCGCAATGTCGCCGATGGAGCCATTCGGATTCGCCGGTGACCAGGGCCCATCGGCATAGGTGAGGGCGATCTGATCGTCGGCCCGCAGTGAGCGCAGGGTTGACTCATCGCAGATGAAGCGTCCCTCACCATGGGCGATTGGGCAGTGCAGCGGACCAGCGACCCCGGCGGTCCAGGCGCAGCGCTGGGAGACCGCACTCAGGGTGACCCACCGGCACTGGAATCCGGCGGGACGGTTGGGAGCCAGCGCGGCCGACCGAACGCCACCGGGCAGCACCCCCAGCCGCACCAGCACCTGGAAGCCATTGCAGATCCCCAGCACCGGCACCCCCCGCTGGGCGCACTCACTGATGCCCTCCCCCACGATCTGGCGCAACTCCCAGGCGAAGATCCGACCTGCGCCGAGGGCGTCGGCGTAACTGAACCCACCGGGGATGACGATGAGCTGGGCACCGCGCAGCACCTGCGGCTGCTCGCGCAGGGCGATCAGTGGCACGATCTCGGGCTGCGCGCCGGCATGAGCGAGGGCGAAGGCGATATCGGCATCGCGGTTGGTCCCCGGGGCGGTGATGATGAGCGCACGCGGTTGGGTCATGCCGGGCCGGCTCCTGTCCAATGTGCGCGCAGCACCGCGAGGTCGATCGCGGTGCCATCGGGGAGGGTCAGCCGCGGCTGTTCGGTGAGCGTGCCGACTGGTACCGCATCGGCGAGCAGGTTCTGCACCGCCACCACGTCATCGGGAGCGACCTCGAGCAGCAGTCGACCCGTGGACTCGCTGAACAGGTGGATGGCGGGTTCGGGAACGGGATCGAGATCGGCGCCGAGGTGTCCGGCCAGGCACATCTCGGCCACTGCCACGGCCAGTCCTCCCTCACTCAGGTCATGGCAGGCGGCAACCAGTCCCATGCGGATGGCTGCATGGACGGCCCGGTAGCGCGCCGGTGCGGCGAGGTCCGGGGCGGGGACGACTCCATCATGTTGGTGGGCACTGTGCACCCGCCCAGCAACTGTGCCGGGTGCACCGATGAGTGCCGCATGGCTGCCGCCGAATTCCGGTTGCGTGGTACCCACCAGCAGCAGTCGGTTGCCCGCGCGTGTTGCCGCGGCGGTGACGGTTGCCGCGACATCGGGGATGGCCGCGACAGCGGTGATGACCAGCGTCGGCGGCACCTCATGGACCCGACCGTCGGCGGCACGGTAGACATTGCGCAGGGAGTCCTTGCCCGAGACGAAGGGCGCCCTATACCTCTCTGCTGCCGCACAGCAGCCGTCCACTGCGGCCGCGAGTGAGCCCATCGTCGTGGGGTTGCGGGGGTCGGCCCAGGCGAAGTTGTCCAGCAGGGCGATGCGCGTGGGATCGGCGCCAACCGCGACGACATTGCGGATCGCCTCATCGACGACCGCCTCGGCCATCCGTTGGGGGTCGCGCATTCCGAACCAGGGGTTCACCCCGATGCCGACAGCGAGGCCATGGGTCTGCCCGGGCTCGACGAGCACGGCGGCATCGCTGTGTCCGTCCAGATGTCCGCCGATCAGGGGTCGAACCGCTGTCGCACCGCGCACCTCGTAGTCGTAGCAGCGGACGACATCAGCCTTGCTGGCGATCGTCGGGTGGGCGAGCAGTGCGCACAGCATCGTGGCGGGATCCCACCTGCGAAGCCACGACGGGCAGCCGCGCTCCGGGGTTCGCACCGGCACTGGCCGGGTTGCGTCCATCACCCGTTGCGGACGGCCACGGTGCAGGAAGTCGAGGTCGAGGTTGACCACCAGCGTTCCGTGCCAGCGCACCCGCAGCCGATTGTCACCGGTGAACGAGCCCAGGTCATGGCAGTCGATCCCATGCCGGGTGCACGCGGCTTCGACGACTGCCACCGAAGCCGGCGGCACCGCAAGCACCATCCGCTCCTGGGCCTCCGACAGCCAGACCTCCCAGGGGGCCAACCCCGGGTACTTCAGTGGCACCTCGCTGAGGTCCACCTCAGCGCCTACGCCATCGGCCATCTCGCCGACGGCCGAGGACAGACCACCGGCACCGCAGTCGGTGATGGCCCGGTAGTAAGTGTTGATCTCGGCGAGAACCGACATCACCTGCTTCTCGGTCAGCGGTGCTCCGATCTGCACGCTCGCTCCACTTACCGTCCCCGAGCGGGAGTCCATGGCGCGGGACGAGAAGGTCGCACCGCGCAGGCCATCGCGTCCAGTGCGGCCACCGATGACAATGACCCGGTCCCCCGGCCGTGGCACCTGCTCCTCGCGCCACGCGTCGGCGCGTCCGATGCAGCCGGCGAAGACCAGCGGGGTGGTGAGGTAGCCGGGGTCATGAATGACCGCCCCGGCGATGGTCGGCAGCCCGATCTTGTTGCCGTAGTCGGCGATCCCGGCGATGACCCCGGCGCGCACACGGGAGGGCGGCAGCACCCCGGCGGGGATCTCGACAGCCGGCGTGTCCCGCAGCCCGAAGCAGACGACGTCGGTGCACGCGATCGGCTGGTGGCCGGCGCCCAGGATGTCGCGAATCACGCCGCCGACCCCGGTGTTCGCGCCACCGAATGGCTCGATGGCGCTGGGCCGGTTATGCGTCTCGCACTTCACCGCGATCGTGTGATCGGGATGGAAGCCGATGATGCCGGCATTGCCAGTGAAGGCGCTGCGGACGAAGGGGGCGCCGATGCCCTCGGTCGAGCGGCGCAGCCGCTCCAGTAGGGACGGCTCGAGGGGACCGCCCTCGGTGCGGACCTGCGCACGGAAGGTCGTGTGCGCGCAGTGCTCACTCCACGTCTGGGCAATCATCTCGAGCTCGACATCCGTTGCCGGTCGATGGTTGGTGAAGAACTCAGTGATCGCGAAGCAGTCGATGGGGTCGAGGGCGAGTTGACGTTCCTCATTCAGCTGCGCGAGGGTGCCGGGGAGGTCGAGGACGAACTGCTCAACCTCGCTGTGGGAAGAACAGGTGGTGGCCGTGAAGACCGGTGTCAGTGGGCTGTCAACCCGCCACTGCTCGATGACCGGGTTGGCGAGCACCAGCCGGATGAGTCGATCGAGATCCTTCTCGGTGAGGTCGCCGGCGACCGTGAACCGGCGACCACTGGCGATGCCTGCGAGACCGAGGTCCATGCTCGCGGTCAGCCGCACCAACTCATCCGTCGTCGTGTTGGTGACACCGGGATGTGGAGCGACCTCGATGACCCTCAGGTGGGGGGCACCGGAGCCCTTCTGACGATCGACCGCACTGGCGCCGGGGAGGATCTCCCAGCAACCGGTCTGCGTCACCGGGTCGACAAGTACTCCGGTGAGTACCGCTCGTGCCGCTGGCCCGACGTCAGCGCGCAGGTACACCAGGTCCGCAACCGTCACGGACAGTGGTGGCAGGCCCAGTTCGGCCGCAGCGGCGCGAATGGCATCTGCTCGGGGATCATCACCGGTAGGCGTGATCGTCACGCGCGTGACGGGGGGTGAACCTGCCGCGTCCGCACTCACCCGGTCACGCTAGTAGCCCGGCCACGCCCCCGACTCGGGCCTGGGCGCACTCGCGTCGGCTAGCCCTTCACGCCTGCCTTGGCCACGGTTCGTTGTGCGCTGCGATGGGCGACATAGGCGCTCGACCTGCCATTCCACATCAGCCACAGCACGATGAGCTCAAGGACGATGACGGCGACCCCACGCCACAACAGCGGCGCGCCCTGCGTGATCTCCAGCCCACCGGTGATCATTGCCACCACGGCGAGCAGGGTGAGCACCCACCGAGCCCACTTATGGCCCTTTGCCAATGACACGGTGATCACCACTCGCACCAGCGCAAGCAGCAGCGAGATCAGGCCCAGCGACAGCACTCCGACCGCAATGCCAACTGCGATCGTCTCCGTGGTCACCCCCTGCGGCAGGTCGATGGACTCAGCGCTGATCGCGGAGGCGACGTCGGCTTGGATGCTCGGGGTCAGCAGGCTCCATCCGCCAACGAGGAACAGCAGGGCACTGAGCACTCCGAGCAGGGCGACGATCCAGTTGAGGACCACGGCCAAAGACAGTGAGATAGGTCGTTTCATGAGAGCTGAGCGTAGGGCACGGTCGCGCCCGGTTGCGCGTCGATCACCGGCATCGTTCGCCGGAGTGGGCCGCAATCGTTACGAAATCGTTATCGCGAAGGCTTGACAACGACCCGGCTCGGTTGGCTACTGTCGGCAATCAGCAACGGGGATCCTTTTCGTAACGGGGAGCATTTTCGAATGGAGGAGTGCCCGGTGAAGATCCCGGAGGTTCTTTTCTCCTTTCGCAACATGCGGAAATCCTTCGGATCCGTGGAGGCGCTGCGCGACGGAAGTATCGACATTCGCCCCGGCTACTGCCACGCGATTGTCGGCGACAACGGGGCGGGGAAGTCCACGTTTCTCAAGCTCATTGCCGGTGCCGAGGTCCCGGACGGTGGCACTGAGATCGGACCCAACGGCCAGGAGGTTCGGATTACCTCCCCGCAGGATGCGATGGAGTTGGGAATCGCGACGGTCTATCAGAATCTCGCCCTTGCCGAGAACCGCAGCGTCGCTGAGAACGTCTTTCTCGGAAATGAGCCGCGGCGCTTCGGGATGATCCGCCGCCGCGAAATGGAGGAGCGAGCTGCCGTCGCATTGCGGAAGATCACCACTCGGGACATTCCAATCGGCGCCCTCGTCTCGAATCTCTCCGGTGGGCAACGTCAGGCGGTCGCCCTCAGTCGCGCCGTTGTTGACGAAACCAAGACGGTGGTGCTGCTGGACGAGCCGACGGCGGCACTCGGCATTCAGGAGTCCCGGCACGTCCTGGACGCCATCCGCGGCTTGCGGGACACCGGGATGGGGGTCGTCATGATCAGTCACAGCCTTGCCCATGTCTTCGAGGTTGCCGATGACATCACCGTGTTTCGGGCGGGACGAGTGACCGCATTCCTGCAACGCGCCGAGACCACTCCCGATGAAGTGGTCTCCTACATCACCGGACTCGCGGGTGCGGGTGACACCGAGGAGGACTCATGACCGCGCTGGTGGCACCGGCTCAACTCGACGTCACGGGGCGTCGGAGTTTTGTCACCCGGATGATCTTCGGGCCCCGAGAGGCCGTCCTGATCGGTCTCATTGTCGTGCTCATGATCATCATGTGGTTCATTGAGCCGCGCTTCCTCGCCCTGGCCAACCTGCGCGCGATCCTCATCGGCAGCGCGATGGAAATGGTGCTGGTCGTCGGCGTGGTCTTCCTCATGGTCGGCAAGATGTTCGACCTATCGCTTGACGGCGTCATCAACATGGTTGGAGTCGTGGCGGGGCTGCTGATGGTCGGCGGTGTGCCATGGCCGATCGCCTGTGCCGCCGCCCTCGCTGCAGGCGCTGGTATCGGTCTCATCAACGGCATCTGCACCACGACGCTGAACATGAACCCGCTGATGACAACGTTGGCCACCTGGTGGATCGCCCGCGGCATTGCATTCGGCCTCACCCAGGGGATATCGCCCTACGGCTTCCCACAGCAGTTCGTCGACATCGGTTACAGCCGTCTTGCCGGCATTCCTATCGTGTACTACTACGCACTCGCCGCGTTGGTCATCGGCGCTCTTGTTCTGGCCTTCACGAAGTACGGATACGACACCTTCGCGGTCGGCGGCAACCGCCTCGCATCGCGCCTGCGGGGTATTCCCACTCGCCGGGTGACCATGACCGCCTTCCTCGTACTGGCGCTGTTGGCTGGCTTCACCGGGCTGGTCTACGCGGCTCGACTGAATGCCGCAACGCCGCAGGCTGCCGTGAACGTCAACCTGCGGGTGATCGCGGCGGCCGTGATCGGCGGATGTGCCTTGGCCGGCGGCCGAGGGACCGTTATCGGCGGGGTGCTCGGCGTGCTCTTTGTGAGCCTGTTGCTGAGCTCGACGCTGGTCCTTGGCATCGACGGGGTCTGGCAGTACACGATCCTCGGGGGAGTCATCCTCGTTGCCGTCGGTGCGGATGCACTCGCCGCGAAGGTGCGGGGGCAGGAGGACCTTGAATGACGGATTTCGCCGGTGGACCGGTCCGGCATGTCAGGGCATCAGTAGGGCGCACGACGACAGCACCCCAGCAGTGACAGCAGCACCTTTGGGCGCGAGGAAATCATCCTCGTGTAGCAATGACCACTGATGAAAGGCAGGTACGTATGAGGCGATATGCCGCAATTGCGGCTGCGCTCGCAGGCGCAGCACTGGTGCTGTCCGGATGCACCAGCGAGGGAGCATCCGACACGGCGGCCGAGGAGACGGCAGCAGCGGAGGCACCGGCAGAGGAGGCACCGGCAGCGGAGGCACCGGCGGCCAGCGATGACTGCACCTACTACTGGTTGGCAGCCAACATCACGCATCCCTTCTACGTTGAGGGCAAGGCCGGCTGGAACAAGGCCGCTGAGGAACTCGGCGTCAAGGCTGAGCTCGTCGGCCCACTCGACCCGGATGTCCAGCAGCAGGTGGCATTCCTCGAGCAGATCATCGCGCAGCCTGATCAGACCTGTGGGCTGTACATGTACGCAATCGACTACAACACAGTCGGTCCGATCATGAAGAAGGTCCGCGAGGCCGGAATCCCCGTCATCAACGGCAACGGTGACAGCGAGGACAAGACCATCCGTGATGCATTCATCGGAACCGACAACGTCGCCCTCGGCCGCGCCGGCTCCGTCCTTGCCTGCGACGCACTCGGCGGCAAGGGCACCGTCGGCATCGTCTCCTTCATCACCGCGCAGAACCACCAGGAGCGGGTGAGGGGCTTCGAGGAGGGCATCAAGGCAAACTGCCCCGACGTGAAGGTGCTGCCGGTCTCCCCCAATGACGGCACCGCTGAAGGAGCATTCACCGCCGCCAACGGTCTGATCACCAGCAACCCGGATGTGAACCTCATCTGGGCGACTGACGCTGGCAGCCCAGGTGTTGCGCGTGCAGTTGAGGAGCGTGACCTCGTCGGCAAGATCCTGGTGGTCGGGACCGACCGCACGGCTGAGCAGATCGAGGCGATCAAGAAGGGTGTCGTGTCCGCCACGATCACCCAGGACACGACGACCGAGAACTACGTCGGCCTGTACATGCTGGACTGGCTGCGCAAGGGCCTGCAGGTTCCGGAGACGGTCATCACGAAGTCAGTTGTCATCGACGCCAACAACGTCGACACCCTGTAGTCACGTCCCCGGTGGGAAGTGTCCCACCGGGTGACCACAGCACGAAGGACGCGTGCGGGGATGGGATCCGGAGAGTTTTCCGAACCCATCCCCGCACCGCATATGGGATGAGAGGAGTCGCCATGCAGCAGTTGAGCGCCTGTGAGGTTCTCGTTGACTGCCGCCTCGACCTCAGCGAGGGACCGGCATGGCACGCCGCCGAAGGAGCCCTGTACTGGGTGAGCATCCTCGACGGGGTCGTGCATCGCTACCACCTGAGCAGTGGTGAGCATCGCACGTGGGAGGTGGGCCAGATGGTCGGGGCCGTCGTTGTTCGTGAATCGGGGGGCATGATGCTCGCCATCCGCGATGGCTTTGCCACCCTCGACACCGTCAGTGGCATGACGACCCTGGTCGCTGAAGTTGAGTCAACGGATGCCGGCCAGCGTATGAACGATGGGAAGTGCGATGCGCGTGGTCGGTTCTGGGCTGGCACCATGAGTGCGAGCACCCCAGTTCCCGGCTCCGGCACCCTCTATCGCCTCGATGCTGACCGAACGGTCACGCCGATGCTGGGGGGAGTGACCATCTCAAATGGCCTCGGGTGGAGTCCGGACAACAGGACCATGTACTTCATCGACACGCCCACAGGGCGGGTTGATGCATTTGACTTCGACCTCGCCAGCGGGACCATCGACAACCGGCGCGGGTGTGCCCAGGTCACGCGGGGGGAGGCCTCTCCGGATGGCATGGCGGTGGATGCCGAGGGGTGTCTGTGGGTCGCCGTCTGGGGGGTGGGTGAGGTTCGACGCTACAGTCCTGATGGCCGGCATTGCGCGACCCTGCGGACCCCACTGCCGGCACCCTCGAGTTGCGCCTTCGGTGGCAGCGGCTTGGACACCCTCATGATCACGACTGCCCGACTAGGGCTCACCCCCGAACAATGCGCCGAGTTTCCCCACTCCGGAAGCATTCTGGCCGCTGATGTGGGTGTGGTCGGGCTGCCGGTGGCCACCTGTGCGGCATGAATCCCCGTCCGCCGCTGGGTCGCAACAGTAAGCGGCCCGGCGTCAGAGACCTGGGACGTAGCCCTGCCCGTATTGCACCGTCACCGGATCTCGGAAGAAGGGCACGGCCGGCATGATGGTTGTCTGGCCACCATCGCAGTTGATCGTCTGCCCAATGATGTAGCGGGATTCCGGCGAGGAGAGGAACGCCGCCAGCGCTCCGATATCCGAGCCCTGACCGATGAAGCCGCTGGGCAGGACCTGTGCCGCCGCCTGCTCGTCAAAGGTCTCATCCAGTTCGAGGACCTTGCGTTGGTTCTCCACCAGCACCCAGCCCGACGCGATGCAGTTAACGCGAACTCCCTGCTGGATCAGCTCCAAGGACATCGTTCGAGTCAACCCTACGATCGCAGCCTTCGTTGCCGCGTACACCGAGTGCTCAGTCATCGCGCCATAGGCATGCACTGAACTGATGTTGACCAATGTGCCTCCCTGACGCGGGATCATGATCTCGGCCGCCCCCTGTGAGACGAAGAACATGCCTCGGACATTCACGTTGAACAGCGTGTCGTACTGCTCCGGGGTCGTCTTCAGCAGCGGCCGATTCATCGTGATGCCGGAGTTGTTGATCACACCATCGAGGTCACCCAGTGCCTCGGCGGCGCGCTCCGGCAGCTGCCGTGCCTGCGAAACCTCCCCGAGATCCGCCTTGAGCACAGCCGCGGTGCCACCGGCGGCGCGAATGGTCGCGGCCGCCGACTCCGCTCCGTCCGCACTGTGTGCATAGTGCAGGGCCACTTTCGCGCCACGGTCAGCGAAGTCCAGTGCCAGTCCCCGTCCGATCCCCGTGCCCGCACCCGTGATGAGAATGTGGCGACCCGCGAGCGTCTGAAACACCCACCAACCTCCTTGTTTATATTTAGCCCTTGTCTATGCGCTGTCCTCATCGGGCACGCTGATGCGCTGCCCTTGATCGTGCACGCTCGACGTGAGGCCGAGTGGTCTTGCTGGCCGCGCGAACTCGGCCACCCTGCGGCACCCTAGGCTACAGTCAACAGTCATCCGAATCGTCGTCGCCGGACGGGCCCCGGCGGCGGGCACGGAGAGGCGGCATCGTGGGCGGTCTCACCGCAGTGTGGGAGGGCGAGTTTCCCCGTCCGGGGGCGGAGGAAGACGCTCGCGAATGGGCCCACCATGGCATTGCGGTTCTGCCCGACGGCCGCGTCGCGGTCGCCGATGCGCGCGGCTCGCGGCTGGCCATCTGCCAGCCGGACGGCCGTATTGAACACGTCATGACGCTGCCGATAATCCAGGCGCACGGGATCACCGTCGAGGCCGGCGATGATGGCACATTCCTCTGGGTCGCCGACAATGGCGATCACCGCTGGCTCCTACCGGACGGGTCGGTGACACCGCGGTCCGACGCCCCTCAGGGGCGGGTGCTCAAGGTGGGCCTCGATGGTGAGGTGCTGCTTTCCATTGGGGTACCTCGCCTTCCGCAGTACCGCGACGCACCTTTCTCTCCCACGCACGTCGTGGTTGATGAGGCGAACGCCGGCAGTGGGGATGTGTGGATCTGCGACGGCTATGGGGCCTCGCTCGTGATCAGGGTAACCCCCGAAGGCGAGATCGCTCAGGTTATCGACGGGGTATCGGGGATGGGCCACTTCAACCAGCCGCACGGGGCGACGATCGACCGGCGTCGCGGCGCGCCGGAGCTCTTGGTCGCTGACCGCGCGAACAGCCGAATCCAGGTGTTTGACCTCGATGGCCGGTTTCAACGCGGGGTCGGCGTGGGCGATTTGCGCAGCCCCGGGCACTTTGCACCGTACGGTCGCTGGCTGCTGGTTGCCGAACTCCACCGCCGGATCATGGCGCTGGGTGAGGACGATGCGGTGCACACCGTTCTGGACTGCCGCACAGGTGCTGCCGATGAGTTCGAGGGCGGCTGGCCCAATGTGCTCGCGGGCGAGGAAACCACATCCCCGGCCTTTCAGGCGGGGATGCTGAACTCGCCCCATTCCATTGCCGTTGCCGGCGACCGCCTCTATGTCGCCGAATGGGTGATCGGCGGCCGGCTGTGCACGTTCACCCTCCAGGCCTCCTAGTTCGCACGAAGCACCCTCACCACGAAGCACCCTCACCACGAAGGAGGACCGATGCGCATCACCTTGGACCCTTACATGTTCCGGACCACGCCACTGACCGAACTGCCCGGCTTGGTTGCCGATCTGGGGTACGAGTACATCGAGCTGTCACCACGGGAGGACTTCATTCCCTTCTTCCGTCATCCCCGAGTCGACACCGCGGGTGTACGCGCCTTCGATCGGGCGCTGAAGGCGGCAGGTGTGAAGGTGGCATGCATCCTCCCGCTGTTCCGCTGGTCAGGACCAAGTGAGGAGGCACGCCAAGCTGCGGTGCGCTACTGGCGACGCAGTATCGAGATCGCTGCCGATCTGGGCGTGGACACGATGCTCTCGGAGTTCAATGGCCGGCCAGAGGCACCTGATGCCAGCGAGGCCCTCTTCTGGCGGTCAATGGAGGAGTTGCTGCCGCTGTTCGAGCGGGCGCAGATCAGGCTGGTTCTGGAGCCGCACCCGGACGACTTCATTGAGAACGGGTTCGCTGCGGTCGACATGCTGCGCGGTATCAATCATCCGGCCATTGCCTTCTCCTACTGCGCCCCGCACACCTACCACATGGGCGGTGACATTCGCGGGATCATCGAGTACGCCGGTGATCTGCTCACCCACGTGCATGTCGCCGATACCTTTGACTTCCGGGCCTCATCGGGACTTCGCTACATCCTCAATCCGCCCGGGACCGCGGCGCGCATCCACCAGCACCTCGATATCGGTCAGGGTGAGGTGGACTTCGATGAGTTCTTTGGCGCACTGCGCGATGTGGGCTTCGATGGCACGATGACGGTGTGCGTCTTTGCCTGGGAGGAGCGGGCTCGCGAGTCCAGTGAGTTCAACCTGGCCGAGATCAATCGGCGGCTGGCTGACTGGCGTCGCTGACACTGCCGATACGAGGACGGTAGGTGGCCAGTTCTCGCGTCCTGTTCACACCCACGACTCCCACGAGCACGTCATCTCGGTGGTACTCGACGATACAGTCACCGTCCCAGGAGCCACTGGCGAGCGTCGGCACTCCGAGGGCGGGCATGCCGAATGACTGCAGGGTTGCGTCGTACTGGTCCGACCAGAACGACGGCAGTGGGCGAAAGTCCAATGCGGGCGACTGGCCGGCCAGCAGTGCCGCGATCACCGCACCTGCGCGCCGTCCGGTATCGGTGGGCATGCTCCAGTGCTCGATGCGTCGCGGCACCTCGTCGAACAGCGGATTGGGAAAGCGCGCGATGTCGCCGACGGCGAGCACTGGTGCCTCGGCGCCCTCCTCGCCGGCAGCGGTCGTCCGCACGGCGCACAGGCGGTTGTCGGTGAGGACCCCATCGACCAGATCCAGGCCATTGCCTGCGCACCACTGTGTATTCGGCACACTGCCCACAGCACTGAGGATGACGTCGGCGGTGAGGGTGCGGCCGTCGCTCAGGGTCACGCCGGACGGCTCGTACCCGCTCACACCAACCCCGAGGTGGAACTCGACCCCTGCCTGTTCATGGCGTCGGCGGAGGCCCGCGCCGAGGTGCTCGCCGAGCGGGCGGATCATCGGCTCAGCGTCGGCGGCACAGACGGTAACCGCGCAGCCCATGGCGCGGGCTGTCGCCGCCACCTCACAGCCGATGAACCCCGCGCCGATGATGAGCAGCCGACGTCCGGGGGTGAGCGCCCGACGAAGTGCCTCAGCATCCTCCACCGTGCGCAGCACCATGGGTGGTGGGCCCGGCACGGGAAGCACTCGGGGGCGGATGCCGGTAGCGATGATCAGGGCGTCAAAGGGCACCGTGTCATCGGCGAGCAGCACCTCGCGGCGGTAGAGGTCCAAGCCGACCACCGGCTGACCCAGTCGCCACCCCAGGTCATCTCGACGGATCCGGAAGGCCAAGTCGGCGGCGGTCGCCGACTCGCGCAGTGCCGCCTTCGACAGCGGGGGACGGTTGTACGGCAGGTGACGTTCGTCGCCGAGAACGGTCACAGCGAGGCCGTGGCCACGAACCGCCTCCGCAGCGCGCAGTCCCGCCAGCCCTGCCCCGACGACGACGACGGTCATGCGTCAGTCGTGGATGATCGTGATTGCCTGCATTGGGCAGACATCGGCTGCCGCGTTGACGTCATCGGCAAGGGCGGAGTCCGCTTCCGTCTGGTACACCAGCACCCCATCATTATCGAGAGCGAACACCGTGGGCGCCTCGAAGGTGCACTGGCCATAGTTCTGGCACTTGTCCAGGTCGACGATGATCTTCACTGGGAACTCCTTCCGTCCGGCGCCTCATGTCGCGGCCCACACCGCCTGCGCGCTCTATCCAAGCAGGGGCTGTCGGAGGAGGTGCTGCCGCCAACCGCCGGTGTTGCGGGCGAGTAGTCAGTCGAGCTGCGCTATGCCGTCAGTCGTGCCGCGCCACAAGGCCGAGCGCCGCACATCCGGCCTCGGTGGCCGCCAGACCGAAGGCGTCGATCGGTCCGAGGGCACCGACCCCCTGTGTACCCGTGCGCACGCAGGTCTCTGCGGCCCACGTCAGCAGGTCGGCGGTCAGCTCATATGGGCTGGGGCCGTCGAGGTGCACGGTCCCGGTGATCTGGCCGTCGGCGTCTCGCACCCGCGCGACGACCAGGGTGCGGGATCGGGAGCGACGGGCAGCGTCCGGCCCACGGCCGGTGGTGGGGTCGCTGCGTGCCAGCACGATACGTCGGGCGAGGGCCCGGCTGCCTGGAATCCGCAAGACAGCGTCCACAGCTGCCGCACTGCGGCTGGCCTGTGCCGTGCGCGGTCCGGCCCAGCCGAGGAATACCTCGACGTCGCTGATCCCCGGTGCCAGGCGCGGCAGCGTGAACTGCTCGGTGCCGCCGATGGTGAGCCCGGGCAACGATTGCCCGTCGACGTCGAAGGTGGTCGTGCGCGCTGCCATTCGCTCACTGCGCAGGCGTCCGCCGATGAACGCGTGGCCGCGCTCGACGAGCATGCCGGCCGCACTTGCCCGGGTCCCGCTGCTCATGCCCATGGCGCCGCGGACGAAGTACCCGATCTCCAGGCGCACCGGGGTTCGTCCGGCGTTGTGGGCATCGGCGATCGCGAGCGCTCCGGCCAGGTTCCCCGGAACGTAGTCGTAGCCGAATGCGGTCAGCAGGCGGGCGCCGGTAGCGGTGGCGCGGGGGCCGTACTCCTCGAACACCTGGCGTATGTAGGAGCTCTCACCGGTGCAGTCGATCAACGTTGCCCCGGCATCGATTGCGGCCTCGCAGGCGGGTCCACCCAATCGTTGGAAGGGACCGACCGTGCTCACGAGGACGTCTGAGGCCGAGGCGAGCAGCGCCCGCACACTGCGGGGATCCGCAGCGTCGGCGACGTCCGTCTGGGGGCTCCTGCCCACCTGGTTCGCCAGGCTTGCCGCAAGGTCCGCCACGCGCTCAGGTGAGCGGGACACGACCGTGACCGGCAGGCCCCGCCGCATCATCGCCTCGGCGGTGAGTCGACCCGTGTACCCGGTGGCACCGAACAGCAGGATCCGTCCGCTCATGGGACGAGACCTACTGCGGTCACCGTCGCACGACCTCTCACGCTCCGACTATAGGGACCGCCAGTGTGGTAGCCTCCGGGGCTGCGACCGGGGACATCACCCGGAGAGTGCGCATGATGACAGGAGCGTGCCATGTCCGATCCCACTCCACCGCCGGCCCTCCCGACGCCCACCCCCGCACCGGCCCTCCCGACGCCCACCCTTGCCGACCGTCCCTTTGGTGTCGGTGCCGCCATCGGGTTCGGCTGGCGGCGCACGTGGCGCAACTTCTGGCGCCTGCTGCTTGTCTCCATCGTCTTCTTCGCGATCACCTTCGGGGTCCAGCTGTTGACCGGCCTTGCCGGGCTCATCGCCGGCGGTGCCGGAGGCCTCGGCGCCGAGGCACTCGGAGCATCGCCGGACGCCGCAGAACTGGGCTTCGCGGCCGGCAATGCCGGGACCCAGTTCATCGGGGCAGTGGTGAGCTTGCTCGTCAGTCTCTTCCTGCAACTGGGCCTGGTGCGGATCGCCCTCGGGGTGGCAACGGGAAGCCCGGTCGAGCTGCGTCGACTGTTCCACTTCAGCGGCTTCGGTCGCTTCGTGGGCACCTCCATCGTGGTCGTCATCGCAATCGCGGCGGCACTTCTCATCACCGTTGGTCCCGGTGTGTGGCTGACCGTGGCGACCGATCAGGTGGCGTGGGCCGTGATCGGCGGCGTGGTCGGCGCGATCATCGCGATCGTGCTGAGCACGATGTTCACGTTCTACGCGTACGCGATCCTCGATCGAGACGCCCGTGGAGTGTCGAGCCTTGGCGTCTCGTGGGCGATCGTGCGCCCCCGCTTCTGGGCGGTCATCGGCCTGCAGATCCTGATCGTGCTGATCGTGATCGGACTGCTCATCGGGGCGATCATCCTTGGCGTGCTCATGCTCTTCGTCGGATTGCTCATCACATTGCCGGCTGTGGGTGTGCTGATCTTCGGCCTGGTTCCCCTCGCGTGGGTGTACGCCTACCGGACGCTCGCCGGGGAGCCGGTCGCTGTTTGATCCACCGCTGCCAACAGCGGAAGGTGGACGCGCACCTGCAGCCCTCCCGCGGGTGCGCGTCCGGCCTCGGCATCCCCGCCGGCAGCACGAGCGGTCTCTCGAACGAGAGCCAGGCCAAGCCCAGACCCCCCCGGGTGTGCAGTTGATCCCCGCATGAACCGCTCGAAGATCCCCGTCTGCTCCACCGCTGCAACTCCGGGACCGTCATCCTCAACCGACAGCACCACCGAGTCAGCGTGGGTTGCCGCCTGCACACGCACCGTTGTCCGAGCGTAGGCAAGGGCGTTGGCCAGCAGTTCATCGATCAACCGGTTGAGCATGCTCTCCGAGAAGCGGACGAAGAGCGCCTCCGCGGCACTCACCTCGATGACGAGCCCTCGTTCCTGAGCCACCACCGTGGCCGCTTGACACCTTGCCTCGACGATGGCGCCGAGATCGACCTCATCGTGACCTGTGCGCTGCGCATCGGATCGAGCAAGGGCCAGCAACTGCTCGATGCGATGGTTGAGTCGGTCGACCTCAAGCGTCGCGGCAGCCACCTCGATGCCAATCGCCGGATTGTCGGTCATATCCCCGATCGCCTCAAGTCGAAGCCGCACTCCGGTCAACGGTGAGCGCAGGTGATGAGATGCCTCAGCGGCGACGCGATCGGCGCGTGTGATGTGGCCGCGCAATCTGCCCACCATGGAATTCAGCACGCGGGCGAGGGAGCGAACCTCACCGGGTCCATCGTCTTCTGCGAGGAGTGGAACGTTGGGTCCCGCCAGTAAGGCCGCCTGGCTGGACAGGCGCGCCAGTGGGCGGGTGATGGTCGCGGCGAGCAGCAGTCCGAGCAGCGCGGCGGTGAGGGTGACGGCAGCCACCGCCACCGCTAGCCAGAGCAGCGTCTGACGGACGAGTTGCGCCACCCTGGCATCGGGAAGGGACGTTCGCACGACGGCCACGATCTCGCTGCCACGGAGTACCGGCGCTGCCGCGTAACGCAGATCCCCGCCGACAGTCAGCGAGGGCCTCGCGTCCGACGCAAGCACACCGGTGAATGCCCGTTCGATCTCGGGGCGGTCAAATTGTCGCCCCAGCGGGGAGGCGTCACTGTCGCTGATCAACCGCCGCTGTGGATCGACGACGATAACTCGGGTTCCGGTGCGCTCGGCACACAGTTGGGTTGCGCGGGGCCATCCCTGCTCCGGCTGGGCACTGAGGAGCACCGCACACGCGAGGGTTGCGTTGTCCAGTCCATGGACGAAGGTCTCCTGCACCGCGCGCCCCGCGATCAGGGCCAGGGGCAGGGCCAGCAGCAGTGCGACGACCGCACTCAACAGGGCCATGGCACCTGCGATGCGGCCTGTCATTCGGTGGGGGGTGCGAGCTGATATCCGATTCCGCGCACGGTGCGAATCACCACCGATGGGCCCAGCTTGCGCCGCAAGGAGGAGATGTGCACATCCAGGGTCTTGCCAGTGCCAAACCACACCGGATCCCAAATGCGTGCGAACAACTCCTGTCGCGGCACAACGCGGCCGGGCTCCTCTGCGAGCACGCTGAGGAGATCGAACTCCTTGACAGTGAGGTCGATTGCGGAGTGATCGATGGTCACAGTGCGCCGGGAGCGATCGATCTGCAGTCCTCCGGCAGTGATCGGTCGCTCGGCATGACGGCGGCGGCCGATCGCCCGAATTCGGGCAACAACCTCGCGCACACTGAAGGGCTTCACAACGTAGTCGTCGGCGCCGAGCTCCAGGCCGACGATCCGATCGGACTCCTCACCCCGGGCACTGAGAATGATGACCGGAATATCGCTGACGCGGCGCAGGTCCCGCAGGACATCCAATCCGTCGATGTCGGGCAGCCCCAGATCGAGTAGGACCGTATCGGGATGAGGCGCGGCGAGAACAGCGGCCGTCACCCCCGTGCCATGGCCGAGGTGTGTCACGCCCAGACCGTGCCTTCGCAGCCCGGCGAGGAGTGGCTCCGCGACAGTTGGTTCATCCTCGACCACAAGCACCCGCACCCAGCCATAGTCGCATGCGCAGTGGGACCTGCGTTTCACGCACGCCCGGACGTTACCTGCACCTAACCCACCGCGAACTCGCCACTGGTGTCGGGCCCCTACCGTCGAATCCAGTTGACCACTCTGCCCGGGAAGACAAGCTCCTCGGGGGGTCAACCCGACTGGAAGGGAGAACGCAGATGGAGCGACGAACATCGCTGGTCCTGGCTGCCACGGTGACGGGGGTTCTGCTCACCGGCACGCTGGCAACCGTGGCGGTCATGGGGGCGACGAAATCAGTTGAGCAGGCGCGACTGGCGACGGTGCCAGTGGCACCGAGTGCGTCGATGGTGCCGCCACCCGAGGACTCGCTGATGGCGCCGACGGGTGACCACAAGGAGGAGTACGAGGAGGGTGACCACGAGGAGGAGTACGGGGAGGGTGACCACAAGGAGGAGTACGAGGAGGGTGACCACGAGGAGGAGTACGAGGAGGGTGACCACGAGGAGGAGTACGGGGAGGGTGACCACGAGGAGTACGCAGACGATGACGACTAACCGGCACGAACAACACGTCGTGGGCGGCCACCATGGCTGACCTCCCTTGGACGTGGCTGGCCATCCGGGCCAGTGGTGTCACGGCGTGGGGATTGCTCAGCGCCGTCATGATCTGGGGACTGCTGTTGCGCACGCGCCTGATCCCTGCGCTGGCGCCGCGGTCACTGGTGTCGATGCACCGGTGGCTATCGGCGCTGGCTCTGGCCTTCCTTTTCGCCCACGCAGGCCTACTGCTCATCGACCCGGTGGTGAGATTCACGCCACTTGAGATCCTCGTGCCCGGTATTGCGCCGTGGCAGCCAGTTGCTGTCGGTTGCGGGATCCTCGCCATGTGGGCGATGCTCCCCACCTCCATCCTCGGCCGGTGGCGGATCATCCGTGGGCCCCGTGCCGGCACCTGGTTCCGAATCTCGCACCGGATCGCATTCATCGCCTGGCCGCTGGCAACCGCGCACTTCGTGCTCGCCGGCTCCGATGCGACAGTGGACTGGATCATCGGCAGCGTCATCGCGGTCACGACAGTGCTGGGATTCCTGGTACTGGTGCGTGGCCTCAGTGGGAGTCGTCCCTCGCTGACTCGACGGGCAGTACCTCAGACTGTGTGACCAGTAGACCCGGCAGTCCGCGTGCGGCAAGCCAGTTGCGCGCGGCTGTCGGGTCACAGGACATCACGCTGGTGGCAGCCGCATCCGCCCACCAGCCTGCCACTCCCCACACACTCGCCTGAAGGATCGCATCGTCTTGCGGGTTTCTGCCGGTAGCCGGGTCGATGATGTGGTGAAAGCGTCCCCACCGTCGCCGCAGGGAGGTGGATGTGACAACCGCCCGTGCCGGTATCGGCGCCGCCCACACGACCTCATGGAGCACGGGCAGCTCCTCGGAAGACCGGACTGGACCAGCCAACGGCCCGGCTGTGCGGGGTGGCCGCGCCCGTTCATCGGCAATGACAATGCGCCACGCGTCTGCATCATGAGGTGTTCCGGCAACGACGACATCGCCACCGAGGTTGACGAGCACGCCGGTCGCGCCAGCGGTCAGTAGTTCAGCGGTGATGAGGTCGGCGGCAAGGCCCTTGCCGATACCACCGGGATCGAGCTCGACGCCGGCGGGCAGGGAGATGGAATTGTCGGTCACGCGAACTCCCGCCATACCGGGGGAGGGCTCACTCACCGAGGATGGCCTGGGGTCCTGCTCGACAACCCACGCGAAGTCACGGTCGTAGCCGGCAGCCCGCAGCGCTGGCAGGACCGTTGGGTCGTAGCGCCCGTCGGTACGCTGCCAAGCGACCATCATGCGGGAGACAAGAAGGTGCAGATCCTCGCCAACCGGCTGCTCCCCCATGCCGGCGGCTGCGTTGAGTCGGCTCAGGGCGCTGTCTGGACGAAAGCGCGACCAGCAGCCTTCGAGTATCCCGACGCGATCCACGGCGCACGTCAACAGGGCACCGACGTGCGTCGTCGGTGCATCCACCCGGACGACGCAGTCGGTGCCCATCGCGCGAAACTCAGCGATCAGGGAACTGGACTTCAACTGCCGGCACTCACTGCCTGCGGCTTGGGCTGTGGGGTGGCACGGGGTGAGATGGGTGCGGCCGCAGCCGGTGCGGGAGTCGCGGGTACCGGGACGCCCGCAGCTGCCAGTGCCCTTCGATACTGCGCCAACCGGTCGGCCTCCGTCTGGAGGGCGGACTCTACGTCGGCCAACGCAAGCTCCCTGCTTTGAAGTTCCGCAACCGCGCTTGCCAGCTGCGCACGATCGGCGGCCACCTGAGCCTGATCGCTCCCCGTCCGCACCCCGATCACACCCACCAGCCCAAGGAACGCGCTTGCGGCGATTCCAACGGACATGATCCGACCGGTTGTGGATGGACCTGTGCCCATGACTGCCTCCTTTGCTGATTACCGCTCGAACATGGATGGATTCGACGGTAGGCGCCACGCGTGAAGATCACCGCAGGGGACGGTGAAGGCAAGGTAAGGTCCGACTCTGCGGCGGGATTGCGGGCCAGGGGCGTGGACTGCCGATGACCGCTGAGGCAGCCGGACGGAAGGGCTTCATAACGTGAGGGCGCAGGCAGCGGCTGTGATGGCCGAGGTGGATCGACTTGGACAGGTGGACGAGGCATGCAGTCTTCGTGTCACTGGGGTTCGGTTCGTCCCGCTGAGTTACCAATTCCCTGCCGGTGATGAGCAACGCTGGTCCGGTGGGATCCTCCCCGGTGTGACCGCCGGGGTCATCGAGGTGACCACCGACGACGGCATTGTGGGCTATGGGGAGACCTATGCGGCGACATTCGCTCCGACGGTTGTCGGGGCGATCATCGCCCACCTTGAGCCGCTGCTCATCGGATCACCCGCTGGCGAGATCACGCGCACGTGGCAGCGGTGCTGGTCCCGCCACCTCTACTGGGCGCGATCAGGTGCCCTTGTCGCGACCCTGTCGGGAATCGAGATGGCGCTGTGGGATGTCTGCGGGCGCGCCCTCGGTCGGCCGGTGTACGACCTACTCGGCGCAACCGGTCGCACCGACATCGCCTGCTACGCCTCCGGTGGAATGCAGAAGCCACCTGCGTCCCTGCGGGCTGAGCAAGCCGGCTATGTCGCCGCCGGTTTCGGTGGCAGCAAGATTCGCGGCGGTCACGATGCCGGTCACGATGCCGAGGTGGCGGCGACAGCACGGGATGCGGTCGGCCCGTCGTTCCCATTGGCGGTCGACGCCGTTCAGGGCAGCAACCCGCAACCATGGACGCAACGTGAGGCTATTGCCGCCGGCCGGGCCTTAGCGCAGTACGACCTGCTGTGGCTTGAGGAGCCGTGTGGTGCACTCGACATCGAGGGCTACGTTGCCTGCCGACGGGTGCTTCCGATGCCGATCGCGGGAGGCGAGACCCTCACCACGGCACTGGAGTTCCTGCCGTTCTTCGAGGCTGGTGCCTTCGACATCGTCCAGCCTGATGCCGCGCACACCGGCGGAATCGGTGAGGCCTTGAAAGTGGCCCGCCTCGCGGAGCTCTACGGTGTGCGTACCGCGATGCACGTATGGGGCTCGGGGATCTGCGTTCGCGGGAATGCGCACGTTGCCTTCGCCGCGGAGTCCTGTGACTGGCTGGAGTATCCGACGATCCCCAACCCGCTTATCGCCGCCTTGCAGCAGCAGCCGCTCACCCCGCACGGGGGGCGCGTGAGCCGTCCAGTGGAGCCGGGGCTGGGGGTGATGATGCCTCCGAGTGCGGTCGCGGACTACCAGTTCACGGCCGGCAACGCCTACCGGTTCGCGCGCGCACGGGGCGCTGACGGCTGACCGTCGGCGGGATACAGCTGGCGATCGACGATGAAGCGGGCCGCGGTGACCGTTGGGGGTGGCGACGGTTGGGAGCGCAGGGAGACATTGAGGAAGAGCACCACCACGAGCACAGCGGCCATCTGGAACAGGGAGACCAGCAGGGCCGTTGCGGCTAGCGCCAGCCAGCCGGGTAGGGGCGTCTGGCTCCACAGTCGGTAGACCAGCCCGGCCACGATCGCGGCGCTGAGTGTGCCCATTGCGGCCAAGCTGAGCGCAAGCAGGCGCGCAAAGGCGGTATCGGCGAATGCGGCCATGCCCGCGACACCGTGCATCACCAGTGGCAGCAGGCTCATCCGGGAACGCCCCGCGGTGCGGTGCCCACGATCGAGGGGAACTCGCTCAAGAGGCAGCCGGCAGCGCATCAGTGTTGCCGGGTAGTGATTCCACAGTTCGGGCATCAGGGAGATGCGCGTCACGGCGGCCGCGGGCAGGAGGGAGAAGTTCCCGAAGTCGAGACGCTGACCGGTGAGAGCCCGGAAGAGCCAGCGGTAGGTCACATAGGAGACACGGAAGCCCCACGCCTCGGATCGCTTGCGCCGCTCGGCGACGATGATCGCATCGGGGCGGTTGCCGTGGGCCTGCCAGAGGGCAGGGCAGTCCGCGGGACGATCCTCACCATCGGCATCCATGATCAGGACGGCGTCGAAGCAGTTCCGTTGTGCCAGGTCAACCAGGCCGGCAGCGATCGCACGCTGATGACCGACGTTGACCCCCAGCCGGATCACCTCCACCGGCCGTGAGGTCAGAGCGGCGAAGTCCAGGGTGCATGGCTCAGTTGAGCCATCGTCCACGATGACGAGTGTGTGCTCCGGCAGCCCGGTGTCGGCGTTCAATCCGCTGAGCAGGGGGGCTATGCACGACCAGTCGTTGAAGACCGGGGTGAGGATCGCCAGCCGTGGTGATCGGCCATGCACCTCGGCTTCGGGCACCTGTGCAGCCTAGATCACCGGGCGCCGAGCAGGAGCCGCGCTGGCAGCGCCTAGGGGCTGACCGGACCGCTCGGGGCAACGGCGTCCAGCCCGCTGAGGGGGCGGCACTCCGTGGCGACCGTCCATCGCCATCCAGCGTCGGTGCGCAGCCAGTCATGGGTGACCGGCAGCTGCGGGTCCAGCGTCAGCAGCCGCTCACGGCTGCTGTCGAAGAAGCGAGCCAGGCCGTCACGATCCGCTTCCGCCGGCTGGAGTCGATCCGACAGCGTGATGGCAGCTGTGGCCTGATAGCCGGCACTGCCATCGGCGAGCGTGCAGGCGGTGGCATCAATGATCGGACCGGTCAGGCCGTCATCACCCCAGATGGTCAGCCCCGTTGCGGCGAAGAGGATCTCCTGCATCGCGGAGTCCACGCCGAATCCGGTCTGCAGGGCGGAGCCATACGTTGCCTGCCCATTGCGCAGTGAGGAGAGGCTGCCGACCTGAGTGGCGATGGCGATGGCGAGCACCAGTAGTGCGATGGCGGCCGAGATTGCCTTGGCCCGACGTGGCCGAAATGCCGTCAGGATGAACATCACCGTGGCCACCAGGCCCGCGGCAAGCCCGGCAGCACCACTGACGACTGCCAGCGTTGTTGCCGAGGAGCACCCCTCCCCGAGGCAGCCGACCGAGCCGATGGACAGATAGAGCAGGACGGGCGGAATGAGCAGGGTGAGGACCAGCGATCCAAGGGCGAGGAGGGCGGCGATGATCCGGACCAGTGGGCGTCGGTGGCGCTCAGGCTCTCGCGCCGGCGCGCCCTCAGTGCGCGCCTCCGTTGGCTCCTGCGGGGGTTCAATCAGCATGGGTGGACCCTAGCCCGCTGACTCGGTCAACCGAGCGATGGCAGCTCGAGCGACACCCCCAAGGTGGCTGCTATTTGTCGGTGCGCTTTTGACGCCTATTGGCGCACACACGGCTCGCATCGGGTGAGGTGATCCGTCTCGGACCTTAGTTCGTTGGTCCACATTTGTTCCCGGTCCACTCACCTTCGGCTGCTCGTGTCGTGGTGGTGGTCTTGTCTCGGCCGGTGGGCGTCCCGAGGACTTGGTCGATGTCCTACTCCTTGCGGGTCGCGGCGAGAGGTGCCGATATCCTCATGGGCGCTGATGAGCGACCGCGACAGCCAATTCAAGGGGTCGGGCGCGACGGGCCTCGTGGATCCTGAACCACTATGTTGCTGACCCTGCGCCTCAGTGGGTGGGTGCTCGGTTGAGGGCATCGATGTGTCGGTCAAGGAGGCTCGCAGTGGACGCCTGTGATTGCCCAAGGAGAAGACATTCAGCGTTGCTGGAGGCCCACGTGGAGGTGGCGCCGTGAGCGCGGAACTCCTGACGGCTAGCATCTTCTCGGTCCCCGTCCTGGCCTTTGCACTTGGCCTCGTAGCGGCTTTGATCCGTGCCGACCTTCGGCTACCTGAAGCCGTCTATCAGGCAACGTCCATCTACTTGTTGCTCGCGATCGGCATCAAGGGCGGGGTTGCCCTTCGCGAGCAATCTCTGCTCGAGATCGCCGGCCCGGTAGGCGCCACGATCGCATTGGGCATCATCACCCCGATATTTGCCTTCTTCATGCTGCGTTTGATGACGCGACTGTCGCGCGTGGATCGCGGCGCAATGGCGGCTCACTTCGGATCGACATCACTGGTAACTTTCACAGTCGCCTTGGTTTACCTGGACGTGATGGCGGTTCCCTATGAGGGCTACATGGCTACTTTGCTTGCAGTCATGGAGGTCCCGGGAATCCTGGTGGGACTCCTGCTCGCCGGTCGACAATCGCGCCACGCACGCTGGACTACGTCGACGCGTGAAGTGTTTACCAGTCGCTCGGTCGTGCTGCTGGTCGGTGGCCTGGCCATTGGTGCGCTCGCTGGCCCTGTCGGCTACGAGAAGGTGGAACCCTTCTTCGGTGCGCCCTTTGCCGGGGTACTGGCGCTGTTCCTGCTGGAGATGGGCATTCTCGCTGGGAAGCGACTTGGCAGCGTGCGTGACGCCGGTTGGGGGCTGCTTGCATTCGCGCTGCTGTTCCCGCTGCTGGCAGGGGCCTTGGGAGTCTTCACCGGGGCAGCCGTTGGTCTGAGTCAAGGTGGGGCCATGGTTCTGGGGGTACTGTGTGCGAGCGCTTCCTATATCGCAGCCCCCGCGGCGGTCCGCCTTGCGTTACCGACCGCAAATCCCGGAATCACGTTGACGACCAGCCTTGGCATCACTTTCCCCTTCAATTTGGTTCTGGGCATACCGATCTACTGGGCGATTGCGCAGACAGTCGTTTCGTGATGCGTCAAAGCGGCTAGAACCAGAGAGGCTGGAAGATGACGAGTGGTCGCACGAAGGTCAAGTGCATAACGATCGTTGCTGAGGTGATTCTGGAACAGCGAATCCTTGATGACTTGCGCGCATGTGGTGCGAGGGGCTGGACGGTGACCAACGCACGAGGGGCCGGCCCGCAACACCGTCAAATCAGTGATTTCGAGGGTGGCAATAGCCGGATCGAAGTGCTGGTGGACGCGGGAGTGTCGGAAAGGATCTGGCAGCTACTCGAGCGCGAGTACTTTCCCGATTTCGCTGTCAGTGCCTGGCTCACGGATGTTGAGGTGGCACGCCCTGATCGCTATGAAACCAGCCCCAATTAGGTCTTCGCACGAGCGCGCCCGGAGAGACTCGAACTCCCAACCTTCTGATCCGTCGTGCAGTCCGGTCGAGGTCTTCCCACACCCACGTGGACCCTCGAGGAGGACTCCTCCCATGGCCGGCAGGAGGCCGGGAACCGCACCGTCGACCGCTCGGGCACGGTTATCCCCGCAGGGAGAATACCGGGAATTTCCGCCAGCTTAAGAGGGATTCCGCAAGTGTTTTGTGCGGTGCTTCGCAAGTGATTTATACGGTGCTGTGCAAGTTAGCGGCCTCGGCGTCTCGCCGGGTTTCGCGACAAGACCTGAACCCGGTTCGCCTCAGCGCAGTGGATTGACCCAGCGCACCCCGTCGAACCGGGCGAAGTCGGCATCCTGGGAGTAGACCGTCCCGCCGTTCTCGAAGGCCAGGGCCGCGAGGTGCGAATCGGGGATGAGATCCCCACCCCCGCCCGCGGATGCCATCAGCCGCTCCACGATGAAGAGGTGCTCAGGGCCGGGCACGAGTGCGTCCACCAGCGGGGAGGCCATCCAGCGGCGAAGGTCGTCGATCGCGTCAGCAACCGGCGCTGGATCGGGCATGATCCGCGGGTTCGTCATGAGCCGGACATAGGCAATGCACACATGCCAGGCCAGGCCGATCCGCTCCGGGCCCTGCTGGGCTGATGCCCACCACGACCACGAAGCCTCGTGGTGCTCGCTGTCGGCATTCATCGCGTGCAGGAGCACGTTGACATCTGGGACGATCACCGCCCCTGCCCGAGGATGCCCTGGTCGTCCAGGCTTGCCGCCAGCGAGAGCGCCTGGGTCAGGTCCACCCGCGGACGGCCAAGCCGCCTCGGCTCGGGCACCTCGACCTGCCTCGGCGCCGCACCCTCGGCGAGCCCGGTCCGCAGCGCATCGTTGACCACGTCCCGGAACGGCCGGCCAGACTCCCGGGCCCTCCTGCGTAGCAGCACGGCGAGATCGTCGTCCAGGGTCAGGGTCGTGCGCACGCTCGCTTCGTAGTCTGGGGGGCATCAAGGCATCTTGTTGTCATGTGTTGATGCCTCAGCTAGGGGATTCTGCAGCGCTTCCATCCGGGATTCCGCAAGACCCTCGAGGGCTGCCGCGATCGACCGATCGACTCCGCGTACTGATGGCCGCCATCCTGGCCGCGATACTCGACCGCGAGGTTCCAGTACTGGTCACGGCGAAGGAGCATGCGACCGCAGGCGCGCCCACTACCGCAATGATCATCGATGTCTCGAGTTGATCGTTCCCTACGATTCGGCCATGTGATTCCTGATCGCGGTCATCGACACCGAAACCGGGCTCGCCTCGGCCGACGAGATGGCGGCGATTGACGAGTTCAACGCCGAACTGGCGGACCGGGGATTCTGGGTGATGGCAGGCGGCCTGGAGCAACCCTCGCGGACGATGATCATTGACGGACGAACTGACCCAGCGGTGACGACACCTGGGCCGCTTGTTGCGTCATCGGAGTACCTCAGCGGCTTCTGGGTGATCGACGTGCCTGATCCAGCACTGGCACTGGACCTTGCGATCCGTGGGTCGAAGGCCTGCAACCGAAAGGTGCAACTGCGGAAGTTCCTGGGCGAGTAGGCCAGGAACTCCAACGGCCCAACGACAGGTCAGGAGGTAGCGAGCAGGCCCCCGTTGCCACCGTTGCCACCGTTGCCGCCACTGGTTCCCAAGCCACCGGCACCGCCATTGCCGCCCGCTCCGCCCAAGGACGACGCACCGGGAGCACCGGCCGTGGGCGTGTAGGTGAACGCGCCATCCGGAGCAACAGCAGGAGCACTGGTGGAGACCCCACCGTTTCCTCCGGCGCCACCTGACATTGCCCCGTTACCACCGTTGCCACCGTTGCCGCCGGTGCTGCCCGTGCCCCCGTTGCCACCGGCCCCGCCCACTGCCCCGGCACCACCGGCTCCCCCGTTGCCTCCAGCACCCTCCATCGCCCCCGGTGCCGGGCACCCTCCGCCGTTACCGCCTCGACCCCCTGTACCACCGGAGGAAGCGGTCGGCGTAAACGCCGTTGCGCCAGCCGGGCCAACGGATGAGGGGGAGAGCCCGATATCGCCGCCGTTGCCGCCATTTCCGCCTCGGCCACCGTTGCCGCCGAGCAAACCCCCGCGACCGCCGTTGCCACCCGCGCCGCCGTTGATGGCGAGCGCATCGCTGGTGGAGAGCAGGCCGATCCCACCATTGCCCCCGTTACCGCCGGTGCCGTAGCGCCCGGCGTCACCTCCGGTGCCGCCATCACAGGAGGCACGGGGCACACAGAACCGCGGGGCGTCTCCGCCGTTGCCAGCGCGACCGCCGTACCACCCAGCGTCACCGCCGTCTCCCCCGTTGAATCCGTTGCCGCCATTCCCGAGGATCACTCCGGCGTTCCCGCCATCGCAGGCGCGCTCCGTCAGGCACGTCGTCGCGTCGTAGGTGAACCCATTGCCGACCAGCAGCCCCGCATCCGGGTTGTCCGCGGTGCCGTCGCGAAACAGCACATCGGAGCAGGCCGCAGACTTGGCGCGAATGCGCTTGAGGAGCTGAGGGACTCCGCGGGCCTGAGCAGACCCCGGGGTGATCACCGAGTGCTTGAGCTCATTCGCCATCGTCATCGCCTGCGACACGCACGCCGATGCTGACGTGGCCGCCGGCATGTCAGCGGGCGCTGCGGCCATCGCCCGGCCACCAAACAGCGCCGCCACCACGAGCGGCGACGTACCCAGGGCCGCGGCCAATCCATGTCGTCGAGCAGCCATGGGAAGTCCCCTCTCTCGGGAATGGCGTCAGACTCTTCGCAAGGATAGGCCACCGAAAGCCCACCGGCGGTGACATGACGGCACCGCGTCACAACCCCGTGCTTGAAAGTCATGCATCCAGATCGACGAATGAGGTGACGTGAACGCGACGCCGTTGACGGACGAGGTGAACGCCCAGTACGAGAAGTGGGTCTACCCAGCCCCGATCGAGGACCTCGACGAGTGGCTGCGTGACTCATGGCAGTGGTTCGACCCCAGTCACGCGCATCGCCTGTTCTGGCCGGATCAGGACTATCCCGTAGGTATGGACATCCTCGTGGCCGGGTGCGGAACCAACCAGGCGGCGGTGATCGCGTACACCAATCCTTCGGCACACGTCGTCGCCATCGACGTCAGCGATCACTCGCTCGATCACCATCGCCAACTCGCACGCAGGTACGACCTGGTGAACTTGGACCTGCATCATCTGCCCATTGAGCAGATCGCCGACCTCGATCGTGATTTCGACCTCGTCATCTCCACCGGAGTGCTACACCACCTCGCCGATCCCGATGCTGGGTTACGCGCCCTTGCCCAGTGCCTGCGCCCGAACGCGGTCCTCGCGCTGATGCTCTACGCCAGTTACGGCCGACTGGGCGTGGAGATCATGCAGTCGGTGTTCACCGATCTGGGCCTCGGGCGTAACGAGTCGTCACTGGACCTGATCCGCGATGCCGTGACGCAGGTCAACCCGCAACACCCGCTGGTCGGCTACCTGCGGATCGCCGACGATCTCACCGACGACGCCGGGCTGATCGACACCTTCGTCCATGCCCGCGAGCGCTCGTACACCATCGACGAATGCCGGGAGTTCGTCGAATCCGCTGGATTGGTCTTCCAGGATCTCTTTCACAAGGCGCCCTACTACCCCCCGGCTGGCAGTGGGAGTGCCTTTCTCACCGGGATCTCGACATTGCCACGGGAACTCCAGTGGTCCGTGATGGAACGACTGAACACCCTGAACGCCTGTCACTACTTCATGGCCTGCCGCGCAGATCGACCGACGCCGACCTACGTCATCGACTTCAGGTCGCCCGAAGCGCTTCAGTACGTCCCATCGCTCCGGCACCGCTGCCATCTCCAAGGAGACCTCCTCGTACGGACCGGTGGCCAGGTACGCCTTGAGCCATGGGCGCTGGATCTTGTCGAACAGATCGACGGCCAGCGCAGTATTGAGGCCATCACCGCCCGAATCGCTAGCGACGAGGCGCCGGCGAGCACGCTCGCACCCCTTGATCTCCTTGAAACCCTCTGGCAGCAGGACTACCTCGCCATCGGCATCACGCCACCGATTGCGCCCTGAGGCGGGCAGCGGGCCTCATGCCTGCCGTGGGCCGACCTGCTGGAGGGCAAGCCCTCCGAGGCGCCGTCTCTCGCGGGTTAGCGGCGGAACCGCAGGTCGTCGGCCTCATACCGCTCGCTGTAGACCACGGTGCCCATCCACAGCCACCACACGGGGAACAGGACGAGGGCGAAGGTCGCGATCCCGGCGAGGCTCGTGTGCTCCTCGAGCTGATGGGCCATTTGCGCGATGAGCACCACGAAGACGAGGTCAAAGAAGAGCTCCAGCCAGCCGACCTTGCGCTCACGTCCCAGCTCGGCATCCCGGCGCAGCACGGGTGCTGGCCACCAGGAGTGGCCAATGGTCGAGGACATGGGGCTAGAACACGATGACGGGCTTGCGGCCGCTGGTGTGTCGGCCGGCGGCGGCAGCCATAGTTCGCGGAAGGTCATCGAAGGCCACCGCCGATCCGGTCGTCACCGTGAGATGTCCGCTCCCCACAAGTGACGCGAGTTCCGCCAGGTGGGCACCGTCCGGCGACGTCACGATCGGCTCGAGCACGGCGCCCGCCCTTGTCACTGCCTTGCGGCTTCGGCCGGCAACCAGGGGGAGCATCACGCGCAGGAAGCCGCGAGGCTCGATCCCTGCCGCATGCAGGGCGTCGAGGGGAGGCACGCTCTTCAGGGAAACGACGAGCGCACCGGGCTTGACTGCCTGCAGCGCCGCGCTGAGCACCTTTCCTCCCTGCGTGTCGAGCAGCGCGTCATAGACCCGTCCCTGGCGGGCGTGGTCTACGGTCGCGTAATCCATCACGGTGGCGGCACCCAGTGACTGGAGGTATTCGGTGTCATGGGTCGAGGCCGTGGTGTCGACCGAAGCCCCTGTGCGCGCGGCGAGTTGAAGGGCCAGGTGCCCCACCGATCCTGCACCTCCCAGCACGAGGACGCGACTGTCAGGCCCGAGCTGCATCAGGCGGACCGCGAGTGCCGCGGTCGATCCCACCAGCGGCAGGAAGCCCGCGGCCTGGTCCGGCACGGTGTCAGGCCACGCGGCAGCCCACGCCTGGTCGGCGATCACGAACTCGGCAAAGGCACGTGGATTCGGCACGCCTGTGTAGGCGAGGACGCGATCGCCGACGGCGAAGCGGGTCACGTTCGGCCCCACGGCAACGACCTCGCCCGCTACGTCCACGCCGGGCGTAAGGGGGGCGGGGATCCCCAGCACCTGGGCGATCCCCGCGCCGGTGGCGGTCTCCAGATCTACCGGGTTCAGGCTCGACGAGATCTGCCGCACGAGGAGTTCACCGGAGGCGGGAGTCGGGTCCGGCATCGACGCGATGGCCAACCTGCGCAGGGTCTTGTCCTTGGGCTGGGTGCGTAGCGCTCGCATGGGTCCTCCAGGGGCACGATTAGTAAGACGATATGTGTCGTAAACAATAGCAATACGATATGACCTGTCAACTTGCAGAGAGGTCCTGACCGTGACGACCAGACTTGGGCGGCCCCCGGGGGCCCACGACGACACGATCGCCAGACTCCTGCCGGCGGCCCTCCGCCTGTTCCTGGAGGAGGGAGGGGGCGCACTCACGCCGACGAGACTCGCTGCCGAGACGGGCATGTCACGCGCGACTCTGTACCGCAACTGGCCTGAGCGGGAAGACCTTGTGGCCCTACTTCTGGAGCGGGCGACGCTTCCCCCTGGTGACGTTTCGCGGTCCGACGACTGGCGGCGCGACCTCGAGGCACACATGCTCAGCCTGGCGGAACGGCTGCGCGCCAAACCTGCTCGCGCCTTCTTCGCCGCCTGCCTGTCGTACGGGCAGCGGTCAGAACGTGCTCGTCAGGCTGCCCAGGACTTCATCAATGGAATCCTCATAGGGGTGTCCGAGTGCATTGAGGCCGGCATACGGGCCGGTGAGCTCCATGGTGAAGCCGCCCATCTGACTTCCCTCGTCGCTGGCCCGCTGATGCTTCGCCACGTTCTCCTCGGCCAATCTGTGAATGACCAAGAGGTCCGCACCGACGTGAGGAGTTTCCTCCACGCCGCCGCGCCCACGCCGTCCCGGCACGACCTTCGCTCCAAGGTCGACAATCGCTAGGTCTTGTCCGGTTGATACCGCTACGCGCATAGGCGGATGCCGGCCACGTAGCGAAACGGACCCAACTAGCGCGCCCGGAGAGACTCGAACTCCCAACCTTCTGATCCGTAGTCAGATGCTCTATCCGTTGAGCTACGGGCGCACGGCCGAAGACGAAAACTGAGTGTAGCCGACGATCAGATTCGGACTTCGATTCCTTGGGTCGCACAGTGGCATGACCGATCACTCCCTCGGCCGCCGCCACGTTCTCGCTGCCACCTGCGGCATTCTCGCCGCTGGCTTTGGTACGCGCCGCCCGCCGATGAAGCCTGGGGAGCTGTGCCGGGCGCGGTTCTCCTTCCGGGTCTTCCTCACCTTGGCCTGCACCATCGGGCGGGGTGGGTGCAGGCTGCGGCCGACGGAAGCGTCACCACGTTCATGAGCAAAGTCGGCAGCAACCCCGGTGAAGGTTCCGACCTTGCTGTGTGAGCCACTCTCTGCCCGGCGCAGTTCACGCGGAATGTCCCGCACCCTTAGATTGCCCGCATGGCCACGGCATCAGACGTCAAACGTGCGCTTCGGGTTCGTGCCGATGGCGTCACCGCAACGAACCTTGCACGGTTCTTCCAAACGGAACCGGGCGGATACGGAGAGGGTGATCGGTTTCTCGGGCTGCGCGTTCCCCAGGTGAGAAGTGTTGCGGAGCGCTACTCCGATCTCTCGAACACGCAGATTCGAGCACTCATGCGTTCAAGGTTCCATGAAGACAGGTTCTGCGCCCTTGCCATCCTCACCAGTAGGTTTCAGAAGCCTGACGCAGATCGCGCCGGGTTGTGGCGGCTCTATCTCGAATTGCTTGATGAAGGCGGCATCAACAACTGGGATCTCGTGGACGCCACTGCTCCCCATCTCGGACAGTTCCTGGTGTCCGAGAAGAATCCGATGACCACCATTCGTTCACTGATCAAGAGTAGGGATCTGTGGCACCAGCGCGTAGGGGTGATGGTGACCTGGGCATTCATCAAGAAGGGGGATCTTGAGCCCACGTTCACCGTATGCGAGTACCTGATTGATCACCCGCATGCCCTTATTCATAAAGCATCCGGCTGGATGCTCCGCGAAGCGGGCAAGCGCAACATCGGTGCACTGCGGGAGTTCCTTGAACTGCATCACCGAGAGATGCCGCGCAGCATGCTGCGCTACGCGATCGAAAAGATGGCCCCGGCGGAACGTGCGCGCTGGCGAGTCAATGACGATCACCCGTGATGGAAAGCCCGTGGCAGTCCTGTCACCTCCACCTACCCCCCGACTCAATGCGCACGCACTCATTGAGGCCTGGAAGAAGGTTCCCGTTATCGACGCGCAGAGGTTGCGCGCCGACGTTGCGGAGATTCTGGACTTCGATCTGTGAGCGCAAAGGTCGGTCTCCTGGACACGAGCGTGGTCGTGGCGTTGGCTTCACTTTCCCCTTCGGACATTCCCACGCACCCTTTGATACGCGCCATCACCCTCGCCGAGTTATCCGTGGGTCCACTTGTTGCCGCCGCGAGTTGAATGTGTCGGACTTGACGATACTCCCGGAAACGAGTTTGTCCAGATACCGGATCCTCTGCACAAAAGGGACGTCAATCCCTTGAACGTGGACGCCACACGGGCGGAACACCCCACCCGAGTTGAGCGATCGTCAGCCGCCCTCGTAGGCGCGTTGGAGCTCGGCTAGTTTGATCTTTGTCATCGCCAGCATTGCTTGCGTTGCTCGCTGCGCGCCTTCCGGGTTCGGGCCACCGAGATACGTCATCAGCTCGGGTGAGATCACTTGCCACGAGAGACCGAACTTGTCCTTGAGCCATCCACACTGGCTCTCCTCGCCACCGTCACGGGTGAGCGCATCCCAATAGAAGTCAATTTCTTCCTGATCACGGCAGGGAATCTGAAATGACACCGCTTCCGAGTGCGGGAACCGTGGACCACCGTTTAGGCCCACGAACTTCTGCCCAAAGATGGTGAATTCCACAAAGACTTCCTCACCCTGACTATTGCCGGGCGTGTCTGTGGGGGCATTCCACTCGGTATCAATCGAAGCGTCAGGGAAGATGCTGGTGTAGTACTCCGCTGCCTCGCGAGCGTTTCCGTTGAACCACAAGCAGGTGGTGAGTTCCAAGGGGTCTCCCGCATGTTGATGAGGTGCAGCCATTGCTGTGCAGCGATTGGAGCGGGGGGTTTTGTTCGCGGAGGGATTCGAAGTCCAAACCTAGTTCCCCAGCTACCGGACGGATCCCACGGCGCCCGGTCCCGCGGGAGCCTCGCTGGGAATGGCCGCCGCCGGGGTCCCGGCACGGGAACCTGCTATTTCCGCGGTCACGATGCCGGCAACGACGATGAGCGCACCGAGTCCCTGAACGACACTGAGTGACTCGCCCAGTAGCAACAGGCCGAAACCGACGGCCCAGAGCGGTTCGGTGGTGCCGACGATCCCTGCCCGTTGGGAGCCGATTCGGCGCAGCGACCCAACGACGAGCAGGAATGGCACGACGGTGCCGAGCACGACACCCCACGCCATGATCGACCAGACCGGCACCGGCCACGCCTCATTGATGGGAGTTGCATCGCGGGTGAGCACCGCCCACGGGAACCCGCTCCAGGGTGCGACCACCGCCCAGCCCAGACTTGCGAAGACGAATCCCCACATGGTGAGCGACAGCGCATCCCGCTGCTGCGCCCCCCGCTCCCCCATCAACCAGTAAAGGGCGAGCGCGATCGCACAAGCAAGGCCGGCCGCGACGCCGACCCCGTCCAACCGGATTCCCTGCCACGCCTCGGCCACGAGCGCCAGGCCGCCGACGGCCAAGCCCAGTGCCAGCCATACGAGGGGTCCCACCGGCCGGCGTCTGATGAACCGCAGCCACACCACGACACCGATGGGCGCGAGGAAGACCAGCAGGGTGCCGATCCCCACCGGCAGGCGGGAGACAGTCAGAAAGTAGAGGTACTGCACCAGCATGAACGCAACGGCGCCGTAGGCGAGCAGGAAGCCGAGGTCGCGCCAGTGGATGCGGAAGCCGCGCGGCGCCCAGGCAGCGACGATGGCCAGCATCAGCACTGCCGCTCCGATATTGCGCAACTGCGTCCAGTGCAGTGGGTCCATACCAACGGCGAATGCGGCCTTCGACATCGTCCCGAACAGTGCAAACAGGGCCGCCGCCACGAGGTACATGGCGATCCCCGCCGTCCGGTTGCGGTCGGTGCCCATCAGCCGCTCACCGACAGCGCACCGCGACGACTGCTCCCCGTGGGGCGGAGGCGGAGGGATTTGAACCCTCGAGGGGGCTATAAACCCCCAACCCGCTTAGCAGGCGGGCGCCATAGACCGGACTAGGCGACGCCTCCCCAGAGGGACGCCGGACGGCGCCACTCCGACCATAGGTTACCGGCGCGTCCGGCCGCACCTCACCGGTCACCGCGGGCCTCCTAACGTGGTGGGCTGACTGACCCGCGACGGGGTGGGACGGCTGAGTCCACCCCGGCGGAGGGCGTGGGATTCGAACCCACGGTGACGGGGGCACCGTCACAACGGTTTTCAAGACCGCCGCACTCGTCCGCTATGCGAGCCCTCCCGGGCCCACTGTAGGACGCGTGATCAGCCGGCGATGAACTCCGCCACCATGGTCTTGGCCACGCTGTCGGAGTACTGCTCCGGCGGGCTCTTCATCAGGTAGCTCGACGGCGCGATGAGCGGCCCGCCGATTCCGCGATCCAGGGCGATCTTGGCGCAGCGGATGGCATCGATGATGACCCCGGCGGAGTTCGGGGAGTCCCACACCTCAAGCTTGTACTCCAGCGCCAGCGGCACATCACCAAAGGCCCGGCCCTCAAGACGGACGTACGCCCATTTGCGGTCATCCAGCCAGGCGACGTAGTCGCTGGGGCCGATGTGGACATTGCTGGCACCCATGTTGTGTGAGACCTGGCTGGTGACGGCCTGCGTCTTGGAGATCTTCTTCGACTCGAGTCGATCGCGCTCGAGCATGTTCATGAAGTCCATGTTGCCGCCCACGTTCAACTGCATCGTCCGGTCGAGGGTGACCCCCCGATCCTCGAACAGCTTGGCGAGCACGCGGTGGGTGATCGTCGCGCCGACCTGGCTCTTGATGTCATCACCGACGATCGGCACCCCGGCGGCGGTGAATCGGGCCGCCCACTCCGGATCGCTGGCGATGAACACCGGAAGCGCGTTGATGAACGCCACCCCGGCATCGAGTGCGCACTGTGCGTAGTACTCCGCTGCCGCCTGCGAGCCCACCGGCAGGTAGCACACGAGGACGTCCACCTTCGCCTCCCGCAGGGCGCTCACGACGTCGACTGGCTCGACACCGGACTCCTCGACCATGTCCCGGTAGTAGCGGCCCAGGCCATCCAGTGTGGGTCCCCGCTGCACCGTCACCCCGGTCGGGGCGACATCGGCGAACCGGATGGTGTTGTTCTCGCTGGCCCAGATGGCATCCGCCAGGTCGACCCCCACCTTCTTCCCGTCAACATCGAAGGCGGCGACGAACTCGACATCGCCGACGTGATAGCGACCCAGTCGCGGATTCATCAGACCGGGGATCGCGGTGTCATCGGGTGCCTGCCGGTAGTAGGTGACGCCTTGGACGAGGGAGTTGGCGCAGTTGCCGATTCCCACGAGGGCGGTGCGAATAGTGGACATCAGGTGGTTCCTTCCGCGGTGATGAGGGTGTCAAGCCAGTGGACTTCCTGCTTGACGCTGGCGAGCGTGTGCTGCTGGAGGGCGGTGGCATAGGGGTCGTCGAGTGGGCGCTCCGGCGCCCGCTCGAGGACGGCGAGGCGTCGGCGCAGCCGTTCCCGGCGGCCGTTGAGGATGCGCAGCCGGAGTTGGCGGGAGGTGCGGGAGAGCATGGCGACCCGGATGCGGAAGAGGTCGTCGTCCCATTCCTCGGACTCGCCGTCATCGAGAAGGCCGAGCAGCCGCTCGGAGCCGGCCTCGGTGAGCTCGTAGGTGATGCGGGCCCGTCGGGTGTGCGGGGGGCCGGCCTGGGCCTGGTCAGCCGTGGCGAGCAGGCCGGCGTTCACCAGTCGGCGCAGCTCGGGGTAGAGCGAGCCGTAGGAGATGGCACGGAAGGGGCCGAGGAGGCCGTCCAGGCGTTTGCGCAGTTCGTAGCCATGCTGGGGCCGCTCCTGCAAGAGACCGAGAATGGCGATCTCGAGTCCGGGGGAGCGAGGCACGGGGTCAATGTATCAGGCCGCTATATCGACCCGCTACGTTGGACTGTCTGGGATGCCGGCGGTTGGCGGTGCTGCTGGCTTGGCGGCCGCCGCTGCATCTCCCTTACGGCGCTGCCAGCTCGGCGGCCACCTGCTCGGCGATCTGGGCGGTATTGAGGGCGGCTCCCTTGCGGAGGTTGTCCCCGCAGACGAACAACTCCAAGGCCTGCGGGTTGTCGAGGCTCCCACGGATCCGACCCACCCAGGTCGGATCGGTGCCGACGGCGCGGGCCGGGGTGGGAAAGTCCAGTGCGGCCGGGTTGTCGACCACTCGCACTCCCGGGGCGTCGACGAGCACCGTCCGCGCCCGATCTGCGGTGACCGCACTGGCGAACTGCGCGTGGACGACGAGGCTGTGGGTGGTCACGACCGGCACCCGCACACACGTCGCCGACACCGGCAGGTCAGGCAGGTCGAGGATCTTGCGGGACTCATTGCGGACCTTCAACTCCTCACTGGTGTAGCCATCGTGTCGCAGCGACCCCGCCCACGGCAGCACGTTCAGTGCCAGCGGTCCGGGGAAGGGCCCGCCGCTCGCCCCGGCGTCGACCAAGGCGGCCTCGATGTCCCCCGCCCGCTCCCCGGCCGTGGTCCCGGCGACCGCGGCGAGCTGGGCTCGCAGGGCGGCCACTCCCTCGGCCCCGGCGCCACTGGCCGCCTGGTACGAGGCCACCACCAGCCCGGTGAGCCCGAAGACGCGGTGGAGGGCGCCGACGACGACGATCATCGACAGCGTCGTGCAGTTGGGGTTGGCGATGATGCCGCGGGGACGCACGCGGGCGGCCTGGGGGTTGACCTCCGGCACCACCAGGGGGACGTCGGGTTCCATCCGGAAGGCGGCCGAGTTGTCCACCGCCACCGCTCCGCGGGCCGCCGCCACCGGTGCCCACTGGGCGCTCACCTCATCGGGCACGTCGAACATCGCGACGTCCACGCCGTCGAAGACCTCCGGGCTGAGGGCCAGCACGCTCAGCCGCTTGCCCCGCACCGTGAGCACCCGACCGGCGCTGCGCGGTGAGGCGATCAACCGGATCTCACCCCAGATATCGGGACGGGTGTCCAGCAGCTCGAGCATGACCGAGCCAACCGCGCCGGTGGCTCCGACCACCGCCAGCGTCGGGCGGCTCACCGGCCCGTTCCGGCGTAAACGACCGCCTCCTCCGGGCTGTCCAGTCCAAACGAGGTGTGCAGGGCGCGGACGGCAGTGGGCGCATCGACGGCCCGCACGATCACCGAGATGCGGATCTCAGAGGTGGAGATCATCTCGACGTTCACCCCTGCCCCCGCCAGCGCGGAGAAGAACTGGGCCGACACCCCCGGATGGGAGCGCATCCCGGCGCCGACCAGCGAGACCTTCGCGATCTCATCGTCGACCAGCAGGGAGGCGAAGCCGATCGCCTCGCGTCGCTCCGACAGCGCGGCCCGCGCCGCGGCGACCGCGTTCTTCGGCAGGGTGAAGGTGATGTCGGTGGTCTGACCGCTTCCGGAACTGACGTTCTGGACGATCATGTCGATGTTGACGCCCGCCTCGGCGACCGCGGTGAAGATGGCTGCCGCCTCCCCGGGCTTGTCCGGCACTGCGGTCACGACGATCTTCGCATCGCCCAGGTCGTGGGCGATGCCGGTGATGATCGGCTGCTCCATCTCATCCCTCTGCTCGGTGACCCAGGAGCCTGTCCGGGTGCTGAACGAAGACCGTACATGGATCGGCACACCGGCGCGGCGGGCGTACTCGACGCACCGAAGGTGGAGGACCTTCGCGCCGCTCGCGGCGAGCTCGAGCATCTCCTCGTAGCCGAGGCGGGCGACCTGTCGTGCCCGCGGGACCAGCCGCGGATCGGCCGTGAACACGCCATCGACATCGGTATAGATCTCGCAGACATCGGCTCGCAGGGCGGCGGCAAGCGCGACGGCCGTCGTATCGGAGCCCCCTCGCCCAAGGGTGGTGATGTCCTTCGTGTCCGGACTGATCCCCTGGAAGCCCGCGACGATCGGGATCGCCCCCTCGGCCAGCGCCGACTCGATCCGTCCCGGGGTGACGTCGATGATCCGCGCCCGTCCATGAGCACTGTCGGTGAGCACCCCGGCCTGCGAGCCGGTGTACGAGCGGGCCTGCTCGCCGAGATCGCTGATCGCCATCGCGAGCAGGGCCATCGCGATGCGCTCACCAGCGGTGAGCAGCATGTCGAGCTCGCGACCGGGCGGTGCCGGGCTCACCTGCTCGGCGAGGGCAATGAGGTCATCGGTGGTGTCGCCCATGGCCGAGACCACGACCACAACATCGTCACCTGAGCGCTTGGCCGCGACGATCCGGCTGGCGACGGTTCGGATGCGTTCGGCGTCGGCAACAGATGAACCACCGAACTTCTGGACGAGCAGCGCCACGAACCGCAACCCTAGCCCGTACCGCAGGCCACCGAAGTCTGGTCGCGGGTGGCAGTCGGCGGGGTGAGGGGTCATGGGTGGCGGCGGTGCCGCGGGGTCACGAGTCGCGGGTGGCGGCGGCGCAGTGCGGTCGGCTAGCGTCAGCGCCCGTGGTTGGACAGCGCATCCTCGGACGGGCCGGGCCGCTGGCGCCGCTCGCCGCCGGGCTGTTCGTCGTCGCCGCGGGGATGGCGGTTGCCCAGGTCCTCTCCTACGCCCTCAGTCTCATCGCCGCCCGAATCCTCCAGCCCAGTGATTTCGGCGCCTTCTCGGCGCTGCTGGGTGTCTTCATGATCGGGGGGACTGTCGCCCTCGGGGTCCAGGCCGTCGCCGCCCGCCGGATCGCCGCGGGTGCCGCCGCTGCCGGTGCGGGGGCGGGCGCCCATCTGGTGCGGTCCGGGCAGGTGCTCGCCGCACTCACCGGTGTTGTGTGCCTGCTGATCAGCATTCCCCTTGCCTGGCTGCTCAGCCTGCCACTGCTCGCAACGATGCTCGTCGGCCTCTCACTGGGGGTGTGGACATACGGGTACGTCCTGATCGGCATCGCACAGGGCCGTCAGCACCACCGGCAGACAGCCCTGGCCCTGCTCCTCATCGGCGGTGGCCGCGCCCTCGGGGGCCTGATCGCGGTGCTGCTCGTGCCGAGTGTGACGTCGATCGCCCTGGGCCTCCTGCTGGGAATCACCGGGGGGGTGATCGCAACGTGGCTGATCGTGCATCGCGGACTGGGCGCCCCCGATCCGACCGCCCGCGCCATGCTCACCCAGACCGCGCACGCCTCCCACAACCTGCTGGCGCTCTACGCCTTGACGAACCTCGATGTGCTGCTCGCAAGAATCGTGCTCACGCCCGCCGAGAGCGGCCTGTACGGGGTTGGGGTGCTCATGGCGAAGATCGCCTTCTTCATCCCCAGTTCCATCCTCATCGTGTTCTACCCGCGCATGGCCGGACCCCAGCGCCAGCGGATCGTGCTCGCCTCGGCCGTGCTCACCCTCGGTATCGGCGCCGTCCTCACCGCCGTGGTCGCCATCGAGGGGGGACTCGCGGCGGGCTTCCTCGGCGGGCCTCAGTACACCGATATCAGTAGTTGGCTGTGGCTTTTCAGCCTCGCCGGGACGATGTTCGCCGTTGTCCAGGTCGCTGTCTATGCGCGCCTGGCGATCCGCGATGAGAAGGCCGTCTACGTGGTCTGGACGGCCGTGGCCGTCCTCGCCGTCGCGGCCCTGACCCTTGCCCGGGACGCCCCGGTGGTCCTTGTCGTGTGCGTCAACAGCGTCGCCCTCGCCCTCACAGTGGCGCTGGCGCTGCTCTCACTGCGGCGCTCCCGCCGGGAGGGTGAGGTGCGGGGTGACCTCGCGGCGGAGGGTGCGCCACCCCTCGCCTGAGCCCGCCCGCCACAGCCACCCCTGGCCACCCCTCGCCTGAGCCCGCCCGCCACAGCCACCCGCCACCACCACCCGCCACCACCACCCTCGCCGGCGCGCCAAGCAATGAGGCACACGATAACTCTCGTGGCGCATGGGATCCATGGGATGAATGTGGCACAATGGGAGTGTGCGTCGTCAGTTGGGTGGACGGGCTCGCGCCTGCGGCCTCTCCATTGCCCTCTCCCTCGCCATGGTCGGCGGTCCCGTTGCATCAGCGTCGGCCCAGGCTTCACCGCCGGCCCCGCGGAGCGTCTCGACCTCTCCGACCAAGGCCACCGGCCAGGGCGACCCCGCGCCGCTCGCCCTGCCGCCAACCGACTCCGAAATCCGCCAGAACACGCCACCGGCCTGCCGTGGCTACTCCAGCATGGGCTCAGTGGCCAACTGGCGCAGCGGCGTCGTCACCGATCCGGTCTCCAAGGACACCTTTCCCGTCGGCAAGTCCGATATCGACTGGACGGTGGATCCCAACCGCTCACCGAGCTGGCTGATCCAGTTCCACGGACTTGCGTGGGTCCGCGGGCTGCTCGACCACTTCCGGATGACCGGGGACGCCGTCTCCTTCCAACAGGCCCTCGCCGTCCTGCGTGACCATGCCCGCGACAACCGCCCCGGTGCGCCCACACACCGATCGGCATGGACCGACCACGCCGTCTCCCTGCGACTGACGACGTACGCCTGCTTTGCTGCGGTTGCCCCGGTCCCCGCCGATCTGCTGCCGGTCTTCGAGCAGGCGGCAGCGTGGCAGCTGACGCCCCGCAACTACCGTGCACGCCACAATCACGGACTGATGCAGAACATCAGCCTCGTCCGCCTCGGGTGCGAGGTCGGCCGTCTGGACTGGATTGACGGAGCCTGGTCGCGCATGGCCAGCGACCTGCGGGCCGCGGTGGACGATCAGGGGGCGAACAACGAGCAGTCCTCGTGGTACGCACTGTTCAATGTCACGCAGTGGGAGCTGGGCTTGGCGTCGGTGGCCGACTGCGGCACCATGTTCGCCAAGACCCCCACCGCCCGCGAGGTCATCGCCCGGGTCGGCCAGCTCCACGGGTTCGTCCAGCACCTCACCCAACCGGATGGCCTGCTGGCGGTCATCGGCGACACGACTGCTGACAAGGCTGGTCTGCTCGACCGCACCGACCTACCGCTGGGTTCGCTCTACCGGGCCGGATATGCCACCGGTCGCTCAGCCTGGGGGGACCCGAAGGCCATGCACTGGACTCTCCGGTTCGGTCCGGCCCGCGACAAGCATGGCCATGAGGACCACATGTCGGTGACCTACTACGTCGATGGCGGTCGCGTGCTGACCGAAGGTGGCCACGCGGGCTACGACCAGGGGGCTGACCGCGACTACATCCGCTCCCCGCTTGCACACAACGCGCCGATCGTGCCGGGCAAGCGGTTCCGGCCGGGGGTGGTCACCCCCCTGCTCAACCACACCACCACCCCGGAGCGCACCCTGGTGACGGTGAAGGACGATGCCTACGGCACCTCGCGCAGCCGGTCGCTGGTGGCGGCCACCCGGGAGCGGATGCTCGCCACCTTCGACCGCGGCGGGGGCGGGCCCGTCATCACGCCGTGGCTGGTTGACCCAGCACTCACCGCGACGGTGGTCGCACCCGGCAAGGTCCTCCTCACCGGACCCCGCACCGCAACCCTGTCCTTCTTCGACGCCGCCAGCTGTGCACCGCTTACGGCTGCGGTGGAGTCGGGGACGATCGGGATGGGCTGGCGAGACTACCGGCCGACGAACCGGGTGACGGTCCGCTCCCGGGGCACGGTGACCGTCGTCAGCCCAGGCGACGCGACCGCCACCTGCACCCGCTCCGGCGGATCCGCCCTGATCAGCGTCACAACTGGCCCCAGCAGCGTCGTCTTCACCGCGCAGGACAACGGCATCCTGCGCGGGTGAGCACCCCTCCGCGCGTCCTCGTCATCACCCCCGACCGGGTCGGTCCGGCCATTGCCGGTCCCGCAATCCGCGCACTTGAGATTGCCCGGCACCTCTCCGCCCAGCAGCCATGCCGGCTCGTCTCAACCCACGAGGACTCGCAACCGGCCGACCTTGGGGTCGACCATGGCGTGTGCGACATCACGGCACTGAAGCAGGAGGTTGCCGCTGCCGACGTCGTCATCGTCCAGGGGGCAACGCTGGCCATGCACCCGTGGATCGGTGAGCGCGATGTCGTCGTCATCGCCGATATGTACGACCCCCTTCACCTGGAGGTGCTGGAGACGACCGCCGAGGAACCGGTGCGGCTGCGGCAGGCGGGGCTGCTCGCAACCGTCCATGCCCTCAACTGCCAGTTGTGGCGGGCCGACCTGATCCTGTGTGCCTCCGCCCGGCAGCGAGACCTGTGGATCGGCCAGCTGCTGAGCGTCGGGCGAATCACCCCGGTTCTCTATGACGCCGACCCGACGCTCGCCAGCTTGATGCGAATCGTCCCCTTCGGACTGTCCGACACTCCACCCGGACCGGAGCGGGCGGTGCGGGACGTCATCCCCGGCATCGGCCGCGATGACCTGGTGATCGTGTGGGGTGGTGGCGTCTACAACTGGTTCGACCCGCTCAGCCTGATCGAGGCGGTAGCCGAGGTTCGGGTGGACATTCCCGAGGTCCGGCTGCTGTTCATGGGGGTTGGTCATCCCAATCCCGACGTCCCCGCGATGTCGATGGTCACCCGGGTGCGCGAACTATCGGATGAGCGTGGCCTCACCGGCCGGCATGTCATGTTCAACGAGTCCTGGGTTCCCTACTCCCAGCGGCATGCGATCCTCGCCGACTGCGATATCGGGGCGACGACGCACTTCGCGCACCTCGAGACCGAATTCGCCTACCGCACGCGGGTACTGGACTACCTATGGGCCGGACTGCCCGTCCTCGCCACCCGGGGTGACGTCCTCGCCGGCCTCGTTGGCGAGGAAGGTCTCGGCCGCGTCGTCGAGCCTGGTGACGTCGCCGGGATCGCAGCGGCGATCCGAGAGCTTGCCGACCCCGCGGTGCGGATGGCAGTTCGCGAGCGCATTGCCGCGTGCGCGCCCGCGCACACGTGGTCGACCGTGCTCGCCCCGCTGGCGGAGTTCACCGCCGACCCCCGCCGCGCCGCCGACGCCCACGACGCGGACTACCGTCGCCGACTGCGGCTGTACACCCATGCCGAGGGCTGGCTGAGCCCCTATCGGGATCTCCTCAGGATCCGGCAGCACTGGCGCGCTGGCGGCCCCGCTGAACTCGTTCGCGGCGTGCGCAAGCGGCTGCGCCGCATCCGGCGTGAGGTCACCTCCCGCTAGTCCGATCCGCGGCAGAGGGCCGCGGATCCAGCTGACGGGGGGCGCAGAGGGCGGCGGACCCAGCCGAGGGTGGGCTCAGATGACGGTGAGCAGCGTTGCCTCGGGAGCGCAGAACACCCGCACCGGCGTGAAGGGGCTGGTACCCAGGCCGGCTGAGACATGGAGCCACGACCGCTGCCCCTCCGGGGTGAGGTAGGTGCCAAGCCCCCGCGCGAGGTTGAGGGGAACATCGCAGTTGGCCACGATCGCGGACCCGTCCGGCCAGCACACCTGACCCCCGTGGGTGTGCCCGGCGAGGATGAGCTCACAGTGCGCCTGGGTGAGGGCGTCGAGGACGCGCCGATACGGCGCATGCGTGACGCCCAGCTGCAGGATCGCCAGTTGACCGGTCGGTGGCTGCTGCAGCATCGTGCAGTCGTCCCGGTCGATGTGCGCGTCATCGGTGCCGAAGGCGCGGACCGCGTGGCCCGCCACCTCGCACTCAACCCAGTCATTGATCGGCCACGCCCACCCCGTCTCCTGCACGCGGTCGCGCAGGTCACGCCACGGCATCTCCGGGCCGTCGTGGGCCCGCCGACTCGGCCCCTCCGTGAGGTACCGCACGGGGTTGTGCCAATCGGGCGGAAAGTAATCATGGGAGCCGCCGACGACGATCCCGGGCACATCAAGGAACGGCGAGAGTGCCCGATAGGCGGCATCAATGGCGCCCGGGTGGCCGATGATGTCGCCCGTGACGACGACCAGGTTCGGCTGCAGTCCCCTCAGGCCTCGCAGCCACTCGGGCAGCCGCCGGTGGCTGGGGCGCAGGTGCAGATCCGATAGGTGAAGGATCCGCAGCGGCCCCACCGCCGGATCACGCAGGACCGGCACCGTCCGCTGACGCAACCGGAAGTCCCGCGTGGCAACAACCGCCATCGCCGTCGCTGCCGCACCGGTGAGCACCCCCGCCGTGAGCCCCGAGCGCAGCCGCATATTCGGCAGTGTGTCATGCGCTGGGTAGCCTGACGGTTATGGCGATCGAGGTGAGCGTCGTCCTGCCGTGCCTGAATGAGGCTGAGACACTCGCCACCTGCATCGACAAGGCCACGGCCAGTCTCGCCGCCCTCGGCGTCGCCGGCGAGGTCATCGTCGCCGACAACGGGTCCACCGATGACTCCGTCGCAATCGCCCGCGCCCACGGTGCCCGCGTTGTCCACGTGCCGCGCCGTGGCTATGGGGCGGCCCTGCGCGCCGGGATCGAGGCGGCCCGCGGGGAGTTCACGGTCATGGCCGATGCCGATGACAGTTACGATCTCGCCGACCTCGAACCGTTCCTCATCGCCCTGCGCGCAGGCGCTGACCTTGTCATTGGCAACCGGTTCCAAGGTGGCATCGCGCGCGGTGCGATGCCACCACTGCATCGCTACCTCGGCAATCCGGTGCTGTCCTTCCTCGGGCGGCTCTTCTACCGCGTGCCGATCGGGGACTTCCACTGCGGGATGCGCGCATTCCGCACCTCGGTCATGCGCGACCTTGGGGTGCGCACCCCCGGGATGGAGTTCGCCAGCGAGATGATCGTCCGCGCCGCCCTCACCGGGGTGACGATCCGCGAGGTCCCGACCACCCTCGCACCTGATGGCCGCACCCGTCGTCCGCACCTGCGCACCTGGCGCGATGGCTGGCGGCACCTGCGCTTCCTGCTGGTGTACAGCCCGCGCTGGCTGTTCTTCATCCCCGGTGCCCTGCTGGCCGCTGTGGGCGCACTCGGGCTGCTCGCCCTCGGACTCGGCCCGGTGCGCATCGGCGAGGCCGGGCTCGACGCTAACTCCATGCTGATCGCCGCCGCGGCGACCGTGCTCGGCACCCAGGCGATGTGGTTCTACGTAATCGCCCACAGCATCGGCGCCCGGGCGGGCCTGCTGCCGCCGCTGACCGGTGGGATCGCGGCGTTCGCGCAGTGGCGACTGGAGCGCTGGCTGCTCATTGGCGCGGCACTTGCGGCAACTGGTCTCGCGCTGCTGCTGGGGCTGTTCGGGCTGTGGGCGGCCGATCAGTTCGGCCCACTTGACACCGGGCGCAGTGTGCGGGTGTCGATCATCGGCGTCACCCTGCTCATCGTGGGGGTGCAGACAATGCTGAGCACCTTCGTCCAGGACGCAGTGAGCGAGGACTTCTAGGCAGCTGCCTGATGATTCGGTTGATTGGCTCCCGGAATCTCGACGCGGGCCGATTGGCCCCGTCTCGCACAACTCCCACCATCGCCTACGGCGGCGGGGAGTCGTTCGAGCGATCTGGTGTGCGAGCGCTGTCCTGGCGCGACTTCACCCGGGACCCGCTGGGCCGGCTGGGGGGCAGCGGCAGCAGCTGACGCCGGGTTGCCAGACGCCAGATCATCTCGGCGCTGCGCTCCACCGTCGCCGTGGTCGCCAGGCGACGGGCGTTCACCAGTGCCGCCGCCCGCCCCGCAGCGCCGGCCGCGAGCACCGTGGCCACGCCCGCGGTGAGGGAGCGGACATCGTCGTCGGCGCGGCCCGTCCACGGCACCGCAACCCCGCCGGCACCATCGGGGCCGAGCAGTTCAACCGCGGCATTGTCAGGTGCGGCAAGCAGGACGACCGGCACCCCCTGCGCATTGGCCTCCACGACGACCAGGCCGAAGCCCTCCCGCACAGAGGGGTGGATGAGCACATCAGCGCGTCTCAGCTCGGCCCGGACGCGTTCATCATCCGCATCGGAGAGGACCTCGATCACCCCGGTCATGCCCAGCCGCGCGATCTCGGCGTGCACCGAAGCGGCCTCCGGGCCGCTGCCGATGACGAGTCCGGTCAGCGGGTACCGGGCGGCGGCGGCAGCCATCGCCGCGACGGCGAGGAGGGCCCCCTTGTGAGGCACCAGTCGGCCGAGGTAGACCGCGCGCACCCCCGGGCCGCGGGCGGCCGCGGCCGGCGCCACATCGGCGGCGTGCAAGGTCGCCAGGCCTGGTAATCGGATCACGGGCATACCGGGGCGCGCCGATGTCAGCATGGCCGCAACAGTGCGCGTGGAGCACACCGCCACCGGGCTCAGGCGCAGCGCCCAGCGTTGCAGCAGGTAGCCGATCGTCCCGGTGACGGTGCCGGCGTACCCCCGCCAGTAGGCGGCGTCCCACCACTCGATCCACTCCACCACCCAGCGGGTGCGCCGACCGCGCAGCGTCCAGGCCGCGGCGAACACCGGCAGGATCGGCATGTCGTGGACGTACACGAGGTCGGCCGTGCGGTACTTGCGCAGGTGACCGGCCAGGTGCCAGGCGAACAGCGCCGCTGGCACCATCCGCCGCACGCCCGCACCGGTGTAGAGGTGCGAGCGGTCCATCAGGCCCACCCACCGCACCCCCTCACTTTCCGCCACCCCCCGCCGAGCGCCGTGGATGTAGGTCACCGTCGCGCCCCGGCGGGCCAGTTCGCGGGCCAGCGCGCCCAGCCAGCGCTCGGCTCCGCCGAGGCTGTCGGGGTAGCGGCAGTCGTAGACCAGCACGATCTCCAGCCCCCGCGCGCTGCTCACGTTCAAGCCGCCGGTGGACGCAGTGAGGTGATCAGCGCGGCGGAGAACTCCGGCCAGGTCCGCATTGCGGCGGTGCGAGTTGCCCGGCACTGCGCCGCCCAGTGCACCTCATCGGTGAGCAGGCGGTCGAGGGCTGCCGCAAGGGCGTGGACATCCCGGGTATCGCACAGGGTCACCCCCTGGCCGGCGAACTGCCCGGCGATACCGGTGTCGGCGGCGATCGCCGGCGTCCCGGCCGCAATTGCCTCCAGCACCGGCAGCCCGTACCCCTCGAAGACGGAAGGCTGCACGTACACCCGGGCTGCTGCGTACCAGTCCCGCAACTGCGCGTCCGAAAGGTTCGCTGCCATCGAGATCGGCCACCCAGCCCGCCGCGCGGCACTGATGGCCGCACTTGCGGCACGGTCCGCCCCCCGGGCACTGCCAATGATGGTGAGGGTGAACAGCCGCCCGCGCTGCCACAGCAGGGTTGCCGCCTCGACGAGGGCAGCGATGTTCTTGCGCGGCTCCAATGCGCCGACGGTGAGCACCACCGGTAGGTCGCCCACGTTCCCGCCCGGTGGGTCCACCTCGGCCACCGGCCGCAGGTCGACCTCGGCCGCCGCCGCCGGCGGGTCCACCTCGGCCGCCGGCGGCAGGTCAACCGCCAGCCGGATCACTTCAAGGCGGCAGGGTCGGGGGGCAAGCGCGGCGATATCGGCGGCGGTCGCCGCACTGGAGGCAAGCACCCGGTCGGCCAGCGGCAGCAGCGGCAGCATGGCCGCAAGCGCGGCCCGTGTGGCGGGGGATGCGCGGTCGGGATGTGTGAGCGGGTACATGTCGTGGATCAGCGGCACCAGCCGCACCGGCGTGGCCAGGGCAAGGGCGTGCAGGCGCGCGAACTGGTCCGGCGACCGCAGGGCGGTGGTCTCCGGCAGCAGCAGGGTCGTGTCCTCGGGGAGCAGTCGCGGCTCGGATGCCGCTGCCGGGCGCAGCACCATGTGGGCATGGGCGCGCTTGACCGACTCCCCCAGGCCCAGCCCGAAGAGTGCCGCCACGAGGGCGGGGTTACCGGCTGCCCGTCCGACCAGGCCGGGTCGAGCCATCTGCGGCTGGGGTGTGAAGGCCGTCAGTACACGTCCACGATCGCGCCAGCGCACGATGGCGGTCTGCGGGTCCGGATGCTCGCGCAGGTGGGCCAGCAGTGCCCGCACAACCCGTTCCACCCCCGTCGTTACCGGCAGCGCATCGGTGGCGGTGGCGTCGATGGCGATGGTTGGACTCACCAGTCGCAGGGGCAGTCCCGGACGCGGGCGGGGGGGTGGGCGTTCGCACTGCTCAAGGCGGGGATACACGCCTGAGGCGAACCACGCCAGCCACCGCGCCGAGAGCTCGGGGTTGAACGGACGCTCGCCCTCACGGTCAGACCAGCCCGGCCACCGCGCCCACCGCGCAAGTGTCTCCTCGATCATCACTGCCTCACCCGGCCAGCACCGCATCCGATCCTTCCTGCTGCCACGCCTCCCGCCAGGAGCGCATCGGCGGCAGCCCAACGGCACGCCACTGCGTCATGTCCAGCACCGAGTACATCGGACGGGTTGCCGGGCGCTCCCCGGCCTGCGTGGCCCGCGCGGTGACCACCGCCGGATCCACCCCCATCGCCTCGGCAACGGCCTGGGCGAATCCGAACCATGTTGTCTCGCCGCCGCCGGTGCAGTGGTAGATACCCGGCTCGGGTGCGCACTCCGCCAGGGTGATGAGGGCATCGGCGAGGTCACCAGCCCAGGTGGGGCTGCCGATCTGATCGGCCACGACTGCGGCTGCTCCCCGCTCGCGGATCACCCGCGCGATCGTGCGCGGGAAACAACTGCCGGTCCGTCCATAGACCCACGCGGTGCGGACTACATGCGCCCCCGGATGCGCCTGCAGTACCGCAGACTCGCCGGCTCGTTTTGTCGTGCCGTAGACGGACAGCGGATCGGTTGCATCATCCGGCTGGTACGGCTGCCGGGCGCGTCCATTGAACACGTAGTCGGTTGACAGGTGAATGAAGCCTGCTCCCACAGCAAGCGCTGCGCGCGCCAGCACTCCGGGTGCCACCGCGTTGATCGCGGTGGCGGCCTCGATCTCGGACTCCGCGCGGTCCACCGCGGTGTACGCCGCCGCATTGATGACCATTGCCGGGCGGTTCGAGGTGACGGCGGCCTCAACGGCGGTGGGGTCCGAAATGTCCAGATCGGCGCGAGTCAGGCCCACCACCGGCCGGCCGCGCCCGGTCAGTGCCGTCACCAGGTGGCCCCCGACCTGCCCGCCGGCTCCCGTGATGAGCCAGGGCGCGATCACGCGTGCATTCTCGCCCACTGCGGGTTCCCCGTGACCGTCGGCCTGCCCGGACGTCCGCCAGGCAGGTGCCCTGTTCGGGGGGCACACGTCGATGTCGGCCGGGTGTGGATAATCACGGGCATGAGCGGCTCCCTCAAGGACCGACTGCAGGCCGATCTCGTCGCCGCCATCCGGAGCCGCAATGAGGTGCAGTCGGCGACGCTGCGCCTGGCCCTGTCAGCGGTGGCGACCGAGGAGGTCGCCGGCGCCCAGTCGCGGCAGCTCACCGATGACGAGGTGCTGGCCCTGCTGAACCGCGAGGCCAAGAAGCGCCGGGAGGCCATTGCGGCCTTCACCGACGCCGGCCGCTCCGATCGTGCGGCGGCGGAGCAGGCCGAACTCGACGTCCTCACCGGCTACCTGCCGGCCCCCCTGACGCCGACGGAGCTGGCGGCGATCATCGACACTGCGGTGGCCGAGGTGACTGCTTCCGGGGTCGCCGGCGGGAAGGCGATGGGTGCGGTGATGAAGCGGATCACGCCCCAGGTCACCGGTCGCGCGGATGGTGCCGCGGTCGCCGCCCTCGTGCGGGAACGGCTGGGCTGACCGGTGCGAACCGTCGCTGTCCTCAGCCTCAAGGGCGGTGTCGGCAAGACGTCGGTCGTCCTTGGGCTGGCGGGGGCGGCAACCGCCCAGGGGCTGGCCACGCTGGTGATCGACTGCGATCCACAGTGCAATGCAACCTCGATCCTGGCGGCTGAGCTGGGGCAGCCGACGATTGCCGACGTCCTCGAGCGCGGTACCCGTGGCGTACTGGAGACCGCTCTGAGTCGATGCGCCTGGGAGGTCGGGCCCGGGGAGGTCGACGTCATCGCCGGGGATCCACGACTGGTCAACCTCGATGCCTGGGGAAGGGGCACCTGGCGTCCCAGGCTGGCCCCGATGATGGGCTGGCTGAGCGGCTACGACCTGGTGCTCTTCGACTGCCCGCCGTCCCTCGGTGCCCTCACCCGCGAGGCGCTGGCGGCCAGTGACCGGGCGGTCATCGTGACCTCCCCGTCCTTCTTCGCCAATCAGGGGGCTCAACGGGCGATCATGACGGTGTCGGAGATCGTCGAATCTCACAATGCCCGGCTGCGGCTGGCCGGGATCATCGTCAACCGCGTGCGCAGCAATGCCGAGGAGCACACCTTTCGGATTCGGGAGCTCACCCGGGACCACGGCCGCGCGCAAATCCTGCAGCCGGTGATTCCCGAGCGGATCGCCCTGCAGCAGGCCGAGTCGACCGGTCAGCCGGTTCACACACTGGGCACACAGAGCGCTCGCGACGTCGCCTCGGCCTTCCGGGCGCTGCTCCCGCAGGTCATGGCCTGAGGCCCGGCACCCCGGGTTGGGTCACCGCTCGCCCGGGTTGGGTCACCGCTCGCCCGGTGCGCCGATCTGCCGTCGCCCGGCGAAGGCACGCCCGAGCGTTACTTCATCGGCGTACTCCAGGTCCCCGCCAACGGGCAGCCCGCTGGCCGGTCGGGTGACGAGAACCTCGAATGGCGTGAGCAGCCGGGCGAGGTAGGAGGCGGTCGCCTCACCCTCAAGGTTGGGATCAGTGGCAAGGATGACCTCCCGCACCTCACCGTCGGCAAGCCGTGCCATGAGCGCCGGTATCGCAAGGTCATTGGGCCCGATGCCGTCGATGGGTGAGATTGCGCCGCCGAGCACGTGATACCGACCTCGATACTCCCGTGTCCGCTCGATTGCGACAACGTCCTTGCTCTCCTCGACCACGCAGATGACTGAGGCATCCCGTCGCGGATCGGCGCAGATTCGGCATCGGTCGTCCTGGGCGATATTGCCGCAGACCTGGCAGAAGCGAACGCGCTCACGCACCTCGACCAGTAGGCCCGCGAGACGGGCGATGTCAGCGGAATCGGCCGCCAGAACGTGGAAGGCGATGCGCTGGGCGCCCTTCGGGCCAATGCCCGGCAGGCGGCTCAACTCATCGATGAGCCGCTGAATGGGCCCCTCGTACATCAGGGCATCACTCGCGGTCGGTGGTCGACTCGGCGTCGTACGAGGCCAGCCGCACCGCCCCAAGCTCTCGCTCGATCAACTCAGCTCCCGTGATCTCCTCGACGGTTGCGTCGTCGGGGTCGGGCTCACCGCCCGCCGGCGCGCTGGCACCTGCGGGCAGCAGGATGACGTCGACGGCCAGTTCGGCACCCGTGACATCGGCGATCGCTCGAACGAGGTCCGCCTGTCGGCGACCATCCGTGATGGCGCGCAGGGTGTTCGCCTCGGGCACGCCGACGGTGAGGGTGCCGTCAGCCAGTCCGATCGGGGTGGCGGCGTGGAACATGAGCCAGGCCACGCGCGAACGGGTGAGCGCCTGCAGGATCGCGTCCCAGACGACGGTGATCCCGGTCAGGGTCGTGGGGACGCCCTGTGTGGGCGCCGGGCTTTGGGCAACCGGGGCCGCGGCGGCCGGGGGCTGAGCAACCGGGGCCGGGGCCGCGGGAGACATGACGGCGGCGGCCGGGGGCTGAGCAACCAGGGTCGGAGCCGGGCGCCCCGACCCACCTGACGCGAGGGACGTGGGCGTCCCGTCACCGATTCGCGCAACCCCGACCAGCAGCCGTGCTGCGAGCAGTTCCAGCAGCAGCCGGGGGGCGGTTGCCCCGCGAATCTCGCTCACCCCCGCTGAGACGGTGTCAGCCAGCCACGACAGACGGGGCAGTCCCAGGTGCAGGGCCTGCTCACGCAACCCTTCGATCCGATCCGCGGGTGCCTCGACGAGGGCACTGGCCTGCTCAGCGTCGCTGACGATCGCCAGCACCGTCAGGTCGCGCAGGTGGGCAAGCAGGTCGAGGGCGAACCGGCGGGGGTCATGGCCGGCCTCGACCACCCGCTCGACTGCGCGCAGCAGCGTGGGACCGTCCGCCCGCCCGAGGGCATCGACCACCTCCTCGATGACGAACGCTGGCGTGAGGTCAAGCTGTGCGGCAACCGACTCCCCGCGCAGGCCCTCGGGGCCGGCACCTGCGGCGAGCTGGCCGAGCAGGGTCAGCGAGTCGCGCACGCTGCCCTCCGCGGCGCGCGCGATCAGTGTCAGCGCAGCCGGTTCCACCGAGATGCCCTCAGCGGCGCAGATGCGCGCCAGATGCGCCCCCAGCACGCCGGTTGGCACGAGCCGGAACGGGAAGTGGTGCGTACGGGAGCGGATCGTCGCGGACATCCGATCGGCAGCCGTCGTGGCGAAGATGAAGACAAGATGTGCGGGCGGCTCCTCGACAATCGTCAGCAAGGCATCGGAAGCTTCACGGCTGAGCTCATGCGATTCGTCGATGATGTAGACCTTGCGGCGCGAGCTGACGGGGGCAAACAATGCCCGCTCGCGCAGCTCCCGCGCCTGATCGACCCCCCCATGGGTGGCGGCATCCAACTCGATGACGTCCAGCGACCCTGGGCCATTGGGAACCAGAGCGACACATGAGGCGCAGGCCCCGCACGGCTGGGAGGTGGGTCCCTGCTCGCAGTTGAGGCTGCGCGCGAGGATGCGCGCACTTGAGGTCTTGCCGCATCCGCGGGGTCCACTGAACAGGTACGCATGGTGCACCTGGTCGGAGTCCAAGGCTCGCGCCAGTGGCACCGTCACATGCTCCTGGCCGATGACCTCGGCGAGGCTCGCCGGGCGGTAGCGGCGGTACAGCGCCAGCGTCACTCTCGTGAGCCTAGGCTTCCCGGCTCACTTGGTTTGGCAGAGGTAGCCGCGGCCGAGGGTTTGGGCGTCGCGGCGGATGGTCACGCGTTCGGTGCAGGTGTCCGCGGGTACTTGGGTGTCCCAGGAGCCGCCGCGCCAGAACTCGTAGATGGCGTACTCAGTCCGGCCGGCGAGGAGTTGATCGTCCTCGTTGAGGCCGCCGTACGGCTCTGCGGTGTCACTCTCCGGGTAGATGATGACGAACGGCGCGCATCGGGATGCGGCGTCGATGCAGGCGCGTTTGGTGCGGGTGAGTCCTTCGCGGGCGGTGGCGCCCCAGTAGTCCAGTTCCCATGCGGGTTCGTCGGTTGCGCGTGCGGTGTTGGGGGTGGCGCCGGCGAGGGGGTTGATGTAGGCGTAGGAGTAGGGCGCCCATCGGGTGGTGGCCCAGCAGGAGGCGGCGACGACGGTGATCGCGGTGATCGCGGCCAGTCGTGGGCCGGGGAGTCGGTGGCCGATCTCACGGTGCTCGAGCAGGGCGATGCCGAGGCCGGTGATCGCGATCAGTCCGGGGACGATGAACAGCAGGTGGCGGATGCCGTCGTAGAGGACCGCTCCGCTGGCGACGATGAGCGTGGGGAGGACGGTGGACTGCACGAGGAATGGGGTCAGGGGGAGCAGTCCGATGGGCTCATCGGTGGGCCCGGTGGGGGTGTTCGAGGGGGTGCGCCGGGATCGGATGCGCTGGGCGATGGTGAGGGTGATGAGGATGAGGGTGGTCAGGAGCAGGGCGGTGGTGAGCAGCGGGGCTTGGGCGAGCAGCCAGGCTGGGACGTACCACCAGGGCAGTTCGGTGCTGCGCACATCGATGCCGGCGGTGCGGATCAGCCCGTCGAAGGGGAAGGCGCCGCTGTTGCGGACGGCGTCGGTGAGCCATTGCCCGAGGTTTGTGCGGCCGAGGGGGTTGGTCCACCACACCCCGATCAGGCCGGCCACGACGGCCAGCGCGCTGGTGGCTGCTGGCCATGTGAGGAGGCGCGGGGTTCGCAGCCGCCACGCGGCGACGGCGAGGATGCCGGTGGTGGCCCCGGTGAGGGCGATGAGCAGGGCAACCGCGCCGGGGCGGGTGCCCAAGGTGAGGATCCCGCCGAGGCAGGCGGTGAGCGCGGTGAGGGTGAGCGTGGCCGGTCGGAGGCGTTGGGTGGCCACGGATATCGCGGCACTGGTGAGGGTGAGTCCGGCGGCGACGGGGAGGTCCTTGTGGTTGACCACCGACATGCCCAGCCAGAGGGGGGTGGTGATCAGCAGGGCGGCGGCGGTGGCGCCGGCCAGTGGGGAGCGCACGGCGCGGGCCACCGCCCAGCCCACGGCGGCGGCGGCGAGCACCCCGGTGGTGAACGTCACCCATGACAGCCACAGGTAGGTGCCCGGATCATCCGGACCACTGCGTACCGGGCGCCCGGTCGCGACATCGCGCGCCAGTTCCGCTGCCTGCAGCAGCAGCACCCCGTAGAACTCCCCACCTCTGGTGACCGTGTCGTATGCGCTGGCGAGCCCCTGAGCCGGGACGATCCGGCGAACCTCAGCGAAGAGCAGCAGGTCGTGACGGGTGTCCCAGCCGATCCCACCGACCATGACCGACCACACCCCCACCCCAACCCCCACCAGGCCCAGCCCGGCAACCACGACCACCGCCCACGGCACCGACTGCAGCAAACCCCCAACCCCCCGGCCACCCGGCCAGCCCCGGGCCACCCTCACACCGGCGCGCGTCGACCCACTCACCCCGTCATCCTCCCGCACCGTCCACGCAGATGTGACTGGGAGACTCGGGGCATGTCCAGCCCGCCCAATCCCATGCCCCACCGCCGCGGGCGATCATGACGCCCGTGCCGGGACTCGTGTCGGTTGTCGTTCCGGTTCGCGATGGTCTGCCGCACCTCGCCGAGACGCTGGCATCCATTCAGGCGCAGACCTATGCGCAGGTTGAGGTCATCCTCAGCGATGGCGGATCAGCCGCCCCCACCCGCGCATTCCTCGACTCCCTGAACCCGGACTCGGCCCGCCCGGACTCGGCCCGCCCGGACTCGGCCCGCCCGGCTGGCGCGCACCGCCACCTCCGCGTGGTGACCGCACCGGCTGGGGCTGGGCTTGCCGACAACTGGAACCACGCCACCGCACAGGCGCGGGGTGAGTTCATCAAGCTCGTCTGCCAGGACGATGTACTCGCCCCCGACCTGCTCGCCCGCCAAGTGGCGGCCCTGCAGGATCACCCGGCGGCGGGGATCGCGGTTGCCCGCCGGGACATCGTCGATGCTGCTGGCCGGGTGATCGTCCGTGCACGCGGCTGTCAGGGGCTGCCCGGGGGGGTCGTGAGCGGTCAGCGCGTCCTGCGCGCGTGCTACCTGCGCGCGACGACGGTGATCGGGGAGCCGTTCGCGGTTCTGTTCCGGGAACATGTGCTGCAGGCGGCACTGCCGTGGCGCGACGATCCGCCCTACGTCATCGACCTCGACCTGTACGCCCGAGTACTGCCCGAGGTCGACGTCGCCATCGTCCCGGGCATCGCCGGCGCCTTCCGGGTGAGCCCGACCTCCCTGTCGACCAGGCTTGCCGCCGACCAGCGCCGAGCCCTGCAGCAGTGGCAGCGTGCCACCGCCGAACGGCTGCGGCCGCCGCCAAGCGGTTGGGAGCAATGTCGTGCGGCAGCGGCGGCTGCGATCCAGTCATGGCGTCGGCAGATGGTCTACCGCATGCTGCAGCTGACCCGTCGGCAACCGTGATCAGCCGCGCGCAGCCATCGTCCGGCCTAGGTCAGCCGCGCGGCCACCCGATCGGCAACGAGTTCGGCGAAGGACAGGGCCGAGGTCCATCCCGGCGACACCGCATTGAGCACGTGGGTGATGTGCTCATCACCGCGGACGACGAAGTCCATCTCCAGTGACCGAGTGGGCAGGTGGAACAACTGGGCCCGGATACCCGGTCGGCCGCGGGCCGTGAAGTCCGCCGGAACCACCGCAGGGACGAGGGCAGCGGCCTGTCGCGCCATGTGTGCCCGCGAGATCTTCGGCAGCTCCGATCGGATCAGCCCCGGACCGTCGTGGTGGTCGGAGGTGAGGAAGCCGATCAGGCCGCGGGCGATCTCAGCACTGTCCCGGGCGCGCAGACCGCCCAGCCACTGGTAGTTCTCCCGCCCGAGGGCGGGGATTGCCGTCGGGCCGATCTTCGCTCGACCATCCGGGGTCACCGTGAGGTGCACCCCGAGGAATGGGTTGCGCGGATCCGGAACGGGGTACACATGGCGCTGCAGACGGCCGGCCGGCCAGTTGCCGTAGAGGTACAGCCCCTTGAACGGCAGGATCACGTAGTCATCAGCCAGGCCGGAGCCGGCGGCAAGTCGATCGGCGTAGAGGCCCGCCGCATTGACGATATGCCGGGCCGCGATCACATCGTCCGCCGCACCCCGCTTCGCACATCTCACCCGGCCGGGGCTGAGCTGGCGCACCTGCCGTCCGAGGATGACGGACGCCCCGTTGCCCGTCACCTCCGCGGCAAGCGCATTGATCACCGCACCCGGATCGGCAACCGCCGTCATGGGCGACCACAGTGCCCGTTCAACGGTGCGGGCCAGCGGCTCCAGGGTGGCCAGCCGGTCCGGGTCGATCACCTCGAGGGTGACCCCGTTGGCTGCCCCGCGGCGCGCCAGCTCATCGAGGGCGGGCAGCTCCGCGGCACTGCGGGTGACGACGACCTTGCCGCACTCGCGCACGGCAATCCCGTGATCGGCACAGAACCGACGCAGTGCGGCATTCCCCTCCCGGGTGAAGCGTGCCTTCAGGCTGTCGGGCGAGTAGTAGAAGCCGGCATGAAGGACCCCACTGTTCCGGCTGCTCGCATGCTGGCCGACCGCTGCCTCCTTCTCCACCACGACGATGTCCAGCCGTGGATCTCTGGCCAGCAGTGACCGGGTGATGGCAAGGCCGATGATGCCCGCGCCGACCACCGCCACATCACAGGTGCGCCCCGGTCGCCCCCCGCCCACTGCCCGGCGCTCAGCCACGAAGCTCGACCAGGGTCTCAAGCAGGATCGCCACCCCGTCCTCCTCATTGGTGGGCAGCCGCGTCGCCCCGAGGGCGTGCAGCCTGGCGTGGGCATTGGTGACGATGAACGGGTGACCGGCCCAGGTCAGCATCGAAAGATCGTTGACCATGTCGCCGACCGCGGCGACGCTCGCCGGCCCCCACCCGCGGCGCGCGGCAAGTCGGGCCACTGCGGTGCCCTTGTTCACCCCGGTTGCGCCCATCTCGACGATCTGCAGCCGCGGATCCGACAGCGTGACCTCAACCTCCGTGCCCACCACCTCATGGGTGAGATCGCGGAGTTCCTCCGCCGGCAGGCGCTGATCTGTCAGCCGTCCGATGAGCTTCAGCGCCCCCCGCTGCCCGACGATCCCCGCCAGATCGCCGACCGTCACCGGATGCGGCGGCTGCCAATGGGGGCGGTAGTGGGGCTCGTGGGTGAAGACCCCCTCGTGGTCCCAGACCGCCCCCGCGGCCGGCACGTGCTCAATGGCGAACGCCACCTCGGGCAGCCGCTCCCGCAATCGGGTCGTCACGGCATGGACAGTCTCGGTGGGGATTGGCCGCAGGTCAGTCAGGGTTGCGGTCCCCGGGTCGAGCATGGCTGCGCCATTGGCCACGATGGCCGCCGCATGGTGGCCACTGGCGTCGATGACCGCCGGCAGCCACCGGGGAGGTCGGCCCGTGGCGAACACCACCTCGATGCCCGCGGCCGTGGCGGCAGCCACCGCCGCCTGAGTGCGCGGCGACACGCTCTGGTCATCGCGCAGGAGCGTGCCGTCCAGGTCGGTTGCGAGCAGCCGGATCCCCGCCGCTTGCTCACGCGTGAGCCCGAAGCCGGCCGCACTCACCGCGGCAGGTTCACGGTGTGGGGGCGGGAGTGACCGCCGGTGCCGGCTCGGGCTGGACGGTCGGCGCGGGGGCCGGCACCGGGTCGGGGGTTGGCACCGGGTCGGGAACGATCAGCGGCTCACCCTCGATCGGCGCCTCCACAAGGGGTGCGGCCGGGGTCGGCGCCCGGGTACGCGGAGATCGGCTCGGCTGAGGTTCAACGGCGGCGGCCACCGGACCGATCCCGGGATCATTGCGGGCGAAGGCCGGGGACAGCTGAAACGGTGTGCTGGGGCGTCCGGCAAGCGCGGCGCGCATCGCCTCCCGCCAGATGGGCCCCGGCAGGCTGCCGCCGTACACCTGCCGGTAGTAGGTGCCATTGATCGTGATGTCGCTCAGCGGGTACGCGAAGCCGCCGCGCGGGTCACCCACCCATACTGCTGCGGCGAGATCCGGCGTGTAGCCGATGAACCACACCGCACTGTTCTCATTGGTCGTGCCCGTCTTCCCCGCAGCGGGTCGCCCGATGTTCATGGCGGTCCCGGTGGCACCCGGGATCCGGCCGTCGACAACTCCCTCCAGCAACTGCGTGACGCTGTCGGCCACGCCGGCTGGGATCACCTGCTGGCACGGAATGCGCGTGGTCGGCAGTGGCCTGCCGTCGGCCGTGGTCACCGAGGTCACCGCCACCGGCGGGCAGTAGCGACCGTGGTTGGCGAAGCCGGCATAGGCACCGGCCATCATCAGCGGGGTCACCGGCGCGGTGCCGAGGGTGAACGAGGGAAACCGCTCCAGCGGTGTGCCATCGCCATTGCTCACCCCCAACTGCTCGGCGATTCGCACCGGCTCGCAGATCCCGACCAGCTCACTGAGCCCGACGAAGTAGGTGTTGATTGAGAACGCCGTGGCCCGGGCCATGTCGTAGGTGCCCCCGGATCCGGCATTGCTCAGCTCATACGGCGGGAAGATCACATTCGGGTCATCGCAGTTGCGGAAGTCGTCGAAGGTCGCCCGCGCCGGCGCCGCCAGGATCGTCCCTGGGCCATAGCCCTCCGCCAGTGCGCCGGCAAGGGTGAACGCCTTGAAGGTCGATCCCGCCTGCATGCCCACGGTGCCGCCGTGGGCGGCGTCGACGTTGTAGTTGTACGTGGTGTAGCCGCGTCCACTGGGACCCCACCAGCGGTTCTGCGCCATGGCCAGGATGAACCCATCACTGGGGCGCACCATCGAGATCGCCGCCGCCTTGCGGCTTTCATCACGACGCGGGATCGCCTCATCGACGGCGCGCTGGGCGGCCAGTTGGACCGGCTGCTCCAGGGTGGTCCGGATGACCAGCCCCCCCTGCCGCAGCAGTCGGTCACGGTCATCGCTGGTCTCCCCGAGGGCGGGGTCGTTCAGCAGCGACTGCAGGACGTAGTCGCAGAAGAACGGGGCAGTGGACGCCACGCAGCCATTGGAGGTGTCCCCGGGATTCAGCGTCTCGGCAAGTGGGATCGCCTGGTACGTGCGCACCTGGTCGGCGGTGATGTACCCCAGTGCGCCCATCCGGGAGAGGACGAAGTTGCGACGCTCCTCGGCATCCTGCGGATTGCGAAGCGGGTCATAGCGGCCGGGCTCGCGGACCAGCCCGGCGAGCACGGCCGCCTGCGGAACGGTCAGCGCATCGGCGGAGGTACCGAAGTACCGCCGGCTTGCCGCTTCGGCCCCGTAGGAGCCGCCGAAGTAGACGGTGTTGAGGTAGCGGGCGAGGATCTCGTCCTTCGTGAACTGCCGTTCCACGGCGAGCGCATACCGCGCCTCCCGCAACTTCGCGGGGATCGACCGGGCGCGCGCATCGGCCACCTCCTCGGGTCCGGTGGCGGCCAGGACGAGGGCGTTCTCGACGTACTGCTGCGTGATCGTGGAACCACCCTGGGCCACTTCGCCAGCGGTGACGTTGACCAGCAGGGCGCGCAGTGTGCCCACGATGTCGACGCCGTTGTGGTCATAGAAGCGACTGTCCTCAGTGGCCAGCAGCGCCTGCTGCAGGAACGGCGAGATCTCGGCCAGTGGCACCGTGATCCGGTTCTGCTCGAACAGGGTCGCCAGCACCTGCCCCTCCGAGGTGAGGATGACGGTGCGCTGGGGCACCGGCGGCTCAGTCAGCTGCAGGGGCAGGATGCTCAGCTGGCCGGAGGCGGTGCGCAGCCCCGCGCCGGCCAGGGCCAGCCCCGGGACGGCCGTCATGGCCAGCACGAGGCCGATCAGCAGGACCCCGATGATGACGCCGAGGACCGCGGGGATCCAGCGGGTGCCGATGGTCCATGGTCGTGGCTGCGGACGCGGGTCATCCACCGCCGGCCACCCATCGAGCATTCCCATGGCGCTGCCAGCCTAAGCCGAGGGGCCCCCGGTGGCGGTGAGTGCACGCGCGACCGCGCGCAGGCCGGGCAGATCGTGGACGTCGCCGGCGAGGGCGGGCACCTCGGCCACCGGCACCTCCGGGTGCGCCCCGGTGAGCAGCGTGGTGACCGCGGCCTGTCGCGCCCGCGTGCGCATGAGATCGGCATGTCCGCGCAGGAGACCGCCAACCAGCCGGTCGACCCCGTCGGCGGGCCCGGCCGGTGACTGCTCGAGGTGCTCCGCACCGGCGATGCTCACCTCTGCGGACAGCTCGGCCGGTTCCGGTCGGACGACCCGGTTGAGGACCAGTCCAGCCAGTGGCATCCCGTCGCGTTGCAGGCGCTCGATGAAGTACCCCGCCTCCCGCAGTGGGTCGCGTTCCGGGGCGGCGATGACCAGGAACCGGGTGCTCGGCTGCTGGAGCAGTGAGAAGGTCGCCTCTGCCCGCTGCTGGAAGCCACCGAAGACCGAGTCCAATGCGGTGACGAAGACCGCGATATCGGCGAGCAGGGAACTGCCGAGTACCCGCGTGAGTGCCCCACCGAAGGCCCCCACGCCTGCGGCGAGCACCCGTGTCGCCGCCCGTCCGCCGAGTTTCGCCGGAGTGGTGAGCAGTCGCATCAGCCGGCTGTCGAGGAATGAGCCCAGGCGGCGGGGTGCATCGAGGAAGTCCAGTGCCGATCGCGCCGGGGGGGTGTCGACGATGAGGAGGTCCCAGGTGCCATCGGCCTGGGTGGTCGCGTGCAGCTGGCCCAACTTCTCCATCGCCATGTACTCCTGAGTGCCGGCGAACGAGGTGGACAGCGCCTGGTAGAACGGGTTGTCCAGGATAGTGCGGGCGCGCTCCGCGGGGGCATGAAGGAGGACGAACTCGTCGAAGGTCCGCTTCATGTCCAGCATCATCGCGTCGAGGCGACCGGTCCCCGCGCCATCGGAGGCGTCATCGGCCAGCTGTGCCGCCCGGCGGACCGTGCGTGGCTCATTGTCCAATTCGGTGAGGCCCAGCGACTGGGCCAGCCGGCGCGCCGGGTCGATGGTCATCACACAGACCTGTCGGCCCGTCTGCGCGGCGTGCACCCCCAGGGCGGCGGCCGTGGTCGTCTTGCCCACACCACCGGCTCCCGTGCACACGAGGATCGACACTCCTCGGTCGGCCAGCAGCGCGGCGAGGTCAAGCGGGGGGTTCTCTGTCAGCGGGGCTACCGCCGCCGGCGATGGCGCCTGCATCGGCCCGGGTCTCACCGCAGCACCTGCCCAGCCAGTGCTCGGGCCAGGGCGTACAGGCCGCTGAGTTCCACGCCACCGGTCAGCAGCGGCAGCTCGATGACGGGCAGGCCGATGGCGCTCACCGCTGCGCGCTGCTGCACGGCGAGCGCGGCCCGCTGCTCCGCCCGGCCACCCTCCGCCAGCAGTGACGTGGCGAACCGGTGCGCTCGATCCGGGGTGGCCACCACGCGGGCGGCGAGCAGGGCGGTGGCCACCGCCTGCGGATCGACCCCCGCGAGCCGCGCCCAGTCGTCCGTTGAGAGCGGATCCTCCCGGACCTTGTTGACGATGACCGCCCCGGTCGGCAGTGATGCCGCCCGGAGTGACACCACCGCCTCGGCGGTCTCCACCACCGGCATCTCCTCCAGCAGGGTGACCAGGTGCACCATCGTCTGCGGGGAGGTGAGCACGTCCATCACCGAGTCGGCCTGATTGCGGATCGGGCCCACGCGCGCCAGCCCCGCCACTTCGGCATTGACGTTGAGCACCTGGGTGATCCGCCCGGTCGGGGGTGCGTCGAGGACGACGGCATCGAAGTCGAAACCCGCCTCGGTGCGTCGCCGCACCGCCTCGCAGGTCTTGCCCGTGAGCAGGACATCGCGCAGGCCCGGTGCAACGGTGGTGGCGAAGTCGATCGCCCCGATCCGGCGCAGGGCCGCCCCGGCGCGACGAAGGTTGTAGAAGGTCTCCAGGTAGTCGAGCAGGGCCTCCTCGGCATCCACCGCGAGGGCGATCACCTCACCACCGCCGGCGGCCGTTGCGACATGCTGCTCGGTGTACGGCAGTGGTTCGATGTCGAACAGCGTGGCAATGCCCTGCCGCCCCTCCAACTCGACCAGCAGCACCCGGCGACCACCTCTGGCCAGGCAGAGGGCCAGCGCCCCGGCGACGACACTCTTGCCCACCCCGCCCTTGCCGGTCACAACATGCAGCCGCGCGGTGCCAAGGTCGATGACGGGACCGCTCACTGGCCCCACGGTAGACCGGTTGGCCCATCGCTACCACCGCGCAGCCGGTAGGCTCGTCGTCATGGCCGCCTGGGAGTACGCAACCGTTCCGCTGCTCGTTCACGCCACCAAGCAGATTCTCGACACCTGGGGGTCTGACGGCTGGGAGCTCGTCACCGTCCTGCCCGGACCTGGCCCCGAATCCCTGGTCGCCTACTTCAAGCGACCGGTCGGCGGCTGAGGTGGCAGGGCCCGGGCTGCTGGCGCGGTTGGCCCAGTGCGGGCTGAACCTGCCCACGGTCGCCGCACCCCTCGCGTCCTATGTTCCCGCCCGGCGCGTCGGGGGGCTCGTCCTGACCTCGGGTCAACTGCCGCTCGTGGACGGGGTGCTGACGGTCACCGGGTTGGTGGTTGCGGAGGGGGCAACGCCGCCCGCGGGGGTCTCCCTGCCGTGCGTCACCCCGGCGCAGGCGCATGCCGCCGCCCGAGTCTGTGCCCTCAACGCCCTCGCCGCTGCTGCGGCGGCGGTGGCAGACCCCGACCAGATCGTCAGCGTTGTCCGCGTGGTCGGCTACGTCGCCAGTGCCCCGGACTTCACCGGCCAGCCGGCCGTGGTCAATGGGGCCAGCGACCTGCTGCTGGAGGTGTTCGGCGAGCAGGGTCGCCACGCCCGCAGTGCCATCGGTGTGGCCGCACTGCCATTGGGCGCGCCGGTTGAACTTGAGCTCACCGTTGAGGTGCGTGACTGAACCTCGGCAGCGGGCGGGTCACCGAGCACACGGTGCGCCTGCGGGTGGACAACCCCGGCCCGATGACGCTCGATGGCACGAACACCTGGCTGGTCATCACCCCAGCTGACCCAGCGACGGCGATCATCGTCGACCCCGGTCCGCTTGATGATCGCCACCTCACCTCGGTGGTGGCCGCCGCCGAGGACTACCGAACCCGGATCGCACTGATCGTCCTCACCCACCATCATCGCGACCACGCCGGGGGCGCACTCCAGTTGGCGACGCTCACCGGCGCACCGGTCCGGGCGGCAGCCGCCCAGCTGTGTGCCGCCGGTGAACCCCTGACGGACGGTGAGTGGCTTGGCGGGTCAGCGGGCGGGCTGCCCGCGGACGGCCTGCAGGTCATCACCACGCCCGGGCACACACCCGACTCGGTCTGCCTGTACCTGCCGGTCGATCGGGTGCTCCTCAGTGGGGACACCGTGCTCGGATCGGGAATGACCGTGATCGCGCACCCCGAAGGCTCCCTTGCCGACTATCTCGCCTCGCTGGACCGGCTGACGGCCCTGGTCGACGACGACCTCCTGTTACCCGGACACGGTCCGGTGCGCGGCGCAGCCGGGACGCTGGCGGCCTACCGGCACCATCGCGCCGAGCGGCTCAGCATGGTGCGCGCTGCCCTCGCGGCAGGTGCGACGGCGCTGCCCGAGCTCCTGGCCGCCGTCTACCCGGGATTGGCGGAGTCCCTGCGGCCGGCAGCCGAGGCGAGCCTGCTGGCCCACCTGCACTACCTCGATGGGCCGGGCGTGGGTGATGGGGGTGCCGCGGGGTGTGAATCGGGGGCCGGGCGTGGGTGATGGGGGTGCCGCGGGGTGTGAATCGGGACGGGCGGGAGCCCCCGCCTCACCGAGCCCGGCGCTGCAGTCGCTCGATGTCGATCAGCAGCACTGAGCGCTGCTCCAGGCGGATCCACCCGCGCTGCCCGAAGTCCGCCAGCGCCTTGTTCACCGTCTCCCGCGAGGCGCCGACAAGTTGGGCTAGCTCCTCCTGCGTCATGTCATGGGTTACCAGCAGGCCACGGGAGGTCTGCGAACCGAAGCGCTCACTGAGGTCAAGCAGCGCCTTCGCAACCCGACCCGGCACATCGCTGAAGACGAGATCGGCGAGGGTCTCATTGGTCCGCCGGAGGCGATGTGCCAGTGCCTGCAGCAGCGACTCGGCCACCTCGGGTCGGCCGGTCAGCCATGGTCGCAGTCCCTCATGGCTCAGCCCGGCGACGCGCGAGTCGGTGATCGCCGTGGCCGTGCTCATGCGGGGCCCCGGATCAAACAGCGACAGCTCCCCGAACATCTCCCCGGGGCCGAGGACGGCCAAGAGCGACTCCCGGCCATCACCGGAGGTGGTTCCCAGCTTGATCTTGCCCAGGAGGATCACGTAGAGGGTGTTTCCTGGCTCGCCCTCATCGAATAGGACTGACCCGCGCGGCAGGTCGACCTCGAACATCGATCGCCGCAGTGCGTCGGCCCCCGAGGTGTCGAGAGCCATGAAGAGCGGACTGCCGCTCAGCACATCTTCCATATCGGCTCCCAGCGTCCCATACGTCCCATCAGCGTAGATGTTGGGGCGGTTGGATGGGCACGCCACACCACGTGCGGATCGTCACCGGCCTACCCTGAGGTGATGGTGGCCATCGGGCAGGTGGACCCGGAGGTGATGGTGACCAGGGGGCACGCCCCCGTCGTCACGGACGGCGGCCGCCACCTGGCACGGCGAACGCTGCGAACCCTCGCTCGCTGCTACCCCGAGGCCCGGTGCGAACTGGACCACGCCACTCCACTGCAACTGCTCATCGCGACGATCCTCTCGGCGCAGAGCACCGATGCCCGCGTCAATCGGGTGACACCTGCCCTGTTCGCGCAGTACCCGACCGCGGCTGACCTTGCGGCGGCGGACGCGTCGGCGGTTGCCGCACTCATTGCCCCCACCGGGCTGGCCCCGACCAAGGCCGGATACCTCATCGGTTCGGCGCAGCGACTGTGCACCGACCACGGCGGCGAGGTGCCGCGCGACCTGGTTGCCCTCACGGCCCTGCCGGGCGTGGGGCGCAAGACCGCCAATGTGGTTCTCGGCACCGCCTTCGGTGTGCCCGGTATCACCGTCGACACCCATGTCGGCCGGGTGGCACGTCGACTGGGGTGGACGGTCCACTCCGACCCGGTCCGCGCGGAGGCCGATATCTCCGCGCTGCTGCCGCGACGGACGTGGACCCAGGCCAGCCACCTGCTCATCTGGCATGGCCGGCGCCGCTGCCATGCTCGTCGACCCGCCTGCGGCGCCTGTCCCCTTCGGCAGTGTCCAAGTCGAGGTCTTGGGCCGACCGATCCGGTCGTCGCCGGCAGCCTTGTGCGCCAGCAGTCGCGCCGGTGACCGGTCCCGGTGGGCCGGCCCTGAGTGAGTGCCCTGCGTGGCTGACCGCGGTGGCTGGCCTCTCCCCGGTGGTCGATCCGGTGTGGGCACGCCGACCACGCCAGCGACCGGCCCGCCCCGGAGCGGTGCTGATCCTGTTCGCGCCAGGCCCGCCATCGGCCGACCCCGCCCTCGACACGCGGCTGGTGTTGATCCGACGTGCGCACTCCCTGCGCGCCCATGCTGGACAGGTGGCCTTTCCCGGGGGTGCGCTGGACGCCGGTGATTCCTCGCCCGCGGCAGCGGCGGTGCGCGAGGCGGGGGAGGAGATCGGCCTTGACCCACGCGGGGTATCGGTGCTCACCACCTGGCCGGCGATCGACGTGCCGGTCAGCGGGTATGCCGTCCACCCCGTCCTCGCATGGCAGGACGTGCCAGCTCCCCTCGGTGTGCGGCAGCCGGCGGAGGTGGCGGAGGTGTTCGAGGTGACGATCCGGGACCTTATTGAGCCCGCTCACCGGCTTCGGGTGCGCCTCCCGGAGGGGACGATGGGTCCGGCCTTCCGCGTCGACGATCGCCTGATCTGGGGGTTCACCGGGGGCGTCCTGGACCGGCTGCTGGATCTCGCCGGGCTCGCCGAGCCGTGGGCTGAGACACGGGTGGAGGACCTGCCGGTGGGGCGGCCATGAGCAATCTGCCGGTGGGGCGGCCATGAGCGGGGAGGCGCTGCGCCAGTGGGGAGCGCTCGATCTCGCGCTGATGGCTGCCGGCCTGCTGGCGGTTGTGCTGGGCTGGCGACGCGGGGCGATCCGCACCGCACTGGCCCTGCTCGGCTCGGTCATCGGCGCTGTGGCAGCCTTCACGGCCCTCGGCGTGGTCAACGACCAGTTCCCCATCGCCCTGCCGCGGCCCATGCTGCTCGTCCTGGGGGTGCTCATCGGCGCCGCCATCGGCGCATCGGTCCTCGGCTGGCTGTCGATGTTCATCGTCTCCGGCCTGTCGGTGATCCCGGGGGTGCGCGTGATGGATCGGGCGGCGGGGGCCGTCATCGGACTATCCGCGGTGGCGATCATCGGCTGGTGGGCGGCATCCCTGCTCGCCCTCGTCCCCATCCCGGCCGTTGCGGCACCCGTGGCCGGCTCCCGGCTCGTCCCCACCCTCGACCTGCTGATGCCGCGCCCCGTCCGGGACGGGTCGGCATGGCTGGGCCAGCAGATCGGCGGCGACTGGATGACCGAGCGGTTCATGGGCATCGTCACCGGCCCCACCGCCTCGGCGCCGTCACCGGTGGTGACGATCGTGCCGTCGACGGTCGAGGCGGCCATTCCCGCGACCGTCCGGGTCGATGCGGCTGCCCCTGCATGCAATGCGCTGACCTCGGTGAGCGGGTTCATCGTCGGGCCCTCGCGCGTGCTCACCGTCGGCCATGCAATCGCCGGCAGCGAGGTTGTCGTTGTGCGACCCGCCGGACGCGGCGCCCCCCGCCCGGCGATCGTGGTCGGCCTCGATCGGGTTCGGGATGTCGCCGTCCTCGAGGTCACCGGGTTGACGGCCGCACCCCTGCCGCTTGCCGGTCCCGCCACCCGGGGGGAGCCGGTGACCGTGCTCGGCTACGCCGGCGGCGCGGGGGTGCGCCCGGTGTCGGCGACGGTGGTCCGCCGCTCCCGGGTCCAGGCCACCGACATCGACGGCCGCCAGCCGCGCGCCCGCACGATGGTCGTCCTCGCCATGCGCGCGCGGGCGGGGGACGCGGGGGCGGCGGTGCTCAACGAGTCCGGCAGTGCCATCGGCATGGTCACCGCGGGGGGGCCGGCGGGGACGCAGACCGCCTTCGCCCTGCCTGCCGGAACGCTAGGGCCGATCGCCGATGCGGCTGGCAGTCGGCCCGTTGACACCGGTGCCTGCGCTGGCCGCTGACGCCTGGTCGCCCGTGGGCAGTCCGCTGAAGCTCCGGTCGAGCACCCGCATCACGACGTAGGGGGTGATGAGGATGGTGACGACCGTCAGCGCCCGGCCCTGCAGGCGACGTGCGGTGGGTTCGGACATCTCCTCCGCGGCGGCGCGATCCCGTCGCCGAGCGGGTATCGCGATCAGCAGGATCGCCGCGGTGATGAGCAGGATCGCCAGCAGCGTGAGCGCGCCCGCGACGATGGCGAACGCTGCGGCGGCCGGCACCCCGGCACTGATCAGGCCGTAGGCGGACGCGAACAGCCCCATCAGCCCGGCACTGGACAGCAGGACGACCGCCAACCCGATGAGCAGTCCGCTCACCGCAGAGCGGACCGCCGCCGAGACCAGTCGCGCCTGGATCAGGGTGATCTCGGCGCGGATCAGGATCGCCAGATCGGAGAGGATCCCGGCGAGGATCTGCTGCAGCGGTGGCCGACCCCCGGCCGGGGTTGGGGATCCCGGCCTCACGCGGGCAGGGTACCGTCCGCCGGATCGTCGACGACGTCCGGGAGCCAGTCCCGTCCAGAGTCGGCTGCCGCAATGCGCCGGTAGGCCCGCGCTCGCAGGCGCAGCAGGATCACCGCGCAGCCCGCGGCGATGATGCTGCCGGTGAGGATGCCCACCTTTCCCTCGGCAAGCAGGGTCAGCCCACTCGCCCCCGCAGGTGTGCTCGCCTCGAATGCGAGCTCGTTGATCAGCAGCGACACGGTGAAGCCGATGCCCGCGAGCACCCCGACGGCGACCACATCCAGCCAGGTGAGCATCTCGTTCAGGCGCGCTCGCGTCAGCGAGGTCGTCAGCCACGCCCCGAGCAGAACGCCCACCGGCTTGCCGACGACGAGGGCGATGGCGATGGCGAGTGCAACCGGCTCCGTGGCAGCGCCGATCAGGCTCGTCCCGCGCAGGTCCACGCCGGCGGCGAACAGGGCGAACACCGGGATCGCGATGAAGGCCGACCATGGGTGCAGGCGATGCTGCAGCCGGTCGGCGGGGCTGCTCACCTCACCCGGATCGGTGCGCAGCCGGGTCAGCAGGGCCAGCGCGACCCCGGCAACGGTTGCGTGGACACCGCTCTCGTGGACGAGGTACCACACCGCGGCGGCGAGCGGAACGTAGAGCCAGGCACTGCGTACCCGCTGGCGTTGCAGCAGCCAGTAGCACAGCAGCAGGCCGGCGGCCGCGAGCAGGGCCAGGGCGTTGAGGGAGTCGGTATAGGCAACCGCGATGACGGTGATCGCACCCAGGTCGTCGATGACCGCCAAGGCGAGCAGGAACGCACGCAGGGCGGCGGGGAGGTTGCGGCCGGCGACGGCGAGCACCCCGAGGGCGAAGGCGATGTCGGTTGCCATGGGGATGCCCCAGCCCATACCTGCCCCCGGCCGGTCGCCGGCGAGGGCCAGGTACAGCAGGGCCGGCACGATCATCCCGCCGAGGGCCGCGGCGATCGGCACCACCGCCTGCGAGAAGCGGCGCAGGGTGCCGACCAGGAACTCGTGCTTGAGCTCCAGGCCCGCGACGAAGAAGAACAGGGCCAGCACCGCATCGGCGGCCCAGGTGCCCAGGGTGAGGTTGAGGTGCAGCGCTGCCGGGCCGACCCGCAGGTTGACCATCGCGGTGTAGGCGTCCCCCCAGGGGGAGTTCGCCCACAGCAGGGCGGTGACCGCTGCGAGCAGCAGGATCCCGCCGCCGACCGTCTCATCGCGGAGCACTCGGGCCAGCCAGCGTCGCTCGCGCGACTCCAGCCGATCGAAGACGACCGGGTGCCCCGCGTCAGTCCCCTTCGTCACCGGCCTGCCCGCCGTGCAGGCCCGCGGCGATCAGCCCCATCACCGCGGGATCGGCCAGTGTCGTGACATCGCCCAGTTCGCGGTGCTCGGCCACATCCCGCAGCAGTCGCCGCATGATCTTCCCCGAGCGTGTCTTCGGCAGTTCGGCCACGACGAGGATCTGCCGTGGCCGGGCGATGGGGCCGATGACGTCGGCCACATGCCCGCGCAACTCCGCGGCGATGGTTGGTCCCGGCTGGGCGTCACCGCGGAGGATGACGAACGCGACGATGCCCTGGCCGGTGACCTCATCGGAGGCCCCGACGACTGCGGCCTCGGCCACCGCCGGGTGGGAGACGAGTGCCGATTCCACCTCGGTGGTCGAGATGCGATGGCCGGAGACGTTCATGACGTCATCGACGCGGCCCAGCAGCCACAGGTCACCATCGATGTCGAGCTTCGCGCCGTCCCCGGGAAAGTAGCGGCCCGGGAAGCGTGACCAGTACGTCTGGATGTAGCGCTCCCGATCCCCCCAAATCCCGCGCAGCATGCTCGGCCACGGCTCATCGATGGTGAGGTACCCGCCACGGCCCGGGTCCACCGGCACCCCGGCCGCATCCACGACGCTGGCCGAGATGCCCGGCAGCGCCGCCATTGCCGACCCGGGCTTGGCGTCGGTCACCCCGGGCAGGGGGCTGATGAGGATCGACCCGGTCTCGGTCTGCCACCAGGTGTCCACCACTGGGCACCGGCCCCCGCCGATGACGCGCTGGTACCAGATCCACGCCTCGGGGTTGATCGGCTCGCCAACCGAACCCAGCAGGCGCAGGGAGCTGAGGTCGAAGCGCCCGGGCTGGTCATCGCCCCACTTCATGAAGGTGCGAATCGCGGTGGGGGCGGTGTAGAACAGCGACACCCGGTACTTCTCGATGATCTCCCAGAAGCGTCCCTTGTGGGGGGTGTCGGGGGTGCCCTCGTAGATCACCTGCGTGGCCCCATTCGCCAGCGGGCCGTACACGATGTAGGAGTGGCCGGTGACCCAGCCCACGTCGGCGGTGCACCAGTAGACGTCGGTTTCGGGCTTGAGGTCGAAGACCGCCCAGTGCGTCCAGGACGCTCCGGTGAGGTACCCGCCGGTGGTGTGCAGGATCCCCTTCGGCCGGCCGGTGGTGCCCGAGGTGTACAGGATGAACAGTGGGTGCTCAGACTCGAAGGCGGTCGGTTCGTGGACCGGCGAGGCAGTCTCCACAACCTCGTGCCACCACAGGTCCCGGCCGGGGGTCCAGTCGACGGTCCCGCCGGTGCGGCGGACGACCAGCACATGGCGCACCCCCGGGCAGTGGGTGAGGGCCTCGTCCACCGCCGGCTTCAGGGGGCTGGCCCCACCCTTGCGGTAGCCACCGTCGGCGGTGATGACGATGTCGGCCTGTGCATCGTCGATTCGGCTCGCCAGTGCGGTGGCACTGAATCCGCCGAAGACCACCGAGTGGGGAGCGCCGATGCGCGCACAGGCGAGCATCGCAATGACCGCCTCGGGAATCATCGGCAGGTAGATCGCCACCCGGTCACCCGCCTTCACCCCCAGCCCGGTGAGGGCATTCGCCGCCTGGCAGACCGCGGCGGCAAGGTCGGCGTAGGTGAGCGTGCGGGTATCGCCGGGCTCGCCCTCCCAGTGCAGCGCGACCCGGTCACCGTGCCCGGCGGCAACGTGGCGGTCCACGCACACCACGGATGCATTGAGGTGGCCGCCGATGAACCAACGCGCGAACGGCGCGTCGGACCAGTCGCATGCCTGCGTCCACGGGGTGTGCCAGGTGAGGCGCTGCGCAGCGGCCTCCCAGAAGGCGATCCGGTCGGCGTGCGCCGCCCGGTACGCCTCGGCGTCGACGTTGGCGAAGGCGGCCATGCTGACGGGTGGCGGGAATCGGCGCGTCTCACTCAAGAGGTTTGCCAGTGCCTCCTCTGACATGGGTGGCTCCTCTCACATCGTGCTCCCGCGCCGCTCAACGCCGCTGGCTGGGGAGTCCAGGTGGCCCGTGACCTCACGTGAGTCTCGCCCACGGGGACACAAGTCTCGCCCATGAGGACACAAGATCCGCCCGCGAGGAAACAAGATCCGCCCGCGAGGAAACAAGCTCCGTCCATGAGGAAACTAGCCTGCCGCCGTGGCGACCCCGTCGGATGTCCTCGCACAGCTCGCCGAGGCGAGGGCCGCACTCGATGCACTCGCCTGGGATCGGCAGGTCACCGCTCGGGGAACTGAGCACCTGCGGGCGAGCCTGCTGATGGACGCGCAGGCCAGTGCCGCGCTGGAGGGCGCGGTGGTCCCGGCGGAGGTGCTCGCCCAGGGCCCACCCCGGGCCCCCCTTGAGCGACTGGCCGCACGCGTCCTCGCCCTGCACGCCGATGTCGCCGGTGCGGTCGACCTCGTGTCACGGGCGCCGCTGCAGGTACTGGCGCGGTTCGGCTCGATCATGTCCGCCGGTGTGCTCGCCCCATCGGAGGTGGGGCGGCCGCGGACGGGTCCGCCGGAGGACCCCTGGCATCTGCAGCTGGCGCCTCCCGCATCTGCCGTGCCCGGCCTGCTGGCACAGGTGGTGCGACCGCGGGGCGCTGGGGATGCACCCGCCCTCGTGACCGCTGGGCTCGTCCACGCCCATCTGATGGTGCTGGCTCCCTTCCCCACGGGCAATGGTCCGATCGCGCGCGCGTTCACGACGGCCCTGCTGCGCTCCCGCGGGATCGATGTGGACGGACGTGCACCGCTCAGTGCCGGCCTGCGCGAGGTCGGGCGACCGGCCCTTGTCTCGGCGCTGCGGGCATTCGCGGCGGAGGGCCCACCGCCGCAGGTGGACGACGTCACCGTCCTGGTGCGTCCCGGCGTCGCGGGATGGCTGCGGGTGTGGGCGGCGGCCGTCACCGCTGCGGCCGCCGTGGCTCGGGCAGGTGGTGGCGCCGTCGGGGGCGGGGCTGGTGGCGCCGTCGGGGGTGGGGCTGGTGGTGCCGCGGGCGACCCGTCATCCACAGGTGCGGACGCGGGGGCTGGACACCCACGCTGATCCCGATGACCCTCGGCGCGTGGCCACCGTCCTCCACGTGTATCCCGGCCATGGCGGAGCGGGGGCGTCGCTGCTGGCCGCGGGGCTCGCCTGGGTCATCAGTGCCCACCGCGCCACCGTGCTGGTCGACGTCGACCCCGCCAGCGGGGGCGTCGACCTGCTGTTCGGCTGCGCGGACGCGCCAGGGGTGCGGTGGCCGGCCCTTGCCGCAATCGGGTGGCCGCTGGATGGTCCCTCGCTGGTCGGCGCCCTGCCCCGGTGTGCGGAACTGAGCCTGCTCACCTGTGAGCGAAGTGTGCCTCACCGGCTGCCGGCGGCCCTCATTGCCGAGGTGGTCGACGCCCTCACCCGAGCCGGGTGCGCAGTGGTTGTCGATCACGCAACCGCGCACCCGGTCGATCCCCCCGGCGGCCACTCGCTCATCGTCACCGCCACCGAGGCGCGCAGTGTCGCGGCCTGTGCCCGCCGGATCACCGCCCGTCCACCCGCCGGCAGCGGTGGATCGCTGCGCCAGTTGGTCACCCGCGGGCTTCCCCACGGTGGGCCCACCCCCGAGGTGGTCGCCGATGTGCTCGGTCTGCCACTGCTGGCCCACCTTCCCTTCGATCGCAGGCTGCCCGGGCAGCTCGCCGACGATGGGGTACCCAGCCTCGGTCGACGAAGCCCCCTCCTGCGCACCGCACGCCGGATCGCCGACCTGTTGGGATGCGATGAGGCAGCCGACGGCAGGTTGACCGCATGAGCGTGGCGCCTGCCGTCCTGGCCGCGGTGCGGGAGCATCTCATCGCCCTCGATGCCGCCCCGGAGCCGGCCGCGGTCCTGGCTGCCCTGCGGGCACAGGGGGAGGTGATGAGTGCGGCCGGGCTGGCCACCCTGGTGACGGACCTGCGGGCAGAACTGGCCGGTGCCGGCCCCCTTGAGCCACTGCTCATCGAGCCGGGTATCACCGATGTGCTCGTCAACGGGCCACGTGAGGTGTGGTGTGACCGGGGTGCCGGGCTGGAGCGCAGCGGGATCCACTTCGTCGATGAGGCGTCGGTGCGACGGCTCGCGCAACGGCTGGCAATGCGTGCCGGCCGACGCCTCGACGAGGCCGCACCATTCGTGGATGCGCAGCTGCCCAGCGGCGTGCGCCTGCACGCGGTCATCCCGCCCATCGCGGAGGCCACGCACATCAGCCTGCGGGTGCCTGGCAGTCGGCACCTCAGCCTGGGCGACCTGCTGCGGCAGGGCGGTCTGGGCGAACCGGCCCGGTGGTGGCTCACCGCGCTGATCCGCGCGCGGGTGTCGCTGCTCATCACCGGTGGCACCGGTTCGGGCAAGACGACCCTGCTCTCCGCCCTGCTCGGATGCGCCGGACCGGGGGAGCGCATCGTCATCGTCGAGGATGCTCCCGAACTCAATCCGAGCCACGACCACGTCGTGCGATTGTGCGGGCGGCCGCCCAATGTCGAGGGCGCCGGCGCGGTCACCCTCACCGACCTGTGCCGCCAGGCCCTGCGGATGCGGCCGGACCGGCTGATCGTCGGGGAGGTGCGCGGCCGCGAGGTCATCGACCTGCTCACCGCCCTCAACACCGGGCATGAGGGCGGTGCGGCCACCGTGCATGCGAACTCAGCGGCGGATGCCCCCGCGCGGATCGCCGCCCTTGCCCTCGCCGCCGGCCTCGACCGTCCCGCGGCTCACACCTACCTGCTGACCGGGGTCGGCGCGATCGTCCACGTCCTGCGAACCCGTCAGGGCGACGGCACGATCCTCCGACGACCCCACGGCATCGACGTACTCGTTGCGGGTGCCACACCCGACTGTGCGGAGGTCCTGCCCGCGGTCAGGTTCCTTCCGCACACCAGTGTCGGCGGTGAATCACGGGACGGGATGACCGGGGCGGTGGCCGCCGGGGCGGTGGGCGCCGGGGCCCCGGGGGAGGCGGCGGCGGGGGACGGGGCGGCGGGGGTCGACCGGCTGCTGACGGAGGCAGGTGACCCCCCTGGCATCCGCCGTGGACCCGGGTTCACCCGGCTGCTCACCCTGCTGGGGTCGCCGTGACCGGCCACGGAGGCGGGCTGATCGGACCCAACCGGCTCATTGGACTGAGCCGTCCCAACGGATCCAACCGGCTCATCGGACTGGATTCGGCCCTGCGGAATCTGCGCACGCGACCGTGGTCAGGTGCGCGGGCCGCCGCCCGGCAGGAGCGACTCCTGCTCACCTTGGAGGCGGTCATCGGCGCCCTCCGCAGTGGCACCCCCGCGGCCGTGGCCCTCAGCCGGGCTCTGGATCATGCGGCGACCGGGCCGGGGGCGCCCAGCGCGGCGGGGGTGCCGACCGGTGATGCACCCCGCACCCGGGCCGCCCTGCGAATGGGGGGCGATGTTGTCGAGGCCTTGCGCATCGACGCTCGCACCCGCGGTGCCGAGGTGCTCGGGCAGGTCGCCGTGTGCTGGCAGGTGTCCTACGACTCGGGTGCCGGACTTGCCGCCGGGCTTGCCCAGGTGGTGGATGCCGAGCAGGCCGCCCGTGCGGTGCGCGATGAACTGGCGGCGGCGGTCGCCAGTGCCCGGGCCAGCGCGACGGTGCTGGCCCTGCTCCCATTCATCGGCCTCGCCCTGGGCACCGCCCTCGGCGCCGATCCGCTGGGATGGCTGCTCGGCACACCGCTCGGCTGGATCGTCCTCGCGGTCGGCCTCAGCGCGGAGGCGCTCGGGCTGCTGTGGAGCCGTCGGATCGTGGCGCGCGTGGAGCGGATGGCGCTGTGGTGAACCGTCCGTGACCGGTGCCCTCAACACGCTCACCGCCGTCGCCCTCGCCGCCCTCGCCGCGTGGTGGGCGCTGCCCTCGGCGGCGGACCGAAGCCTGGCTCTCCTTCGGCCACACCCCCCGAGCCCGGGTGCGCCGACCGCCAGCGTCCCGGTCGGGGCAGCGACCGGGTCCGACGTTCCGCCGGCAACCGGGGGTTCGCCGGGAGCCGCGGCCCGGTCACGTGCGCACCGTCCCACGGTGCTCGCCGCGCTGGTGCTCGGCGCGGCCGTCGCCGCCCTTGTGTCGGATCGCGGGCCCCTGCTCACGGTCATCGCCGGCGGCGGGACGGCTGCCCTGGCCTGGTCGATGCTGACGCGCCTGCGCGATCGGGCGGTGGGCACCGGCGCCGCCCCACCCGACCCGGGCACAGTCACCCCGCCACTGGTTCCACGGCACCCTGCGAGCCGGGCGCGACGGCAGATCGCCCAGGGTGCCCCGGCGTTCGCCGCCCTCCTCGCGGCCAGCCTTGCGGCCGGTGCCAGCCCCCGGCGTGCCCTGGCGGTCGTCGAGCCGGCCCTCACCTCCTACCCCGGGCTCGCCGTATGGGTGCGCGCGCTGGCCCGCCGGCTGGACCTTGGTGAGGATCCCCGCCTCGCGTGGACGCAGTTCGCCGATCTCGATCCCAGCCTGCGACCGCTCGCCCTGAGCATCGCCTGGTCCTCGGATACCGGCGCCCCGCTGGCCGACACCCTCAGTCGGCTCGCAGCCAGCCTCCGGCAGCAGCAGCGGCAGCGCGTGATCGCAGCGGCGCGCACCGCCGGGGTGTGGCTGGTGCTGCCCCTCGGCGGGTGCTTCCTGCCGGCATTCCTGTGCCTGGGGGTGCTGCCGGTGATCGCGTCATTCCTCAGCGACCTGCTCTGACGTCGCCGGCGTCCACAGGTGCGTTGCACCCCACCGGCCGGACGGGTCCATTCCGCCGCCCTCGCCGGCCGCGCATCGTGCTCATGCGCACCACACCGATGCGCACCCACCGCAGCGCGGCGGCGCACCCGTGCGTGTGCACATCCCGATGTGCCCACCGAGGGTGGCCGCTGACCTCGTTGCCAGTTGAAAAGGAGAACCATCCATGTCACCCACCCCCACCCACCCGGTTGCTGGCACCACCCGACGGGTTGTGTCGGTCCTGCGGGACCGATCCGGCATGACAACCGCTGAATACGCCATCGGCACGGTCGCCGCAGCCGGCATCGCCGGGCTGCTCGTGCGACTGCTCACCAGTGAGCCGGTGCAGGAGCTGCTGTCGAACATCATCATCAAGGCGCTCACCCTCGTCTTCGCCTGAGCTGCGATACCGGCCCCAGCGGAACACGATGACCACCCAGCGCACGCCCCGTGCCACGGCTGCTGCAGCGCTCCTGCGCGATCGCTCAGCCTCGGCCACTGTTGAACTCGCCCTCGGCATCCTCTCGTTGACCGTGGTGCTGGGCGTGCTGCTGGGTGCCCTCGCCCTGGGTGCGGCCCGCCTCAGCGCACATGACGCCGCCCGCGTCGCGGTGCGGGCCGCTGCCCGCGGCGAGGATCCCGCCCACGTCATCGCCCTCGCCACCGCCGCCCGGCCCGGTGCGGAGGTTGACATCCACCATGAGGGTGACCGGGTCAGCGTCACCATCACCAGCGCCCTGCCGGCATCGGTGACATCCCTGGCATCCCCGGCACTGAGCGCGCGCCTGCCCCTGCTTCGCGCGACCGCAACCGCCCAGGTCGAGCGTGCGTACCGGTGACCCCACCGGTGGGCAGGCCGACGACCCCACCGGTGGGCAGGCCGGTGACCCCACCGGTGGGCAGGCCGGTGACCGCCCGGTCTGGTCACAGTGCGGCTCGGGCACCCTCCTGATCGTCGCGGCGATCGCCGTGGTCGCCACCGCCGGCTGGGTGCTCCTGCTGCTCATGAGCGCCGTCACCTCGCGGGCGGTGGCGAGTGCCGCCGCCGATCTTGGCGCCCATGGTGCGGCGGCACTCCTGGCCGACCCTGCTGCGCCGCTGCCCGAGCCGTGGCCGGCGGTCATCTGCGCGCACGCCGCCTTGCTGGTCGAGGCCAACGGTGCCCGGCTGCGCGACTGCTCGATGAACGACCCCGACGGCGATGGGGTCGAGCGGGTCACGGTGAGCGTCGCCGCCCCGACTGCCCCGCCATTGCACCGACTCGGCCTGCCGGAGGTGTCCGCAACCAGTAGTGCCGAGGTGCGCTACGGCTGAGGTGGACGGTGGCCACCGGGGGTGGTGTGCCGCACATCTCGTGCGTGCCGGGCCCCCTCGCACCTACGAGGACCCGGCGATTGTCTACACTCCGGCGAAGCCCGGGTCGGTCATCCCGGACGCCGCCGATGCTCGGCATCCGGCTGCGCTCCTGGGCTGTCGACCCCACCCCCGGACTGAGGAGACCCCGTGCCGACCGCACTGCCTGCCGCTGGTTCCGAGCTCGACCTGACCGCCGCCGGCCAGATGACGGTGACCGTCGTCGCCGTCATCGCCGTCCTCGCCCTGCTTGTCGCCCTCGCCCTCGGACGCCAGGTCCTCGCCGCCGGCCAGGGCACCGAGCGGATGCGCGAGATCGCCGATGCCGTGCAGGTGGGGGCCAAGGCCTTCCTCAACCGCCAGTTCAAGACCCTCGCGCTGTTCGCCATCATCGTCTTCTTCATCCTGTTCCTGCTGCCCGCGCAGACCAATTCCGAGCGCATCGGCCGTTCCATCTTCTTCATCGTCGGGGCGCTGTTCTCCGGTCTCACCGGCTACATCGGCATGTGGCTCGCCGTTCGCGGGAACGTCCGGGTGGCTGCCGCGGTGCGGGAGTCCAACGGGTACCGCACGGCAACCAGGATCGCCTTCCGCACCGGTGGGGTCGCCGGGATGATCACCGTCGGGCTGGGCCTACTTGGGGCGGCGATCGTGGTCCTCGCCTATCAGGGGGAGGCGCCGAAGGTGCTGGAGGGCTTCGGCTTCGGCGCGGCCCTCGTCGCGATGTTCATGCGGGTCGGTGGGGGGATCTTCACGAAGGCGGCGGACGTCGGTGCCGACCTCGTGGGCAAGGTCGAGCAGGGCATCCCCGAGGACGATCCGCGCAATGCCGCCACCATCGCCGACAACGTCGGGGACAACGTCGGCGACTGCGCCGGCATGGCGGCGGACCTGTTCGAGTCGTACGCGGTCACCCTCGTGGCCGCGCTGATCCTCGGTTCGGCCGCCCTCGGCTCCCTCGGGCTGGTCTTCCCGCTGGTCGTGCCCGCCATCGGTGTCATCACCGCGGTGATCGGGATCTTCGCGGTCACCCCGCGGGCATCCGATCGCACCGGGATGAGCGCCATCAACCGCGGGTTCTTCGTCTCCGCGGTGAGCTCGGCGGTCCTCGTCGTGATCGCCGCGTTCGCCTTCCTGCCGGCCACCTGGGCCGAGGTCGAGGGATACGAGGCGATCAAGGGAGGGCTCAACGTCGGCGGGGTCGTCGTCGACCAGGTCAACCCGCGGTTCCTCGCCATCGGCGCGGTTCTCATCGGGATCGTGCTGGCGGCGGCGATCCAGATCCTCACCGGCTACTTCACCGAGACGAATCGGCGGCCGGTCAACGACGTCTCCCGCTCCTCCCTCACCGGTCCGGCGACGGTGGTCCTCGCCGGCATCTCGGTCGGACTGGAGTCCGCGGTCTACTCCGCACTGGTCATCGGTGCGGCGGTGTTCGGGGCATTCCTGCTGGGTGCCGGGTCGATCACGCTGTCGCTGTTCGCGATCGCCCTGGCCGGCACCGGTCTGCTCACCACCGTCGGGGTGATCGTCTCCATGGACACCTTCGGACCGGTCACCGACAACGCGCAGGGGATCGCCGAGATGTCCGGTGATGTGGACGAGGACGCGGCGAAGATCCTCGTCAGCCTCGACGGCGTGGGCAACACCACGAAGGCGATCACCAAGGGCATCGCGATCTCCACCGCGGTCCTCGCCGCCACGGCCCTGTTCGGGGCCTACCGCGACACGATCGTGCAGGCGACCGAGCAGGCCGGTGAGATCGCCGGTCGCGCCGGTGACGTCCTGCAGTACGCAGGCGTGCTCGATGTCGCCGACCCGCGCAACCTGGTCGGTCTCATCATCGGCGCGGCGGTGGTCTTCCTCTTCAGTGGGCTGGCGATCAGCGCGGTCGGACGTGCCGCCGGTGCGGTGGTCTTCGAGGTGCGGCGCCAGTTCCGCCTGTTCCCGGGCATCATGGACGGCAGCCAGAAGCCCGAGTACGCCCGCGTGGTCGACATCTGCACCCGCGACTCCCTGCGCGAGCTGGCCACGCCCGGCCTGCTCGCGATCATGGCGCCCATCGCCGTCGGCTTCGGGCTGGGGGTAGGAGCCCTCGGGGCGTTCCTGGCCGGGGCGATCGCCTCCGGCACCCTGATGGCGGTGTTCCTTGCCAACTCCGGTGGCGCGTGGGACAACGCGAAGAAGTTCATCGAGGAGGGTGCCTTCGGTGGCAAGGGCTCACCGGCCCACGCCGCCACCGTCATCGGTGACACCGTCGGGGATCCCTTCAAGGACACCGCAGGACCGTCCATCAACCCGCTGCTCAAGGTGATGAACCTGGTCGCCCTGCTCGTCGCCCCCGCCGTGGTGCAGTTCTCCATCGGCTCCGGCGACAACCCGACCCTGCGCTATGCCATCGCCCTGCTGGCAGTCGCGGTCGTGGTTGCCTCGGTGTGGGTGTCCAAGCGACGCAGCATCGTGGTGTCCGCCGATGATGAGGCAGCGCCGGCCCCGACCGGATGACCCGACTCGTCATCGTCGAAAGCCCGGCCAAGGCCAAGACGATCCAGCGCCACCTCGGCCCGGAGTTCCAGGTCGAGGCGAGTGTTGGCCATATCCGGGACCTGCCGCGCCGGGCTGCGGAGGTGCCCGCGGAGGTGAAGTCCCTGCCGTGGGCCAACCTCGGTGTGGACATCACTGGCGACTTCACTCCGCTGTACGTCGTCGATCCGGCCAAGCGCTCCCGGGTCGCCGAGTTGAAGCGCCTGCTCGCTCGCTCCGATGAACTGCTGTTGGCAACCGATGAGGATCGGGAGGGCGAGGCGATTGCCTGGCACCTGATGGAGGTGCTCAAGCCGAAGGTCCCGGTGCGGCGGATGGTCTTCCACGAGATCACGCGCGAGGCGATCCAGCATGCGGTGGAGACCACCCGGGACCTGGACTACCGGCTGGTGGATGCGCAGGAGACCCGTCGCATCGTCGACCGCCTCTACGGCTACGAGGTCTCACCGGTGCTGTGGAAGAAGGTCCAGCCGCAACTGAGCGCCGGTCGGGTGCAGTCGGTCGCCACCAGGCTGATCGTGGAGCGGGAACGGGAACGCATCGCCTTCGTCCCCGCCGGGTACTGGGATGTCCAGGCCCGCCTGCAGCCGGGCGACTTCCCGGCCCGGCTCACGGCCGTCGACGGCGTGCGGGTGGCGACAGGGCGGGACTTCGATGAGCGCGGGCAGTGCACGCGGGAGGGCGCGCTGATCCTGACCGAGGCCGCCGCGGTGTCCCTCGCGCAGGCGTGCACCGGCCAGGAGTTCACCGTCACGGACGTGTCGAGCACCCCCTTCACATCCCGGCCGAAGCCTCCGTTCATCACCTCCACCCTCCAGCGCGCAGCGAGCAACCGGCTGCGCTGGAATGCCCAGCGGACGATGCGCGTGGCGCAGGGCCTGTACGAGCGTGGCTTCATCACCTACATGCGCACCGACTCCACGACGCTCGCGCCGGTGGCAGTGGCCGCAGCCCGGGAGCAGGCGCGCACCCTCTTCGGTCCCGAGTACGTGCCCGACGCACCGCGCCGGTACTCCGGGAAGGTGAAGAACGCCCAGGAGGCGCACGAGGCCATTCGGCCGGCCGGGGATGTCCTGCGCACCCCGGCGCAGGTGGCGGGGGAGCTGCGCGGCGATGAGTTCGCGCTCTACGACCTGATCTGGCAGCGCACCCTCGCCTCGCAGATGAGCGACCTGCGGGGCACCAACACGACCGTCTCGCTGGCAGTGGCCGCTGGCGGGCAGGTGGCGACGTTCACCGCCTCCGGTCGGGTCATCACGTTCCCCGGCTACCGGGCGGTCTCCGACGCCGCCACCGACGATGACGGGGAGGACGGCACCCCCGCCACCAGGCTGCCGGCACTCGAGTCCGGCAGTGTCGTCCACGCCACCGAACTGACCCCCGAGGGCCACAGCACGAAACCGCCGGCCCGCTACACCGAGGCCACGCTGGTGCGTGAGCTGGAGAGTCGGGGGGTGGGCCGGCCGTCCACCTACGCGGCGATCCTCGGCACCATCGTCGAGCGGGGCTACATCGTTCGGCGCGGGCAGGCCCTGATCCCGACCTGGCTGGCGTTCGCCGTCGTTCGGCTCCTGGTGGACCACTTCGGCGAGCTCGTCGACTATGGCTTCACTGCCCGGATGGAGGAGGTGCTCGACCAGATCTCCAATGGCGAGGCGGAACGCGTGGCCTCGCTGCGGGACTTCTACTACGGAGCACAGTCGCAACGCTTCCCCGGCCTGCACCCGATGATCACCCAGCAGGTGGAGATCGATCCACGCGATATCGCCACCTTCCCCCTGCCGCAGCGTCCCGCGCCTGATGCCGATGGTGACGCGGTGCCGGCGGACATCGTCGTGCGCGTGGGCAGATACGGCCCCTATGTTGCGCAGGGTGAGCGCACGGCCGGGGTGCCCGCCGACCTTGCCCCCGATGAGCTCACCTACGAGGTGGCCAGTGCCCTGCTGTCGGCTCCCTCAGCGGAGCGCACCCTCGGTGTGGATCCCGCGACGGCTCGGCCGGTGTCGGTGCGTTTCGGCCGATTCGGTCCCTACATCACCGAGGATCTGCTTGAGGGCGAGAAGGGCAAGCCGCGCACGGCGTCGCTGTTCGAGTCGATGACGGTTGAGTCGCTGACCTTGGAACAGGCACTGGCGCTGCTCAACCTTCCCCGGACGGTCGGGGTTGACCCCAGCGATGACATCCCGATCCTCGCGCGCAATGGGCGCTATGGCCCCTACCTGTCGCGGGGCAGCGACAGCCGGACCCTTGACAGTCAGGATGAGATCTTCACGATCACCCTCGAGCAGGCGCTGGCGCGCTTTGCCCAGCCCAAGCAGCGCCGCGGTCCCGCAGCAGCGGCGGTCGTGCGGGATCTCGGACTCGACCCGGTCTCGGGTCGAGCGGTAACCGTGCGCAACGGACGCTACGGCCCCTATGTCACCGACGGCGAGATCAACGCCACGCTCCGGGACGGGGATGAGGTGGCGACGGTGACACCGGAGCGGGCCTATGAGCTGATTGCCGACAAGCGCGCGCGCGGTCCGGTGACGCGCGGACGGAAGGCCGCCGTGAAGAAGGCCCCGGCGAAGAAGGCGGCCGTGAAGAAGGCGGCCGTGAAGAAGGCGGCCGTGAAGAAGGCGGCCGTGAAGGAGGCCCCGGCGAAGAAGGCGGCCGTGAAGGAGGCCCCGGCGAAGAAGGCCCCGGCGAAGAAGGCGGCCGTGAAGAAGGCCCCGGCGAAGAAGGCGGCCGTGAAGAAGGCCCCGGCGGCGGAGCGGGTGCCGAGCCCGGTCGGATGAGCCATAGCGGACTGTTCATCGCCTTCGAGGGGATCGACGGCGCGGGCAAGTCCACCCAGGTCGCCGCGCTGGCCGCGACCCTCACGGCCGCCGGTCATGAGGTCATCTGCACCCGCGAGCCAGGCGGCACCGCGATCGGTGCCCGGATTCGCGCGATCCTGCTCGACCCGCAGCACACCGCGATGGTGGCGAGGACGGAAGCCCTGCTCTTCGCCGCCGACCGCGCCCAGCATGCCGCCGAACTCATCCGCCCAGCTCTGGCCCGCGGGGCGATCATCCTTGGTGACCGCTACTGGGACTCCTCCATCGCCTACCAGGGGATCGCCCGGGGCCTGGGGGCGGAGCGGATCGCGGACCTTTCGCGCTGGGCAACCGAGGACCTCCCGCCCGACCTCACCGTCCTGCTCGACCTCGAACCGCGAGCGGCCGGTGAACGCCCCCGCCAGCGCGATCGAATCGACGATGAGTCGGTGGCGTTCCATGGGCGAGTTGCGGCGGCGTTGCGGTCCCTGGCGGCGGACGAGCCGCAGCGGTACCTCGTCGTTCCGGCGGACCTTCCCGTCTCGACGATCGCCGATCGCGTCGCCACCGAGGTTGCCGCGCGCACCACGACCGGCGACCGCCTCCGCCCCGGGTAGTCCGCCAAGGCGAGCGCCGCCACGACGGGTAGGTTGCGGAGATGACGGCCCCCGCCTCGGCCGGAGTGAAGGCCTCCGTCGTGCCGGGGCATCCCGGTGATGCGACGGGCGGCGATGCGGTGGCCCCGCCGGTCTTCGCCAGCCTCGTCGGGCAGGCCCACGCTATCCCGATCTGGCGGGCGATCGTCGCTGATGCCGCCCGCGCGCGCCGGGGTGAGGTGGCGCCCGGCTTCACGCACGCGTGGCTGATCACCGGACCCCCCGGATCGGGGCGCTCCACCGCAGCCCTCGCCTTGGCTGCCGCCCTCACATGTCCGGCCGGAGGGTGTGCGCGGTGCCCAGTCTGCGAGGCGATCCTCACCCGCCGCGACCCCGATGTCGAGATCATGAGCCCGGTCGGCACCACCCAGCGCGTCGCCGATACCCGCCACCTCATCGCCCGGGCTGCCAGCGCGCCCGTTGCACATCCCTGGCGGCTGGTCATCCTCGAGGATGCCGACCGCCTCAACGATGCCGCGGCCAATGCGCTCCTGCGCACCCTGGAGGAGCCCACCGCTCGAACCCTGTGGATTCTCTGCGCCCCCTCGGCACAGGATGTGCTCGCAACACTGCGATCGCGGTGCCGGACGATCGCCCTGCGGACGCCCGCCACCGAAGCGGTGGCTGAACTCCTCAGCGGGCAGGCGGCCTTCAGTCAGCACCCACCGGTGTCGGCCGAGGTTGCCCAGTTCGCCGCGCGCGCGGCAATGGGCCATGTGGGCCGGGCCCGCGCCCTCGCCCTCGATGAGGGGGAACGACAGCGTCGGCAGGCGGTGATGCGCATCCCCGAGGTGATCGGCGATCTCGGCGAGGCGATGACGGCGGCCGCCGCACTGATCTCGTCCTGCACGGAGGCCGCCGCTGAGCTCGGCGATCAGGCCGAGGCAGCCGAGCGGTCCGCCATCCTCACCGCACACGGGGCAACCGCTGATGCGCGGCCACGGGAGCGGACGCGGGCCCAGCGATCCGCCAGTGCCCAGTTGAAGGAGGTCACCCGACGGGGCAAGGACCGCCGCCGCCGGCTCCTCACCGACCGGCTCGACCGGGCACTGCTGGAGCTCACCTCGTTCTATCGGGATGTCCTCGTGATGCACCTTGGGGAGCCGGTTGCGCTGGTCAACCCCGAGCAGCGGCCGGCGATCGAGCGGCTGGCCGCCGCGAGTGACCTCGCCACCTGCCAGCGCTGGCTGGACGATCTGGCTCGGGCGCGCTGGGCGCTGACGACCAATGCCGCGCCGCAATTGACGGTGGAGGCTCTGCTGGTGCAGTTGTCGAACCGGGGTTGACGGTGTGGGCGATCCCGGCAAGTAGCGTGACCCTCATGCCCGGCTTCGACCGTCCATCGGCGACCCGCCGCCCTTGGCTCACCGGTGTTGCGGCGACCGTCGCCGGGGCGGTCCTGCTCGCCGGCTGCAGCACCCCGGACACGGGGGCCGTCACCGATGAGCTCTTCCCCAGCGCCAGTGCGCAGGAGTACGAGCCGGGACCGAATGTGCTGGAGGAGGCCGGACTCGGCGGCTACTACGGTCAGGCGCTCGACTGGCGGGAATGCCAGGGCGGACTGGCGTGCGCCGAGGTGGTCGTGCCACGTGACTACGCCAAGCCCGGGGATGGCGAGGTCGTGCTGTCGGTGGCCCGGCGTCCGGCCCGGTCACCGGAGAAGCGCCTCGGTGCGATCGTGGTCAACCCGGGCGGACCCGGCGGCTCCGGGGTGGGGATGGCCATCGACGCCCAGTACTACTTCTCCAAGCAGATCCTTGAGCGGTTCGACATCGTGGGCTTCGATCCACGTGGGGTGGCAGCGAGCGATCCGATCGCCTGCGGGGACGCCAGGTTCCTCGACGACTACCTCGCAGCCGATGCCACGCCCGACTCACCCGCCGAGATCGATCGCCTCGATGAGTTGTCCCGGCAGTTCGCGGAACTGTGCAGCGCCAAGTCCGGCGAGATGCTGCCGCACCTGGGCACCTTCGATGTCGCCCGTGACCTCGACATCCTCCGTGCGGCCCTCGGCGAGGAGCAGCTGTCGTTCATGGGCAAGAGCTACGGCACCTTCATCGGTGCGGCCTATGCCGACCTGTTCCCCGAGCGGGTTGGCCGAATGGTCCTTGACGGTGCGATCGACCCGTCCATCAGTGGCGAGCAGCTCGCCCTCGATCAGGCGATCGGCTTCGAGGAGGCCCTCGACCGCTTCATCGCCGACTGCAATCGGCAGACCGACTGCCCACTTCCGGACGGGGTGCGCGCCGGCCGGCAGACGATTGCGAACCTCCTGTCACGAATCGACGCGCGCCCGCTGCCCACCGATCAGCGCAACCGGCCGTTGACGGAGGCACTGGCCATCTACGGCCTTGCCGGCGGACTGTATGACGACATCGACGGCTGGGGCTTCCTCCGGCTCGCGCTGGCGCGCGCCCTCGAAGGAGATGGCGCCGATCTGCTGTTCCTCGTCGACCTCTACACCGATCGAACCCCTGATGGGGAGTACGCCTCGAACGCCACCGAGGCGCTGGTTGCGGTGAACTGCTTTGACAAGCCCGCGGGTCCGCCACTGGCGGAGGTCCCCGCACTCGCCCGGGAATGGGGGCGCAAGGCGCCGATCTTCGGCCCCTATCTGGCGTGGTCGGGCCTGCCGTGCGCGTACTGGCCGGTGCATGCCGCCGAGCCACCGCGTCCGCTGCCCGCCCGCGGGGCGCCACCGATCCTCATCCTGGGCACGACACACGACCCGGCCACACCGGTGAAGTGGGCACGCAGCCTCGCCGAGCAGCTGGAAAGTGGCGTCTACCTCGAGTGGCAGGGGGACGGCCACACGGCGCACGGTCGAGGGTCGGCATGTGTCGACGACATCGTTGACCGGTTCTACCTTGAGGGTGCGGTACCGGTGGACGCCTCAGTGTGCCCACCGTGAGCTGAGCCGACCAGTGCCGGCTCGCGGGCGACGTCTGCTGCCAGCAGTGCGCGCACGCGGGGGATCACCTCGGTGGCGTACAGCTCGATCGAGTGCATGAGCATGCGGTGCGGCATCGGACCGTTCGCGTACTTGAGGTCGAAGCGGTGGGCCCCGACCGCCCTGAGTGCGGTGGCGATCTTCTCCGCCACTGTCTGCGGTGAGCCGACGTAGAGGGAACCCGAGGCGACCTCGGTGAGGTAGTGCTGCTTCGTCAGCGGTCCCCAGCCGCGCTCCCGGCCGATCCGGCCGAAGCTCGCCTGATAGTGCGGCCACAGGTCGGCGACCGCGGTGGCGTCGGTGTCCGCAATATGCCCGGGGGAGTGAATGCTGATCGGCAGTGAAGGCTGACCGAACTCCCGCAGGGCCCGCTGGTAGAGCTCCGCATACGGTGCGAACCGAGCGGGGTCACCGCCGATGATCGCCAGTGCCAGTGCCGCCCCCACGCGGGCCGCCCGCACGACCGACTCCGGTGACCCACCGACCCCGACGCGCAGCGGGATCGCCCCCCGCTCCGTGCGTGGGTACACCCGCTGGTCGGTCAGGGATGACCGGACAGTTCCCCGCCAGGTCACCGGCTGCTCGCGCAGCAGCGCCACCAGCAGCTCCAGCTTCTCCTCGAACAGGGCGCCGTAGTCGCCGAGCTCATAGCCGAACAACGGAAACGACTCCGTGAATGAGCCGCGTCCGGCGGTGATCTCCGCTCGCCCGCCGGAGAGCGCATCGAGGGTGGCGAACCGCTGGTAGACGCGGACTGGGTCGTCGCTGGACAGCACTGTCACCCCACTGCCGAGCACGATCCGCGAGGTGACCGTGGCGATGCCTGCCAGCACGGTGTCGGGCGCCGAGATCGCGAAGTCATCGCGGTGGTGCTCGCCGACGTTGAAGTGGTCGATACCCAGGCTGTCGGCCGCGACGGCCTGCGCCACGACCGCCCGGATCACCGTGCCCGCCGGCTCGGCGATCCCGTCCGAATCGACGGTGATGTCGCCGAAGGTGTCCAGCCCGAACCGCAGCGGAGTCTCGCCAAGTGCCATTCCTCGATGCTACGGCCGGTTGCGGGTGGGGGCATCCGCATGGCTGTCGTGATGAGCGGATCCATCCGCGCCTAGGCTTCCCCTATGCCCATTGAGTCCGCGGAGACCCCCATCACCGTGCTGCCGCCGGTCAGCCTGCCCGACCTTGACGGGGCGCCGGTGGATCTTGCCACCTACTTCGCCGGCCACCCGGGGGTGGTCATCTTCACCTGCAACCACTGCCCGTACGCCCAGCACATCGAGACCGCGGTGGGGCGGATCGCGCGCGAGCACCCGACCACCCGGATCGTGGCGATCTGCAGCAATGATGCGCAAGCGCACCCGGCGGACGGTGTCGACGGGCTGCGCGAGCAGGTTGTGCGGGCGGGCTGGGAGTTTCCCTACCTGGTCGACGAGAGCCAGGAAGTGGCGCGCACCTTCGGTGCGGTGTGCACGCCCGACTGCTACGTGTTCACCCCCACCGGGGGGCTGTGCTACCGGGGCGCGATCGACGACACGCGCCCGAACTCGGGCGTGACCGCCACCGGGGAGTACCTCATAGCCGCGATCACCGCCGCCGGCGGTGGAACGCCACCGCCGGCGGGGCGCCCGTCGCTGGGTTGCGGGATCAAGTGGCGCATGTCGTAGGGACCCCCCCGAACCGACCGCGACCAGCGCAGTGCAGCCGGCCGGCACTGCCAGGCTCGCGCAGCAGATGGCCAGGAGCGCTAGGTGCTTGCTGATTGCCACACTTGGACGACCGCATTGGGAGTGTCGGTGCCGCGCAACCGGGCTGGACACTCCTTATCCTTTCCGACTCCGGCTTCCGCGGAGGACCTGCGTACTCAACTCCGCGCTTTCAAGCGTCGCGGCTTCACGAGTTACAAGCTGTTCGTGGAGCCGTGGTGGCCGGATCGACTCGATCAGGCGAGCCGCCTGCTATCGGTCGCCCGAGAAGAGGCAGGACCCGGTGGCACGGTGCTCGTCGATGGCGCCCTGGCGTACCGTGACCGCGACACCGCGCATAAGCTCGCGACCGTCTTCAGCGAGCAGGGTGTCGATGTCTTCGAGGCTCCGCTTCCCTTGGACGACGTTGTCGGCCACTACGAGCTGCGTGAGCACGGAGTCGCCATCGGCGTGGGAGATCTCGGCCTCACGCACTGGCACGAGTGGGAGGCATTCATCGCGCTCGCGAGTCCGGACGTCCTGCAACCTGACCCGTCGGTCGTTGGAGGCGTCACCGGCATGCGCCGCGTGGCTGCGCTTGCGCACGCGGAGGGCCTTGCTCTCTTTCCGCACGGCTACAAGACGCGCATCACGATGGCAGCCGGACTACAGGTGCTCGCCTGCCAACCAGGTGAAGTGATGATCGAGTACTGCCTGAGTCCGTCCCCGCTAGTTGACGGATTAACCTCAGGTATAGGAGTGGACGGCGACGGGTATGTCCACGTTCCTGCCGGGCCAGGGTTGGGCGTGGACGTGGACAGGTCGGCCCTAGAACGGTTCGCGCGCCCGTGGATGGTGCCATGAGTCGTCAGTCTGTGTCCGGAGCCCACCCCGTCGCTTCCGTCCCGTGGGCTCAGGACGGCTCCATGCTCGAGGACGAACTCGCTCGGGACGTCGACTGGCTTCTTGCGTGGACGACTTGACCTCTTGGCCACTTGTCCACAGCGAAGTCCGAACGGCCGTCAACACACCGGGCAACGCATCGGCAGTGCGTAGGTCCGAGCGATGGCGTGGGATTCGCAAGGCGATTCCGTAGCCCCACAGCTAGCCCCAACTCCAGCCATCTCAGTGGGTCTCCAGAGGTCCAGAGAAGGTGAAACCTGTTGGGATCATTGAAGTTCTCTCATGGATTCGAGGGCTGGAAGTTGTCTCGTAATGCGTAGGTCCGGGGTTCAAATCCCCGAGGCGGCTCCATGCGAGAATCTTTTGTTCAGTCCTGCGCAGAGTGTCGGTCTCGTAGCTGGTGGACATCGAGAAGGTCTTGTTCTCGTCCGGACGCTACTTTCATGCGAATAAGATCCTCGTAACCCACCACCCACACGGTGGTGCCACCTGCATTGGCTTGACGGGCACGTGATCGCATTTCGTCGTAGGCGGCGGCGCCAGGAACGTCATTGAGGAAGTCAAGGGGCCCGGCGTCGGTGTCCATGGTGAATGACGCGCCGCTGATGAGTACTTGTGGATCGGTCGGATCGATATCCAACTTGTCTGCGTCTACTCCGCGTAGTCGAGCGTTCAGTTCAGACAAGGCGGCAGCGAGACGCTCCATGTTTTGCTCGTCGATCTTCGCCACGAAATCAATATCCGCGGTGGCTCGAACGTAGCCGTGGGCAATGACGGCCCACGCCCCAATAGTGAGGTAGTCAACGCAATGTCGATCCAGCGTCTCGAATATTCGCGATGGATCGAACGTCATTCCTCGCTGGCCTTGCCCACGAGTTGCGAAGCGAATGCGCATAACGCGAACGCCTGCTCGATTCGGTCGCCTGCTTCTTCAGCGAACTGAATCTCTGCGCGCGTTGTAGTCACCACTTCAGGATAGGGCATTTGGATCCCGCGACACCCACTGCCGGGGGCTTATGGATTCACGTTATTTCAAACTGCGAACACTGTGGGTGTACCGTGATAGTGGCCTTGCAATGCGTAGGTCCGGGGTGGCGAGGAGCGCAGCGACGGTTCCCCGAGGCGGCTCTCAATCGAAATTGCCGGTGGCGGGTATCTCGCAATTCACCAGCCCGTAGGTACCGGTGGCGGTTTGTCGAGCAATCGCTTTTCCATCGATCCGCAGCGTGCACGTGGTTGTGGTCGACGTTGCTGCTCCCATGCCGGTAACGGACAGTGCGCAGGTCAAAGTCCTCGCTCTTGGGTAGTTGAATGACGTGTGCGAAGGGTGGTGGCGTTCCAAGCCTCTCCACCATCACGGGAGCACCATCAACCACATCCACGTAAGAAAGATGCGTGACACTCATTCCATCGGTCACGATTTGGTACTCGATAGTCACCTTGTCCGGGTCGTAGGTAATGGCTTGGGGCGGGACGAAAGCTGGTGTGTTAGCGGGCGCGGGTTCCTGAGATGAGGCGTATGAAGCTGTTTGTTCTTGATCGTGAACAAGCCATAGTGATCCCGCGCCAGCGAGGGTGTCGGCGATCAGCATGACCCACATGGTGCTGTTCCACCTGGGCGTCCTGGACTCACCGCCCCGCAGCGGCGGCCCGGTCCCCTACCAGGAGCGGCTGGCCGAGGTCGCCGCGCCGTTGCGGGCGGAACTGGTGGGCTACCTGGAGCGCAAGCGCGCGACCTGCGACCGCACAACGGTATCGACGATGGCGACCCGGTTGAAGCACTTCGGGGTCTTCCTCACCCGGGCCGACCCGGCGCTGACGTCGGTGAGGGACCTGGACCGGCGACGCCACGTCGAGCCGTACCTGGCCTCGCTGGTCGACGCGGTCAGCGACAAGGACCGGTCCCCGATCAGCATCGGGGACCGCAACCGGCGGGTCGTCGCCATCGCGACGTTCCTGCGCGACATCACCGAATGGGGCTGGGATGCCGCCCCTGCCCGCAGGGTGCTGTTTGCGCGATGACATCCCCAAGCTCCCCCAAGCGCTGCCCCGCTACCTCCCCATCGACGCCGACCGACGGCTCACCGCGGCATTGACCGAGCATCCCGACAACGAGCTGGCCGCGCTGGCGCTGCGGCTGCAACGTGCCTGCGGGCTGCGGATCGGGGAACTGCTGGATCTGGAGCTGGACTGCGTCCACCAGCTCGACGGGAACGGTGCCTGGCTGAAGGTCCCGATCGGCAAGCTCGCCACCGAGCGCATGGTCCCCCTCGATCCGCAGACCCTCGACGTGATCGACCGGGTCACCCAGATCCGCTCTCACGGCAGGCCGCTCCCGCACCCCCGCTACCGGCGGCCGGCGCAGTTCCTGTTCACCTACCTCGGCCGTCGACTCACGCAGCAAAGCGTCCGCCGCGAGCTCGATCACGCCACCACCACCGCCCCTGGCGTCCATCGCATCCGGTCGGGTCAGCGCGTCACCCACACCGTGAAGGCAGCGAACAGCAGGAAGCGCGCCAACCGTCCGAGGAAGACCGCCGGGTAGAAGGTTCCCGCCGGCACCCCCAGTGCCCCAGCGGTCACCCCCGCGACGTCGAAGGCGGGAAAGGGTGGTGCGGAGACCAGCAGCAGCACCAGGAATGCGCGCCGCGGGTGCGCCATCTGCCGACCCAGCCACGCGCCGAACCGCGTCCCTGTGAACGACCCCCGGCCGGCCCGGCCGGCCAGGAACCCGACACTCTCGCCGAGGGTCGCGCCGGCGGCGGTCGTGAGCGCGACCAGCCATGGCAGCGAGGTCGTCTCCATCATCTGCAGCACGATCGGGTTGTAGGGGATCGGCACCGCAACGGTTGCGTTGGTGATCAGGGCGAGCAGGAACGATCCGAGGTACACCGAGCCCGCGAGGCCCTGCAGGAAGGACGTCACCGCCGGCAGGCCCATCACCCAGTACGCGAGGACGTTGAGGGCGAGCACCGCGGCCAGCGCGCCGCCCAGGCGCAGCCATGAGCGACGGCGGATGCGCGCCGCCGGCACCGCGACCGCGGTGCCGTCCCCGGCGCCGGGCTGTGCTGCAGGCTCGGCGGGCGTCGTCACCACGCCATCACGCTAGCCGCGTTCACCCCGCACAACCGGGTGCGGGTGTGCGCAAGGATCAGTGCTTGTGGGTGGGAGCGATGTGCGACGTCCAGATTCGTCCGCCGGGGGTCCGGCTGTGCGCCGGCGGCCGTGGGGTGATGACGCACCCACCGTTCTCATCAACCTGCAGATGGCGCTCATGGCGTGCTACCTCATGGGCCTTGGTGCGCTGCTGGTGTTCATCCGCGGTGAACTCGGCCTGAGCCTCACCATGGTCGGGGCGATCGGATCGGTCTCGGCGATGGCGGGCGTGGCCGGATCGTGGCTGGCGCCGCGGCTGGCAGCGCGCCGCGGGCGTTCCGCCGTCATCTCCGCCGCCGTTGCCACGTGCTGCGGGGGCCTGCTGACGCTCACCGCCGCCAGCGCCTTCCCCCCGCGGCTCACGGTGATCGTGACGATGGTGGCGGTGGCGTCGACGACATTGGCGGGTTTCGTCTGGACGATCCTGGCCAGCGCCTACCTGTTGGAGCATCATGGACGGCGCGGACCGGCGTCGCTCACCGCCGCGAATGCGTGGGCGGCCTTCGGCGGCACGGCGATGCCGCTACTGCTCGGGGTACTCGCGGGCACCGCCCTGGGTTGGCGTTCGGGCGTCATTGCGGTGGTCGTCGGGATGGTCGCGGTCGAAGCCGCCCGCCGTCGACTGCCGGAATCCTTCGGCCGAATGTCGGGCATCGCCGCCGGCCGCGTGCAGATGCCGCGCCGGTACTGGTGGGGGCTGGCGGGGGTCGTCCTCGGCTCTCAGGCTGAGTTCACCCTGGCGTTCTGGGGGGCTGAGTTCGCGCGCGAGCGCACCGACATCGGACTTGCCGGCGCGGCCGCCATGATCGGGGCGGTCAATGGCGGGATCCTGCTCGGCCGGGCGGTGGTCGCCCGGCTTGCCGACCGATTCGCGGTCGACGTCCTGCTGCGATCCAGCCTGCTCGTCACCATCGCGGCGTTCACGTTGCTGTGGACGACGAGGTCGCCGGTGGTTGCCGCGGTGGCCATGGTCGCCTGCGGGGTCGGCCTTGCCGCCAACTGGCCCCTCGGCTGCTCCCGGATGGTCGCAATCGTCGGCGGCCACTCGGACCGCGTGCTCGGCACCACGTTCCTCGCCAATGCCCTGAGTGCCGGTATCGCCCCGTTCGCCCTGGGTGTGCTGGCGGAGCGGGTGGGGATCCATGGGGCGTTCCTCGTCGTCCCTGTGCTCTGCGCAGGTGCGATCGCGATCATCGTTGCGGTTCCCACGCCGCGGGCCCACGTCGTGCCGCCGACGGTCGTCCTGCCCGGCTGAACTGCCGCGGCCGGCTTGCCGCCGCCCGGCCGAGCCGGATGATCCACACCTCCCGCTCGGCCGCAGTGCCTCACGTCACATTGCCCGCGAAGTGATTCCCGTGCCTCAGATGGGAAGTGCCCGCGGACGTGCGGTCAGCTCGATCTCCTGGGCGCGGGAGAGCACGCCGCTGGCCAGCAGCCGGTTCAGCACGCGCAGTTCCTCGGGGCTGTCGTAGCGGAAGAAGAAGGCATGCGTGCGGACCAGGTGGTTGTTCTTCGACTCGACCGTGGCCTGGTCGTTCTTGCGGTACGGCCGCGACCGGGTGAGGAAGATCGACCTGTCCGCGGCCCAGGACATCCAGGCCCAGGTCGGCGCCTGGCAGTCCAATCGGATCAACGTGCTGACGATCGTCACGATGATCTTCCTGCCGATCACCTTCCTCACCGGCTACTTCGGCATGAACTTCAGCTGGCTCGACAACCAGCTCAACTCGTACGCCAACTGGATGGCCCTCGGTGTTGCCCTGCCGATCCTGCTCGTCCTCGGCTGTTCGGCCCTGCTCGCGGCCCGCGGCTACACGGTTCCCCGCATCTTCAAGCGCAGACGCCGCTCGAAGACGTCTACTTGAACCGTGGCCACCAAGTCCTGGGTTGGATCACGCACTTCCCCGTCACTTGTCATCTTGACCTCGATTGAGCCGCAACCCTTCCGAAGGCGCCCGCTGTGTCGAAGGCTTGTGGTGGCGACCCTTGTGACTGCGGTAGGTCGTCACGTCCTTCTTTGTGGATTGCCACACTCCATCGGGTGACTGAATCGCTTTGAGTCGGCCCCGCTGTGCCGCTTGCTTGAGCGCCGCGAGAGAGAACTCAGGTGTGACGAGGGCCGCCAACGGAACAAGACGAGCCTCGCCTGCGATTGCAGGAAGAATGAAGCGATTTATGTTGTCGTAGATCGCACGCGCAATCATCTCCCCGAGTGGAGAAAAGTCACCCGAGTCGGCCTTGCGCATGGCATCCAGATAGTGCTCACGTCTCGACTTGAGGATGATCGCGGGCGGATACCCAAGACGAACGAGGAGCAGATTCAACACCAGTCGGCCCGCACGTCCATTTCCATCAATGAACGGGTGCACGCGCTCAAATCCATTGTGCAGTTCTGCCAAGAGCTCAGGCGCTGCCTTGGTTGCCGGTTGCACTCCTGTCAATGCCGGTGTCAGTTCCTGGACTCGGTCAAGCCAGTCCTGCATCGCACTTGGGACAAGCGTCCAACTCGGAGGCTTCATACCCGCGCCGAAAGGGTGCAAGTCGTGCTCACGAAACATCCCGGGACCTTCACGCTGCGTCGCGTCCGGATGCGCAGCGACCTCCCACACTGGTGACATCGCTAGTTCATGGATATGTCGCACCTCTCGCATTGCGACGAGACCATCGGTCGGCCATTCCCCGGGCCGCAACGCATGGCCGTAGACCCAATCCGCTGCCTGTCCGTACCCTTGGACCTCCAAGTAGTCCTTGAGGGGTTTGGCTCCCACAGTCCGACCCTGTTCCAGCAGGACTTCAACCTGCTTGAGGATGAGGGTGTTGCCTTCCAGTGCCGTTGAATGATGGGCTTCCAAGTGCCAAATGTCTGACCAGATGCCGCTGGCTTCTTCTGGAGTCGGCAGACCGCCGAATCTCGCGTGCAGCTCGGCTACCGAGCTCTCCAGGCGCCGGTAAACGGTCTCTCTTGAAGGTCGCCCTCTCGGCATCTCAGCCGCCAAAGTTGATATCCATAGGAGAAACTAATGTAACATATCAAATTGGCCATACTTGTGGGATATGTCGCCCATGCCTCGGCCAGGCCAGCCAACCATTGAGGCCCCCTGGCACTATGGCCCAAGAGTGCGCACCATGGGCGGGACATCACGCGCTTCAGAGCTCGTCAAGCATCCGGCCCCGATCCTTCTTCGAGGCCCTCACGTACCCCTTGGCGTACTTCACCGTGATCTCGGCCCGAGACTGCATCGACAACCCCTCATCCATGCCCCCCACGGTCCCCGATTACGCGGGCATTTCCTATCTGAGGCACGGGCACCATTTCGCGGGCAGTTTTCGTGAGTCTCCCGCTCGGCTGGCATCCACCGGGTAGGGCGGGGTACTCTGCAACGGCGGGGGCGCACATAATCCGACCTTCTCCCCTTCCCACCCCACCCCCTGCGCCTGGCGCAGGCGAGACTCCCGCTTCTCCCCCACACCCCCGCGGGGTTGAGCGAGCGGGAGCGCGACCCGCCGCACACCCCCACCCCCGTGCGGCGGGTCGCACTATTTGCGGATCCGGCGCGCCCGCGCCCGCGCCCCCCGCACCCGCGCCCCCCGCGCCAGTGTCGGACGCAGGACCGACAGCATCCGCCATGCTGGGCGCATGCTGCACCGAAGCGTGATCCCCGCAATGGGCCTGACCCGCATCGTGATTGGCGTCGCGCTGGTCATTGACCCCTCGGCCCTGGGTCGAGCGCTCGGGGTGGCCGATCCGCAACGCAGCGCACCGCTGGGCCGACTGCTCGCGGCACGGGAGCTGGCCATCGGCATCGGCACCCTGCTGGCCTGGCGTCGCGGTCGCGATGAGGAGCTGTGGCTCACCGCGCAGGCGATCAGCGACGGCAGCGACACCATCGCATTCGCCGCTGCCGCGCTCGCCGGTCGGGTCCCCCCCGGCCGTGGGTGGGCGATGGCCGCGTTTGCCGCCTCCGGTGTCATCGGTGAGTCGTGGGCTGCGCTGGTGCACGCCCGCGGGGCGCGGCCGTCTCCGCGCGGACACCGTTCTTAGATTCAAGACCGAGCGGAGGAGGCGGGATGCGCATCGGCGTGCACGTGGTGAGGTTCGATTTCCCGGGCGGCAGTGCGGCAATCGCCCCCACCCTCGCCGCTGTCGGGCAGGCCGCCGAGGATGCCGGGCTGGACAACCTCTCCGTGATGGACCACTACTTCCAGATGGACGGCATGGGACTGGGCGATGCCCCCGCGCCGATGCTCGAGGCGTACACCACGCTTGGCTTCCTGGCGGCGGCAACGACGACCGTTGAACTGCAGGCCCTCGTCACCGGGGTGACGTATCGACACCCGGGGCTGCTGGCGAAGATCGTCACGACCTTGGACGTGCTCTCCGGGGGGCGCGCAATGCTCGGCATCGGCGCGGCGTGGTACGAGCGCGAGCACCTCGGGCTAGGGGTGCCGTTCCCGTCCACGTCGGAGCGATTCGAGCGGTTGGCGGAGACCCTCCAGATCATCCACCAGATGTGGAGTGATGACGATGGCCCCTACGAGGGCACCTACTACCGACTCGCCGAGACCATGTGCTCCCCATCCCCGCTGGCACGACCGCATCCGCCGATCATGATCGGCGGTTCGGGGGAACGCAAGACCCTTCGCCTCGTGGCGCGCTATGCGGATGCTTGCAACCTCTTCGCCGGGTCCGGTACCAGCGCGACGGAGGTGAAGGCAAAGCTGGACGTCCTCGCCCAACACTGTGCGGATGCGGGCACGGACAACGGGCGCATCCGCAAGACGATCCTGTGGACGGGTGCGCTGGATGCGCTCACGCCGATCGGGGCAACCGCATTCATCGAGCAGATGAAGGCCTACGCAGACGTCGGCATCACCGAGGTGCGCGTCATGCCCATGGATGACCCCGTTGAGTTCATCCGAGGCCTGGCGTCCAACGTCATCCCTGCCCTCAGTTCCGTCTGAGCCGAGCCCCGCCGAGATCGGCGGGGCTCGGCATCAGCCGATGTAGCCCAGCCGCTGGGCGTCAGCGTGCAGTGCGTCGCGATGATCCGGATGCGCAATCGCGATCAGTGCCGCCGCACGCTCGTGAATTGTCCGACCCTGCAGTTCCGCAACGCCGAACTCGGTGACGATCTTGTCCACGGAGTTCTTGCGCGTCGTGACAACGGCACCAGGCGTGAGTTCGCTGACGATCCGGGAGACAGGACCATTTGGGGTGTTCGCTGTTGCGTGGGTGACCATGAACGACTGGCCGCCATCGGAGTAGCGCGCCGCGTTCATGAAGTCACTTTGCCCACCCGATCCGGAGATGTAGTGCGTGCCCAGGGTTTCCGATGCGCACTGCCCAAGCAGGTCAACCTGCATGGTGGCGTTGATCGCGACGAAGTTCGGCTCACTCGCAATCGTGGCGAAGGCATTCGTATCGCCGACCGCCCAGAACTCGACGGCCTGGGTGCCGTTCAGGAAGTCCAACATCGCCTGGGAGCCGACGGCATCGGTGGCGACCGCGACACCGCGGCCCGTCCGCTTGAAGGCGCCGGTCGCTGCTCCTGAGGTGATCAGCGAATGCAGGCCATCGCTGAACAGTTCCGTGTGAATCCCCAAGTCAGCGTGCCCGGAGAGCCGTGCGGCGATGGCGTCCGGAACGGAGCCAACCCCGATCTGCAGTGTTGATCGATCGGCGATGCGCTCGACGACCAGCGCGGCGATGGCCTCATCGACCTGCGTGGGCGCAGTCGGATCAACCGTCACCAAGGGGTAGTCGGCTGAGCACCAGCCGGCAACCTGCGACAGGTGTATTCGGTGACTGCCCCGCGTCCGTGGCATCTGCTCGTTGATCTCCAGGAAGACCGGAATCCTCGACAGCAACGGAGCGGCGTAGTTCGCTCCGACGCCAAGGCTCACGTAGCCGGATTCATCGGGCGGGCTGGCTGCTGCCGCAAGGATTGAACCGGGCAGTGCCGACATGAGAGCCGGCATCGCCGACAGGTCGGTGGGGACCAAGTCGATGCTCCCCGCTGCAAGGTGAGGTCGCAGGGGAGCCGATATGAAGTAGGAGACATGCCGAAGTTGATCCGCGGGGGCCTCGGTGAAGTAGTCCCACTCCCGCAGGCAGAACACCTGGTGGATGCGCACCCGGCGCAGGCTCGCAGCATGACGTTGGATGGCATCGACCACGGTGACCGGCTCACCATTTGCGGTCGGGATGATGACGTTGGTGCCCTCGCAGATCATGTCCAGTACCGCATCAGCCCCGACGGCGTTGGGAATCCTCGCTGGCATGGCCGGAGTCTATTTCGGTGACCCCTGAGGCATAGTGCCGTGGAACCCCCCGCTGATAACCTGCGCTGTGCCGTTTTCAGAAATCAATTGGCTGGCCGTCGCGGTCGCCTGCGTTGTCTCCTTCGTTCTTGGTTTTGCGTGGTTCAGCCCGAAGACCTTCTTTCCCATCTGGTGGCGGGCGATGGGCCGCAGCGATGACGAGGCCCCCACCTCCGGCCACCCCATGGGCGTCATCTTCGGCCTGACCGTGGCCGGCATTGTCGCCCAGGCCGTTGTGCTCGCTGTGGTGATCGAACTTGTGCGCGCGACCGGCCAGGACGTGACCTGGTGGGGCGGGGCCGCCGTGGGGGCGCTGATGGGCGTCGGCTTCGCCGCTGCCGCCTCGCTCAGCCACCACTTATTTGCGGGTTTCAGTATCCGAGCGTGGGCGCTCGAAGTGGGACAGGACATCGTCTGCCTAGCTGCCATGGGGGCAGTCCTCGGCGCCTGGGCCTGACCACACCGACGAGCGGTCCGCCCAAGTAGGTAGGAGACCCTTTCCGGGGAGTTCCCGCGCATCAACGGGTTTCGAGGTGGCAAGGGGCGGGGTCGAGCCCCCGATC
>JAGWXT010000007.1 GCA_018969715.1 Actinomycetales bacterium
GAGGTGCGGTGTACGACGGGTGCGGTGGGGGTGGGGGTGGGGGATGTGGTGGTGACGAACGCGGATGGCACGTCGGGGTCGTTGGTGGGGGGGTTCACGGGGGTGGCGTTCACGGTGTCGGGGGTGTCGCCGGTGTCGGGTCCGGTGTCGGGGGGGACGGTGGTGGTGGTGTCGGGGTCGGGGATCCCGGTGGGGGTGGGGGTGAGTGTGGGGGGTGTGGTGTGCGCGGGTGCGGTGGTGAATTCGGCTGAGACGCAGGTGTCGTGTACGACGGGTGCGGGGTCGGCGGGGGTGGGGGATGTGGTGCTCACCGGTGGTGGGGTGACGCGCACCCTGGGTGCGGCGTTCACGTATGTCGGCTCAGGCGGCGGTGGGGGCGGCGGTGGTGGCGGTGGTGGCGGTGGTGGCTCAGGTGGTGGCTCAGGTGGTGGCTCAGGTGGTGGCTCAGGTGGTGGTGGTGGCGGTGGTGGTGGCGGTGGTGGCTCAGGTGGTGGCGGTGGCGGTGACGCCGGAGGTAGTGGCGGTGGCGGTGGCGGTGGCGGTGGCGAGGCGCCGACCCCGCAGCCGACCCCGGTGCCGATCGTGACCCCCGTCCCGACTCCTGCCGTGCCCCTGCCGGCGTCCCCCGCCGCGGCACTTGCTCCGCGACCGGTTGCGGGGACTCAACCCCTCCGGCCGGGAACGGCCTCCGCCGTGATCGGCAACGCGGTAACCCCGGTCACCATCACCGCGCTGCCGCAGCAGTCGGCGATCCTCGTCGCCGGTCCCGGGTGGGCGTTGCGTGTGGGCTCCCTCGACGCTGCCGGCCGTCCCGCGGCATCGGGGACAGCAGCGGCAACAGGGACCCGTCCCGCACCTGGTGCTATGACCCGTCCCGTGGCCGCTGCCGCGGCCGGTGCGGCGATCAGCGTGCCGCGGGGGGGCGAGCTCCGCGTCACCGGCGAGGGATACCAGCCGGGTACACCCGTCTACGCCTACCTGCGACCCGCGGACGGGTCGGATGGGCCTGCGGCCGCACCGAGGTCCATCCCGTCGGCCGCCCAGCGCCAGCCCGATGCCCGGGCCGACGTCGGCGCCGACGGTGCCGTCGTGGTCACCGTGCCGGTCGGCGGTCACCTGATGGGTCCGGCGATGCTCGAGGTCAATGGGTTCAGTCACGATGGTGCGGTGCGCTCAGTTCGCCTCGGCCTCAGCGTCACCGCGCCGGCTCGACGCACGACAACCCAGACGCTCGCCGCCAGTGCCCTCGGCCAACCCGACGCCCGCGCCGTGCTTCGTACCGGTGCGCTGCTGGCACTGGCCGATTCGGTCCCGGACGGGGCGACTGGTATCAGCGTGCGCTGCATCGGCCTGACCGGGGATCCGGCGGAGCGCCACGGTGCGCGCCGTCTCGCCGCGGCGGCCTGCGCCCGCTTGGTGGATGCGGTGCCGGTGGCGACGGTCAGCCACGCAGGTCGACTCGACGGGAACGCCACGAGGCTGTCAGTGCGCATCAGCCTGGGCTACCTCCCCCCACAGCCGGGCTGAGCCTTCCGGTGCGAGGGGGCGGCGGCTGACTCATGGGCATCGATCGCCGCATCTCATGGGCATCGAACGCCGCATCTAGGGTGATGACCCATGACCGAATTCGGTGCGCTCGCGGCGGTGGCGCTCATGCTCGTGATCGCCACCGCTGTTGCGTCGATCGCACGGCGGCTGGGCTGGGGCATGGCCCTGCCGGTGCTCGGTGCGGGTGCGGCCACCGCGCTCATCGCACCGGTGGCAAGTGCCCCGGAGAACCCTGAGGTCTTCCTTGTCGTGGTGCTCGTCCCGCTCGTCTTCGGCGAGGCGCTGGGATCATCGTTTCTCGACCTGCGGCGGGTGACCCGGCCGATCCTGCTGCTCGCCGTCGGCCTCGTTGTGCTCACCACGGCAACAGTCGGGGCGACCGCCGTGACGGTCGCGGCGTTACCGGTGGCAATCGCCCTTGCCCTGGGGGCGATCCTCGCTCCGACCGATCTGGTCGCCGTGGGATCCGCGGCGAGGCGCGCATCGCTGCCTCGCCGAGTGGTGTCCATCCTCGAAGGGGAGAGCCTGGTCAACGACGGCACCGGGCTGACTGCTCTGCGGGTGGCGGTGCTCGCTGCGGTCGCCGGCAGCGTCACCGTGGTTGAGGTGGGGGTGTACTTCACGCTCGCGGTTGTCGTGGGGGTCGGTGTCGGCGCCGCCGGGGGCTGGCTGCTGTCGACCATCCTCACGCGCGGAGCCGATCCCACCGCGTCGAATGTGGCGGTGCTCGTCGCCCCGTTCGCGTTGTACCTTGCCGCCGAGTCGCTGGAGGGGTCCGGGGTGCTGGCGGTGGTCGTCGCGGCGCTGTGGGTTGCCCACACGCAGTCCTCCCGGCCATCCCAGGCCGGCCGGCTGGCCGCAGCGGAGGTGTGGCGGCACCTGACCTTCCTGCTGCAGGCCGTGGCGTTCTTCTTCATCGGCCTGGAATTGGTGGACATGCTGCGACGGCAGACCGCCGGTGACCTGCGGCTGGTGCTGCTGCTCACCGTCGCGTGCACTGCGACGTTGATCGTCACAAGGCTGGTGTTCGTCGGGGTGTTCACGCTCGGCTGGTGGCGTTCAACGCGACCTCGGCTGGCCGAGTCGTGGCGGGAGGCGATCGTCGTGGCCTGGGCGGGCGCGCGCGGACCGGTATCGGGTCTGGCGGCGTTCTCCCTGCCGTTGTTTGTCAGCGACGGCAGCCCGCTGCCGCATCGGGAACTTGTGCTCGGCACCGTCTTCGGTGTGATCACCCTGACCCTACTGATCTCCCTCACCCTCGCCCCGCTTGCCCGACGACTGGCGCTGCCACCCGATGACGATGCCCGCCGGCTGAGCGAGGTGCGGGGCACCCTCGCACGCAGCGCACTGCTCTGCGTGGACCTGGCCGAGGAGCAGGGCCTTGAAAGTGGCCAGCCGCTGCCGGCGGAGATCGTCGACCGTGTCCGCTCAGAGCTGCGACTGCGTATCGAGCACTACACCCGCGATGCTGCCGACGCCGCCGCCGCCGACGAGGAGGGGGCGCGCGCCGATCGCGATGCAGTGACCCCACCGGCGGCCATCCGCGCTGACCTGCTGCTGCTGTCGGTGCAGGCGGAGAAGGATGAACTGCTGCGCATCCGGGCGGAGGAGGGTCTGCCGGATGCCCTCACCCGCCGCCTGATGACCGAGCTCGACCTGCGCGAGAGCGCCCTGCGGGCCCTGCCCCGATAGGGCGAGGGAGCAGGCCCGCAACGCTGAGAGCGATGCGCGGGGAGAGGGTGCCGTGGGCCAGCCCCATCTCGACGAGGGCGTCGAACACGCGGCGATCCGCGGCGGCCGCGCGCACCCCGCGGTCCAGGAGCCACGGCCTGGCGTAGCGAGCCACGCTGCGCACCTGCCAGCCGTGGGCGTTGGTCCGCTGATGCCATTGCTGGCGGAAGCGGGCGCCGAATGAGTGCCGACGGGTCGCCAGTGAGGCCACCGCAAGCCGGCCCGCGAGCATGCCGGAGGCCACCGCGTCGAAGATGCCCTCCCCGGTGAGCGGGTTCACCAGCGATGCGGCATCCCCGATGAGCACCACCGGGCCATCGGGTTGATGGGGTCGCCACGATGACAGCGGCAGCAGGGCCCCCCGCGCCGTCGCCTCGTCGATACCGCGAAGATCCAACCCGGTGTGCGGGGCACCGGTGAGTGGACCGGTGGGTGCAACGGTGGGTGCGCCGGTGGGTGGACCGGTGGGGTGCGCGCCGCGGTGAGCGCCAGCGGCCGGCCCGTCATCAAACTCCCCGCCGAGCAGCCGCGGCACGCCAGCCCGCAGCATCGCCCGGGTCACCGGCGGCTCCCCCGGCCTGGGCACGACCCCGTACCCGACGTTCGCCACCCCCGTCCCAGTCGGGAAGTGCCAGGCGTAGGCCAATGCGGGTCGTCGGCCCGAACGCGAGTCGAAGACGATCCGCTGGGTCCACCCATCTCCCTCATCCCCGGTGCGGGCGTAGGCGCGCATCGCTACCGCACAGGAGCCAGCGGGCGGTGCCGGCAGTCCGAGCAGTCGCCGGACGGTGCTGGTGGCACCATCCGCGGCGATGACGACTGCCGCCTGCAGTCGGGCATCGAGGCAGACGCCCTGCTCGCTGATCGTCAGCCGTCGCACGCGATGCTGGCGGATGCAGACCCCGCGATCGGCGGCCGCTGCCACGAGGCGCGCGTCGAAGACCGTCCGCGGGATCACCCGCGCCGGGCGCTGGGTGAGCCGTCGCACCTGGCCGCCGCGGGGGCCGGTCAGCCACAGTCCGGGGATCGGCGGGTAGTCGGCGAAGGTCGCCGGTGGGACGCCGAGCGCTGCGAGCAGGTCGAAGACGTGCGGGGCGATGCCGTCCCCGCAGACCTTGTCGCGGGGGAAGGCGCAGCGATCGAGCAGCAGTACCCGCGCGCCCGAGGACTCATCGGCGGCAGCAAGTGCGGCGGCGGCGCCGGCCGGTCCCGCGCCGACGATGATGACGTCCCACCGCTCGAGGTTGGCCGCGCTCACGGGTCCACCCTCACATGCCGCTCCGGTAGCGTGGGGCGATGGCCGACGACGCCGGTGGGGGGTCGGTGGACGCGGGACTGCCCGCGGCAACGGACCTCGGCGAGGTGACCCTGTGGGTGGGCGACCTCGATCGGCAGGTCGACTTCTACACGCACGCCATCGGGCTGAGCGTCCTCTCCGCGGAGCCCCACCTGCCGCTCAACCCCGGCACGCCTGCCCGTTCCCGGGTGGTCCTGGGCCAGGGGCAGCGCGCACTGCTCGTTCTCGAGCAGCGATCCGATCTCACGGCCGCCCCCCCGGGATCCGCCGGGCTGTTCCACACCGCATTCCTGTTCGATTCTCCGGCCGGTCTCGCGGCCGGCCTCGCACGGGCGCTGGCCCACCGTCCGGACAGCGTCACCGGCAGTGCGGACCACCGGGTCAGTGAGGCCTTCTACCTGGACGATCCGGAGGGCAATGGGGTCGAGCTCTACCGGGACCGGCCGCGGGAGCAGTGGACATGGCAGGACGGGGTCGTGACGATGACCGTCGACCCGCTCGACCCGGCGGCGTACCTCGTCGAGCACCGCTGGGCTGGGCCCGCGCCGGCAGGGCCCGCGCCGGCGATTCGGATGGGCCATGTCCACCTGCGGGTGGGGGACATCGCCATGGCACGGGACTTCACCACGCGGGGGCTCGGATTCGACGTCACCTTCGCCATGGGCGGGTCGGCGCTGTTCGTCTCCGCCGGTGGCTACCACCACCATCTCGGGCTCAACACGTGGCACAGCCGCGGGGCCGGCCCGCGGCCAGTCACCCTCGGCCTGGCCAGTCTGCGGCTGCTGCTGCCCGATGCGGCCTCGCTCAGGGCGGCCGCCCAGCGGCTGACCCGGGCCGGATGGGCACCCCAGCAGGGGGACGGTGCGGTCGCCGTCAACGATCCGTGGGGCACCCGGTTCCTGCTCAGTGTGGAGCCGGGCTGAGCCGCGCGGCGCCCGGTTCACCCGGGGCAGAGCCGATGCCGGTGCCCCCGCACCTGCGCCCGCTCATCAGCCACTACCTCGGCTCCCGAGTGGCCGTCGAGGTGGCCGGTCAGTGGCTGCCCGTGCAGTCCGCCCTGCCGCTCACCGGATCACCCCTGCACGTGATCACCGGGTGGAACCCCGGGTTCCTGCGACCCGGGCGTGCCCGCAATGACGCGGCCAATGCCACCGTCCACGAGGCGCTCACCGCCGCCGGGGGCGAGATCTGGCCCGCCCTCGGCGGCGACCCCACCGGCAGCCATGTGGAGCACTCGTGGGCGGTAGCCGGAGTCGCCGAGTCGACGGTGTGCGAGATCGGGGCCGCGCACGATCAGTGCGCGATCTTTCGCGTGCAGCCCGGCCTGCTCACCGTCATCGGGTGCGCCGAACGATGGCAGGTCAGTCGACCGGACCCCTGACGTGGGCGACCCGGACGCCCTCGGGGTGGCAATGACGGGGTCGATCATGTGGCAGGCTTGCAGTGGAAAGGACACCGATGGACGCGAGCACGCGACTGCGTTTCGCCGACACCACGGTGCTCTCCGTCGCCCGGGCCGACGCGACCATCGTCGTGACGTCCGCGGACATCGATGCGCGGCTGCAGGCGACCTACGACCGGGTCGGCCTGCGGCCGGGGATGCTCGAGTCCCTCGCCGGCGTGCGGGAGCGGCGCTGGTGGCCGGTTGGAACGCGCTTCACGGATGCGGCGGTGATGGCCGGTGAGGCCGCGCTGGCCGAGGCGGGGATTGACCCCGGTCGTATCGGCGTGCTCATCGACACCTCCGTCTGCCGGGAGCGGCTGGAACCGTCCGCCTCCGTCGACATCCACCGGGCGCTGGGGCTGCCGCCGTCCTGCATCAACTTCGACCTCGGTAACGCCTGCCTGGGGTTCCTCAACGGCATGCACCTGGCGTCACTGCTGATCGACTCCGGCACCGTCGACTATGCCCTCGTCACCGACGGGGAGGGCAGTCGGCGCCCCCAGGAGGTCACACTGGACCGGCTGGCCAGCCCGACCACGACCAGGGAGGACGTGATGGCGAACTTCGCCACGTTCACCCTCGGCTCGGGTGGGGCGGCCATGGTCCTCGGGCGGGCGAGTGCCCATCCGGAGGGACACCGCCTGGCGGCGGGCATCTCCCGGGCGGCGACTGAGCACAACGGGCTGTGCATTGGGGATCTGGACGGGATGCACACTGACAGCCGGGGTCTCCTCGCGGCCGGTGTGGCGCTTGCGGAGGACACCTGGCGGGATGCCGCACAGTTCGCTGACTGGACTGATCTGGATGCCTATGTGATCCATCAGGTGTCGCAGGTGCACACCGAGGCGATCACGACCGCGCTGGCGATCGACCCCACGCGGGTGCCCGTGACCTTCCCCACCCGCGGCAATGTCGGCCCGGCCTCCATCCCCTTCACCTTGGCCACGCACGCCACCTCGCTCCGTCGCGGTCAGCGGATCGCCTGTATGGGCATCGGCTCGGGGATCAACGCCGCCGTCATCGAACTGCGCTGGTGACCACCACCCCCGCCGTCCCCACCGGGACCGACGATGACCCGGCGGGGGTGTCCTGGGCTGCCGGCGCGGATCCGGCCGGCGTGCCGTGGCGCGCGGTGGGGGTGGACCCGGCGTGGTCGCGGATCGCCGATGTCACCGACCCCAGTGGGCGGACCCATCGGTGGCACCTGCTCGACCGGCCCGCCGATGGCGACCAGCCCGCGCTCACCGTGCTGTGCGTCCACGGCAACCCCACGTGGTCATACCTGTGGCGGGGGTTGATCGCGCAGGCGCCACCTGATGTGCGGGTGCTCGCGGTGGATCAACTGGGCATGGGGCTATCGGAGCGGACCCGCTCCCCCCGCAGGCTCGGCCAGCGCATCGACGACCTGCTCTCCCTCACCGACGCCCTCGACCTGGCGGGGCCGGTGATCGTCGTCGCCCATGACTGGGGCGGACCGGTTGCCCTGGGCTGGGTTGCGCAGGTGCGGACCTATCGGCCGGAGATCGAGCTGGCGGGGATCTGCCTGCTCGCAACGGCGGTCCACCAGCCCGACCATCTGGGGGCGCCCCCGCTGATCCGGCTGGCGCGGCTGCCTGCCGTTCGGCCGTTGCTCACCGCAACACCCCTATTCCTCACCGCCACCCTGCGGGTGGGTGCCCCGGAGCTGACCGCCGAGGAGGTTGCCGGCTACCGCCTGCCCTACCGCCGGGCTGCCCACCGGCGGGCGATCGGCGACTTCGTCGCCGACATCCCGCTCAACCGCCGCCATGGCAGCGCCGCCGCCCTCGCCGCGGTTGCCGCCAGCCTCACCTCCCTTGGCGAACTGCCCGTGCTCCTGCTGTGGGGTGGCCGCGACCCCGTCTTCGGGGATGCCCACCTGCGGGACCTGTGCGACCGCATCCCGCATGCCGACGTCCACCGATACGCCGATGGCCACCATCTGCTGCCGGAGGACCCCCGGGTGCCGGGGGATATCTGGCGATGGGTGGCGTGGGTGAGGGATGGGGGTGCGGGTGCCGCCGCGGCGGGCGCTCCTGATGACGCGGCGGATTCCGCCGCGGCGGGCGCTCCCGACGACCTGCCTCCGCTGTGGGCGGCGCTCCTCGTGCGTGCCGGCATGTCACCCGGGCCGCGCGACAATCCGGTGCCGGCCGCCGCTGGGGCGGACCCCGATGTGGCCGAGTTGACCCAGCCGCTGCCGATCATCGGTCGGTCCCCGGAGGCGCGGATCGGGACCGGGACGGCTGCACCGTCCGCACCCCGCGCGCCCGCCGGCTCGGACGACCCGGCCGATGTCGAGTTGACCCAGCCGCTGCCGATGCTGGGCGATAGTGCCGATGTCGAGTTGACCCAGCCGCTGCCGATGCTGGGCGATAGTGCGCAGCCGGCGCGGCGGGCATGGCCGGTCACCCCGACCGCGCCAGCTCTGACGGTGATGCGCGCGGGCCGCCGCGGCGGCCGAGCCGTCGAGGTGACATGGCGCGACCTCGCCTTGCTGATGGGCGAGGTGCGCGCGGGGCTGATCGCACTGGGGGTGCAGCCCGGTCAGCGCATCGCCCTGCTTGTCCCACCCGGAGCCGAGCTGGTGGCAACGCTCTACGCCTGCTGGTCGGTCGGTGCGGTTGCCGTCCTCACCGATGCCGGTTCCGGGGTGCCGGTGCTGCGCGCGAACCTCGCGGCTGCGGGTGTCCACCATGCGGTCGCGGTGCGGCGCGCCCATCCGCTGCTGCGGATGCTCCGGCTGCCCGGGCACATCACGACGGTGGCCGGATTGCGTCGCGCCGCCGCACGGGCAGCACGCACGGCACGTGCGGCTGGACCGGACCGCCCGCCCGCCCAGCCGCCGGCCCTGCCACCCCCCCAACCCGGGGACCTCGCCGTGGTCGTGTTCACCTCTGGGTCCACCGGCCCGGCGAAGGGCGTGCGCTACACCCATGCGCAGGTGGCGGCCACCTGCGCGGTGCTGCAACGCCACTACCGGATCGATGACGAGGACGTCCTCATCGCCGCCTTCGCACCGTGGGCGCTGCTCGGCCCCGCCCTCGGGGTGGCCTCGGTCATCCCGGCGATGGACCTGACGCGGCCGGCGACGCTCACCGCGCGGGGGCTGGCCCAGGCGGTGGCGGCCACCCGCGGCACCCTGCTGTGGGCCTCGCCCGCGGCGATCCGCACGATCCTTGCCACAGTGGAGCCGCTGCTGGCTGACCATGCCCGGGCCACCCGGCGGGCGATCCGCCGAGGCCGGCCGGTCCCGGCCGATCCGTTCGGCAGCGTCCGATTGGTGCTCATCGCGGGCGCACCAGTTGCCCTCAGCCTGCTTGAGCGCGCCGGTGCCCTCGCGCCCGCCGCGCAGGTTCGCACCCCCTACGGCATGACCGAGGCGCTGCCGCTGACCGAGGCCGATCTGAGGGACGTGCGCACCGCTGAGGGGGATGGCGTCCTCGTCGGGGCGCCGCTGCCGGGGGTGACCGTCGCAGTGGCCCCACTGGACTTCGACGGCGTGCCGTCACTGACGCCGGCAACGGCGCCGGGAGTCAGTGGGGAGATCCTCGTGCGCGCCCCGCACATGCGTGCGGGCTACGACCGGCTGTGGTCGGTCCACAACCGCGCGAGCACGCCGGCGGGATGGCATCGCACGGGGGATGTCGGCCATCTCGATGAGCAAGGCCGGCTGTGGATCGAGGGCCGGTTGGGCGACGTCATCCGGACCGCTGCCGGACCGGTTACCCCCGTGGGAATCGAGCAGGCCGCCCTGCGGGCCAGCGACCTCGCCGATGTCGCCTGTGTGGGGGTTGGCCCAGCAGGCACCCAGCAGGTGGTTCTCGTCACCGGCGGGGGACCCGGGACGGGGCTGGGGCGGCACCCGGAATCGGTCTCCCCCGAGGTGCTCGATGCAATCCGTGCGGCCGCCGCCGATGTCGTCCCCGGTGCACCCGGGGTAGTGGCCTTGCTGCGCACCGGTGCCTTGCCGGTGGACACCCGCCACGGCGCGAAGATCGACCGTCCTGCGGTGGCGGTGTGGGCTGCCGGGGTTCTCTCCGGACGGGGGGGCTGACCGTGCGCGTGCTCGTCACCGGAGCGCGGGGCCTGCTCGGCTCGGCGATCGTCGCCCGACTGCTCGCCGTCGGCGACGAGGTGCGCACCCTTCAGCGGCGGCCCAGTGGCCTGGCCCGCCCCTACGACGTCGTGGAGACCCTCGGGGATCTGGGCGATCCGAGCGCCGTGGCTCAGGCGATGCGTGGCTGCGATGCCATCGTCCATTCCGCCGCGCGCGTGGGGCTCACGGGATCCTGGGCGCAGTTCGCGGCCGTCAATGTCATGGGTACCCGCACTGTGATCGGCCAGGCTCGCCGCAACGGGATTCCCAGGCTCGTGTACGTCTCATCCCCCTCGGTTGCCCACAGCGGCCAGCCGCTGATCGGTGCCAGTGCAGAGCCCGCGGACCCCGAGCACACGCGCAGCCCGTACGCGCAGAGCAAGGCAGTGGCTGAGCAGACCGTCCTCGCCGAGAACGACGAGGCACTGCGGACGGTGGCGATTCGGCCCCACCTCGTGTGGGGTCCGGGCGACATGCAGTTGATCGCTCCGATCGTCGAGCGCGCCCGCGCCGGCCGCCTGCTCGTCATCGACGCCGGCCATGCCCTCATCGACACGACCTACGTCGACAATGCCGCGGCGGCGATCGTCGCGGCGGTGCGTGCCGTCGACGAGCCCGAGGTCAACGGCCGGGCGTGGGTGGTGAGCAATGGGGAGCCGCGGACGGTGGCCGAGATCTTCACCCGGATCGCCCTGGCGGCTGGGCTGCGCCCGCGGCTGCGGGATGTCTCCCTGGGTACGGCCCTGCTCGGTGCCCGTGCGGCACAGCGGTGGTGGGCGCTCAGCCGGCGGCAGGACGACCCGCCGCTGACGACGTTCCTCGTCGAGCAGCTCACCACCGCCCACTGGTTCGACCAGACGCAGACGCGTGCAGCGCTGGACTGGAGCCCTGAGGTGTCCCTTGCGGAGGGATTCCAGCGACTGGCCGTATGGTTCGCCGAGCGGCCGGCGACCTGAGGTCGCGGATATCGGCGAGGTGCGCGGTCGGGGCAGTCTTGGCCGCATCGGATCAGCGGAGGGTGCATGAGGATCGCCGTGGTCGGCAGTTACGGGGTCGGGTTGACGATGCGGCTGCCTCGGCTGCCGGCGGCTGGGGAGACACTCACTGGTGGGGAGTTCGCCACCGGCCACGGTGGCAAGGGCTCCAATCAGGCGGTGGCCGCTGCGCGGCTGGGGGCAGAGGTGAGCCTTCACAGCGCCGTCGGCCCCGACGCCTTCGGACAGGATGCGCGGGCGCTGTGGCGCGCCGAGGGGGTGGACGATCGACATGTCGTCACCGGCCACTCCCCGACGATGGTCGGGGTGATCCTCGTGGAGCCCTCCGGGGAGAACCGGATCGTCATCGCCCCCGGCGCCCTTGATGAGCTCACCGCGGAGGGCGTGGCGGCGTTCCGTCCGGCGATCGCGGACGCCGATCTGCTCGTGGTCGGCCTGGAGATCCCGCTGGCGGTGGCCCTCGCGGCCCTGCAGATCGCCCGCACGGAGGGCACGCCCACCCTGCTGAACCCGGCCCCCGCGCAGCCGCTGCCGGTTGCGGCGTGGCCGCTGATCGACACCCTCACCCCCAACCAGACCGAGGCGGTGATCCTCACCGGGGGTGACCCCGCACAGGCGGAGCGCTCTCCCGGGCAGATCGTCGACCACCTGCGTGGGGTCGGACGGTTCACCGGCGACATCGTCCTCACCCGCGGGGGCGCGGGGGCCGTCATCGACTCCCCGCGGACGGGCCGCCATGAGGTGGGCGCGATCCCCGTGGCCCGGGTGGTCGACACCACGGGGGCAGGGGATGCGTTCACCGCCGCACTTGCGGTGGGGATCGCGGCGGGCGATCCGCTGCCGGCGGCGGCTGCCTTCGCGGCAGCCGCCGGCGCATTCGCTGTCACCCGGGCGGAGGTACTGCCCGGTCTGCCCACGCGGGCCGAGGTCGAGCGCGTCATTGCCGCGGGTGCGGCATGAGCGGCAACGGGCACGGGGCTGGCGGGGTCGTCGGTGGACCCTCCGGGGAACTCCCCGCCCGGGCGCTCGCCCCGTTCATCCAGCACACGCTCATCAGTGCCGGTGTTACCCGGGAGGAGATACTCACCCACGCCCGAGAGACCGCGGCGTATGGCTTCGCCGCGGCGATGGTTCCGGCGTCCTGGTGTGCGGTTGTCGTCGCGGAGTTGGCCGGGACCGGTATCCCCGTTGCCTCCGCCCTGGACTTCCCCACCGTGGGGGTGATGACCAGTCGGGGCAAGGCTGCCGAGGCGGCCGAGATCGCACGGCTCGGAGCGGCTGAGATCGATATCGGCGTGCAGGTCGGTTGGTTGCGCAGCGGACTGCACCGGGAGTTCCGGGATGACATCGCAGGGGTGGTGGCGGCCGCCGGGATCCCGATCAAGGTCATGCTCGAACTGCCGTTGCTGACCCCGGCCGAGCGGGACCTCGCCGTCGAACTCGCATGCGAGGCGGGGGCAGCATGGCTGAAGAACGCCAGCAGCCAGCGCGTTGGTGTTGCGGACCCCGCGAGTGTCGCCTACCTCGTGGCGCGGGCGGCCGGCCGGGCCCGCGTGAAAGCCTCCGGCGGCATCGCCACGGCCGATCAGGCGCGCGCCCTGTTGGCCGCAGGCGCCGAACTGCTCGGCACCAGCGCCGGGATCGCCATCGTCACCGACACCGCGGGCGCGGCCGCGTACTGACCTCCGCGCGGTCACCACCCACGCCGGTGGCCGCCTGGCGGTCAGCCCTCGCTGGTGGACCGGGGAGCGCCCTCGCTGGTGGCTGGCGGGGTGGGCGCCGCCGGCGCCGCGTCCTCGTGGCCACCGCTCACCCGTCCCGCATGCGCCCGGGCTGACGGATCACGACGCACCTTGATGGCACTGGCGATGACCGCGATCAGCAGGATCCCCGCGATCACGAGCAGGCTGATGGAGGTGGGGACCTTCGGCACCCAGTCGATGTACTCGTGGACGAACACCAGGATCAACTTGACCCCGATGAAGATGAGGATGACCGCCAGGGCAAGGGACAGGTAGACGAGACGGTCAAGCAGGCCCTTGATGAGGAAGTACAGGGCGCGCAGCCCCAGCAGGGCGAAGGCGTTGACCGAGAAGACGAGGAATGCCTGCTGGGTGACCCCGAAGGTTGCCGGGATCGAGTCGAGGGCGAACAGCAGGTCGGTGGTGCCGATGGCGATCATCACCATGAACATCGGGGTGGCCAGGCGGCGGCCATCGCGCCGGATGAACCACCGGGTGCCGTCGTACTCGTCGGTGAGCGGCACGAAGCGGCGTACCTGACGGACCATGATGTTGTCCTTCGGATCGGGGTCCTCATCCCAATGGCGGAACAGGCCGATCCCGGTCCAGATGAGCAGGGCACCGAACAGTACGAAGGTGAACGAGAACAGGGCGAGGGCGGCGGCTCCGACGGCGATGAACACCGCCCGCATCAGCAGGGCGAGGATCACCCCGAACAACAGGATCCGCTGGTGGTAGGCGCTGGGCACTGCGAACTGGGTGAGGATGATGGCGAAGACGAAGACGTTGTCAACCGACAGGGACTTCTCCACGAGGTAGGCGGTGAAGTACTCGGTTCCGAACTGCGAGCCGTAGGTCAGCCACACCCAGACCCCGAACACCAATGCGACGCCGATGTAGAACACGGACCAGCCAGCCGCCTCGCGGAAGCTCACCTCATGGGGCTTGCTGCTGAGCGTGAAGAGATCCAGCACGATCAGCGCGAGGATGATCCCGACAACGACCAGCCATGCGGTCAGTGGCACGTCCACACCCGATCCCTTCGTCAATGGTCGGCCGGTTACGCGCCGTCAGTGAACGTTACCCGAGCGGGGCGGTTCCCACCCACCTCGACGCGGCGATGGGACACCTGTGGGGGTTAGCCAAACAGGCTGCCCACAAGGACGGTGGCGACCGCCACGACGACGCCGGCGAACAGTCGGCGCAGCGTCCGGGCCGGCAGGCGCTGGGCCAGCGGTGCGGTCGCCAGTGCTGTGGTGATGGCGGCAATTCCCACCACCACGACGATCGGCCACGGGACCTCCGGCCACGTGGGGTACCGCGCCACCAGGGCGATCAGCCCGCCGGCGGCGATGGCGACCAGTGAAGTGCCCGCGGCGATGTGCGGCCGCACACCGAGGATGAGCACAAGGGCTGGCACGATCAGGAATCCGCCCCCGATGCCGAGCAGTCCGGTGAGCAGACCGACACCCGAGGCGGTGGCGAATACGAGCAACCGTCCGGGGCGCGCCATTCGCTCGTCGTCCGGCCTCTCCCGCCACATCAGCCAGGCAGCGGAGTACATCAGCGCTGCGAACAACCCGATGGTGACCGGCTCCGGAATTGCCCCTGCCACGAGGGAGCCAGCCACCGTGCCGCCCGCGCCGATCGCCGCAAAGGTCAGGCCGAGCCGCGCGTTCACGGTGCCACTGCGCAGCCGCGGCGCGACGCCGGCGATGGCGGCAGCGACGACGATCACCAGCGATGAGGTCGTCGCCGCAAGGTGCGGCACGCCAAGAACCAGGATCAGGCCAGGGGCGGCGAGGATTGCCCCGCCGGCGCCGACGGTGCCCAGAACAAGGCCGATCGCTGCCCCCAGGGCCAGCCCCTCCGCGAGCAGCAGCGGGCTCATCGGGTGGGGTGCCGGTCAGGCAACCCGGGGCGGACCGCTGTCGGCGATCATTGGCAGGCCGGCGGCCTGCCACGCCTGCATGCCGCCGGTCATGTTCGCGATGTCGCTGCGCACCCCGATGAGGGCCGCCGTCACCTGACCGGAGCGCCCACCGGAGCGGCAAAGGAACACCAACGGACGATCGGTTGGCAGCTCATCGACATTGAAGGCGCTCAGCGGCATCTGCAGTGCCGCCGCCGACCGCCCGGCGGCGCACTCCGCTGGCTCACGCACATCGATGCCCCACACCTCCCCGCTGAGCATGCGGGCATGGGCGTCGGCGGGACTGATCTCGGGAAGGGTCATGACCCTGATCCTGCCGCGAGCGCACCCAGATCCGAGGCAGCCACCGGGCCCGCGTCACCGGCGCCGACGGTCACACTCAAGCCAGCCACGTCGAGGCACTCCTCATACGCCTCATCGACCAGCACTGTCGTCAGGCCCGCCCGCTCCAGCAGGCCACAGGCCGCCGCCGCCCGGTAGGCACTCGCACAGTGGACCCACACCGTTGCGGCGGCCGGCAGCTCCCCGGCCCGCTGGGGTAGTTCATGGAAGGGGATGTGGTGGCTGCCCACGATATGGCTGGCGCGTCGCTCACCCTCCCGGCGTACGTCCAGCACGACCGCCGATGGGTCGGCGAGGGCTGCCACGACATCGGCGAACGTGGCCCGGGGCGTGCTCGCCGTCGCATCAGCCAGCGGGCCGGTGAGGGCGCCGGCCGGCCGGTCGATACCGATGCGAACAAGTTCCCGCTGCGCGGCGGTGATCTGGTCGGCGTGGGCGCCGATCAGGACCATTCGCTCCTCATAGGGGAACACCCACCCCAGGTAGGTAGCGAATGCCCCGTCCAGGCCAAAGGACACCGAGCGGGGAATGTGCCCGGCCGCCCACAGGTCGCGGGGGCGAACGTCGATGACCCAGTCCCCGCGCGCCAGTGCTGCCCGAAGCTCCTCGACGGTGAGCGTCGTCAGTGCGGACAGGTCGGCCGGTGGTGGGCCCGCGAGGTTGGCCGGGCCCATGTAGCGGTAGTACCGGGGGAACGCGTCAAGCCCAGCCAGGGTGGCGGAGATGAACTCCTCCGGTGTGGTGAGCAGGGCCGGGTTGACACGCCGCTCATCAGCGATGGTCGACTGGTCGCCACTGGTGGCAGTGGCAGCGCAGAAGGAACCGAAGCCGTGGGTTGGGTAGATCGGGGTGTCATCAGGCAGGTCGGCCACGAGTGCGCGAGCAGATGCGTACTGCAGCCCGGCGAGGGTGGCGGAATGCGCGGGCCCAAGCAAGTCGGGTCGACCGGTTGAGCCGTGCAATAGCGACCCGCCGGTGAAGACCCCCCGTGGTTCCGGAGCGGACCCGGCTGCGAGCAGGACATACGACAGGTGGGTGAACGTATGGCCGGGAGTGTGCCGGGCTCGCAGTGCGAAGGAGCCGACCGCAATCTCCTCGCCATCGTGCACCGGCAGCCGCGCAAACGCAACCGGGTCATCGGCGCTCACGAGGTATTCCGCACCATGGGCCTGCGCCAGCGCAAGTCCCCCGCTGATGTAGTCGTTGTGCATGTGCGTCTCTGCGACGGCGCCGATGCGCAGCCCAAGACGGGTGACCAACTCGGTCACTCGATCGACGTCACGCTGCGGATCGATGACCGCTGCCGTGGTGCCGTCGTGGACGATGTACGAGCGATCGCCCAGCGAGGGTGTGTCGAGGGGGATGACGTTGAGCGTCACATCGCAACTCCTATCGGGTGGCTGCAGAGAGGTGATCGAAATGATACCCCATGGGGTATGCCGATAGAATGGGCCCATGTCGCCCTCACGCACCATCCGTGCCCAACGCACCCTTGCCGACCCCGAGCAGTTGGCCGCAGTCGTCGCTCGACTGCGTCGCGCCCAGGGTCAGGTGGGTGCGGTGATTCGCATGCTCGAGGAGGGGCGCCCATGTGATGAGGTCGTCCACCAGATCGCGGCTGCGAGCAAGGCCATCGACACCGCGGCCGTCACCTACCTCGTCGCGAGCCTGCGGGAGTGCATGGCAGAGGGAGGGGCGGACTCCCCGGAGGCCACCGCCCAGTTGCAGCGGTTGTTCCTCGTCCTCACCTGACCCCCACTATCGGCCTCGGGTGAGCCCCGTCGCGGGTGCTCGTGCGGGTTCCCCAGGGCCGGGGAAGGATCACGTGTAGTAGCGTCCATGTGATGCCGGCGAACGGGAGGCGTCCATGACCGTTCAGTTCCCGACCCCGACCCCCACCCTGCAGACCAAGATGCGAAGCCGTGTACGCAATCTGCTCACGCACTCGGCCGCTGTCGCTCACCGCCTTGGCCTGCGCCGGCGCCCGAACCGGCTCACGCACCTCAGCATCGACGACATGCCGCCGTCGCTGTTCGCCGCACCCGGGCGGCCCACCATCAGCGTGTGCGTGCTCACCCGCAACTGCGCCGGGACCGTCACGGCGACCCTCACCGTGCTGGCCGAGTTGCGCGCGGCCGGCCTCATCGACGATGTGGTCGTCATCGACGCCGACAGCCCCGATGGCACCGCGCGGATCGCTGCGGGCCACGGTGCGCGGATCGTCTCCGAGAGCAGCCTGCTGCCTGAGTTCGGTCCGGTTCTGGGCAAGGGGGATGCCATGTGGCGGGCGCAGGCGGTGCTCACCGGGGAGATCGTCGTCTTCCAGGACGGTGACCTCGCCGACTACGCCGCCCGACACGTACTCGGGGTGGCCGGAGCGCTGCTTCGGTACCCGTGGCTGCGTTTCGCCAAGGGCACCTACCGGCGCCATCTGCGCACCGATACCGACACCATCCGTGATGGCGGCGGCCGGGTCTCCCGCCTCATGGCCAGGCCCCTGCTCAAGGCGCTCTATCCGGATCTGCACGCCTTCTCCCAGCCCCTCAGCGGGGAGGTGGCCATCACCAGGGAGCTGCTGGGGGCCTTGCCGATGGTGACCGGCTACGGCGTGGAGACCGGCATGCTCATCGACGTCTATCGACGTGTCGGACTCGGGGCGATGGCCGAGATCGACCTGCGGGAGCGGGCGAACAACCACCAGAGCCTGACCGCGCTGGAGGGGATGGCCGAGGTTGTTGCGCAGACGGTGCTGTCCCGGGCGGCGGCCGAGGGCCGTATCGCGGGGTCCGTCCCCGCCCCGACGGAAAGGCCGCCATTCGCGACGGTGGGGGTGCGGCAGCACAGCTTGATCGCATGACCACCGTGCTGGTCCACCTCGACCAGCTCACCCGCGACCATGGCGCCCTCGCCGGGGTGGCCCCCGGGGAGGTGCGCGTGCTCATGGTGCGCAACCTCTCGATGCTGCGCTCCCGTCCATGGCACGTCCAGAAGCTGCACCTGCTGCTCACCGCCGCCGAGCACTTCGCAGCCGACCTGCGCGCTGAAGGCTTCGAGGTGGCACTGGTGGACGCTCCCACGCTGCAGGTGGCGCTGGCCGAGCACCGGCGGCGCCATGGTGCCGCTGAGCCGATCCGCAGCGCCCGACCCTCATCGCATGCTCAGGTGGCGCTGCTGGAACGCCTCGGTGTGGTGCAGGTCGATCACACGATGTTCCTCACCAGCGCAGCGGAGTTCACCGCATGGGCCGACGGCGTGCGCACCCTGCGGATGGAGCCGTTCTACCGACGCCAGCGGCTGCGCCTAGGGATCCTCGTCGAGGGCGGCCAGCCGGTGGGCGGCACGTGGAATCTGGACGCCGAGAACCGGCTGCCGCCGCCCCGCAGCCGGTACCAGTGGCCGACCGTCCTCACCGACCCGCTTGACGAGGTTGACGCGCGGGTCGCCGACTGGATCAGCCGCGCGGGCCTGACCACCTGGGGTGAGCCGCCGGACGGCACCTGGGCGAGGACGCGCACGGGTGCCCGGGCACGGCTGGCGCACTTCATTGCGGAGGTGTTGCCCGGATTCGGCCCGTATGAGGACGCGATGCCCGCAGATTCCTGGAGTGTGCACCATTCACTGCTCAGCCCCTACCTGAACCTCGGACTGCTCCACCCCCGCGAGGTGGTTGATGCCGCCCTGCAGCGTCATGCCGAGCAGCCGGTCCCCCTGTCCTCACTGGAGGGGTTCATCCGGCAGATCATCGGCTGGCGGGAATACGTCCATGGCGCGTACTGGTGGCTGGGGCCTGAGTACCGGCACCGCAACGACCTCGGCGCCCGGGCGTCGCTGCCGCTGCTGTTCACCGATCCGTCACGAACCGACATGGCGTGTATGGCGAGCGTCATCGGCGATGTGCGCGAGCGAGGCTGGGCCCACCACATCCCGCGGCTGATGCTGATGGCCAACCTCGCCCTCATCGCCGGGGTCGACCCAGCTGCCCTCCTGGGGTGGATGCGCGCCGCATTCATCGACGCGTATGACTGGGTGATGGTCCCCAATGTCATCGGTATGGGTGTGCACGCCGACAGCGCGACGATGATGACCAAGCCCTATGCCGCCGGTGGCGCCTACATCGACCGGATGGGACGCTGGTGTCGCGGCTGCCGATACAACCCTCGCCTGCGCTCCGGTGATGAGGCCTGCCCGTTCACCACGCTGTACTGGGACTTCCTCGATCGCAATGCCGAGGCGCTCGCGGGCAACCATCGGATGACCCGCCAGGTGTCGGCACGGACCCGGCTTGCCGACCTGCCGGCGGTGCGCACCCGCGCACCGGCTGTCGTGGCGGGCCTTGTTGACGGTCGGGTGTGAGGGGCCAACGTCGCGTGTGAGGGGTCAACGTCGGGTGTGAGGGGCCAAGGTCGGGTGTGAGGGGCCAAGGTCGGGTGCAGTAGCCTCACCCCACCCATCACACGGATCGTCCGGCACGTTCCTGCCGGTGAAGGGAGTGCCAGCATGACCCAGCCCGTTCGCTTCGAGGGTGCCACCCTCACGTACCCAGGCGCCACCATCCCCGCCGTCAACCAACTCGACCTCGCCATCGATGAGGGGGAGTTCCTCGTCCTCGTCGGCCCATCCGGCTGCGGCAAGTCCACCTGCCTGCGAATGCTTGCCGGTCTTGAGGCCGTCACCGCCGGGAGCATCCACATCGGTGCCCGTGATGTGACGAATGTGGCGGCCAAGGATCGCGATATCGCGATGGTGTTCCAGAACTATGCGCTCTACCCGCATATGAGCGTGGCCGAGAACATGAGCTTCGCCCTGCGCATCCAGAAGGCGCCGCGGGCGGAGATCGACCGCCGAGTGCGTGAGGCAGCCGCCCTGCTCGACCTCACCGACTACCTCGATCGCAAGCCGAAGGCGCTCTCCGGCGGTCAGCGGCAGCGGGTTGCGATGGGACGGGCGATCGTCCGCGAGCCGCAGGTGTTCCTCATGGATGAACCGTTGAGCAATCTGGATGCCAAGTTGCGCGTCCAGACCCGAACTCAGATCGCCGCACTGCAGAAGCGCCTGGGCACGACAACCGTCTATGTCACCCATGATCAGGTCGAGGCGATGACGATGGGTCACCGGGTGGCGGTGCTGAAGGACGGGCTGCTGCAGCAGGTCGACACGCCACGTGCGCTCTATGACACCCCGGTCAACCGCTTCGTTGCGACCTTCATCGGCTCACCCGCGATGAACATCTTCCAGGTGCCGATCGTTGACGGGGGTGTTGACCTGGCTGGCTGGCACGTCCCGGTGCCGCGCGAGGTGCTCAGCCGCGCCAGCAGCGGTGAGGTGCTGCTTGGTGTGCGTCCCGAGGCCATGCGGTTCGCCGCCGAAGGTGCGCCGATGACGGTGACCCTCGTCGAGGAACTCGGGAGCGACACCTACGTCTACGGTACGCTCGCGCGCAGCGATGGCTCCCTTGACGACGTGGTGGCGCGACCGTGGGGCATCGCCTCCCCCGCCGTGGGTGCAACGGTCCATGTGGCACCGCAGGACGTGTACCTCTTCGATGGTGCCGGGGCGCAGGTGCGGCTGGCGGCCGGCGGCTAGGGGTCAGCTGGGTCCGCTGCGGGTGCCGCCCGCGAGCGGGGATACGCACCGCAGTGGGCGCCGGTGACCCGCCGTGGGCTGTTGCTGTTCATCCTGCTCTCCTGCGTCTGGGGAATTCCGTACCTGCTGATCAAGGTCGCCGTCGATGAGGTGAGCCCGTCGGTCATCGTCGCCCTGCGGGTCGGACTGGCCGCGGCGGTACTGCTGCCGATCGCCCTGCGTCGCCGGCAATGGCGGTCGGTTGTCCCGGTGTGGCCCTGGGTCCTGCTGTTCGCGGTGACCGAGATCAGTGGGCCGTTCCTGCTCATCTCGGCAGCCGAGCAGCGCTTGAGCAGCGGACTCACCGCCCTGCTGATCGCGGCCACCCCGATCATGGCGGTGATCCTGGCCGCGCTGCTGCGGTTGAACGACCCCGTCAGCGGTGCGCGTGCCGTGGGTCTGGCGGTGGGGGTGATCGGCGTGGCGGCACTGGTTGGACTGGATGTGCGGGGCGGTGACCTACTTGGGGTCGCCGCCGTTCTGCTGGCCGCACTCGGCTACGCCATCGCCCCGATCATCGTCGCCACCCGCCTGCGGGGGGTCGACTCGGTCACGGTCATCACCCTTGCCCTGTTGCTGAACACCCTTGGCTATGCGCCGGTTGCGTGGGCGCAGTGGCCGGTGGTCGCCCCATCGGCGCTGGCGTGGGCGGCGATCGCGATCCTCGGCATCGTCTGCACCGCGGTGGCCTTTGTGGCCCTGTTCGCCCTCATCGATGAGGTCGGGGCCAGTCGGGCCAACGTCATCACCTTCCTCAACCCCGCGGTCGCGGTCATTGCCGGCGCCCTGCTGCTGGGCGAGCCGATCACCCTTGGCGTGGTGATCGGGTTCGTCCTGGTGGTCAGCGGCTCGGTGCTGGCGACGAGGAGACCGCAACCCGCAGGTGGTCGAGATGACGGTGGAACCAGTCCACCTGCATCCGCGGCTGCTGACCGGGCAGGAACGCCAGCGCCGGGTATCGATCCAGTAGCGCCGCGGTAGCCGAGATCACCTCGGCGCGGGCCAGGTGGTAGCCGATGCAGAAGTGCTTGCCCAGGCCGAAGCCAACGTGGTTGGCAACCCCATCCCGGATTCCGCCGGCGCGCTTCTCCGGCCCAAGGTTGAGGTCGGCCCGCCCAAGGTCGAAGGTGCGCGGGTTCGCGAAGACGGTCTCATCGTTATTTGCCGACATCAGTGCCACCCGGACGATCGCGCCGGCCGGGATCACCTGCCCATGCCACTGGACCTCCGCGGTCAACTCCCGGTCCTCGTACACGACAACCCCGTCCCGGCGCATGAACTCCGAGAACGCCGCACCCAGCAGTGAGTGATCTGCGCGGACTGCGGCCATGACCTCCGGCTCGGTCATGAGGACGTACCAGAAGTTCGCCAGCGCTCGGTCGCTGGTCTCGCCACCGGCCACCAGCAGCAGGCTGATGAAGGAGGCGATCTCATCCCGCGACAGTTGCTCACCGGACTCGCTGCGGCCATGTGCGATGCCGGAGATGAGGTCGCTGGTGGGTGTGGCCAGCCGATCGGTGATGAGGGCATCGATCTGCTGGGCAAACTCGGTGTGCTTGTCGCGACCAGCGGACTTTGCCGGCTCCACCCCGGCCAGGGCCGCGATGACCTCGGCTGCGACCTCGTGCAGGTACGCGTCATAGGACTCGGGCATGCCGAGCATCGTGGCGACCACCTTCAACGGCAGCGGTGAGGTGACCGAGCCGATCAGGTCGACCTCGCCGGTAGCGGGCAGTGGCCGGAGCAGTCCGGCGACCACCGTGTCGATCAGTGGCTGGTAGTTCTGCTCGAGGGTGCGGCCCACCATGACCGGGGCAACGATCGAACGGCGGACGTCGTGATCCTTGCCGTCCATCTGCACCATCGTGGGGCCGATGACATCGGTGAAGATGCGCTCATAGGGCTTGGCCGAGTAGACCGCATGGTCACGGAAGACGGCGGTGACATCGTCGTACCGGGTGAGCAGCCAGCGATCGTCGATGCTGTCGTAGAACAGGGGCTGTTCATGACGCAGCTGTTCCCAGACCCCGAACGGATCGTCAAAGTAGGCCTGGCTGTGAAGGGTCTCCGAGGTGACCGTCGACATCGGGATGCTCCTCGACTCGGGCAGTGCGGGCCGGGCGCCCGCGCGCGCGGAAACGTTACCAGCCCGGCGCCCGAAAGAGGGCGCCCCGGGGGGGGATCCCCAGTGACGCCCTCCGCGGTTCGCTTGGGCCGGTGGCTCAGGCCGAGGTGAAGCGGGCGGCCACGGTCGGCCAGTGCACGACGTTCCACCATGCCTTGAGGTACTCCGGGCGTCGGTTCTGGTAGCGCAGGTAGTAGGCGTGCTCCCAGACATCGTTGCCCAGCAGGACGGTGAGGCCATCGGTGATCGGTGAGTCCTGATTGGCCGTGGTCGTGATGGCCAATCCGGCCGGACCGTTGACCAGCCACACCCACCCCGAGCCGAAGCGACCGACGCCGGCGGCCTCGAACTGCTCGGTGAAGGCGCTGAAGGAGCCGAACGTTGCGTCGATCGCCGCGCCGAGGGCGCCGTCGGGGGCGCCGCCGCCGTCCGGAGACATCCAGTCCCAGAACAGTGAGTGGTTGAGATGGCCGCCGCCGTTGTTGCGGACCGCGGTGCGGATGCTCTCCGGCACGTCGGCGAGGGAGGCGACGAGGGACTCGATGGAGTGATCCGCCCAGGGCGTGCCGTCGACCGCGGCATTGAGCTTGTCGACATAGGCCTGATGGTGCTTGTCGTGATGCAGGGTCATCGTCTGCGCGTCGATATGCGGTTCAAGGGCGTCGTAGGCATAGGGAAGTGGTGGCACCGTGAAGGCCATGGCATCCTCCAGTTGGGGTTGGGACGGGCAGGTGGATCGGGTGGGTCGGGCAGTGGCGCTGCTGAACGCGACTGCGCCATCATGCCGCATCACCGGCGACGACATGGCAGTCTGAGGGCATGGTGAAACGGGGAGGTGCGGTCGGGGCCGTCGTGCTCGGGCTGCTGGCGACCGGGTTGACCGCCTGGCCGGCGACGGCGGCAACGACCGCCGGGGACTATTCATTGACGGTGACCGTGCGGGCAACCGCGGAGGCGGCGCCGGTACGGCACACCCTTCGGTGTCGACCGACGGGGGGTAGCCACCCGCAGGCCGCCGCCGCCTGCCGGGATCTGCTGGCGGCGCGTCCCCGACCGCCGTTTGCGCCGGTTCCGGGGACAACCGCCTGCACCCAGATCTACGGCGGTCCGCAGACGGCCCGCGTCGTCGGACGGTGGGCGGGGCAGCAAGTCCGGGCCACTTTCAACCGGATCAATGGCTGTGAGCTCGACCGGTGGGAACAGATGGGTGCCGTCCTGTCGGCGCTGACCCGCACCTAGTCGCCGCGACCGTGGGAGGTCTGGTGCGGGGCGCGGTGCGGGCGGTCACGTGGGCCGCCTGCGCCCTCTTCATCGGTTCGGTCGTTGGTGGTTCCGCCCCGGCGGGTTCGGTCGTTGGTGGTTCCGCCCCGGCGGCTTCGGTCGTTGGTGGTTCCGCCCCGGCGGCGAGTGACCCGGTATCGGTTCGCCAGCTGCTCGCCCAGCTGCCGGTGGCGCCGGAGCGCAACGCCGGGTACGAGCGGGACTACTTCCGGCATTGGTCCGACCTCGACGGTGACGGGTGCGATACCCGACGCGAGGTCCTGCGGCGGGACAGCGAGATCCCGGTCACCATCACGGGGAGGTGTCGCATCGTGCTGGGGCGGTGGTACTCCCCCTATGACGGTGGGCGGTCGTCCGACCCGGCGACCTTCGACATCGACCATGTCGTTCCGCTGGCCGAGGCATGGGGCTCCGGGGCGTGGCGGTGGAGTGCGGTCACGCGCGAGGCCTTCGCCAACGATCTTGGCTCCCCCTCGTCACTGATCGCCGTCACGGCGTCCAGTAATCGTTCCAAGAGCGATCGAGATCCGGCCGAGTGGCTACCCGCCGCGACCGATACCTGCCGCTACCTCTCTGACTGGGTGGTGACGAAATGGCGGTGGCGACTGCGCATCGACCCGATTGAGCGGGCGGTGCTCGTCAGCGCACTGGGCAACTGCCCAGATCGACGGGTGCAGGTGGTGAGGGCGGTCATCGTGAACGGTCCGGACGCCGGCCCGGGTGCTCCCGACGCCGGCCCCACCGCTCCCGACGCCGGCCCCACCGCTCCCGACGCCGGCCCGGGGGCTCCCGACGCCGCTCCATCGGTCGTCCGGTACCCGAACTGCGCGGCCGCGCGCGCGGCCGGCGTCACTCCGATCCGTCAAGCCGAGGCGCCCGCGCTCTACGCCGCCAATCAGCACATGGATCGCGATAAGGATGGTGTGGCCTGCGAGTGACGCGTCCACCACCGAGCCTTTCGCGGCGGGTCGTGCGGCTGCCTACCGTGGCGGCGGCAGGGTCGACTGGTACCTGCCATCCCGGGATGAGGTGAATGCACCGCTGCGTCAGGCTGATGCGGTGGGCGGGATCAGCGACCAGGCGCACCCGCTGACGTCGGCAATCGTGCCCAGCGGCTGCTCGTCCGACCGATTAGGGCGTTCTGATCATGTAGGTGCCTAGTCTTGACGTAGGTGAAGGGTCGCGGCTACCTTGCATCGGTGAGCGCAGGAGATGCTGCATGGAAGGTTGGACTGCTCAATTCCGGCGTCGATCTGCTTGATTCTTTCCATCTTGGACGTTGCTTACTTCGTGCAGCGGAGAGTCGATTCGAATCAGAATTGATTCCGAAAGCCCTGGACGCCATCCTTGATGAAGGTTCGTCCTACCTCCATATCGATGTCGGCGCCTATCAGGGATGGTGGACGCATTCCTTGGCTCAGATCTCTCGTAACTCGAGCTTTCTGCTAATCGAAGCAAACCCTGAATCCGCCGCCGTTCTGGCGTCCGGTCCACTTCCTGCGCGTTCTGTTGTGATGCCTGTCGCCGTGACCCGGCAGGAGGGAGGTCTCGTCGACCTCCACATTACGAGGAATGCGGTCGGTACATCCGTTCGACGACCCCTGCCGGGTCAGTCCCACGAATGGACTCACGTCGCGGCTACTGAGCAGGTGGTAAGCCGACGACTCGATCGAATTGTGGAGGACCTTGCACCAGCTCCGTTAGGGATTCTCAAGATTGATGCACAAGGGGCTGATCTTGAAGTGATGGAGTCGGCCGGCGCACTTCTTGACGGCGCAGGATTCCTCGGCGTCCAGATCGAGATCAACTTCATGGCCTTCTATGAAGGCCAGGACCCATGGTGGCGGTGCGTCTCCTACCTCGAGGAACGTCGCTTTAGGTTGCGCGCGCTACACGTCGCCTATGACTCAACACGAAGCGCCATGTATGCAGATGCGCTCTTTTCGGTGTGATGCACGACCGTGATTGCGCCGATGACGCACGCCGTTGACGTCAACCTCTTGGTGCACGGACGCTTCGATGCGCCGTCCAGTCATGAGTCGGCGTACCAACTCCGCACCGCCTTGTGGTTGACCTTGTACCGCAGCAATGCTGGTGGTTGAAGGAAATCGTCTAAGGAGTTGGAGAGCCCGCCCTCTACCACTCAGATGGGCGAGACGGAGGCGCTGGCTGGGTGCAGGTAGCGCCCAAGACAGGGGCTACGGTCGCATCTCGATGAGGCGACATGGCGATGAGGGGTTGACGTCCCAATTGCGTAGCGGTGTCGGGCTGCGTGATCTCGGACCCGTCCGGAGCAGGCGGCCGGGCGCGCCCCCGATAATCCGGTGGCCCTCAGTGGTGGAGATTGATCGGTATCTGTCGTGCGTGCGGTACCCTTTGAAAAAGTGCTTTCGGCTAAGGAGACCCTCACATGGCTCTCGTGCCGCGTATGTTTGCGTGGCTAGACCACAAGCGACGATTCCACTGGAGTCGTGTTCCCGGCTGGATTGGCAAATGGGAGGCCCGTTTGCGTGGGGCCGAGTTAGGGCACGACCTCGCGTTCTTCGGGCGCCCACTCTTTGTGTTGCACCCCGGTTCGACGCTTCGGATAGGTAACGGGGTCAGCTTGATTAGTGACTCGCGCAGATGTTCGACCGCCAATCTGTACGGCCCATGTCGCTTTCAGACAGATTCACCAACCTCCGCCATCATTGTGGGCCATCACACTGGACTCAACGGAACGTCCATTTGGTGTCGAAGCACCGAGGTACTTATCGGGGACGCCTCCGCAATTGGTCCAAATACGGTGATCATGGACTCACCCGGTCACCCTCTGTGGCCGCCGAGCGCCCGTCGCCACTATCCGGGGACAAATCTCGATCGTCCGGTGTTCATTGGCGATCAAGTGTGGATTGGGAACGGGGTCTTGGTGTTGGCCGGCTCTCGCATCGGTCACGGATCGGTCGTTGCGGCGCGCAGCGTGGTGACTGGCATCCTGCCCGAAAACGTGCTCGCCGCTGGTGTCCCAGCACGAGTCATTCGCAAACTGGGTGACAATGACTAATGTCGAGTGCGTCGGGCCATTGGGAACGAGTGGCGGTCTGCGGAGACTCGAGAGGGTCCCTCTACTCCGTTGCCTGTGCTGTCCTCAAAGCCGCTGCACCAACCTCCGACTCAGCGTGTTGCACCAGTGAAGCGTACGAGAGAGAATGTGGAAATGCTCCTAGAAGTTTCGCGCTCTGATGTCCAGCGAATGGAATCATTCCGCTCATCCTCCGACTACTCTTCAGCGGCATCGTCGGCCTACAGTCCGTACTGGCGGCACCATTCTGCGAGAATCTCAACTTCAGTTATGCACGATAGTGCTGCCACCGCAAAGGTCGAAGTTGCGGGCGACTCGGGCTTCTACATTCCTCCCCCCTCAGACCGCGACAGAGTCTCCAGAAGGTCAAGGGATTGGCGGGTAGGTCAATCGAGGCTTTGCGCGTTGCCTACGAGATCATCGTCCATCAAGGTCCCAGGAGTCCTGTGTGGCCTTCCTTTGATCGGGCCTATTCGCAAGCCATATCGGAGATACCCGGCATAGAGGCCACGGTCCTTTGCGGTCGTCCGTTTCCGCGCTGTGCTCACGACGTTCGCCTAGCTTATGAGGCTTGGAGTCGGCGAAGAGTTACGCCCCACATCTTGCTGGCGTATTACTTTCTTGGACTGCTGCTGGCACACGGTTCGCTCGGACACTCACGCAAGAACGTCCTCGAGGTGGGTCCCGGAAGCGGCAACCTCGCCAGCTTAATTCTGCACTACTTCCCAGATGCGAAAGTGACTCTCGTCGATTTGCCGGAGACCATGCAGCTCTCGTTCTTCTACCTCCGAAGTCTTTTCCCCAACCGTCTGCACCTGCTGCCGAATGAACTATCGATACCAGGCGCAAAGGGAGCGAACTGCACCTTCCTCACCCCTGCTCAGCTCGGCGTCCTTTCAGACACTTCAATTGACTTGGCGGTGAACATTCACTCTTTCCAAGAGATGCTTTATCCGCAGATTGATGCCTACTTCTCAACATTTGACCGGGTGCTTGCACACGGGGGTCATTCACTGATTGTCAACCGAGCAGAGAAAAGCCCCACGCCTATGGAGGTAAGTTCGGATGGCTCTGATTGCATTCGTTTCGGTGAGTATCCGTGGCCCACTTCATGGCGTGATCGGCTCTATCTGACGAGTGCATTTCATCGGCTTGTGCAACCGGACAACGTCTTCATCAGAGTCTCGGTAAAGGAAGGCGTGGCCGTCGAGTGACGGAAGCCCGGGGACGGGAGGTGGTGCGCACGCGGGGGATCAACGGTGCCGAGGACCGCTCCCGCAGGCTCGCCGCAACAACCCCGGTGCCGTAGGCGGCGTCGTCGAGCACGCGCAGGGCGAGGTAGCGGGGGAGGTCAAGCGGTCGCGGTCCCCTCAGCCACTCCCACACCAGCGGTGCGACGATCGCCGCGGTGATGATGCGGGCCGCTCGCGACCGTGGGCTGGTGGCCACGGCCAGGGCCCCGATCGGCCACCACTCTCGCCGCAACAGACGGCCGATGCCGGCGGCGTCCGCGGCCAGACCGAGCAGTGCCGTGCGAGCGGCGAGGGCCCGCCCATGGGGGAGGTCCCGCAGCTGCTCGCCGAGCAGGACGCTGGCGGTGCCCGCAATGGCGACCGCCGCCGTGGGGTTACCGGCGGCCAGTGCGGTGAGCGTGGCGAGGTTCCAACTCGATACGACGGCCGGTGCGAGGTGCTGTGGATGGCGACGGGCCAGGGCCGGCGCGGAACTGCCGTAGCGAGCGCGCTGTCCGAGCCAGGTGCGCAGGGACCCCGGCCCCTCATGGCGAACGATCACCGATGTGTCGTAGCGGACGAGCCAGCCGGCGGCGACGAGTCGCCAGCACAGGTCGACATCCTCGCCGAGTCGCAACCCGGGGTCAAAGCCTTCGCCCAGGGCCGACCGGCGCACGACAAGCGCGGCGGTCGGCAGGAACCCGGGATGGGCGCCGGGGGTGGCCAGCCCCGGATGAACGCCCATGTCCAGACTGGAATGGTGCCACTCATAACGGGCGAGGGCGCTCGGATGCTGTGGCGCGGGCAGCACCCGGGGTGCCACGGCCGCCACTGCCGGATCGGTGAAGTGGTGAAGGAGCCGCTCGGCCCAGTCGGCCGGCGCGATGCAGTCAGAGTCCAGAAAGGCGATGAACGGTGAACTCACCGACGCCGAGGCCCGGTTGCGGGCAGCCGCGGGCCCGGTGTTCACCGACTGGCGAAGGATGTCCGCCCCATGCCGACGCGCAACGGCGGCCAGGGCCGCAGGATCGGCAGATGCATCATCGACGATGAGGACGCCGGGTCGCTTGAGGGCAGTGAGCAGCCGGTCGACCGATGCCGCGCGGTCCCGCGTCGGCACAACGACCGCGGTCGAGTGTGCTGTGCGTGACTCGACGAGATCGGCGGGCTGCTGCCGGGCCGGGACCGGGTGCACGAACCCACGATCGAGCAGGGCGCGCGCCGCCCGCCGATCAACTGGATGCACAACCGCAACGCCCGCCACCCCGGCGCGCCGGATGCGGGCGGCGAGGTGAGCCACTGTCGGGTGCAGCACGCTGACACGCCATGGTGAGCCGCCGACGAGCACGGATCCGTCGGCCCACATCCTGACCCGGTTGTCCCAGCGGATGCGGAAGCCCTGGGGCAGGGCGCGCCCGGCACCCGTGGGTGCGGGCGGCATGCCAGCGACGGTCGGTGGTCGGACTGGCGGCCTCAACACGACGCGGGGCCGCTCTCGAAGCGGCGGGTCGCCGCGAGGTCCCCAACACTGGTGAGCCGGCCGTGGTCGAAGGCCCGGCCGTCGTCGAGATAGGCGCGCAGGCCCGCCATCGAGTCTGCGAGCGCCTGCCGCAGCCCCGCCGCGGTTCCGGCGGGGTGACGCAACCAGTCCTCATAGGCGGCGACTGCCAGGGCCAGGCTGACATGGCCCACCGTCTGCACCGCAAGTCCGGCCGGATCGGTCCCCGTGCGCTCGGCAACGTACTCGGTGATGACCTGCCGCCAGCGGGCGTACATGAGCACGGAGTGCGCCTGCAGGGACGGTGTCCGAAGGATCAGTGACATCCGCGCCCGATGTGCCGGGATGGATCCATCGTCAAAGGTGTTGAAGGCGACCACCGCCTCCTGCACCGTCCGGGCCACCGGTTGTGTCAGTGGCAGGGCCCGCAGCGTCTGCCGGAATCCGGCCAGGGATTCATCGAAGCGTCCCCAGGGGATGTCGTTCTTCGAAGGGAAGTAGCGGAAGAGGGTGCGCCGGCTGACGCCGACCGCCTCCGCGATCTCCTCGGCGGTCGTGTCATCGAACCCCCGTTCGGCGAACAGCGCGAAGGCTGCTGCCTCGATTGCGGCATGACTGGTTGCCGGCGGGCGACCCGAGCGATGGAACACGACCGATGGACCGTAGCAGCGTCGGTGTGTGCCGCGCACTGCGGTGACGTGGCGGGTCCGCATCGCACCCGCGGTGAGCCTCGATACTGACCTGCGTGATCACCCTTGGTGTTGACCTTGGCACCGGGTCGGTGAAGGTTGCCGCCATCGATGACCGCGGACGGCTGCTGGCGCGGGCCGAGCGGCCCTACCCGATTGTCTCCTCGCAGCCGGGCTGGGTGGAGTCGGATCCTGCGCAGTGGCAGGCAGCAGCGCACGCCGCAGCCGATGAGGTGCTGGGCGCCTTGAGCGGTCCGGTGGCCGCGGTGGGATTTGCCGGGCAGATGCACGGGGTGGTGCTGAGCGACGGTGCTGGCGGGTCGCTTGGCCCGGCGATCCTGTGGGCGGATCGACGGGCCAGCCGGGAGGCAGCGTTGCTGGCTGAGGCTGGTCGTGATCGGCTTGCCCGCCTCGGGTCGCCGGCTGTCCCCGGGTTCGCCGCGACGACCTTGGCCTGGCTGCAGCGCCACCGGTCAGACCTGCTGGCACAGGCCGCCTATGCCCTGCAGCCAAAGGACTGGCTGCGGGTCGCCCTCGGCGGCAGCGTGGCAACCGACACCAGCGATGCCACCGGAACCCTGCTGTGTGAGATCGCGGCCTCTCGGTGGGATGATGACGTCGTCGGCTGGACGGGCATCCGCCCCTCACTGCTGCCCCCCATCCTTGCTGCCACCGATGGTGCTGGCAGTGTTGAGCTGGCTGGGCGCACCATGCCCGCTGTCGTCGGGGGAGCCGATACCGCGTGCATGATCGTCGGCCTCGGGTGGGCCGATGGCTTCATCGCCGTCGGTACCGGTGCGCAGGTCGTATGCGCCCGTATCGGGCCGCAACCGGATCACACCCTGCGCACCCACACCTTCGCCGAGGCGGGGCCGGCCGGCTGCGGCTGGTACCGACTGGGGGCGGTGCAGAATGCCGGCCTTGCGCTCACCTCGGCCCTGCGGCTGCTTGCGGCGACTCCTGCGGAGGCCTATGCGGCCCTCGGCGAGGACGTGAAGGCGAGCGACCCGCTGTTCATCCCCTACCTGGCGGGGGAGCGGACACCATTCATGGATGAGCAGCTCCACGGTGGATGGCAGGACGTCACCCGGTCAACTGACCGTCCGGCACTGCTGCGGAGCGTCCTTGAGGGGATCGCCCACGCGATCGACCTCGGCCGGCAGGCGGTGCAGGCCACCGGGGTGGCCATGCCGCAGCCGATTCCCCTTATCGGCGGGGGGGCACATGATCCCCGCTTCCGGCGGCTGCTCGCTGATGTCACCGGATGCACCCTGCTTGGCGGCGCCCGGCCCGATGCGGCGGCGATCGGAGCGGCGACCCTGGCGCAGGGGCGCATCCGGTGCCTCGACCCGGGTGCGTCGCCCTCGGTGGTGATGCCACGATCGCCGAGCCACGCACTGTTGCGGGAACGACAGCAGCGGATGGTTGCGGCGGTTGCCGATCAGCAGGCGTCGATGCAACGGCGCGGGGTCGAGTCTTGACTTTTGGCGCTCAGTGCCAATAATGTGTCGATGCGGGATCTGTGTCGGCGCGGTGGCGTGATGGTGCCGGCGACGAGCGATGAAGGAGACCCAATGAATGAGCAGGTGGCGATGGCACCCGCGGAGAAGGCCGGCGCCGCAAGCGGCGTCGAGGTGGACGGAGGTGACTGCCTCGTTGACGAGGGAGTCGAGACCCTCATTGAAGATGTCTCGATCGATGGCATGTGCGGGGTCTACTAGGCCGCGACGGAGATGTCCCTTGCCGCTGAGCACCCACCGCGCGTTGCGGGGATGAGCGACCGTCCCGCCGCACCGAGCGAGGTGGCGATCCTCGATCTGCCGCTGACCCTGGCTCCTGGGGTGTCCGTACGAGAGGAGCCATTTGGCGCCCTCGCCTACGACTCGGCCACCCGGCGGCTGACCTTCCTCAAACGGCCCGCCCTCCTCGCAGTCCTGCGTGGTCTCGACGGTATTCGGCCGGCCCGGGCGAGTGTGAGTGCGGCAGGGATTCCATCGTCCCAGTGGCCGGCATACGCCGCAGCATTGCGCGCCCTGCACACCGCAGCCATGCTCTACGCGCCGGAGTCCCGCGCCTTGCGTCCCCCACCGCCCGCGCCCACTGCGCCGCCACTCGCGCCTGCCGCCCCGCCGCCGGCGACTGCCTCCCGCGACCTCACCGCGCAGATGGAGACCGGCCTTGCCGCGCCCATCTGCCTCACCTGGGAGCTCACCTACGGCTGCAACCTCGCCTGCCGACACTGCCTGTCCTCCTCCGGGCGACGGGACCCTGCGGAACTGTCGACCCAAGCCTGTGAGGCGCTCATCGACGAACTCGCCGGCATGGGGGTGTTCTACGTCAATATCGGTGGCGGGGAGCCGACCCTGCGTCCTGACTTCTGGCACCTGCTGGACTACGCAGTCGCGCGCCGGGTGGGCGTGAAGTTCTCCACCAACGGCTCGCGGATCACCCCAGGCCGAGCCGCGCGGATCGCGGCCACCGACTACGTCGATGTTCAGGTTTCCCTCGACGGGGCGACAGCTGCGGTCAACGATGCCCTGCGAGGCCCCGGCAGCCATCGAATGGCGCTCACCGCGCTGGCGACCCTTGCCGCCGCCGGCGTCACCGGGGCGAAACTCTCCGTGGTGGTGACCCGGGACAACGTCGACCAGCTCGATCAGTTCCAGCAGATCGCGGATGACCACGACGCAGTCCTGCGCCTGACGCGCCTGCGACCGTCCGGTCGCGGGGCGGCTGTCTGGGATGAACTCCACCTCACCGCCGACCAGCAGCGTTCCCTCCATGCGTGGCTGGTCGCCGCCGGCGACCGGGTGCTCACCGGCGACTCCTTCTTCCACCTGTCCGCTCTCGGTGAGGCGTTACCCGGGCTCAACCTCTGCGGGGCGGGTCGGGTCGTGTGCCTGATCGATCCGGTCGGGGATGTCTATGCCTGCCCATTCGCGATCCACGAGCGCTTCGCGGCCGGCAGTGTGCTCGGCCCGGGCGGATTCACCGCGGTCTGGCGGGAGTCGGCGACCTTCACGTCCCTGCGGGAACCCGGCACCGGTGGCGGCTGTACATCGTGCAGTGCCTACGACGCGTGCCGTGGCGGGTGCATGGCGGCGAAGTTCTTCACCGGGCTGCCACTGGACGGCCCCGATCCCGAGTGTGTCCGCGGCGCCAGTGAGGCGGCGCTGGCGCAGGTGCGCACAATCCCGATGGCGAGCGTGGACCATTCCCGCACCACCCCCGTCGGCCTGCCGATGCCCGTGCTGCGGCGATGAGCTCGACCTGGCTCGAGACCGTTGCGGAGGCGCAGCGACGGGCCCGCCGCCGACTGCCGCCGGCGGTCTACTCCGCCCTGCTCGCCGGAAATGAGAGCGGCGTGACAGTGCGGGACAACACCGATGCATTCGCGGAGATCGGGCTTGCGCCCCGGGTGGCCGACGCTCCTCACCTGCGCGACCTTGGCGTCGACATCCTCGGGATGGCCGCGTCGATGCCGGTGGTGCTCTCGCCGACCGGGGTGCAGGCGGTCCATCCCGATGGTGAGCTCGCCATCGCCAGGGCTGCCGCCGAGCGCGGGGTCCCGATGGGGTTGAGCTCATTCGCGAGCAAGCCCATTGAGCAGGTTGCGGCCGCCCACAGCGCGCTGGCCTTCCAGCTCTACTGGATGGACGGACGTGATGCCATCCTGCGGCTGCTCGAACGGGTGCGAGCCGCCGGCGTGGGCACGATCATCCTCACCCTCGACTGGTCGTTCTCCTACGGCCGGGACTGGGGCAGCCCGCACATTCCCGAGCGCCTCACCCTCGGCTCGGCAATGCAGTTCGCCCCGCAGGCGCTGCAACGGCCCAGTTGGCTGCTGGCGTTCATCCGCTCCCGTCGGCTGCCCGACCTCACCGTCCCGAACCTCGCGGAGCCGGGTCAGCCCACGCCCACATTCTTCGGCGCCTATGCCCGCTGGCAGCAGACACCGCCACCGACCTGGCAGGACATCGCCTGGCTGATTGCCCAATGGGACGGCCCGGTCTGTCTCAAGGGGGTCTGTCGGGTCGACGATGCCCGCCGCGCGGTCGATGCGGGCGCCACTGCACTATCGGTGTCGAACCACGGCGGGAACAACCTCGACACCACGCCTGCGGCACTGCGCTTCCTGCCGTCGATCGCCGCCGCCGTTGGCGACCAGGTGGAGGTGCTGCTCGATGGGGGGGTGCGCCGCGGCAGTGACGTCGTGAAGGCACTCGCCCTCGGCGCGCGGGCGGTGATGATCGGGCGTCCCTACCTGTGGGGGCTGGCCGCGAACGGGCAGGCAGGTGTCACGAACGTCCTCGACATCCTCCGGATGGGAATGGAATCCACCCTGCGCGGTCTCGGACGGGCAACTCCGGGCGAGCTCACCGCCGCGGACGTCCTCATCCCGGACGGGTTCCGGCGCGAGGCGCCCTCGTGATCGGGGGGGCCGCCGCCCTCGGTGGGCTCACCTGGCCGGACCTGCCCGAGCGGCCACTGGTGCTCGTGCCGCTGGGGGCCACTGAGCAGCACGGCCCCCACCTGTCGGTGAGCACCGACACCCTCATCGCCGATGCCGTCACCCGGCGGGTGATCGCAGCGCTCGGCGATCGGGTGGGCCGCCCGGTGGTGCTGGCCCCTGCGCTGCCCTATGGCGCCAGTGGCGAGCATGAGGGCTTTCCCGGCACGATCTCCATCGGCCACGATGCCCTCGGCGTGGTGCTGGTCGAGCTGGTCCGCTCACTGGCCCGCTGGGCTGGCCCGATCGTGATCGTCAATGCGCACGGGGGCAATGAGCCGACCCTGCGTGACACGGTCGCCCGGATGCGCGGGGAGGGACATGCGGTGAGCACGGTCGGCCTTGGGGCCGCCGTCGCGGTTGACAGCCACGCCGGTCACTATGAGACATCGGTGATGTGGGCGCTGGTGGCCAGCGGTGAGGTGCCCGCGGCGTCCGTGCGCGGTGATCGGGTTGACCGCGGGCGCTGCGAACCCCTCTCGATCCTGCTGCCCGAGCTGCGCACCCATGGGGTGCAGGCAGTCTCCCCCAGCGGCGTGCTCGGCGACCCGCGCAGTGCGACGGCCGATGATGGTGAGCGACTCCTCGGGATGCTGGTCGAGGCGGTGGTCCAGTCCCTCACCGCCGAGCTCGGCATGGCCGGTGTGGGGTCGCGCTGGTGAGCGCAAGCCGGGTCGTTCTCGTGACCGGTGCGGCCCGCGGCATCGGCGCGGCAACGGTCAGGCGCCTGTGCGCCCAGGGTGCCCACGTCGTCGCCCTCGACAGCTGCGCCGGGACGGTCACCCCGGACGGCGTGGACTACCCCCTGGCAACCCGCGAGGACCTTGACGCGGTTGTCGCACAGCATCCGGATCAGGTGATCCCCGTCGTTGCCGATGTGCGCGATGCGGCCGCCCTCGTGGCCGCGGCGGATGAGGCCGTCCGCCGCCTTGGCCGCATGGACGCCGTCATCGCGGCCGCGGCGGTCATCAGCGGCGGTGACCCGCAGTGGCGGACCCCCCCGGCCCATCTGGACGCCCTCCTCGCCGTTGATGTCGGCGGGGTGTGGAATGCCGCGGCCGCGGTGGTTCCCCACATGCTCAGCGGTCCGGACCCCGCGGGGTGCCGGATCGTCGCCGTCGCCAGTGCGGCCGGCACGCATGGGCTGTTCGGCCTTGCCGGCTACTGCGCCGCCAAGCACGCGGTGATCGGGCTGATCCGCGGGCTGGCCGCTGACCTCACCGGAACGGGGGTGACGGCGGTGGCGGTCAGCCCGGGAGCCACGCGCACCGCAATGCTCGAGGCAACGGCGGGGCTGTACGGCACCCAGACCCCGGACGGCTTCGCGGAGTCCTCGCGACTGCGGCGCCTGTTGGAGCCGGACGAGCTGGCGGGCACCCTCGCCTTCTGCGCATCCCGGGAGGCCGGGGTGCTCAATGGCAGCGTCATCGAGGCCACTGGCGGCTTCATCGGGTGAGCCGCGGTCGCACCGATGAGCCGCGGTTGAACGGTCGGCCACAGGTGCAGCCGGTGGGCCACCGACCTTCGCTACTTCAGCAGCGTGCCCGCGTCAACCGGCAGTGTGATGCCGGTGACGTAGCGTCCCTCATCCGAGGCGAGGTACAGAATGGCATTGCTGATGTCCACCGGGTCCACCCACGGCAGCGGCAGGCTGTTCTGCTCCCAGAACAGCGGCTCGACATCGGCCAGGGTGGGATCGTCGTGATCGGGTCGGAACAGCCGGAACAGGGCCTCATTGCGGATCATGTCGGTGAGCACGCTGGTGGGATGGACGGTGGTGACCCGAATCCGATGCGGTGCCAGCTCTCTGGCCATCGTGCGCATCAGCCCGATCAGGGCATGCTTGGTGGCGACGTAGTGGGCCTGGTTCTCCCATGCCTTGAGCCCGGCAACCGATGAGATGAGGATGATCGAGCCACCTCGTCCGCGCTCCTTCATCACGGGAATTGCCGCGCGGCAGGTGTGCCAGACACCGGTGAGGTTCACCCCGATGACCTCATCCCACATCTGCTGGGTGATCTGCTCAACGGGGGCGAAGTTCAGCACGGCCGCGTTGGCCACGACGATGTCGATGCCGCCGAGCGTGGCAACGCCGCGTGCCACGGCATCGTCGACCGCCGCACCATCGCGAACATCGGCGGCGACGGTGACGATGCGGCGCCCGAGCGCCGTCACCAACGCAGCGGTCTGCGCGAGGTCATCGGGGGTGGCCAGCGGATAGGGCACGGTCGGCAGTGGGGCGCAGATGTCGAGGGCGAGGATGTCCGCACCCTCCTCGGCCAGCCGCACCGCGTGGCTGCGTCCCTGGCCTCGTGCGGCGCCGGTGATGAAGGCGACCTTTCCGGAAACGCGTCCCATGACGGTCCTCCCTCGCTATTGCCACCGGCCGGGTTGCCGGACGGTTCCCCCGGGGTTGGGTGCCGATAGTATGCCCGTCACTTGTCTTCCGTCCTCAGGTTGTCGACAGTTGAGAATTGACGGGCGACAGTGGGTGGGGGGCAGGATGCGAACCCCCGGCGCAGCCGGGCCAATTCCGAGGAGGTGCTGTGGGCAGGCTGACCGGCCGTGTCGGTCTCATCACCGGCGGCGCACGCGGGCAGGGGCGCGCGATCGCAGCGAAGTTCGCCGCTGAAGGCGCCGATATCGCCATCTGCGATGTCCCTGCACCATCTCCCCACCTGGCCTATGCCACCGCGACCGAGGCTGACCTTGCCGCAACCGCCGACCTCGTGCAATCCGCCGGTCGACGCTGCCTGACGTTCATCGCCGATGTGCGCGATCAGGCAGCGCTCCATGCCTTCACGGCCGCCACCTGGGAGCAGTTCGGCCGGATCGATGTTGTCTGCGCGAATGCGGGGATCGCCGGGTGGTACCCAACCCTGGAGATGCCCGAGGAGGTGTGGCAGGAGGTCATCGACGTCAACCTCACCGGGGTGTGGAAGACCGTCCGGGCCGCGGCCCCCTACCTGATCCGACGCGGCGAGGGCAGTGTCATCCTGACCACGTCGACCAATTCGGTGGAGCCGCTGCGCAATATGAGCCACTATGTCGCCGCAAAGCACGGTGTCCTCGGCCTCATGCGTGCCTTCGCCCTCGAGTTGGGCGACCACGGCATCCGCGTCAATGCCGTGGCCCCGGGGATGGTGGCGACGCCGATGTCGGACAACCCCGCGGTGTACAACGTCGTCTTCGGTCGTCCGGACGTCTCACGTGAGGAGTACCTGCGCGCAGCGCACAACTGGACGGCACTGCGCAACCGCAATGCCCTGAGTGCGGCTGATGTCGCCGACGTCATGATCTGGCTTGCATCCGATGAATCGCGTCATGTCACCGGAATCGAGATCAACATCGATGCCGGGCACATGGTGCTGCCGGGCTACAACACCTCACCGGTGGTTGACCCGGATCTACCGCTGCGCGACTACGACCTCACAGCGCTCGGGCATGTTGGCAACCCAGCAGCTTCCCCAGCCGCAACCACTTCGTAGCCCCGCAGCCATTCAATAGAGGAGGACACCATGGCAGTGAAAGCCCTTGACCACATTGCCGTCACCGTCAGCGACACCCAGCGCGCACTGGACTTCTACTGCGGCATGCTCGGACTGGTCCAGGTTGAACAGCATCAGCTCGCGGCTGCGGATGTGAAGAAGGCCAATGACATCGACAACGCCCGCGGTCAGTCGACACGGCTTGCCGCCCCCGGCACCCCCCACATCCTGATTGACCTGATCGAGTTCTTCGACCTGCCCAAGGAGTCGGCGGCACCGCGTGCTGGTGTGGTGGGGGCAACTCACTTCGCCCTGAGTGTCGATGACATCTGGCAGTCCTATGAGGAACTGCGCGCCAAGGGAGTGGTCTTCGATGCCCAGCCGGCGACCTTTCCCCTGGAGACCGGAGCGGTGACGGTGGTGTTCCTGTCGGACCCGGACGGCAACTCGATCGAGTTGACCGAGGAACACGGTCACTGAGGCCCGCGTGGACTTCACACCCGGCTCCACCTACCTCATGCCGGTGGCCTTCGGGCCGCTCCCTCCGCATCCGGCGGGCGTGTTCGAGGACGTGCGCACCCTGACGGCGGTGTTCACCACCACACCGCAGGCCATTGCGCGCGTTCTCCCGGCACCATTCACCCCCGGCCGGTCCCCACAGCTCATCGCCTACATGCAGCGGTGCCGGGGGGTGAACTTTCTCGCCGGCGGCGAGTACCGGCTGATGGGGGTGAATGTGACGGCCACTTTTCCGGCGGCAACCGGTCCGATCGAGGGGGAGTTCGCGCTCATCCTGTGGGAGACGAGCATCGAGGCGATCATCCGTGGGCGGGAGATCCTCGGCATCCCGAAACTGCTCGCGGAGATCGACGATCCGAGTCCGCGCGATGGCCGGTACCGGGTGACCGCGCGTGAGAACGGCGCCGATCTGATGAGCCTGGATCTCACCGGTGAGCGGGCGATGACCGACGCCGAGGTGGCCGACCTCGCCGCACCCGCCACACCCTCGGCGTGGTTCGGCTGGAAGCGCATCCCGCAGATCGACGGGGTCGGGGTCGCCGTCAACCAGGCGACCTTCATCGACATCGCCAACCGCCCGACCGCCGGCACCTGGTGCACGGGCGCGGTGGAGTTCGGGGACCTCACCTGGCAGGCGAACCCGACCAGTTCGCGCATCACCGCCGGCCTGCGCGAGTTCCCGTTGCTCGGCTGTGAGCGGGCATACGTGACCGAGGGGACCGTCCAGTTGACCCGGGCCGGCCACCGGGTGCTGGCGGAGGTCCCTACGGGGTGACGCTGTCCCGGTTGACCGCGCGTGGCGCGGTGCTGGCCTTGAAGGTCGAGTTCGCCACGTGGACCGGTGAGAAGCCGGGGCGGTGCACGTATGCACCGTCGCCGGCCTGGGCCAGCACCTCGCCGTCGCGGTAGGCAATGCGGCCGTTGCTGATGGTGATGATCGGCAGCCCGGTGCAGGCGTACCCCTCGAAGACGTTGTAGTCGATCCGGCTGACCTGCGTGGCCGCACTGATGGTCTTGGTCGCAGCCGGATCCCAGATCACGACATCGGCGTCCGCACCGGGGGTGACAACCCCCTTGCGGGGGTAGACGTTGAGGATGCGCGCGGCATTCGCCGAGGTGACCGCGACGAACTCCTCCTTCGTCAGCCGTCCGGTGACGACGCCGGCGGTCCACAGCACGGGCATCCGATCCTCGAGTCCCCCGGTGCCATTCGGGATTCTGGTGAAGTCCCCCTTGCCCATCCGCTTCTGCTCGGTTGTGAAGGAGCAGTGATCGGTGGCGACCACCTGCAGTGAGCCCGACTGCAGGCCCGCCCACAATGAGGCGTGATGGTCGGCGGTGCGGAACGGCGGTGACATCACGCGCCGTGCTGCGTGGTCCCAATCCGGGTTGCGGTACTCGTCCTCGGTCAGCACCAGATACTGGATGAGGGGCTCGCCGTACGCTCGAACGCCCCGTTCCCGGGCGCGCTTGACCGCCTCATGGGCATCGCGGCTGGACGTATGGACGATGTACACCGGCACACCGGCCATGTCAGCGATCATGATCGCGCGGTTGGTCGCCTCGCCCTCAACCTCCGGCGGACGTGAGTAGGCATGTCCCTCCGGTCCGGTGATGCCGCGTTCGAGCAGTGACTGCTGCAGCCGCCACACGACGTCGCCGTTCTCGGCATGGACAAGTGGCAGCGCGCCGAGCTCAGCGCATCGACTGAATGAGTTGTACATCTCGTCATCGTTGACCATCAGGGCGCCCTTGTAGGCCATGAAGTGCTTGAAGGTGTTGACCCCGTACTCACGGACGGCGGTCTCCATCTCCTTCCAGATCGACTCCTCCCACCATGTGATGGCCAGATGGAACCCGTAGTCCGCTGCCGCCTTGCGGGACTTCTCCCGCCAGGCGAGGTAGGCCTCCGCCAGGGACTGCCCGGGAGCGGGGATGCAGAAGTCAACGACCATCGTCGTTCCCCCCGAGAGGGCGGCCTTCGTTCCCCACTCGAAGTCGTCGGCGGACACCGTCCCCATGAACATCAGTTCCAGGTGGGTGTGCGGATCGATGCCGCCGGGCATGACGTAGCAGCCGGCAGCGTCAATAACCTCCGCACCAGGTGGCGTCGGCAGATCGCGGGCGACCTGGGTGATGGTGCCATCCTCGATGAGGACGTCTGCGGGCCGCGAGACATCGGCGTTGACGACGGTGCCGCCCTTGATCAGCAGTGTGCTCATGGCGTCATTATGCGCCGCGGGCGACCCCGGTTGCCTGCCAGCCCAGGCGGGGCCGACCCAGGCTCCTGCCGGCTCAGGCGGGGCCGAGGGCGAGGGCGGCGTAGCGGTGGATCCGCTCCCAGTGGCGACGTGTTCGGCTCTGGTGCTCACTGGCCGCCGCTAGGCAGATGGCGCGCGGGTCGGTGGGTGGGATCGCAAGCAGTCGCAGGCACTCGATTGCGAGGTCCAGTCGCTCGTAGAGAGCGCAGACGGCGAGGTAGCGCCCCAATGAATCCGAGTTCGGAGCGGTCAGGGCAACAGCCTCCGGTGAACGCAGGAAGAGGGCATCGGCGAAGGCAAGCTGGCCGTACGCGTTGAACTGCGTCCTTTCCCATCGGACCGGATTGAGCAGGTCGATGAATTCGAATCCTCGGGCCACAAGGTGGGCCGACACATCCGCGAATAGCGGTTGACCTGAGTACATCTCCTGGAACTCCGATTCCACCTCCAGCCCTAAGCAGGTGTCCAGCAGGCGATCGGCTCCCCGCAGAATCGAGAGCTCAGTTCCCTGCGTGTCAAGCTTGATGAAGTCCGCCTCGGTCACACCGATGGAATCCAGGGAGGTCGCGTCGACCTCCGAAAAGGCGACGATCTCGAAGCGCCCCACTTCGGGAAAGCGAGCCAGCCACTTGCTATTCGGGATAAGGGCTGACGAGCACATAGGTTTCGCGCACAGATTGAAGGTGATCCTCCCGGCGTCGGCTGCGAGGACCTCGGGGCGCAGCAGGTAGGACCGACATCCGTGGTCCCGTGCGAGCAGTTCAGCTCGCGAACGCTCATCGGGCTCAAAGCCGAGATAATCCACGGAGCCGGCGATGGCGGCCCACCGCGGCGGCAGTTCGCCCGCGGCGCCAACGTCTACGAGCCGTAGGCTGCGCTGATCCAGCAGTGAGCTGACGGTGCGCTGCAGCGGCCGGATGCGGCGGTCCAGCAGGTGCCGGGCCGCGGCACTGCGCAGGCGGGAAATCGCCATCTGCCCTCCTCAACTGGTCACGTGCGAATTCACGGTGACGCACGTGCGGCTGGCGGCAGCCTCAAGTACGTGGCTGCATTGTGTCGGAGGGTGTCGCAGGTCGAGGCGAGGGCGTGTGCCGCGGGCGACCCCGGTTGCCTGCCGGCTGAGGCGGAGCCGACCCAGGCTCCTGCCGGCTGAGGCGGGGCCGAGGGCGAGGGCGGCGTAGCGGTGGATCCGCTCCCGGTACCGTGCACGCATGCCGGCATGGGCGCGCTGGGTGGCCGTCCTGGTCGGGGCACTGGTGGTGACGGCTGGCACCGTCGTTGTCGCGGTGCGTATCTGGGAGGCCGTTGCCGATCGAGCGGTCGCCACCGAACAGGAGCGCTTGGATCCCTTCTACACCGCGCCTGCGTTGCTGCCGGGGCCGCCCGGCACCCTCATCCGCACAGAGCCTCTGGCCCTGAGCATTACCGGCGGCCGGGCCCTGCGCATGCTGTACGTCAGCGAACGGGCCGATGGTGAGCCGACGGTCAGTGGGGGGATGGTCTTCGTGCCGTCAGCGCCGGCGCCGACCGGTGGCCGTCCCGTTGTGGCGTGGGCGCACGGCACGATCGGGATGGGTGATGCCTGCGCTCCGTCCCGCGCCAGCGACCCCCTGCTTGACACCCAGGGCTGGCTTGAGCAGATGCTTGCCCTCGGCTGGGTTGTCACGGCCACCGACTACGCCGGCCTCGGCACGGCCGGTGCGCAGCGCTACCTCGTGGGACAGTCCGAAGCACGGGATGTGGTGAACTCCGTGCGGGCCGTACGGACGATCCCTGATGCGCAGCCGGGGGACCGGTTCGCGGTGTGGGGGCACTCCCAGGGTGGGCATGCCGCGCTCTGGACCGGCCAGCTCAGCGGCGAACTTGCCGCGGACCTCACCCTTGTCGGGGTCGCCGCCGCGGCACCGGCCGCGCGCCTGGTCGACATCATCGGCGCGCAATGGCGCACGCTGATCGCCTGGGTCATCGGACCGGAGGTCGCGATCGGCTGGCCGGCCACCGACCCGAGTCTGCGTCCAGCGGCGATCCTCACCAGATCGGGCCTGCGTTCCTATGAGCGCGTTGCCGCGGACTGCATTACGTCTGTGGACCTGAAGGTGGACGTGGGACTTCGTCGCCTCGCTGGGGAGCAGTTCTTCGCCGTCAACCCGCTCGCTATGCCGGCCTGGCTGGCCTTCGCCACGGAGCAGACCCCGGCGCCGCTCACGGACGTCCCGGTCTTCATCGGCCAGGGCACCGCCGATGAGGTCGTCCTGGCGTGGCCGAATGCTGCCCTGCAGGAGCAGTGGTGTGCTGCAGGTGTCGACCTCACCATGCTCTGGCTCGGTGGGGTGGGTCACATGAGTGCCGCGAATGCGGCAGGGCCCTCGGCGGTGGCATGGATCGCCGACCGGTTGGCCGGCCGACCTGCCGTGCGCACCTGTGACCTGCCGCCACCGGTGGCTCAGCCCGGTGGCGGCGCTGGTACCCGCGGGTGACGCAAGCCCGGGTGACCTGACGGCAGGCTGCGGCTGATGATGACCCAGGAGCCGAGCACGGTGAGGATCACCAGAACGTAGAACACCGGGCGGATCGCGGCCAGCGCCCACAGGTCCTCATTGCGGATCAACGGGATCTGGGCGATCGCCCGGATGACGTTGAGCAGCACCCAGAGCCACGAGGCGTTCGCGTAGGCACGCCGCAGATCCGGATCCTGTCGCCAGCGCATCCCCGTGCCGGCGATCGGTCCGACGATCACCCCCAGCAGCGGCCAGCCGATGAGGATGGAGAAAGCGAAGGCCACCGCCGACAGGGCATTGGCGAGCACGAGCGGCCAGAAGTACGCGACCGCATTGCCGGTGGCGAAGGCCACCAGGGCGCCGAGCAGGACAACCATGAGGGCCCCGGCAACCCGGATTGGTCGCTCCCGTCGACGCAGCCGCAGGGCCGCGAGGACGCCGGCTACCGCAAGGGTCAGTCCGAGCGCCCATGCCAGTGAACGGCCACTGGCGAAGTAGGCACCGACGAAGATGAACGGCGGCAGCATTCCCTCGACTGCGCCACGCCAGCCGCCGATCAGGGTGCGCAGGGTCTGGCGGTCACTGAGCTCAGCCGCTGGCACCCCCCGCAGGCCTTCCTGCTCGGTCACCCCGACACCCTAGTCACGTCCGAGTGGTTCCCCCGTGGGCGCGCATCGGCGATGGCGGCCGCGGTCGCGAGGACCTCGTCCATCATGTGCGCGGTCAACCGGCCAGTGAAGGTGTTCTGCTGGCTTGGGTGGTACGAGGCAAGCAGAGCCACCCGTCCCGTGGCCATGGTGACGTGATGGTGACGGCCGTGACCGAATGCCGGGCGTGGTCGCAACGACGTCACCCCCAGCCGGATGAGGCTGGAGATCACCGCCTGCCAGGCGAACCCGCCGAGGACCACGATCACCGACAGCCCTGCGGCGAGCAGCAACAGTTCGGCGTCAAGCCACTGTCCGCACTGGCGTGCCTCCGACGTTGTCGGCCGATTCGCCGGGGGAGCACAGTGGACCGCGGCGGTGAGCCGGGTGCGATACAGGTGCTGGCCATCATCGCGGCCGACCGAATACGGCAGGCTGGCCAAGCCGACGCGGAACAGGGATGCGAACAGCCAGTCGCCACTGCGGTCGCCGGTGAACAGTCGACCCGTCCGGTTGGCGCCATGGGCTCCCGGCGCAAGTCCCACGATGAGGATCTCCGGGGCGGTGCAGCCGAATCCCGGTACCGCGGCACCCCAGTACTGGTCATCGCGGTAGGCGGCTCGACGTTGCTGGGCAACAGCCTCCCGCCACTGGACGAGACGGGGGCAGGCGCGGCAACCGCGGATCCCCGCGTCCACGTCAGCCAGGGTGACCAGGTCACGGGCAGCAGGTACGCCGGTTGGTGGTGTCACGAGGGTGGTCGGCTGAGCAGCGATGCGCATAGGTGCAGGACGAGGGAGGTGCCGAAGATCGCCACGCCGAGGCTGGTCGCGGCCTGCAACTCGCTTGCGATGAGCGGCTGCCGACCCACGCTCGCCCACATCAGGATGGTCGCGGTGAAGAGGAGGTTGCCCAGGATCAGCAGCAGGGCGGCATCGCGGCTCAGCAGTCGGGTCCTGCGATGAGCGGCGCCACCGTCGGTCAGCATTCCCCAGGCAAGTCCGACGACGAGGACGGCGGTCGCACTGCCCTGCAGCAGCAGGGCGACCGGCAGTGCCAGCGCATCGGCCTGGTGGAGCAGGGCAGTGAGGCCGAGTACGACGATCAGCGTCGCAGGGGAGAGTGGGTTGCCGCGATGCCATCGGATCGCCGCCCACGTCAGTACTGCGATCAACAGGGCCACTGCGGTGCCCGCGGGCGACCACGACCACCATGGCCATCGTGCGGTGTCAAGGGCAACGGCGGTGGCGATCACCGCGGTGATGCCGGCGGCGGCCGCGACATGCCGCCCGGCACCGCCCCGACCACGACTGCCCGCACGCAGTGCGATCCACAGCAGGCCGGCAATGACGGCGATCCGGCCCAGTGCCGGGCCGGGGCCAGTGAGGAGGAAATCCCGCAGCGGCACCACGATGCGGCCCCCCGGAGTCGCGGTCGCCGCCAGCACCACACCGGCCATGCCGAGCACGCCGCCGATGATCACTGGCGCGGCCAGCACGTAGCAGGCCGGCAGTCCGATCCGTCCGGTGGCCTCGCGCACTGCAGCGGGGTCGGCCACTGACCGGGCGCGGGTGAGTGACCACACCAGCGCCACCGCCGCGAGGCTCACCGCACCGCAGGCGACCGCCAGCAACCGGGAGCCTGGCCACGGCTCCCGCAGGTTCCACCAGAGCATGCCCACGACGCTGGCGGTGCCGATCAGCCAGGTGAGGGCCCGCGATGTCCGCGTGAGCAGCCCGGTCAGCACGCCGATGACCAGCCCGACCCCAACGTCCACCGCTGCCAGACCGGAGTTGAGGGCCACCGGGATGGCAAGGGTGGCGAGGAAGGTGAGGACGACGGCGACGGCGACGACGTCCACCCGAACCCCCGAGGTGGTGGCCCCGGCCCGGAAGGCACGTTCGGCGAGGACCAGGGCGAGCAGGGTCGGGATCAGCACGGCGAGCAGATCCCGCAGGACACTGCCACGCCAGCGGCGCAGCAGCGCTGCGATCACCACTAGGCCGATGACGGCCGCGTAGCCGCCGAGGGGTGGGCCCGACAGCGGAGCGGTTCCGCCGCCGGCGGCCAGGATCACCGCAAGCACCAGCGCGGCGAGGATCACCGCCCCACTGGCGATGGCGAGATGCCCTCGCAGTGCGCCGGTGACGACCAGTGCGAGGCAACACCCGATCAGTGCGAGGGTGATCGGGATCAGTGCCCCGGGAAGGGCGATCGGACCGCTGCCGGCCCCGCTGTCGACACCGGTGAGCGGGCCCAGTGATCGCAGGGGGGTGGCGAGGACGACGGCCGCCAGCAGGAGGGCGAACAGCCCCGCGGCTGCGAACGCGACCCCGGCGGCACTGGCGGAATGCCGACGCAGGTCGAAGGTGCCGGTGCGGACGGGCGCCACCAGCGCCGAGTCCAGCGTCGCCCGGATCCCCCGCTCAGCCGCCACTGGGCGCAACCCCTGGCCTGGGCGCCGCGGCCCCCGATGAGGCGGCGAGCGTGACTGTTGCCCCGGTCGCCAGTGGGACGGTCACCCGGCCGCCGGCGATGGTGATGCGGCCGACGGCAACGTCGGGCTGTCCGGTGGTCCAGCGCAACTGGCCCAGCGCATCGAAGGCGTGGACCGCGCGCTGGGAGGTGCCAACGACGATCAGCCCATCACCGGCGCCCAGTGCGGTGATCACCCCGCCGGGATGGTGCCACCAGCGCAGCACCGGATCCGGTGCCGCGGTCCACGCGAGCAGATCCCCGGTGGCGCGGTCGGCCCCGACGGTCAGGCCGGCAAGGGCGGTGACGGCACCGAGTTCAACACCGGGAAGCGGGGCGGATGTGCTGACCCCGCCCGTCGGGGGAGTCGGCAGTGGGCCGGCGGGAATGTCGGCCCCCACCGACACCGTCGAGCCGCTGTCGAGGTCCACCGCATTCAGCTGCCCCCGACCGATGCACCATCGGGTGCGCAGCCCGGTGACCAGCGGTGGGCCACCGGGAACCTCCTGCTCGGTCCGTGTTGTCACCGTGGCGCAGTCACCCTCGGCGCGGTCAACCTCCCCAGTGATGCGGAAAGGACTGATCCCATTGGTGAGCCCGCTGCCCGACCAGGTGCGGGTCCGCGCCGGGTTCGCGGGAAGCTGCTCGCGCAGCGGCAGGTAGGCGAGCACACCCCCCTGGGTATCCCAGCTCAGCGCCTCCCAGACCGCCTGCTCATCGGCCACCGTCAGGGCGAGCCCCGCGCTGACCCCGCCGTCACCGGTGGGGATCACAGTGAAGGATCGCTCGACGACCGCGGTCTCGGGGTCGATGCCGCTGGCGGCGAGTGCAGTCAGCAGGGTCGTGGCCAGTTCGGGCACCGGAACCCCGTGCACGGCGCCGCCGAGGGGAACCACCGTGCTGCTCACCGTGGCGATCACGGCACCGGTGTCGTCGACAATGACGCGCGTGCCGGGGGTGGCCAGCCAGCGTGCGGCCGCCGGCGGCTCGGCGGGTCGTCCTGCTGCAGCTAGCAGGCTTGCCACCGCCATGATGAATGCCGCGGTTGCGAGCACCCCAGCACGTGCGATCCGCCGCCGGCGCGAGTCGAAGTGCCTCAAGCGGGTCTTAATGGGTCACCCACCTGCGGGGCTTAATGGGTCACCCACCTGCTCGGTGGCGTCTCGGCGAAGGCCGGGCAGGGCTGCGGCCATGCGGGCCAGTGCCTCGTCCAGCACCTCGCGCCGCTTGCACAGCGCCCAGCGAACATATGGGGCACCGTCGCGCTCATCGTGGCAGAGCGCCTGCTCCGGAATGGCCACCACCCCTCCGGCGTGGGCCAGTGCGTGGCAGAAGCGTCGGCCGTCGGTGAAGCCCAGCGGCCGGACGTCGGTGCTGAGGAAATAGGAGCCTTCCGACTCGATCACGCCGAAGCCGAGCTCGGACATACCGGTGGTGAAGTGGTCACGCCGCGCCTGCAGGGATCGCCGCTCGGACTCCCAGTGCTCATCGGGCAGGGCCAGACCTTCGGCGATCGCCCACTGGAACGGTCCACCGGAGACGAAGGACATGTGCTGGCGCACGGTTCGCACAGCGGCGATGAGGTCTGCCGGACCGGTCACCCAGCCCACCTTCCACCCGGTCAGGGAGAAGCACTTGCCAGCCGACCCGATGGTGAGGGTGCGATCGGCCATCCCCGGCAGGGTTGCAAAGGCGGTGTGCGGGTGGCCGTCGAACCAGAGGTGCTCGTACACCTCATCGGAGATGACCAGCGTGTCGGTTCGTTCGGCGATCTCAGCAATCGCCGCCAGCTCGGCGGGTGTGTAGACGATGCCGGTCGGGTTGTTGGGGCTGTTGACCACCAGCAGCCGCGTCCGCGAGGTCACCGCATCACGGAGGGCGTCGATATCCGGTCGCAGAGTGCCCGGCAGCACGCTCACCGGCCGACAGGTGCCATCAGCCAGCGCGATCGCCGCGGTGTAGATGTCGAAGTGGGGATCGAACAGGACGACCTCGTCCCCGCGCTCAACCAGCGCCAAGATGACTGCCGGTATCGCCTCGGAGGCGCCGGTGGTGACCACCACCTCCGTCGCTGGGTCAGGCGCCAAGCCGTACCAGTGGTGCTGGTGGGTGGCGATCGCCTCCCGCAGCTGGGGCACTCCGTGGACAGGCGGGTATTGATTACCGCGCCCCTCCCGGATCGCTCTCACCGCTGCCTCGCGCACGGTCGCCGGGCCGTCGGTGTCGGGGAAGCCTTGGCCGAGGTTGATCGCACCGAGTTCAGTGGCGAGCACGCTCATCTCTCCGAAGATCGTTGCCCGGTGCGGCCGCATCCGCGGGACGAGCCAGTCAGTCACCGCGGCACGCTACCGCCTCCCTGGGGCTGGCCGATGCGCCGGACCCGCCTTGTGTGAGTGCGCGCCGCATCACGCCGCCTGCGCGCTATCGTCCGGCGACATGCGGGTGGTGCACCAGGGTCGAGCCCTCATCGAGGCTGCGGTCCGCACCGACGCCTCTGGTGCGGTGGCACTGCTGCTGACCCTCGCCGTGGTGGTTGTCTTCGGACTGGATGCGTGGCTGCGCGCCCTGTTCTCCTTCGACGTGCGCACCTCATTTATCACGAGCCAGTACTACGCCGACTATCGCGACGGGTTCCTGCGACGGGCACTGCCGGGGGAGCTGCTGGGATGGCTGCCGGGGCAACCCACGGACGGTGGCGTCGGCCTGCTCATCGTTGTGGGGACGGTACTGGCTGTCGCGGCCTTGCTGTGGCTGGCGGTACGGACCGCCCAGTTGGCGCGGGGGTCGCTCGCCCAGCTGACGGTCCTCATCCTCCTGCTCACCTCCCCGCTGTCCGGGCTGGCACTGCTGCCCCGTGACATGGGTCGGCCCGACGCCTGGGGACTGGCTGGGATCATCGGCCTCACCGCACTCGTCCTCGCCCTCACGCGCGTCATGCCGGTGCCCCTCCCCCAGCGGCTCGGTGGCACTGCCCTCATCGCCGGCCTTGTAACGCTGCTCACCGCACTCACGGACTTCCTGCTTCCCTTCTGCGCGGTGATCGTCGCGCTGGCGATGATCCGGCTGTGGCGACCGGTGTCGGGCTCCCCCGGGCGGCCCCTCACCAGACTCGGACCACTCCTGGCCACGGCGGTGGCGCTACTGCCGGGTGCGCTGCTGGTGATGGTGAGTGTGTTGGCCCCGCCGACGATGGCGACGGCATATGCCATCCAAATCCGAGCCGGACGCGAGCCGGGCACCTGGGATGCGACCCTCTTCCTCACCCAGTCGGCCGCCGAGGCGTGGGACTACGTGCGGTTCATCGGCTGGGTGGTGCCGGCGACGGTGGCGGTGATGGCGGTACTGCTGGTGCTCACCGGCCTCACGCTCGGGGTGCTCACCGGCAGGGCCGACACCCTGACCGGGATTGTTCTTGGCTACTGCGCCGTGGCGAGTTTGGTGGTCGCGATCGACGTACGGCGCTATTGGGTGATCGCGCTGACTGTCTTCGCCGCTTGCCTGCTGCTGCATCCGCGCTCCGCCAACCGGGCACCCGCGGCGAGACCTGCGGGTGCGGCGGGCGCGGTGATCGTCAGTGCCCGCGGCGTGATCCTGCGCTCGGTGGTTGGGCTGCTGCTGTGCGCGGCACTGCTCGGCCAGAACCTGCCCTTCCTCATCGCCAGTGACTATGTCACCGCTCTGCGGGTGGCCCTCACCGGCGGCGCTGTGCCCTGACGTGTCACGGCCGGGGGCGAGCCATGCCGGCGGTGTGCTGTCGGGCCAGTTGGGGTATGGCGCCAGTTGGGGTGTGGCATCGCGGAGCCCGGATCTCGGATGGTTAAAACTGTTGACAATATCTATATGAAGATTTAGATTCTGTCCGGCCGGGAGATCACCCGCGCTACGGGCGCCATCATCGATGAGGTGAGCCCGTTCCTGACAGGGAAGGCAAGGTGACGTATGCGTCAAGGAGCTCGCTCCGCAATCGCCGTTTGTGCGGCGCTCGGGGCGGTATTCGCACTTGCAAGTTGTTCGGGCCAGTCGGCATCCGAGGAACCGACGGCCACGAGCGAGGAGGCAGCAGCCGAGGCGCCGCTGAAGTTCGCGTGCATCGTCAAGGATCAGTCGGCGACGTTCTTCGCCGGAATGGTTGCGGGCTGCGAGCAGGCCGCGGCGGAGTTCGGTGTCGAAGTCACCATTCTCAGTGGTACCGCGGATCAGGACATCGAGGGCAGCATCGCCAATTTCGAGGATGCGATTACGGGCGGGTACGACGGCATCGCCATCGCCCCCTCCGATTCAGTTGCCCTGGTTCCAACTCTCGAGAAGGCGGTTGCGGCGGGCATCCCCGTGGTCGCACTTGACACGCCATTCGATGGCCCGGGCACCGTCTCCACGGTCGCGACCGACAACGTTGCCGGGGCGATCGCAGCTACCCAGTACCTAGCTGAGGCGCTCGGTGGCAAGGGCAAGGTCGCGATGCTTGCCTGCACGCTGTCGATCGGAACATGCAAGCAGTTGGACACGGGCTTCACGGAGGCCATCGCTGCCTACCCGGACATCACCGTTGTTGGCAAGCCACTGACCAACGGCAGTCGCGAAGAGGCGTTCAATGCGATGCAGGATCTGCTAACCGCTCACCCTGATCTGGCAGGCTTCTTCGCAATCGCCGGCCCCGATGGAATGGGTGGCATTGAGGCCGTTCAGCAATCCGGCAAATCAGTGGTGGGCGTCAGCCGCAACTGTGCCCTCGATGAGTTGAACAGCATCAACTCAGGGACCGGCCTGCGGGCATGCATGGCTCAATTCCCGAAGCAGATGGGGTACGTGGGAATCAAGACCCTGATCGATGCGGCGAAGGGCGTTGCCGTGTCCGAGAACCAGGATTCCGGATTCCTCATCCTCGACAAGGAGCGCGCTCAGGAGTTCATTGACCTCGGCGAGTTCAACGGAAGCCCCAGCTAGCGTGATGTGACAACTGGGGGCTCGTTCTGGTCGCGGGTAGATCCGCCATCAGGTCTGCCAAACGAATGCCGCGAGCCCCCAGTCTGTCTCTGCCGCACACTGGGCCGTTACCCGGTGCTGCTGCCACGACGCCCGGGGAGTCGCCCACATATGCGAGTGAAGAGGAAGACGATATGCCAAGGGAAAATGCGCCTCTTGTCGAGGCGTGCGGGATCGGGCGAACATTCAAGGGTGTGACAGCCCTGGCCGATGTCAGTTTTGTGCTCGACCGTGGAGAGGTCTTGGCGCTGGTCGGGAGCAACGGGGCGGGGAAGTCAACCTTGATCAAGGTGCTCTCGGGCGTCCACCCTCCCTCCGATGGTGAGCTGCTGATCAATGGCGTACCTGTGCGGTTGCGAGATCCGGCAGAGGCGCGTCAATTGGGCATCGAGACCCTGTATCAGGACCTGTCGCTGATCGACACTCTCGACGCTGCCGGCAATATCTTCCTCGGCCGGGAGCCTCGCACGAGGCAGTCACTGAACCGACTGCTCGATACCCGAGCCATGATCCGGGACGCCCGTGAGCTGCTGACGGCACTCAACCCATCGGTGCCCCTTGATCGCCCCGTCAGTGTCATGTCCGGCGGTCAGCGCCAGGCCGTCTCTCTGGCACGGGCTGTGCACTTCGGAGCGCAGGTGGTCATCCTCGATGAACCAACGGCGGCACTGGGTGTGGCCGAGACCGCCCTGACGCTGGCCGCGATTCGGCAGTTTCGATCTCAGGGGCGCTCCGTCATTCTCGTCAGCCATGACCTAGTTGACGTATTCGCCGTCGCAGATCGCATTCTCGTGCTGCGCGCCGGACGGGTCGTCGGCTCACGGCTGACGCACGAGACGACGAGTGAGGAGATCGTGCAGATGATCACGCTGGGAGAAGTCAGTCCATCGCGCGTGGTTGAGGTCACCCAGTCCGGCGAGGGCCGGCGATGACCCCCGCAGCGGTGGCTGGTGCGATCCAGGAGCGCGGGCTCGCGCGCCGGATGATCGCCAGCCGGCAGGCGCTACTGCTCGTGCTGATTCTGCTCTGGTGCTTGGTGATCGCGATCAATGAGCCACGGTTCCTGTCCGTCCAGAACTTCATCAACATCGGCGATCAGGCGGCCATTCTCGCCATCCCGGCGGCCGTGATGACCTTGATCATCATCTGTGCCGGTATCGACCTGTCCGTCGGCTCCGTTCTCGCACTTGGTGGCTTCATCACGGCATCCTCACTGGTTGCGGGGCTCCCTACGCTGGCCGCTGTCCTGTTGGGGATTGCCGCGGGCATCGGGATCGGCTTGCTCAATGGTGCAGGTATCGCCTACCTCGGCATCCCGGCGCTGATCATGACGCTTGCAATGCTGTATGCGGTGCGCGGGGGAGTGCTCTTCCTCGCCAAGGGCGAGACGATCGCAAGTGACTTCCCAGCAGCGTTCCGCTATCTGGGAACCGGTGACCTCCTCGGCATTCCGGTTCCGGTCTTCATCGCGATCGGCGTGTTCCTCGCATGTGGACTCGTCCTCCGATCGACGCGGTTCGGCCGATATGTCATTGCGATCGGAACGAATGAGGACGTGTCACGGCGGGCGGGCATCAACGTCCGCCGGGTCAAGCTGACCCTTTATGCCGCCTCTGGTGCAGCGGCGGCACTGGCGGGCATAGTTCTTGCGTCCAAGTTGAATGCCGCGACGACCAATGCCGGCTACGGCTCCGAGTTGGACGTGATCGCGGCGGTTATCATCGGTGGCACGTCGTTGTTCGGTGGTCGTGGCACGTTGGTCGGCACTGCGCTCGGTGTCGTCTTCCTTGCACTCGTGCGCAATGGCCTGAATCTGCTGGGCGTGTCCCCGTTCCTGCAGATCTTCACCGTTGGCGCCCTGCTATTCGTCAGCGCACTTGCCGACGTTCTCTACTCCCGAGCGGGGAGGCAGTAGCGCGGCGGTGTTCGCTCGGTTGCGGGGGTGGCCAACCACGGCCGGTGGCCAACCACGCCGGCGGTGCACCGTCGGGCCCGTTGGGGTGCGGCGTCACGGCACCCGGGGGCGCTAGCGGTTGTCGTAGACCTCGATGGTGCCGCTGTAGCAGGCGACCCAGACGCGGTCCTGTGTCGGCTCGTACGTCACGCCGATTGGCCGCTCGCAGGTGTTGACAGTCTGGGTGACGCGCATCGAGTCGGTGGCGATCTTCGACAGGGTGTTGTCCCGATAGTTCACGACGTAGAGCGACGCTCCGTCCGGGGCGATGTCCATGCTCCGGGGGGCGGCACCGGTGCGGGCGCTGCCGAGTACGCGTCGGGTTCTGGGGTCGACCGCGATGACGCGCCCCTCGGCATTGAGTGAGGAGTAGAGCCGTCGGGCATCCGGGCTGAGCAGCACTGTGCGCGGTCCCATCCCGACCGAGATCGATCGCTGGCGCCAGGTACGCAGGTCGAGGTCGACCACGCGACTGCTTCCCATCTGCGCGATGTATGCCCGCCGGCTGTCCCCGGTGATGACGATGCCCCGCGGGTAGGCCCCGATCGGCACCCGTCGGACCTCGCGCTGCCGCTCAAGATCGACCACGGAAACATCCCACGAACACCAGTTGCTCACCAACAGCAGCCGGCCATCGGCGCTGACTTCGACCACCTTGGGCACCACCCCGACCCGGTAGGCGGCATCGATGCGGTTGTCGCGCAGGCGGATCCGGTAGACGAAGCCCTCGTCGTAACCGTCGCTCGGACGGCAGGTGTCCGTCCCCTCCTCACCGAACCCGGGCCCGTACATCGCGTAGTTGCTGACATACAGGTAGCGACCATCTGGTGAGAAGGCGCCCTCGACGGGCGCGCCGGACACTGGCTCGGGGTACTCCGGGTAGCCGAGGGTGGACAGCCGGACCCGATCGGGGATCGTCGCGACCAGCCGCATCCGGTCGGCGTCGTACAGGGTGACCGAGTGCCGGTACATCATGTTGTGTGCGCTGACAAGGCCGTTGCCGGAGGACCGAACCGACTTCGGGGCGATATTGCCGGTGATCGTCGTGCGCAGTCGCAGCTGCGTGCGGTCAGATCGCGTTCCCGACAGGGTTGCGGTGCGGGTGGGGCTGGGGGCAGCTGAGGGGCGTGCCGTGGCGCCGGCTGCGGGCTGGGTGACGCCGGGGGAGGGGGAGGCAGGACTGGTGGTGGGGGATGCCGTCGGACCGGGTGAGGGTCCGGGCACCGGGGATGCACTCGGAACGGGTGAGGCACCGGGCACCGGGGATGCGCTCGGCTCAGCCGGGCCGCTGCTGACGGGGGCCGGGGCACCGTCGGAGGCGATGGGGACGGCGGCCCGCTCAAGCAGGCTGCCGCGGGCGGTCGCTGGGGCGACGAGCAGGTTGCCCACCTCGCGACCGGCGAGGCCGAGGACAGCCAGTCCGGCCAGACTGAAGGACACCGCACACCAGGCGACTGCCCGTGCTCGGCGGGGCGCCCGTCGGTGCTGTGCCCTCAGGGGCGGTGGGTCGGGGGGGATGTCCGCTGCCCCGCGGCCGGCGGTGCCTGGTGATGCCCCTGAGCGACGTCCCACCGTGCGACGGTAGGTGCCGGCGACCGCCGATCCTCGGCGACGCGCGGCATGTCACACTCGGGGAGCAGATCGCGAACCAGATGGCCGGATCTGCGCAGGCGATGAGGCGGCTCCCGAGGGAATCGGCTCTATCGGGAGAAGAGGGGAGCGGAATGGTCACCTCCGACGCTGCCCATGGTGCCCGCCCTGCCCGCCGGGGTGCGGCGCGTCCCCACCACGACCTCCCCCGCTGCCTGCTCGGGTTATCCCTGGCTGCCGCCATGCTGACGGTCACCGCCCCGATCGCGGCCGCGCCGGAGCAGGCGTCAACCGCCCCCGCGGGTCCCAGCCCCGCGCAGGTGCTGGACCCGGGGCCGCTTCTGCTCACCCTCACGGGTGACGGGGCCACCACCGCATCCCTGCTGACGTGCACTACCGCCACCGGACGGGTCCTCTCCGGTGCCGCCGAAGTGGAGCGCGCGCTGCCGGTCCCCGGTTCACTCGACTGCTCGGCCGCACTGGCAACCCTCGGCACCGAGACCAGCCTGCGGGGCACGGTTGCGTCGGCTGTCGGTCGGTCAGATGCCGGCCGAATCACCGCCTTATGCGACGGCGACCGGATCATTCGCGCCACCTGGCGTCAGACCGGTACCGGGAGCGGACTACGCGTGAATGGCCTGACATGGACGGTGGCCGGCTACCGGGCATGTGACTGGACGATCTCCTTCGACGACGGCTCCCGGCTGGTGGGTGCGCTCGAGGACGTTCCGGCCGTCGAGGTCGTGACCGTCGGCGAGGTCGCCACCGGTCGGGCGCGGCTGTCGGCGCTGACTGCGCTGCCGGTGACCATCACCGGCGGCGAGGGGCGCTACCGATCCGTCATCGGCACGGCCCTGCTGCTGGAGGTTGAGGAGGTGACGGTTGCCTTCCCCGGCGGGACAGCGGCTGGTGAGACCCTCACCCGGCTTCGCCCAACCACCCCGGCGGGCAGTGCCGACACACCGCCGCTGACGCCGGCAGCGCCGACGAGTGCCGGTCGCCGCTCCGTCCTCACCGACCTGCGACTGCTCCGCAGTGCCGGCGGGCTTCGGATCGTGAGTCCGGCCGCACAGCAGGTGGGGCAGCAGTACGGCGTGCGCCCTCTCGGGTTCGGGCCCGATGGCCTCGCGCAGACGGTGCGCATCGCGACGGCGCCCGGTGCCACCTGCAGTGTGGCGGCGCGAAGTCGACGACCGCAGGCACGGTACGTGCCGCTGGCCACGAGCGTGGTCGGCAGCGGTCGGTGGGCGACCGGCCTGACCGCCACAGATGTCATCACCGCCACCGGTGCCCCCGCAGACGGCGGGGTCGACATCAAAGTGGACTGCACTCTGGCGGACAGCAGTTCTGTCAGCTCCGAGATTCGCGCCAGCCTCGGCCAGGCACCCATCCGACCCCTGTGATCGATCAATCGACAACGGGTTTCGTCGACTGGTCGGTTGCGCGCGCGACGGCGACCAGGCTCAGCGGCGGGGGACCCCTCGTGGCCCCCACGGTTGCCCGCGAGGTCGTTCAGGGGCTGCGGCAGGCAGCGGCGGCCGCCGTCGACCCGGTTGCCCAGACCTCGCTGATGCAGCCGGTGCCCGCAGCGGTGTGGGAGGTGGCGATCGTTGATCGGCCGGGATGGATTGACGCCAACGTCGAGGGGTTCGCCTGGCTTCTCACCTCCGTTGAGCAGCGGCTGCGCGACCGGCCCGGATTCCGCATCGAGGCGCTCACCGCGGTCGGCTCCCGGGTAACCGGGGTGCAGGCCGGCGGCGTCCTGGCCTGGCTGGCCGGGCGGATCCTCGGACAGTTCGAGGCGTTCGCCCCGAATGGGCGCTCGCCGCGGCTGATGCTGGTGGCCCCGAACGTCCTCGTCGCCGAACGTGCCCTCGGCGTCGACCCGGATGACTTCCGGGCCTGGGTTGCCCTGCACGAGCAGACGCACTGGCTTCAGTTCACCGCCGTGCCGTGGCTGCGGGAATATCTGCGCGACCTGCTTGCGGGCTACCTCGACACGACCCTGCCGGAGACGGGCCGCGCCGGGGACGCCGATCCCACGGCGGAGGCGGCCGGCCGCCTCCGCGAGGTGCTCGCGGCGCTGGCGGCACTGCGCACCGGCGCCAGTGGTCTGCTGCGGGTCCTGCACACCCCTGCCCAGGCGGCGGCCTTCGACCGGCTCACCGCCTTCATGACCCTGCTGGAGGGGCATGCGGAGTTCATCATGGACGCCGTCGGCCCGGAGGTCATCCCCAGTGTCGCCGACATCCGCAGCCGCGTCAGCCGTCGCCGGGCACAGCGGCGGCGGGGACCGGATTTCGTCCTTCATCGGCTGATCGGGCTGGACGGAAAGATCCGGCAGTACGACGAGGGACGCCGCTTCGTCGCCGCGGCCGTGGCTGCGCTGGGAATGAGCGGATTCAATACGGTGTGGACCGGACCGCACACCCTGCCGACCAGCGCCGAGATCGCTGACCCCGCTGCCTGGCTGTCCCGCATCCGGTGAGCATCGACGTGCCCCCACGTGATGAGCACGCGGCGGTCACGGGAGCGGTTCGCGCACACCTGCGGGACTGTCCGCATGGCTTGGTTCTGGTCGCCGTCTCCGGCGGTGCGGACTCCCTCGCCCTGGCGCACGCCGCCCACCAGGTCGCCGGCGACCGCCAACTCGGCGCCATCCTCGTTGACCACGCCCTCCAGCCGCACTCGGCAGAGGTGATCGCAGCGGCCGCCGCACGCTGCCGTGACCTCGGGCTGGCGCCGGTGACGATCGCCACCATTGCGGTGACCGACCGGCGCGGCGGCCTCGAGGCGGGTGCACGGCGGGCCCGGTACGCGGCCATCGATGATGTGGCCCATGCCGGCGGTGCGGTTGCGGTGCTCCTTGGCCACACCCGCGATGATCAGGCCGAGACCGTGCTGCTCGGCCTCCTGCGCGGCTCCGGCGCCCGCACCATGTCCGGAATGCGGGCAGTGGACGGGATCTGGCGGCGGCCCCTGCTCGACATCCCGCGGGCGGCCACCCGCGCCTACTGCAGGGCACACGGCCTGGCATTCCACGACGACCCGATGAACGCCGATGAGCACCACGTGCGGGTGCGGCTGCGCAGACGTGTCCTGCCGGCTCTGCGCGCCCATGTCGGGGAGGGAATCGTCCGTGGCATGGCCCGCTCCGCCCAGTTGCTCCGCGAGGACGATGAGGCGCTCACCTTGTGGGCGCTCGATGCCCGGCGGGCGGTGACCGATCCCGAGGACGGCTCCCTCAAGGTGCAGGCCCTGTGCGACCTCCCCCGGGCGGTGCGCAGCCGCATCCTGCGCACCGCCCTCATAGGTGCGGGGTGTCCGGCCGGGGCGCTCAGTCGGGCCCACCTCGACTCAGTTGACGACCTCTTGACCGCCTGGCACGGCCAGGGGCCGCCGGCGCTGCCCGGCGGCGTGATCGTCCGCCGCCGATCTGGCAGGCTGCTCATCACCCCCGCCCCCTGACCCAGGAGCCCCCACTGGACACCGCACATGCCGCCGCCGACCTGACCGGAATCCTGCTCACCCGGGAGCAGATCGATATCCGTCTGGCTGAGCTTGCCCGGGAGGTGGAACGCGACTACGCCGATCGCGACCTGCTCCTGGTGGGGGTGCTCAAGGGAGCGGTGATGGTCATGGCCGACCTGGCCCGGGAACTGCAGCGCCCGGTTGAGATGGACTGGATGGCGGTCTCCTCCTATGGCCGTGAAGCCACCTCGAGTGGGTCACTGCGGATCCTGATGGACCTCGAGATCGACCTCACCGGCCGTCATGTCCTGCTCGTCGAGGACATCGTCGACTCCGGCCTGACCCTGTCCTGGCTGCTGGGGAACCTCCGCTCCCGAGCAGCCGCCAGCGTGGCCGTCCTCGCACTGCTGCGCAAGCCGGATGCGGTGCGGATCCCCGTCGACATCCGGTACCTCGGATTCGACATCCCGAATGAGTTCGTTGTCGGCTACGGGCTGGACTTCGCCGAGCGCTACCGCAACCTTGACGCCATCGCCGTGCTCAACCCACAGGTGTACCTGCCGCCAACGCCGGCCTGACCTGCCGTCGTGCCCCGCGGATCTCCCGGGCGTCGTACCATCGAAGGATGCACCACCCCTGAGGTGGGCAGCCGCGAGATGAATCGAGGGACGTGACCCGTGACCGGACGGACCCACCCATGAGGCGCCTGCTGCGAGGACCACTGATGTGGGTTCTCATCGCCCTCATGCTGGTCCTCGTTGGCAGCAACCTGGTCTCCTCCATGAGCCGACCGGAGACCGTCAGCACCGCGGAGGCGGTAGCTGCGGTCCAGCGCGGCGAGGTGGCCGAGGCCACGCTGATCGACCGTGACCAGCGGCTGCGGATGACCCTGAAGGACGGCACGAAGGTCGAGACCGAGTTCATCACCGGCCAGGGCATCGTGCTGCAGGAGGAGCTGCAGGCCAGCTTCGATGCGGGGAACCTGCCCGATGGCTACACCGTCGACGTTCCCCGGCAGAGCCTGCTGGCAAGCCTGCTCGTCTCCCTGCTGCCGATCGCCCTGATCGTCCTGCTGCTGTTCTTCTTCATGAGCCAGATGCAGGGCGGCGGGCGGATCATGGGGTTCGGCAAGTCCCGCCACAAGCCGTTGAACAAGGACATGCCCAAGACCACCTTCGCCGATGTCGCCGGCGCCGATGAGGCGGTCGAGGAGTTGCAGGAGATAAAGGAGTTCCTCGCCGAGCCGGCACGCTTCCAGCAGGTGGGCGCGCGGATCCCCAAGGGGGTCCTCCTCTACGGCCCACCGGGAACCGGCAAGACCCTCCTCGCGCGCGCGGTCGCCGGCGAGGCGGGGGTGCCGTTCTTCTCGATCTCCGGCTCGGATTTCGTCGAGATGTTCGTCGGCGTCGGCGCCAGCCGGGTGCGGGACCTGTTCGAGCAGGCGAAGGCCAATGCACCGGCGATCATCTTCGTCGATGAGATCGATGCGGTCGGCCGCCAGCGCGGTGCCGGCCTCGGGGGCGGCCACGATGAGCGAGAGCAGACACTCAACCAGTTGCTGGTGGAGATGGACGGCTTCGACGTCACCGGTGGGGTCATCCTGATCGCCGCGACCAATCGTCCGGACATCCTCGACCCTGCTCTGCTGCGGCCGGGTCGCTTCGATCGGCAGATCGCGGTGGAGCGCCCCGACCTGGCCGGCCGGGAGGCGATCCTGCGGGTGCACGCCCAGGGCAAACCACTGGACGATGGCATTGATCTGGCCACCCTGGCCAAGCGCACTCCCGGCTTCACCGGTGCGGATCTGGCGAATGTGCTCAATGAGGCGGCACTGCTGACCGCACGATGCGGACGCCAGCGCATCACCTACGACGACATCGATGAGGCGATCGATCGCGTGCTGGCTGGTCCCCAGAAGCGAACCCGGCTGATGGGCGAGCACGAGAAGCTCATCACCGCCTATCACGAGGGTGGCCACGCACTGGTGGCGGCGGCGCTGCCAAAGACCGATCCGGTGCACAAGGTCACGATCCTGCCGCGCGGCCGCGCCCTCGGGTACACGATGGTGCTGCCGGAGTCCGAGCGGTACTCCACCACTCGCAGTGAGATGCTCAACCAGCTGGCATATCTGCTCGGGGGTCGCGCAGCCGAGGAACTGGTCTTCCATGACCCAACCACGGGGGCGAGCAATGACATCGAGCGTGCCACGGCACTGGCCCGCTCCATGGTCACCCAGTTCGGCATGACGGAGCGGCTCGGGGCGATCAAGTACGGCCGGGACTCGCAGGATGTCTTCCTCGGCCGGGATATCGGGCATCAGCGGGACTACTCCGAGGACATCGCCGGCGCGATCGATGACGAGGTGCGCACGCTCATCGACAACGCCCACAATGAGGCCTTCGAGATCCTCGTCGACAATCGGGATGTCCTTGATGGACTCGTCACCGCCCTGCTGGAGAAGGAGACGCTCGACAAGGAGGAGGTCGCCGCTCTGTTCACCGACCTGCGCCGCCGCTCCCTGCGGCCGGCGTGGACGGGGTCCGCGCGGCGACAGCCCTCAACCCTCGGACCGGTGCCCTTCCCGGTGCGCGCGGTGCCCGTGGCGGCACCCGAGCAGGCGGTCAACGGCACCCACGTCAACGGCTCCCATCCGGCTGGCGAGCATGCGCCATCGGGTGCGTCCACAATCCCGGCTGATTCGCCCGTCCAGCCGCCGGGCGAGGCGCCCGCCGGGCCACCATCGGCACCGCCCTCGACATGACCGCCCCCGACCACCCCGAGGCCACCGCCGGGGCGATGGGTATCACCCGCATCAGTGACCCCGGAGTTTCCAGAGACCCGGCTCTGGTCAGTCCGGTGGACACCGTCCGGGCGGCCGCGGCGGTCCGCGAGCTGCTGCTGGCGATCGGCGAGAACCCCGACCGGGAGGGCCTGCGCGACACCCCCCAGCGCTATGCGCGCGCCTGTGCGGAGCTGTTCGCGGGGCTGACCGAGCAGCCCGAGCGGCACCTGCTGACCACCTTCGATGTCGGACACAGTGAGCCCGTCCTCGTCTGCGACATCCCCTTCACCTCCATGTGCGAGCACCACCTGCTGCCATTCCTCGGGGTGGCCCATGTTGGCTATCGCCCCGGTGCGAGCGGCCGGATCACCGGGCTGTCCAAGCTGGCCCGGGTGGTCGAGGGATTCGCCCGTCGCCCGCAGGTGCAGGAGCGACTCACCGACCAGGTGGCCAGCGCCATCGATGGGGTCCTGCAGCCGGCCGGGGTGTGGGTGCGCATCGAGGCGGAGCACCTGTGCATGCGCATGCGGGGGGTCGTGAAGGCGGGCTCGCGCACGATCACCGTCGCCTACCGGGGCTGCTACCACGAACCGGCTGAGCGCGCTGAGATGCTCGCCCTGCTCGACGCCTCACCGCGGTAGTGGCCCCGCCGGCCGCGGGTCCACAGGGGCCTGCACCCGGGCTGCCGTCGCCGTACCTGCCAACGGTGCCAACGGCACTGTCGGATGCCCTGCGTCGGCTGACGCCAGTTGGGCGCTGCCTTGTCATGGGGATCGTCAACGTGACCCCCGACTCGTTCTCCGACGGCGGCCGCCACGCCGAGGCCGGTGCGGCCATCGCCCACGGTCAGCACCTGCACCGCAGCGGTGCGGACATCGTCGATGTCGGCGGCGAGTCCACCCGTCCGGGTGCGGTCCGCGTCAGCGCCACCGAGGAGGCGCGACGGGTGCTGCCGGTGATCAGCGCGTTGTCCGCTGCCGGAGTGGCGGTGAGCGTGGACACCATGCGTGCCGAGATCGCGCGCGAGGCCGTTGCCGCCGGGGCGATCCTCGTCAACGATGTCAGTGGCGGGGTGGCCGATCCGGCGATGCTGTCAACCGTGGCTGATCTGCGTGTGCCGCTGGTGATGGGCCACTGGTGGCCGGATCGCCGACGGGGAGCCGGTCACGCAGCCGACCCGGCCGCCCAGAGCGCCTCGGCCATGGGCGCGGCGGTGGTGGCGACGGACCTGCAGGTGGGGCTGACCGCCGCCGCTGCCGCCGGGATCGACCTGACATCGGTGGTGCTCGATCCGGGAATCGGATTCGCCAAGAGCGCCGATGACAACTGGACGATCCTGGCGCACCTGCCCGACCTCATCGCGTTAGGTCGGCCACTGCTCATCGGGGTCTCCCGCAAGTCCTTCCTCGGCCTGCTGTTGGGCAGCCCCGGGGCGCCCCGGCCGGTGCGGGAGCGTGAGGACGCCACCACGGCCCTGTCCGCACTCGTGGCAGCGGAGGGCGCCTGGGGGGTGCGGGTCCATAACGTCGGGCCGAGTGTGGATGCCGTGACGATCGTCGCGCGGCTGCGGGCCGCGGGGTCGCCGTGAACACCGCCGGTGGTCCGGGCGCCGCCATGGCACCGGATCGCATCGACGTGCGCGGGCTTGCCTTCCGGGTCTGCCATGGGGTTCTCGCGTGGGAGTGGACGACCCCGCAGCCGTTCCGCGTCGATGTGTCGCTCACCGGGGACTGGCGGGCGGCGGCCGGTGGCGATGACCTCAGCGCGACGGTTGACTATCGCGCTGTCGCGGACGCCGTGGCGGGGGTGATGACCGGTCAGACCGTGGGCCTGATCGAGACACTGGCTGAACGGATTGCCGCACTGCTGCTCGACCTGCCCGGGGTGTGGGAGGCGTCGGTCACCGTGCACAAGCCCGGGGTCGATCTGGGCGTCCCGTTGGACGATGTTGCGGTGACGGTCACCCGCCGCCCTCGGCGCACGATCGTCCTCGGCCTTGGCTCGAATGTCGGCGACCGGCGGCGCCACCTACAGCAGGCCCTCGAGGACGTGCAGGGGCTCGGGTTGACCATCGAGGCGGTGTCGGCGGTATACGACACCGCTGCCGTCGGCGGCAGCAGTGACTACCTCAATGCGGTAGCGCTGGCCCACAGCGACCTGCCACCCCTCGGCGTGCTCGCGGTGACGGCCGAGTGCGAGAAGCGCGCCTGGCAACGCGAGGGCACTGCGGGCGGCGCGGGGCCGGTCGGTGAGCAGGTGGGGGTGGGAGTCCGGGCGACGTGGGGACCACGACCCCTCGATATCGACATCCTCCACATTGCCGGCCTGCGCAGTGCCGACCCGCGGATCCTGCTTCCCCATCCACGTGCGCTCAGCCGTCCATTCGTCACCGTGCCGTGGGCGGAGGTCCAGCCGACCGCCGTCATCGACGGTGTGGCAATCGCCGACCTCGCCGCGGCCGCAGCCAAGGCGGATTCCGGAGTCCGCCGTCACCCGGATGCCCTGTCGCTGCCGGGCCACCGATGACGGGTGCCGGCCGGTGACCCCGTCCGCCCCACTCGGGCCGACTCCCCTGCGCTGGCTTGGCGCACTCACCGTTGTTGCCGCCGTCGCGGGGGCGACCCTGGCGGACCTGTGGGAGACATTCCTCGGCCGCCTCCTGCCGGTCCCGGCCTCCCCCGTGGGAGCCTGCCTGCTGATTGCCGCGGCGGTCGCCGGGTGGGCGGTGATGCTGCGTGGTCGCCTCAGCGCCCGACGATCGTGGCCGACGTCCGGCCACCCCGGGCAGCAGGTGCGGCGAGCGGTGAGCCCGATCCCGTCCGCGCGGACTCCCCGGCCGGTCCCCCCGTTGCTGGCGGCTCGCAGCCTCGCCCTCGCCCTCGCCGCCAGCCGGGTGGGCGCGCTCGTCACCGGCTGCTACGCCGGCATCGCTGTGGTGTTTCTCGGAATGGCCGCACTGCCCGCAGGACGAGAACGGCTGGTGACCTGCGCGGCCGCTGTTGTCGCTGGCATCGCCCTGACGGCCAGCGGCCTGTGGCTGGAGCGGATCCTGCGCGTGCCCCCGAATGCGGCCGAGCCCGCCGGCGAGCCCGGCTGATCCGGGGCGGGCCGCGTGCGAACGGCTGCCTACCCTGAGGGCATATGGACGCACCTCACGCACACGCGCTGCCGTCCGAGGCGCTGCCACCCCACGCGGGCGCACGTCCCTGCGATGCGCTGCCACCCGGCGCGGACTGGACCGGCGTCTCCCCACGGCTCGCCCTCGCCCGCCGGATCCGGCTCTGCGCAGCCGCCGGCCTCACGGCCGCTGCCATCGGCGCGGGTCTGGCCTGGGCGACCGCCGCCGGAGCCCCCAGCCGGCTGTGGGCGATCCTCGTTCTGCCGGTCATCGCCGTCCTTACCGGGTGGCCGATCATCGGCAGGCAGGTCCGCGCCTGGGGGTACCTCGAGCGCGAGGCCGATCTGCTCGTCCGCAGCGGGGTGCTGATCCAGCGGCTTGTCATCGTTCCGTACGGGCGCATGCAGATGGTCGATGTCACCGCGGGCCCGTTGGAGCGCTGGCTCGGGCTGGCGACGGTCCAGCTCCACACCGCGGCCGCCACCACTGATGCGACCATTCCCGGACTGCCGCCGGGGCAGGCGGCCGGGCTCCGAGACCGGCTCGCCGCGCAGGGGGAGTCCCGGTCGGCGGGGATGTGATGGCCGTGTCCGCGGAGCCGACCGGTCACGACGGTGCATCGGCGCCCGGACCACTGGTGCCCGCGCCAGCGGTGCTGCGGGCGACGTCACCGGCGCGGCTGTCACCGACCTCGCCACTGGTTGACATCGCCCAGGCGCTGCCCGGCGTTCTCGTTGTCGTCCTGCTGCTGCGGTCGGAGCTGCTGCCCCGGCTCCCCCTCCCCGCGTTGGGGGTGCCCGCGCTGCTCGGAATAGGCATGACCGTCGTCGCACTGGCGCGGCTGCTGCGCTGGTGGCGTCTGCGGTACTGGTTCGATGAGGAGGGCGACCTGCGCCTGGACTCCGGCGTGGTCGTTCGCGAGCATCGGCGACTGGCGCTGTCGCGCGTGCAGTCTGTTGATGTCGGACAGCCGCTGCTTGCCCGCGTGATCGGGCTTGCCGATGTGCGCATTGAGGTTGCCGGTGCCGGGGACACCCGGATCCGGCTGGCCTACCTGCCCATGTCGGCCGCACGTGACCTGCGTGCGGGGGTGCTCGCCCGGGCCGCCGGCCTCCCCGCGGATGTCGGGGAGGCACCCGAGACCGTCCTGCACCGTGTGCCGACCGGGGTGCTCATCACCTCGGCGGTCCTGGCTGCGGTGCCGCTGCTGGCTGGCCTGCTGATCGCTGTTGGTGGGCTCATCGCGCTGGCGGTCCTCGGCAACGGCATCACCCTGATCCTGTTGTTCACCATCCTCGGGCCCGCCATCGCTGCGGGCCGACGGGTCCTGCAGTGGTACGACTTCACCGTCGCCCAGTCCCCGGACGGCCTGCGACTGCGCTCGGGCCTGATCACCCGGAGCAGCCACACCGTGCCACCAGGCCGGGTGCACGCATGTGCGGTGAGCGAGCCGCTGCTGTGGCGCGCCCGGGGCTGGCGTCGGGTGACGATGACGGTCGCCGGGCAGCCCGGGGGCGATGAGCAGAACACACCCGACACGCTGATCCCCGTCGCCGATCCGGAACTGGCGGCGGCGCTGATCGGCCGCGTGCTGCCCGGTATCGACCTCGCCGGGCTGCCCTGGCAGCAGGCGCCGCCCCGTGTGCGCTGGCGCTCCCCGCTGGCGGCGCGGACGATGGCCTGTGCGGTGACCGACGAGGGGGTTGCGGTGCGCGCCGGGACGTTCACCGTCACCACCACCATCGCGGCTCACGCGCGCTGCCAGAGTGTGCGGATCACACAGGGACCCTGGGAGCGGTCGCTGGGGTTGGCGAGCCTGGCGGTCGACCTCACTCCCGGGCCGGTCAGCCTCCACACCCGGGTGGCCGCGCACCTCGCGGGGCCGCTCGCCGAGACCCTCGCCGCGCACGGACGCCGGGCACGGGCTGCGGAGGGTCCCGCGCGGTGGCGTCAGCCGGTGGCCGGGGGGCCGCTTCGTTGACGCCATCCTTGACCCGACCTGCGCTGGCCCTGATCGGCCCCGGTCGCGCCGGCACCGTCCTGACGCGGGCATGGCAGCGCGCCGGGTATCCGCTGGTGGCCGTCGCTGCCCGCGGGCCCGACTCTGTGGCGCGGGCACATGATCTGCTCGGGGGGGAGGAGCCGACCACCCCGGAGCAGGCCGCGGAGCAGGCAGCGGTGGTCCTACTCGGGGTCGCCGATGACGACATCGCCGCCCTCACCGCTCGTCTGCTGCGGGCGGGCAGCCTGCATGCCGGGCAGTGCCTGGTCCACCTGTCGGGTCGATACGGCATTGGCGTGCTGCACGCGGCGCAGGCCATCGGGGTGATCCCGTTGGCCCTGCACCCGATCATGACGTTCACCGGGACCTCAGTCGACCTCGGACGACTGAGCGGAACGCCTTTCGGGGTGACCGCACCGGAGCAGCACCGGCCCATTGCCGAGACGCTTGTGGTCGAGGCCGGTGGTCAGCCGGTGTGGATCGATGAGCAGGCCCGGCCGGCGTACCACGCGGCCCTCACCGTGGCCGCAAATCACACCGCGACCCTGTTGCGGGCCAGTGCGGCCCTGCTCACCGAATCAGGGGTGACCGATCCCGCCGCCCTACTCGGGCCGGTTGTCCGCGCCAGCTGTGACAACGCCCTCGCACGCGGTGCGCCGGCGATGACCGGACCGGTCCCCCGGGGGGACCTGACGACGCTGACAGAGCACCTGGACACGCTGTCGGCCAGTCCACCCGTGCTGGCCGCCTATCGGGCGGTCGCCCTGCTCACCACCGAGCACGCCGGGGATGCCGGGCTGCTCAGTCCCGCGGCGGCCCACCGCATCCGTGCCCTCCTCACCGCGCCGGTGGGCAGCCCACCAGCGGATGCCAGCCCATGAGCGACAGTGCCCAGCCCATGGGCGTTGTGCTGCTCAGCGGACTGGACGACCTGCACGGCTGGCGCGCCACCCATGGCGGGGGTACCCGTGCCCTCGTCCCCACCATGGGGGCCCTGCACGCCGGCCATGCCGCACTTATCGCCCGCGCCCGCGCGGATCTCGGCGGCGACGGCCGCGTGCTGGTGAGCATCTTCGTCAATCCTCGGCAGTTCGCCGCGGGGGAGGACCTCGCCCGCTATCCGCGCACCCTTGCGGCCGACTGCCGACTCGCCGCCGCGGCCGGGGCGGATGCGGTCTGGGCGCCGTCAGTGGCCGACATCTACCCGGCCCCGGCCGATGAGGGTGGCACCCCGTCGGTTCCGACCATCCACGCCATGACGGTCCGACCGGACCTCGCCGACCGCTGGGAGGCCGCAGCACGGCCCCACCACTTCGACGGTGTGCTCACCGTGGTCAACCGGCTGTTCGAGGTGACCCAGCCCGATCTCGCCTACTTCGGGGAGAAGGACTACCAGCAGTTGGTCCTCGTCACCGCACTGGCCGCGCAGCGTTTCCCGGCCCTGCAGGTGGTGCCCGTTCCCACGGTGCGCGACGATGACGGGGTGGCCCTGTCCAGTCGCAATGTCTTCCTCACCGACGATGAGCGTCGGCAGGCGCGCGCCCTCCCAGCCGCCCTTGGCGCCGCGGCGACAGCCCTGGCCGCTGGACGGCCGGCGGACTGGGTATGTGCGGACGTGCGAGGCCGCCTCACCAAGGCCGGACTTGAGGTCGACTACGTGGCGGTCTCGCCGCCCCTGCTCCCCGGGTTCGACGGTGCCGGGCGCCTGCTCGCAGCCGTCCGGTGCGGCAGTGTGCGCCTGCTCGACACCCGGGCGGTCGGACGCGATGAGCGGACCCGATGACGAGCAGTTCCGTGACGGCAGTGGGCACCGGTCTGCCGACGTCGCTGCCGGCAGCCGACCCGGGCTGGGAGGTGGATACGGATGTCGTCGTGATCGGCTCGGGCGTGGCAGGCCTGACCGCGGCGCTCACCGCCCGCGACGGCGGTGCCCGGGTCACCCTGCTCACCAAGGGTGATCTCACCTCCGGATCGACGGCGTGGGCGCAGGGCGGGGTGGCGGTGGCGCTTGGCGATGAGGACAGCCCCGAGGACCACCTCAGTGACACCCTCATCGCCGGGGCGGGTCTGTGCGAGGAGTCCGCGGTTCGGATCCTCGTCTCGGAGGGGCCGGCAGCGGTGCGCCGGCTCATGGCCCGGGGTGCGCACTTCGATGCCGACGCTGCCGGTCATATCGCCCTCACGCGTGAGGGCGGCCACCGTCGCAGCCGGATCGTCCACGCCGGTGGCGATGCCACCGGAGCGGAGATATCCCGCGCGCTCACCGCGGCGGTCCTCGCCGATCCAGGGATCGAGGTCTGGTGCACGGCGATGGCCCTCGATGCGGTGCGCCTGCCGACTGGCCGGGTGGTGGGGGTGCGCATGCATGTCGTCGGCGAGGGGCGACCGGATGGGATCGGACTGGTGCGGGCCGGCGCGGTGGTGCTCGCGACCGGGGGGTCGGGGGCGGTCTTCGCCCAGACGACCAATCCGGGCAGTGCCACCGGCGATGGGCTGGCCCTCGCGCTGCGCGCCGGGGCTGCGGTGGCGGACATGGAATTCGTCCAGTTCCACCCAACTGTGCTGTGGGTGGGTTACGGCGCGCGCGGCAGTCAGCCGCTGGTCAGCGAGGCCGTCCGTGGTGAGGGTGCGGTCCTGCGGGCACCCGATGGTGCCCTGCTCATGCCGGGGCGACACCCCCTGGCCGACCTTGCGCCACGGGATGTCGTCGCGGCGGCGATCGCGCAGGTGCAGCGGACAACCGGGGCACCGCATGTGTGGCTCGACGGCACTGGGCTCGGTGAGCGGACGTGGCTGCACCGGTTCCCGACGATCCTTGCCTCCTGCCGCAGCCGGGGCATCGACCCGGTGACGGAGTGGATCCCGGTTGTCCCCGCCGCCCACTACTTCGGCGGCGGGGTCGTCGCCGACATGTCTGGGCGAACCGAGGTTCCAGGCCTGTACGCGGTGGGGGAGTGCGCCTGTACGGGGGTCCATGGGGCGAACCGGCTGGCCTCGAACTCGCTCCTGGAGGGGCTCGTCGTCGGTGAGCGACTGGGCCGGCTGCTCGGCACCATCCGCGTCGACCCCGCACCGGCACCCGACGCCGGTGCTGTCGCCGCCGCCGGCGCGGGCCTGCCTGCCCCCGGCACTGCTGCGATCGGCGGCTACGCCCTCGACCCGCTCGTCTTCGGTGAGATCACCAGGCTTACCACCGACTGTGCCGGGGTCGAGCGTTCAGCCGACGCCCTCCGCACGGGCCTGCGAGCCCTCGCCGACCTGCGCCGGCAGACGACCCCGGAGCCGGTCACCCCGGCGTGGGAGACGACCAACGCCCACACGGTCAGCACGTTCATCCTCGCCGCGGCGCTGGAGCGAACCGAGTCACGCGGCACCCATCGGCGACGCGATTTCCCCGCCACGGCCCCAGAATGGCGAGCCCGGCTGATCGGCCGCCTCAGTCAAGGGGAGCCGGCTTTCACCACGGAGCCCCTGTCCGGGCCTTCCCACCCATGACCGCGTTCCCCCCGGGGGTGGCGTGGCCGACGAAGCAGACCGTCGAGGCCCTCACCGCCGCCGGGGTGGCGCCGGCCGGCGTGGTGGCCATCATTCGCGCGGCGCTCACCGAGGATGGGGTGCTCGACGCGGACGGCCGGATCCTCCCGGATCCCACCACCTGGGCCACGATCCCCGCCGATCATGTGAGCACGCTGGTGCTGCGGGCGCGCCGATCGGGGGTGGTGGCGGGCGTGCCCTGCGCGGCCGCGGCCTTCGAGATGCTCGGTGCGAGCGCGGCCGGTCCGGGCCAGCCGATGGTCGTGAGGATCATCCGGGCGGATGGGGCGGCGGTCCAGCCCACCGACGCAATCCTCACCGTCACCGGCAACACCCGCACCCTGCTGTTGGCTGAGCGCACCGCCCTGAACCTGCTCAGCCACCTCTCCGGGATCGCAACCCTCACCGCGCAGTGGGTGGCGGCGGTGGCCGGCACCGGCGCGGTGATCCGCGACACCCGCAAGACCACACCCGGGCTGCGGGTGCTGGAGAAGTACGCGGTCCGCTGCGGTGGTGGCCACAACCACCGGATGACGCTGTGCGATGCCGCGCTGATCAAGGACAACCACGTCGCAGCGGCGGGCGGCGTGACCGAGGCCATCCGGGCGGTCCGCATCGCCCATCCGATGCTGCCCTGTGAGGTCGAGGTCGACACCCTCGCTCAGCTCGACGAGGCGCTGGCGGCCGGCGCTGCGGAGATCCTGCTGGACAACTTCGACCTCCCCGGCCTGACCCACGCCGTCGCACGGGTCGCCGGTCGGGCGCGGCTGGAGGCGAGCGGCGGGCTGACCCTCTCCGATGCCGCGGCGGTGGCGGCAACCGGGGTGGACTTCCTTGCCGTGGGCGCCCTCACCCACTCAGCGCCCGTGCTCGATATCGGGGGCGATCTGATCGCGGTCGACGGCGGCCCCGACCCCGATTAGGGTGTGGCCGATGCTCCTTGCCATCGATGTCGGCAACACCAACACCGTCGTGGGTCTCTATGAGGACGACCGGCTGTGCGAGTCGTGGCGGCTGAAGACCGATCCGGCAACCACCGCCGATGAGCATCATCTGGCCTACCGTGCGCTGCTGCAGTCCGATTGGCCCGATCCCACGGGGATCGCCCTGTGCTCAACCGTCCCGGCTGTCCTGCGTGAACTGCGCTGGATGCTCGCCCGCTACTACGCCGACCTGCCCACGGTCATCGTGGAACCGGGCACGCGCACCGGGGTGCGGATCGTGACCGACAACCCACGTGAGGTCGGCGCCGACCGGATCGTCAACACCCTTGCCGCCCATGACCGGCACGGCGGCCCCTGTGTCGTGGTCGACTTCGGAACCTCGACCAACTTCGATGTCGTGGGTCCGGCGGGCGAGTTCCTCGGTGGCGCCCTGGCACCGGGCATTCAGATCTCCTTGGACGCCCTCGCCGCGCGTGCCGCCCAGCTGCGCAAGGTCGAGCTCCAGCTGCCGCGGTCGGTCATCGGACGGAACACCGTTGAGTCCCTGCAGTCCGGCGCCATCTACGGATTCGCGGGCCAGGTGGACGGCATCGTCAGCCGGATCGCTGCGGAGACCGGCCCGCTGACCGCGGTCATTGCCACCGGGGGGCTGGCTGAGCTCGTCGTCGACCAGTCCTCGACCATCACCCACCATGAGGCCGATCTCACCCTGCATGGGCTGCGGTTGGTCTTCCAGCGAAACCAGCTGGCTGGTGGGGCGGTCGACCCCAGCCCGTGATGTGGATCGCATCGGCGCGGTGAGAAAGCAGCGATCGCGCTGCCCGCGACGCGACTACCCTCCCCTTCTGTGACCGGCCCTTCTGTGACCGGCCCCGCTGCCACCGGCCCGGCCGCTGCCGGTGCCGATGGCAGCGACCAGCATGCCGCCCGGCTGCGGACCGTGGACCGGCTGCGTGGGCGCGGGGTCGAGCCCTACCCGGTGGGCTTCCAGCCCGCAGCATCGATCAGTGAGGTGCGTGCTCGCGCCGGGGACCTGGCGCCGGACAGCCGCACTGGGATCGTCACCTCGATTGCCGGCCGGGTCATGCTCAACCGGGTCACCGGCGCCCTGGTCTTCGCAACCGTGCGGGATGCGACCGGCGACCTGCAGGTGATGCTGACCGCCGACACCACCGGGGCTGCGGCGCTGGCGGAATGGAAGAGCGATGTCGACCTCGGCGACCTGGTGGGGATCACCGGAACCATCGTCACGACCCGTCGGGGTGAGTTGAGCGTGCTGGTGTCCGAGTGGCTCATCACCGCCAAGGCCCTCCACCCACTGCCGGAGAAGTACCGCGGACTCACCGATCCGGAGGCCCGCATCCGCGCCCGCTACCTCGACCTGCTGCTGCGCCCGGAGGCACGGATGATGGTGCGCGCCCGGGCCGACGTCCTTGCCAGCCTGCGGCGAAACCTTGATGTGCGCGGCTTCTGTGAAGTGGAGACGCCCATGCTGCAGGTGATGCCGGGGGGTGCCAATGCCCGCCCCTTCATCACCCACAGCAATGCCTACGATCTGCCGCTCTACCTGCGCATCGCCCCCGAGCTGTACCTCAAGCGACTGCTGGTCGGCGGGCTGGAACGGGTCTACGAGATCAACCGGAACTTCCGCAATGAAGGGGCTGACTCGCGGCACAATCCCGAGTTCACCATGCTCGAGATGTATGAGGCCCATGGCGACTACCACAGCATGGCCGACCTCACCCGCATGCTGATCCTCGACTGTGCCCAGACCCTGCACGATGCGCCCATCGCCCGACACGACGATGCCGAGCACGACCTTTCCGGCCCCTGGCCGTGGGTGACCGTGTGGCAGGGGCTGTCGGAGCGGCTGGGGGAGGTCATCACACCGGACACCCCCGTTGCAACCTTGCGCACCCATGCCCAACGGCTCGACATCGCCCTCGATCCCAGCTGGTCTGCGGGCACGGTCATCCTCGAGCTGTACGAGCACCTACTGGAGGCGACCACGGTCAGCCCGACCTTCTACGCGGACTTCCCCGCCGATGTCAGCCCGCTCACGCGGGGCCACCGCAGCCTCGCAGGTGCCGCTGAGCGCTGGGATCTGGTCGCCTTCGGAGCTGAGATCGCCACGGGGTACACCGAGCTCAACGACCCGGCCGAGCAGCGCCGACGACTCGAGGCCCAGGCACAGCGCGGGCGCGCCGGCGATGACGAGGCGATGCGCGTGGACGAGGACTTCCTGCGCGCCCTCGAGCATGCGATGCCCCCCGCCGGCGGCCAGGGCATGGGGGTGGACCGGCTGCTGATGATGCTCACCGGACGGGGGATACGGGAGACCGTCCTCTTCCCCCTTGTGCGCCCACTGCCCGGTGGCTGAGGTCCCGGTGGCTGATGACGCATTGGTCGACCCGCCGCGCAGCGGCTCCCCACTGGTCGACCCGCCGCTGATCCGTCCGGCGCTGACCCGCGATGTGCTGGCGATCGCGCGGCTGGTCGACGCCTACAGCGGACCCGGCCAGCTGCTGGCAAAGTCCCTGGTCACCCTCTACGAGGACGTCCCCGAGTTCATCGTCGCAGACCACGGTGGTGAGGTGATCGGCTGCGGTGCCCTGCACGTGATGTGGGAGGACCTGGCGGAGGTGCGCTCGCTGGCTGTGCGCCCCGCTGCGCAGTCCCGCGGGGTGGGGTCGACCCTGCTCGAGGCCCTGCTGGCCCGGGCGCGCACCCTCGGGGTGACGCGAGTGTTCTGCCTGACGTTTCAGACCCGGTTCTTCGGCCGCCACGGCTTCACCGAGATCGACGCCGCCCCGGTGACCGAGGCGGTGTACCAGCAGATGCTGCAGTCCTTCGACGATGGCGTTGCCGAGTTCCTGGAGCTTGAGCGGGTGAAGGCCAACACCCTCGGCAACACTCGCATGCTGCGCCATCTCACCTGAGCGGGGGCGGGATCCCTCCCGGCTCGGCCGGTGCTGCGCCGGACAACTCAGCCGGTGTTGCGCAGGCCCGTTGCCACCGCATTGAGCGTGAGCAGCAGTGCCCGCACGAGGGCGGGATCGGCACCCTCGGTGCCACCACTGTCGCGTAGCCGCCGCAGCAGAGACACCTGTGCGTACTGCAGCGGCAGCAGGTAGGTGTCGCGCACCCGGAGGGTCCGGGCGAGGGTCGGCTGATCTGCCAGCAGGGATGAGCCGGTCACCCACTCCACCTGCTCGCGGGTGAGCTCGTACTCCGAGCGCAGCACCTCGAACAGGCGGTGCAGGTGTCCTGGCACGAGGGTGTGCACATAGTGGGCGGCGATCGCCATGTCCGCCTTGGCCAGCGTCATCGAGACATTCGACAGGAAGTTCGCGAAGAACGGCCACTGGTCGGCCATCTGCTGCAGCGTCTCCCCATCGCCGGCCGCCCGCGCTGCCGCGAGGCCACTGCCGACTCCGAACCAGCCGGGGATGATCTGACGTGACTGGGTCCACCCGAACACCCAGGGGATCGCCCGCAGTGCGGTGATCCCTGCCGGTGCCTCAGCGCGGGCCGCCGGCCGGGAGCCCAGGTGCAGGTCGCCGATGAGGTCCACCGGGGTGGCGGTGGCGAAGTAGTGCGGCAGGTCAGGATCGTTGACGAAGCGCCGGTAGTGCAGCAGTGCTGCATCCGAGACCCGTCCCATCACCGCATCCCAGCGGAGCAGCGAGTCCGGGGACTCGCGGGGTGAGTGGTGCAGGGTGCTGGCCGCGAGGACCGCCGCCAGCAGCGACTCGAGGTTCTCCTTCGCCAGCACCGGCAGCAGGTACTTGTCCGAGATGACCTCCCCCTGCTCGGTGAGCTTCAGCTGCCCGTCCACCACCCCCCATGGCATCGACATGATCGCCTCGTAGGTCGGTCCGCCGCCGCGTCCGATCGTGCCGCCGCGGCCATGGAACAGTCGCAGCCGCACCCCATGCCGGGACGAGATATCGCGGAGCCGGCGCTGGGCGAGGTGGATCTCCCACTGTGAGGTGGTGATGCCAGCGTCCTTGTTGGAGTCGGAGTACCCGAGCATGACCTCCTGTACGTCCCCGCGCAGGCTGACCAGTCGGCGATAGGACGGTTCCGCCAGCAGGGCATCGAGCAGGTCCCCGGCGGCGCGCAGCTCGGTCACCGTCTCCAGCAGCGGGACGATGTTGATGCGGGCGATCCCGCCGGCGAGGTCGATCAGTCCGGCCTCGCGGGCGAGGACGGCGGCGGCCAGGACGTCGTCGATCCCCCGGGTCATCGAGATGATGTAGGACTCGATCGAGCGCTCACCGAAGCGCTCCTGCGCCTGACCGATGAGGACGAACGTCTGGTACGTCCGCATGGCCTGGGCGTCGGTCAGGGGGGGCGGATTGGTTGCCAGCGGTCGCGGTCCGGCCAGTTCCGCGCGCAGGATCTCCGCGCGCTCGGCGGGGGATGCCCGCAGGTAGCCCCCGGGCTCCCCCCGCACCCGATCGATCAGCGGGGCCAGGGCCTGGTGGTGGCGCTGGGCGTGCTCCCGCACATCGAGGGTTGCCAGCTGCAGCCCGATTGCCTCGATCACGCGGATCGCGCTCAGCAGATCGCCGTCGGCGATCACCTCACCCCGGTTGCGCCGCAGTGAGTCGACGAGGATCGCGAGGTCCGCGGTGAGCTCGGACGGCTCCAGGTAGTCGTGGCCGGGCCGATGCGGACGACGGGCGAGGATGCGCAGGCGGGTGTTCGCCAGCCGGGTGGTCACGGCTGACAGCTTCAGCCGATAGGGCTCCCCCTCATTGAGACGTCGCAGTCGATCGTCGAACTCCGGTAGGGCGGCGAGGTCGTCGGCAACCGCTGCCAGCAGTTCGGCACTGGCGGTGGTGATGCGCTCGGAGACCGAGAGGTCCTCGGCCATCCGCTCGATGATCGGGGTGAGGTCGCGCAGTGCATGGCCGCGCTGCATGACCAGCACCTCATCGGTGACCTCCGGGGTGACGAAGGGGTTGCCGTCCCGATCTCCCCCGATCCAGGTGCCGAAGGTCAGCGGGCGGCGCGGCAGGAACTCCGCCACCCCCAGCTCGGCGGCTGCGGAGGCCAGTTCATCGAGGACATCGGCCAGCGGTCCACGGGTGAGGTCGTCGAGGTAGTAGAGGGCATTACGGGCCTCATCGGTGACCTCCGGACGGTTGCCCCGCAGTTCATCGGTCTGCCACAGCAGGTCCACCACCCCGGCCAGCCGCCGGTCGGTGGCCGGACTGACGGGCTGGTCGAGCAGGTCGGCGATCCGGCGCAGCTTGAGCAGCACGGAACGGCGGGCGGCCTCGGTGGGGTGCGCGGTGAGCACCGGCCGCACCCGCAGGTCCGCCACCGCCGTGGCCAACCGCTGCCGCGGGATGCCGGACGCACCGATCAGCCGGGCGGCCCGCGCCAGCGGACCCCCCCGCTCCCGCCGTTGGGCATTGAGCACCCGTGCCCGATGGACCTGCTCGGCGATATTGGCGAGGTTGAAGTACGCCCCGAACGCCCGCACCAGGGTGGCCGCAGTGGCGACGTCCAAGCCCTCCAGCAGGCTCGGCACGGCCGCCGGATCCGTTCGCACCAGCGACCGCACCTGCTCGACCAGTGCGAGCATCGATGGACCCTCCTGACGCACGAGGGTCTGCCCGAGCAGCCCCCCCAGCCGGCGGATGTCCGCCCGCAGGTCGGCATCGGTGGACTCCGCCGCGCTGATGGTCACATCAGATGAGGCTAGGGGGTGCGGGAACACCGCGCGCCGCCCGGGCGTTACGCGGAGCACATACCATCACGGTCAGGGTTACCGGTCCGGGCTGCTCCCGGTCGGGCCCGCCCGATTCCGGCAGCTGGCTGATCCCGGGGAGCGTCCACCGGGCAAAGAGGCGGGAGGCTTCATGTTCGAGAGGTTCACCGACCGCGCCCGGCGGGTGGTCGTGCTCGCCCAGGAGGAGGCGCGCATGCTCAACCACAACTACATCGGCACCGAGCACATCCTGCTTGGGCTGATCCACGAGGGCGAGGGTGTGGCGGCGAAGTCGCTGGAGAGCCTCAACATCTCCCTGGAGGCGGTCCGCCAGCAGGTTGAGGAGATCATCGGACAGGGTCAGCAGGCCCCCAGTGGGCACATCCCGTTCACCCCGCGCGCGAAGAAGGTGCTCGAACTCAGCCTGCGGGAGGCCCTACAGCTCGGCCACAACTACATCGGAACCGAGCACATCCTGCTCGGCTTGATCCGGGAGGGCGAGGGGGTTGCCGCGCAGGTGCTCGTGAAGCTCGGCGCCGACCTCAATCGCGTTCGCCAGCAGGTCATCCAGTTGCTCTCCGGCTACCAGGGCAAGGAGCCGGCCACCTCGGGTGCCCCGCCGGAGGGGACCCCGTCGTCCTCCCTGGTCCTCGACCAGTTCGGCCGCAACCTCACCCAGGCTGCCCGCGAATCACGGTTGGATCCGGTGATCGGGCGCGCCAAGGAGATCGAGCGGGTGATGCAGGTGCTGTCCCGTCGCACCAAGAACAACCCGGTGCTGATCGGGGAGCCCGGTGTGGGCAAGACCGCGGTCGTCGAAGGGCTGGCGCAGTTGATCGTCACCGGCGACGTGCCCGAGACCCTCAAGGACCGCCAGTTGTACACCCTCGACCTGGGCGCACTCGTCGCCGGCTCCCGTTACCGCGGGGACTTCGAGGAGCGGCTGAAGAAGGTGCTCAAGGAGATCCGCACCCGCGGCGACATCATCCTGTTCATCGACGAGATGCACACCCTTGTCGGTGCTGGGGCCGCGGAGGGTGCCATCGATGCGGCGAGCATCCTCAAGCCGATGCTCGCCCGCGGTGAGCTGCAGACGATCGGCGCGACCACCCTCGACGAGTACCGCAAGTACGTCGAGAAGGATGCGGCCCTGGAGCGACGGTTCCAGCCGATCCAGGTCAATGAGCCGTCCGTGGCGCACACCATCGAGATCCTCAAGGGGCTGCGCGACCGCTATGAGGCCCACCACAAGGTGACCATCACCGATGGCGCGCTGGTCTCCGCGGCGACCCTAGCCGATCGGTACGTCAACGACCGCCACCTGCCCGACAAGGCGATCGACCTCATCGATGAGGCGGGCTCCCGGCTGCGGATCCGTCGGATGACGGCACCGCCGGACCTGCGCGCCCTCGATGACCGGATCGCCGAGACGCGACGGAGCAAGGAGAGCGCGATCGACGCACAGGACTTCGAGCGGGCGGCGGCCCTGCGTGACGATGAGAAGTCACTCATCGCGGAGCGCGCCCAGCGCGAGCGGGAGTGGAAGTCCGGTGATCTCGATGTTGTCGCCGAGGTCGATGAGGAGCTCATCGCCGAGGTGCTGGCCATCGCCACCGGTATCCCCCTGTTCAAGCTGACCGAGGAGGAGTCACGTCGCCTGCTGCGCATGGAGGATGAGCTGCACAAGCGGGTGATCGGCCAGCACGATGCGATCCGCGCGCTGTCCAAGGCGATCCGGCGTACTCGGGCAGGGTTGAAGGACCCCAAGCGGCCCGGTGGCTCCTTCATCTTCGCCGGCCCCTCGGGGGTCGGCAAGACCGAGCTGAGCAAGACCCTCGCCGAGTTCCTCTTCGGCGATGAGGACTCGCTGATCATGCTTGACATGAGCGAGTACTCCGAGAAGCACACCGTCTCACGGCTGTTCGGCTCACCGCCGGGCTACGTCGGCTACGAGGAGGGTGGTCAGCTCACCGAAAAGGTGAGGCGCAAGCCCTTCTCGGTGGTGCTCTTCGACGAGATCGAGAAGGCGCACCCCGACATCTTCAACTCGCTGCTGCAGATCCTCGAGGACGGCCGGCTCACCGATGCCCAGGGCCGGGTCGTCGACTTCAAGAACACCGTCATCATCATGACGACGAACCTCGGCACCCGCGACATCTCGAAGAGCGTGAGCCTGGGCTTCGCCGGCGCCGGTGATCACACGACGAACTACGAGCGGATGAAGGCAAAGGTCAACGATGAGCTGAAGACGCACTTCAAGCCGGAGTTCCTCAACCGCATCGATGACATCGTCGTCTTCCACCAGCTGACGCCGGCGGAGATCATCGAAATCGTCGACCTCATGCTCAACCGGCTTGATGAGCGGCTCAAGGACAAGGACATGGGCCTGGTCCTCACCGCCGCGGCCAAGTCGCTGCTGGCGGATCGTGGCTACGACCCGGTGTTGGGGGCGCGGCCGCTGCGCCGCACCCTGCAGCGTGAGATTGAAGATCCGCTCAGCGAGAAGATCCTTTTCGGTGAACTGCCGCCCGGCACTCTTGTCCTGGTGGATGTCACCGGTGAGGGGGCTGGCCGGGAGTTTGTCTTCACCGCCGAGCCGAAGACGCAACTGCCCGACTCACCGGATCTGCCGCCGGTGGTGGCGGTCACCGACTAGTGGCGGGTGCTGAGGGCAGGATGTAGTTCCCGTCCTCACAGCACAGCAACCCATCGGCCACGAGTCCAGCCAGTGCCCGCTGCCGTTGCTCTGCATGCGGCCAGACGGTGTCGGTCCCGGCCAGGATTGCCGCCGGGACCGGGCCGTCGGTGATGACGGCGTGCAGCAGTCGGCCCCGTGCCTGCCGGTCGGTACCGGTGTAGCCCTGCGGTCGGCGCGGCGGCGGCTCCCCCGGGCGTCCGGCGCGGTGCCACCGACAGTGGCTGCGCACCGGGCAGTTCGGGCAGGACGGGGTCCGCGCCGTGCAGATGAGCGCCCCCAGCTCCATCACGGCCTCATTCCACCTGGCCGCCCGCGGTGGGTCAGCGGGCAGCACCGCCGCCGCGCGGGACCGCTCCGCGGCGGCGACATGGGCGGCGACCCCCGGTGAGCCGTCGAACAGACGCGCGAGCACTCGGCGAACATTCGTGTCCAGCACGATGGTCCGTCGACCGAAGGCGAAGCACGCCACCGCAGCGGCGGTGTACTCACCGACCCCCGGCAGGGTGCGCAGCACCTGCGGATCGCAGGGGACCTCGCCCCCGTGGTCGCGGACGATCCGTTCGGCGCAGGCGACCAGGTGAAGCGCCCGCCGCGGGTAGCCCAGCCCCGACCAGGCAGTGATGGCTGCGGCCGGACCCGCGTCCGCCAGATCAGCGGGTGCCGGCCAGCGGATGAGCCACTCGATCCAGACCGGGCTCACGCGGGCAACCGGCGTCTGGTGGGCCATCACCTCCGCGACGAGGATCCCCCACGGTGTCACCCCGGGAGCACGCCACGGCAGGGCACGGGCGTTGGCGGTGAACCAGTCCAGGACCGCTGCCACTGCTGTCTCGGTCGGGCCGGGGGAGGGCACTGCTGTGGGCGCCACCGTGGGTGCGGTCAGCTGTAGCGCTCGAGAATGGAGGTCTCCGCCACCCGTGAGATGGCATCTCGGATGCTGCGCGCCCGCAGGTCGCCGACGCCGTCCACCGCCTGCAGATCTGCGACGGTTGCGGCAAGCAGTGCCTGCAGCGACTGGAAGTGCTCGATGATTCGATCGGCGAGCACGTCCGGCAGTCGCGGGATGCCCCCCAGCAGCCGGTAGCCCCGGGCGCTGACGCCGTTGTCCAGACCCTCCAAGCCGGTGGGGAACCCCAGTGCGCCGCCGACGACTTGCAGGTCCAGCAGTTGCTCACCCGTCAGGCGGTCAAGGGCCAACAGCACCGGCTCGGCGGCCGCCTCGCGGGTGTCCGAACCGGGCAGGTAGTCCCGAACCAGCAGGACCCGCTCGGCATCCACCCCACCGACCAGCTCATCGCACTGCAGGGCCAGCAGCCGGCCATTGACCCCCAGTTGCACCAGGTAGCCGTCCACCTCCCCGGCGATGCGCCGCACCATCTCCAGTCGCTGGGCGAACAGGGCGACATCGCGCACCGTCACGACGTCCTCGATCTCGAGTGCCGACAGGCTGCCCGCCACCTCATCCAGTCGACCGCGGTACCGCTCCAGCGTGGCCACCGCCTGATTGGCGCGGGCGAGGATCACCGAGGTCTCCTCCAGGACGAAACGGGTGCCGTCGACGTAGAGCGCAGCGGTGTCCATCGACTTGCTCACGCTCACCACCGGCAGCCCGGTCTGCTTGGCCACCCGGTCTGCCGTGCGATGCCGCGTACCGGTCTCCTCGGTGGGAATCTGCGGATCGGGCAGCAGTTGGACCGCGGCGCGATCAATGCGTGCGAGATCAGCGGTGAGCACCACCGCACCATCCATCTTCGCCAGCTCCCGCAGGCGGCTGGCGGTGAACTCCACGTCGATGGTGAAACCCCCGCCGGCGATGCGGTCATCGATGCCCTCACTGCCGAGCACGATCAGTGCGCCGGTGCGCGCCCGGAGGATCCGCTCGATCCCGTCACGCAGCGGGGTGCCCGGGGCGAGGCTCGCCAATGCCTGACGCAGGATCTCGTCACGGCTGATCTCATCCCCGATGGTCACGGTCACTCCCACTTGAGCGCGCAGCGTTGCGCACGCACTGCCCGATGCTACCGGAGCCGGCGGGCCGGCGATGTCAGCCGGCTGCCGACTCAGCCGGGTAGGCGGGCGACCACCTGCAGGCCCTGTTGGATCGTCGCCACCGGGCGGGTTCAACCGGTTGGTGCAATCAGGTTTCATTCGGAGGTGGCAGGTGTGCCCGGTAGGCGGCGCAGTGGGGTCAGCGGGAGGTCATCGCTTGTGGGTTAGGTCAGGGCGCCTGTCGCAGAAGGTGATTGCGGCGATGGTGGGGTGCCGTCCGTCGAATGTGTGCTGGGTGTCGGCTCGTGGCTGGGACCTTGCTGGACGATGCGGATGCGATCCCGATGCCCGGCGGGGGCCACCTCGCGGTTTCGGCACACGCTCGTCGACCGTGGATGACGTCGGTGGGGCGATGTTACAGTTAGAGCACTTGAGATCTGCAACCGTTGAATCGAGGAGGTCGCTCATGCCGCGCACGGCAGCCGTCTCGCGCATCGGGGCTGAACGTTCGGTCCAAGCAGATATCGCGGGTGTGCTGGCCTTGCTCGAGTCCGATTCAACGGTACGCCTCGTTCGTGAGGATGGAAGCGAGCGTGTCCTGCCGCCGCAGATGAAGGTCGTTCTCCGTAGGGCGGGGGAGATTCTGGGCCAAGGCCATGATGTCGATGTGCTGGATGCCAGCAGCGATTCGCTCACACCGAACGAGGCAGCGGACCTCATCGGGATCAGCCGGCCCACTCTGCTGAAGCTCATCGACGAGGGGCAGCTGACAGCCACCCATGTCCCCGGGAGTTCGCATCGACGCCTCGACCGGCTGGAAGTAGAGATGTTCCGTGACAGTCGACTTCAGATGCGGGCTGGCCTCAATGCGTCTGCCGCCGAAGCCCGTGCAACAGGGCTTTTCACCCGCGTCCCTCGGAAGGCCCGGGGGCGGAACGCGAACAGGTGAATCGCCGAATCACCGTTTACGCCGATACCAACGTCCTGTACCCCTACCTGGTCTCAGACCTGTTGCTGTGGTGAGCTTCGGACGGGGTCATCAGGCTGGTGTGGACGCAACGGTCCCAGGGCTGGCAACTGCGCCAGACTCCCGACACATTCGTGGGGACCGGGCCTGTTCAGATCCGGCCCCGACGCCAGTGGCCGGTCTTCGCTGATTCGGAGTATCGCCTCAAGCATGGCCCAGCGGACAGGGTCTGACTCTCACCGGAACTCCGTGAGCGGCGGATTGGTCATTGCGACGTCCCCGACTGAAATCCGCGCAGCATGTGGAAGGCCTGTTGGATCGTCGCCACCTCGATGAGGCGATCGCGCGCGGCCCTGGTCGACACGGACTGTCCGGTGCCGGCCGGCACGAGGATGCGCTCATGTCCAAGTCGGGCGGCCTCCGCCACCCGCTGGTCAACCATGATGACGCGCCGGATGTCGCCGGAGAGCGACACCTCACCGATGGCCGCCACATCGGTGGGCAGGGCGATGCCGGTGACCGCCGATGCGATCGCCAGGCACACTGCGAGGTCGCTGCCCGGGTCATTGGATCGCATGCCGCCCACGGTGGCGGCGTAGACATCCTTGTCGGAGAGCGTGACCCGGGCAATGCGCTCGGTGACCGCGATGAGCATGGCGACGCGGGCGGAGTCCAGGCCGCTGACCCCGCGACGTGGGTTCGGGGCATTGGTCGGGGAGACTAGGGCCTGCATCTCCACCAGCAGTGGCCGGCGACCCGCCACCGTCACCGTGATGCAGGTGCCGGGGATGGGCTCGGCGCGGAAGTCCCGGAAGAGGCCGCTCGGATCCGGTACTTCGACCATGCCGACATCGGTCTGCTCGAAGCAGGCGATCTCATCGGCCGGGCCGAAGCGATTCTTGACCGTGCGCACCAGCCGCAGAGATGTCTGCCGATCACCCTCGATCGACAGCGAGGTGTCGCATACATGCTCCAGGGCACGTGGGCCCGCAACCGTCGACTCCTTCGTAACCTGGCCGACCAGGCACAGCGGGGTGCTTCGCTGCTTGGCCAGCCGGGTCAGCGTGTTCGCCACCTCCATCACCTGCGCCACGCCACCGGCGCGACCGTCCACCTGTGCCGATGCAATCGACTGGACGGAGTCGACGATCGCCAGGGCGAGGGCATCCCCCAAGGACTCGATATGGCCGATGACCTCAGCCAGGTCGTTGCTGTCCGCCAGGTACAGGTGCTCCGAGGTGGCCCCGATCCGCCGGGCGCGCACGGCAAGCTGCTGGGTGGACTCCTCGCCGGAAAGGTAGAGGACGGGACGGTGGGTTGACTCGGCCACATTGTGTGCGGCGGTCAGCAGCAGCGTGCTCTTGCCGGCACCGGGCTCCCCGAACAGCAGCAGGACCTGGCCGGGTACCAGGCCTCCGCCGAGCACCCGGTCGAACTCGGCCAGGCCGGTGCTCAGCCGGCGAGCCGGTCCGGTGTCGTCCACCTCCCGTACCCGCAGCGCCGGGCGGCGGGGGGATGACCCCGCGGCCGAGGCTCGCAGCCCCACGGCCGGCGTCGGTGTCGTTTCCGAAATCGAGGCGAAGGCACCGCACTGGGAGCAGCGGCCCAGCCACCGACTGAACTGGGCCTCACATGCCGAGCAGGTGAAGACGCTGCGCGGCCTGCTCACGGGACCTCCGGGGCGGTCAAGGAGGGGGCGGTCAAGGAGGGAGCGGTCAAGCAGGGGGCGGTCAGGCCGGGGTGGTCGGGGTTTGGCCGGGTGTCCGGACATGGGCGGCCGGGGTGTCCGCCGGGTGCACCGTGAGCAGTGCCGCCGTCTGCTCCCATCGTTCCGGCGGGTGAGCCGCGAGCGTGGCTGCCACCGCCTGCTCATGGGCCGCGCACAGGTCGACCAACTGTGCATAGGCGGCCTCGCCCATGAGGGCGATCAGGGTTGCCCGCTCGGAGAGGTACACGGGCCGGGGAGCACGGTGCGCCTCGGTAGCCGCCGAGCAGAACCAGGCCAGATCATGACCGCCCTCACCCCAGGCGGCCCGGTCGTAGTCGCTGATGACCGTCACCAGCACCGTTGTTCCGTCCCCGCGCTTGACCTTCTCGTAGGACCGGCGAATCGGCAGCTGCCAGCAGACATCGGGTTTCGTCTCCTGGTAGTCCACCCCCTCGCGCACGGCAAGCTGGTGGAGGGCACAGCCGGCGCCGGCCGGGAACCCGGGACGGTTGAGGAAGATGCACGCACCCTTGGTCACCCGGGTCTTGCGGGCGCCGTCCTCATCGACCTCAACCCACCCCTTGCGCTGACCGGCGCCGTGGTACTGCCACGTCTCGGCAGTCAATCGCGCAACCCAGCGGCCCACCCGCTTCTCATCGGCACGCTCACTGAAGTGCGCTCCGTGGGTGCAGCAGCCATCGTTGGCGCGGCCGCGGACGATACCCGGGCAACCGCGGCCGAAGATGCACTCCCAACGGGAGGTCAGCCATGTCAGATCGCACCGGTAGCGGCTGTCCTCAGCCTCTGGGTCGTCGAACTCAACCCAGGTGCGCGGGAACGCGGAGCGCAGTTCGGCCATTGCGCAACCCTAGGCGGCTCGATGCCGGGCTGCTGTCAGGATACGGCGATGACCAAGGGGCTCATCATCTTCGGCGGGGCGCGCGGGATCGGGGCGGCGACCGCGGAGGTCTTCATCGACCGGGGTTGGCATGTGGTGATCGCCGATGTGCTCAGCGACGAGGGCAGTCGACTCGCGCAGCGCCTGGGGGAGCGGGCGCACTTCGTCGCCTGCGATGTGGCAGTTCCCTCCGACATCGCCGGTGCCTTCGATGCCGCGACTCAGGCGCTGCCCCGGGTGGCGGCGGTGTTCAACAACGTCGGCATCGCCCGGTACGGCACCGTCGACGCGCTCTCCCTCGCCGACTGGGAGCTGACGCTGCGCGTCAACGTCACGGCACAGTTCCTCGCTGCTGGGCATGCGGTGCGGATCTTCCGTGAACAGGGCGGTGGTGTCATCGTCAACACCGCCTCGATCCTCGGCCATGCCAGCCAGAAGACCACCGCCGCCTATGCCGCATCGAAGGCCGCGGTGATGGGGCTCACCCGCACGATCGCCATCGATCACGCCCGGGAGAACATCCGGTGCGTGAGCATCTCCCCGGGAACGATCGACACCCCTCTGGTGCGCATCGCGGCTGAGCAGTTCATCGACCGCTCCCCGGATGAGCTGCGGGCGCAGTGGGCGGCTGCCCATCCGGTGAACCGGCTGGGCAGCCCTGCGGAGGTCGCCGCGACCGTGTACTTCCTCATCAGCGATGAGGCGGCCTTCATCACGGGCTCGGACATCCTCATCGACGGCGGCATCCGCTCCGAGGCGTACGCCTGAGTCCCGCGGTCTCCAACGGGTGACGACGATAGGTTTCGCAGCATGCGGCTGGGGGTCCTGGACGTGGGCTCCAACACCGTCCACCTGCTCATCGTCGATGCCCATCCGGGGGCACCGCCGCTGCCGGCTCACTCCCGCAAGACCGAGTTGCGGCTGGCCGAGCACCTGCGTGCCGACGGCTCACTCGCACCGGCGGCCATCGACAGCCTGATCGAGGTTGTCCGGGCCTCCGTGCGGGACATTGAGGACTTCGGTGCCACCGACCTGCTCACCGTCGTCACCTCCGCCCTGCGCGATGCGAGCAACGCTGCGGCGGTGCTCAGCCAGGTAGCCGAGGCCACCGGCGTGCGGCTGACGATCCTCAGCGGTGACGACGAGGCGCGGCTGACCTTCCTCGCCGCGCGTCGCTGGTACGGCTGGTCCAGCGGGCGGCTGCTCGTGCTCGACATCGGCGGTGGCTCACTGGAGCTGGCCGCCGGCAGTGAGGAGGCGCCCACGGTGGCGTTCTCCCTGCCATTGGGGGCGGCGCGGCTCACCCGCGAGTACCTTCACCACGATCCGCCCACCGCCGAGGAGGTGCGGAAACTGCGGCGGGTGGTCAGGGTGGCCATCGGCGACGTCGTGGGGAAGGTCACGCGGGCGGGCACCCCGGATCGGGTGGTTGCCACGAGCAAGACCTTCCGGTCACTTGCGCGCGTCGGCGGTGCCCGACCCGCCGGTGATGGGCCGCGCATCCCGCGTCAGCTGCGGCGTGCCGACCTGCCAGCGATCGTCGACACCGTCATCGGGCTCAGTGCCGCCCAGCGGTGCGACCTGCCGGGCGTCTCACCGGCGCGCAGCCGCCAGCTCGCCGCGGGCGCCCTCATCGCACAGGCCGCGCTGGACCTGCTGGGGGCAGCCGAGGTCGACATCTGTCCGTGGGCACTGCGCGAGGGCGTGATCCTGCGCCATCTGGACCATCTGGTCCCGGACTGGGCTTCGACCCCCATCGGTGCGACCTTGCCTACAGTGGTCGGATGACGACCGCGCGACCCGACTACCCCCCGGCGCCGGTCGCCGACGTCGTCGAGACCATCCACGGGGTGGCCGTTGCCGACCCGTATCGGTGGCTGGAGGACCCGGCCGATCCGCGCACGCGGCAGTGGCTCACCGACCAGGCTGCCCTCACCGATGGGCAGCGCAAGGGATGGCCGATGTCCGAGCACTTCGCCGCGCGGGTGGCCGAACTGCTCGGCTCGGGAAGCATCAGCCCGGACATCTACCGGGGTGCCCGGCGATTCTTCACCCGCCGAGATCCCGATGCGCAGCTTGCGGTGCTCTACGTCGCCGAGGGCGATGTTGAACGCGTCCTCATCGATCCGATCGCCCTGGACCCGGCCGGGACGACCACCCTCGACAGCTGGCAGCCGTCCAAGGGGGGGACACTGCTGGCGTACCAGCTCTCCGAGAAGGGCACCGAGGAGTCGGTGCTGTTCGTGATGGACGTCGCCACCGGGCAGAACGTCGACGGTCCGATTGACCGCTGCCGGTACTCCCCGATCGCCTGGCTGCCGGGAGAGGAGGCCTTCTACTACGTCCGCCGCCTGCCGCCGGAGGACGTGCGCGAATCCGAGCGCGCCTTCCACCGTCGAGTGTGGTGGCATCGCGTCGGCGCCGGAACACATCAGGATGTCTGCGTCTTCGGTGCCGGGATGACGATGACCAACTACTACGGGGTTGAGGTGTCGCGCACCGGCCGCTGGCTGCAGGTGAGCGCCGCGGAGGGCACTGAGCCGCGCAATGACCTCTGGGTTGCCGACCTCACCACGAGCTCGCCGACGAGCCCTGCCTTCACGCTGGTGCAGGGCGATGTGGACGCGCAGACCTCACTGAGCTTCGGCCGGGATGGACGCGTCTACGTCTTCACCGACCGCGATGCGCCACGTGGCCGCCTCGCTGTCACCGAGGCGGGTGCCTGGTCGTCACCGTGGGTGGACCTGCTGCCGGAGGACCCTGATGCCGTCCTCGCCGATGCGGTCATCCTCGACGGGCCCGAGCTTGCGGAGGACCTGCTGCTGGCCCTGTGGAGCAGTCACGGGGTCTCCCGTCTCACCAGCCACCGGGCGCAGGATGGGCGGCTGCTGGCGCAGATCCCCCTGCCGGGGGTGGGGACGGTGGCGGGACTGGTTGAGCACATCGACGGTGGACCGGTCACCTGGTTCGTCTACACCGACCACACCACCGTGCCGCGGGTCTACTCATTCGATGGGCGCACCCAGGAGGTTGCACTCCATCGCAGCCCACCCGGCTCGGTCACCCCGCCGCCGGTCTGCTCCCAGCAGGTGTCGTACCCGTCGGGGGACGGCACCGTGGTGCGGATGTTCCTCATCTCGGGCGCCGCCCGCCCGGACCGACCCCGCCCGACGGTGCTCTACGGCTACGGCGGATTCGGCATTCCCATGCAGCCGGCCTACTCCGCAGCCGTGCTCGCCTGGGTTGCGGCCGGTGGCGTCTGGGCCGTGGCCTGCCTGCGCGGCGGCGGTGAGGAGGGTGAGGACTGGCACCGCGCGGGCATGCTGGGCAGCAAGCAGAACGTGTTCGACGACTTCCACGCCGCCGCCGAGTACCTCATCGCCGATGGCTGGACGACCGCCGCGCAGCTGGGCCTCTACGGCGGGTCCAATGGTGGGCTGCTCGTCGGCGCGGCGCTGACGCAGCGACCGGACCTGTGCAATGCCGTCGTGTGCGTGGCTCCCCTGCTTGACATGATCCGCTACCCAACATCGGAGCTGGGGCCGACCTGGACGGTGGAGTACGGCGATCCGGCTGACCCTGAGCAGTTCGGCTGGTTGCACGCCTACTCCCCTTATCACCGCGTCCGCAACGGGGTGGACTACCCGGCGACGATGGTCGCGGTCTTCGACAACGACACCCGCACCGATCCCATGCACGGCCGAAAGTTCGTCGCCGCCGTCCAGGCCGCCACCAGCGGCACCCGTCCGATCCTGCTTCGCACCGAGGGTGATGTCGGCCACGGGGCTCGTTCACTGTCCCGAGCGGTGACCGAGACCGCGGACACCCTCGCCTTCCTCGCAGCGTGGACCGGGCTGGCCGCCCCGTGAGCAGCCAGCCTGCTGCGGGCGGTGTGGTGTTCCTCGGTGGTGGCGCAATGGGCGAGGCACTGCTGGCGGGCACCCTCGCTGCCGGCACGAGCCCATCGGATGTGCTCGTTCTCGAGGCCAATCCGGCCACCGCCGAGGCACTGCGTCACCGATATCCAGTGTCCATTGTGGAGCGGACGACGCACCTGCCGGCCGGATCGCTCATTGTCTGCGCGGTGAAGCCGCAGCAGGTTGCGGATGCGCTGACCGGCCTGCGTGACCAGTGGCCGGACGGGGACCCCGGCTGTGCACTGCTGAGCATCGCCGCGGGAATCTCGCGCGCACACCTGACCGCACTGGTTCCCCCCGGGGTTGCGGTGCTGCGGGCGATGCCCAATACCCCCGCCCTGATCGGCAAGGGGATGACCGGGCTGGTGCACAGTCCGGACGTGCCTGGCTGGGCGCACGCGGCGGCACGGCGGCTGCTCGCCGGTGTGGGCGCGGTGGCCGAGGTCGATGAGGCGCAGATCGATGCCCTGACCGTCATCAGCGGCTCCGGCCCGGCCTACCTGTTCTACCTCGCCGAGGCGATGATGGCCGGTGGCGCTGAGCTGGGCCTGACGCCGGCGCTGGCACGCACCCTCACCATCGAGACTCTGCTCGGTGCCGCTGCGCTGCTCGCGGACAGCCCACATGAAGCCGTCGTGCTGCGTCAGCGCGTCACCTCACCAGGTGGGGTGACGCAGGCGGTGATCGAGACATTCGATGCGGGGGGCCTGCCGGAGGTCATCCGACAGGGCTTGCAGCGAGGTCATCAGCGTTCCCGTGCCCTCGATGGTTGAGCGGCGGCTGAGGGGTGACGACAGGGCGCTACGCTACGCAGCGCACCACGTATGGGAGGGCCGCATATGGGAGGGCCGCATACGGGAGGGCAACGAAAAGGAGAACGCATCGATGGCTGGCCAGATGGAGCGTCCACTCGGGGACGTGACCTTCCTTACCGTCTCCGAGGTGGCGAAAGCCATGCGCGTGTCGAAGATGACGGTCTACCGGCTTGTACACGCCGGCACATTGCCCGCCGTCCAGGTGGGTCGCTCCTTCCGCATCCCTCAGGAGGCCGTACACGCCTACCTTCGTGAATCCTTCTACGAGGCCGGCTGACACGTGGGCTCAGTCATCAAGAAGAGGCGGAAGCGAATGGCGAAGAAGAAGCACCGCAAGCTCTTGCGCAAGACCCGCGTTCAGCGGCGCAACAAGTAGGCCGGCGCTCGACACCGGCGGGCAGTTGCCCGCCAAAGGGGGTGCGGTGGGACGAGTCGTCCTGGTGACGGGGGTGTCCCGGTATCTCGGTGGCCGGATGGCGGCACTGCTCTCCCAGCAGCCAGGTGTCGCCGAGGTCATTGCCGCGGACGTCGTTGCGCCGGGCCATGACATCGGGGCGGCCCGCTTTGAACGGGCGGACATCCGCGATCCGGCACTGGCGCAGTTGCTCACCGTCGCCAAGGTCGACACCGTCGTCCATATGGGTGTCATCGCCACCCCCCAGCAGGCAGGTGGGCGGGTGCCGATGAAGGAGATCAACGTCATCGGCACGATGCAGCTGCTGGCCGCCTGCCAGCGGTCCAGCACGGTGCGCCGGCTCATTGTCAAGAGCAGTGCGGGGGTCTACGGGTGTGGGCCGCGGGATCCGGCGATGTTCACCGAGGAGGACGATCCGGTCTCGCCGCCGCGGTCGGGTTGGGCCCGCGACTGCGTCGAGGTCGAGGGTTACGTCCGCTCCTTCACGCGCCGCCGGGCGGATGTCGACACCACCATCCTGCGGTTCGCCAATGTCATCGGCCCCCGGGTGCGCACGGCCATGACCTCCTACCTCACGCTGCCGCTGGTGCCGACTGTCCTCGGTCACGATGCGCGCCTGCAATGGGTGCAGGAGGACGACCTGCTCGCGGTCCTGATCGCGGTGTCCATGGCATCCGATGCACCAGCCACCGGTCACCGCGGACCACGGGTGCTCAACGTTGCCGGCGACGGCGTGATGATGCTGAGCCAGTGCCTGCGACGACTCGACCGACCCGTCATCCCGGTGCCCGCGGGGTTCTCCGGTGTCCTCGGCCGGATGCTGCGCCGAGGGGGCCTCGTGGACCTCACCGCCGATGAGGCGCGGTTCCTCGCCTACGGTCGGGGGATCGACACGACCGCCCTGCGCACCGAACTGGGGCTCACCCTCCGGCACACCACCGAGGAGGCCTTCGAGTCCTTTGCCGTACCCAAGCGCGGTCAGGTGGGTCCACATGCCCGCACATGACCCCGTGCGTGACCCTGCACGTGACCCCGTGCGTGACCCTGCACGTGACCCCGTGCGCGCCACTGGTGCGGCGCAGGTCGATGCCTACCGCACCGGGCCGAGTCAGGCAGTCGGCCCAGCGGTTCCCGCCGGACCGCAGATGCGGGATCTCGCCCACCGCCGGGCACGGGGGGCGTACCAGGTTGATGAGTTCGGCTTTGACGCGGAGTTCACCGAGCGGCTGATTGCGCCGCTGTTCCGACCCCTCTACCGATCGTGGTTCCGGGTGGCCGTGCAGGGCCTGCCGAATGTCCCCGATGTCGGGGGTGCACTGCTTGTTGCCAACCACTCCGGGACCATCGCGCTGGATGCGATCATGACCCAACTGGCCCTGCTCGATGAGCATCCGGCGCACCGCCACTTGCGTATGCTCGGGGCCGACCTCGTCTTTCAGACGCCGTTTCTCGGCACCCTCGCCCGGCGCACTGGGCACACCCTCGCCTGCGCGGCCGACGCCCAGCGGCTGCTGACGCAGGGCGCTCTCGTGGGGGTCTGGCCGGAGGGGTTCAAGGGTGTCGGCAAGCGCTACCACGAGCGGTACCGGCTCACTCGGTTTGGTCGTGGTGGATTCGTCGCCGCGGCGCTGCGTGCAGGAGTGCCGATCATTCCCACCGCCATCGTGGGTGCGGAGGAGACCTACCCCATGCTCGCCGATGCCCGGCCCCTTGCCCGGCTGCTCGGCTTGCCGTACTTCCCCATCACTCCCACCTTCCCCTGGCTGGGGCCGCTGGGAGCGATCCCGCTGCCGAGCCGGTGGATCATCGAGTTTGGCGAGCCCATCCGCACCGACGGCTACTCCGAGCGCGATGCCGATGACGCCATGCTGGTCTTCGCCCTCACCGATACCGTCCGGGAGGCGATCCAGGAGAGCCTCTACCGGTTGCTCATCCAGCGTGGCCCCGCCTTCGGCTGAACCCCGGGAACCCCGACCCTCGCCTCGTGTGCAGCCGTCGGCCAGCCGGTCAGCCGGTCAGCGGGCTGATGGACCCGTGGCCGCGACGTGCATGAGCCGCCGCAGCGCCCGCCGCGGCACCCAGCGCCACCGCCATCACGGCGGTTCCGGCAACGCGGACACGCTTGCGGTTGCGGTCCCCTCGGTAGTCGTGGATCCGCCAGCCGTGCTGCTCAGCATGCGCGCGCAGCCGCGGATCGGGATTGATCGCACATGCATGACCGACCGCCGAGAGCATGGGCAGGTCGTTGCCGGAGTCGGAGTAGGCGTATGAGGCGTCGAGATCGAATCCGCGTTCCAAGGCGAGCTCGCCGATTGCGATGGCCTTCAGACCCCCGTGCAGTGGGCCCTCCCGCAGCTCCCCCGTGTACACCCCATCGACGGTCTCGGCCCGGGTGCCCAGGCCGCCGGTGAGCCCCAGCCGGTGGGCGATCACGTCGGTGAGCTCCTGGGGGGTGGCCGACACCAGCCACACCTCATGACCGGCGGCGCGGTGCTCATGGGCCAGGGCGAGGGTGCCCGGCCACAGCCGGGAGACGATGTACGGATCGAACATCGTGTCGCCGAGTTCCCGGATCTCGGTCACTGTCCGTCCGCGCACGAAGCCGAGGGCAACGGACGCGGCGCGCCGCAGATCCTGCGGGTGCTCACTGCCGGACAGCACGAAGCGCAGTTGACGGCTGACCGCCTCCGCCATCGCCGGCCAGCTCATCATCCCGTGGGCGGCCATCCCCCGGGCGACGTGGAAGATGCTCGCGCCGCGCACGAGGGTGTTGTCGACGTCGAAGAAGGCCGCAACCGTCCGCCCGGCCTCGCCCTCACCCGCGGGTACGGCGGGTGTCAGCGCCAGTGCCTGCGCCATGGGCTAAGGCTAACCCTGCGGACCGCCGCGATGCGCATACGACAAACGCCGGGCGGGCGAACAATGGACCGATGGACGCTGACCGGCAGGTGAACTCACCGCCACCGCGGGTGCTGCTCATCAGCCGTCCCGGCTGCCACCTCTGCGATGAGGCCCGGGCAGTGGTCGCGCGGGTCTGCGCCGAGGCCGGCGCGGCCTGGCAGGAGCGGCTCACGACGCAGGATCCGGTGCTGGCCGCGGAGTACGCCGAGTACGTGCCGGTGGTGCTCGTCGATGGCCGCTCACATGCCTATTGGCGGATCGACCCGGAGCGGTTGCGCGCACGCCTGCTGACCTGACAGGGTTCGCCGCATGACTACGTCAACCTGCGCGCGCATCCGGCGCGCCCGCCCGTCAACCCGCGTCCGCAGCTGGCGTGCCCCCCTCGTCCTGCTCACCTCGGTGACACTGGTGTGTGCGGCCCCGGGTCTCACCGCGTCGGCCAGCCCGACCGGGGTGAGCGTCTACGACTGCCGGGGCCTGACCGTGCGTCCGTCGTCACTCACGCTTACCTGCGATGGCCCGCCGGACTACGTCATCGACGGGACGACCTACCCGGGATCCGGGGGCCGGCTCACGGGCCTGCAGTGGAGCCAGTGGGGTCCGACGCAGGCGCGGGGCACCGGTCGGCTGGCCCTCAGCACACGCGCCGACGGCGTCTATCAGCGCCTGCGCGTGACGGTCGTCCTTGACCAGGTCCGCACCCAGTCCGGTGACCGGGTCTTCACGCGGGCCGCCACCCAGGCCGATGCGGATTCCGAGCGCAATACCTGGCCGCTGGCACGGTGGCGGGGCCGCTGAGCGCCGCTCGCGACTTTGTGAAATGCTTCACCGGCGCCTAGACTGAGCGCGCGATGCTGTCACTGTCCCGCGGGCGCTCGCCCGCGTCCCTCCCCGCCGCCACAGTCGCTCGACTGCCGGCGTATGTCGATGCGCTGGCCGACTGCGCCCGGGACGGCCACTCAACGGTGAGCAGCGTCCATCTCGCAACTGCCGCCGGCGTGAGCCCCGCCAAGCTGCGCAAGGACCTCTCGTTCCTGGGCAGCTACGGCACCCGCGGGGTGGGGTATCGCGTGGACGTGCTGCGCACGACGATCGCAGATGTGCTCGGTTGCCACCGGGAGTGGCCGGTGATCCTCATCGGGTGCGGCCACCTGGGCACCGCCCTGGCCCATTTCGGGGGGTTCGGTGAGCGGGGCTTCCGCATCGTCGGCCTCATCGACGCCGACGCGGCGCTCATCGGCACGACGATCGCCGTCGGGGGCCGGCCACTGGTGGTCCGCGGGCCGGAGCACATCAGTCAGACGGTGCACCAGACCGGCGCGGAGATGGGGGTCATTGCAACTCCGGCGGCAGCAGCTCAGGAGTGCTGCGATCGGCTCGTTGCGGCCGGTGTCAGCGGTGTGCTGAGTTTCGCCGCGGTCGATCTGCAGGTGCCCCCTCACATCAGCATGCGCCGGATCGACATGGCAGCCGAGCTGCAGATCCTCGCGTTCCACCAGTGGCATCGTCGGTCAGCGCCGGGGGCGCATTCGGAGCGTTCCGCATGACTCGACCCGTCACCACGCCGGCGGAGCCGCTGGTCATCGTGTGCACCGGCCCGGGGCAGGTGGAGTTGCTGCCGGCGCGGGCGCACACGGCGCTGGCAACGGCCGGGGTGGTGATCGCCGATCGCGCCGAGCTCGACCTTGTCGCCGGCCTGCTCAACCCGGCTGCCGAACTGGTGGCCGCCGATGAGGCCGATGAGCCGCAGACTGGCCTGCTCATCGCTCGCACAGCAGTCCGCCATGCCCGGGAGGGTGCACGCGTGGTTCGGGTGGTTGCGGGCGATCCGCTCCTGGATGGCAGCCTCGCCGTCGAACTCGGGGCGTACCGACGCGGTCACTGCGAGGTCGACATCATCCCTGCACCCGCCCCACTGATGGCCATTCCTGCCCACGCCGGAATGCCATTGCTGACCCGTCCTGGCCGCATGCTCGGTGTCATTGTCGAGCCGGGCACGGTGGACTGGCGGCCCTTCGCCGATGAGCGCACCACCGTGGTGGCGGTCACCGATGACCCGGCACGGGTCGCCGCGGACCTCATGGGTGACGGCCGGTCCGGCGAGGATCCGGCCGCCTTCATCCGGCACGGCGCCACTATCGACCAGCAGGTCGTGGTGTCCGACCTCGCCGCGATCGGTGTCGCAGCCGCCGGCGCTGCGGCCGCTGCCGTGGGCGCACTCCCCGGGCAGCCAGCACCGGGTGGAATGGGGTACCTGATCGTTGGTGAGCCAGCGGGGCTGCGGGAGCGTCATGCGTGGTTCGACACCCGTGCGCTGTTCGGATGGCGGGTGCTGATCCCGCTCACCCGCGAGGCACCCGGCCAGTTGATCGAGACGTTGCAGGCGCACGGTGCACGAGCGGTCACAGTGCCCACCCTCAGCGTCGAACCCCCCCGCACCCCGGCGCAGATGGATCGCGCGATGTCGGGCATCGATGCCGGCCGCTACCGGTGGACGATCTTCACGAGCGCGAATGCGGTGCGGGCTGTTCGCACCCGATTCGACGCGTACGGCTGGGATGTTCGCACGCTCGCGGGGCTGCGGATCGCTGCTGTCGACGATGAGACGGTGGCCGAGCTGCGCGCATTCGGAGTCCGGCCGGACCTCGTTCCCGCGGGTGAGCAGACCACCAGCGGCCTGCTGGGTGTCTTTCCCCACTTCGGGGATGACGCCAACCCGCTCAACCGGATCTTCCTGCCCCGGGCCGATATCGCCACCGAGACCCTGGTTGAGGGGCTGCGGGAGCGCGGCTGGGATGTTGAGGATCTGACCGCGTTTCGCACCGTGCGCGCCGCACCCCCGCCGGCGCCGATCCGGGAGGCGATCAAGGCCGGCGGGTTCGATGCCGTGCTCTTCATGTCCTCCAGCACTGTGCGCAACCTCGTGGGGCTGGCCGGAAAGCCGCATCCATCGACGGTCGTCGTCGTCATTGGGCCGCAGACCGCACAGACGGCCGAGGAGCACGGACTGCGGGTCGACCTGACTGCTGCGGAACCCACCCCGGAGGCACTCGTCGCCGCACTCGTTGCCCACGGCCTGCATCTGCGCGATGAGGCGGCGGCCGCGGCTGGCCCCCACGGGGTCGCCACCTGGCGTCCCGGAGCGCGCGGTCGGGTGGTGCAGCCGGCACGGCCGCGGGCAAGCCGACCATGACCGTTGAGCCGCCGGCGGTGGGTTCGGCGGCTGACGCAGGAGCGGCGCCATCACCCGGCTCGCGGTCGGCGGCCCCACCGGTGGCAACCCTCGTCCACCTCATCCGTCACGGTGAGGTGGCCAACCCCACCGGCGTGCTCTACGGGCGCCTGCCCGGATTCACCCTGTCTGACCTCGGTGTGCAGATGGCCGATCGGCTCGCCGGCGCGCTTGGGGGCCGCGATATCGGTCTGGTTGTCTCCTCGCCGCTGGAGCGCGCTGTGCGCACCGCAACCCCATTGGCGCGCGCCCTCAATGTGCCGATCCTCCTTGATGACCGGGTGATCGAGGCCGCCAACCGCTTCGAGGGCCAGCGGGTTGCCCCGGGGGATGGTGCCCTGCGCGATCCGCGCAACTGGTGGCTGCTGCGTGACCCGCTGACCCCGTCCTGGGGTGAGCCGTACCGCGAGATCGCCCTTCGCATGTTCTCCGCGGTCACCGCCGCTCGCCGCGCGGTCCCCGGTCGTGAGGCGGTCATCGTCAGCCACCAACTGCCGATCTGGGTGGCGCGGCTTGCGGCTGAGCAGCGACCCTTCGCCCATGACCCGCGACGACGCCTCTGCGCGCTGGCGAGCGTGACATCGCTTATGTTCGAGCAAGATGAACTCGTTCATGTGGAGTACCGCGAACCGGCTCGGGACCTTGCCGACCGGGCCCATAGGGGCGCCGGCGCCTAGTAGGCCTGGGCAGTCGGCGCGGGTGATCTGGGCGCGGCCGGTGTG
>JAGWXT010000023.1 GCA_018969715.1 Actinomycetales bacterium
GCGTGATCGTTGCGCGCACCGTCTCGCGGGCGGCAGAGGCGCCGCTGCGGGCTCGGCTGCACGCCGCCGTCGCGGGTGCCATGACCGGCGACCCGGTCTGAGTCGCCCCACGCCCCGCCCCCGCAGCGCTGAGCTTCGCCTCAGGTCGCCAGCGCCCCCCGCATTGCGCCGAGCTTCGCCTCGCTCTCCGCCCACTCACCGGCAGCCGTTGACCCGCGGACGATCCCGCACCCGGCGTAGAGCGTGACTGCCGTGGGGTCGCCCGGTTGCCCGAGGCTGGCACAGCGCAGGGCGATGCCCAACTGGCCATCCCCGCTGGCAGCAATCCACCCGATGGGTCCGGCGTACCCGGCCCGGTCAATGCCCTCGACCTCGTCGATCACCGACTGCGCGCGCTCCGTCGGTGTGCCGCAGACCGCGGCAGTCGGGTGCAGCGACGCGGCGAGCACGAGGGCGGTGGCCTCGTCGGCGAGATCGGCGCGGATATCGGTGGCGAGGTGGGCGACATTGGCCAGACGGAGGATCCGCGGACGCGGCGGCACCGAGACGTCCGTGCAGTGCATGGCCAGTGCGGTGGCGACTGAGTGCACCGCATAGCGGTGCTCTGCAAGGTCCTTGGCCGAGCCGAGCAGCGCCGCGGTGAGCCGTCCATCAGCCCCGTGGTCCTCACTGCGGCCGACGGTTCCGGCGAGCACCCGTGAGTGCACGTGATCGCCGTGCCGGGCGACGAGCAGCTCGGGGGTCGCCCCGACCAGTCCACCGACGGCGAACGTCCAGCAGTCGCCGAACCGGTGTGCCAGTCGATGCAGGACCAGCCGCGGATCGACGGCTCCTGCTGCCCGTCCGAGCACCGCACGGGCGAGCACGACCTTGTCCACATCGCCGGCCCTCACCCGGTCGATGGCGGTGGTCACTCGGGTCTGGAAATCCGCCCGCTGCGCCGTGGTCTCCGGCCAGCTGATGGCGGGGATCGGCGCCGGAGCGGCATGTGGCCGCAGTACTTCGGCGGCGATCGCATCGACGTCCGCGGGAGCCTCCCCCTGCCGTGTGATCGAGGTGAGGAATGTCACGCCGTTCATGCGGCCAATGACAATCCGCGGGACAACGAGCACGCTGGGCCTGCCGGCGTCGAAGGCGAAGGATGTGAAGGCCACCAGCCCCGCACCGGGGGCATCGACCGTGCTGTGCGCATCGGCTGACTCCGACAGCCCTCGCCACCAGCGGTGAGCGCGGCTGAAGCGTTCATCCCCCGCGACCTCGAAGTGGGCTGCCTCCCCCCAGCCGACCAGTCCCTCCTGCGCCCCGGCGACGGTGCGCACCCACACCAGCGCCGAGGGTTGCGGCAGCAGCGGCAGCAACGCCGAGGAGGTCGTCAGCGCGACTGTGCGAACGCGCAGGACGACCGGTTCCTCGTGGCTGAGGGCGTGGCTGGGCAGCCCATGCTTGGCGTGAATGCCCCAAGTATCCCGTCTCGTGGGCGACCTCGCAGGCGGGCAACCTGCGCAGCGGTGATTCCGCCGGGTTGGCGACCCCGCAGGTCGGCGATGTTGAGGGGGGGTCGGCACAATGGGGCCATGGCGGGTTCCCTGATCGCGGACCTCGATCGCGACCCGGCGGCGGTGGCCGACATGTTCGATGCCGTGGCGCCGCGGTACGACATTGTCAATGACTGCCTGTCCCTAGGGCAGGCCCGCACGTGGCGCGCCGCCGTTGTGCGGGCACTGGCTCCGCGGCCGGGGGAGTTGTTGCTCGATGCGGCGGCCGGCACCGCCACGAGTTCCCTGCCACTGGCCGCGACTGGTGCGCGGGTGATCGCATGCGACTTCTCCCAGGGGATGCTCGCCCACGCCCGCATTCGGGTAGGGCGGATTGCGGATGGGTCGGATCAGTCCGGATCCGTGCAGCTGATCGCCGGTGACACCCTCGCCCTGCCGTTCGCCGATCACGCCTTCGATGCCGTGACGATCTCCTTCGGGCTGCGCAACACGGTCAATCCGGCGGCCGCGCTCACCGAGTTGCGTCGCGTCACACGTCCGGGTGGGCGGCTGGTGGTCTGCGAGTTCGCCACCCCCGTCCGCCCGCTGCTGCGCACCGTCTACCGGGAGTACCTCATGGGCGTCCTGCCCGCAGTTGCCGGTGCCGTGAGCGGACGGTCACAGCCCTACGGGTACCTCGCCCGGTCCATCCGCGAGTGGCCAAGCCAGTCCGAGCTCGCCGACAAGATCCGCGCCACCGGCTGGGATGCCGTGGCGTGGCGCAACCTCAGCGGTGGCATCGTCGCCCTGCATCGCGCATGTCGAGGTGGGGTACGGTGACGCCGTTGCTGGCCGCCAGTTGTGCGCGAAGGGAGATCCGGTGAACGCGGCGTGGCCGATCGTTGCGCTTGGTGGCCTCGCCTTCGCCTTCGCTGCCTTCTCCGTCGTCATCGCCGCCTTCACCGGGCCGAAGCGGTTCAACCGGGCCAAGGTCGCGGCCTATGAGTGCGGGATCGAGCCGACCCCGCAGCCGATCGGCGGGGGCCGCTTCCCGGTCAAGTACTACCTCGTGGCGATGATGTTCATTATCTTCGACATCGAACTGGTCTTCCTCTACCCGTGGGCCGTCGCCTTCGACCAGCTCGGCCTGTTCGGATTCATTGCCATGATGCTCTTCCTAATCAACCTGATCGTTCCCTATCTCTACGAATGGCGACGCGGCGGACTGGAGTGGGACTGACATGGGCTTGGAGGAACGGCTTCCCAGCGGGGTGCTGCTGAGCAGCGTCGAGTTGCTGGCGGGCTACATGCGCAAGAACTCACTGTGGCCGGCCACCTTCGGCCTTGCCTGCTGTGCCATCGAGATGATGGCGACCGGCGCCGGCCGCTACGACCTCGCCCGCTTCGGCATGGAGGTCTTCCGGGCCTCGCCGAGGCAGGCCGACCTGATGATCGTCGCCGGACGCGTCAGCCAGAAGATGGCACCGGTGCTGCGACAGATCTACGATCAGATGGCCGAGCCCAAATGGGTGCTCGCGATGGGGGTGTGCGCCTCCAGTGGCGGGATGTTCAACAACTACGCCGTCGTGCAGGGTGTCGACCACATCGTCCCGGTCAACATGTACCTGCCGGGCTGCCCACCGCGTCCGGAGATGCTCATCGATGCCATCCTGCGCCTGCACGATCAGATCCAGCACGAGCGAATGGGCGCCCAGCGGCAGGCGGAGATCGTCGAGGATGAGCAGCAGGCGCGGCTGACGCTGCCGCTCATCGAGGCAAGGGGCCTGCTCACGTGACCGATCTGGAACACGCCGACAGGGCTGATCTGGAAGCGGTCGGGGAGCCGGCGGTGCTTGCCATCGGCCGCGGGGCATTCGGCGTGCGCGACAGCGGCGACACCTCCGGGTTCGGTGGCCTCGTCCGCACCCTCACCGCCCCCCCGGCTGCGACCCCGCCCTATGGCGGGTGGTTCGACGAGGCATGTGCCCTCATCCGCGAGCGGCTCGATCGGCTCGGTGCTCCCGGTGGTGTGGAGCGGGTCATCGTCGAGCACGGTGCGCTGCGATTGCTGGTTGCCCGCCAGTGCCTGCTCGAGGTCGCGCAGCTGCTGCGCGACCACCCTCGACTTCGCTTCGAGATGTGCATGTCCGTCAGTGGTGTGCACTGGCCGGCGGATCATGGCGCCGAGCTGCACGCCCTCTACCACCTGCTGTCGGTCACCCACAATCGCCGGATCGCACTGGAGGTGACCTGCCCCGATGCCGACCCGCACATCCCCTCGATCGTCCCGGTGTACCCCGGTGCGGACTGGCACGAGCGGGAGACCTACGACTTCTTCGGCATCATCTTCGACGATCACCCCCACCTCACCCGAATCGAGATGCCCGATGACTGGCCCGGGCACCCGCAGCGCAAGGACTACCCCCTCGGAGGGATCCCGGTGGAGTACAAGGGCGCACTCATCCCCGCCCCCGATGAGCGTCGGGCCTACCAGTGAGCACAGCTGAGACCGCCACCCAGGGTCGGGTCTTCACGGTCACCGGGGGCGACTGGGACACCGTCACCGGCGCGCCCGAGGGTGAGCAGGAGCGCATCGTCGTCAACATGGGGCCGCAGCATCCGTCCACCCACGGGGTGCTCCGGCTCATTCTCGAGCTCGAGGGGGAGACGGTGACCGATGCCCGCTGCGGCATCGGCTATCTGCACACGGGCATCGAGAAGAACCTCGAGTACCGCACGTGGACGCAGGGGGTGACCTTCGTCACCAGGATGGACTATCTCTCCCCCTTCTTCAACGAGACCTCCTACTGCCTGGCGGTCGAGCAGCTGCTCGGGATAACCGAGGAGATCCCCGAACGCGCCACGACGATCCGAGTGCTCCTGATGGAGCTCAACCGCGTCTCCTCGCACCTGGTGGCGTTGGCCACCGGCGGTATGGAACTCGGGGCACTCACCGCGATGACCTTCGGATTCCGTGAGCGCGAGGTGATCCTCGACCTGTTCGAGACAATCACCGGACTGCGGATGAACAATGCATTTATCCGCCCGGGCGGGGTGGCCGCGGATCTCCCGCCGGGGGCGGAGATCGCCATTCGCGAGACACTGCGGGTCCTGCGCTCCCGCCTGCGCGACACCCCCAGCCTGCTGGTGGACAACCCCATCTGGACCGGACGGACCAGCGGGGTGGGCTACCTCGACCTCACCGGCTGCATCGCCCTGGGCATCACCGGTCCGGTGCTGCGCGCCACCGGACTGCCCTGGGACCTGCGCAAGGCGCAGCCGTACTGCGGCTACGACAGCTATGAGTTCGATGTGATCACCCGCGACACCTGTGATGCCTATGGGCGGTTCCTGATCCGGTTGGACGAGATCGAGCAGTCGCTGCGAATCGTCGAGCAGGCCCTCGACCGGCTGCGGCCGGGGCCGGTGATGGTCGCCGATCCGCGGATCGCCTGGCCGGCCCAGTTGGCGATCGGCACGGATGGGATCGGCAACAGCCTCGACCACATCCGGGAGATCATGGGCACCTCCATGGAGGCGCTCATCCACCACTTCAAGCTCGTCACCGAGGGCTTTCGGGTGCCCGCCGGTCAGGCGTACGCCCCCATTGAGTCCCCCCGTGGGGAACTGGGCGCGGTCATCACCAGCGATGGCGGGACCCGCCCCTACCGCGTGCACTTCCGTGACCCGTCCTTCAACAACCTGCAGGCGGTGGCCGCGATGTCGGAGGGGGCGATGATTGCCGATGTGGTGGCGGCGGTCGCAAGCCTCGACCCAGTGATGGGGGGTGTGGACAGGTGAGCCCGACCCCGCTCGCAGCCGATGGGGAGTTCGCCGAGATCATCGCCCGCTATCCGCGCGCGCGCTCGGCGGTGCTGCCGCTGCTGCACCTGGTGCAGTCCCGTGCCGGCCGGATCGGTCCCGATGAGGTGGCCGAGGTCGCCGCTGCCCTTGACCTGACGCCGGCGGAGGTGACCGGGGTGGTGAGCTTCTACACGATGTACTCCGAACGCGCACTGGGCCGCCACCACATTGGGGTCTGCACCAACACCCTGTGCGCCATGCTCGGCGGCGATGCGCTGTTCGAGCGGCTCACCGATGACCTGGGTGTGGCGAACAAGGGCACGACGGGGGACGGCATGTTCACGGTCGAGCGCATTGAATGCCAGGCGGCCTGCACCCACGCCCCGGTGGTCACCATCGACTGGGAATTCTTCGACGACATGACCCCCACCAAGCTCGCCGAGGTCGTCGCCGCCCTGCGCGCCGGGCAGCAGGTCACGGCCACCCGCGGCGGTCCGATCCGCGGGATCCGCCACACCGAGCGCGTGCTCGCCGGCTTCGATGACGACCCCACCCCCGGGTCAATGGCCGATGACCGTGCCCTTGCCGGCGTACGCGTAGCGCAGCAGCGGGGGATGACCGCCCCGGTGGGACCGACCCCGACGACGGGAGTGCAGCGATGAGCATCACCAGTGGCCTGACCCCCGTCATCACCCGGGACTGGGCCACCCCCGACCTCTTCACCCTGGCCGGCTACCAGCGCACCGGCGGGTACTCCGCATTGCGCACCGCACTTGCCAGTGATCCCGCCTCGATCATCACCCTGGTGAAGGACTCCGGCCTGCGCGGTCGCGGCGGGGCGGGCTTCCCCACCGGCCTGAAGTGGTCGTTCGTCCCGCAGGGCGGAAACACCCCCCGGTACCTCGTGGTGAACGCCGATGAGAGCGAGCCCGGTGCCTGCAAGGACATTCCGCTGATGCTCATCGATCCGCACCTGCTGGTCGAGGGTGTGCTCATCGCCAGCCACGCCATCCGCGCCGGCCATGCCTTCATCTACATCCGCGGTGAGGTGCCCGAGGCGGTCCGCCGGGTCGCCGGTGCGGTGCGGGAGGCGCGAGCCGCTGGACTCATCGGGCGCAACATCCTCGGCAGTGGCGTCGATATCGAGGTCACCGTCCACGCCGGGGCCGGGGCCTACATCTGCGGCGAGGAGACCGCGCTGCTGGACTCCCTCGAGGGGTACCGCGGCCAGCCGCGGCTGAAGCCGCCATTCCCGGCGGTGGCCGGCCTCTACGCCGCCCCCACCGTCATCAACAACGTCGAGACCCTCGCGAACGTCCCGCTCATCGTGGCGAATGGGGTCACCTGGTTCCGCGGCTTCGGTACCGAGCAGTCACCCGGCTTCAAGCTGTTCGCCGTCAGCGGGCACGTCACCCGGCCTGGGATCTATGAGGCACCGTTCGGAGTCACCATGCGCGAGCTGCTCGACTACGCCGGGGGGATGCGCCGGGGCTCGCGGCTGAAGTTCTGGATCCCCGGCGGCTGCTCAGTTCCCATGCTCACCCCCGATCACCTCGACGTTCCGCTCACCTACGAGAACCTGCAGGCGGTGGGGACGATGATGGGCACCGGCACACCCATGCTCTTCGACCACACCACCAGTGTGGTGAAGGCCGTCGCTCGCTGGCTGTCCTTCTACGAGCACGAGTCCTGCGGCAAGTGCACGCCCTGCCGGGAAGGCACGGCGTGGGTGGCGGACATCCTCCATGGGTTCGAGCAGGGACGGGGTGAGCGGCAGCAGCTCACCCTGCTCAACGACGTCTGCTCCCAGATCGCCGGCAGGTCGTTCTGCGCCCTCGGTGACGCCGCGGCCACGCCGTACCCGGCCGCCGTCCACCACTTCCCCGCGGAGTTCCATGCCGCCACCGAGACCCCGGTGGATGTCACCTTCGACCCGATGCTGACCACGGTGTTCGCCGCGGCGGGCCGGCGATGACCGCGCTGGCCAGCGGGCCGGCGGGCCCATCCGCCGGGGAGCCGGAGGCCCTCGTCACCGCTGTCATCGACGACGTGGCGGTGCGGGTGCCGGTGAACACCCTGATCATCCGGGCCGCTGAGCTGCTCGGCACGTGGATCCCGCGCTTCTGCGATCACCCCCTCCTTGATCCGGTGGCTGCCTGCCGGCAGTGCTTGGTGCAGATCGACGGCATGCCCAAGCCCCAGCCGGCGTGCGCCATCGGCCTCACCGACGGGATGGTGGTGCGCACCCAGGCCACCTCAGCGGTTGCCGCCGAGGCGCAGGCGGGGGTGATGGAGTTCCTCCTCATCAACCACCCACTCGACTGCCCCGTCTGCGACAAGGGTGGCGAGTGCCCACTGCAGAACCAAGCGATGAGCAGCGGCCGGCCCACCAGTCGGTTCACCGAGCCCAAGCGCACCTTCCCCAAGCCGTTGGCCCTCAGCAGTCAAGTGCTGCTTGACCGGGAGCGATGCGTCTCCTGTGCGCGCTGCACCCGGTTCTCCGATCAGATCGCGGGCGACCCCTTCATCGACCTGCTGGAACGCGGCTCCGCCCAGCAGGTGGGGATCGGCGATGGCGTCCCATTCGACTCCTACTTCTCAGGCAACACCATCCAGATCTGCCCGGTGGGCGCCCTGACCAGCACCTCCTACCGATTCCGCTCCCGGCCATTCGACCTCGTGAGCACCCCGACGGTCTGCGAACACTGTGCGGCCGGGTGCGCCCTGCGCACCGACCTCCGGCGCGGCCAGGTGATGCGCCGGCTGGCGTGGGAGGACCCGGCGGTCAACGAGGAGTGGAACTGCGATAAGGGACGCTTCGCCTTCACCTACATCAGCCACGAGCGGATCACCGAGCCGCTGATCCGCGACCGCGAGGGAGTGCTGCAGCGGGCCTCCTGGTCGGAGGCGATCGCCCATGCGGCCAGACTGCTCGCCCCCGCCCTCGAGCACGGGCGTTCCGCGGTCCTCACCGGCGGCCGGCTGACGTGGGAGGACGCCTGCGCGTACGGGCGGTTCGCCCGCACGGTCCTGGGCACCGACGACGTCGACTTCCGCAACCGGCCCGCCTCCGCTGCGGAGGCCGAGTTCCTGCGCTCCCACGTGGCCGCGGCGCCGCTTGGTCCCACCTATGACGAGATCTGCGAGGCACCGCTGGTGATGGTGGTCGCCACCGACCTCGAGGATGAGTGCCCCATCCTGCTGCTGCGCCTGCGCGCGGCGGTCCGCCGCGGCAGCACCCAGGTTGCCGAGATCTCCCCCGTTGCCACCGGCGCGCAGCGCAAGCTCAGCGCCACCCGGGTCAACGCCACTGCCGGACAGGAGGGGGCGGTCCTCGCCGCCCTCAACGCCTTCCCTGCGGGCACCGTCATCATCCTCGGGGAGCGAGCCGCAACCGTGCCCGGGCTGTTCGAGGCGGTTGGTGCGCGAATCGCCGCCGGGGCGCGGGTCGCATGGCTGCCGCGCCGTGCTGGTGAGCGTGGGGCCCTGGCGGCCGGGCTGCTGCCCGGACTGCTCCCCGGGGGTCGTCCCCTCCTGGACCCGGCCGCGCGGGCTGAGGTGGGCCGCGCCTGGGGCGTGGATCCCTCACTGTTGCCGACCGCCCCGGGCCGCGATGCCGCGGGGATCACCGAGGCGGCCGCCGCCGGGGAACTCGACGCCCTCATCGTCGCGGGGGTCGACACCCGCGATGCACCCGATCCCCATGCCCTGCGCGCGGCCCTCGCCGGCGCCGGGGTGCTCATCAGCCTCGAACAGCGCCACACCGAGGTCACCGCCCAGGCCGATGTCGTGCTGCCGGTGGCGGCGGTGACCGAGAAGGCCGGGACGTTCCTGGACTTCGAGGGTCGCGCCCGGCCATTTCCGGCAGCGGATCGGCAGTCGGGCGCCCTCACCGATGCCCGGGTGCTCGCCCTGCTCGCCGACGAGATCGGCCGCCCGATGGGCGCCCAGACGGTGGCCGCCGTCCGCGCTGAGCAGGTGGGTCTCGGCCGGTGGCAGGCCGGGTCGGCCACCCGTTCGGCTCCGCCGCCCAGAGCAGGCCGTCCGGCCGCCGTCACCGGCGCCCAGGATGCCGGTCGGCTGCGACTGGCGACGTGGCACACCCTGCTGGATGCCGGGGTCCTGCAGCGCCCGGAGCCCGGTCTTGCCGGCACCCAGCGACCGGCCGTCGTCCGGCTCGCCGCCGCAACCGCCACTCGACTCAACCTCACCGCCGGCTCACCGTGCACCGTGCGGACCGAGCACGGCGCCATCACGCTGCCGCTGGTGATCACCGAGATGGATGAGGCGACCGTCTGGCTGCCGACGAACTCCCCGGGGTCGGCGGTGCGCACCGCCCTGCGCGCCGCACACGGCGATGAGGTGACCGTCGAGGCCGGCCACGCCCCGGTGGTGTCGTCATGACCGACTCCTTCGCCCCGTTCGGGGTCGACCCGTGGTGGATCGTTGCGATCAAGGTCCTGTTCGTCTTCGTGCTGCTGGTGGTGCTCACCCTGCTGGCCATCTGGGGGGAACGGCGGATCGTGGCGCGGATGCAGCAGCGCATCGGCCCCAACCGGGTCGGCCCATTCGGGTTGCTGCAGGGGCTCGTGGACGGTGTGAAGCTCGCCCTCAAGGAGGAGATCGTCCCCGCGATCGCCGACCGCACCGTCTACTGGCTGGCGCCGGTGATCGCGGCGACGGCGGCCTTCATGGCCTTCGCGGTGATCCCCTTCGGGCCCACGGTGTCGATGTTCGGGTACCAGACCCCCCTGCAGTTGACCGATTTTCCCGTCTCGGTGCTGTACATCCTCGCCATCGCCAGCGTCGGCATCTACGGCATCGTCCTCGCCGGCTGGTCCTCCGGCTCCACCTATGCCCTCCTCGGTGGCCTTCGCTCGACCGCGCAGATGATCTCGTACGAGATCGCGATGGGCCTGTCCTTCGTCGCGGTCTTCCTGTACGCCGGCAGCATGAGCACCTCGGAGATCGTCACCGCGCAGGAGCGGGTGTGGTACGCGGTGCTGCTGCTGCCGTCATTCCTCATCTACGTCACCTCGATGGTCGGCGAGACCAACCGGGCCCCCTTTGACCTGCCGGAGGCCGAGGGGGAACTGGTCGGCGGATTCCACACCGAGTACTCCTCGTTGAAGTTCGCCCTCTTCTTCCTCGCCGAGTACATCAACATGGTGACCGTCTCGGCACTGGCCACGACGCTTTTCCTCGGTGGCTGGCGTGCCCCCTGGCCGCTGTCGCTGTGGGAGGGGGCCAATGAGGGCTACCTGCCGATCCTCTGGTTCCTCATCAAGGTGGCGGGCTTCATGTTCCTGTTCATCTGGCTGCGGGGGACCCTGCCACGGTTGCGGTACGACCAGTTCATGAACTTCGGCTGGAAGGTGCTGATCCCGGTCGCCCTGCTGTGGATCATCATCGTCTCCCTGGCCCGGGTGCTGCGCACCGACGTGGCCCTGTCGGTGACGACCTCGATCCTCGTCCTGGGCATCCCGGTTGCCCTGCTGATCCTGCTCGCCCTGTTCTGGGATGCCCTGCGCGCACGCATCCGCCCTGGTGGGCCCAGTGCGGCGACCGGGCGGGATGATGTCGAAGGCGGCAGCGCGCACCACGCGGCCGCCGAATTCGACCCCTTTGCCGGCGGGCATCCGGTCCCACCGCTGCCCGGTCAGGTCATGCCCGGCGCGACCTCACCGCCGCCCGTCCTTGTCGCCACCACCACACAGGAGCGAGATGCCTAGCCTGCCCGCACCCCTGTCCGGCTTCGTCACCACCTTCGTGACGATGTTCAAGAAGCCAACCACCGAGCAGTACCCGGAGCAGCGTGATCAGTACCCGCCCGCTCCGCGGTTCCACGGCCGTCATCAGTTGAACCGTCACCCGGATGGCCTTGAGAAGTGCGTCGGGTGCGAGTTGTGCGCCTGGGCCTGCCCGGCCGATGCGATCTACGTGGAGGGGGCCGACAACACCGAGGCGGAGCGCTTCTCCCCCGGTGAGCGGTATGGCCGGGTCTACCAGATCAACTACCTGCGCTGCATCTTCTGCGGGCTGTGCATCGAGGCCTGTCCGACCCGTGCGCTGACGATGACCCACGAGTATGAGCTCGCCGACTCGGATCGGGGCCGGCTGATCTACGAGAAGGAGCAGCTGCTCGCCCCACTGCTGCCGGGTATGCTGCCGCCGCCCCATCCCATGGTGCCCGGCACCGATGAGCAGGACTACTACGCCGGCCGCGTCACCACGGCAGTCCCCGAGCAGGAGGTCACGGTGGCTCCCCAGTGACGTTCCTGTTCTGGATCCTCGCCACCCTCAGCGTCATCGGCGGCCTCGGGATGCTGCTTTCGCGCAAGGCTGTCCACTCCGCACTGTGGCTGGCGCTGACGATGATGTGCCTGGCAGTGCTCTACGTGGCGCAGTCCGCGGTGTTCCTTGGAACAGTGCAGGTCATCGTCTACACCGGTGCGGTGATGATGCTGTTCCTGTTCGTGCTGATGCTCATCGGGGTCTCCGCGGCTGATTCACTGCGGGAGTCGATCCGCGGCCAGCGACCGGTCGCGGTCCTGGTTGCCGTCGCCCTCGGTGCAACGCTGATCGCGGCGGTCGGCAATGCCCTCGACTTCTCCGTGGGCCTGCAGGCAGCCAACGCCGAGTACGGCGGAAATGTGCAGGGGTTGGCCGCACTGATGTTCGGCCGCTATCTGATCGCCTTCGAGGCCACTGCCGCCCTGCTCATCACGGCCGCCCTCGGGGCGACCATCCTCGCCCACCGGGAGCGGCTGTTCCCCCGACAGGACCAGCGCACTCGCAGCGTTGAGCGTTTCCGCAGCGGCGTGCACCCCGGGCAGCGCCCAAGCCCAGGGGTCTACGCCCGCCACAATGCGGTGGACGTTCCTGCCCTGCTGCCCGATGGCAGTGCCGTGCCCGACAGCATTCCCGGACCACTGCGGGCTCGTGGCACCGTGCGCGAGATCGATGCCACCGCTACTGAGGAGGTGCTCGACCGCCTGGTGGGTGGCGCCGCATCCGACACCGGCGGTGAGCGATGAGCCCGGATGCCTACCTCAGTCTCGCTTCGATCCTGTTCGCCATCGGTGCTGCCGGTGTGCTGCTGCGCCGCAACGCGATCATCGCCTTCATGTCCATTGAGCTGATGCTCAATGCCGCGAACCTTGCCTTCGTCACAGCCGCTCGCGCCTGGGGGAACCTCGATGGACAGGTCGTGGCGTTCTTCGTCATGGTGGTCGCGGCGGCCGAGGTCGTGGTGGGCCTGGCAATCATCATGACGATCTTCCGCAGCCGGCAGTCGACCTCCGTCGACGAGACCAGCCTGTTGCGCTGGTGAGGACAGACCGCCACCGATGACCACGACACTGCTGTTGCTTGTGCTGCTCGCCCCGGCGCTGGGGGCCGCGGTGCTGCTGCTTGGCGGCCGCCGCACGAACGCTTGGGGACCGCTGGCGGCGATCGGGGTGATGGGGGCGGCCACCGCGGGGGCGCTGGCGCTATTCGGGGCCATGCTCACCCGTCCTGCCGCGGAGCGCCCCGTCGGGGTGCTCCTCTATGAGTGGCTCGCCGTCGGGGATCTTCGGGTCCCCTTCGGGCTTTACCTGGACCAACTGTCGATGTCCTTCGTCCTGCTCATCACCATCGTCGGCACCCTGATCCACGTCTACTCCCTGGGCTACATGGCCCATGACCCGGATCGGCGACTGTTCTTCGGGTACCTCAACCTGTTCGTCGCGGCGATGCTGCTGCTGGTGCTCGCTGACAACTACCTGCTGCTCTACGTCGGCTGGGAGGGGGTCGGCCTGGCCTCCTACCTGCTGATCGGCTTCTATCGACGACGAGCCAGTGCGGCGACAGCGGCGAAGAAGGCCTTCCTCATCAACCGGGTTGGCGACTTCGGGTTGTCGGTGGCGATCATGGTGATGTTCACCATGATCGGTGCTGTCACCTTCAGCGCCGTGGACGCCGGGATCGTCGCCATGCCCGGCTGGGTGCCGCTGGTGCTCGGGCTGCTGCTGCTGCTTGCGGCGGCGGGGAAGTCCGCCCAGTTCCCCCTGCAGGCGTGGCTCTTCGACGCCATGGAAGGCCCCACCCCGGTGTCGGCGCTCATCCACGCTGCCACCATGGTCACCGCTGGGGTCTACCTGATCGTGCGCAGTGCGGCGATCTACGACCTGTCCGAGACCGCCCGCACCGCAGTGATCGTCGTCGGGGGAATCTCGATCCTGTTCGGCGCCATCGTCGGATCGGCCCGCGATGACATCAAGAAGGCGCTGGCCGGATCGACGATGAGCCAGATCGGCTACATGGTGCTCGCCGCCGGATTGGGACCCATCGGCTACGTCTTCGCGATCTTCCATCTGCTCACCCACGGATTCTTCAAGGCCAACCTCTTCCTGGGGGCGGGCTCGGTCATGCACGGCATGAACGACGAGGTGAACATGCGCCGCTACGGCGGGCTGGCGTGGGTGATGCGCTTGACGTTCATCACCTTCCTCATCGGCTATCTCGCCATCATCGGGGTGCCGCCCTTCGCCGGCTTCTACTCAAAGGACAGCATCATCGAGGCGGCCCTCGCCCATTCCTGGACTGCCGGCATCGTGGCGTGGCTGGGTGCCGGGCTGACTGCCATGTACATGACACGGATGGTGATGATGACCTTCCTCACCAAGCGTCGCTGGCAGCCGGATGCCCACCCGCATGAGTCACCGCCGGTGATGATCATCCCGATGGCGCTGCTTGCCCTCGGCTCCGCGGTTCTCGGTTACCTCCTGGTGATGAACGACGCCTTCGAGCACTGGCTGGAGCCGGTCACCGGTTTCGTCCACGAGGATCCGCCACTGGCGATGCCCATCGTCTACGGCATCACCTTCGGGGTCGTCGGGCTGGGCGTCCTGATCGGCGTCCTCGCCAACCTGCACCCGGCGGCCGAAGCGCCCACCCGGGTGAACCCGCTGGTCCGCGCCGCCCGTGCGGACCTCTACGGCGACGCGATCAACGAGGGGCTGTTCATGCGACCCGGTCAGGTGCTCACCGCCGCCACCGTCATCACCGACCGGCGGATCGTCGACGGCGCCGTGATGGCGGTGGCCGACCTCAGTACCGGGGCAGGCGACCAACTGCGTCGAGTCGAGAACGGCTTCGTCCGCTCGTACTCCCTCGCCCTCGTCGCTGGCGCGGTCATCGTGCTCGCCGCACTGCTGCTGCTGCGGATCGCCTGAGATGGCTGCCAGCCTCCCCACGGCAATCCCGTGGACCGTCCTGATCGTGCTGGTCCCGCTGATCGGCGCGGTCGCCGTCACCTTCCTCCGCGCCCCCGCGCAGCAGCGGGCGGCACGCTGGACGGCCTTCGGGGCCAGCCTGCTCGCCCTGCTGCTTGCGGTCATCCTCGCCATCGGCTTCACCCCGGCCGGGCCGGGGGTCCAGTACCTCGTCTCCTCACCGTGGCTGCCGGCCCTGGGGGTGAGCCTGTCGTTCGGGGTGACCGGAATCTCCCTGGTCATGGTGCTGCTCACCACGGTGCTCGCCGCCACGGTGATCGCCGCGGAGTGGCGGATGCCGGTGCCCCGAGGCACGACGCAGGGCTACCTCGCACTGCTGCTGTCACTGGAGGCGTTGGTGCTGGGGGTGTTCCTCGCCCGAGACCTCTTCGTGTTCTACGTGCTCTTCGAGGCGATGCTGCTGCCGGTTTACTTCCTGATCGGACGTTTCGGCGGTTCGCGCCGGGGCTTCGCGGCGGTGAAGTTCCTCGTCTACAGCCTCGTCGGAGGCCTCGCCATGCTCGCCGCGCTGATCGGCCTGTTCGTCGAGAGCAAGGCCGCCTTCGGCCGGCCCACCTTCGACATGACCGCACTGGCGGACATGACCATGTCGACGCCAACAGAGCGGCTGATCTGGTGGGGCTTCTTCCTCGCTTTCGCCATCAAGGCGCCGCTGGTTCCCCTGCACACGTGGCTGCCCGATGCTGCCGCGGAGTCGACACCGGGAACTGCGACGATGCTGATCGGGGTGCTCGACAAAGTGGGGGTGTTCGGGATGCTCGTCATCCTGCTGCCGCTGCTTCCGAATGCATCGGTGTTCTATGCGCCGATGGTGGTGGTACTGGCGCTGATCGGGATCCTCTACGGGGCTGTGCTCGCCATCGGCCAGGGCGACATGAAACGGCTGTTCGCGTACACCTCCGTGTCGCATTTCGGCTTCATCGTGCTGGGGGTGTTCGTCTTCACCGGGATCGCCATGAACGGCGCGATCTTCTACATGGTCGCCCATGGACTGTCCACGGCCGGACTGTTCCTGGTGGCGGGATACCTGATGTCACAGCGCGGGTCGGCTTCGATCTCCGCCTACGGCGGGGTCTCACAGCGGGCCCCGCTGCTGGCCGGCCTCTTCCTTGTGATGGCGCTGTCGACGCTGGCGCTGCCCGGTCTGGCCGGGTTCATCGGCGAGTTCCTCGTCCTGCTGGGCGCATTCCAGCGCAGTGTGGTGGTCGGGGTGATCGCCACTACGGGCATCGTGCTCGCCGCGATCTACATGCTGTGGCTTGTCCAGCGGGTGATGGTCGGCCCCCTGCAGCCGGGGGTGGACCGAGTGCGCGAGGTCACCGTCTGGCAGGCGGCGGCGGTTGGACCGCTGGTCGCCCTGCTGCTCCTGCTGGGCTTCTTCCCGCAGACGGTGCTCTCGCTCGTTGAGCCGGCCGCTCAGACCACTCTCGCTGGTGTGCCAGCTGGGACCGCGGCAACGCCGAGCCTGTTCGGACTGACTGGAGGCGAGCAGCCGTGACCCCGATCAGCGTCGTCGACATCGACTACGTCGCCCTCGCCCCGGTGATCATCGTGCTCGTGGCCGCGGTGATCGGCGTCCTGCTTGAGGCGTTCCTGCCGGAGGCAGCCCGGCGCAGTGGGCAGTTGCTGCTCACCGGCTCCGCCGTTGCCCTGGCCTTCCTCACCGTGCTGATTGTCGCGGCCTCCCGGCCATTCGGTCCGATCGCCGGCGGGTCGCTGATGCTCGATGGACCGGGTCTGTTCCTGCAGGGCCTGATCCTGCTCACCAGCGGCACCGCGATCCTGATCATGGCCGACCGTCGCGTGGACCCGGGGGGCGATGCCTTTGCCGGTCGCGTCTCGACCCTGCCTGGCGGCGAGGAGGAGCGCGAGGTGAGTCGTCGCGGTCTGATGCAGACCGAAGTGTGGCCGTTGATGCTGTTCTGCATCGGGGGGCTCCTGCTGTTCGTGACCAGCAACGACCTGCTCACCCTCTTCATTGCCCTGGAGATCCTCAGCCTGCCGTTGTACCTCCTGGTTGGGATGGCGCGTCGCCGCCGACTGCTCAGCCAGGAGGCCGCCCTGAAGTACTTCCTCATGGGCGCCCTGGCCAGCGCCATCCTGCTGTTCGGCTCGGCCCTCGCCTACGCCTACGCCGGGACGATCGAGTTCGCCGGCATCGCCGAGCGGATCAGCGAGCGCACCACCGCCAACACCCTCGTGATCGCCGCGGTCGCCCTGATCCTCGTGGGCCTGCTGTTCAAGATCGGCGCCGTGCCCTTCGGCCAGTGGGTGCCTGACGTCTATCAGGGAGCCCCCACGCCGGTGACCGGGTTCATGGCGGCCGCCGTGAAGGTTGCCGCCGTCGGCGCCCTGCTGCGGGTGCTGTACGTGCCTTTCGGGGGGATGCGCTGGGAATGGGAACCGGTGCTCTGGATCGTGGCGAGCCTGACCATGCTCATCGGGTCGCTGGTGGCACTGGCCCAGAGCGATATCAAGCGGATGCTCGCCTACTCCTCGATCGCCAATGCCGGCTTCATCCTGATCGGGGTGGCTGCCGCCGATCAGGTGGGCCTCTCGTCGGTGCTGTTCTACCTGCTCGCCTACAGTGTGGCCACGCTGGCTGCCTTCGGGATCGTCACCATGGTGCGAGTGCCCACCGGCGAGGCCACCAGCCTCGAGCAGTGGGCAGGGATCGGGCGTCGATCCCCCCTGCTCGCAACCGCGTTCTCACTCATCCTGCTCTCCTTCGCTGGGATTCCCCTGACGGCGGGATTCATCGCGAAGTTCGGCGTCTTCACGGCGGCCATCACCGCTGGGGCCCTGCCACTGGTCATCGTCGGCATCGTCGCCAGCGCGATCGCGGCCGCCCTGTACGTGCGGATCATCGTGCGGATGTACTTCACCGATCCGGTCTCAGCCAGTGCCGGGGTGGCCTCACCCAGCCCACTGACGGTGGCCGGGGTCGGTCTGGGGGTGGCCCTCACCGTCATCTTGGGCGTGTTCCCGCAACCTGTGCTCAACTTGGTGGAACAGACCTCAATCTTCGTGCGCTGACCGCCCGGGTGGCACGGGGTGCGGGGCCACGACCAGCCGGACCGGGAGGTGCACATGACGCAGGTGGCCGGGGCGGCCTGGGTGGGACCCGTCCTGAGCACTGCCGTTGCCGCCCAGATGTCGCAGGTGGAACAGGCGCTGCGGACCGCAACCCTGTCGGAGTACCCCCTGCTCACCGAGGCCTCCGGTCACCTCATCGCCGCCGGTGGCAAGCGATTCCGGCCGCTGCTCACCCTGCTGATGAGCCACTATGGCCCGAACCCTCAGGACCCTCGCGTCGTTGCCGCGGCAACCGTCGTGGAGCTCACCCACCTGGCGACCCTGTACCACGATGATGTGATGGACGAGGCCGCCCGGCGGCGGGGCACGACCTCGGCGAATCTGCGCTGGTCCAACACGGTCGCGATCCTTGCCGGTGACTTCCTGTTCGCGCGGGCCTCCCAGATCCTGGCGGACCTCGGCCCCGAAGCGGTCCGGCTGCAGGCGCAGACCTTCGAACGGCTTGTCACGGGGCAGATCCGGGAGACCGTGGGCCCAGAGGCGGGAGAGGATCCGATCAGCCACTACCTGCAGGTGCTGCGAGACAAGACCGGCTCCCTCATCGCAACCTCGGCTCGCTTCGGGGCTCTCATGTCGGGTGCCTCGCCGCAGGTCGTTGAGTCGGCAACCCGGGTTGGGGAGCGGCTCGGCGTCGCCTTCCAGATCTCGGATGACCTCATCGACCTGACCAGTGAGGCGGGACAGTCGGGGAAGACGCCGGGCACCGACCTGCGCGAGGGCATCCTCACCCTGCCGGCGCTGCTGGCGCGCAATGGCACCGATCCCGCAAGTGAGCGACTGCGCAGCCTGCTGAGTCACCCACTGGATGAGCCGGAGCTCACCGAGGCGCTGTCGCTGCTGCGGGTGCACCCGGCAGTGGACCAGGCGCGCGGCGTGCTCGCGGAATGGGTGCGACGGGCCCGCGAGGAGGTGCGAATGCTCCCGGAGGGTGAGGTGAGTTCAGCGCTGGCCGAGGTCTGCACGAGCGTGCTCACCCGCTCGGCCTGAGCGGCGGCCCGCAGGACGGGTGCGCTGCCTGCGTCGTCGCCATGAGTCAGCTGCGATCAGCAGCAGCCCCACCCACACCAGCGCGAATCCCCACCATCGGGCCGGCGACATCGCCTCATCGAACAGCAGCAGGGCGAGGAAGAACTGGATCGTCGGGGTCAGGTAGGACAGCGGCCCCAGCCACGACAGTGGCACTCGGGTTGCGGCACCGGTGAACATCAGCAGCGGCAGTGCGGTCACCGCCCCCGCCCCCACCATCAGCGTCACATGCCACAGTCGCGCGGTGTCCGGGGCCAGCACGGTCAGCGGCCCCGTCGGCTCACCGATCAGCGACGCCTCCCCGCGCAGCAGCAGGACGGTGAGAAAGGCCAGGGCCGGCAGCAGCAGGACGGCGGTCTCCGCGGCGAGACTGGGCGCAGCGGCCATGCCCAACTGCTTCTTGACCAGGCCATAGACACCGAAGCTGAGCGCCAGCGCCAGCGCAATCCAAGGCAGCCCCCCGTAGCCGATGCCGAGGACGATGACGGCGAGCACTCCCAGCCCGACTGCAACCCACCCGACAGGTCGCAATCGCTCCCGCAGGACCAGCACCCCCAGGGCGGTACTCACCAGCGGGGTGATGAAGTATCCGAATGAGCTCTGCAGCACCTGCCCGGAGATCACCGCGGTAATGAACGCTCCCCAGTTCACGGCGATCAGCCCACTGGCGAGGATCACCAGCCGGCGGCGTCGCGGATCACGCAGCAGCGGGCGCACCCAGCCAAAGTCCCGCGCCCAGGCAAGCAGCAGCAGGATGAACAGCAGGCTGAAGATCACCCGCACGGCGAGGATCTCCAGCGGGCCGGCCGGCTCCAGCAGCGGCCAGTAGAGGGTCAGCAGCCCCCAGGCTCCGTAGGCGCCGACCGCGAGGAGCACTCCGCGGCGGCGCTCATCGGTCAGTCGACGACCCAGGTGTCGCGCCCGGCCAGCAGTGCGGCGAAGGCGTCATCACCGGCACCCGTCTCGGGGAATCCCGCCTGGGCCACCGCATCATTGACCTGTCGGCGGGCGAGGTCGTCGTAGCACGGGGCGCTGATGCTGCGGAACACCCCGATCGGCGTGTGCTGGAGGGTGTGCGGGTCGGCCAGATGAGCCAATGCGAAGGCCTGGGTGGGATCCGATCGGTGCGCATCATGGACAACGATCTCCGCGGGATCGACCGCCGCGGTCTCAGCAACGCGCAAGCCCCCATCGGCTGCACGGACCACGGCTTGACTCCCCTGCGGGCCGAAGACAATCGGCTCTCCCTGCCGCAATGGGATGATCGACTCACCGGCCGTCGTCGAATCCTTGAGGGTGTCGAAGGCCCCGTCATTGAAGATGTTGCAGTTCTGGTAGATCTCAACGAGGGCGGCTCCTGAATGCTGCGCAGCCGCCTGCAGGACTTCGGTCAGACCGGCCCGGTCGGAGTCGAGGGCCCGCGCGACGAAGGTCGCATTCGCCCCCAGGGCAAGGGCGATCGGGTCCAACGGCCGATCGAGGGTGCCCAGCGGCGTGGACTTGGTCACCTTGCCCAACTCGGACGTGGGCGAGTACTGGCCCTTGGTCAGCCCGTAGATCCGGTTGTTGAACAGCAGGATGGTGATGTTGAGGTTGCGGCGCAGGGCGTGGATCAGATGGTTGCCCCCGATGGAGAGGCCATCGCCGTCGCCGGTGACCACCCAGATCGACAGGTCGGGTCGGGTGATTGACAGCCCGGTGGCGAGCGTGGGCGCACGTCCGTGGATGCTGTGCACCCCGTAGGTGTTCATGTAGTAGGGAAAGCGCGATGAGCAGCCGATCCCGCTGATGAACACGATCCGCTCGCGGGGAATGCCGAGGGCCGGCATGAAGGACTGGACAGTGGCAAGGATTGCGTAGTCCCCGCACCCCGGACACCAGCGGACCTCGTTGTCGGTCTTGAAATCCTTCGCGGCCAGCATGGGTGAACCAGTCGTGTCAGTCGACACTGGCGATCACATCCTTGAGGACGCCGGTGAGCTCACCGGAGGTGAATGGCAGCCCGCGGACCTGGGTGACGCTGATGACGTCAACGAGATAGCGCGCTCGGATGATCGTGGCAAGTTGACCGAGGTTCATCTCGGGCAGGACGACCCGGTCGTAGCGGGGGAGGACATCGGCGAGGTCGCGCGGCAGCGGGTTGAGGTGCCGCAGGTGAAGACGAGCAACCGATTGCCCGCCCGCCCGCACGGCCTGCACGGCAGCCTTGATCGGACCGTAGGTCGACCCCCAGCCGAGCACCAGCACCCGAGCCCCATCGGGGTCATCGACTGCCAGCGGTGGGATGGTGGCAGCGACCGCGTCCACCTTCGCCTGGCGCAGTCGGACCATCGTGTCGTGGTTGGCCGGGTCGTAGGAGATTGCCCCGGTGACGTCGGCCTTCTCCAAGCCGCCGATGCGGTGGGTGAGCCCCGGGGTGCCCGGGAGAGCCCACGGCCGGGCCAGGCTGACCGGGTCCCGCGAGTAGGGCGTGAACTCCCGGTCCTGCCACTGCTCGGTTGTGGCGAAGCCCGGATCCCACGTCGGCAGATCGGCCACCGCCGGAATCCGCCAGGGCTCAGTGCCATTGGCGAGGTAGCCATCGGAGAGCAGGATCACGGGGGTGCGGGTGCGGGTTGCCAGCGCAACCGCCTCGATTGCGGTGTCGAAGCAGTCGGAGGGGGACTGGGCGGCGATGACGATGACCGGGGACTCCCCATTGCGACCGAACAGTGCCTGCATCAGGTCGGACTGCTCAGTCTTGGTGGGCAGTCCGGTCGAGGGGCCGCCGCGCTGGACATCGACGATCACCAATGGCAGCTCCAGCGCCACTGCCAGCCCGATCATCTCGGACTTCAGCGCCATTCCCGGACCGGAGGTCGTGGTCACCCCGATCGCCCCGCCATAGGCCGCGCCGAGTGCGGCGCCGATGCCCGCGATCTCGTCCTCCGCCTGGAATGTCGTCACCCCGAACTGCTTCATTCCGGCGAGCAGGTGGAGCACGTCCGATGCGGGGGTGATCGGATAGGAGCCGAGGAAGACTGGACGGTGGCAGCCGCGTCCGGCGGCGACCAACCCGTAGGCCAGGGCCAGGTTGCCGCTGATGTTGCGGTACCGGCCCGCGGGGAAATCAGCGGCGGGTGCCACCTCGTATCGGACTGAGAAGTCCTCGGTGGTCTCCCCAAAGGCGTAGCCGGCGTTCAAGGCGGCCAGATTCGCCGCCAGGATCTGCGGGGCGCGCGCGAACTTCTTCTCCAGATAGCCCCGCGTGGTGTCCAGCGGTCGGCTGTAAAGCCAGCTGACCAGGCCGAGCGCGAACATGTTCTTCGCGCGCGCGGCGTCCTTCTTGCCCACGCCGCTGTCGGCGACCGCCGCGCGGGTGAGGGTCGTCAGGGGCAGCTCGCGCACGGTGTAGGCGGCCAGCGATTCATCAGCGCGAGGGTCCGCCGAGTACCCAACGCGCTGCAGATTGCGGGGGGTGAACTCGTCGGCGTCGAGGATGATCTCGGCTCCCCGCGGGAGATCCTTGAGGTTGGCCCGCAGAGCAGCCGGATTCATCGCGATCAGGACATCCGGGGCGTCACCGGGGGTCAGGATGTCGTGGTCGGCGAAGTGCACCTGGAACGCCGACACCCCGGGCAGGGTGCCGGCGGGAGCTCGGATCTCAGCGGGGAAGTCCGGCAGGGTGGCGACGTCATTTCCGAAGATCGCGCTCGCTGATGTGAACCGGTCACCCGTCAACTGCATCCCGTCACCGGAGTCACCCGCGAAGCGGATGATGACGCGGTCGCGGCGCTCAACAGGCTTGGCAGGGGCAGGTGGCGGAACGCTGCCGGATGGGTTCACCATCACCTCGCTCATCTGTGCTCAGCGGGTTGATCTGGGTTGGGCGCGGCAGGCCGCGCCCGGTTGATCTGGGTTGGGCGCGGCAGGCCGCGCCCGGTCAACGCAGGTAGCGCACCAGTCTACGCCCGGGCCGGACCAGCACCCGCGCGTCCTATCATGAGCACCGCGGCAGGTTGCCCGAGCGGCCAATGGGAGCGGTCTGTAAAACCGTCGGCTAACGCCTACAGTGGTTCGAATCCACTACCTGCCACACATCGCACCGGAAACCGCGAACATCGACGGCGTCCCCGGGCTCCCCGCCCCCATGGCGGACCGATTCAACGAATGGCCCTGCTGCCATTTGTGCTGGCCAGCAGCCAATGTGTCAACATCGGCGGGTGAAGGCTCGCCCGTACCACCACGGGGACCTCCGCCAGACGCTGCTTGACCGGGGTGCCCTGCTGCTGCGCGAACAGGGGCCGACGGCCCTGTCGGCGCGGGAGGCGACACGGGAGATCGGTGTGTCGGTGACCGCCTTGTACCGACACTTCACGAGCGTTGAGCAGTGGCGGGCGGAGGTGTCTCGCTGCGCGCGGCAGTCCCTGGCCCAGTCGATGATCGATGCGATCGCACAGACGCCCGCCGTGCGCCCCGCTGCACTGGCGGCTCGGCGTCGGTTCCGTGCCACGGGGACGGGGTACGTGCGGTTCGCCCTCACGGAGCCACTGCTGTTCCAAGGTGCCTTCATGCCCTGCACCGATGAGCCCGCACTGCAGGACGACCCATCGGCATGGCAGGTGCTTGAGGCGGCCCTTGATGACCTCGTCGCGACTGGAGCGATGCCGGCCGCCCGACGACCCGAGGCGCCGATCATTGCCTGGAGCGCCGCCCATGGGCTCGCAGCCCTCATCGTCCAAGGTGGGGTCAGCGTGAGCGGGCTCGACGATCCACAGGTCACGTCAGTGTTCGACGGGGTGTCAAGGGCGCTGGGAATCGCCACTGACTGACCCCGGCTCAGTGGGGCCGCCGTCGTTTGGAGATAGTTGGCATTCCGGCTCCCCGACGGGGGCGATGGGGAGCCGATCCCGCTGGTTGAATTCCGCCCCTTTGCATGAATTGCGTCCCTTGCGTCTCAACAACCTCGCGCCTGTCATGGTGGCTCCCTAGGCTTTACGGGAATGGATACGCACACCGTCCTCGGCGGCGGCGGGGGCTACGCCCCGCTCGCCCTGACTCTGGTGCGCGTCGTGCCGACCCAGGAGGGGGACGCCATGTCAACCGGTTCCGCACCCGGCGGATACGCGACGAGCAATATCGAGGAACTGCGGCTGGCGCTGCAGGCGCTCGGCAACGCATACGCCTCACAGGTGGAGTTGCTCAAGGCCCAGGTGGCCAGTGAGGTGGAGCGGCGCCGACAGTCAGAGCAGGAGCGGGAGCGGCTGCGCACCGAGGTGGAGCAACTGCGCCGGATCGAGCAGGAGCGCCAGCGGCAGGAGCATGAGGTCGACCGGGGTGAGTTGCAGCGGTTCCGTGAGCGTCGGGATGATGACGCCCGCGCTGAGGCGGAACGGTTGCGCAACTCCAATCGCGACCTCAGTGCGCGTATCGCCGCACTGGAGAAGGAGAAGAGCGAGCGCGAGAAGGCCGAGCGGGAGAAGGCTGAACAGGCCAAGAAGGATGCTGAGCGCAGTCGCGGCGGCCGCGGCTGGTTCGGCTGATCCGGCGGGCCACTCGCTGGGGCCACCCGCAACGGCCGCCAGTCCCAGCGGTCGGCTGCCGGACGTGGCTCGCGGTCAGCGGTAGTTGACGAACTGCAGTGCGAGGTCGAGGTCGGCCTCGCGCAGCAGGGTGATGGTTGCCTGCAGGTCGTCGCGGGACTTGCTGGACACCCGTACCTCCTCGCCGGTTACCTGCGTGCGAACCCCCTTCGGGCCTTCATCGCGAATCAGCTTGGTGATCCGCTTGGCGTGCTCGCCGCTGATACCTGCGGTGAAGGTTGCGGCGATGAGGTACTGCTTCCCCGAAAGCCGGGGCTCGCTGGCGCGCAAGGCCTTCAAGGAGATCTCCCGGCGCACTAGCCGATCCTTGAAGACATCAAGGGCGGCGTTGACGCGCTCCTCGGTCTCCGCATGCAGGGTGACCGTGAGCTCACCGGAGCGCTCGATCTGCGCACCGGTGCCCTTGAAGTCGAACCGGGTGGCCAGTTCCCGCTGCGTCTGATTGATGGCGTTGTCCAACTCCTGGCCGTCCACCCTGCTGACGATGTCGAAACTGCTGTCCGCCACGTGCTCTCCCTCACCACCGCTGTCGCCTGCAACGTCCCGATACGCATGCTAGCCGGCAGCAGTGAACAGGTGGATCACAGTGACCCCTCGATGATGTCCACGCTCACCGCGGCCATCGCGGCCTGAGCCTCGGCATCTGTGGCAAGCGTCGTATGGCAGCCCAGTCCGCGGCACACCGACGCGCCCAGTACGGCTGCGTAGCCAAGCATGTGGGTGATCGGCCAGGTGCGGAGCATGCCAACGACGATGCCGGCGGTGAATGCATCGCCGGCGCCGGAGCCGTCGATGACGTCGGTGGGCAGGGGATGGAGTCGAACGATCCGATCCGCATCGGCATAGATCGCGCCCCCTGCCCCACAGGTGACCACCACGCGGGGGCATCCCCAGGTGCGCAGGGTGCGCGCCTGGATCACCGGGTCGGTGGCCCCCGTGATCAGGTAGGCCTCGTCCTCATTCGGCAGGAACGCCCACACATGTGGCAGCAGGGGGCGGACATGATCGGCCGCATCCGTGCTGTCCTGCGGAATCGCGACGTCGAGCAGCACCCGGGTGCCCGCTGCTGCCGCCGCCATCAGGACGGCGGTCAGGGCCTGAGTGTGCAGACCGGGCAGTACGAGCACACCACCGATGACGAGGATGTCCGCACCCCGGGCGGCAGTCCCGATCGCGGCAGCGGTGAGCTCGGCATTCGCCCCGACACAGTGCAGGAACCGTCGATCCTCCCCCGCCAGGGACAGGATCACCGTCTGCGAGGTCGGCGACCGGGCACTTCGGGCGATGGCACTCACATCGACGCCGGCTTCTCCGAGCTCCGCGATCACCGCCGCCCCCAGCGGGTCCTCCCCGACTGTTCCGCACACCCCCACCCGGACTCCCAGTCGGGCGAGGTTGATGCCGGTATTCGCCGCACATCCCCCGGACTGGTGCAGTGGGGAGTCGATGCTCACCAGTTGACCGGCCGGTGGCAGGCCACCCAGCGGCGGGATGAAAAGGTCGGAGACGAGGATGCCCGCGCAGACCACCCACCCCGGCGTGAGACCTGCGGCCGGGGTCGTGTCGGTGGCCGCAGCGCTCATGCGGTCGACCCCCCGGTGGTGATGGGCCCGCCCGTCCGCGCCGAGCGCAGGGCAGCATCGAAGATGGTGTGGGCAGCGAGGGCCTCCGCCGGGCTTGCGGTGGCGAATCGCTCACCGAGTGCGCCGACGCGCTCGGCGAGGTAGCTCGCCCACATCTGCAGCAGGGCATCCGCGAAGCCGAACTCGAAGATGGCGCCGGAGGTCACCGGCCAGGCGGAGACATTGCCAGGTTGCACCTCCAGCCATGCCTGCACACCGTCGCGCCAGATGAACTGGGCCATCGTCGCTGGACTGCGGGTGCTGAAGCGCACCCCCCCAGCCATCCCGAGCGCCTCGAACCACCAGGTGTTCATCTGCCCCGGGGCGATCCGCTTGGTCTCCCACACCATGGGGACCTGCCGGCTGGCGGCGGGCACCTGGCAGACGAGCAGCGCATTGTCACAGGTGTCGCAGGCCACGTGCTCAGGTGCTCCGGCCCGGACGGGCCGGCTGGTGACGATGTCGTCGATGAGCGCGTACACCGTGGTGGGATGCCAGCCGAGCCGTAGTGGCAGGTGGGCGACATGCATGCCGAGGTCGCCCATCACCCCCAGCTCCCCGCAGGTGGCGCGCCGCCGCTTCCAGTTCACCGGCTTGCCCCGGTCGAGATCGGAGGAGTGCGCAAAGCCCGCCCGCACCTCGATCACCTCACCGAGGGTGCCCGCGGTGATGAGCCGGTGGCAGGTGAGCGCGCCGGGGAAGAACGGGAACTCGCTGGCGATCCGGACGAACCCCCCGCCGGTGTTCACGGCCGTGGCGATCCGCTGTGCCGCGGGCAGGTCGATCCCGAACGGCTTCTCGCACAGCAGGTCCCGTCCCGCGGTGGCCGCAGCGGTGGCGATCTCCTCGTGCAGGTGGTGGGGTACCGCCAGGTACAGCACATCGAGGTCGGGATCGTCGATGAGTGCGCGCCAGTCCTCGGTGATGTGTTGCACCGAGGGCACCCGCTCGAACCAGGCACGGGCCGCCGGGTCGATATCGGCCACCGCGGACAGCTCCGGCTGTGCGGGGTGGTCCACGAGCACCGGCCAGCGGCCGAGGGTGCCGGCGAGTTCCCGACCCATCAGCCCGCCGCCGATCACCCCGATGCGCACCCGCTGCCCCGTGCCGGCCATGCTCACCCCTGCTCGATGACCCGCAGGGCGCCCTCCGGGTCCAGGTCATCATGGAGCATCCCGAGCAGGGCGGCCGTGAGGGCACCGGGCTTGGGGTGGGCGATGATGTTGCGCCCGTAGACGATCCCGCGGGCACCGCAGGCGAGGACCCCGGCGGTACGGGCAAGCAGCTCCGCATCGTCCACCCGGCCACCCCCGCGGACGAGCACCGGCACCCCCGATGCGGTCTGCACAACCGCGGCATAGGCATGTGGGTCATCGGTGGGGTCGGCCTTGATGACATCGGCGCCAAGTTCGACGGCCTGCCGGACGATCGGCACGATCCGCTCGATATCGCCATTGACGGTGTACGCCCCCGCCGGCGTCTCCTTCATCACCAGCGGTTCCACCATCAGCGGCATCCCGTATCGATCACAGTCGGCGCGGGCGGTCAGGACATTGCGCAGGCACGCCTCGCGCACCGCTGGGCGGTCCGGCAGGTCCAGCAGGTTGACCACGATGCAGGCCGCGTCCAGGCGCACCCCGCGCAGTGCGGGTTCGGGTGTGAGCAGGCTGTACATGTGGTCGGGCAGGGGGGTGCCGTAGACATTGGCGACGTCAGTGCGCAGGACCAGGGCCGGTCGCTGTCGGCCCCCGGAACCCTGCAGCAGATGCGCCTGCCCAACGGTCAACTGGATGGCATCCGGCCCGGCCGCGGCCAGCACCGCCACCGCTGCGGGAAGATCCTCAATGCCGGCGAGGAAGGAGCGCTCACCGAAGAAGCCGTGGTCGACCGCGATGTCCAGGCACCGCCCGGAGCGTGGGTTGAACAACCGGCGCAGTCGGTAGTCGAGATCGGACATCCGCCAGCCTCCTTGCGGGTCGGGGTGCCGAGCGTACGCCGCCGCCGATGACGGCAGGATGGTGCCATGCAGCGGGTGCGCGTGGGGATCATCGGTGCCGGAAACATCGGGGCGGCGCATGCCCGAAGCCTGTCCGGGGAGGTGGCCGGTGCTGAGGTGACGGCGATCGTCGACCCCGACCAGCAACGGGCGCAGACCGTGGCTGCCACCGTGGGCGCCCGGGTGCTGCCCACCGTCGACGAACTGCTCAACGATGCCCAGGTCGACGCCGTCCTGATCGCATCCCCAGACGACTGTCACGCTGAGCAGGCGCTCGCAACACTCGCCGTCGGCAAGCCGATGCTCGTGGAGAAGCCACTGGCACCCACACTGGCGGATGCCAGTGCGGTGATGGCGGCGGAGGTCGCGGTCGGTCGGCGGTT
>JAGWXT010000024.1 GCA_018969715.1 Actinomycetales bacterium
CTGATGCGACCGCGGGGGCGGCATCATGGAGGCCACCAGCCCACCGGATCCACCCCCGGCGGGTGCCATCGCCGACCAATCTGACCAAGGGAGTGCACGTGTCTGCAGACAGCCGAACCGGCGCCACCAGCGGGCGCATTCGCACCGGACGCCTCGCGATCTGGGGTGCCTGTGCGGTCATCATCGGCTGGCTCGCCATCGGCGGCATCGCCGGTCAGGCGTTCGGCATGCTCACCTCGGTGCAGGAGAACGACAATGCCTCGTTCCTGCCCGCTGACTCCGAGTCGACCCGGGTCAACGCGCTGTCGGCGCTGTTCACCGACGGCAGCGACAGCCTGCCGGCGCTCGTCCTGCTGACCAGCCCGAATCTGGCCGCAGCCAGCGAGGGGATCACCGAGCTGGTGGCCGGGCTGCCCGCGTTACCCCTGGCCGCCCTTCCCGGCCAGACCCTCGGCGACTACCTCGTGCCGGGTCAGCAGATCACTCCGATCCCCAGTCCAGATGGCGAGGCGGTGCTCATCGCCCTGCCGCTGGCCGCCGATGCCGTGCTCGCGGCCCTGCCCGATGGGGAACGGCCGCTCCTGGTGATCGTGGAGCAGCTGCGCGAGACCCTCACGGAGCTGCCATCGGTGGCGGGGTACGTCACCGGACCGGGTGGGCTGCTGGCGGACCTCTTCGGCGCCTTCGGTGAGATCGACACGACGCTGCTGCTGGCCGCGCTGGCAGTGGTCGCCATCATCCTGATCTTCGTCTACCGCAGTCCGGCCCTGTGGATCCTCCCCCTGTTCTCCGCACTGATCGCCCTGGCAACGGCGGGAGCGCTTGTGTACCTGCTCGCTCGCGCTGACATCGTGACCCTCAACGGCCAGTCGCAGGGGATCCTGTTCGTCCTCGTCATTGGTGCCGCCACCGACTACGCGCTGCTGCTCATTGCGCGGTACCGCGAGGAGCTTCACCACCACCGGCACCCGTATCAGGCGATGGCAGCGGCCTGGCGAGGAGTCGTGGAGCCAATCGTCGCCTCCGGCTCAACGGCGGCGCTGGGACTGCTGGTGCTGCTTGCCAGTGAACTGAACACCAACCGCTCCACCGGGCCCGTGGCCGCCATCGGCATCGTCGCCGCAATGCTCGTCATGCTCACCCTGCTGCCGGCCCTGCTGGTCGTCGGCGGGCGGTGGCTGTTCTGGCCGCGCATCCCCCAGTTCGATGACGCCGATGACACCCTCTCCGGGGGCTGGGCCCGCGTGGCGCGACTCATCGGACGTCGCCCGCGTCTGGCCTGGATCGCCTCTGCGCTCATCCTCGTGATCGCCGGTGGCTTCGCCTTTCGGCTCGACACCAGCGGTGTGGACCAGGGCGAGATCCTCATCGGCGCCCCCGACTCGGTCGCCGGGCAGGAGGCACTGGCCGTCCACTTCCCGGGTGGCACAGGCACACCCACGCTGGTCATCGCGCCGGCCGGGGACATCGCGGCTGTCACCTCCGCACTCACGGCCCAGCCGGGGGTCGAGTCGGTAGCGCCGACGCGCCTGGGCCCGGTCATCCCCGGACAGCCGGAACCGCCGGTCCGGGTGGAGCAGGGACTGGTCCAGCTGGAGGTCACGACCACCGAGGCGCCCGACACCGCACAGTCCCGTGCCCTGATTCCCGTCCTGCGGGAGGCAGTCCAAGCGGCCTCGCCCGAGGCGCTCGTCGGTGGCTTCACCGCGGTGTCCTACGACACCCAGGAGTCCTCCACCCGGGACCGCAACCTGATCATCCCCATCGTGCTGCTGGTGATCCTGGTCATCCTGATCCTGCTGCTGCGCAGCCTCCTTGCACCGGTCCTGCTGCTGGCCACTGTCGTCCTGTCGTTCCTTGCCACCCTCGGGGTCAGCCACGTGGTCTTCACGCACATCCTGGGACCGCTGCTGGATTCACCGGGCTTCCTCGCAACCGATGCGTCATTCCCGCTGTTCGCCTTCGTCTTCCTCGTTGCCCTGGGGATCGACTACAACATCTTCCTGATGACGCGCGTCCGCGAGGAGTCGCTGCGGCTGGGGACCCGACCGGGCATTCTCAAGGGTCTCACCGTCACCGGCGGCGTCATCACATCGGCGGGCATCGTTCTGGCGGCCACCTTCGCGGTCCTGGGAGTGCTGCCGTTGGTCTTCCTCGCCCAGATCGGCTTCGCGGTGAGCTTCGGGGTGCTGCTGGACACCTTCCTCGTCCGCTCATTCCTCGTCCCAGCCCTCGCGTACGACATCGGACGACGGGTGTGGTGGCCCAGTCGGCTGGCCCGGGCTCCCCAGCCGTGAGCGTGACGACGGCGGACGCCGCCGCGGTGGGCATCGGCCCTGACGATGGCGGGTTCGCCGTCGAGCAGTGGGGGTTCGGGGACGCCGCCATTGACTACCGAACTGGGCTGGCCCGCCAGCGCGCCACCCACGCCCGGGTCGTGTCCGGCGAGCCGGGTGTACTTGCCCTGCTGGAGCACCGGTCGGTGTACACCCTCGGCCGCTCAACCCGGCCAGCGGACCTGCCGCTGCCCGGCGCAAGACTGCCCACGGGTGAGGCGCTGCCCGAGTGCGTGGAGGCGGATCGGGGCGGCCGGATCACCTGGCACGGCCCCGGACAGCTCGTCGGCTACCCGATCCTGCCGCTGCGAGAGCCGATCGATGTCATCGGCTTCGTTCGTGAACTTGAGGCTGGGTTGATCGAGGTGTGCGCCAGCCTCGGTGTGGCAGCCTCGCGCGTGGCGGGACGATCCGGGGTGTGGCTGGCCGCCGGCGATGACCCACCGGCCAAGCTGGCGGCCATCGGGGTTCGCGTGGCCCGCGGCGTGACGATGCACGGGTTCGCCCTCAACTGCGACAACTCCCTCGACGCCTTCACCGCCATCGTGCCCTGCGGCCTCTCCGACGCGGGCGTCACGACGCTCTCCCATGCCGCGGCACGCACGATTTCGGTGACGGAGGCGACAACCGCCGTGCTGCGCATCCTGCCGCCGGCACTTTCGGCCGTCGCCCTGCCGCGACATCGGCCCGCACGCACCCAGCGCACGTCCGGCTCAACGCCGAGGACCGAGACGGGGCCGGAGTCGGCGCAGGATCAGGTGACACCCCAGACGACCGCTGTCGTGGGGTCCCTGCGGTAAGCGTCGGCACCCGCCTGCCAGGCCTCCTGCCACGTGGGCAGCACCGTCAGACCCAGTGCCCGGAACCGTCCGCAGTCGAGGTCGACGTACGCCGGGCGACGGGCCGCGCTCCGATACCGGGTGGAGTCGGTCGGCTCGATCCGGTCAGCCGGGTACCCCAGCGACTCGGCGATCACCACCGCCCAGTCGTACTTCGATGCCGGCTCTCGGCAGCAGACGTGATACACGCCAGCGGCTGGAGCGGCTGGGATCAGCTCGAGGATGGCCTCGGCGAGCAGGTCGGCCGGCGTGGGATTGCCCACGACATCGGTGACCACCGGGATTGGCCGGGTATGTGCCTGCAATTGGGCGCGGAGCCGGTGGGGGAAGTTACTCGACGATGCGGCCGAGTACAGCCATGAGGTGCGCACGACCCACGCCCCCTCATGCAGATCGCATACGAGCAGGTCGCCGGCAAGCTTGCTGATTCCGTAGGCCGACACCGGATCGCAGGCATCTCCCTCCCGGTAGGCGAGGGGCTGATCTCCCCGGTACACCGCCTCCGTTGAGACATGTACCAGCGGCAGGTTGCGCTCGCGGCAGCTGAGCGCCAGGGTCGCGGGGCCGGCGGTGTTGGCTCGGATTGCCGGCATCGGGTCGACCTCGGCGGCGTCGACATGCGTCATCGCGGCGGCATTGATGACCGCGTCCACCCGATGGCCGTCGAGGAGTTCGGCGACTGCCGTCCGATCGGCGATGTCCACCGCGCGTGGTGCCGGAATCACCCCGAGCGTCTCGCCTGCGCACGCCCGCAGTGCCGAGCCGAGCTGACCTGCGGCGCCGAAGACGAGGACCTCCATAACGGTCCCACCGTATCCTGATCTGGACTTCCCTCGGCGGGATCGCCGGGTCGACGCACGAGGAGGTGGCCGTGTCACCGCTGGTCAGCGTGGGGATGCCGGTCTACAACGGTGCGGCCCATCTTGCGGATTCCATTCAGAGCGTATGCGTGCAGTCCTTCCCCGACTGGGAGCTGATCGTCCTTGACGACTGCTCCACGGACGACTCCCGTACCGTCGCGGAGGGCTTCCGAGATCCACGCATCAGGGTGATGAGCACCGACCGCAATGGCGGTCTGGTCGCCGCCCGCAACCGGCTCGTGGCCGAGGCGCGGGGTGAGTTCATCGCCTGGCTGGATCAGGACGACCTCGCCGCTCCCAGTCGGCTGGCGATGCAGGTGGCCTACCTCACCACCCACCGGGAGGTGGCGGTCTTGGGCACCTGGACAACCCGGTTCAGCCAGCGTGCCGATGGCACCCGGCACTCGCAGCGGATTGCCACGCCGGTGGGTGCGGCAGCGATCCGGAGCTTCACGCTCATGGGCAATCCCTTCTACTGCCACACCGTGATGATGCGCCGCTCGATCTTCGCCAACGACGGCTTCGGCTTCCGGGAGTGGACGGGCAATGCACTGGACTACGACCTGTGGAGTCGCCTCGCGGATGACCATGTGCTTGACTGCCTGCCCCGAACGCTGGCCCAGTACCGGGTTCACGAGCACCAGAACTCCCAGGGGGCAGGCGGGCGGGCGATCGCCGAGCGGGCCTGGGAGATCCAGCAGGAGACGCTCGCCCGGACACTGCACATCGATATCGCCGGCGTTCCCGACCATCCGCACCGGCGGCTGGCAGACGAGCCGGCCGAGGTCGCCGATGCCGCAGACCTCGCCGAGCGCGCCCAGTGGCTGCGGGAGCTGGACGAGCGCAATCAGGTGCATCGGGCCTACCCACGTCAGTCGCTGCGACGCGTCCTTGCCAACCGCTGGGCGTTCTCCCTGCTGGGCGCCCACCGCCGAGGCATCTCACCGCTCGGCCCAGCCCTGCGCAGCCCAGTCACCGGGTGGCTGCCGGGCGAGGGGGTCGCCCTCCTTGGCCGGCGGCTGCGCGCACGTGCCGGCTGACCTGCGCGGTGGCGGAGGGTTCCGGGGTCGACCGGCCGCTGTCTAGTCTGGGCCTGATGTCCACCCCCACAGTGCCCATCGCTGCGCCGTCCCCTGAGGGACGGCGCCTGCTGCGGATTGAGGCGCGCAACGCCGAGACGCCGGTTGAGCGCAAGCCGGCGTGGATCCGCACCCGCCTGGCAACCGGACCGCAGTATCAGGAGATCCGCTCACTGGTTGCGGAGGCGGGACTGCACACCGTCTGCCAGGAGGCGGGCTGCCCGAACATCTACGAATGCTGGGAGGACCGGGAGGCGACATTTCTCATCGGCGGTGCCGCCTGCACCCGACGGTGCGACTTCTGCCAGATCGACACCGGTCGCCCGGAACCACTCGATCGTGATGAGCCGCGACGCGTGGCCGACAGCGTCCGAACCATGGGGCTGCGGTACGCGACAGTCACCGGCGTCGCCCGCGATGACCTCGCGGACGGTGGGGTCTGGCTCTACGCCGAGACCGTCCACGCGATCCGACGGGTCGCCCCCGACTGCGCGGTTGAGCTGCTCATCCCTGACTTCAACGCCGTCCAGGTGCGGCTCGCCGAGGTGTTCGCGGCGGCACCGGATGTCCTCGCACACAACCTTGAGACGGTGCCGCGGATCTTCCGGCGAATCCGACCGGCCTTCGACTACCAACGCTCCCTCCGTGTGCTCAACGCCGCGCATGGGGCAGGACTTGTCACGAAGTCGAACCTCATTCTGGGGCTGGGCGAGACAGCGCAAGAGGTTGAGCAGGCACTTGCCGACCTACGTTCGGCCGGTTGCGACCTGGTCACGATCACCCAGTACCTGCGTCCTTCACCGCGCCACCATCCGGTCGCCCGCTGGGTGACCCCAGCGGAGTTCACCGGCCTTGCCGAGCACGCTCGATCCCTGGGATTCGCGGGGGTGATGTCGGGGCCGCTGGTGCGCTCAAGCTATCGAGCGGGGCGCCTGCACGCCCAGGCCATCGCCGCCCGGGCGGACAGCCCTCGCGATCCCGAGGGCGCACCTCACGCCGGCGTCAACGTCGCCTAGTCTCCTGCCGTGGCCCTCCTTCGACGGCGTCGCACCCCACCGGGACGACCGGCTGCGGGCACCCCACGCCCCCCCAACCGTGTCCTCACCCAGCTGCGGGCAATCCGCGACACCTATCGGATCACTGCCAGGCATGACCGCTGGCTGCCGGTCATCCTGCTCGCCGTCGGACTGGGGGCGTGGCTGCCGTTCATCGTCGGCGGACTGCTGCTCGCGAACAACTGGACGACCCGGGCGATGGCGATCGTCCTTGGACTGTCCGTCGGACTGCTCGCGGCCACCGTCGTCTTCGGCCGCCGGGCTGAGGCATCCGCCTTCGCGCGACTGGCGGGGCAGCCCGGTGCGGCAGCGGCGGTGCTCACCCAACTGCGTCGGGGCTGGTACACGACCCCGACCATTGCGGTGACGAAGAGTCAGGACATCGTCCATCGGGTGGTGGGGCGCCCCGGGGTGATCCTCGTCGGCGAGGGGGCCACGGGACGGATCGCCCAACTGCTTGCCACCGAGCACCGTCGCACCCAGCGACTCGTCGGTGACGTGCCGATCCACGAACTCACCGTCGGCAATGGCGCGGGGGAAGTACCCCTGCGCTCCCTCACTCGCCGGGTCATGCGGCTGCCCAAGACCCTCAATGCCACGGAGGCGAAGTCGGTCAAGGCCCGCCTCGATGCGGTTTCCGCTCAGCCGCTACCGGTTCCCAAGGGTCCCCTGCCGCGGAACCTGCGCGGGATGCGGGGAATGCGGTAGGCGCCACGGCCGTCCTCCCGGGCCACTGGCGGGTCAGCGACGACGGACGAGGGCGGTGCCGGCGAACCGGTCGTGCAGCCCGCGGCCGTCGGCATCGACGATGATCGCCGGCAGCACGATCGCCAGCAGGAGGGTGCGCAGCAGGGCGCGCGCCGGGTCTGCCGCCACGGTTGTGACCCCACTGGGCTGGACGCGAACAACCCGCAGTCCCACCAGCAGCTGCCCGAAGGATCCCCCGGCCACTGCGGTGAGCACCGTCACCTCCGCGATGAAGATGAGCAACGTCAGCAGTCCGGAGTCCGGATCCCCCAGTACCGCCCCCGGGGCGAGTGCGCTGGCGATCAGCAGGCACGCAGCCCAGTCGCACCCGAGGGCGAGCAGGCGAGGACCGTACCCGGCCATGGCGCCGGGCCCCGCCGCCGGCGCCCCCAGCCGCTCCCCGCGCCAGGCTGGGGCAGGCTCACCCGCCGACCACGTCGCACCGCTGAGCCATGAGCCGAGGTCGCGACGGGAGACCATGGGCAGACGCTAGGCGATCGCCTCCCTCGCCGCACGCGGGCCGCAGCGACCCGCTCCCCTCGTTACGGTCGTGAAACACTTGAGACACCAAGGGGCAACCGCCCCCGCCTAGTTTTCTGCCGCGGCGCGGTGCCGTGCCATGCCGTGACCAGGATCAACCGTGGGAGGAGAAGCATGTTCACCAGAGCAGAGGAGGCACTCGCCTTCGTGACATCCGAGGACGTTCGGTTCGTCGACGTCCGCTTCATGGATCTGCCGGGGGTGATGCAGCATTTCACCATTCCCGCCCAGGCGTTCACCGAGGACGTCTTCAGCGACGGTCTCATGTTCGACGGCTCCTCCATTCGCGGATTCCAGGCGATCCACGAGTCCGACATGAAGCTGATGCCGGATGTCACCACTGCCTTCCTGGATCCCTTCCGTGAGCAGCGGACACTGGCGATGAACTTCTCGATCCGCGACCCCTTCACCGATGAGCCCTACAGCCGGGATCCCCGCAATGTCGCGATCAAGGCCGAGGCGTATCTCGCAGCCAGCGGTCTGGCGGACACCGCCTACTTCGGCCCCGAGGCGGAGTTCTATGTCTTCGACGAGGTCCGCTACCACTCCAGCCCGCAGGGCTCCTTCTACGCCATCGACTCGGTGGAGGGCGCATGGAACACCGGTCGCGTGGAGGAGGGCGGCAACCTCGGCTACAAGACCCCGCACAAGGGTGGCTACTTCCCAGTGTCGCCGGTTGACCACTTCGCTGACCTGCGCGACCTCATGGTGCGGACGCTGCTCGACACCGGCTTCGAGGTTGAGCGCGCCCACCACGAGGTGGGCACCGCGGGGCAGGCGGAGATCAACTATCGGTTCGCCACCCTGCTGAAGGCCGCCGACCAGGTGATGCTGTTCAAGTACATCGTCAAGAACGTCGCCTTCCAAGAGGGCTACTCGGCAACCTTCATGCCCAAGCCGATGTACGGCGACAACGGATCGGGCATGCACTGCCACCAGTCGCTGTGGCGGGCAGGCACCCCGCTCTTCTTCGACGAGATGGGCTATGGGGGCCTCAGTGACACCGCCCGTTGGTACATCGGCGGGCTCCTTCACCATGCGCCCAGCCTGCTTGCCTTCACCAACCCGACCGTGAACTCGTACCGCAGGCTGGTGCCCGGGTTCGAGGCCCCGGTGAACCTCGTGTACTCACAGCGCAATCGCTCGGCCGCGGTGCGCATCCCCATCACCGGCAGCAGCCCGAAGGCAAAGCGGATCGAGTTCCGCGTTCCCGATCCCTCAGCGAACCCGTACCTGGCCTTCGCGGCCATGCTGATGGCGGGACTGGACGGGATCCGCAACCGCATCGAGCCGCCGCAGCCGGTCGACAAGGACCTCTACGAGCTGCCACCGGATGAGGCATCCGGCATCCCGCAGGTGCCCGGATCGCTCGAGGCAGTGCTCGACTCGCTGGCCGCGGACCGCGGCTACCTCGAGGAGGGTGGCGTGTTCACCCCGGACCTCATCGACACCTGGCTGGACTACAAGCGCGCCAATGAAGTCGACCCGGTGCGTCTGCGGCCAACCCCGTTGGAGTACGAGCTCTACTACGCCCTCTGATCAGCCGTCACTGGTAGCGGGTCGCACGCCCCGGCGCGCGACCCGCTACCGGCACCGAAGAGCGCCCACGAGGCCGACCGCCAGACGCTGACATGTCGTGCGTCGCCGTCAGTGTGGCGATCGCCGGCGGAGCTGTGTCAGGCCTCGAAGACAGCCACCCCGCGTACGGCGGGGAGGACCTCCTGCCCCGGCCGCAGGCTGACCGGGGCCGGCACCCGCGCCCGCAGGATCGGCGCGGACGATGCTGGTGCGGTGATGATGATGTCGGCATCGTGACCGTAGAAGGCAACTCGGGCCACTCGCCAGCCGTCAATCGGGCCCGCCTCCGCATCGGAGGTCCGCTCGGGCGTCTCGGCCACCGCCGCCCGGATGCGCGGGGGAAGGACCGTCAGGCTGATCTGCTCAGGTCGCACCCACACCCGTCCCCACGCGCCGGTCCCAGCGGGGGTGCCTGCCACGGTGATCTCCCCCACACAGGTCATCACCCGATCCCGGGCTACCACCTGCGCGGGCAGGATCACCACCTCACCGGTGGACTCAGCCACGCCCGGCTCACCGGGGTGGCAGTAGACGTGCTCGGGGGTGCCGGTGATGCGCACCCGCCCCTCGCGCAGCACCGTCACGCAGTCGGCGGTCGACAGCGCCTCCGCCTGATCATGGGTGACCAGCAGCGCACCCGCCCCGGACTCGGTCAGCAGGTCCCGCAGGAGATCGCGCATCCGGCCTCGCAGGTGCGCATCCAGGGCCGCGAACGGTTCATCGAGGACGATGAAGTCCGGGCACGGCGCAAGTGCCCGAGCCAGCGAGACCCGCTGCTGCTGGCCGCCCGACAGCGCCCCGGGCAGCCTCGCCCCCGCCCCGGCGAGGTCGATGCGGGCCAGCAGGTCGCGGATGCGGGCCTGCGACACGGCTGACCGATCCAGCCCGAAGCCGATGTTCTCCGCCACCGTCAGGTGGGGGAAGAGCGCCCCCTCCTGGGGGACGACACCGATGCCACGCCGCTCCGGCGGGATCATCGTCCGTGGCCCGGTGAGCAGCCGACGACCGAGGCTCACCTCACCGCTGCTGGGCTGCAGGAAGCCAGCGATCGTGCGCAGCAGGGTGGTCTTGCCCGATCCACTTGGTCCGAGGACGACCCCCAGAGCACCGGACGGCACGGTCAGCGACACGTCATCCAGAACCCGGTGCTGGCCGTAGGTCACCGTGACGCCGGCAACGACGAGGTCCCCGCTCATCCCCTGCCCACCCCAGATCGGCCATCGGTTCCGCGGGCGCTCGCGGCGATCGACAGCCACCACGCCGGAAGCACTGCCACGCACACCAGTGCCAGAGCATACGGTGCCGCGGCGCCGTACTGCACCACCTCACTGCGACTCCAGATCTGAGTGGCCAAGGTGTCAAAGCCGGTGGGACGCAGCAGCAGGGTTGCGGGCAGCTCCTTCATCACCGTCAGCAGCACCAGGACGGCGCCGGCGACTACCCCGGGTGCGGCAATGGGCAGCGTGACCCGCCGCCACACCTCACGCGGGGTGCAGCCCTGGGAGCGGGCAACCTCCTCCAGCACCCACGGCACCCGCTCAACCCCCGCCCGAACCGACCCCACAGCCTTGGCCATGAAGAGCACGCCATAGGCAAGGGCCAGCATCACCAGGGTCTGATAAACCGGGCGCATCAGTGTCACACCCAGCAGGACGAGGGCCAGGCCGACGACAACTCCCGGCAGGGCATGCGTGGCAAGCACCCCGGAGGCGATGAAGCGGGACCCCCGCACCCGATAGCGACCAAGGAGGATGCCAACGGGCACCGCCAGCAGCAGGGCGGCAGACATTCCCAACGCCCCCGCACCGAGGGTGTGAACGGTTGCCCGCGCCACCGCCGACCACACCGGCCCGGTGTCCACGGCGAAGGTTCGGCTGACGAGCACCGCGACCGGAAGCCCGATGGCGAGGATCAGCGGTGCTGCCAGCGGCAGCACCGCCAGCGGGGTGAGCCACCGCCTGGGCATTGGCATGGGAGGCCGTGGCACCCCGCTGCCACCTCGCACCGGGCCTCGCTGGCCGGTGAAGCGAGCCTCCAGCCACACCAGGACCAGCGCGAGCACCACGAGGAAGGCCGCGAGGATTGCCGCGGATGAGCGGTCGAAACCCGCCCGGTAGGAGGTGTAGATCGCCCGGGTGAAGGTGTCAACGCGGAGGATTGACACCGCGCCGAAGTCGGACAGCACGTAGAGGCCGACAAGCAGTGCACCCGCACCCACCGCCGGCCTCACCTGCGGCCAGGTGATGCGATGGGCGACCACCCACGCCGATGCGCCACATGACCGGGCAACCTCCTCGACGGTTGCGTCCACGGAACGCAGGGCGGCGAGCACCGGCAGGGCCACATAGGGAGTCGTGCACAGCGTCAGGACCAGCCACGCAGCCGCGAATCCCTGCACACCGGGGATCGCGGCCACGAAGGCATAGGCGATGACGTAGGTCGGCATCGCCAACGGCAGCACCAAGGCAACCGCCCACAGTCGCGTCGCCGGCAGGGCGCTGCGGGCCACCAGCCAGGCGCTCATGGAACCCAGGACGACTGCCGTGGCCGCCACTGCCAAGGCGAGGCCGACCGAGGTCGCCGCCACCTCCCATGTGCGCAGCCGGGTGAGCACCGCCAGCAGCCGGCCGGGGCCAGCCTCGGTCACCCGGATGACCAGGTACGCCAGCGGAAGCAGGGCGATCGACGCTGCGAGGGCGGCGGCAGCGATGAGGCCGAATGGGGGTCGTCGCCGTAGGAGCGGGCCATCCTCGTGGCCGAGCCCGGTGAGTGGCTCCCCCATCGGACTGAGCCCAGCCACGCTCGGGGAGCCGCTCCTGCCGGTCACAGCAGTCCCACGCGTCCCAGGAGGTCGATGGTCCCCGGCAGATCGACGAGATCGGCGAGATCCACATCGGGACCCTGGAGTGTGGACAGTGGCGGCACACCGGACGGTTGCGCTGCCCCATCGATGACCGCGTACTCATTGGTCTGCGTCACGAAGAAGTCTTGGGCCGCGGGCGCCAGCAGCCACGCGATGAAGGTCAGCGCATCCGGATCCCGAGCACCGGTGGTCGTCTGCAGGACACCCGCAACATTGACCAGTGACCCCACATCACCGGGGGCGAAGAAGCCAAGTTCCGCCCGGAGCGGGCGCCCGAGCCCCTTGCTCACCTGCATCACGTAGTAGTGATTGATCAGGCCGATCCCGATCTCACCGCGATCGGCAGCCTCGACAATCTGACTGTTCTTCTCGTAGGTGCGCACCTCGTTGGCCACCAGGCCTCGCAGCCACTCCTCCGCCGCTGCCTCCCCGACGCTGCGACGCAGGGCGGTCACGAATGCCTGAAAGGACGCATTCGTGGGTGCGATGGCGACCTTTCCGGCCCACTGCGGTGCAGTGAGATCAAGAACCGTCTGCGGACGCGGCTGCTCACCCATCACCGTCGGATTCCAGATGAAACTGCGTGCCCGCCCGGTCACGGCAACCCACAGTCGCTCGGGTCCGACATACGCCGATGGGACGAGGTCGGTGACGTCGGCGGGCAGCGGTACCGCAACACCGCCGGCAGCAACAGCACCGAGGGCACCGGCATCCTGGGCGAAGAACACCTCGGCTGGCGTGGCCTGCCCCTCCTCGAGGATCTGGGCGGCCAGTTCGGCTGTGTCGCCGTAGCGCACATCCAGCCTGATCCCGGTCTCCTCGGTGAACTGCGCCAGCAGCGGCCCGACGAGTTCCTCCGAGCGTCCGCTGTAGACGGTCAGGGTGCCATCGGAGGCCGCGGCCCCGCCTGGCGAACCTCCGCAGGCGGCAAGCCCGAGGGCAGCGACGGCGAGGAGCGCCACGAGGGCGGACGGCAGCCGTGTCCCCGTCGTGCGCCGCCGCGCATCCCCCCCTGCCTCCGCTCGCCCGCCTGCCTCCCCTCGCCCGATGAACACGCCTGACTCCCCTTCCAGAATGAACACGCCTGACTCCAGGATGAATGAGGATCCCCTTACCTTGGTTAGCATATCCATACTCGCACCGATGTCAAGGGCCTGTCCATCACGCTCATCGCGCGAAGGAGCACCGCCGGGGCCTTCGCCTGTTCGTTCACGTCCCATTCATCCAAGGTTCACCGATCGGCAGCGCCCCCCATAGGCGCGCGCTACCCGTCGCCGACAGTCTCCGGGGGTGACCGTTGCCCCGCAGGATCTCAAGCCCCGCGCGCTCGTCAGCGGCGCCAGCTTCAACCGAGGAGACCGGGTCTTCAACCGGGTCATCACCCTCGCCGCCTTCACAGCCCTGTTCGTCCTCGCCGGGATAACCGTGTTCCTCGGGTACCAGTTCATCCCAGTGGTTCAGGAGCAGGGGCTGTTCTTCTTCACGGGCTCGGCATGGGATCCCGCGGCTGGGCGCTACGGGATCTGGGCCATGGTGTACGGGTCGATCCTGCTGTCGGTGATCGCCCTGATCGTCGCGGTTCCCGCCTCGCTGCTGCTGTCGATCTTCATGGTCTTCCTCGCCCCGCGTCGGGTCTCAGCGGTCCTCACCAACCTCGTTGACCTGATGGCAGCGATCCCGAGCATCATCCTCGGCCTGTGGGGCTTCTGGGTGTTCCAGCAGGTCGCCGCGGACTGGTCGGAACTGCTGAATCGCTATTTCGGGTGGATCCCGCTGTTCCAGAACTCCTCCGGGAACTTCACTGGAACCCCATTCATCGCCGGACTGGTCCTCGCGGTCATGATGATCCCGATCACGACCTCGGTCACCCGCGAGGTGATGGCCCGCACCCCACCGGAGCTCATCAACGCCGCCGAGTCCCTGGGCTGCTCGCTGTATTCGATGCTGCGACATGTCGCCCTCCCGTTCGGCCGCGGCGGGCTGATCGGGGGGGTCATGCTGGGACTGGGGCGGGCACTGGGCGAGACAGTTGCCGTCTTCTTCGTCATCAAGCTCGTCTTCGATGTCAACCTCTTCCGAATCCTGGAATCGGAGGGTGGCTCCGTCGCCTCGATGATCGTGGCCAAGTTCGGAGAGGCCAATGAGCAGGAATTGCAGGTGTTGCTGGCCGCCGGTTTCGTCCTCTTCGTCGGCACCCTCATCGTCAACCTCATCGCCAACGCCATCGTCGGCCGGACCGGAAGGCTCTCCTCATGACCGCCCACGCTGAGACGATCCTGCCGCCCCGCCCGCCGGCGCCACAGCAGTCCGCCGGGCGTCCGTGGGCACGCCGCGGCCCGGGCTTTCGCTTGGCGGTCCTACTCGGCACCATCCTCCCGCCGGTGCCGGTGATCGCCGCCCTGCTGTACACGGACTGGCCACCGGTGACGATCTTCGTCGCCATCTACCTACCCCTGCAACTGATCGCCGCCTGCGCCGCGGCGATCAGCCAGCGCGGGACGCGCGCGGCCGGGGATGCGGTCATCATCGTGCTCGCCATTGGTGCCACCCTGCTGGCGGTGATCGTGCTGGGCTCAATCCTGAGCACCATCGCCATCCGCGGCTATCAGGCAATGAGCGTGGCATTCCTCACCCAGAACACGCTGTACATCAGCCCCAGCACGCCGCTGGGCTACGGCGGGGTCGGGGCAGCCGTCCTCGGCACCTTCATCATCGTCGCCCTGGCAACCGTCATCACCGTCCCGATCGGCATCGCCACCGCTGTCTACGTCACTGAGGTGCGCGGACGCGCCGTCCCCTATGTTCGCTTCTTCGTCCAGGCGATGAGCGGCGTGCCGTCGGTCGTGGCGGGCCTGTTCATTCTGGTCGTACTGATCCTCTCTGGGGCCCTTGCCTACAGCGCCCTCGCCGGCGCCCTCGCCTACTCGATCCTCATGCTGCCCACCGTGGCGCGCACCGCCGAGGAGGTCCTCAAGCTCGTCCCGGAGGAGTTGCGCACCGGCGCCCTGGCCTTGGGTTCCACCAGGGCCAGGGTTGTCGGCCAGGTCGTGCTGCCGGCTGCCCGCACCGGCATCGTGACCGCAACGATCCTCGGCATTGCGCGGGTGGTCGGCGAGACGGCACCACTGCTGCTGACCTCACTGTCCAATGACCGAACCATCATCAACCCCGTCGGCAATCCGATCGCGTCCCTGCCGGTGTTCATCTTCGACAAGGTGAGCCTGCCGTTTCCGGATGCCGTCGCGCGCGCCTGGGGAGCGGCACTGGTTCTGATGGTGATCGTGGCCATCCTCTTCACCGCCGCGCGCCTGCTCTCCGCCCGCCGGTTCGCCAAGTCCTGACTACCCACCCCATCCGCGGCCATCGGCACCCCCTCGACGTCCCCGGATCGATCCTCCCGATCGTCTGACGCTCCCCCGACCCCATCACATCCGAACCGGGCACATGACCCCGATCGTGGCCCAGCACAAGGAGAGGCAGCCCTGATGAGCTCCACGCCCCCCGCCACCCCCGCAGCCACCCCCGCGAGCACCCCCACAGCCGCCGGCGGATCGCCGGCGATGCAGTCCCGTCACCTGAGCGTGTGGTTCGGCAAGCGCAAGGTGCTCGAGGACGTCAACATCTCCTTCCCGGCGAACACCTGCACCGCACTGATCGGACCGTCAGGATGCGGGAAGTCCACGTACATCCGCACCCTCAATCGCCTTCACGAACTGATCCCGGGCGCCGGCCTGGCGGGCGATGTGCTCCACAACGGTCGCGACATCTACGCGCGCGATGTCGATCCGGTGACCGTCCGGCTGGCGATCGGGATGGTGTTCCAGAAGCCCAACCCATTCCCCAGCATGACCATCAGGGGGAATGTGCTCTCAGGCCTGAAGCTCTCGGGGATGAAGCGCCCCAATCACGATGAGATCGTGGAGGACACCCTGCGCAAAGCGGGACTGTGGAACGAGGTCAAGGATCGGCTCTCGCACGCTGCCGGGGAGCTCTCCGGTGGCCAGGCGCAGCGGTTGGTGATTGCGCGCGCACTCGCCGTTCAGCCGCAGGTCCTGCTCATGGACGAGCCGTGCTCGGCCCTTGATCCGGCCTCCACCCTGAAGATCGAGGAGACGATCCGCGAGCTCGCCGAATCGATCACCATCATCATCGTCACCCACAACATGCAGCAGGCCACTCGCGTGTCGGACTACACCGCCTTCTTCCTCGCGGCCGAGAACGAGCCCGGAATCGTCGTCGAGCAGGGCGCGACGACGGAGATCTTCAGCAACCCGCAGGATCCCCGCACCCTCGACTACGTCAACGGGCGATTCGGCTGAGCGCCCTGCTCTTCACGACCCCCATTGTTCACCCGCCGGTCAGGTGCTGGACAGAGTCGGACTCCCTCACAGTCAGGCCTGCTGGCTACCGTCGAAAGCGTGGCGCGGTCCGTTCGTCCAGCCACACTCACTGGAACACCACGAAACACGACAGATAAGGAGAGCACACCAGTGCGTCGAATTCTCACCACCGCCCTGGCAATGGGGGTGGCGGCCGCCAGCCTCGTGGCCGCTGGCCCGGCACAGGCCCAGACCACCGTCGCCGGTGGCGGCGCGTCCTTCTCGGCGATCTTCATGCAGGAGTGCGCGAAGGACTTCAACGCGGGTCCCGGCGCCGGCCGTTCCGTCGTCCAGTACGCGAGCGTCGGCTCGTCGGCCGGCCTGCGCGGCTTCGCCAACGGCACCTATGCCTTCGGCGGCACCGACGCGGCCTACACCACCGGCAAGCCGACCTTCCCCTGGTCCTACGTCCCGATCGCCGGGGGCGGCATCTCCATCCCGATCAACCTCAAGGGCACCAACGGCAGGCCGATCGGGGGCTCGATCAACCTCAGCCAGGAGAACCTCGCCAAGATCTTCGCCGGGCAGATCCCAACCTGGAACAACTCCGCCCTCAAGAAGGACAATGAGCGGATCTGGAAGCTCATGCCGAACACCCCGGTCACCGTCGTCTACCGTGCGGACGGCTCCGGCACGACGAACAACTTCCTCCAGTACCTCAACGGCTGGCGCCCCGACATCTTTGGCAAGGTCCAGAATGACATGTCGACAGCCTTCCCCGGCGGCAATCCACCGGTGAACTCGCTGTCCGGGCCGCAGAACGCGGGCGTCATGGGGCAGGTCGCCCTCAAGGATGGGGCGATCGGCTACGTCGACCTCGGTGATGCGCTTAAGGCGAATGCAACCGTCGCCAACGTGCAGAATACCGCGGGCGAGTTCGTCAAGGCCACCACCGCGTCGATCGCGAAGAACCTTGCCGAGCAGACGAATGTCAGCCCCGAGGGTCTGGTCACCCTGAACTACAAGGTCAACGCCAAGGGCGCCTACCCGATCGGGATCTTCACCTACGCCCTCGGTCGCGTCGGCGGTGGCACACCCGCCAGCACCGGCTCGGCGGACTTCGTCAAGTACATGATCAACACCTGCGGCTCCCAGCGGGCCTCCGCCCTCGGGTACGTTCCCCTGGAGGGGAAGATCCTCGACACGGCGAAGACCCTCGCGGCCAAGCTCGGCTGAACTACCCAGCGCCACACCGGTCAGGGGTGGGGTCCGGACACCGGACCCCACCCCTGACCATCTCCCCCGTCACCCGGGACTCCTGCCCATTGCATCGGACTCGACCACAACCGGAGGCATCATGAGACCGCTCCTCCCCCTCGGCGTCCTGACCGTGGCAGCCGTCGTCGCCGCGTGCACCCCACCGCTCCCCCCGGATGTGCTCGCCGCCAACGCTGAGCGCCAGATCGAGTGCCAGGCCGCCGACGCCGCCGTCACCGCCCCGGGCAGGCTGGCCGATGCCGTCGCGCAGTTCAACACGAGCCTGCAGGGCCTGTGCCCGGAGCAGTCGATGACCGCCACGGCACCCGGTGAACCGGCTGCAGTGACCCTCATCGATCACCCGCCGACGGCCGCAGAGGTCGCCGATGCGGCCGCCGCCTGCCCATCCGGCTCATCGCTCCTGGTCGCACCGACATTCGGGGTGGGCATCGCCGTGGCCTTCAACATCATCGGCATCGACACGCTCACGCTCACCCCCGCGGTCATCGCCGGCATCCTGCAGGGGTCGATCACCAGCTGGGACGATCCCGCGATCGCAGCCCTCAACGACGGAATCGACCTGACCGGCCTGCCGATCACCCTCGTGCGACCGGCCGACGCGTCCGGCGCCGTGCAGGCGATCAGCCAGTGGCTGAGCCAGACCGCCCCCGAGGCGTGGTCGCAGGGCACCGTCGACGTCCTGCCGGCTGGTGAGCCGATGGCTTCCGGTCAGGAGCTCGTCGACGCCCTCTTCGCCGCGGATGGTGCGGTGACCGTCATGTCCATTGCGGAGGCCTCGCGCAACGTCTTCGGAATGGCGAGCATCCCCATTCCGATCCCCGACACGTCGGAGGAGGTCCTCATGCCCCCGAGCAATGCCGATCTGGTCAAGATCGGCATTGCCGCAGCACAGGTGACCACCGATGAGCAGGGGCACATGTTCGCAAGCCACGCCCTCGGTGGGGTGCCCGTCGCGGGACAGTTCGACCAGTCCGCCGCAAAGATCGTGCTGCAGCCCGGCCAGCCGACCATCGGCTGGCCAGTCATCGAGATGGTGCACGTGCTGGCCTGCGATGACCCGGCTGATCCGCTCCCGCGGCTGACGGCTCAGTTCATGAACAAGCTCGCCGGTCAGGGCGTCCTCGAGGGGGTCGGCTTCACGCCGCTGCCAGAACCGGTCCGCGTCCTCACCTTCCCCGCCCTCAATGTCACGGTTCCCACCGACGCCCCGGTGGTACCCGAGCCAACCTCGTAACGTCCCCGGCGCAGCGGTCGGGTGGTGTGCCCTCCCGCACCCACCCGACGGCTGCGGCGGCCAGGTGGGTGCCGTCAGCCGCGGGATGGGGTGGCGGGTATCCGGCGCAACGTCATCGGAGCGGCGTGGTAGAAGATGCGCTCGGTAACCTCGCGCGCCCGCCGCGACACCTTCCGCCACTGCTCCCAGATGTCGCCGCTGGAACCGGCCGGCAGCCCCAGGAGGTGGCCCATCGCCGCCAGTTCCCGTGCGCCGACGGGCACCGAGTCGGTCAACGGGTCAGCGCGGCCGCGGATGTGCACATGCGCATCGCGCAGCCGCGAGGCAAGCAGCCACGCATCGGTCAGCGCCTGGGCGTCCACGGCGCTGACCGCTCCGATCTCCCGGGCCGCGGTGAGTGCCGCCAGGGTGCCGGTCACACGCAGCCCCGGCTCAGCTGCCGCCCACGACAGTTGCAGCATCTGCACCGTCCATTCGACATCCGACAGTCCACCGGGGCCCAGTTTGAGGTTGCGCCCTGGCTCGCGACCGCGTGGCAGCCGCTCCGCCTCCATCCGCGCCTTGAGTCGGCGGATCTCACGCTGTGCGGCGAGCGGCACGCCACCCGCCGGATAGCGAAGCCGATCGATGACGGCCACCAGCTGCGCCGGTAGCTCCTCTCCCGCCAGCGGCCGCGCCCGCAGCAGCGCCTGGCACTCCCAGGCCGAGGCCTGCTCGGCGTAGTAGGCGCAGGTCGCCGCGATCGAGCGCACGAGCGGGCCCTGCCGACCGTCGGGTCGAAGATCGGCATCGAGCAGCAGCGGCGGGTCGGTGTGGGGGGCGTGGAGCAGATCCCGCAGGGTGGTGATGACGGCAGTCGCCACCGCCGCTGCCTCGGCTGGATCGGCACCCGGTCGGGGGTCGTGGACGAACATCACATCCGCGTCGCTGCCAAGGCCCAGTTCACCGCCGCCGTAGCGGCCCAGGGCGACGATCGACACCGTCGTGGGCAGGGCGCCACCCCGGTCGGCCGCCAGTGCCGCTGACACCCCGCTGAGGGCGGCGGCCAGGACGGCGTCGGTGAGGGCAGCCAGTGCCGGGCCAGCCGGCGCCATGGGCGGCGTTCCCAGCACCTGCGCGGCGGCGATCCGAAACAACTCCCGCCGGCGCAGGGCGCGCAGGGCCGTCACGGCAGCCGTTGGCTCCATGTGTCGACGCACGATCTCGGCCGCCTCACCGCCCAGCTCGGTCGCCGAGCGCGGCTGCAGTGCTGCCTCATCAGCCAGCATCGCCATTGACTCCGGCGCCCGCATGAGCAGGTCGGTGGCGTACCGACTCGCCGCGAGGACATGGGCGAGGTGCTCGGCGGTGGCCCCCTCATCGCGCAGCGTCCGCAGGTACCACGGGGTGGCACCGAGGGCGTCACTCAATCGCCGGAAGGCAAGCAGCCCGCCGTCGGGCTCGGGCGCCGTGGCAAACCATTCCAGCAGCACCGGCAGCAGGGCCCGCTGGATTGCGGCGCGGCGGGACACGCCACTGGTGAGCGACTGCAGGTGGCGCCAGGCGGCCGCGGGGTCGGCGTAGCCCAGTACCCGCAGCCGCTCCGTGGCGGCGTCGGCGGTCAGCCTGGTCTCCCCCGGGGCCAGGCGCGCGACAGCCGTGAGCAGCGGACGGTAGAAGAGCTTCTCGTGGATGCGGCGGACCTCCCGGCGCTCGTCGGCCAGACGGTCGTTGAGGGACCGATCCGGGTCGGCGGTCATTCCGAGTGATCGCGCAATGATCCGGCGCTCCCCCGCCTGGTCGGGGAGGACCGCTGTGCGACGCAGGTGGCGCACCTGCAGGCGGTGCTCAACGGTGCGCAGGAAGCGATACGCGCGGCCAAGGGCTGCCGCGTCCTGGGTCCCGACGTACCCCCACGTCGCCAGCGCCTCCAGCGCTGGCAGGGTTGCGGACTGGCGGACGAGGACGTCACCTCGACCATGGACCAGTTGCAGCAGCTGGACGCTGAACTCAACATCGCGCAGGCCGCCGCGACCGAGTTTGAGCTGGCGCGCGGCGCGGTCCGGCCCCTGCTCGGCAAGGTGCTCCTCCACTCGCCGGCGCATCGCCTGGACGTCGGTGACGAACCCCTCGCGGGCGGCTGCCGACCACACCAGCGGGGAGAGTGCGCGGACGTAGGACTCCCCGAGGGCGAGGTCCCCGGCGGCTGGCCGGGCCTTCAGCAGTGCCTGGAACTCCCAGGTCTGGGCCCATCGCTGGTAGTAGCCAAGGTGGGAGGCAAGGGAGCGGACGAGGGGTCCCGCCCGGCCCTCCGGCCGCAGTGCGGTATCGACACTCCAGAGCACGCCACCGGCCCCAGGTTCGGAGATGAAGCGGACCAACGCTGCCGCCAGGGCGCCCGCCGCCGCCGTGTCCTCATCGCCCGCGACGAAGACAACGTCGACGTCACTGACGTAGTTCAACTCCAGGCCACCGGCTTTTCCCAGGGCGATCACCGCCAGCCGGGCATCAGCCAACTCCGGTCGCGCCTGCCGGATCGCCATCAGCCCGGCGGCAAGGACGCCGTCGGCGAGGTGGCTCAACTCGACGCTCACCGCCGACATCGGCCACTGTGCGCACAGATCACGGGCGAGCAGCTGCACCAGGCAGTCCCGGTAGCACCTGACGAGTACCCGATGCGCCGCGGTGAGGTCTCGGGCCCCGGCAACCGGGTCGACCAGTCGACGATGGACGAGCTCGGCGGTGAAAGAGTCGACGCTGGCAAGCGGCGAATCGAGCAGCTCAAGTGATGATGAGTGGATCAGGTGCTCGGCCAGGGTCGTGGACATCCCTGCGACTGCGACGATGCGCGCCAGCCAGTCCGTGTCGCCGGCGGCCACGCGGCGCAGCGGCTCGTGCAGGGCCGACGGGCGTGCCGCCTGCAGGCGGGCGAGGGTGCGCAGGGCGGCGTCCGGGTCCGCCGCCTGCGCCAGGATCCCGGCGAGCACCTGTGCACTGACCGGTGACCCGGTCGCGGCGCCGGTCTCAGCCACCGCCGACACGTCCGCGAGCGCACGACCCGGGTCAGCGAACCCCAGACGTGCCAGCCCGCCCGGGGTCAGCACCCGCGGCTCATCGGAGCCGCCGATCAGAGGACCGGCAGATACCGCTCACGCTCCCACCGGGTCACCTGCCGGGAGTAGTCCTGCCATTCGGCCTGCTTATTGCGCAGGAAGAAGTCGAAGACGTGCTCGCCAAGGGTCTCGGCAACCAGCTCACTGCGCTCCATGACCGCAACCGCCTCGGCAAGGGAGGCGGGCAGGGGAGCAAGGCCCAGCGCCGCGCGCTCCACCGAGGTCAGGGACCAGACATCATCATCGGCCCCCGGTGGCAACTCATAGCGTCCCTCAATCCCCCGCAGCCCAGCGGCCAGCAGGACCGCATAGGCAAGGTAGGGATTGGCCGCCGCATCAAGTGCTCGGTACTCCACGCGGGTGCTGGGGGCCTTGCCCGGCTTGTACATCGGGATGCGCACGAGCGCTGAGCGGTTGTTGTGACCCCAGCAGGCGTAGGCCGGGGCCTCCGCGCCGCTGGTCAGCCGCTTATAGGAATTCACCCACTGGTTGGTGACCGCGGTGATCTCGGGTGCGTGCTGCAGCAGGCCGGCGATGAAGCAGCGGGCGACCTCCGACAGCTGAAACTCGGCTCCCGGCTCGTAGAAGGCATTGCGGTCACCCTCGAAGAGGGAGAGGTGGCTGTGCATGCCTGAACCGGGGTGGTCGGTTAGCGGCTTCGGCATGAACGTCGCCCGCACACCATGGCGCAGGGCAACCTCCTTGACAATGAGCCGGAAGGTCATGATGTTGTCGGCCGTCGACAGTGCGTCGGCGTACCGCAGGTCGATCTCCTGCTGGCCGGGTCCTGCCTCATGGTGGCTGAACTCCACCGAGATTCCCATCGACTCCAGCATCAGGATCGCCTGCCGACGGAAGTCGTGGCCGGGGCCGACCGGAGACTGGTCGAAGTAGCCGGCGTGGTCCACCGGCACCGGGACCGCGGTCTCCGATGGCAGACCCTCAAAGAGGTAGAACTCGATCTCCGGGTGGATGTAGAAGGTGAAGCCGAGTTCCGCAGCGCGCGCCATCGTCCGGCGGAGCACCCACCGCGGATCGGCGTACGACGGTGAACCGTCCGGCATCAGGATGTCGGAGAACATCCGCGCCACACCCGGTCCCTCATTCGACCAGGGCAGCACCTGGAAGGTGCTCGGATCGGGCTTGACCAGCATGTCCGACTCCGTCACCCGGGCGAATCCCTCGATCGCCGAGCCATCGAAACCGATCCCCTCGGTGAACGCAGCCTCCAGTTCCGCAGGTGCCACCGCAACGGACTTCAGGAAGCCGAGGACATCGGTGAACCACAGGCGGACAAACCGGATATCGCGCTCCTCAATCGTGCGCAGGACGAAGTCAGCCTGCCGATCCACAGCAGCGAAGGTCACTGCACAATCCTGCTGAAAACGTGTTTCCGGCCGGTTACGGCAGCGGCTCCCGCCACCGATTGGTGAGGGGCAGCCGGCGGTCCCGGCCGAAGGCGCGCAGGGAGATCTTGGTACCGGGTGGGTACTGCCGCCGCTTGTACTCGGCGGCGTCGACCAGTCCGATCACCCGGGTGATGACCTCATCGGGGCAGCCCGCCGCGCGCAGCTCCTGCGCTCCCCAGTCGCGCTCGACATAGTGATCGAGAACCTCATCCAACAGGTCATAGGCGGGCAGGGAGTCGACATCCCGCTGATCGGGCCGCAATTCCGCGCTGGGCTCCTTGCTGATGCTCGATTCCGGGATCGGGGGCACCTCGCCGGTGCGCACTGCCTCACTGTTGCGCCAGCGGGCGAGGCGCCACACCATCGTCTTGGGCACATCCTTGATCGGCGCGAAGCCGCCAACGGCATCGCCGTAGATCGTCGAGTAGCCGGTGGCGAGCTCGCTCTTGTTTCCGGTGGCCAGGACAAGGTGCCCCTCCTGGTTTGACAGCGCCATCAGCGTCACGCCCCGCACGCGCGCCTGCAGGTTCTCCGCCGCCACCCCCGTGAGCGTCACCGGGGACAAGTGGCCGTCCTCACGAACCTCCCCGGCGAAGGTCGCGGTGAATCCCTCGATCAACCCCTCGATCGGGATCGTCCGCAGCCGCAGGCCGGTGCGCGCTGCCAGTTCGGCAGCATCCGTGCGGGAATGGATCGATGAGTGCCGGCTGGGCATGGACACCCCCTCGACATGCCCAGCACCAAGGGCATCGACGGCGATAGCAGCCACCAGCGCCGAGTCAATCCCCCCGGACAGTCCCAGCAGGACGCTGCGCAGCCCGTTCTTGTGGACGTAGTCCCGCACGCCGAGCACGAGCGCCGCATACACCTCGGCCTCCGGCAGCACCTCGGCCTCCGGCAGCACCTCGGCCTCCGGCAACACCTCGGCCTCCATGTGACGCGCGCTGCCCTCGCCGTTGGCCTGCCGGCCCGTGATCCGGCACACCATGAGATCCACCACGAACCGCGGTGCCTGGGCGATCACCCCACCGGCGTCGACAACGAAACTGCCCCCGTCGAAGACCAGCTCATCCTGGCCGCCGACCAGGTTGACGTACGCCAACGGCGCCCCCATCTGCGCTGACCGCTGCTGCGCCAACGCAACCCGCACACCCTGCTTGCCGGCCTCGAATGGGGAGCCATTGAGCACTGCGAGCAGGTGCAGGCCCATCCCGCGCATGGTGAGCAGCGGCCCCCCGTCCTGCCAGAGGTCCTCGCAGATCGCAACTCCGACTCGGTAGCCGTCGACGTCGACCACCAATGCCCGCTGGCCCGGCGCGAAGTATCGGAACTCATCGAACACCCCATAGTTGGGCAGGTGGTGCTTGTCGTACCGGTCAACCACCGCACCATCACGCAGCACCCACGCGGTATTGGTCGCCCGGCCCCGGGCATCCTCACCGAGCCCACCAACGAGTACCGTCAGCGCACCGCAGCCCGCGTTCGCCAGATCCGCCGCCAATGACTCCGTCGCCGCCATCGCTGCACGCCGGAAGGATCCCCGCAGGGCAAGGTCCTCCACCGGGTAGCCCGTGATCGCCATCTCCGGCAGCACCACCAGTCGCGCTCGCGCCCCTCGGCCAGCCTGCACCTGCGCGACGACCTGAGCGCAGTTGCCAGCGAGGTCGCCCACCGTCGGGTTCATCGTCGCCAGCGCAACCCGCAACCCAACCTCGCCCTCGCGCACGGATCCACGGTAGCGAGTGCCCGCGTAGGCTAGGCGCACCATGGAGCGGGCGTACTTGGACTACTACCGGGAACGCGACATCATTCCCGTCCACCAGCAGACCGAGGATCGACGCGGGCACTGGCGTCGGCGAACAGCCCTCTATCGGGGTCTCGGGCTGATCCCGGCAGCTTTTCGTGGGGCGCGCGTGCTCGAGGTTGGTCCCGGCTCCGGCGACAATGCGCAGGTCACTGCCTCCTTCGACCCCGCTGAGTACGTCCTGCTCGATGGCAACCCAGCCTCGATCAGGGCCATCAACGCCCGGCTCGATGCGGGTGATCTCGATCGTGGAGTCTGCCGGGTGGTCGCCGGGGATCTGCACAACCCGCCACCGGAATGCCCCGCCGGTGGCTTTGACATCGTGCTGGCGGAGGCCTGCCTGCACCACCAGCAGGATCCCCGCGCCGCGCTGCTCGCAGTTGCCGCACTCGTCGCCGACGGCGGCACGCTGGTCCTGACCACCTCAGATGAGGTGGCGGTGCTGCCCGACCTGTGTCGACGGCTCCTCCGACCGGCCATCGAGGCCGCCGCCGGTGGTGACGCTGAGGTCGCCTGCGAACTTGCCTGCCAGATCATTGATCCGCACCTGCGGACTCTGCCTGCACGCTCGCGTCCGACCCGGGACTGGGTGCTCGACACCGTCTTCCACCCGTGGCTTGACCATTGGGCCCTGTCGATCGACGATGCCATCACCACCCTCGACGACTCCTTCGACTTCCTCGGCTCATCTCCCTCATTCATGACCGACTGGCGCTGGTACAAGCAGTTCGCCGACTCAGGCGAGCGCTGGAACGACCGTGCTCGTGCGCAATGGGCGCAGTTTCACTACGCGTCCGTGGACTGGCGCATCAGCAACCCCGTTCCGGTAGCCGAGGGCATTGACACTGACACCCTCGTGACGGCATGCCGTCGGCTGGGCAGGCTCGAGCATCAGGCGTGGCACCAATGCTCCTACGACGCGCTGCCGGAGATCCTGCAGACCTTGCAGGTCATCGGCGATGCGCTCGGTCGGCTGCCCGGCACGAGCGGCACCGTGGCGGCAGCTGCGGACGCCCGGGCTGGGTTGGCCGCGGTAGCCGCCGGCAACCTCTCCTATCCCTTCCCGCAATTTCGCCACTGGTGGGGTCGGAATATGCAGTACCTCGCGCTCACGCGCCGTAGCTGACGCGCGCCACTTACCTCCCCCGGGCGCTGCACGGCGGCGGCCCTGTGCCACGATTGCCCTATCCGGGGACCCGAGAGGGCCTCGAGAGGGAGGCCCCATGACCGCAATGGATTCATCGACCCCAACACTGGCCGCAATCAACCGGCCGATCCGTCCCGCCGATCTCACCGCAGCCAAGGCGCGTGGGGAGCGCTGGCCGATGCTCACCTGCTACGACGTGCTGACGGCACGGGTTTTCGACGCCCACCGCATCCCCGCCCTGCTCGTGGGTGACTCCGCGGCCATGGTGGTCCACGGACATCAATCAACCGTTGCCATCACGGTCGGCGAGCTGTTGCCGCTTGTGGCAGCGGTCCGGCGTGGGGTCCAGCGGGCACTGATTGTCGCGGACCTCCCTTTCGGTTCCTACGAGGACTCCCCTTCCCAGGCGCTCGCGACCGCCAAGCGCTTCCTCAAGGTCGGGGGGGCAGCTGCGGTGAAGTTCGAGGGGGGTGCCGGATTCGCCGGCCACGTCCACCACCTCGTATCGGCGGGCATTCCCGTCATGGGCCACATCGGACTGCTTCCCCAGTCGGTCAACGCCCTGGGCGGGTATCCGGTTCAGGGGCGCGGGACCGCGGCGGCGGCTATCCTCGCCGACGCCCATGCCATCGCTGACGCTGGCGCATTCGCCCTTGTCATCGAGGCTGTGCCGGCAGATCTTGGTCGACAGGTTGCCACCGCGCTGGGCATCCCCGTGATCGGCATCGGTGCGGGACCGGGGACCGATGCCCAGATCCTCGTATGGCAGGACCTACTTGGATTGACCCCAGCCCCGACACCACGATTCGTTCCGCGCTACGCCGACCTCGCCGGCACCATCGGCGAGGCGATCAGCCGGTGGGCCAACGACGTCGCCGATGGCACCTACCCGGGTATCGAGCACTGTTATTCATGACCTATTCATGACCGGTCTGGCGAGGGTCGGGGCGGTGAGTCGCATCGACCGCCGGAACCGGCCGACGCGAACGCTCACGGCTGACCGTGCGCGATATCGGTCACCCGCAGACCCGCATGGGCGCGGTATCTGCGGTTGATGGCGATCAGGTTCGCGGTCAGCGCCTCAACCTGCCCGGCTAGCCGAAGCCGGCCCGCGTAGACACCGCGCACTCCCGGGATCATCTCCGCCAGCGCCTGCACGCGGTCGGTAGCCGGCCGACTGTCCCCGAGGACCAGCACATCAGCGTCGACACGAGCGATATCCGGGTTGAGCAGGGTGACAGCCGAGATGTGGTTGAAGGCGACGACGACATCTGCATCGGGTGCCAACTGGGCAGCCTGGGCAGCCGCACTGCCCTCGGCAACCGGCAGCGCGTACGCGCCCTGGCTGTCGAATCCGAGGGGGTTGACGCAGTCGACAAGGATTCGCCCGGCGAGAGCATCAGCCGACTCAGCGATCGTCGCTGCGTGGGCTGACCAGGGCACGGCCACGATGACGATCTGCGCGCCGATGACGGCATCGACATTGCGGGCGCCGGTCACCCGCACCGCATCCGAGCCGGCGAATCGACGAGCAAGCCGAGTCACCTCATCGGCCACCTCGCGAGCGCGGCTGGCGTCCCGTGAACCGAGGACCACCGCAACGCCACCGGCCGCAAGTCGCGCACCCAGCCCCCGTCCCTGCTCGCCGGTCCCGCCCAGGATTGCGAGAACGCTGCCTCGCAGATCCGCAGCAGGTGCGTCGTCGTTCGCACGTGCTGTCCTCGCACCTGCGGACGACGAGGATTCGACCGGGACTGCGGAGCTCGATGGACTGAGAGTCATGACCGCAACCGTATCGATGCACCAATACCGAGTGCTGGGCCGCGGCGCGCCGATGACATTCGCGTTCGCAGTGGCGGGCATTGTGACGATGAATGTGCAAGGCTTTGGGGCAGTCGCTCCTGCTTGTCCGGACCAGGAGTCGAGTCGCCAGGAGGAATGGTGGCACCAGTGAAGAGGGCGGCGAAATCGACCGCCAAGAAGGCAGCCAAGAAGGCACCCGCCAAGAAGGCAGCCAAGAAGACCGTGAAGAAGGCAGCCAAGAAGGCACCCGCCAAGAAGGCAGCCAAGAAGACCGTGA
>JAGWXT010000032.1 GCA_018969715.1 Actinomycetales bacterium
GCACTAAGCCGCCTTCTTGTGCGCCGCGGCCGCTGTCGATGGGGGAGTGCGCCCGGATCGCGTCGCACCTGCATCCGGTCCATCAGCTGAATATTCGTTCTTCTGAGCGCCGTCGATATTGGGCTTGAGCGCCACCTGCGGGTGAGGGTGTTCGTGGGGGTGAGCGCCGGCGAGTATTGCGTGTGAGCGCCGATTCTAGGGTCCTTCTGCCGCGTGGCCAATCACGCGGCAGAAGGAGGATTTGTGATGGTACGCAAGATCAAGGCGAAGCTGGTGCTACGGCTTCGCGCGGACGGCCTGACGGGGCGGCAGATCGCCTTGCAGGGCATGTCGAGGCATTCGGTGGCCTCGGTGATCGATGCCGCGGATCGCGAGGGCATCTCGTGGGACGACGTCGCCGACCTCGATGAGCAGGACGTGTATGCGCGCCTGTTCCCGGGGCGTGGTGAGCATGTCAGCGTGCACGCGCAACCGGACTGGGAGCAGGTGCATCGCGAGCTGGCCCGTGTCGGGGTGACGTTGAAGCTGCTGCACGGGGAGTACTGCGACTCGTGCCGGGCGTCGGGGACCACGGCGATGGGCTATGACCGGTTCTGCAAGTCCTACCAGCAGCATGTGCTGATCGCGGGGGCCGCGTCCCGGGTCGGCCACAAGGCCGGTCAGATCGTCGAGGTCGACTGGTCGGGCAAGGCGATGGCGTTGACCGATCCGGTCACGGGAGCGTCGACGCGGGTGTGGTTGTTCGTGGCGACGCTGCCGTTCTCGCGGATGGCGTTCGTCGAGCCGTGCCTGGACATGCGCCAGGACTCGTGGCTGCGGGCGCATGTCGCGATGTTCGACGCGTTCGGCGGGTCGGTGCCCAGGATCGTGCCGGACAACCTCAAGACCGGGGTCATCTCCCACCCCCGCGAGGGTGAGGTCGTCCTGAACGACGCGTATCGCGAGCTCGCCGCCCACTACTCGGCTGCGGTGCTCCCAGGACGGGTCGGCAAGCCGAAGGACAAGGCGTCGGTGGAGGGCACGGTGGGCAACATCGCCACGGCCGTGATCGCCTCCCTGCGCGATCGCCAGTTCGCGTCACTGGCGGAGCTGCGGGCGGCGGTCCATGAGCGGGTCGCGGCGTTCAACGCCCAGCCGTTCCAGAAGCGTGCCGGGTCCCGGTTGAGCGTGTTCACGGCCGAGGAGCGGCCGCTGCTGCGGCCCCTGCCGGTCGTGCCGTTCCAGATCGCCACGTGGGCCTACGCCCGGCGCGTGCAACGCAACGGGCACGTGGTGTTCGGCAGGAACTTCTACTCCGTCCCGTACGCCCATATCGGCGCCGCCGTGGACCTGCGGGTCACCGACGCCACGATCGAGGTCTTCGCCGGCGATCAGCGGATCGCCTCGCACGTGCTGGCCCCGCCGGGCGTCGTCAACGACTACCGGACCCTGGACGCCCACGTGCCCGACGGGGCCCGCTACGAGCCCTGGGACGCGTCCCGGGTACGCGAATGGGCCGCGCGGATCGGGACGGCCACGACGACGGTGGTGAACCGGGTCTTCGAGTCCGTGCCCGTCGACGAGCAAGGCCTCGACGCCGCGCTGGCGGTCCTGCGACTGTCGCGCCGCTACTCCACGGCCCGCCTCGAAGCCGCGGCCGGCATCGCGCTGGCATCGGTGCATTCGCCCCGCTACGCGCACCTGCGACCCATCCTGGAGTCCGGTCAAGACCAGCACCCCCTCGGGCAGCGGGCATCGACACCCGAGGCCGGCGGCTACGTCCGCGGGGCGGACTACTACGCAGGCGGTGCCCAGTGAGCCGCATCGACACCGAGTCCAAGCGCAAGCTCCGCGAGATGGGCGCGGCCACCCTGGTCGACGCCCTCCAAGCCCAGGACGACGCCCTGACGATGGGGATGGCGTTCGAGGAACGCATCAAGCTGGCCGTCGACGACGCCCACGCCGCGTTCACCCACGCCAAGGTGGACGGCCTGATCCGCCGGGCCGGACTGCGGTACCCCGACGCAGACCTGCGTAGCCTGGACCTGATCGAGGCCCGCGGCCTGGACCGCGGCGTGATCGCCCAACTGGGCACCTGCCAGTTCATCGCCCGCGCCCGCAACGTCGTGTTCCAGGGCTTCACCGGATCAGGCAAGTCCTACCTGGGATCGGCGCTGGCCAAGCAGGCCTGCCAGCACCGCTACCGCGCCCACTACATCCGCATGCCCGACCTCGAGGAATCCTGGGCCACCGCCAGGGACAAGCCAGCAGGCAAGGAGAAATGGCTGCGCAAGCATGCCGCGTTCACGCTCCTGGTGATCGACGAATGGCTCCTCGACCCGCCCACCAGCGAGGTCCGCAGCATGCTCCTGGAACTCCTCGAACGCCGTTACGACACCACCTCGACGGCGTTCTGCACCCAATACGCCAAGAAGGACTGGCACCAGCGCCTCGGCGGCGGCGTCCACGCCGATGCCATCATGGACCGCATCGTCCACAACACCATCTGGATCGAGACCGGAAGCACCAACATGCGCGAACACACCCAGGCGCACGCCTGACCAGGGCCGGTGAGCGTCAACCAGCCAAGCGGCGCTCACCGGCACGATCCACCGGAGCCCGAACCCCCGACAGCCCGGCGCTCAAAGGCAATACTCACAGGCGCTCACGAGTCCGAATACCCAACAAACCGGCTCGCTGTCCGCGTACGACCTCACGTGTTGGTCGGGGTACGGCCTGATGTGTCGGTGTCCGGCGGTGGTCATGATGTCATGTCTGAGCCGGGGATGAGGTTCATTCGGTTGCGGAGTCGGTAGCTGGGCCCGTTGATGGCGAGGACTTCGCAGTGGTGCAGGAGCCGGTCCAGGATCGCGGTGGCGAGGATGTCGTCGCCGAGGACGGCGCCCCATTCGTTGAACGACTTGTTTGAAGTGATGATCATCGTGCCCCTTTCGTACCTGCGGGAGATCAGCTGGAAGAACATGTTCGCCTCCTCCCGTTCCAGCCTCAAGTAGCCCACCTCGTCCACCACGAGGACGCTGGGTCGTAGCAGGGCGTTGAGCTGCTTGTTGAACCGGCCGGTGGCCTCGGCGATCTTCAGCTTGCGGACCAGGTCGTCCAGGGAGGTGAAGTAGATGGAGTGCCCGGCCTGGCATGCGGCGACGGCCAGGGCGATGGCCAGGTGCGTCTTTCCCACGCCGGGCGGTCCCAGGAGCGCGATGTTGGACCGGGCGTCGATGAACTCCAGGGTGGCGAGGTCCTTGATCTTCCTGGGCTCCAGGCCTGGCTGGAATGCGTAGTCGAACTCGGCGAGGGTCTTGTGGTGCGGCAGGCCACTGAGCTTGAGGGCGTTGCGGAACCGGCGCTGCTCGCGCAGCTCGACTTCCTCGCCCAGGACCAGGTCCAGGAAGTCGAAGTAGCCCAGCTGCTCGGCCTCGGCGCGGGCGACCAGGTCGCTGGCGTGGTCGGGCAGGTGGGTCAGGCCCAGGCGTTCGGCGGCGTCGCGGATCCGGGTGCTGGTCAGCTCGCTCATCGGGATCCCTCCAGCCCGGCGGCGGTCGCGTAGTCGGCCAGTGGCCGGGCCTGGACCTGGATGCCCATGGCCCTGGCCACGTGCGCCGGGGGCTCGTCGGGCCGGTGCCGGCGCCGGTCCCGGGCGGCTTCCAGGTCCGCGACCATGGTGGTGGTCGCGCGGGTATGCCCGTCGGGCAGCCCGTCCCAGTGCGCCTGGTCGACGACCCACGCTCCCTTGCCGGTGGCCCGCGGATGCCTGGCGATCTCCTGGCCGCCGTCGCCTGGCAGGGCCCGGATCGCCACGGTGTCGACGCCGGGGCGGACCTCGACCCGCTGCCCAGCCCGGATCAGGCGCGCGGGCAGCGAGTAGTGCGACCCCTCGAACGCCACCAGGGCGTCCTTGCCGACCCGACGCACGTGGACCTCGGTCACCTCGTACGGCACGTCCGGCAGCGGCCGCAACGCCGCGTGATCCGCCTCCGCGCGCTCGCCGATGACCTGCCCATGGGTCCGGTGGACCTGCCCGCGGCGGATCGGCGCCCAGTCCATGAACGCCCGGTCGGCCTGCTGCAGGCATTCGAACGTCCGGCCCGCGGTCACGTGCTGCCGGGTGATCAGGACCCCCCGCTCGACCCGGCCCTTGCCCGTCGGCCGGTGCGCGGCCAGCACGTCGATGTCGAACCCGTAGTGCCCGGCGAACGCCACCGCCTCCGGCTGCAGCGGGACCGCCTTGCCCGGCGCCACGTGCCGGCGCACGACCGTGGCCACCCGGTCGTAGACGATCGAGCCCGGGACCCCGCCGAAGTACTCGAACGCGCGCACGTGGCACGCCCAGAACGTCGCCGCGTCCATGGAACTCACGTAGCAGCAGAACGGATCACGCGAGTACGACAGCAGCATGTGGAACGAGTACACCTTCGACCCGTCCCCCAGCAGGTCGCCCTCGTGGCCCCAGTCGACCTGCGCCTGCGCGCCCGGCAGGGTCGCGAACCGCCGATGCAGGCCCCGCAGCCGGCGGACCTCGTCACCGGCATCCAGCTCGGCCACCACCAGCGGCCGCAACTCCCGGCACGCCAGCTTCACCCGCTGGTAGTGCACCGGCACGCCACGCTCATGCACCAAGCGCTCATGGATCACGCTGGCCTTCAGCTCCACGTCCGCTCGCAGCATCCCCCGAATCACTTCCTCCAGCTCCG
>JAGWXT010000033.1 GCA_018969715.1 Actinomycetales bacterium
CGGACACGAGCACATCGCGCAGGACCTGTGCCGTGATGTCGCCGGTAGCATTGTCGGCGCACAGCGTCAGCAGCGTGGCGAGTGTCCGGGGCGTGTCAGCCATGCGTCACCTCATGCGAACGAAAGGTCGAACGCCGACGAGAAGGCGCTCGTGCTCACCAGATGATAGCCGTCACCCACCGGAAGCTGGTCAAACCCGATGAACTCCACGTACTCGTCGGGGTGGACGCACTGAAGGTCCACCCGCTGCTCCCGGAGCTGGCGCCGCTCCTGAATGCCACGAATCCAGAACAGGGCCGTGTCCCCCTCCACCGTGACGCACCCGGACCGCGGCACCGGCACGTAGTCGGCCACCGTCATGCGGGCGTCGGTCGCGTAATCCACCGTGGACTGCGGCGCCTGTGGCACCCGCTGGCGGTCCGTGACGGCATCCACGCGGCCCCACCACGTCCCGGTCTTCACATAGACCGGGCGCGCGAAGCCGTCGCCCCCGTTGTCCTGGCGTTCCCACAGCGTCACCCGCTGGTCAAGCCGCCCGGCCACCATGGTCACTGGGCCACCCCCAGCCGCAGGAGGCGCAGCGACTTCATGACCCGGGCCACGGTCTCGCGACTCGTGTCCCACGAGATGGTCGTATCCCCGGCTTTTTCGCTGGCCGCACCCGGAGTCCGGCGCTGGTAGAGATCCGCGGCCAAGTCCAGAATCATCTCGTTGAGCAGCGGCTCGATGCGGGCGTAATCCGACCGCAAGGACAAGCCGACCTGTGCCGTGATCGTGTAGGGCGGGTTATCAAAGACCTCACCCGGGTTGAGCCACAACATCCCGGAGCGTGCGTCCACGGTGTAGACCGTGCTCGGCACGGTGGCGCCGTCATAGTCGGTAACCGTCACCGATCCGATAGGGCGGCGCGGGAACACCAGGGTGATGAGCGGCGTCTCCAGCGTCTCGCCCCGGTCCACGGCTGTCTGGCTCTCGGCGGTGATCGGGCAATCGATCCACCCCTCCAGCATGGCTTGCGCCCGCCCGAGCAGGAGCCCCAGCAGCGTGTCTTCCGCCGTGGACTCGATCCGCAGGTAGCTCTTAAGATCCGCCGTGGTGGGCAGGGCCATCAGTCATCCCGGGCCAGAAGGTCGTCCAGCAGCGCCTTGTAGCGGGCGCCCACGACTGAATAGTCGTGCCACCGCGCGACATACGCCACGGCGCGGGTTGCCTCGGCAGCATAGAACGCGGGGTCCGTGGCCAGCCGTCGGAGCTGCTCACGCAGCTCGGCGCCGTCGTTGGCGATGGTCCACGGCACCGGGATCCCCTGCCGCGTCAGGTCGCCTTGCGCCTCGGGGTCGCCAGCGAGCACCGGAAGCCCCATCGCGGCGCCCTCCAGCCCGCTGCCTTGGATCCCGAGCCAAAAAGAATCGAACACCGCGTCGCACGTTGCCTTGGCGGCCAGTGCCGCTCCATGGTCCATCCCCTCCAGCACCACGGGTTCAATGCGGAGCCCTTCCTGTTCGGTCAGCGTGCGGCACACGGTCACAAACTGTTCGGTTCCCTTGATCGACCGCTTGGTCGGGCTGTGCGCGACCCGAAACGGGCGCCCCTCGCGCCGCGGCGCCTTGGGAAGCTGGCGGTAATCGGCCACCGGCATGGGGATGGGTAGCCATGCGTCGGCCACCCGGTGGCGCAGATGGTAGGGGCGGGCGCCCAGCCGGAGCGCCCGGAAACTCTGATCCAGCTCAGGATAGGTCCAGCTCGTGGTCCCGGCCGGAGTTTGTGAGCTGCCGTGGTATGTGATGACAACCCGCTGCCACGCCTGCGGCAGATAGCGCAGCCGCTCCAGCAGGGTGGCGTAGTTCATGTGAACATGGATGACATCGGCCGTCATGGCCAGCGCCTCCACCGTCCGCTGGTCCGCCTCGCCGTCCCATTGCCGCAGATGGCAGTGCGGGTTGTTGTAGTCCCAGCGCACCAGCGCCGACTGGAGCCCCGGCGTCACGTTGGCGGCGGAATGGTAGCGGTAGACCGAACAGCCGGGGTCATACTCGCAAAGCTGAAGGACCCGCACGGGTCGCGGGTCGCCGCCGATCGTGGCGGACGGTTGGTAGCGGCTCGGCGTATCGAACGGCGTCAGGATCCGCCCATCGGCATCCCAGAGCTGCTCGACGATAGGCTGTGGCACGGCCAGCGTGGTCTCGGCCAGCCCAGCCGCCCGGCCCCGCTGGCGAGTAATGCGGCCCCAGATGGCCCGCGCCTCGGGCGCCATGAGGTTCAGCATGGGGTGGCTCACGACCAGCCCGACCTGCACCAGGTGCGGCCAGCGGGACCCCTCGACGTGGAACCACTCCCCGGGCTGGCGCCGCGTGCCGTCGATGATGCATTCGGCCAGCGCCATGCACGGCACCGCGCCACGCGGCGCGTCCTTCACGATCGACAACGGCACAGCCGAGGCCGGGGGCGTCCCCCCAACCTCGGCTGCCACCGTCTCCTTCGCCTTGACCTTGCGGTCAGGACGAGGGAACATCCAGCACAACAAACGGCGAGTGCGGATCCACCTTGACCCCAGCCGACGTCTTGTAGGCGTAGGTCGAGGTGGGGAGCGGGATCCCGCCGCCACGCGCCAGGAAGCGGTACGTGGTGATGTCCTGCACGAACTTGACGTGGATCGAGGACTCGACCGTCAGGGCCTGCCGGAGCGCCATGGCGTAGAAGTCCGGGTTCGCCAGCACCACGTCGCCCCGCGTGCCGATGGTCGGCAGGATGTCGGTGACGATCACCGGCAGCCCGAGGAGCAGCATCTGCGGGCGGTCCCGCAGGTTGCTGATCCAGGTGACCATCGTGTTGTTGGTCGCCTGGAGCGCGAACAGCTTGGACAGCACCCGGCGCGAGACCATCCACACCGAGTTGGTGCCGACCGTGTGCCGCTCGTACATCGCGAAGGCGTCGGCCGCGACGAACTGGTTCGCGGTCGTCCGGTTGACCGCGATGACGGACCCGTTGTTCGAGTTGAACGCGCCGAGCGGCTGGCTCGACCCGGTCCCGTCGATGGTGAAGTCCTCGTTCATCTTGTTGAGGATCTGCCCACCCACCGCCGTGGTGACCTCGGCGGGCAGCTCGCCCGTGAAGTCGTCGCCGAGGATTTCGTCGCCGAACTCGGTGATTGCGGCATACTTGTAGACCTCCAGCAGCCGCTGGCCGAACACCGGCTCGCGCTCCGGCTTGGTCGAGCCTTCGCCGACGATCGTGACGTTGGCGATCTTACCGGCCATGGGCCGGTTGAGGACCGTGGTCCCCTCGTCCTGAATCAGGTAGGGGATGCGGAGCGACCGGCCCGGGACGTTGTACCGGCGGGCGTACTGCATGATGCCCGGCTGGGCGTTGGACACGCTGAAGATCTCGGGCACCTGCGTCAGCGGGAGCAGGAACTCGCCGCCCGACGTGGAGCCCGTGATGGTGCGGGTCATGGTCTCGACCTTGCGCAGCCCCTCGCGCTCGGCCTCGGTGCGCGGGCCCTTGACCGCCGCCCGGAAGTAGGCGCCCATCGAGGGGAAGAACTTCACCAGCTCGGCGCGGACCTCGGCCTGCCGGTCGGCGAGGTCGGGGAACTCGGCCTTGGCGCCCGCGTCCACGCGGGTGAGCCCGGCGTCGCCACCCTGCCGGTCGATCTCGGCCTCGGGGGTGAACTCGGCAGCCGCCTGAGCGCGCAGCTCCAGCGACTGGATGGCGTCCGTGCGGGCCTTGACCTCGTCCACGGACAGGGTGAGCGACGGGTCGGCCAGCTC
>JAGWXT010000008.1 GCA_018969715.1 Actinomycetales bacterium
CCCGTGCTGGAGCAGTGGGACTACCCCGCCATTGCCCGGACGGCCATCGGCGACCTGGGGCAGATGTGGCTGGACCTCGACACGGCCTTCCCGATCGGCGGCTGCGGGGAGCGGTTCGCCCGCGATGGCTGCTTTCGGGCGGGGATCCTGCCCGGTCCCATCGTCGACAACGGCACCGAGTACCCGCTGTGGTCGCGAACGATCCCCGGGCTGCTGCCATCAGGTGACCTGCCCGATCCCGGATCCTGGGCACTGCGCAGCCAGGTGGCTCTCACGTCCCTGTACTCAACGGCGTGGTGGATCCTGTGCGCCCCCGCCCTGGTGGGGCTGCTCGGAGGGCTCGCCGTCCGGCGCACACGGCGGTTGAGCCTCATCGGCTGCGCCATTGCCGTGGGAGCCCTCACCAGCGCGGGACTCATCGCTGTCTACTCCGTGCATACGGGGACGTCCGTCACCTTCCACTACTTCCTCGGGTCGGTGACCTTCGCCCTGCTGGCAAGCGTGATCGGGCTGGTCGCCCTCGCACAACTGGCCACCACCCATCGCTCCAGCAGGTGAGTCCACCTGCCACCTCACCGGGTGCCCGTCCGCACCGGATGAGTCCACCGGCACAGGTGAGTGCCTTCATCCTGGGCGACCCCTACCTCCGCGAGGTCTATGCCTCGGTCTACCGCACCCTGGCGGGGCTCATCCCGGATGTCGGCGGTGCGGTGGTGGAAATCGGTGCCGGCAGTGCCCTGGGCCGGACCTGGATCCCCGGCCTGATCTGCACCGATATCGTGCCCGCCGGCGAGCTCGATGCGGTTGTCGACGCCCAGCAGCTGCCCTTCGCTCCCGGCAGCCTGCGGGCAATCGTGGTCAAGGACGGCCTGCACCACCTGCCCGACGTGGCCGCCTTCCTCGACGAGGCGGTCCGGTGTCTCACCCCGGGCGGAGCGGTCCTCATGTGCGAGCCGTACTGGGGGCCGCTGGCCCGTCTGGTCTACACCCGGCTGCATCCGGAGCCGTACGACCCGGCCAGGCCGGAATGGCACTTCACCTCCGGATCGGCATGGGACAGCAATCAGGCACTGCCCTGGATCCTCCTGCGCCGGGATCGGGCGCGCCTTCATGCCCGGTGGCCGCACCTGCGAGTGCGGGAGATCGCCACTGCTGTGGGGCCCTCATACCTGCTCAGTGGCGGCGTCTTCAGCCGAACGCCGCTGTCCGGTCGCCTGCTGCGCATCGTCCATCGCTGGGAGCAGGGGCGCGGTCGATCACTTGACCGGTGGCGGCTGTCGATCATCGTCAGCCTCGAGCGGATCCGCTGATGATCCTCGTCACGGGAGCGAACTGCGCCATCGGTCGGCACCTCACCGCCGAACTCAACCGACGCGGGCGCCCTTGGCGTGCCGTGACGGCAGACTCGAGACCGTGGCGCTTGGGTGACGTCCCGGACCCTGCGGCCGTTGCGGGTGCGACCGCCCTGATTCACCTCGCCTGGCCCCGGACACCGGTTGCGGACACGTGGCTTCGTGCGGCCCACGCCCGCCTCATCGGTGCCGTTGACCCGACCGCTCCGTGCGTCATGCTGTCAAGCTTCGCCACCCGCAAGGGCGAGGCATCCTCCCGGTATGGCCGGCAGAAGGCACTTGTCGAGGGGCAGTTCCTCCGCCGCGGCGGCGTGGTCCGGGCCGGACTGGTGTGGGATGACGGCGGCGTCGTCGGTGCCCGCGGACGCATGCCGTCCCGCCTCGCCAGACTCGGCCTGGCCCCGCATCTGCCCGGGTGGGGGGAGTCGATCTACTTCAGTCACGTGACCGACGTCGTCGCGGCACTGCTGGCCTGCGCCGATGACCCGGCCACCATGGCGGGGGTCGGGAACCCCTCGAAGGACCTGCTCTCCGGCCACGGGGGTGGACTGTGGGAGGTTGCCGGACCGGATCCGCTGGAGCTGTGGGAGGCGCTGGGGCGCATCCACCGGCGACGGGTGCGCCAGGTGGCGATCCCGCAGCCGATCGCCGCCGCGGTGCAGCATCACGCCCAGCGTCGGCGTACCACCTCCCCTGCCTGGGATGCGTTCTGCTCGCTCACCATCGCCGATCCACCGCTGTCGACGGGGGCGGTCGTCGGGCGAATGCCCCCGTCATGGTGATCGAGCCGTGCATCATCGTCGGGACCGGGCCGGCGGGCCTGATGGCCGCACGCGCGGCGGTTGCCGCGGGCATCCGTCCGACGATCATCGACGCCGGGGAGCGGGAGAGCAGTGAGCTGAGCCAGCGCCGGCAGGCCAGCATCACCGCGCTGGCGGGTGGTGAGGGCCTGCCTGCCTGGGCGGCGCAACCACCCCAGTCCGCACGTGGACCGATCCCGGTCAAGCGCATCCTCGGCTCCGATGAGTCACATCGGCCGCACCCGGGCCGAGCCGGCGGCGATGCCACCGCCGAACGGCTGTGGGTGAACGCCGTCGGAGGGTTCAGCCGGGTCTGGGGATGCGCTCTGGCGACATTCACGGATGCGGACATGTCGGACTGGCCGCCTTCCGCCCGACTCACACGCACCGACTACGAGGCCGCCGCCGATGCCGTGCACATCGCAGGCCACGACAGTCCCGTCTACCGGATGATCGGCCCACCCCGGGCACCGGACGTCGAGCTCAGCGCACCACGAGCGCTCTCGGCCCTCACGTCAGCGACGGGCGGCCCATGGCTCACCGGCCCCAGCACCCTCGCCCTTGCTGGCCACAATGGGCTGCCGCACTGCCGCAACTGCGGCACCTGCCTCACTGGCTGCCCATGGCGGGTGCTCTTCGACGCCCATGATGCAATCACGGCCCTCGCCGACAGCGGCGCGGTCACGCTGCGGACGGGGGAGCTCGTGGTCGGCGTCGAGGAGCATCCCGCTGCGGTGACCGTGACCGCCCGAACAGCGTGCGGGGAGGCGCTGTCCCTGCGCACCGATCGACTGATCCTCGCCTGCGGCTCGGTGGGCACCACCATCCTCGCCTCCCGCCTGCTCGGCCGCGCCCTCCGGCTGCGGGACTGTCAAGCCTTCACCCTGCCGATGATCGACGTGTCCCCCCGTTCCCGGGGCGGCCGGGTGAGCATCGACGCTGATGCCGCCGGTTCGCTCGCGCACGCCACCCTCGCCCGCGTGTTCCTGGAGCGGTGCGGCACCGATGGCCGCACCGCCCTGCACGTCCAGGCCTACCCCCCAGGCCCGGAGATCCGTGCCGCCCTCCAGCGCACCCTGCTGGACTCACGCCTGCCCCGAGCCCTGCGCGGTGGCGCGACTGAGATCCTCGCCGATCGAGCAATGGCCTGCCACGGCTTCCTGCCCGCGGCCTGCTCCGGATCGCTGGTGATCGATGGCCGATCCATGACCCAGCATGGGGACACCGCACGCGGCTCGTGGGCACTGACCCGCGAAGTCGGCAACACCGCTCGCCTGAGACGGGAGATTCGGCTCATCACGCGGCTGCTGGCGCGGCATGGGTACGCCACCTTGGCCGCACTGGCGCGAGTGGAACCGGTCGGCGGCGGCTACCACCACTCGGCCAGCCTGCCGATGGGAAGTCCCGACGGGACGGATGAGCTCGGGCGGCTGCCCGGGTCCAGCCGGATTCATCTCGCCGACGCCGCGTCCCTGCCGCTGCTTCCCCCGCAGCCGCCTACGCTGTCGATCATGGCCCATGCACACCGCGTCATGAGCCGGATCATCCGAGCGGGCCTGCTCTCGGCGTGACCGACCCGTTCCGCCGACCGGGCCGCTGCTCGCTCTCGGTCATCATGCCGGCCTTCAACGAGGCCGAGACCGTCGCCGAGGCACTCGCCGGGCTGCTGGCGGTCGATTTCGCAGGACGCCCCCTCGAGGTGATCGTGGTGGAGAGCAACTCGACGGACACCACACGCGACATCGTCGAGGGCTTCCGCTCGGATCCGCGCGTTCACATCATCTGGGAGGACCGCCCCCGCGGGAAGGGCCACGCCGTCCGAACCGGCCTGCCGCACGCTCGCCATGACGTGATCGCCATTCATGATGCCGACACCGAGTACGAGTCCGCCGACCTGCTGCGCCTCCTGGGCCCGATCGAGGCTGGTGAGACCAGCCTGGTCCTGGGCTCCCGCCATACTCCGGGCACCCCAGTTCGGACCTTCACCGACAGTTGGTGGCGGGCACCGGTGATGAATGTCGCCCACCGCTTCTTCACGACCCTGTTCAACACGCTCTACGGCAGCCGCCTGCGTGATCCGGAGACGATGTTCAAGGTCTTCCGGCGGGAGGCACTTGCCGACGTGCGCCTGCGGTCGGATCGCTTCGAGTTCGACTACGAACTGCTCGGAACCCTCCTGCGTCGGGGCTGCCGGCCACAGGAACTGCCGGTGTCCTACCGATCCCGCGACTTCACCGAGGGCAAGAAGATCCGGTTCTTTGCCGACCCCCCGCGCTGGGCCGTCGCGATGATCCGGTTTCGCTTCACCCCGCTGGCGAAACCCAGCGAACGGCCGTGGGCCTGAGAGGACTCGAACCTCCGACACGTACCTTGTAAGGGTACTGCTCTAGCCGTCTGAGCTACAGGCCCGCTGGGCGGCCGCTGGCGCCCGCCCGCCACTGGGGGCCGCGCTCAGCCGAGTGCTGCGAGGGCCTCCCGGTACTCCCCGGTGGGGCGAGCCTCACCGGGAGCGTTCACGACACGCCACCGGATGATCCCGGCGTGGTCGATAAGGAAGGAACCGCGAGTGGCGAAGCCGAGGTCGGGCAGGAACACCCCGTAGGACTGGGCGACCGCACCATGTGGCCAGAAGTCGCTCAGCAGTGAGAAGTCGTACCCCTGCGCCTCCGCCCACGCACGCAGCGACCACATGGGATCGCAGGAGATCCCCATGACGCGGACACCCTCACCACCCGAGATCAATCCGTCATCGCGAATTGCGCACAATTCCCCGGTGCAGATGCCGGAGAAGGCGAAGGGGTAGAACACCAGCAGGACATTCATCTGCCCGCGCAGGCTGCTCAGCGTCACCTCCTCACCTCGGTGGTCCTTCACGGTGAAGTCTGGCGCGGGCGAACCGACAGCAACGGTCATCAGCGGACGTTCCTTCCTGCTCGTGGGGCCACCAGGCGGGTTCCCTGCCAGGCGGTTGCGGCATTGACGGCGGTCGTGTGCTGCAGTCCGGCGATCGGTGCAGCCTCGGCAATGTCCTCGGCATCGACATGTCCCGGTCGACCGGGCTTCGGGGTCAGCACCCATATCGTGCCATGGTCGGCCAGCAGGGCGATGGCATCAACCAGCGCATCGGTGAGATCGCCGTCCTCCTCCCGCCACCACAGCAGGACGGTGTCGACAACCTCGTCATAGTCGACATCCACCAGCGGGGCCTCGATCGCCCGCTCGATCTGCGCGCGCAGGTCGGAGTCGACATCCTCATCCCACCCGATCTCCTGAACGACCTGGCCCGGTCGGAAACCGAGCCGATCAACAGGCTGGCCGTCGGTGGCCACCCACACCCTCCTCTCCCCGCTGCGTTGCGCTGCCCGAGCGGGCACCACAACGTCGCGTCGGCAGCACATCCTGCCAGCCGGGGCGCGGGAATGCACCGCGAACGGTCAGAATGGGTACGTGCCGATCGGACGCGAGACCTCACCGACCGCGGGCCTGCCCGCCCAGTACGTCGACATCGACCCCGCTGAAACCGCCGAGTGGACGGAGTCCTTCGACGCCGTTCTCGACCACTCCGGTGCCTACCGAGGCCGCTACCTGATGCTGCAGCTGCTGCAGCGCGCGGCCGAGCGCAAGGTAGGCGTGCCCAGCCTGCGCAGCACCGACTACATCAACACCATCCCCCCGGAGCGGGAGCCCTGGTTCCCGGGCGATGAGTCGGTTGAGCGCCGCATTCGAGCGTTCATCCGCTGGAACGCGGCGGTGATGGTGCACCGGGCACAGCGGTTCGGGGTGGGCGGGCACATCTCCACCTTCGCCTCTTCGGCCTCCCTGTACGAGGTCGGTTTCAACCACTTCTTCCGCGGTCATGACGCACCCGGTGGCGCCGACCAACTGTTCATCCAGGGGCACGCCTCACCGGGCATCTACGCCCGGGCCTTCCTTGAGGGGCGGCTGACCGTCGCCCAGTTGGATGGCTTCCGTCGCGAACTGTCGCACCCCGGTGGCGGCCTGCCGTCCTATCCCCACCCCCGGCTGATGCCCTGGTTCTGGCAGTTCCCGACCGTCTCCATGGGACTGGGACCGCTCAATGCGATCTACCAGGCGCGCTTCAACCGCTACCTCACCGCACGAGGCCTGGCGGATGCCAGCCGCCAGCGGGTCTGGGCATTCATCGGCGATGGGGAGATGGACGAGCCGGAGTCGGTGGCCGGGCTGACCCTCGCCGCACGGGAGCAGTTGGACAACCTCACCTTCGTCATCAACGCCAACCTGCAGCGCCTCGACGGCCCAGTCCGTGGCAACGGAAAGGTCATCCAGGAGCTTGAGTCGCTGTTCCGCGGCGCCGGCTGGAACGTCATCAAGGTCATCTGGGGCCGAAAGTGGGACACGCTGCTCGCCCGCGACGCCGATGGGGCATTGGTCAACCTGATGAACACCACCCCCGATGGCGACTTCCAGACGTACAAGGCCGAGAGCGGCGGGTTCATCCGGGAGCACTTCTTCGGCCGGGATGCCCGCACCGCGCGCATGGTCGCCGACTGGAGCGATGAGGAGATCTGGGGCCTGCAGCGCGGGGGGCATGACTACCGCAAGCTGTACGCCGCCTACGACGCCGCCACCGGACATGTCGGCCAGCCCACGGTGATCATCGCCAAGACCGTCAAGGGCTGGACGCTCGGGTCCCACTTCGAGGGACGCAATGCCACCCACCAGATGAAGAAGCTCAGCGTCGCCGACCTGCGGGTCTTCCGCGACCGGCTGCAGATTCCGGTATCCGACGCGGAACTCGACGACGGAATGCCCCCCTACTACCACCCGGGACCGGCGGATCCGGTGATCGCGTATCTCCATGAGCGGCGCCGCTCCCTCGGCGGCTACCTGCCGGAGCGACGGGTACGGGCGGCGGCCCTCCCCCAGCCGCCGGAGCGCAGCTACGCCGAGGCGCGGGCCGGCTACGGCACCCATGAGGTCGCCACCACCATGGCCTTCGTCCGACTGCTGAAGGACCTGCTCAAGGACCCGGGGATCGGGCGGCGGATCGTGCCCATCATCCCGGATGAGGCACGCACCTTCGGAATGGACTCCCTGTTCCCCACCGCCCGCATCTACAACCCGCTCGGCCAGCAGTACACCTCGGTGGACCGTGAACTGCTGCTGGCATATCGGGAGACCGTCGATGGCCAGATCCTGCATGAGGGCATCAATGAGGCAGGCTCGGTCGCGTCATGGACCGCCGCCGGCACGTCGTACGCCACCCATGGGGAGGCGATGATCCCGGTGTACATCTTCTACTCGATGTTCGGCTTCCAGCGGACCGGCGACGCCTTCTGGGCGGCCATGGACCAGATGGCACGCGGTTTCGTCATCGGGGCGACCGCCGGCCGGACGACCCTCACGGGCGAGGGACTGCAGCATGCCGATGGCCATTCACTGCTGCTGGCTTCGAGTAATCCGGCGGCCCGGGTCTGGGATCCCGCCTATGCGTACGAGATCGCACATATCGTCCGACACGGCCTTGCGAGCATGGTCGGGGAGAACCCCGAGAACGTCTTCCACTACCTCACCGTCTACAACGAGCCCTACCAGCAGCCACCCGAGCCAGCGGACCTCGACGTCGACAACCTCGTCCGTGGCGCCTATCGGCTCAGCGCTCCGGACGGGGCGCGCGCCCGAATCCTTGCCAGTGGCATCGCGGTGCGGACCGCTCGCCGAGCGGCGGACCTGCTGCAGTCGGACTGGGGAATCCCGGTCGAGGTGTGGTCTGTGACCTCTTGGGGGGAGCTCGCGCGGGAGGCGATCGAATGCGACCGCCATGGCCTGCTCAACCCCGATGGGCCTGCTCGGGTCCCGTTCGTGACCTCGCTGCTCGCCTCACCACCCGGTCCGACGATCGCCGTGACGGACTGGGTTCGTGCGGTCCCGGACCTCATCAGGCCCTGGCTGCCCGGCGACTTCATCGCCCTGGGAACCGATGGCTGGGGCGTGTCGGACACCCGAGGTGCTGCGAGGCGGCACTTCCTGGTCGACGCTGAGTCCACAGTGGTGCAGGTGCTGCGCAGCCTGGGCAGGAGCGATGAAGCGGCGGCGCGACTGGCCGCTGAGGCCTTCACGAGGTACCGGATCGATGACCCGATGGCTGCAGATGCCGGCAGTACCGGCGGCGACGCCTGACCTCGACGAGCGCACCATTGATGCGCTCACCGGAGCCGCGGCCCACCTCAGTGGCGCGATCGTCGCGGCGATGGCGGAGCGGCTGCCCTGGTACGGCGCCCTGAGTGCCGAGCACCGCTCCTGGATCGGGATCATCGCGCACAACAGCGTCACCGCATTCACCGGCTGGCTTCGCCACCCAGGCTCACCCCCGCAGCCCGGTGGCGAGGTCTTCGCCGGGGTGCCGGTATCGCTGATCCGAGCGGTGTCGCTGGAGCAGACGGTCGCGGCGGTCCGGGTCGTGGTCGACGTCATCGAGCAGTGCGTCGAGGCGCTCGTGCCCGCCGCGGATGCCGTCGCGGTGAGGACCGCGGTCCTCACCTACTCACGCGACATCGCCTTCCTCACCGCAGCCGCCTATGCGCGCACTGCGGAGGCCCGCGGCGCCTGGGATGCGCGGATCGAGGCCCTCGTGATCGACGCGGTCGCCCGCGATGACATCGATGCCACCGCGCTGGGGCAGGCGGCAGCACTGGGGTGGCGCGACGGCCAGGGGTGCTGCGTCATCGTCGGTCGCCCGGCCGGGGCCGACGCTGCCGATTGGACGGTGCACGTTGCCGCCCTTGCCCGTCGGGGGGACCTGAGCGTGGTCGCCGGAATGCACGCGGAGACTGCCGTCATCGTGCTGGGTGGGGTTGCCGACCCGGCGCGGACGGCTCGCCTGCTGGCGCCGCGACTCACGGGGGGTCCGGTCGTGTTCGGGCCCCGGGTTCGGGGCCTGGCAGCGTCGGGGATGAGTGCGCGTGCCGCCATTGCCGGACTGCGGGCGGTCGCCGGCTGGCCGGGGGCACCTCGACCGGTCTCCGCCGAGTCCCTGCTGCCGGAACGCGCCCTGCTCGGCGATGCTATGGCGCAGGCCGACCTTGCTGACCTTGGCCGCAGGATCAGTGCCCACCCGGTACTGGCGGAGACCCTGCAGGCGTATCTCGACAACGGGGGCGCCCTCGAAGCGACCGGACGGGTGATCATCGCGCACGCGAACACCGTCCGGTACCGGCTGCGACGGATCACCACCCTGTTCGGCTACGCCCCCGAGGATCCGCGCGATGCTGTGCTGCTGCGCACCGCACTGACCCTCAGCCGCCTCCACCGCGGGTGACCGGCGCCGCCATTCCGGGCGACGTCGGGGGTGCCCCATGAGGGACGTCTCCGTTTGTAGGATTCCTCCAAATCCGGGAGGTCAAGTGTGGCGTTGTCGTGCACAGGAACGGCCTGCTGACACGGGCAGGGTGAGGCGGTGCGCGCCCTGCTGGCTCCCGGTCAGGGAGCCCAGCGATCGGGGATGCTGCTGCCATGGCTGGCCGATCCGGCTGCCGCGGACCGGCTTGAGCGCTGGAGTGACATCACCGGCCTCGACCTGCGCCTACTGGGCACGACCGCCGATGAGGCGGCCATCCGCGAGACGCATGTGGCTCAACCGCTCCTCGTTGCAACCGCCCTGCTCGCACTGCGCCGATGGCTGCCCACGACGGAAGCCGTCCATGCCGCCTGCGGGCTGGTCGCCGGGCACTCGGTCGGGGAGTTCGTCGCCGCTGCCGCGGCCGGCGTCCTCACCGATGACGATGCGATGAGGCTGGTGGCCATCCGCGGCCGGGCGATGAGCCGGGCCTGCGCGCCGGTGGGTGCCACCGGGATGACGGCGATCCTCGGCGGCGAGGATGTCGCGGTGGCGGCAGCGATCTCCGCCGCCGGGGCAGTCGTCGCCACCGTCAATGCTCGCGGTCAGGTCGTTGCCGCAGGGTCGGCTGCCGCGCTGGCCACACTGGCCGCCAACCCGCCCGCGGGCGCCCGCCTGGTCGCCCTGCCGGTCGCCGGCGCCTTCCACACAGCCACGATGGCGGCGGCCGTATCGGACCTGCGGACCGCTTTCGACGACATCACGCCCGGACCGGTGCGGGTGCCCATGGTGCTCAACCGCGACGGTCAGATCACCAGCGACCCGGGTGAGGTCATTGCGGAGATGATCACCCAGGTCGCCGCCCCAGTTCGATGGGACCTCTGTCAGGCTCAGATCGCGGCCAGCGGGGTAACCGAGGTGATCGAGCTGCCACCGTCTGGAACCCTCACCGCGCTGGCGCGACGGGAGATGCCGACCGTGGCACGGGTGCCTGTCAACACACCAGCCGACCTACCGGGGGCGGAATCATGAGGCCGACCCGACTGCACCGGGAGCCGCTGCGGGCAGGAACCCGGGTGGCCGGTGTCGGCGGCTACCGCTCATCACGGGTGATCGGCAACGCGGAGGTCGCCGGCCCCATCGACTCCAGCGATGAGTGGATCCGGGAGCGCTCGGGAATCATCGAACGACGCTGGGCGCGTTCCGACGAGACGGTCGTGTCGATGGCGGCCGCAGCCGGCACTGCCGCCCTCGCCGATGCCCAGGTGCGGGCCGACGATGTCGACCTGGTGATCGTCGCCACAGCAAGCCATCCCCAGCCCATTCCGAATGCGGCGGCGGCTGTCGCCGCGCTTATGGGAACCACGGCTGCCGCCGCGCACGACCTGGGTGCCGCCTGTGCGGGCTTCTCCTATGGCATCGCCCACGCCTCCGCCAGCATCACCGTCGGGCAGGCTGAGAATGTCCTCGTCATCGGCGCGGAACGCCTGAGCGATTTCACGAATCCCCGGGATCGCGGCACCGCCTTCCTCTTCGCCGACGGCGCAGGGGCCGTGCTCGTGACCGCCTCGGATCGCCCGCAGATCGGGGCACCTGCATGGGGCTCCGATGGCAGCCTGGGTGACTCGATCTCCATGACCTCCACCATCATCGAGTCCGGCCTGCGGGGACAGCCGGCACCGACCATCGTCATGGCCGGTCAGACGGTCTTCCGGTGGGCGGTGTCGGAAATGGCACGAGTGGCACGGCTGGCACTTGAGCGGGCGGGGATCACGGCAGCCGACCTGGGTGCCTTCATCCCCCATCAGGCCAATCAGCGCATCACCGATGCCCTGGCTCGCTCATTGGACCTGCCGGACCACGTCGCGGTCGCCGACGACATTCGACGGATGGGGAACACCAGTGCTGCCTCGATACCCCTTGCCATGTGCGCACTGCGCGACGCCGGGCGCGTTGAGTCCGAGGACTGGGCGCTCCTGGTCGGCTTCGGAGCTGGGCTGACCTACTCCGGTCAGGTCGTCAACATCCCGTGACCACGCTCCCGTCACCTGCCGCACTCCGCACGAGGACATATCCACACGATCGAACTGCCAGATCGATCAGCTGCTCCGCCTGGCAAGGGAACCAACTGGCATGGATATCAACTGGACATCAACTGGCATGGACATCAAGATGAATGAGATGGGCATCGACATCCAACAACCGAGAGAAAGGCAGACAATGACCGAGGATGAGATCACGGCACAGCTGGCGGAGATCCTCAATGACGTCGCCGGCGTCGACCCCGCAGTGGTGAGCGTCGACAAGATCTTCGTCGACGACCTGGAGGTCGACTCCCTCAGCATGGTCGAAGTCGTCATGGCCGCTGAGGACAGGTTCGGGGTGCGCATCCCCGATGAGGACATGGCTGGCCTGCGGACCGTGGGGGATGCGGTGACCTACATCCACCGATCGGCCACCGCGAACTAGGGATGGCCGCTGAGCGCATCGTCGTCACCGGATTGGGTGCCCTGACCCCGATCGGCGCCACCGCAGCCGAGAGTTGGCAGGCGCTGCTCCTTGGTGCGACCGGGGCGGTCCGGCTGACGGAGCCGTGGGTGGCCGAGATCACCTCACAGATTGCCGCCCGCGTCACCGTGGACCCAACGCAGGTCATCGGTCGAGTGACCGCTCGCCGACTCGACCGGAGCGCCCAGCTGGGTCTGGTCGCCGCCCTCGAAGCGTGGCGGCATGCGGGACTGCCCAAGCCGGGCGATCCGGACGGGGTCCCGCCGGAGCGCCTGGGCGTCGTCTTCGGCGCTGGCATCGGTGGCCTGACGACCGTGATGGAACAGCACAACATCGTCCGCGAGCGCGGGCCACAGCGCATGAACCCGCTCACCGTCCCGATGATCATGCCCAATGCACCGGCCGCGGCCGTCGGCTTGGAACTGGGGGCACGAGCGGGAGTCCACGCCCCGGTCTCCGCCTGCGCCACGAGCGCCGAGGCCATCGCCATGGCTGCCTCGATGCTCAATGAGGGTCGCGCTGACGTTGTTGTCGCCGGCGGCACGGAAGCGGTGATCAATGAGATCGCCATGGCGGCCTTTGCGGCCATGCGCGCCCTGTCAACGCGCAACGATGATCCCGGCCACGCCAGCCGGCCCTATGACATCGACCGTGATGGCTTCGTGCTGGGCGAGGGCGCGGGTGCGTTGATCCTTGAGCGCGAGGGTCATGCCCGGGCCCGCGGGGCAGTGTGCTACGGCGTGGTGGCCGGCTGGGGGATGTCCGCAGATGCCCACCACATCGCTGCACCGGATCCGGACGGGGTGGGAGCGGCAGCCGCCATGACGGCTGCCCTGCGCAGCGCCGGGGCGGACCCGGCTGACGTCGTCCACGTCAGCGCTCATGCGACGAGCACTCCGCTCGGGGATCTGGCAGAGAGCAGGGCGATCCGGCGCGCCCTCGGTGCTGCCGCCGATTCGGCGGCCGTGAGCGCCCCGAAATCGCAGATCGGACACCTGCTCGGTGGCGCCGGGGCGGTGGAGGCCGTCCTTGCCCTGTGTGCTCTGCGGGACTGCCTGGCCCCCGGGACGCGCAACATCGTCACCCTCGACCCGGCGGTCGACATCGACGTGGTGCGCGGGGAGGCGCGGGAACTGTCAGCAACCCGCACCCGATCCGGTCTGGCCTTGAGCAACTCCTTCGGCTTCGGCGGGCACAACGTCTCGCTCGCTTTCAGCCTCGCCTGATGCCGAGCCCTCAGTGCGGGCGGTCAGGCGCCCCGACTGCCGGCGATCATCCGATCGAGATGCTCGACCGCGCGGTAGGGCTCGAGTTCGCACTCCCACTCCTCGCCGAGCAGGTGCGCTATCTGCTCGGCGAGGTCCATTGAGCGGGATTCGCGCAGCCCCCGCAGGGGTGCCTCGGGGATGAGCACCTCGCCGGCACCGTCGATGATGCTGCGATGCAGGCCCAGGGTGGGGGTGGCGGAGAACCGCTCCCCCATCCGCTCATCGGTTGCAAGGACCAGCACCTCGAACCGAAGCCGACCAAGTCCCGCAAGGCGCGATGCGAGGGTGGCGGCCGATCCGGCCCGCCCGGTTGCCGTGACATCGGCTCGCATCGAGGCGGGTTCCTGGGACTGTTCAACCCAATGGGGGGCTGCAACTCCCCACGCCTCGGTGATGAACCATCCGACCTGGGTGGCCAGGGCCCGCGGGCAGGAGTGGATGCGGGCAAGCAGGGACCGCCGAATGGGAGCAGGCTCCCGTCGATCGAGCAGGACATAGGGCATCGCTGATCCTCCTGTCGTGAGCATCGCCTTCCCCAGCGCACCCACACCAGCCAGAATCACGTGCCCGTCACCGCTCGCCGAGACGGCGGGCGTTCCTTCACGTCGATCGCGGGAAGGCTAGCACCTACTGGACCGGCGCCGCGGCGGGCTCGCCCTGTGGTGAGGCAATCCGGAAGCCGTCGGCGATGGTTGGCCCCCGAGACTGCAGCCCGGCGGCGGGTCCACTGCCGAGGCACAGCGGGAAGACCCGCCAGCACTGGTCGCCGGACTCCGGCCGCACGATGATGGTTCCGTCCGCGAGCTGGACCGGTACCGCCGAGGGCTGCTGGGAGGTGTCGGGGGCGGGGATGAGCGGGGATGAGCGAAGGGGTCCCAACGTCAGTGTCAGCCGGTCGGTCGCCCCCAGCACCTCCGGCGACCCCTGTCGACCGATGACGGTGAGCAGGGTCGGGGCGCACAGCAGCAGGGCGAGCACCCATGCCACGGTGCCACCCGGGTCATAACGGCTGGGCGCACCCGCACGGCGCGCGAGCAGCCACGCCTGGATCGACAGGGCAAGCAGCCCGATCCCGATCAGGGGGCCCCACACATAACGAGGGTTGGGCGCGAGGATGAAAGACAGCAGCACCGAGGCGGCCAGTACGGCGCTGAGCAGCCACACCCCGACCGGAACGCGCGCCCTCGATCGCTGGCTGCCAGGCAGGTCCCGCCCTGCCCACCACAGGACGACGGCTGCCGCGAGCAGGCCGATCAGCGCCGTCAGGCCGATGTCCGTGAGGTTGCGTGCACTCCACGCCCACCACGCCGAGACCGGACCGGACCCCGGCTGGTAGGTCCCGCCGCCCAGTGTCCGGGCGAAGTCCCCGACCACCGAGCGGGTGGCTGTCACCCCGGCACGGGTCATCGACCAGTCGCCCCCCACTTTCACCAGCGGGGCTGGGTAGAGCAGCCAGCCGCTGAGAACGCTGTCGCGGGCCATCTGCGCCAACAGCAGCAGTCCGCCGATCACGGCGCCGATGGCCAGCGCGGGCCACCAGCGACCACCAGCCGGCTGGCGCCACAGCCGTCGGCGCACGCCCGTCGCGACAAGGATGAGGACGATGAGTGCGGCCAGCGGCCACAGCTGGACCCGAATAGAGGCGGCAGCGGTGGCGGCCGATACGGCGATGAGCAGCCCGGGAAGGAAGCCGCGGGGCACGGTGAGACAGTCAAGGGCGGCGGCGACCGCGACGATCAGCAGGATCACCGGAGCGGTGTCAGGGGAGGGACTGGTGACGAAATCGAAGCTCGTACCGAGGGCCGCGAAGGCGACACCGAGCCCCACGACCGCGGCGATGTCGCCAGCCGTCATCCGTCGACGCTGAGCGCCCATGCGGAGCACCACATCGACGGCGAGGGCGCAGAAGAAGAACCCGTTCACAAGCCGCGCACCCTCACTGGATTCGACCAGACCACCGAATGCCGCAGCGAATGGGAAGAGGCTTGAGGCGTATCCGAACCAGGGACTCAGCAGTGCCAGTCCCGGGATCGCCGGGTAGGCCGCTGCGTAGTCGATCAGCGGCCAGTGGTAGAGGCCGCTGTCATAGTTCGACACTCGCCCAAGGGCGGTGAGCGCGCCGACGACGCTGACGATTGCGAGCGTGATCACCGCTGGGCCGAGCCATCGACGGGCGCTCCCGGCAAGGATGCGAACGCCCCCGACGCCGGGCGGCAACGCACCCTGTGGCGCTGCGGCCGCCCGTGCGCCCGCTGCACGCGTGCGCACCGCATCCCACCCCAGCACGCCCGCCCCCACTCCCGCCAGCACCCAGACCGGCCACCACACCGCACCGGTCACCGGCAGTCGCAGGTTCACAAGGGTGATGCCGGCCAGCAGGACAGCGATACCGACCCACAGCCCCGCCCGCAGCCGCACGATTGCGGTGCCAACCCAGTCGGGCGCCCGTTCGCCGGCGCTGTGAGCCACGGCCGTCCCCGCAAGGGCAGCGGGACGCACCAGCAGTGACCCGACCAGGGCGCAGGCACTGACGACGACCAGCCAGATCAGCGGGATGAGCACCACAGCCGGCACCGACGGAGGCTAACAGCCGTCGACGCCCCCACGGGAGAGGGCGCCCAATTGCGACTGGCGCCCGCCCGCGATCCACGGCTGGCTGAATTCAGCTCAGGGCAGCAGCCCATCGGAGAGGTCATCCCCACGCGGCCGGGCGGCCGTGCCCGCGACACACAGGGGGAAGACCCGCCAGCACTGGTCACCTTCGTTCAACTGCAGCACCACCAGTCCGGCCGGGGTGGTCACCTGCGTCACCTCGGGACGGAAGGTCGGCGTCTGGTCGGGCACGAGGGCCGTGCTCGCGAACGGGCCGAGTGCAACGGTGAGGGGGTAGGTGGCGAAGGTGACGCGTAGCTGACCCCAGCGCGCCACATCGGTGAGGAGACTCGAGGGCACCAGCACGAGCAGGACGGCTGTGCTCACCAGCAGCGGCACACCGGTACGCCAGAGGTGCCGAGAGCCGCCGGGCAATCGACTGAGGGCGACCGCCGCCGGGATCAGCCCGATCGCGCACAGGCAGCCCCAGATAAATCTCGGATCCGGGGCAAGGAGGAGCGTGGCGACGACCGTCACCGCGAACGGGGTCATGAGGACAGCGACGAGGACGGGCAGGCTGTCCCGGCGCAGCCCAGCGATAGACCGCGGAGGAGGTGACGTCACCGCCGGGTCGCGGCCGCGCGCGGCGAAGGCGAGCACGGCAAGTGCGATCAGTGCGATCAGGGCCATGAACGCGAAGTCCTCAGCATGGCGCCCAAGCCATCCTGGCAGCCACTGCATTGTGGGCAGCGAGGCGGGAGTGCGGGAGCGGTTGAACAGTGCCAGGACCTCGGCATAGGCGCGCACACTGCCCTCAGGCACTCGCCACTCGGCATTGAGCGGAAAGACGGTAAGCGGGTAGAGGAACCATCCGGTGAGGCGCTGATCGCGCAGCCACATGACGACCACCAGTGCCGTCACCATTGTGCCGCCGAGAATCAGGCCCGGCCACGGCCGTCGCCGTCGCGGCATCCCTCCCACCCTCGGCAGCAGCATCAGCGCCGCGATGACAAGGGTCCCGGCCAGCACCGGGAGTAACTGCACCCGCATGGTGAAGGCAATGCCGGCAAGGACAAGTGCGACGGCAACGGCCAGTGAGCGCTCCGGCAGCCGGTTGCCGACGGTGGCGTCCAGCAGGTAGGCGACGAGCACGACCGTGACGATGAGTGGACCGGTATCTGGCGAGGGGCTGGTGATGAAGTCCCACGAGTGCCCGATCCCAGCCCAGATGGCGGCCAGACCGAGGATCGCTGCGTGAGTACCGGCGGTGGGGCGTGCCCGCTGCCCGGCATAGCGTCCAATGACGTCAATGATGACCAAGGCAATGAGGAAGCCGTTGAGAAGTCGCAGGGTTTGACCGTCCGAGATGGGTGTAGCACCGCCGATTACCGGTAGTGCATCGACCAGCGTCGGCAGGATCGCGGCAAGCGGAAAGACCGATGTTGCGTACCCCAGTCGAAGGTCGAGGTTGCCCAGTCCGGGAATCGCCCGATAGGCCTCTGCATAGGAGATGGCCGGCCAGTGGTAGAGGCCGGTGTCGTAGTTGGTGATCGGACCCAGTGATGTCAGGGCGAGGCTGAGCAGGAGCACCGACGCACCGAGCGCGGGAATGACAACCCACCCGGGTGCCGCTGATCGACGCCCCGCCGCAGGTGACGGGCGGCGCGGCAGATGGCGAGAACGGACTCCACCGAGGCTGGCGATCACCGCCAGGACTCCCGCCGAATCGGCGGCATCGGTGCTGCGACTCGCGCGGCGCAGCCGGAAGGGGGCCCAGGACAGCACTGCCGCGATGGTTGACATCAGCCCGAGGCCGGCAATGATGCGTGGCGGGAGGGGGTCTGACAGCGGCACAATGAGGTGACAGCCCAAGGCGAGGATGACGAGAACACCCAAGCCGAGCCACAGGCTGGCTCGCAGGCGCAGCCACGGACTGGCGGCGAACACCCGCGAGAAGGCAAGCCCCGAACCGAGGGCGACCAGGACTGACGCCCACAGCAGCCAGGTGCCGACAATCATCAGCAGCGCCAGCACCACCCTCCAACCGTAGTCATGCCGTGGCCCAGAATGAGCGTCATGAGAATGCCCCGGCTGCGGAGACTGGTCAGCCGTGGCCAGTCGCGCGGCCAGCCGGCCCGCGGTACGTCGGCGCACAGCGATGCGGGCGGACGCCAGCCCCCGCGGACGCCCAACGGCACTCCCCTGCCGCCACCGCGACTGCGGATGGGCGGCAGCCACTTTCGCAGTGATGCGGACTTCCTCGCCGGCGCCCTCAGCGATCTTGCCGAGTTGCGCCAGTGGTGCAACCTCGGTCCTGGCTCATCGCTGCTCGACTGGGGATGTGGGGCAGGTCGACTCGCGATCGGCATCCGAGAGGAGTTCGGGCGGATCGGCGACTACCACGGGGTCGACGTCCAGCAGCGCCTGATCGGCTGGGCGGATCGCAACCTGAGCGGACCGGGGTTTCGCTTCACCAAGGTTGATGACACCCACGTCCACTACAACCCCGGCGGGGCGGCAACCCGCACCCTGCCCGTGGCGCCGGGATCGGTGGACGTCTTCTACGCCTACTCGGTGTTCTCCCATCTTGCCGGGGCTGACACCATCGGGTACCTCGGCGCCCTCGCCCAAGCCCTCCGCGACAACGGCCGGGGCTGGTTCACACTGTTCGTTGAAGAGGGAGTTGCGGACGAGGTCGAGAATCCCCCCGACTACGGACCGCTGGACTGGACGGTTCCCCTGCACTGTGTCCGGTACAGCAGGTCATGGTTCGAGGCACAGTTGGCTGCCGCCGGCCTCGCTGTCGTCACCTTCAGCCATGGCGCCTACACCGATGGGCAGAGTCGGTATGTCGTGCGGCGAGCCCTCCCCGACTGAGCACCAGCGGCGGAAGCAGCTGAGGCGTAACCGGCTGCGCATCGTGGACCGGCCAGGGGGCGTATCGTGAGGGGAGTACCGCAGCAGGGCACGGCTGCCCCCGAGACCACCTGAGGAGTCACGCCATGGTCGCCGACAGCGAGCCTGCCACCGGCCCCATTCCCCACACCCCCGCTCCTGGCCCGACCGGACGCCTTGTCCCGCTTGATGGAGCGGGGATTGCACTGGTGGCGGTCATGGCCGCTGGGTCGATCGGCCTGATCGTCATGGGGGTGCTGGTCCTGCTGGGGCTGCAGGCACCCGCCCAGTAGGACCGTCCCGGCCCCCGACCCCGCCCACCACCGCCACTCTCACTTTGGAGGTGACATGTCCGGCCTCGTCCTGACTCTCATCGTGCTCGGCGTCCTTGCCGTGCTCATCCTCATCAGCTTCGCCCAGTTCAATCGACTGCGTGCCGCCAATATCGCGGTTGACGAGGCACTGGGGCAGGTGGACGTCCAGCTCAAGCGGCGCAGTGACCTCATCCCCAATCTGGTCGAGACCGTGCGGGGATACGCCGCGCATGAGCGGGGCACCTTCGAGGAGGTCACCCGTGCTCGCTCCGCGATGGACACAGCCCACTCCGTGGGCGAGCTGGCGCAGGCAGACAACATGCTCACCAGCGCACTGCGCAGCCTCTTCGCGGTTGCCGAGCAGTATCCCGACCTCAAGGCGTCCGCGAACTTCCAGTCCCTCCAGGAGGAACTGGCCACGACCGAGAACAAGATCGCCTTCGCCCGTCAGTACTACAACGATCGCGTCCGGATTCTGAACACGGCCGTCTCGACCCTGCCGGGACTGTTCTTCACCAGCGTTGCGAAGGTGGGACAGCGCGAGTTCTACGAGGTTGACTCCCCTGAGCAGCGGCAGGCCCCGCAGGTGACCTTCCCCGGCCCGTGAACGCCGCATCCTTCGAGGGCGTCCAGCGCGCCAACCGCGGACGAACCCTGCTGCTGCTGATCGCCATGATGCTGCTGCTCACAGCGGTGGCATGGTGGGCTGCGGTCACACTTGGCATCAGCGGAGTGGGCGTGCTCCCGATCGCGATCGGGATCGCAATCGTCACCACGTGGGTGATGTACTGGAACTCGCATCGGATTGTCCTTGGCATGGCGCATGCCCATGAGATTCGCCATGAGGACGCTCCGGTGCTGTTCAACCTCGTCGATGAAGTGCGCATCGCAGCCGGCCTGCCGATGCCCCGCATCTACATCGTTGACGACCCGGCGCCCAATGCCTTCGCCACCGGCCGCGATCCGGCGCACGGGGTGGTTGCGGTGACGACCGGCCTGCTGGAGCGCATGAACCGCGAGCAGCTGCAGGGGGTCGTCGCACATGAGATGGCCCATATCGGCAACCGGGACACCCTGGTCATGGCGGTCGCAGCCACCACCGCTGGTGCGATCGCCATCATCGCCGACATCATCCTGCGGATGACTCTCTTCTCACGCCGGGGTGGCAGCGCCAACCCGGTTGCCCTGATCATCGGGTTGGTCGGTCTGGCACTGGCGCCGCTGGCCGCCGTGATGCTCCGCTCGGCCATCTCGCGGCGACGGGAGTGGCTTGCTGATGCCACCGCGGTGCAGATCACCCGCAATCCGGCCGGCCTGCGCAGTGCCCTCGAGGTCCTGCGCGATGACTCCACCGTTGTCCAGTCGAAGTCGACCGCGATTGCCCATGTGTGGATCGAATCGCCGCTGGCCGGCGGGCTGGGCTCACTGTTCGCCACCCACCCACCTATCGAGCAGCGCATCGCGGCGCTGCGGCAGATGGGCGGCTGACCGCCCGCGCACGTCCGCCCCGCACGTCCGCCCCGCACGTCCGCCCTCAGGGGGCAAGGAGCAGCAGGAGCGCCCCGGCAGCACCCGCGACAACCAGCAGGCTGCGGAAGTACCAGGTCCGTCCGACCAGTGCCGTCACCGCGAACAGTGCGACCACGATCACACCCGCCAGGATCAGGATCAGCGTGCTGCCCTGTGCCACGGCACCGACACCGATCGCCACTCCCGCTGCGGCCGCGCACACACCAGCGGCGACGCGGGTTGCGCGCTCACCCAATCGCGCCACCACCCCCCCGACCCCTACTGCCCGGTCACTGTCGAGGTCGCGGAGGGCATTGGCCAGATGGGCCGTGACCGCAAGGGACATGAAGGCGATGACCAGCCAGAGCGGGGGCCAGGTCGGCTCCGGGGAGCCCCGATAGATGAACACGGGCAGCAGCCCGAACGCCAGGGCATACGGAAGCCACGACACCACCGTGCGTGAGAGCCGGGCGTTGTAGAGCCACCCCGCCCCCACCGCGGCAATGTGAAATGTGCCCCCAGCCCAGCCAGCCGCAAGCCATGACAGCGGAACGGTCGCGAAGGCAGCCAACACCGCCAGCCGCCACAGCAGCCGGCGGGCCCGAATGCTGCCGACGAGGGGCTTTCCCGAACGCCCAGCGGCACCGTCCACTGGCGCATCGAGGACGTCATTGCTCCACCCGATGGACAGCTGGCCGGTCAGGACGGCAAGGGCGACCACGGCAGCGCCGCCCGCGGCATAGCCGGTGCCGGCAGCAAGCAGCAGGCCAAGGCCGGTGACGGCCAGGGTCGGTCCCGGATGACAGGCACGCACGGCCGTGCTGATCCAGGAAGGGCCGGGGCCGGAGCTGGGCCGGCGCGGGGCTACTGGCGCTCCCGCACGGCTAGCAGGGGCAACGGTCTCGGGCGGCGGTCCGGGTGGCTCGACCACGCAATTGAGCCTGCCACATGTGACGGCAGTTGCCAACGGTTCAGGTGCGCTGGATGCGTCTGGTGTGCCATGTGTCATGGATCGCATCGGGGACTGATCCGCCGCGTGGCGGGACAGGAGCCTGCTGGTGTCCGACTACCGTCTGAACACGGCCTGTGGCTCGCTATCGGGTGGGCCCATCAAGAGAAAGAGAGCAGATGAACCGCACTGAGGTGGTGTCCGCCGTCGCACAGCAGGCAGGGGTGACGCAGTCGGACGCTGACAAGGTCCTCAAGGCTTTTGCCGCCGTCCTTGCCGAAGCGATTGAACGCAAGGAGAAGGTGACCCTGCCTGGGTTCATGAGCGCTGAGGCCACCCATCGCAATGCACGCGTGGGACGCAATCCACAGACGGGCGAGGAGATCCAGGTCGCCGCGACGTGGGCGGTGAAGCTCACCCCGGGTTCCGCATTGAAGGACGCCGCAAAGCGCGCCAACTAGCCGAACGGTCGGGCGGTGGTCCTCTTCACGTCACACCGCGGAGAGGGGGACCGCCCGGCCGGGGCAGTCGGGGACGCCACGATCCCCTAGGCGGATGGACGTCAGTCAGCGGTGAGAATGGTAGGGCCTGAGTTCGTGGCGCAGGCCTCAATCACCCGCAACACCTCGATTCCTGATGCGGCGTCGGCCACGGGCCGGCGGCGCGTGACAATACATTCGATGAAGTCAGTCAGTTCATTGCCCAGTGCGGACCCGGTTGCGAAGGGCACCTTCTCGGCTGGCGCCGCGGCAAGGGTGGCGACCCCTCCCTCGAATGCGACCGACTGTCGGTGGAGCACGAGATCACCCCCCACCCCGTCGAAGGTGATCGTCCCTTCCGAGCCGACGACGACGAAGCGCTGCTCCTTGAACGGATGCAGCCAGGACACGAAGATGTGCGCCCTCAGTCGACCTGGGAAGTCAAGGTGCGTGACGGTGACATCGGGCATGCCTGCGCGAAGCAGGGCCGCACTCTCGGCCGACACCGTGACCGGAAGCCGCCCACCCAACCGCAGCATGAGTGCGATGTCATGTGGGGCGAAACTCCACAGGATGCTCTCCTCTGTTCGCACCTTGCCGAAATTCAGCCGGTTGGAGTACGCATACCTCGGCTCACCTATGGCACCCTCGGCAACCAGCGTGAAGGCGCGCAGCAGTCCGGGGTGGTACTCCAGCACATGTCCGACCATCAGCACTCGGCCGAGGTCGGCCGCGAGTCGCGCAATCGTTCTCGCCTCGGCCACCGACAGCGCCAATGGCTTCTCGACGAGGACGTCGCAGCCGTAGCCCATGATCTGCTCAGCCAGATGCCGATGGGTGACTGCGGGGGAAGCAATGACCACTCCTGCGACGCCATTGTCCAGCAGCTCGTCGAGGGCGCGCCCTTGTCGCACACCTGGAGCCAGCTGTGCCGCGGCCGCGAGGCGAGCCGGGTCTGGGTCGTAGAGCCACGCCAGTCGTCCCATTCCGGCAAGGGTGCGGATGTGGTTGCGACCCCAGTCGCCGCATCCGACCACCCCGATGCCTATTGCGGGAAGGTCACCAACTTCGGTCATCCGCCGTCCGGCCCTCGGGCAGCCCGCAGGGCACTGCGGACCGCACTCGCAACCTCGGCCTGCACCTGCGCGCTGATACCCGGCCACATGGGCAGGCTCAGCACCTCCTGACTGGCTCGATCGGAGCGCGGCAGACCAGCTCCCGGACCACCGAAGACCGGCTGCTGGTCCAGGGCGACCGGGTAGTAGACGACCGATTGGATTCCCTCCCCAGCGAGCACCTGCTGCACCCGATCCCGGTGCCCGCGAGCGACCCGAACAGTGAACTGGTGCACGACGTGCTCCGCCGTGATCTCAGGCAGGACCAGTCCGTCGCAGTCGGCGAGCAGGTCGGCATAACGGTGGCCGGCCACCCGGCGCAGGGCATTCCACTCATCGACATGGGGCAGCTTGACGCGCAGAATGGCGGCCTGAAGGCTGTCCAGCCGTGAGTTGTAGCCGAACTGCTCATGGTGGTACTTCCGCCGCGATCCATGAACTCGCAGGGCACGCGCCATTTCGGCAACTTGGTCATCGTCGGTTGTGACAAGCCCGCCGTCTCCCATGCCGCCAAGGTTCTTTGTCGGGAAGAAGGAGTAGGCGGCTGCGGTTGCCGCCGCCCCCGTCCGAGGGGATGTGGACGTCGCCTGACCAGTGTCCCCACCACCAGTCGAGACCGGGTAGCGAGCGCCAAAGGATTGCGCGCAGTCCTCGACAACCACAGCACCCTGCTGCCGCAGCTGGGCCACCTGCATCGCGGTGAGGGCCGGACGGCCGTATAGGTGAACTGGCACCACCGCGCGCCCAGCCCCGAGCCGGTCGTCGAACAGGGTCGTGTGGTCCATGGTGAATGTCGCCTCATTGATGTCGACGAAGTCGATCTGCGCCCCCACGCTCGCGATTGCCTCCGGCGTGGCGAAGAAGCTGAATGCCGGTGTTGCAACGACTTGTCCAGTGGTGACCCCGCTCGCCCGCAGGGCAATCACGAGGGCATCCGTACCCGAGTTCACCCCGATTGCATGCCGGACACCGAGATACTCAGCCACCTCATGCTCGAACTGCTCGACCTCGGCACCCAGAATGAACTGCCCAGCGTCCATCACCCTCAGCATCGCCTGCTCCAGCGCCGATCGCACCGGAGCAACCGTGCTCGCTGAGTCGTAGATGGGAATTCGGAATGCCACCCGAGGAGACTACGCCAGCGAGCCCGCCCAGCCGGGTACCGCGGCACTCCGCCATGGGTACCGCGGCACTCCGCCATGGGTACCGCGGCACTCCGCCATGGGTACAGTTGCAAGGTGCGGAATTCCCCTCACGTGAGCGCCTCAAGAATTCGCGATGTCACCTTCGGCCGGGATGTCCGGGTCATCGAGCCGGTGAACCTCTATGAGTGCACAATCGCCGACGACTGCTTCATCGGTCCCTTTGTCGAGATCACCGAGGGAGTGAGCATCGGCGCGCGCACCAGGATTCAGAGCCACTCCTTCATCTGCACACTCGTGACGATCGGGGAGGACTGCTTCATCGGCCACGGCGTGATGTTCATCAATGACCTCTTTGAGGAGGGCGGCCCGGCGCGGGGTGATCGCGCCCGCTGGCGCCCCACGGTCGTCGCCGATCACGTCAGTATCGGCAGCAACGCAACTATTCTTCCGGTGCACATCAGCGCCGGCTGTGTCATCGGAGCCGGCGCGGTCGTCACCCGCGACCTCGGTGTGCGCGGTGTCTACGCCGGCAACCCGGCGCGACTGCTGAGGCCGCTGCCCGATCGGCAAGCACCCAGCGCGTGATCGTGGGGCGGGTGGGACTCGAACCCACGACCAGACGGATTATGAGTCCGCTGCTCTACCAACTGAGCTACCGCCCCGTCGCACAAGGGCCCGAACACCTGCCGCGCCAACGCCGATCTGAAACCTCGTCTGGGCGGCAACCGCACTTCGATACCGCCTGATGCCCCAGCCTAGGGGTTCAAATGACAATGCCGTGGCAGCTGACGATGCCTGGGCAGCAGATGCCGCTGCATCCGGCAGCCGCCCAGGAGGACCATTGCGCGTCGCGATCATCAGTCATGTCGATCCCACCGGGACCTACGGCTCAGCGAGCAGTCTGCGCCACCATCTGGCCGCCCTCAGCGCAGCACCAGAGATCAACCTGGCCGTCTTCTGCCCACCAGAGGGTGACCTTGCCGAATCACCGAAGCACGGTTGGCTCCACACCACCGTGGCGATGCCGGTGGCGGTCCGCCCCAACTATCAGAATGTGTCCGGACTGGCCCGCGGTGCTGCGTGGCTGGCGCGATCACTGCGACCTCCCCCCAGTCACGCCGACCTCAAGGCCTGGCAGCCTGATGTCATCCATCTCAACAGCCTTACCTTGGAGCCGATGATCCGCTGGTGCGCCCGCGACCCAGCCCTCTCGCGGGTTCCCATCGTGGCGAGCGTCCGCGAGAGCCTGACAACTGCGCTGTCATCACCCCGCCGGGCGCTGCTCGGATCGCTCTCTCACTATGTCTGCATCTCCCCGGTGACCCGGCGCCACCTGCTGATCGCCCTCGACGACTCCCTGGCCGAGCGAACGACGGTCATTCCCAACCTCATCGGCACGCCCGTCAGCGCACTCGACCGGCTCCCGGCTGGATCGCCCGTCGCGCCTGGGAATGACCCCACCCCTGCACCTGTGAGCTTCGCCTTCATCGGCCGACTGGAACCCGAGAAGGGGCCGCATCGCATCATCCGGGCATTCCGGCGCGCAGGTCTCGACGACTGCGAACTGCTCCTCATCGGCGGTGGCCGGCACCCACTCGGCTGGTGGCTACGCATGAGGTGCCGCAGCACACCGCAGGTGCGCTGCGTCGGGGTGATGCCGGAGGTTGCCGGTTCCGCACTGTACTCATCAATCGACGTGATTGTGCGCGGCGACCACCGCTACCTGGGTCTGGGCCGGGTTGGCCAGGAGGCACTCGCCGCCGGCAAGCTGTTGGTCATGCCCGATCCCGGTGGCGATCCGGTCACTCCCTCGGAGGCGGATACCAACTCCATCGTCTGGATGAATGGGCAGGATGAGGCTGCACTGACCGATGCCCTCATGCGGGCACGCGACTGGGCTATCGCGCGCCGTCGAAACCCCGGCGGCACCGCACCTTCGGTGGCAGCCGCTGCCACGCCGACCGGCACCGCACCCATCGCCGATCCGATCGCGTCAGCAGCGGGTGGGACGTCCGTTGACGCTTACTGCCGCGCGTGGCAGGACGTCTACACCGCCGCCGCAGGTCACGCCACGCCCAGCAGCGAGGCCCACCGGTAGAGGTTGACGAGGCGCCAGGCAGCAGCATCGAAGGGCGGTCGGGCGGGTCTGGTGGTCTGGACAAGGTATCGGATTACCCGATCGGTGTGCAGCACGTCCAGTTCGCCCGACTGGGCAACCATGCGGCTTGCCCAGCCAGGATCCGCCGCAAGCCAAGCCGCCTGCGGTGTGCGGAAGCCGATCTTGTCGGTGCGCTCAAGCACTGGCCGCGGAACGATCCCGGCCATCGCCGCCCGGAGCAGTCCCTTCGTGCGTCCATCCGAGACCGCCAGGAAGGGCTCGGGCAGGGACAGGACGAAGGAGACCAGTCGGCGATCGAGCAGCGGCACCCTGCTCTCCACCGAGAAGTGCATGGAGTTTCGGTCACCGTGTCGCAGCAGCTGCACCAGCCCATCACCCAGCAGCGCGCGGCGCTGCGACGCCACCAGCCCACGGCCGACTGATCGTTGCCCAATTCCATCGGCGAGGAGCGGGTCGATCGGGGTCATCGGCACGGTCAGCAGTGCCGCGAGGGGTGCGGTATACGCTCGCAACGACCACCCAGCGACGCGGCGGCCGACCCCGGGCACCAGGGCGGTTGCGACCTTCTGCGCGCCATCACTGGGGTCATGCCCGTGAGCGGCCGACCAGTTCCGGTAGCCACGGACGGCATCACGGACCCTACCGGCGCGCACCAGGCCGGCAAGGTAGGGGCCCGGGTAGCCGTCATAGCCGGCGAAGACCTCATCCCCACCCTGCCCGTCGAGGGTGACGACGATTCCCTCCTCGCGCACCCGCCGATAGACGCAGTACTGGGCGTAGATGCTCGTCGACCCGAAGGGCTCCCCCTGGGCGAGAATGAGGGTATCCAGATCTCGACGCAGGTCACCGTCGTCGATTCTCACCTGACGGTGCTCGGTACCCAGTTCTGCCGCGACCAGCGAGGACCACCGCTCCTCGCAGTCCGGGCTGCCCGGCTCAATGTAGGAGAAGGTTGCGATATCCGAATCGGGCTGGCAATACCGGGCGACACTGGCGAGAACGGATGAATCGAGACCGCCCGACAGGGCTACGCCGACGGGCACATCACTGCGCAGATTGCGGTGGACGCTGTCGATGACGAGGTCCCGCACGTGACCGGCGGCCTCGGCGGCAGTTCCCCGGAATGTCTCATCGATCGGCGGCCACCAGAACCGCTGGGCCGGCTCGACTCGGCGCCGCTGGAGATCGATTCCCTGCCAGGTGCCCTGTTCGGCGCGCTCGATACCGGCAATGAAGGTCCGGCGGCCGCGGTCGTAGGCCCCCCAGAGCAGGTAGTCGACTGCGACGTCGGTGTCAAGCGCTGGCCGCTGGCCGGTCAGGGCAAGCAGGCTCGGCAGCTCCGAGGCGAACGCCACCCCCCAGGGGCCACCTGAAATGAACAGCGGCTTGATGCCGAAGGCGTCGCGGGCGAGGATGAGCCGATCCTCGAGCCGGTCAAGGATCGCAAAGGCGAAGAATCCCTCGAGCTCCGACAGAACGGACGGCCCCAGTTCCGCCCAGCCCTGGAGGAGGACTTCGGTGTCGCCCTCGGTGCGAAACCGGCACCCACGTAACTGCAGTCGGTGGCGAAGCTGGTGGAAGTTCGTGACCTCGCCATTGAAGATGAGGGTGAACCGACCGTCGGTGGAGGTCATCGGCTGATTCGCGCGCGACTGCAGATCCTGTACCGCAAGTCGGGTTGCGCCCAGCGTCACCTCGGCAGCGCATCGAGGGGATTGCCACCTCACCACCCCGGAGCTGTTCGGTCCTCGATGATGGAGGCTTCGCATGGCAGCCGGCACCAGTGCTGCCCTCACCTGACCGGGCCAGCTGACCGTGCCTGCAATCCCGCACACTGCGGTGATCCTAGGGGCCGTCGACGGACGTCAGTTGATCGGCAGCAGGACCACCTGCTGCCGACCCCGCTCATCGACAACGGCGGCCATCTGGCAGTCGGCCTCGATCGGGGGCATCACCCCGACATCTGCACCAACCCCGTAGTCGGTGTTCACCGGATCAGTGATCCGGTACCGCACCCCGGCATCGCGCAGCCGCACCATCGTGTCATGCCGCAGCCACGGGTTGGTGAGTTCCACGGTGACCGCCTCACATCTCCGTGCCGCGGCGATCGCCCGGTCGGAGTTCCAGTCCACAGCGGCCTTGAGGGCCGGCTGCTGGATCGCCGGATAGGGCGGTGCCCGATGGATGCCATCGTCGGCGCCCGCCCCCGGAATCCGCGTCAGCGCGAATGCCAGCTGGAGGGCAAGCCACGCCGCCGCGATCGCCAGCAGCCACGGCCACCGAGCCAGCTGTGGATCAATCAGGGGTGTGACGAGTGCGAGGCTGAGCAGGAGGGAGATGCTCGCGAGCGCCTTGCCCGCGGCGAATAGCTGCCCATTTACCGCGAGCAGGACGACCGGCACCATGCCCGCGGCGCTGACGCTCACGAGGATGCGCGTTCCCAGTGACCCGCGTCGGGCGGCGATGAGCAGAACAGCAACGGCCAGCAGGAATGCGCCGACGCTGATCGTGACACCAAGGACGCCGGGCAGCCCCTGCCAAAGCGGAGGGGTGAGGAAGTACAGGCCCAGCAGGCCAATGCCGATGCTGGCCAGTGTGGTGAGGGCGTACCCGATGAAGACCGGGACGCTGAGCCGATCGCCGAGGACGGCTACTCCCTCAGCCGGAGACAGGGGCACGCCACTTGGGGTGACCAGATCGGCGAGGACACCGAGATACCACTGGTCGCGGCCGAGCAGGTAGGCATCGAAGTACTGCCAGTACGTCTCCTGCGTCGCGAGTGCGAAGCCCAGCTGGCCGCGCAGGAAGCCGATGGTGTTCTGCCAGTCGAGCACTGCCAGCGCGAGCGCGACCGCGGCTGCCAGCAGCAGCGGCCACCATCGGGTCACCGCCGACCAGGAGCGGATCCGCACCACAGGCACCAAGGCCGCCAGTACCAGCAGACCCGTCAGCCCGAGGATCTCCGGGTAGAGGGAGAACAGACATGCGCCGAGGATGCCGATCAGCAGTGCGGCCGACACGCCTCTGCCCTCCCCGGCCACGGGTACCGGGGGTCGATCGGATCCGCCCGTCCCCGTCGGCGTGGACAGGCACAGCCCGATGGTGAGGGCAAGGATGCCGGTCACCACGCTCAATGCGGCGAGTTGGCTCCAGGCGTTGATGTCAACGAGGTACTGGCCCCAGAATCCGCTCACGACCAGCGCGGGGGCAAGCCACCTCAGCCATGCCCGACGCGGCCCGAAGAGCGTGCGCACAAGGAAGGCCGTGGTCACCACGAGGATCAGGGCGAGGCTCGCCAACCACACCGCTGCGCCATCGGCGAACGGCAGCCGCATGACCAATGCCGAGGTGGTGTACATCAGGAAGACCATCGGCCGCGTGGCAATGGCCATCCGCGCCTGTGCCAGCAGGGGATCGGCGAGCAGGTCGGCCGGGGTCACCCACGCCTGGGCGATCTCAGCGCGACTGAGTCGCGCGAAGACCGAGGCGCTCGTGAGGTAGTTGAAGTGGTCCCACTGGTTTCCCTGAAAGACCGTGAACTGACGCCCCCCAACGAGGACGGGCAGCAGCAGCAGCCACCCGGTGACCCCCGTGATGGCCACTCCCGGCACGACGTCTCGCCAACGCTCCCACGGCACGCGCATGCGTCCTGTCGCACTCAGGCCTCGAGCCGTCATCAGCACCCACCCGACCCCGGAGACAATGACGCTGGCGGCGGCAATGGCCGTTAGGGGAATGCCGAAGGTGAATGACCAGGTCGAGGCCAGTCCGACCAGCGCCAGCCCGATGACCGGGGTGAGCAGCCAAGGTGCCGATCGTCGCGGGAACAGCAGGGTCAGCAGCACCCCCCCGATCCCTGCCCACCACACCGGCAGCAGCCAGAAGGCGGCAATCGAATGCGCGACCCCCACCTCAGCCGGGCATTCCCGTGCTCGCAAGCAGTGCGCGCAACTGAGGCACGGTCAGGCGAAGCTCCGGGTCATCACTGCGCAGGGCGTACTCAGCGGCACGCGGGTCCTCACCACGAAGGTCAGCGATCCCCCCGTCAACAGCGGTGCTGTGCCCGATCACCACCCGGTAGAAGTCCCCGTCCTCAAGCAGGGCGCTGGAGTCGGTCTCCGACACCAGTTCCTCGTGGAGCTTCTCCCCGACCCGGCGGCCGATGACGTGCACCGGCGCACCCGGCGCGAAGGCCTCCGCGAGATCGCCCAGCCGCAGACTGGCGCACTTCGGCACCAGGATCTCTCCGCCCTCAAGTCCGGACAGCGCCCGGACGGTGAACTCAGCGCCGGCCTCGAGTGTGAGCCAGAAGCGGGTCATCGCCGGATCCGTCACGGTCAACGGCTCACCGCGCGCCCGCTGAGCCGACCAGACCGGGATCACCGACCCACGGCTGTTGAGGAAGTTGCCGAAGCGAATCACTCCCATGCGCAGGCCGTGCTCCCGCACCTGTCGGCGCTCGACCGCGGTTCGAACCACGTACTTGTCGGCGACGAACTTCGTGGCCCCATAGAGATTCACCGGCGAGGATGCCTTGTCGGTGGAGACTGCGAGCAGGCGCGGAACTCGCTCGGCGATGCACGCCTCGGTGATGTTGACGGTTCCGTCGATGTTCGTTCGGATGTACTCGATGGGATTGTGCTCCCCCATCACCACCTGCTTGAGGGCAGCGGTATGGATCACCGCATCCTGCCCCTCACAGGCCTCGCGCACGCGTTGCCGATCCCGCACGTCGCCCAGCATGAAGCGCAGGCGGGCCTCACCGGGGAGGGATTGACGCATCTGATACTGCTTCAGCTCATCCCGACTGAACACCGTCACCTCGCGCACCTCGGGCGTTGCCAGCAGCAGCCGGACAACGGCTGATCCGAGAGAACCCGTGCCACCGGTCACAACGATGCGCGAACTTGGGTGACTGGACATCATCAGCGGCCGCGCAGCCCGCGGTGTCGCCACCCTCCCGCCGTCATAGCATTGAGGGTGGTCACCGCCGAACCATACCGCCGAGCCGTGCCGTCGCGTCGGTGCCGATGGCTGCGGATGACTGCCTGACATGGCAACTGTGATCGTGGGTAGCGGTGGCTGGCTGGGGTCGGCCTTGGTCTGCGCCCTCGGCGCTGCGCCCGCAGAGGCGGCCGTGGGGGGGCAAGGATCCGGCGTTGTCACCGCTGGCCGGGTACCCGTTCCCGGGGATCCTGACCACTGGGCGGCGGCGCACGGTCTCGATGACACCTCGGTGGTCATCAACGCAGTGGGCGGGATCAGCCGGGAGTCGGGTGACCTTGCCGCGCGGCATGTCGACGTGCCGCGCCTGCTCGCTCGCGCGTGCGCGAGTGTCGGTGCCCGACTTGTGCACCTCGGCTCGGCGGCCGAATGCGGGTTTGGCGAACCCGGTGAGCGAATGGATGAGCGGCGGCCGCCGCGGCCGGTCAGTCCCTATGGCCGGGCGAAGCTTGCCGGGACCGAGGAGGTCCTGACGCAGGGTGGCAACTGCTGCGTGGTGCGGATCTTTAACATCGCCGGCTGGCCGCTCACCCGCGGCACGGTCTTCGATCACCTCGTCCGGCCCTTCTGCGATTCCGGGGAGGTGGTCTCGGTGGAGACGCCGGGACTTGACTTCCATCGCGACTACTGCGACCGGGCGACAGTCGCCGGCGCGATCATCGAACTGGCTCACTCATCGGCAACCGGCCTCGTGCATCTGTGCACCGGCACAGCGACGAGTGGACGGCAGTTGATCGACTGGTGCGCTCAGTCATCGGGTCGACGTGTGCAGCTGCAGGTGCGCACCCCGGCGGACACGTCATGGGTGGTGGGGGACGACTCCCGGCTGCGCACCCTGCTCCACCGCCCCCTGGTGTGCAACTGGCCAGCACTGGCAGCCGGCTTCACCTCGCCGACGCAATTCAATGACCACCGCTGACTCAATGACCACCGGTGGCCGGTTTGCCCGCCAGCGACCCGGCGAGCGATCTGGCCTCATCAATGAGGCCGAGGACCTCGGCCGTGGAACGCGCATCCGCCCCAAGCGTGGTGGGGTCCCCCGCCACTGCCGCGACGACGTCCAGCCATTCAGCCCGCCACGACGTGTCCGGTCCCGGGTAGCTGCGCTGCTCGATATCGGGCGGACCGTACTCCGGCCGCATCCGGTAGCAGACGAGAGTCTCCGGCCCGTAGGAGCCACCCAGTCCGGTGATCTCGATCTTTGCGCGATCAAGGGCCACCTCGAGGCTGAAGAGGTTCTTCCACTCCGTCCACGAGGCGTGCAGGCTGACCAGACCACCGTTGGCGAGCCTTCCGACGAGGAGGGCGTTGTCCTCAACCGGCATCGCCCAGTGCAGTGTCGGCAGTTCCGCGTGGGTGAGGCGGAAGGTCCCCGCGAGGAAGTGGGTGAGGTCGAGTAGGTGGCTGCCCTGATCCAGCAGCTCCCCGCCGCCGGAGACCTCCGGGTCGGCCCGCCATTCCCGCTCATAGCCCAAGCGCCCGCCGTGACCGTACCGAGCCCGGACGAGCCGCACGGGGCCGAAGTCCCCGGATCGGATCAGCGACCGAGCGGCGAGCACCGCCGGATGGAATCGGTGGTTGAACCCCACCCGTACAACACCGGCGGGCGATAGGTCAGGCGACTCAACCATCGCGAACTCCGCCGAGCCGCGGGCACCGGGCTTCTCGATGAGGACATGGCACCCTGCCGTGCGCGCTGCCTGCGCCTGTGCCACAAGATCGCGATGGGGTGTGGCGACGATGACCACACCATCGGGTCCGACATGCGCCGCCAGGTCCTCCGTGTCCGGCAGGATGCGGGCGCCATGCGGCTCCGCCAGCGCCCGCGCGCGCACCGGATCCACATCGACAACCCCGACGAGGCGGTCCACCGACCGCAGCGCAGCGGCACGCTTGCCGCCGACCAGTCCCGCGCCCACGACACCGACACGAAGCGGTGACGGGTCGATCACCGGCCCCCACCCGGATCGGCCTGGGCGTCGCTGCGGGAGTCGACGATGTCAAGCACCCAGGGGTTCGCCATCAGCCAGGACACGGTGTGCCGGACCGACGCCTCGATCGTGTAGCGGGGACGCCAGCCGGTGGACCGCACCCGCGCGGTATCCAGCCAGATGAAGGGGTTGTCCCCCACCCATCCGCGGTCCCCGCCGGTGAACTCGAGCACCGGGGCCAGTCCGAGCTCGTCGACGATCCATCCGATGGAGTCCAGCACCGTGCAGTACTCGGCAGTGCCGAGATTGACAACCGAGAAGGGCTCGCCTGTGCGAACGGTGCTGACCGCCGCCACGCAGTCGTCGACATGCATATAGGACTTGCGCTGCGTGCCGTCACCGAGAACGAGCAGGCGCATCGGATCGCGTCGCAGCTGGCGGATGAAGTCGATGACGTGTCCGTGGGTGTAACGAGGACCCAGCACCGACACGAAGCGGAAGACCGTCACGGTGAGCAGGCCCGCCTCCGCGTAGGCGGCGAGGAAGCCCTCCGCCGCACTCTTTGCAGCCCCGTAGAGGCTGGTCTGGATCGGATACGGCGCATCCTCAGGAGTCGGGATCACGGCGGCTTGGCCGTACACCGACCCGGTTGAGCTGAAGATCAACTCACGGACGCCCGCTGCGGTGCAGGCGTCGGCAACATTCAGGGTGGCAATCACATTCTGGCTCAGGTCACGCCGGCGGTCCTGCCAGCCGAACCTGACATCGGCATTGGCAGCCAGGTGGTACACCGCCGCGGCCCCGGCGACGATGTCCCCGAGGTCGGTCGTCGGGGAGCACAGGTCGATTCGGTGCAGGTGGCAGTCGATATCGGTGAGGAAACGCGCCTGACCGGTACTGAGGTTGTCGACAACGTGGACCTCATGACCCGCCCGGACGAACTCGGCGGCGAGGTTGCTGCCGATGAAACCCGCACCCCCGGTGATGACGTACTTCATCCGGGCGGACGGTTCATGGGTTCCGATGCCCACTCATCCGGTGACGCTCTCCCACTTCGGGCGATCCGCGCCGAGGAGTGGATGGCCGACGAGGAGGTGCCAGATGACCGCCTGAAAACCCTCGGTCTGGGTGGTCACGGAAGCGGCGTTGACGGTTGGGATGATGACGCAGGCATCGGCGACGCGAGCGAGGTGCCCCCCATCGCGACCCGCGACACCGACAACACGGGCACCCACCACTCGCGCATAGTCCACCGCCCCAACCAGCTGGGCGCTGATGGCCCGCGCCGCATCACCGCCCCCGACCGAGAACACGAACAGGCAGTCCTTCGCACGCAGCCGAGAGGCGCGCAGCCAATCCGCGTAGCAGGTGTCCCATCCCTCGTCATTGATGCGCGCAGTCAGCTCGGTGACGTTGTCGGTGACGCAGTAGGACTCGATTCCGACGATCTTGCGGAAGTCGGATGCAGCGTGGGAGGCATGGCCCGCACCGCCCCCCGAACCACAGAGGAACAACCGGCCCGCGGCCGCCTTGACCTCGGCCAGGACAGCCGCAACCGCCTCGACCGTCGCATCGTCAAGGCGCTCGCAGATCGTCATGGCGTCACGCAGGAAGGACCTGCTGTAGGTGTCCACTACCTGGGTCACCGCCTCCCGTCCAAGGGTGCTGTGCGCACCGAGGGGCCGCGCCCGGCTCGGCCACGGCCATTCCTGCCCTTACTGGCCTCGCGTATCCTATGGTGCCCAGACACTCGGGCCGATGGAGCCGACGTCCCTCGAGATCTGGAACAGAGTGCCCCGCCGGTACCGCCGAATCAGCACCGCCGAATCAGTGCCGCCCAGTCAGTGCCGCCGAACCAGCACCGCCCAGTCAGTGCCGCCCCGACAATGCCGACGAGAGAACGCCGGCCACGAGATGAGGTGGGTCCGTTGTCACCGTCACCGCTCACGCCCCCGTGGGGGACCGGAATCGCCCTGTTCGCCGACGGGGCGGACCTGGACAGCATCCGTGCCCTTGCTGCCGATGATCGCGTCGGCGGCTTCACGACGAACCCGACATTGATGCGCAAGGCGGGGATCACCGACTACATCACCTTCGCCCAGCAGGCGGCTGCCATCGTTGCACCGCGCTCGCTCTCCTTGGAGGTGTTTGCCGATGACATCGCCAACATCATCCGGCAGGCGAGGATCATCCACACCTGGGGCGACAACGTCTACGTCAAGGTGCCGGTGACGACGACCGATGGCGCGCCCACAACCGATGCGATCCGGACGCTTGCGGCCGAGGGCGTGCGGCTGAACGTGACCGCCCTCACCACCCTCGAGCAGGTCGCGCGCGTCACCGATGAGCTGACCGGGTCGGTGGCGAGCATCGTGTCGGTGTTCGCCGGGCGAATCGCCGACTCCGGCGTCGATCCCGTGCCGCTGATGTCCGCCGCGGCCGTGCTGACCAGCCAGCGCACTGGCTGTGACCTGCTGTGGGCAAGTTCCCGCGAGGTGCTCAACATCGTGCAGGCGTGGCAGAGTGGCTGCCAGATCATCACCCTCACCGCCGACCTCTGGGCGAAGCTCGGGGGGGTCGGACGACCGCTGGCCGACATCTCCCTGGACACCGTCCAGATGTTCGCCCGCGATGCCGACCACGCCGGCTACCAGCTGTAGTGAGCTCGCTGGTCAGCATCGTCTCCCCCGTCTTCAACGAGGCCGACAGCATCCCGTTGTTCCTCGCAGCCGTTCGCGACGCCTTCCGCAGCATGTCCGTCGAGTCTGCGCCGGCGGTGAATCGACCGACCTCGCCAGTGGACTACGAGATCATCCTCGTGGTCGACCCCTCGACCGATGGCACCGAGGAGGTCATCCGCGCCGCAGCCGAGGCCGACCCCCGGGTGCGGATGGTGCGCATGTCCCGTCGATTCGGCCAGCCGGCGTGCACCATCGCCGGGCTGGCCCACGCTCGCGGTGATGCGGCCATCGTCATCGACTCCGATCTGCAGGACCCGCCGGCGCTGATCCCGGAGATGATCCGGCGCTGGCAGGCAGGCGCCCCGCTGGTCCTGGCACAGCGCGCATCCCGCAGCGGGGAGCCGTGGCTCAAGCGAGTGGTGTCCGCCGGCGGCTATTCGTTTCTGAGCCGGTTCTCCGATGTTCCCATCCCGCCCGATACCGGGGACTTCCGGCTGATGGACAGGCGGGTGGTCGAACTGGTGCTCTCCTTCCCCGAGAGCAACGCCTTCCTGCGGGGAATCGTGGCCCTCGTGGGCTTCGACGGGGAGGTCGTCCACTTCGACCGGCCACCCCGCCCACGGGGGCGGACGAAGTACAACCGCTACCTGGGCAGCCTCCGGATCGGCCTCAACGGAGTTGTCGGGTTCTCCACGGCCCTGCTCAATGTCAGCACCCTGCTCGGGATCCTCGCCGCCGGCAGCGCCTTCGTGGTCGGCGTGGGCTACGCCATCGCAACCGTGCTCGGCGCCCCATTTCCGGTCGGCAACCCGTCGATCGTGGTGCTGGTGCTTTTCATGGGCGGGCTCAACCTCATCGCCCTGGGCATACTCGGCCTCTACGTCGGGCGAATCTACGATGAATCCAAGCGGCGGCCTCGCTTCATCGTCCGGGAACTGGTCGGCTTCGAATCCGACCCCAGCAACTGAGCCAGCGCGTCATGTACAACGGGCTGCGGGTCCTCGCGGTCGCACCCGCCTTCAACGAGGTGGGAAAGATCGAGCACGTGATCGCCCGCGTGCCGCGGGATATCGCCGATGATATCCTGATCGTCGACGATGGCTCCTCCGACGGCACACCTGACATCGCGCGTTCGTGCGGCGCGCGCGTGGTAAGCCATGATCGGACGCGGGGTGTCGGAGCGGCAGTGCGCACTGCCCTCGACTGCGCGGTGGCCGAGGACTTCGATGCCGTGGTCTTCCTCGCCGGCAATAACAAGGACTTCCCGGAGCACCTGCCGACCCTCCTGGCAGCGCTCCAGCGCCAGTCGGCCGACATCGTCCAGGGCTCGCGGTACCTCGACCCCTCCCGGGACTTCGGCCCGATGCCGGCCTACCGCCGCCTGGCAACGCGGCTGCATCCCGTGCTGTTTCGAATGGCGTCTGGACACCGGATGACCGACACGACGAATGGCTTCCGGGCTGTTCGGGTCAGCTCCTATGCCCTGCTCGCCGCGGACCTGGCCGCCCCGCGGTATGACCGCTACGGCTTCGAGCCCGCGCTCCTGTTTCGGGCACTGGCCCACGGCATGGTCGTCGTCGAAGTGCCGGCCCGCAAGGTGTACCCGGAACGTCACCTCGGGCAGACGAAGATGCGCCCCGTGCGCGACTGGTGGTCCATCCTCTGGCCGATCCTCGAGGGGGCTGCCCTGCGCCTGATGGGACGGTCCGCGGCCGCGGGGCGTCGGAGATCCCGGGCGGGGTCATCGTGACGCGAGCGACCCCGGTCGGCGTTGCCGTTGTCGGCGGTGGCCGTTGGGGGCCGAACCTCATGCGCAACATTGCGCAGATCCCGCAGGCCCGTCTGCTCATGATCGCCGAACCCGATCCAAGGGCAGCCGATGCCTGTGCTCGCCGGTTCCCGCATGCCCGCGTCGTGCCATCGCTGGCCGACGTGCTGTCCAATGACGCCATCGAGGCGGTCGTCCTCGCGACGCCCACGATCACCCACGCGCCGCTGCTTCGGGAATGCCTGATCGCTAACCGGCATGTCCTCGTGGAGAAGCCGCTTGCCGACAGCCTGCCCGCAGCACGCGAGGTCGCCGCCCTCGCCGCCGAGCGCAGGCTGGTGGCGATGGTCGGTCACACCTTCCTGTACAACGCGAGCATCCGCTTCGTCGCCGAGTACCTGACCGCCGGTGGGGTGGGGGACATCCAGTACCTGACGCTGACCCGAACCAACCTCGGTCCTATCCGCGTTGATGTCAATGCGGCATGGGACCTCTGCTCTCACGACATCGCGATTGCATCCTTCCTGCTCGGTGCGAGGGCGCATGCAGTGTCGGCGATCGGCGCCTCCTGGCTCAACCCCTCCGTCGAGGATGTGTGCTTCGCCAGCCTGCAGTTTCCCGACGGGATCCTCGCCCATGTGCACGGCTCCTGGTTGAGCCCCAAGAAGGTTCGCGAGACGGTCGTCGTGGGAAGCAAGGGAATGGTGATCGTTGACGACCTCGATCCGGTGCAGCCTGTGAGCATCTTCGACAGCACGGTTGCCGACCGCGAGGCCAGTCCAGCCTGGCTTGCCAGTCAGGGACAGGTTCGCATCCGCGTCAATCCTGGATCCGCGCTCTCCCCGGTTCTCGATCTGGTGGAGCCGCTGGCCGTCCAGTGCCAGCACTTCATCGATGCCATCGTCAAAGGAACGCCCGTGGCAACCGACTTCAGCTTCGGGCTGTCGGTGGTCGCCGCACTCGACGGAATCGACCGTTCCATGCGGGCGGGGGGAGCGACCATGACCGTGGACAGTGAGGCGCATTGACCCAGCCCACCTCGCCCCCGCCCATCCCGCTGGTCGACCTGCACTGGCAGTACGCGCAGGTCGCCGAGGCGGTGGCTGCCCGGTGGCAGCGCATCCTGAGCACGTGCGACTTCATCCTGGGTCAGGAGGTCGCCCAGTTCGAGGAGGCCTTCAGTGCCTTCACCGGTGTGCCCCACTGCGTGGCCGTTGCCAATGGCACCGATGCGCTGGAACTGCTGCTGCGAGCCCATCAGGTGGGAAGCAGCGACGAGGTCATCGTCCCCGCGAACTCCTTCATCGCCACCGCTCTCGCCGTGGAACGAACCGGTGCCACACTGCGGCTCGTTGACTGCACTGCTGACCAGCTGATCGATCCGGCCGCGGTGCGCGCTGCGATCGGCCCTCGGACGGTGGCCATCATCCCGGTCCATCTCTACGGCCAGCACGCGGACATGGCGGCGCTGCGGGCACTGGCCGACCCCGCCGGACTGCTCCTGATCGAGGATGCAGCACAGGCACAGGGGGCACGCCAGGCGGGTCGCCACGCCGGTGCCGACGGCGGTGGCGCGGCGACCAGCTTCTACCCGGGCAAGAACCTCGGCGCCCTCGGCGATGCCGGTGCCGTGCTCACCGCGGATGCCGAGGTGGCGGAACGGATTCGGGGGCTGCGCAACTACGGCAGCGTCGAGAAGTACGTCCACCGGTCGCGGGGGTTCAACAGCCGCCTTGACACCATCCAAGCGGCGGTCCTGCTTGCGAAGCTCGAGCGGCTCACCGCCTGGAACAGCCGTCGCCATGCGCTGGCACACCGGTACCAGGCCGCTCTGGCCGACACCCCAGGGCTTACCCTGCCCCGAACCCTCCCTGGAAATGACCACGTCTGGCACCTGTACGTCGTTCACGTCGAGCAGCGTGATCGAGTCCTGGATCGACTGCGGGCGGCTGGCGTGGGTGCCGGTATTCACTACCCCATTCCCATTCACCGTCAGGGGGCCTTCGATCACCTCGGGCTGCCCGATGGATCCTTCCCGAATGCGGAGTGGTCGGCCCAGCGATGCCTGTCGCTTCCGATCTATCCCGGCATGACCGAGGAGCAGCAGGATCGGGTGGTGGCAGCACTGGTCGCGGCACTCGTCACGTGAACTACCGGGCTCCCCCGACTGGACTTGAACCAGTAACCTGCCGATTAACAGTCGGACGCTCTGCCAATTGAGCTACGGGGGATGGCGCTCTGAGGATACCGGCCGGCCCACCCAGCGCCCGCCACCTCACCCACCACCGGCCGGCTCACCCCCCGGCCGGCTCACCCCCCGGCCGCCTGCTGCCGCAGCCCGCGACGCGCTGCCTCACAGGCGAGCAGCTCGGCGAAGAGTTCCGGTGGGGCATCCTGCTGACGTTCCAGCCGCCCGCGCAGATCGCTGATCCGGTGATCGAGGTGCCGTTCCCCGAGCCGGGCGAAGACGGTGGTGACGTACCCGGCAGTGGCCTCGGCAAGCAGCGGCTCGACGGTGAGGGCGAGCACAACCTGACGCACCGCGTCATCGGGCGCCCGAGCGAGGACGGACTCCCGCCAGCCCCGCTCATCGTCCCCCGGCGGTTCCCCCGTGCCCAGCAGTTGCGCCACGGCCCGGGCCGAGCTGACGGCGAACGCCTCGATGTCGACCTGGTGCAGCGGCGACCATGCCAGCCGCGGATGCTGGAGGGCCAGGCGGAGGGCCTCCCGCTCAATGAGCCGACCTGCGCGATCGGCTGCCGAAACCGACGTCTGTGCCTGCGAAGGGGTGGCAGCCCGTCGCGCGGCCGGTACCGGCTCGCCCCCAGCGACAGCGCCACGGGTCTGCTCCGGTCGGCGGGCCTGGTCGGCAATCTCGGCGCGAACCGCTGACTCGGGCACACCCAGCCAACCGGCCAGCAGCCGCGCGTACTCCGGCTGGAGGGCCCGATCCCGGATGCCGGCGACATGGGGTGCGGTGGCGCGCAGGGCCGCGACGCGTCCCTCGGCGGTGTCCAGGTCGTATTGCGCCAGAGCGGATCGGATGATGAACTCCACCAGCGGCACTCGGCCGGCCAGGAGGGCGCGCACCGCCCCATCACCCCGTGCGAGCCGCAGATCGCATGGATCCATGCCATCGGGCTGAAGGGCGATGAAGGTGCTGGCGGCGAACTGCTGGTCCTGTTCGAAGGCCCGGACCGCCGCCCGCCGTCCGGCCTCGTCGCCATCGAAGGTGAAGATCACCTCTCCGCTCAGCCGATCCGCATCGGTGAGCAGGCGGCGCACGATTCGCGCATGCTCGGCACCGAAGGCCGTACCGCAAGTCGCCACCGCCGTCGGCACGCCCGCGAGGTGGCAGGCCATGACATCGGTGTACCCCTCGACAATGACGATCTGCCGTTGCCGAGCGATGGCCACCCGGGCCCGGTCCAGGCCGTAGAGCACGCGACTCTTCTGGTAGAGCGGGGTCTCCGGGCTGTTGAGGTACTTCGGTCCGGTGTCATCGTCGGCGAGCCGGCGGGCACCGAAGCCGATGGCCTGGCCATCGGCCTGCCGGATGGGCCAGATGAGCCGGCCCCGGAAGCGGTCGTACAGGCCTCGGGTCCCGGTGATGGCCAGTCCCGCACCGAGGATGTCGGCCTCGCTGACGCCATGGCCCCGCAGGTGCGACAGCAGGCTGTCCCAGCCGGATGGCGCGAAGCCCAGTCCGAATTGCTCCCACGACTCCGGACCGAATCCGCGAGCGGTGAGGAACTGCCGCGCCGGAGCGGCGGCAGCGGAGGTCAGCGCCTCGCTGAAGAATGCCGCTGACAGGCTGACGGCGCGCATGAGCCGCGTCCGCTGTCCCTGATCGGCCCCGCCGACGGCGCCGCCGCGCTCATAGCGGACGGTGATCCCGGCCCGCTGGGCCAGTCGCTCCACGGCCTCCGCGAAGGTGGAACTGTCGATGCGGCGCTGGAAGTCGAAGACATCGCCGCCCTCCCCACAGCCGAAGCAGTACCACAGCCCCTTGGTCGGGGTGACGGTGAAGGAGGGGCTGCGCTCATCATGGAATGGGCACAGGCCGGTGAGGCTGTCCGGGCCCGCTCGACGCAAGGTGACGTGATCGCCCACGATCTGCTCGATGCGGGATCCCTCCCGGACCGCGGTGACATCCTCCGCGCTGATCCGTCCGGCCACCCCGTCGAGCCTAGGCCCCGGGGCTGACCGCTCAGCCTGGGCGTCACCGAGCCGGGCTCAGGCCAGGCCGAGCGCAGCCGCCCGCTGCCAGGCAGAGGTGTCGGTGAGCTCCGCAACCTCATCGATGGCGATCCGCAGCAACTGCTCGGCACTGGCGCCGGCGCAGCGCTCCCGATGGTGGGTGGACAAGTGCTCAGGCTGATCCCGGTAGTGCCCAACCAGGGCGATCAGGAGGTCCCGCTGCTCTCGATGACCCGCCGCCGCCCCCTCACGGTGCATCACGAAGACGTGGACGAGCGACTTGAGCACTGCGATCCGGCGTTGCACCTGGACGGGCACGATGACGTTCCCGCCGTAGCGCAGCAGGGGCAGGTCTCCGCCGGCGCGGGTGGCAGCGGCGACTGCGGTGGTGAACTCGCCGATGAGCTCGCTGGTGAGCGCCTTGAGCCCGACCAGTGCCGGCAGGGACCCATCGAAAGCAGCCGGCCACCGGGGCCCCGTCGTGATCTGCTCCAGCTCGGCCGCGAGGTCGGCCGCTTCACTGTCCGCCAGGTAGTGGGCCCGCGCGACGTCGATGACCTGTTGGCGCTCCGGATCGGCGCGCACTGCGCGGCAGTCGAGGAAGCCAGCGTGGATCGCATCCTCCACATCGTGGACGGAGTAGGCGATGTCGTCGGCGATGTCCATGAGCTGCGCCTCGATGCACAGCCGTCGCCCAGGCGCTGGCTGGCGGCACCAGTCGAATACCGGCCGGTCCTCGTCGTAGACACCCCACTTGCTGCGACCCGGCGCACGCGGCCACGGGTACTTCGTCACCGCATCGAGGCTGGCTCGGGTGAGGTTGAGGCCACCTGAGACGAGGGCGCCGTCGACGGTGGTGACGATCTTCGCCTCCAACCGCGTGAGCAGCCGCAGGGTCTGGGCATTGGCCTCGAAGCCCCCGATCGTCGACGCGGCCTCGGCGAGGGCGACCTCTCCGTTGTGCCCGAAGGGTGGGTGGCCGATGTCGTGGGCCAGGCATGCGGTCTCGACGAGGTCGGGGTCGGCACCGATGCGCCCGGCGAGCTCGCGGCCTATCTGCGCCACCTCAAGGGTGTGGGTCAGGCGCGTGCGGGGGAAGTCCCCCCAGCCGGCATGGACGACCTGGGTCTTGGCGGCGAGCCGGCGCAGGCCGGCCGAATGCAGGACTCGGGCTCGATCTCGGATGAAGGGCGGACGCGGTCGTTGCCCGGGTTCGGGCAGCGGCCGCGCGATGTCCTCCGCGCGGTACCCGGCAGGCCCACCGCTCTGCGCACTCACCTGCTCAGCCCACCCGGCTCCGCAGCGGGGCGAGGGGAGCCCGCCCGGCCGACCAGGTACTCCATGACCGCAAGCGTCTCCCGCCCGAGGAAGTAGGCACCCGGCAGGCTGCCCGAGACATCGCGACTCGGTGAGCTGCGGACGGCCAGGCCTGCGGCCTGCGCGAGCAGCCGGCTGCGGAACTGGTGCAGTGGATCGGTGACGATCGTCACGGTCTGCCAGCCATGGCGCTCGGCGGCCACCGCAAAGGCTCGCATGCTCGTCGCAGTGTCCCGGCCACGCGGGATGCGGATGACCGCCGAGGCGGGAATGCCGTGATCGACGAGCCAGCCGGCTGCCGCTGCGGCCTCGGTGAACCGGTCCGCTGGCTGGCGACCCCCAACGGTGGCCACCTGCGGGGCGACACCGGCCCGGTGCAACTGGGCGGCATGGCGGGCCCGGGCGGTGAGCACCGGCCCGGGCCGGCCGTCGTACTGGGCGGCGCCGAGCACGAGGATCACGTCACTGGGTTGCCGATCGTCGATCCGGGTGTCCATGAGGATGCGCAGGGCGATCACCGCGGGGATCGCGAGGCTGGCCAGCAGCACGATGATGACGAGGACCGCCACCGCCCGGCGTGAGCGACGCACCCCCTGATTGTCGCTCACCCCGGATGCCGCAATCGGCGGCGGAGCCGGCGCACGGGGGCACGCTGACACTGGAAGACTGAGGCGGGCAGGACGTGACCGGACAAGGGGGGCGAGGGTGGCCCAGCGGATCCTGGTGTTCTCCGCCACCTACAACGAGGCGGCGACCATCAGCACGCTGATCGCGCAGGTCCGCTCCGTCCTGCCCATGGCCGACCACCTGATCATCGATGACTCCTCCCCCGATGGCACCGGGGTGATCGTGGCCGAGTGTGCACACAGCGATCCGCGAGTGCGGTTGGTGAGCCGGCCGGTGAAATCCGGTCTCAGCAGCGCCCACGCGGCCGCCCAGCGGTTCGCCCAGCGCGATGGCTACGACTGGCTGGTGACGATGGATGCCGACCTGTCCCACGATCCCGCGGAGATTCCGCTGCTGCTGGCTCCCCTTGCCACCGGCGCCGACTTCGTCATCGGAACCCGCTCCCGGGGCGGGACCCTGCACCTGCGCGGCATCCGGCGCCTGCTCAGCCGGACGGCGAACGCCTGTGCCCGGCTGCTGCTGCCCACCGGACTATCGGAGTACACCAATGGGTTCCGGGCCTTCTCCTCCCACAGCATCGCCGTCCTGCACGATCGGCACCTCAGCGAGGCCGGCTATGCCTACGCCCTTGAGCAGATCGAGGTACTGCACCGGGCTGGGCTGCAACTCGCGGAGGTCCCGACGGTCTTCCGGGATCGCGCCGGTGGGCAGTCGAAGATCCCGCGCAGCCAGGTGCTCATCACGATGTGGGTGCTGACCCGCCTTGCTGTCGGCCGGTGGGCACAGCGCGGTCAGCGCGACTCGCTGACCGCGACCCCCCGCAGGGCAACCCGCCCGGCCTCCAGTCGCGCCACCGGCACCCGGAAGGGGGAGCAGGAGACGTAGTCCAGCCCCACGGCGTCGAAGAAGGCGATCGACGCCGGGTCCCCGCCATGCTCCCCGCAGACCCCCAGTCCGATATCGGCCCGGGTTGACCGGCCGCGCTCACAGGCGATTCGCACCAGTTCACCGACCCCGTGGACGTCCAGGGTCTCGAACGGCGAGGTGCCGAGGATGCCGCGCTCGAGGTAGTCCCCGACGAATTCCGCCTCCACATCGTCCCGGCTGAATCCCCAGGTCGTCTGCGTCAGGTCGTTGGTGCCGAAGGAGAAGAAGTCCGCGGCCCGGGCGATGCGCTGGGCGGTGAGCGCCGCCCGTGGCAGCTCGATCATGGTGCCGAGGGGAATCTGCAGGCTCATCCCGGTGCGGGCAGCCACGTCCGCGATGATTGCCACGGCCTCGCGTCGAACGGGCTCAAGCTCGGCGACCGTCGCCACCAGCGGCACCATGATCTCCGGATGCGGCCGCCGACCTTGGCTGAGCAGGGCCGCGGTCGCCTCCGCGATGGCGCGCACCTGCATTCCGAACAGCCCCGGAACCTGCAGCCCCAGCCGGACGCCTCGCATCCCCATCATGGGGTTGTGCTCGCTGACACGCTCCACGGCGGCCAGCAGCAGCCGATCGGCGTCCACCTGCGCTCCGGTGAGTCCGCGCTCCTCGGCGCGAGCCACCCGAACGGCGAGCTCGGTGCGGTCGGGGAGGAACTCGTGGAGGGGGGGATCGATAAGCCGGATGACAACTGGATAGCCGTCCATCGCCTCGAGCAGTTCGGTGACGTCGCCCACCTGCAGGGGCAGCAGGGCCGCGAGGGCCGCCTCCCGGGTGGCGTCATCGGTGGCGAGGATCAGCCGCTCGATCAGTACCCGCCGGGACCCGAGGAACATGTGCTCGGTGCGGGCCAGCCCGATCCCGGCCGCCCCCATCCGGCGGGCACGGGCGGCATCCTCCGCGGTGTCGGCGTTGGCGCGCACCGCCATGCGCCGCACGGAGTCGGCATGCCGGACGAGGATGTCCACCGCATCGACGATGTCCCCCGCCTCGCCATCGGCCGGGGTGATCTCACCGTCGAAGTAGCGCACCACCGACGACGGCATGACCGGGACCTCGCCAAGGAACACCTCACCGGTGGTGCCATCCACGGAGACCATGTCGCCGGCCCGTAGGAGTGCCCCCGAGCGGCTGCGCACCTCCCCGGCCGCTGGGTCGATCTCCAGCTCCTCCGCCCCGCAGACCGCGGTGGTTCCCATCCCGCGGGCGACCACGGCCGCATGCGACGTCTTTCCGCCCCGGCTGGTGAGGATGGCGACGCTGGCGACCATCCCCGCGAGGTCATCCGGGGTGGTCTCCCGTCGCACGAGCACCGGCCGCTCGCCGTTGGCGGCGCGAGCGATCGCCTCAGCGGCGGTGAAGGCGATCACCCCGACCGCCGCCCCGGGCGAGGCGGGGATCCCGCGCGCCAGCAGGGTGCGCTGCGACCCGGGCTGGAAGGTGGGGAACATCAGCTGGATCAGCTGCTGCCCGGTCACCCGCTCCAGTGCCTCATCGAGGGTGATCAGTCCCTCACCCACCAGCTGGGTTGCGATCCGGAAGGCCGCCGCCGCCGTCCGCTTGCCCACGCGCGTCTGGAGCATCCAGAGGCGGCCGCCCTCGACGGTGAACTCGATATCGCACAGGTCCCGGTAGTGGGACTCCAACGTGCCCATGATGGTCAGCAGCTCGGCGTGCACCGCCGGGAGCTGCTCCTGCAGATCCGCGAGGGTCTGGGTGTTGCGGATCCCCGCAACGACATCCTCACCTTGGGCATTGGGCAGCCAGTCGCCGTAGACCCCGGGTGCACCGGTGGCCGGGTCGCGGGTGAAGGCAACGCCGGTGCCGGAGTCCTCACCCCGGTTTCCGAAGACCATGGTGCAGACGTTCACCGCGGTTCCCAGGTCCTCGGCAATCCGCTCCTGCCGGCGGTAGATCCGGGCACGATCGGTGTTCCATGAGTCGAATACCGCCCGGATCGCCAGGTCGAGCTGGACGTAGGGATCCATCGGGAACTCATGTCCGGTCTGGTCGATGACGATCCCTCGGTAGTCATCGACCAGACCGCGCAGGTCGGCGGCGGTGAGGTCGACGTCCACCTGCGCACCAGCCCGTGCCTTGACGGCATCCAATGCGTGCTCGAACCGCTCCGCCGGAATGCCGAGCACCGTCCGCCCGAACATCTGGATCAGGCGCCGGTAGGAGTCCCACGCGAACCGTTCACTGCCGGTCTCGGCCGCCAGACCGACCACCGAGGCGTCATTGAGGCCGATGTTCAGGACGGTCTCCATCATCCCGGGCATCGAGTACCGCGCCCCGGATCGCACCGACAGCAGCAGCGGACGATCGGCATCCCCAAGCCGTCGGCGCGCGCGGGACTCGGTTGCGGCAAGTGCCGTCCCCACCTGGGGCCCCATTCCCGCCGGCTCCCGGCCATCGCGCAGGTAGGCCTGGCAGGCGACGGTGGTGATGGTGAACCCGGGCGGCACCGGCAGGCCCAGCCGGGTCATCTCAGCGAGGTTTGCGCCCTTGCCGCCGAGCAGGTCGGCCATCGTCCGATCACCCTCGGTGAAGTCGTAGACGTACTTCATCGGCCGGCACCCCCGCATCGGGGGCAGGTGGGACGGGTGGGGACGGGCGCGGGGAGGGTGGGCATCGCGTCATTCTGCTAGCCCCCGCTTGCACACTCCTCCGCCTGCTGCAGCTCATGGGCGTGACGTTGCTCCAATGTCGGCGTGTCCAACCAGCCCTGGGGCAGCGCCACCGGCCGGGCGGGGGTGGTGCGACCCCGCGGCTGCGCAACCACGGCAACGGGATATGGCTGGTCGGCGGGGAGCGTGCCGAGCAGGTCGGCCAGCTCGGACAGGCTGCTGACCATCCCCAGCGCCCGGCGAGTCTGCGACCCGACCTCGAATCCCTTGAGGTACCAGGCGACGTGCTTGCGGAAGTCCCGGCAGCCCCGATCCTGGCCGTAGCGCTCGCACAGCAGCAGGGCATGCCGCTGCATGATCGCAACCACCTCGGCAAGCCCCGGGTCACCGGGCGGTGGGGTACCGGTCAAGGCCGCCGCCAACTGGCCGAACAGCCACGGCCGGCCGAGGCACCCGCGCCCGATGACGACGCCAGCGCACCCGGTCTGGGCCATCATCGCCCGGGCATCGGCCGCCGACCAGATATCGCCGTTGCCCAGGACGGGCACGCCGGTGCCTGACAGCAGTGCGACAAGGTCGGCAATCGCCTCCCAGCGCGCCGAGGGCGAGTACATCGCGGCCGCGGTGCGGGCGTGCAGGGCCACCCAGGACACGCCCGCCGCTGCGGCGATGAGACCGGCCTGCCGGTAGGTCAGGTGGTCATCGTCAATGCCCATCCGCATCTTGACGGTGACCGCTGGTGGCGCCTCGCCCCGCTCATCGGCGGCACGGCGTGCGGCCGCCACTGCGGAGCGAACGATCGCGGTGAACAGGTCGGTCTTCCATGGCAGCGCCGCGCCACCCCCGCGGCGGGTGACCTTGGCCACCGGGCAGCCCATGTTCAGGTCGATATGGTCGGCCCAGCCGCGCTGGACCAGCAGGGTCACCGCCTGCCCGATCGTGACCGGATCGACTCCGTAGAGCTGAATCGACGTGATCCCCCCTGGCGCCTCCGGGCGGACCATCGCCAGTGACTCCGGGTGGCCCTCGACCAGTCCTCGGCTGGTGACCATCTCCGAGACGTACAGGCCAGCCCCGTACTCCCGGCACAGCCGCCGGAAGGCACTGTTGGTGATGCCCGCCATCGGTGCGAGTACCACCGGTACGGCGACCGAGAAGCGCTGCGTGTGCAGCCCCGGCGACGCGGGGGCCGCGACTGCCGTCACGTGAGCAGGCGCCGATGATGGGCGACCATGTCGGCCATCCAGACCGCAAGCGGGGTGGTCGGCTGCCAGCCCAGATTGAGGGAGATCTTGGCGGGGGAGGCGCACAGCAGCGCCGGCTCCTCGGGTCGGAACAGGGCCGGATCAGAGGTCACGTGCTGCTGCCAGTCCTCGACACCGGCGGCGCGGAAGGCGGCCGCACACAGGTCGGCGACGGCAATCCCCTGCCCACCGGCGACGACGTAGTCATCCGGTCGCTCGGCACCGGCCATCAGCAGCAGGGCGGCCATCGCATCGCCGGCATGGATCCAGTCCCGACGCACCCGCAGGTCCCCCAGGACGAGGGTCGTGGCCGCCCCGGCGGCGATCGCCGCGGCGCGGGCAGCGATCTTCGCGGTGACGAACGAGGTCGGACGGTAGCGCGACTCGTGGTTGAACAGGAGGGCATTGGCGACGAACTGCCCCCGGCTGCGGGCGAACCGTGCCACCTGCAGCGCGGCCAGCTTTGACACGCCATAGGGGTTCACCGGCCCCACCGGCGAGGTCTCCGTGAGCGGCATGACCGAGTGGGGATCGAGGACCTGGCAACTGGAGGCAACGATGATTCGGGCATCGGGTGCACACCGCTCGGCTGCGTTGATGACGTTCACCGTGCCCAGCGCGTTGATCCGGAAGGTCTCCTCCGGCTCCACCCAGGACGTCAGCGGCGAGGATTGACCGGCCAGGTGGAACACGACCTCGGGGTTGGTCTGCTCGAGGACCTCCGCCACCCGGTGCCGGTCGGTGACATCGCAGCTGACGACCTCCGCCCCGGTCAACGGATGCCCCGCGGGCAGATCGGCCGCGCGGGTGGCCCCCACGACGCTGGCGCCGGCGGCGAGCAGGGCCTCACTGAGCAGCCAGCCGTCCTGGCCACTGACCCCCGTGATGAGCGCACGCATACCCGTCACCCCCCCGGCCACATCCGCTCGCCCAGCCACGCGCGAACCCCCTCGATCGGCACCCTCACCTGGACCATCGAGTCCCGCTCCCGGATCGTCACTCCGCCATCCGCGGCAGTCTCGAAGTCGATCGTGATGGCATAGGGCGTGCCGACCTCATCCGCCCTGCGGTAGCGGCGTCCGATGGCCCCCGCATCGTCGAGCTCGATGTCGTACTGCCGGCTGAGGTCGGCAGCGAGGCGCTCGGCGACCCCGGACAGCTCGGCATTGCGTGACAACGGCAGCACCGCCGCGGTCACCGGCGCCAGCCGGGGATCGAGGCGCAGGACCAGGCGCCGTTCCATGCCGCCCTTGGTCGTGGGCGCCTCATCCTCGTCGTAGGCATCCAGCAGGAAGGCGAGCACAGCGCGGGTGAGGCCCGCCGCCGGCTCGATGACGAAGGGCGTCCACCGGGTGCCGGACTGCTGGTCGAAGTAGGACAGGTCGCTGCCACTGTGCGCACTGTGCGTGCGCAGGTCGAAGTCGGTGCGGTTGGCGATGCCCTCCAGCTCGGCCCATTCACTGCCCGCGAATCCGAAGCGGTACTCGATATCGACCGTCCGCTTTGCGTAGTGGGACAGCTTCTCGCGCGGATGCTCGAAGCGCCGCAGGTTCTCCGCCTGCATCCCCAGGTCGGTGTACCAGCGCCAGCGCTGCTCGATCCAGTACTCATGCCACTGCTCATCGGTGCCCGGGGGGACGAAGTACTCCATCTCCATCTGCTCGAACTCCCGGGTCCGGAAGATGAAGTTCCCCGGCGTGATCTCATTGCGGAACGACTTTCCGACCTGGGCGATACCGAAGGGCGGCTTGCGCCGCGCGGCCGTCATGACCTGCGTGAAGTTGACGAAGATGCCCTGGGCGGTCTCCGGTCGCAGGTAGTGGATGGCCCCGGCATCTGCCACGGGTCCGATCTGGGTCTGCAGCAGCCCGTTGAACATTCGCGTCTCAGTGAACTGCCCCCGCACACCGCAGTGGGGGCAGGCAACCACTGACAGGTCGGCGGGCGGCTCACCATGGCGATCCGCATGGGCCTCCAGCAGGTGGTCGGCTCGCCAGCGCCGATGGCAGGAGCGGCACTCGGTCAGCGGATCCACGAAGGCTTCCAGATGGCCGCTTGCCCGCCACACCTCTGGCGCGAGGATGATCGCGGAGTCGAGACCGACGACCTCCGGCCGCTCCCGGACCATCGACTGCCACCAGGCACGACGGATGTTCTCCTTCAACGCCACCCCGAGTGGGCCGTAGTCCCAGGCCGACCGGGTCCCCCCGTAGATCTCACTGCTGGCGAAGACGAACCCGCGCCGCTTGGCCAGCGCGACCACCGCCTCAACCCTGGCGGCCAGGTCCTTGCGCGAGGTGCGCATCGTCGTCGGACTCCCCTTCCCAGGTGGATCGCCGCTCACTCACAGGCGGGTGCATCCCCGACCATCCCACGCCCCCACCTGCCTCAGCGTAGCCACCGGGCGGGCCCGCCCATGGCAGGATCGCAGCCATGACCTCCCCCACCCCGTCCTGGCGCAGCCGCCTGGAGGCGTCCTCGCGACCGCTGCTGGTCCGGATGGCCGCCCTGCCCCGGTGGGTCCTGCCGGTCGCCCTGCTGGCACTGCTCCTCATCGGCGTTCTCGTACCGTCCCTGCCCGGCACCCTCGCCCTGCTCCTGGTCACCCTGACGCTGCTGTGGCTGCTGCTGCTGTCATGGCCGGCTGTCCGGCCGACGGGACGGGTGCTGCGCATCGTCGTCATCGCACTGCTGCTCTACATCGTGGCCTCGCGACTGCTCACCACCTGAGTCGCGCCATGGGCCCCGCCGGGGGCCTGCCCGCTCAAGCCCGGGCGGAGCCGAAGCGTCGATCCCGCCGGGCGTACTCCTCAATTGCCTGCCATAGATGGCGACGGTCGACATCCGGCCAGAGGGTGTCAAGGAAGACCAGTTCGGCGTAAGCGGCCTGCCAGATGAGGAAGTTGCTGGTCCGCTGTTCCCCGGACGTCCGAATGAACAGGTCAACATCCGGCAGTTCGGGCTCATCGAGGTAACGGCGGATGGTCCGCTCGTCAATGCGATCGACGGCGAGCTCACCGGCCTGCACCGCTCGCGCGATCGCCGTGGTGGCATCGGTGATCTCGGCTCGCCCACCGTAGTTGATGCACATGTTCAGGACCATGCGCCGATTTGCGGCGGTGAGGCGCTCCGCCTGCTCGAGCTCGGACAGCACTGTCCGCCACAGGCGCTGCCGTCGGCCGGACCAGACCATCCGCACCCCCAGGTCATGGATCTCATCGCGGCGTCGGCGCAGCACCTGACGGTTGAAGCCCATCAGGAAGCGCACCTCCTCCGGTGATCGCCGCCAGTTCTCGGTGGAGAACGCATAGACGCTCAGGACGGCCACCCCGATCTCCAGGGCACCGTGCACGACATCGAACAGTGCGGTCTCACCCGCCTCATGACCGGCAGTCCGCGGCAGCCCTCGCTGCCGGGCCCACCGGCCATTGCCGTCCATGACGATGGCGACATGGCGCGGCACTGCCGGCGTCGGCAGGTGCGGCGGCCGAGCGCCGCTGGGGTGCGGCTGCGGGTCCGCCATCAGCGCTCCACAAGTGCCAGGGATCGCAGGCCACGTTCCACATGCCAGCGCAGGTAGGCCGCAACGAGACCGCTGGCCTCCTGCCGCTGTCGGATCCCACTGGCCTCGGCATGCGGCCAGTCCCCGCTCAGCAGCGCTCCGAGCAGGGTCACGGTCCCCGGATCGGGATTGACCGCACCCGGGGGCCGGCAGTCCGGGCAGACGACGCCCCCGGCGGGCAGGGAGACCGCACGATGCGGACCGGGCTCACCGCACCGGGCACACTCCGCGAAGGACGGGGCCCAGCCGGCGACGGCAAGGCAGCGCAGCAGGTAGGCGTCGAGCACCAGCCCGTGCTCATGCTCATCGGCGGCCAGTGAGCGCAGTCCCGCCACGAGCAGGGCGTACTGCGCCGGCGCTGGCTCCGCCTCCTCCGGGGTCAGGCGCTCGGCCGCCTCGAGCATCGCCTGGCCGGCGGTCCAGCGCGCATAGTCCCCCGACAGCCGGGCACCGTAGCCGTGAAGCAGTTCCACCTGGGTGACGATGTCGAGGCTGCGGCCCGTGTGGCACTGCAGGTCGACATGGCTGAAGGGCTCGAGGCGCGACCCGAAGCGTGAGCCCGTCCGGCGCACCCCCTTGGCCACCGCCCGCAGCCGGCCATGCCCCCGGGTCAGCAGGGTGATGATCCGGTCGGCCTCACCAAGTCGGTGGGTCCGCAGGACGACGGCATCGTCGCGGTAGAGCGGCACCCCGGCATTGTCCCCGGCGGACGCCGGCGGCCAGCCTCGGCGCACCGCTGGCAGCGCGTCTAGGGTGCGGTCATGACCGGTGCCGGTCCCGCCGCCTCCGGCGGTTCCCCTGTTGACCAGTCCGCAGCCGGGCCCCCGGGCGATGTGGAGGTTCGGCGCCTCGGACGGCCTCCCGGCGGCGCCACCGACACCGGTGGGGTGACCTGGTCGATCCGCCTCGCCCCGGCAGCACTGCGCCGGATCCTGTTCGCCATCGTCCTTGCCGTCCTGCTGCTGCAGGGTGCGGCATGGACGCTCGTTCGGTTGCAGGACCTCATCCTGATCGGCCTGGTCGCCTGGCTGTTCGCCCTCGCAGTCGAGCCGGTGGTCCAGTGGCTCTCCCATCGCGGGATGAGCAGGGCGGCCGCCGCTGCGAGCGTCCTGCTGTCGATGCTGGCACTGCTGGCCGCCTTCCTCGTGCTGTTCGGCCAACTGCTCATCAGCCAGGCCATCGCTCTGTCCGGTGCACTGCCCACAACAATGCAGACGCTCATCGAATGGTCCAACCGAACACTGGGCACCGAGCTCACCCTCGATCAGGGCCTCACGCAGCTCGCCGGCGACCTCGGGCTGCTGAACCTCACCGCAGACCAGGCCAATGCCCTCGTCAGCGGCGTGGTGAGCGGCCTCACCGGTGCCCTCACCGGGACCTTCGGGGTGCTGCTCGGACTTGCCACCGGTGGCTTGTTCGCCTTCTACCTTTCCGCCGACGCGCCCCGACTGCGCGCCCGGCTGGCGAGCCTGCTGCCGCCACCGCGCCAGCGGGTGCTCGACACGGTCTGGCAGATTGCGGCCGGCAAGGCCGGCGGCTACCTGATCTCCCGGCTCACCCTTGCATTCATCGCCGCCGCGGCCAGTGCCGTCTTCTTCCTCATCATCGACCTGCCGTACTGGCTGCCGCTGGCCCTGTTCAACGGCATCGTCAGCCAGTTCATCCCCACTATCGGGGTCTACATCGGTGCCGCCCTGCCCGTGCTGGTGGGGTTCACCGAGAACCCCTGGAATGGCCTCATCATCATCGTCTTCGCCACCGCCTACCAGCAGGTTGAGAACTACCTGCTGCTGCCCCGAATCAGCGCCTCCACCATGAACATCCACCCCGCAGTCGCCCTTGCCTCGGTGCTGGCCGGTGCCCTGCTCTTCGGCGTCATCGGCGCTCTCATCGCGATCCCGGTGGTGGCGGCGGTGATCGCCATCCTCGACACCTACACCCAGCGGCACGCCCTCGTGGAGGCCTTTGATTCGGGTGCGGGCCCATCCCCCGGCCCCGGCCAACCCCGGGGTGCGGGCCCATCCCCCGGTGCCGGCCAACCCCCGGGTGCGGGCCCATCCCCCGGTGCCGGCGCACCGCCCCGCCGCCGGTGGCTCAGAAGCCGAGGCGGGTGAGGGCCGCCGGGTCCCGCTGCCAGTTCGCGGCCACAGCCACGCGCAGCTCAAGGTGAACCTGCGCATCGAGCAGTCGCTCCAGTTCCGGCCGCGCGGTCGTGCCGATCTCCCGGATGCCCACCCCGCCCCGGCCGATGACCAGTCCCTCCTGGCTGCTGCGCTCGACGAGGATGCGTGCGCGCACATCGACCAGCCGGCGCTGCGGCGGACGATCCGGCCGCTCGGCGATATCGGTGACGGTGACCGCAAGGGAATGCGGCAGTTCATCGAAGGCCCGCCGCAGGGCGGCCTGCCGGATCACCTCAGCCACGCGGACGGGCAGTGGATCATCACTGACGGTGTCCGCGGGATACAGGGCCGGGCCCTCGGGTAGGTGGCCGATGAGGACGTCGACCAGCCGGGCAACACCCATACCCGTGCGCCCACTGACCGGAACGATGTCCAGCCACCCGCGCCCGGCCTGATCGGCACACTCGGCGACCGCCACCAGCCGCGCGGCCAGCGCTGCCCGGTCGACTCGGTCCGCCTTGGTCACCACTGCCACCGCCGGCTCGCCCCCGCTCACCGGGCCAACCGGGCCAACCGGGCCAACCGGGCCAACCGGGCCAACCGGGCCGAGGATGCGCTCGATGATCATCCGATCCCCCGGACCGGTGGCCTCATCGGCGGGCAGGCACACCGCGACGAGGTCAACCCCCGCCCAGGCGTCGAGCGCCGCTGCCGTGAGTCGCTGCCCCAGGGGGGTGCGCGGTCGATGGAAGCCGGGGGTATCCACGACGATGAGCTGCGCATCGGTGCGGGTGAGGATGCCGCGCACCGCATGCCGGGTTGTCTGCGGCCACCGGGATGCGATCGCGACCTGCTCCCCGACGATTGCATTGAGCAGCGTCGACTTGCCGGTATTGGGACGACCGGCGAGGGCAACGAAGCCGCAGCGATGGGTCACGCTGGGGACAGCACGTGGACGTGGCGGACCCGCCCATCTCGATCGAGCACGCCTACGGTCACCTCCGCGCTGCCCACCAACTCGGCCACGGCGGCGAGGTCCGTCGCCGAGGGGTCCGCCGAGCCGATCATCACGGCGGCGACCACCTCCCGGGCGCCGGCAGCCACTGCCTGCGCGCAGGCGAGCAGCAGCGCCCCGAAGTCGCAGCCGGCAATGGTCAGGGCCGGTGCTGCGAATGTGCGTCCGGTGTCATCCGCCACCGCCGCGCCCGCGGGCGCACCGATCCGCGCCTGCACCGTCCGGGCCAGTGCAAGCAGGCGGGGATCCGGCTGCCACCCCGGCGGTGCGGTCACGATCCCTCGACCGCGTCACCGCGCGGCAGGTCATCGTCGGCTGATCCGGGCGACAGGTCAGACGTGCGCACGCGGGTGGCGAGCACGGTGGCCACCCGATTGCGGCGGCCGGCGCCGGCCTCGGCGCGGAACTCCCAGCCATCGATGCGGATATCCGAACCCGGGATCGGCACGCGGCCGAGTCGGACGGCGAGCAGCCCGGCGATCGTGTCCACACCTTCCTGCCCGTCAGCGGTGATCCCGAGCGCCTCCGCCACGTCCTCGACATGAGCACGTGCACTGAGCCGGTACTGGTCGTCGGCCACCCGCTCGATCTCCGGCGCCCCCGTGTCGTACTCATCGGCGATCTCCCCGACGATCTCCTCCAGCACGTCCTCAATGGTCACCAGCCCCGCCGTTCCGCCGTACTCATCGATGACGATCGCCAGATGGACCCGCGCTGCTCGCATCTCGCGCAACAGGTCATCGGCCTGCTTGCTGTCCGGGACCAGGTAGGCCTCCCGCATCACCGATGCCACCGTCTGCTGCTCGGCCTCACGATCGGCGAACACCCGGGCGACGACATCCTTGAGGTAGACCACGCCGACCACATCGTCGATGTCCTCCCCGATCACCGCGATCCGGGAGAACCCCGACCGCAGGGCCAGGGAGAGCGCCTGCCGCAGGTGCTTGCCGCTCTCGATCCACACCATCTCCGTGCGCGGCACCATGACCTCGCGGACGAGGGTGTCCGACAACTCGAACACCGAGTGGATCATCTGGCGCTCATCGTCCTCGATGACATCGTCCTGTGCCAGGTCGACGAGCTCCCGGAACTCCGCCTCGGAGGCGAAGGGTCCTGCCCGGTAACCGGGCCCGGGGGTGAGGGCATTGCCGAGGGCAACGAGCATTCGCGCAACCGGCCAGAGCACCGTGCCCAGGATCTCGGTAGGCCGCGCACCCCGGCGGGCGATCGCACCGGCATGCTGCAGGCCGAGGGTCTCGGGGGCGACTCCCAGCAGGATGAAGGCGATCACTGAGGCAAGGATGAGCGCGAGCAGCAGCGCCGCGGGCCGGTCGAGTGCGGTGTCCATCAGCAGGGCCGTGAGCAGCACCGTCACCGCCGAGCCCAGGATGAGCGCAAGCAGTTGCAGCACCGCGACATAGCGCGCACGATCGCCGACCAGCCGCTCCAGCACCCGCGCCCCCCCGGGGGAGCGCTGGCCGATCTCGGCGAGGACCGCCCGGCTGACGCGGGCCAGCGCGGTGCGCATCATCACCGCGAGGAAGCACACCACGGCCAGGGCGGCGATCACCAGCACGGTCGGGATCATCGCTGCAGCCAGTCATGCATCAGGCGCTCCTGCTCGGCGAACATGCGTTCCCTGCCCACATCATCGGCGTGGTCATGACCGATCAGGTGGAGCATGGCATGGGTGATGCGGAGGGCGCAGCGCACGGCAAGCGGTTCCGGCTCATCGGTGGCGGCGATGAAATCCGGGCAGAGCACGATCTCGCCCAGCAGGGGGGGTGGTGCATCGGGCGGCAGGCAGGCCCCGGCGGCCACCGGTGGGTCCATCGGAAAGGCCATGACATCCGTGGGCCCCGGCTCGGCCAGGTACGCCACGTGGATCCGCGTCATCTGCTCGGTATCGAGCAGGACGAGCTCGATGACCGTGGCCGGATGCAGTCCGAGCCGCTCCCGCAGCCAGTCGCACTGCTCGCCCATGCTCGCCAGGTCCGGCAGCACCGAGGAATCGGCGTCAGCGGGCATGTCGACCCGAGCGGACTGGCTCCCGCGTCCCTTCCTCACCGGCATCGTGATGCTCATACGCGTCCACGATCCGGCTGACCAGCGGATTGCGCACGACATCCCGCGAGCCCAGGCGGATGAAGGCCACATCGGGGATGCCCTGCAGGATCGACTCCACCACGCGCAGGCCGGAGCGAGCCCCACTGGGCAGATCGACCTGGGTCACGTCGCCGGTGATCACCATCGATGAGCCGAAGCCGAGCCTGGTGAGGAACATCTTCATCTGCTCCGGGGTGGTGTTCTGCGCCTCATCGAGGATGATGAAGGCATCATTGAGGGTGCGCCCCCGCATGTAGGCAAGTGGTGCGACCTCAATGGTGCCGTTGGTCATCAGCCGGCCGATTCGCTCCGGATCGATCATGTCCTGCAGGGCGTCATAGAGCGGCCGCAGATAGGGGTCGATCTTCTCCGACAGGGTCCCCGGCAGGAAGCCCAGGCGCTCGCCCGCCTCCACCGCCGGCCGCGTCAGGACGATGCGCGCCGTCCGCTTGGCCAGCAGGGCGTCCACCGCCTTGGCCACGGCGAGATAGGTCTTCCCCGTACCGGCCGGGCCGATGCCGAACACGATCGTGTGGGCGTCGATCGCGTCGACATAGCGCTTCTGGTTGAGCGTCTTCGGTCGGATTGAACGACCCCGTGAGGTGAGGATGCTGGCGGTGAGGAGTTCACTCGGCCGCGGCTGGGGGCTGTCACTGCGGAGGATCTCGATCGCGCGCGCCACCGTCTCCGGTGACAGGGACTGGCCGGTGCGCAGGACGGCCAGCAGTTCCTCGATCGCCTGCTGCAGCAGCGCCACCTCATCGGCGCGGCCGGTGAGCGTCACCACATTGCCGCGGACATGGACGTCGACGGCGGGGAAGGCAGCCTCCACAACCCGGATCAACTCATCCGCGGCACCGAGCAGTGCCACCATCTGCAGGCTGGGCGGCACGGTGATGCACCGGCGGTCCTCGTCCGCGCTGGGATCGGCCGCGGCGGCGGGATCCGAGCCCGTCACCGGTTCACCCGGGTGGCCATTGCAGCTGCCGACCCCCGAGGACATGGGCGTGGACATGGCCAATCGTCTGCCCGCCGTCATCACCGGTGTTGAACACCAGCCGGAATCCCCCCGCACACCCCTCGGCGGCGGCGACGCGACCGGCCACGTCGATGAGGTGGCCGGTCAGGTGCGGCATGGCGGTGGTGAGGCTGACGATGTCGGGGTAGTGGCTGCGGGGGATGACGAGCAGGTGGACCGGCGCGGTGGGGGCGATATCGCGGAAGGCAAGCACCTGATCATCCGCATGGACGACCGCCGCGGGAATCGCCCCGGCGGCGATGGCACAGAACAGGCAGCCCTCCGTCATCCGCCAAGCCTGCCATTCGGTCCATTCGGTCCATTCGGCCCACTGGGCGCATTCGGCCCATTGGGAGCGGTGTCGGCGGAACCCCCCCGGCGCAGGTGGGCGAGGGTGATCGCACCGGCCACGCCACCCGCACTGCGGCTGCGCAGGACGGTGGGCCCGAGCGAGGCGACCCGTGCGCCGGCTGCGGCGAAGGCCGTCCGCTCCTCGCTGCTGAGGCCACCCTCCGGACCGATGATGAGCAGGACCGAGGTGGGCGCGCCCGCACCCGCGAGCAGTCGCCCAAGCGGGTCGGCGGCCACCGTGTCGCAGGCGATGGCAAGGTCGACACTGCTGGCCATTTCGATGAGGTCGGCTGTGGTGACCGGTTCGGTCACCGTCGGCGCCCATGCCCGACCACTGGTCTTGGTTGCCTCATGGGCGGTCGCCCGCCACCGCTCGCAACCCCGCTGGGCGCGTTCCCCCGTCCACTCCGCCACCGACCTGCTGGCCTGCCAGGGCACGAGGGTGTCCACCCCCACCTCAGTCAGCAGGGAGACCGCCGCGGTGCCCGCATCGCCGGGCAGCAGCGCTTGCGCCACGATGAGCTCGGGAGCCGCCCGGGGGTGGCACTGCAGCTGCGTCACCTCGAGCAGCACCCGCTCACCCGGCCCCGGGCGGGCCGCCGGGCGGCCGCCGATGTCCTGCACCGTCGCGGCGGCGGTGCGGCCGGCGTGATCGCACAGGGCCACCGGCTGCCCGGGCCGCACGCGCCTCACTGCACGCAGGTGGTGGGCCTCCGGCCCGGTCAGGCTCACCGAACCCACGGTGAGGACCTCGGGCGGGATGTAGAAGTGGGAGCCGCCGACCCCCGCAGGATTCACCGTCGTAGCGTGTCGCGCAGTCGGCTGAAGAAGCCGTTGCCGGCCGCAGCATCCTCGCTGACCGCCGCCGGGCCCTCCTCGCCGCGCAGCGCGGCCACCTTGGCGAGCAGTTCACGCTGCTCCGCTGTGAGGTCGGTGGGCACCGACACCGCGATGTGCAGGTGGCAGTCGCCGTGGCCGGCCGAACGAAGTCTCGGCATCCCTCGGCCACGGAGGGTGAGGACGGCATCGGGCTGCACACCGGCCGGGATCACGACCTGCTCGGCGGTCTGGTCAAGCAGGTCCAAGGTGAGGCGGGTGCCGAGGGCCGCCGCGGTCATCGGGATCGGCACGGTGCAGTGGAGGTCCTCACCCTGACGCTCGAACACCGGATGCGGCCGGACCGTGGTCTCGACGTAGAGGTCCCCGGCCGGCCCACCCCCGGGGCCGACTTCCCCGCGGCCGATGAGGTGCAGCCGGGTCCCGGTCTCCACCCCCGGCGGAATCGTCAGGGTGAGCTGACTGCGCACCCGCACCCGCCCCTCACCGGCGCATTCCGCGCAGGGCTCGACGATGACCGAGCCGTACCCCTGGCACTGGGGACATGGTCGAGCGGACATCACCTGCCCAAGCAGCGAGCGCTGGACGGTCTGCACGCTGCCGCGACCACGGCACATCGGGCATGTCTGGGCGGATGTCCCAGGACGTGCCCCGCCACCCTCGCACGAGGTGCAGCGCACGGCTGTCTCGACGGTGATCTCCCGGGTGACACCGGAGTAGGCCCCCGCGAGGTCCACCTCGATTCGGATCAGGGCATCCTGGCCACGCTGGGCACGTGAACGGGGGCCGCGTGGGGTTGCCGCACCGAAAAAGGCCTCAACGAAATCACCCAGCCCCCCGAAGCCGAATGGCATGTCACCTGCCGCCGCTCCATTCGGGAAGCCGAGGTCGTACATGCGCCGACGCTGGGGATCGGAGAGGGTCTCATAGGCGACGGTGACCGACTTGAACCGCTCACCGCTGGCCGGGTCAGGGTTGAGATCAGGATGCAGTTCCCGGGCAAGCCGGCGATAGGCGCGCTTGAGCTCATCGGGACCGGCATCACGCGCGACCCCGAGGATCTCGTAGTAGTCCTCGCTCATGAGTGGGGGAGGATCCCCCCGAGGTGGCGGGCCACGGCGCGGACCGAGCCGATCGCCGCGGCGTAGTCCATCCGGATCGGGCCGAGGACCCCGAGGTGGGCCACCACCGTCGCCTGCGGACCGTAGCCGGCGGTCACGACAGCGGCCCCGCGCAGGGCGTCGATCCGGTTCTCACGGCCGATTCGGACGATCGGCTCCTCCGCATCCTCGCCATCACCCAGCAGGTCCACCAGTGCCAGCCGCTCATCGAGGGTTGCCAGCACGCTGCCGTAGCCGGCCTCGAACTCCTCGCCGTACGGCGCGACATTCGCCGTTCCACCCATGACCACCCGCTCCCGGGACGGCTCAGTGACCACCGACGTGAGAGCGGCGCAGACAACCTCCACAACATCTCGCTGATCGGGGTGCACGGTTGTCATCAGCGGCGCCAGGCGCTGGCCGAGGTCGGCCGTCGACGCCCCGACCAGCGCCTCCCGCAAGCCGGCTCGCAGGGTTGCCACCACCAGCTCGTCAATCGGTTCATCTGCCTCGACGACGATCTGGTCAAGGCGACCGGTATCGGCAACGACGACGATCATCAGCCGGTGCGCAGTGAGGACGACCACATCACAGTGCCGAACCGTGGCGCGCGCCAATGACGGGTACTGCACGAGGGCGATCTGGTGGGTGAGCTGTGCAAGCAGGCGCACCGTGCGCTGCATCATGTCGTCGAGATCGACCGCGCCCCCGAGGTACCGGGCAATCGATCGGGTGGTCGCACCGCTGCGCTGCGGCTGCCGGCTGAGCTGGTCGACGAAGACGCGATACCCCGCATCGGTGGGGACGCGGCCAGCGCTGGTGTGCGGCTGGGCGATCAGGCCCTCCTCCTCGAGGGCGGCCATGTCGTTGCGGATGGTCGCCGGGCTGACCGCCAGGCCGTGCCGTTCTGCCAGGGTGCGCGACCCCACCGGCTCCCGAGTGGCGACGTACTCCCGCACGATCGCGCACAGCACAGCAAGGCGCCGCTCATCCATCGGCGCCTCACCTCCTCCGCCTGCTCAGTTCACGGGCACATCCCACCGGGCGCAGCGGCGGCTGGAGCCCTGCCCACCGCCACAACCGATCGCTTGGCCAACCCGACCACCGTCGAGTTTACGCGCGAATTGCCGCCGGTGGCCGGAGTTCTCCGACAGCGCACTGCCTCATCTCAGCTGGCGCTCGCCGGCGTCATCCAGCACTCGCCGGCAGCATCCAGGGTTCGGTGCACCACATGGTCGGCCAGCAGCCGGCCCCGGCGGGTGAGGGATGCATGGTGGACGCCAACCGGGACGACCAGTCCCTCCGCCACGAGCGCAGCGCGCAGGCGCCCGTTCCCCAGCACCGGCCAGGGACGACGCAGCCGAACTGTGCACATTGCCTGCTCCAGCGCCCGTTGCTCGGCGCTGAGCAGCTCCCACCCCGCAACCGGCCAGCGCGCCTCCCGCCGATCGCCGCGGACATCGGCCAGCCCGACCTGCCAGGCATGCGGGTTGGTTCGGTTCCACCAGCGCACTCCCCCCAGATGGGAGTGGGCGCCCGGGCCCACCCCCCACCAGGTATCGGCTCGCCAGTAGCCGCTGTTGTGCGCGCACTGCTCCCCCGGGCGCGCCCAGTTCGCGATCTCGTACCACCGCAGTCCGGCCGCCTCGAACGCGGCATCGGCGAGCTCGTACTTGATCGCCAGATCCTCGTCATCCGGGGGACGCGTGACCCCTCGGGCAACCCGGGCGGCCAGGGCAGTGCCTGGCTCGACGATCAGGCCATAGGCGCTGATATGCCCAACGCCCAGATCCAATGCAGCCTGCACGCTCACCTGCCACTGCGCCAACGACTCGCCGTCGGCGCCGTAGATCAGGTCGACACTCAGTCGCTGCAGCCCCGCCCGCCGGAGGCACTCGATCGCGGTGACCATGGTCGACGGCCGGTGACGACGCCCGAGGGCGCCGAGGACGGCCGGGACCGCCGACTGCATGCCAACCGACACCCGGGTGACGCCCGCGGCAAGCAGCCCCGCTGCGAGTGACGGCGTGATCGTCTCGGGGTTTGCCTCCACCGTGATCTCGCAGTCGGCCATCAGGCCCCAGCGGTCGGCGATGTCGGCAATCGCGACGCCGAGGGTCTCCGGGGCCAGCAGGGTCGGCGTCCCGCCGCCGATGAAGATGGAATGCACCGGGCCCGCCAGGGCGGCGGGGAGCACCCGGGCGGCCAGTGCGAGCTCCGTGCGCACACCGGGCAGCCACTGCGCCTGGCCACGACCGCGCGGATCGTCCGGGGTGTAGGTGGTGAAGTCGCAGTAGTCGCAGCGATGGGTGCAGTAGGGCACGTGCAGGTAGAAGCGCAGCGGCCGCCCGGGGATCTCCCCCCAGGCGGCCGCCGTCAGGTCAAGCCAGGGATCAGGCGGTGCCATACATGCGCTCGATGAGGTCGGCGTGCATTGCGGCAACATTGCCACGCCGGACCTTCAAGCTCGGGGTGATGCCGCCGTTCTCGACGGTGAGGTCGGCGGGGAGCACCTCGAATCGCTTCACCTGCTCCCAGGGATTGAGGCCCTTGTTGAGGGTGGCGACCTCTGCCGTCAGCTGGTTGACCAGCTCCGGTGAGCTGATCAGCGACGAGTAGTCACCGGTCAGCGAGTGGCTGGCGGCGAAGCCGACCAGCGCCTCCGGGTCGACCGCGATCAGGGCGGCGACGTAGGGGCGCCCGGCGGCCTGCACCACCATGTAACTGGCAACCCGCGTCACGCCCTTGTAGCGGGACTCCACATAGGACAGGGCGACGAACTTGCCGGTGGACAGCTTCACCAGGTCGGACTTGCGGTCGGTGATCCGCACCCGGCCAAGGTCGTCGAGTTCACCGACGTCCCCCGTGTGCAGCCAGCCGTCGACGAGGATCTCCGCTGTTTTCTCCGGCTGGTTGTGGTAGCCCCGCATCACGCCGGGGCCCTTGATCAGGATCTCGCCGTCCGCGGCGATCCGGATCTGAGTGCCGGGGAAGGGCTGTCCCACCGTGCCGATGCGGGCGGCATCCGGCCGGTTCAGGGTGGTCGCCGCACTTGTCTCAGTCAGGCCGTACCCCTCGAGGATGCGCAGACCGGCTCCCTCGAAGAACCATGCGACATCCTGTGACAGCGGGGCTGCACCGGAGACGAAGTACCTGATCCGCCCACCCATCCGCGCCCGCAGCTTGCTGAAGACGAGTCGATCGGCCAGGCCGTACTTGATCTTCGTCATGCCACTGGGCTCGATGCCCCGCAGCAGCCGGTCCTCCGCCACCTGCCGGCCGATTCCGACGGCGAAGTTGAAGATCTTCGCCTTCGCTCCCCCGTGGGCTTCGACATCGCCGGCAACCCTCGCATGGACCCGCTCGAAGATCCGCGGCACCGCCGCCATCAGCGTGGGCCGGATCTCACCGAGGTTCTCCACGATCTTCGGCACCCGCCCGTCGATTGCGGTCACGAAGCCCACCTGCAACTGGTTGGCCAGCAGCACGCTGCCGAAGGAGTGAGCAAGGGGCAGCCAGAGGAAGTGGATGTCGTCGACGCTGATGATCCGCTCGGCCTCAACCGCGGCTCCCTCATAGGTCCAGTTCCGATGAAGAAGTTCGACGCCCTTGGGTCGACCGGTGGTACCGGAGGTGTACATCAGGGTTGCCAGATGGCCCGACTCGATGCCCTCGACGCGGCGACTCACCGCCATCGGATCCCCGGCGAGGTGTTCCCGGCCCAGGGTCGCCAGCTGGGACAGGGTGATCACCCAGTCGCCATCGGCACCGGCGCCCTCGGTGAGCATCACGACCTTGACCACACCGGGCAGCCCGGCCCGACGGTCGACCAGCTTTGCCACCTGCTCATCGTCCTCGGCGAAGACGACGAGGGTTGCCGAGTCGGTGAGGATGAACTCGACGTCATTGGCCTCGGTCTGCGGGTAGACGGTGGTGACCGCGCCGCCGGCGAGCAGGATTGCCAAGTCCGCGACCACCCACTCGAAGCGGGTGCTGGATGCGATTGCCGCCCGCTGCTCATGGCCGAGTCCGAGCGCGATGAGGCCGGCTGCCAGCGGTTCCACCTCGTCATAGGTCTGCTGCCAGGTGTAGGTTCGCCAGCCGGGATCAGTCGGGCGCATGAACGCGGGAGCGTTCGGCGTGGTGCGAACCCGGTCGATGAACATGTGGGCAACGGATCGGGCCTGCCCGGGAACCGCGGTCGCCGGGGTCTCGGTGAGCGTTGTTGTCATGACCCCCCCAGGGGTGTCGGGCCCCCGCAGGGGCTGGTGAGCGGTCGGGCCGCAGCCCGCATTGGTTGCCACAGGCTACGCCGGAAGTGCCGTTCATGTGTGCCCGACTGACGAATCGGCGGCCGCCCGACCTCAACTGCGACGGGCAACGACCTCCTCACCACCGCCGAGGGCGGCGACGAACGCCTCCTGGGGCACCTCGACCCGTCCCACCATCTTCATTCGCCGCTTGCCCTCCCGCTGACGCTCGAGGAGCTTCCGCTTGCGGGTGATGTCACCGCCGTAGCACTTCGCAAGGACGTCCTTGCGCATCGCGCGGATGGTCTCACGGGCAATCACCCGCGAGCCGATCGCCGCCTGAATCGGCACCTCGAACTGCTGGCGAGGGATGAGCGTGCGCAGCCGGCTGGTCATGTCCACCCCATAGCCGTAGGCCCGATCACGGTGGACGATCGCGCTGAAGGCGTCCACTGGCTCGCCATTGAGCAGGATGTCCACCTTCACCAGGTCGGCCTCGATCACGCCATCGAACTCGTAGTCCAGCGAGGCATAGCCGCGGGTGCGGGACTTGAGTGCATCGAAGAAGTCGTAGACGATCTCGGCCAGTGGCAGCCGGTAGCGCATCTCCACGCGTTCGGCGGAGAGGTAGTCCATGCCGAGCAGGCTGCCGCGCCGAGCCTGGCACAGCTCCATCACCGCCCCGATGTACTCACTGGGTGCCAGCACGGTGACGCGGACTGCCGGCTCGCTGACCGTGGTGTACTTGCCGACCGGGAACTCACTGGGGTTGGTGACCACGACCTCGGTGCCGTCGAGCATCACCACCCGGTAGACGACATTGGGCGCGGTGGAGATCAGTGTCAGCCCGAATTCCCGTTCGAGGCGCTCCTGGACGATCTCGAGGTGGAGCAGTCCAAGGAAGCCGCAGCGGAATCCGAAGCCGAGGGCCGCACTTGTCTCCGGCTCGTAGACGAGGGCGGCATCGTTGAGTTGAAGGCGATCAAGGGCCTCCCGCAGCAGCGGATAGTCCGAGCCATCCATCGGGTACAGCCCTGCGAAGACCATCGGCTTGGGATCCTGGAATCCGGCCAGCGAGACCTGTGCGGGTTGGCCGGCAATGGTGACGGTGTCGCCGACTCGCGACTGCCTGACGTCCTTCACGCCCGTCATCAGGTAGCCGACCTCCCCGACGCCGAGGGCGGAACAGGACGTCGGCTCCGGTGCGATCACCCCGATGTCGAGCAGCTCATGCTGGGCGCCGGTGGACATCATCCGGATGCGATCCCGGGCAGCCAGCCGGCCGTCAACCACCCGGACGTAGGTGACCACCCCACGGTAGGTGTCATAGACCGAGTCGAAGATCATCGCGCGGGTGGGTGCATCAGGATCACCGGCGGGCGGCGGCACTCGCGCCACCACCGCATTGAGCAGGTCGCCGACCCCAGCGCCGGTCTTGGCCGAGACGCGCAGCACCTCCTCGGCATCGCAGCCGATGATGTGGGCGAGTTCTGCGGCGTAGCGCTCCGGCTGGGCGGCGGGCAGGTCGATCTTGTTCAGCACCGGGACGATCACGAGATCGTTCTGCACTGCGAGGTAGAGGTTGGCCAGCGTCTGCGCCTCGATGCCCTGCGCCGCGTCAACCAGCAGCACCGCCCCCTCACAAGCCGCCAGCGACCGGCTGACCTCGTAGGTGAAGTCGACGTGGCCGGGGGTGTCGATGAGGTTCAGGGTGTAGGTCGTCCCCTGGCATGCCCAGGACAGGCGCACCGCCTGTGACTTGATCGTGATTCCCCGCTCCCGCTCGATGTCCATCCGGTCGAGGTACTGGTCGCGCATCGTCCGCTCATCGACGGCGCCGGTGAGCCCGAGCATGCGATCGGCCAGGGTGGACTTGCCGTGATCGATGTGGGCGATGATCGAGAAGTTGCGGAGCAGGGACGGCGGCGTCCGGCCCGGCACCCCCACGCCATCGCCTGCCCGGTCCACGCCCACGGCCCCATCGTGGCACGGTAGTCTTGGGCCCGTGGCCAATATCGCATCCCAGATCAAGCGCATCCGTCAGAACGAGACTCGTCGCCAGCGCAACCGCGCGGTGAAGTCCGCACTGCGGACTGCGGTGCGACGCTTCGAGGAGGCCGCCGCCAACGGTGATGAGCGGGCCGGGGATCTCGCCCGCGAGGCCGCCCGCCGCCTGGACCGCGCCGCCTCGAAGGGTGTGATCCACAAGAACCAGGCCGCCAACCGCAAGTCGGCCATCGCCCGTCGTGCGGCGGGTCTTCCGCGCAGCGCTGGCTGAACCTCTCGGCCGGCCGCCGCCCCTCACCGGCTGGCGCTCAGCCGCGACCGCGCAATCGCGATCACGGCCTGCTCGAGGGCGACGGTGCGTTGCAGGTCAGTGAGCCCGGGATCGCCCGCAGACTCCTCCCCAACGGGCTGCGCCCCCTTGAGGCGGCGGTCGGCCAACGCCATCAGCAGCACCGCCTCTCGCAGGTCCGCCTCACGCCACCGCCGGCAGTGCTCGCGCAGGATCTTCACCCGGTACGGGTGCAGGCCGGTGCGCGTGGCCGCCTCACGCTCCGGCATCGCCGGCCCGAGGGCGGCCACTGAGATCATCTCGCGCAGGGATCGGGTGAGGGCCCCGAGCACCGCAAGGGGGCTGACCTGCGCCGAGAGCGCCCAGCGCAGGCTCAGCAGCGCGCCCGTTGGACTGCCAGACCAGAGCTGGTCGGCCACCTCGTAGCCGTGCATCTCCCGTCCGGCGTGGTAGCGGCGGACGTCGACGGTGGTGAGCGCCGCCGGCGGGGGAACTGCCGAGCACAGCAGGCTTACCGCTCCGGCCAAGGCGGCGGCATCCTCCCCGATCGCAGCACAGAGGGCGGCCGGCACGTCCTCGGCACAGGCGCGACGGTGGCGCAGCACCTCCGCGGTGACGAAGGCCGGCGCCGTCCGTCGATCAAGTCGGGGGCATTTCACCTCAACGGCTCCATGGGAGCGGGTGAGGGTCAGCACCGCTGAACTGCCGCCGCCGGGGTGGCAGATGATCAACTGCAGATGCGCCGGCGGGTCGGCGATCAAGGCCGCCACCTCGTCCATCACCGCTGGGTCGATATCAGCCCGCGCGGCCTCGGCCTCGGTGACGATGAGGACGGTGGGCTCCCCGAACAGGGTGGGGGTTGCCATGCTGGCCACCTCCCCGACGCTCGCCGACCGCAGCCCCATTCGGTGCACCACCGGCGCACCTCCCGCTGCCCGGATGACGTCCCGGATCGCCCGTTCCACCAGGAAGGAGTCCGGCCCGGTGATGAGCGTGACCGGTGACGAGTCCACGGTGGGTGAGCATGTCATCCACGGCGACCGGTGGGTCGACGCGGGGAGAGCAGGCGACCGGCGCGGTCGATGATGAGGGTGCCGTGCTCATCGGTGCGCAGCGGCGCAGCGGTGCGGGTGTAGGCGCGCACCGTCGTCGGCGCGGGGTGCCCATAGTCATTGGCCCCCACCGAGATCACCGCACCTCGCGCCCCCGCCCATTCGGCGAAACCCGGGTGCTGATCGGGCGAGCCGTGATGGGGAACCTTGATGAGGTCCACCGCCAGCGGCGCCCACTGGGCCATGATCGCCGCCTGGGCGGCCCCCTCGAGGTCACCGGTGAGGAGGATGCGCAGTCGCTGCTGTCCCGGGGAGCCCACCGGCCCGGGCGCAACGGTGGACCCGTCCAGCCGCGGCGGGCCGATGTCGATGAGGGTCACCACACTCATGTTGTTGGGGTCGGAGCCGCGGCCGAGTACCTGCTGCGTTCGCCCATCCGACAGCGGGGGCGGCCACAGCACCTCAACGCTCACCCCACCGACCTGCCACCGCTCCCCCATCACAGCGGGTCGAGCCCTGACGCCCGCCTCGTCCAGCAGCCGCGCCACCCGTGCGGCGGCCGGGGCCGGCTCGGCCAGCGGACTGAGCAGGGCGGTACCGACACTGCGGCGGCGCAGCACACCGGCCAGGCCGTCGACGTGATCGGCGTGGCCGTGGGTGAGGACCAGCAGCGGGATATCCCGCACCCCGAGTCGGCGCAGGCATCGGTCGACCAGCCGGGGATCGGGCCCGGCGTCGATGACGATGGCTGTGCGGGGGCCGATGGACACCGCCGCGGCATCCCCCTGCCCGACATCGCAGACGGCGACCGCCCACTCCTCCGGCAGGCCGCCACCCCAGGGTCGCGCCCGTGTGCTCAGGAGCCCCGCGATGAGCCCCGCGATCAGCACGAGGATGAGGGCCACCGTTGGCACGGCCGTGGGGGCGGCCCCGGTGACGCGCCCAGCGGCGATCCACCGCCGGGCACCCGGACACCCGGCGAGGGCCCACCCGGTCAGGCAGCTCACCAGCAGCCCGCTGAGCAGTCCGGCCACCCCGCGCGGCCACCACATGCTCGCCCACGGCAGACCTGCTGACCAGTGGGCGACGGCGCCGATCCACTCCGCACCCGGGCTGGCAAGCATTGCCGCCCAGGTGGCGGGGCGGGCCGCGACCACCCCGAGGACCGCAGCCAGCAGGCCGGCGAGGGTCACCCAGGCGACCACGGGCGCAACGAGGATGTTCGCGAGGATCCCGACCGCGCTGACCTCTCCGGTGAACCCGGCAATGACCGGAAGCGTGACGAGGTGGGCGACGATGGCAACGATGACCGCGCCTACCACCGCCCGGGGCAGCCGCGGAAGGCGTCGCTCGATACCGGCCCGCAGTGGCGGTGCCCACCAGATCAATCCGGCGGTGGCGGTGACCGACAGGGTGAAGCCCCAGCTACGGGCAAGCCACGGGTCGATGCACAGCAGGACCACGGTGGCCGCCGGCAGCGCGGTGGCCGCCACCGCGCGCCGACCGCAGAGCACGCCCAGCAGGCCGATCGCACCCATCACGCCGGCGCGCAGCACGCTTGGCTCCGGGCCGGTGACGGTGGCATAGGCGAGCAGCGCGACCAGCCCGAGCACCGGCAGCGCCCGTCCACGAGCCCCGATCAGCCGACCGAGCAGGAGCACCGCGGCGATGACGATCGCGAAGTTCCCACCCGAGACCGCGGTCAGGTGCGACAGTCCCGCCACCCGCATCGCCTCACTCAGTTCCGGCGCACTGACCGCCCGGTCACCGACGGCCAGTCCCGGGATGAGCGACTGGGAGCTCACCGGCAGGCCGACGGTGGCAAGGCGCAGGGACTGGCGAACCCTCGCCGCCGCCTGCTGCCAGGGTGGGGGACGCTGTACCGGCTGCCAGCGCTGCACGCGCAGCAGCCCGGCACTGTCGGCGTGCCAGCCGGGAGCGGCCACGATGCCGGCGACCGCGATGCGGCCGCCGGGAACCCAGTCCCGGCCAATGCCGGTGGCGGTGCGATCAACGTCCACGGCGGTGGCATCGCCACCGGCGGTCAGCAGCACGGGCAGCCCCTGACCGGATCGGCAGTGACGCGGCTCACCGGGCAGGGCGACGCAGACGGTGTCGAGCCGCGCCCGCGCCCGCCACGACGGCTGCATCCGCTGCCATAGCGCGCCCCGCGTCGGGGCAGTGCCGGGGATGGGGGGTGAGCGGACCGTGACGATCGCCTCAACCCATGCCCGCCGCTCCAGGAGGTCCACCCACCAGTCTGGTTGGCGCGCCTGCACCTGCAGGGCCCCGAGGATCAGCCCGCTGGCCACCGCGCAGGCGGCCAGGATGAGGCCCGCGGATCCCCTGCTCGCCTTCCGGGCGGGCACCCGGGCCAGGACGCGGGCCAGCACCTGATGGGGCACCAGAGCCAACCCGCGGCGCAGTGCCCGGTGTCCGGAGGCGAGGGCGACCGCGGCGGCGCACCCCGTCAGCCCGGCCACGAGGCTGACTCCCCCGAGGCGAACCGGGAGCAGATCGCTGCCGAGGGTGAGCAGCAGTCCCAGCCACACCCCGGCCGCCGCGATCGCCAGGGGTGCTACCGGGGACCGGTTGGCGGCCCTCGTCGGCCCCACCGGCCGGTCCGACTCAGAGGCTGACGCGCGGTCGGATGTCGGCAAGTCGGGCCGGTCCGATCCCGGCAACCTCGGTCAACTGCTCCACCGAGGTGAAGCCGCGGTGCTGCTGCCGCCAGGCGAGGATCCGCTCCGCGAGCACTGGACCGACACCGGGCAGGGTCTCAAGTTCAGCCGCGGTGGCACTGTTGAGGCGCACCGTGCCGCGATCCGTTGCCGGCTCGCCGACCGAGGGCAGGCTGCCGTGGTCATCGGCCCCGGGCTGCCCGACCCGTCGGTGGCGCGGGGCGATGACATCGAGCTGCTCCCCATCGACGAGAACCCGAGCCAGGTTGAGTGGGCCGATCCGACGACCGGGTCTGACCCCGCCGGCCTGTGTCAGGGCGTCGATCACCCGCGACCCGGGGGGCAGCCGGATGACACCGGGTCGACGCACATTCCCCCGGACATGGACGACGACCTCGCCCACCGACGGCATCCCGGCGGAGGCGGCGGGGAGCGGCACGCCCTCCGCCGGCTCATGCGCACCGGACGGCACGCCCTCCGCCGGCTCCTGCGCACCGGACGGCACGCCCTCCCCCAGCCCATGCACACCGGACGGCACGCCCTCCGCCGGCTCCTGGGTGAGGATCGCGGTCACCGGGTCCTGGGCCTCGCCGCCGCCGAGCCACCCGCGACCGTGGCCGAACCAGATCAGCGTTACCGCACACAGCACCGCGATGATCAGGGCGGTCGGGCGGGTGACGGGCATGCCCACCAGCGTCATCGGCGACGGGGCGCACCCCGCCGGTGTCAGCCCTCCCCGGTGGAGGACACGCAATCGTGGGGGGGTTCCTCATGTGGGGCGACCGCCAGGGCGAACGTGCCGGGCCCGGTGTGGGCGGCGAGCACGGTGTCGATCCACGCATCGACGATGTGGGCACCGGCAATGCGATCCGCGATCGCCTCACGCATCGCCGCCGCCGGGCCAGGGGTGGGCGGGCAGTCCATCAGCGCGACATCGACCGCCGGCGATCCCGACCATCCCCCGATGTGCGCGCAGGCGAGCTCGAGGAGCCGGCGCTGGGCGGCGCGCATCGTGCGGACGCGGTCGACCGGCGCGATGCGTCCCTGTTCAATGCCGAGGATCGGCAGCACGTGCAGGGCGCTGCCCACGAGTGCCTGGCCGGCGGTCATCCGACCACCGCGTCGCAGATGGGCCAGATCGCGCACGACAAACCACAGGCCGCTGGCGGCGGCGGTCCGCCGCGCTGCTGCCGCGACATCCGCGACCCCCGCCCCGACATCCGCCCAGCGCGCCGCGGCACCGGCGGCGAATCCCAGCCCCATCGCCACCGTCGCGGTGTCGACCACGGCAACCGGCACCGCGACCTCGCCGGCCGCGATCCGGGCGGAGTCCGCGGTACCGGACAGGTGCCCGGATAGGTGGACGCTGACAATTGCCGTTGCCCCCTCGGCGACCAGACCCCGGTAGACGCCGGCAAGTCGCGCCGGCGCGATCCGGGAGGTCGTCACCGGCAGGCGGTGCTGGAGGGCAGTGATCACTGCTGCCGCGTCCACCCCACCGTCATCGTGTGTCTCATCGTCGATCGTCACCGGCACCGGCACCACCAGCGGCCGCGGGCCGGGACCGCAGCCGGTGAACCCAGCGGGCAGGCAGGCGGTGGAGTCGGTGACGACGCGGACGACCACCCTCAGCTCGCGACCTCGGGGAGGATGTTCACCAGCGATGGCGGTCGGATGATCAGCCGTGCCACCCCGCGCCCGGCAAGGGCTCGCTCAACGGCGGCATCCGCCAGGGCACGCCGGGACAGTTCGGCCTCATCGATCCCCGGGGGAACGGCAAGGCGCGCGCGCACCTTTCCGGCAACCTGCACCACGCAGGTGACCTCCCGCTGCACCAGCAGCGCTGGATCAACCTGCGGCCACTCAGCGCGCGCCACGGGCGGCGGGTGGCCGAGCAGCGACCACATGTCCTCCGCGGTGTAGGGGGCGACGAGGGACATCATGATCGCGATGGCCGCCACTGCCTCGCGGACGGCGGGATCCGCGGGACCCGGCCCGCTGTCGATCGCCTTGCGAACCGTGTTGACAAGCTCCATGATGCGCGCGACGGCGACGTTGAAGCGCAGACCGGTGATCGCCTGCTCCACCTCGGCCACCGTGCGGTGAGTGGCACATCGCAGGCTGTGATCCCCGCGCTCAGGGGCGCCCGGCTCCGCGGTGACATCACGCGCCAGCCGCCAGGCGCGGGCGAGGAAGCGCTTGGCCCCCGACGGCGAGACGTCCGCCCAGTCGATGTCCTCCTCCGGCGGGCCGGCGAAAACCATCGTCAGCCGGACCGCATCCACCCCGTAGGCGTCAATCTGCTGGCCGAGATCGACCATATTGCCCTTGGACTTCGACATCGCCGCACCATTGAGGATCACCTGCCCCTGATTGAGCAGCGCGCGGAACGGCTCACCGAATTCCACCAGCCCACAGTCGCGGAGCACCTTCGTGAGGAAGCGGCTGTACAGCAGGTGGAGGATCGCATGTTCCACTCCGCCGACGTACTGGGTCACGGGCAGCCATCGACGGACCGCCGCCGGATCAAAGGCCTGCTGGTCGTCCTGCGGTGAGCAGTAGCGCAGGTAGTACCACGCGGAGTCGACGAAGGTGTCCATGGTGTCGGTGTCCCGCTGGGCGGGCTCACCGCAGTGCGGACAGGCAACAGAAAGCCACTGCACTGCGGCACCCAGTGGCGAAGTCCCCCGCGGGGTCAGCTGCTCACCGGAAAGGTCGGGCAGGAGGACGGGCAGGTCGGCCTCCGGCACCGGGACCTCCCCGCACTGCGGGCAATGGATGATCGGGATCGGCGCCCCCCAGTACCGCTGACGGGAGATCAGCCAGTCGCGCAGCCGATAGGTGACCGCCGCTCGACCGGTACCGCGCTCGGCCAGCAGGTCGATGGCCGCGGTGATCGCCGCTGCCGTGGCCAGCCCGGTGAGCGGACCGCTGTCGACGGCGACCCCCTCGGCAACCGTCGCCCGGCCGGTGTGCGCCGGATCCGGTTCCCCGGTCTCGACGACCACCCGGACCGGCAGATCCAATGCTCGGGCGAAGTCGAGGTCGCGCTGGTCGTGTGCGGGTACCGCCATGATCGCGCCCGTGCCGTAGTCGGCGAGGACGTAGTCGGCGGCGTAGACCGGAAGGGCGCTGCCATCCAGCGGATTGCGGACATAGCGGCCGAGGAAGACGCCGGTCTTGGGTCGATCGGCGGCCAGGCGCTCGATATCGGAGGCCCGACGTACCTGTGCGAGGTAGTCAGTGAAGGCTGCCCGCTGCTCATCGGTGACGAGGGCCGAGGCCAGCGGGGCATCGGCGGCGATGACGAAGAAGGTGGCACCGAAGAGGGTGTCCGGCCGCGTCGTGAAGACGGTCACCGGCCCCCCGTCGACGATGGTCCCCTGGTCATCGCAGAGGGCGAAGTCGACATAGGCACCGGTTGAGCGCCCGATCCAGTTGCGCTGCATCGTCAGCACCCGCTCAGGCCACGTGCCTCGCAGTTCGGCCATGTCATCGAGCAGCTGCTCGGCATAGTCGGTGATCCGCAGGTACCACTGGGTCAGCTCGCGCTTGGTCACCGCCGCCCCACACCGTTCACACTCACCCGCCACCACCTGCTCATTGGCAAGCACCGTCTGGCAGGAGGGACACCAGTTCACCGCACTGGCGCGCCGCTCCGCCAGTCCACGCCGGAAGCAGGTGAGGAACAGCCACTGCGTCCAGCGGTAGTACTGGGGATCCGAGGTGTTGAACCGACGTGACCAGTCGACGCTGATGGCGTACCTGCGGAAGGACTCCGCCTGGGTGGCGATGTTCCGATGAGTCCACGCAGCCGGGTTCTCTCCGCGCACGATGGCGGCGTTCTCCGCGGGCAGGCCGAAGGAGTCCCAGCCGATGGGATGCAGGACGTTGTCACCCTTGAGGAACCGGTAGCGGGCGATCACGTCCCCCATCGCGAAGGCCTCCGCATGGCCCATGTGCAGGTCACCGCTGGGGTAGGGGAACATGTCCAGGACGTAGCAGCGAGGTCGCGGATCGGCTGGGTCATCGCTGGCCCGGAAGGGCTGCAGGTCCTCCCAGACGGGCAGCCAGCGCGCCTGGATCGCCTCGACATCGAAGTGCGGCTCCAACGGTGCGGTCGCGTCGGGCCGGCCATCAGCGTCGGGCCGGCCATCAGCGTCGGGCCGGCTGACCACGGCCGGTGGCGGTGCGGTCATGCACCGCTCCCGGTGGGCAGTGCGGCGGGGAGCGCGCCGCGGCGAAATGCGCGGATCAGCACCCACACCCCGGCGATCAAGAGGGCCAGGCACATGTACTGCGCACCGGTGAGGCCGAACAGGGTCTCGTCGTAGGTGCGCAGGAAGTCGGTTCCGAACCGGCCGATCGCGTAGCCGATGCAGAACAGCCCCGCAATCGCCCCCGGCGGCAGGGTGCCGCGCCGATCGAGCAGCCACAGGATCCCGAACAGCAGCAGCACCCATGCGAACTCGTACAGGGCGGTGTTGTGGTACGTCACGCCGACCGTGAGGGGCCCCTCGATCGTCGTCCCCCCGCGGTAGTTCACCCCGAGGGCGAATGAGGTTGGGCCCCCGAGGTGCTCCCCAACGGCGTAGCAGCCCAGCCGGCCGATGGCCTGACCGAGGGCGAGCCCGAGCACCGCACCATCAAGCACCTGCCATCGGCGTCCGCGGGGGATCGATCGGGTGAGCAGGGGTGCCAGCAGGATCGCGAGGATGAACCCACCGGAGAACTGCAGCCCCCCCTGCCAGACCGCGAACACCTGCCAGGGTGAGGTGAGGACATCGAGGTTGGTCACCACCCAGAGCAGCCGTGCGCCCACCAGTCCGACGACGACCAGCAGCAGGGCGATCCGCTCAGTCTGGCGGGCGGGAATGCCATAGCGCTCATTGCGGCGAGCAGCGAGCATGATGCCGGCGAGGATGCCCAGGGCGACGAACAGCCCGAAGGTGCGCAGGGTCAGCGGCCCCACCTCGAGTGTGGGAAAGGTCGTATAGGGGATACCGGGGCCATCGAGCACGCGCCCACGCTATCCGGCGTGGGAGTGCTCAGCGGTCGAGGGCCTGCCGCAGGTCGGCCTCGAGATCGGCGACGTCCTCGATGCCCACCGACAGCCGGATCAGGTCAGGGGGCACCGCCAGCGCCGAACCGCTGACGGAGGCGTGGGTCATCAGCGCCGGCAGTTCGATCAGGGATTCCACCCCGCCGAGGGACTCACCGAGGGTGAACAGTCGGGTGCGCTCACACACCGCCAATGCCGTGGGCTGGTCACCGACGGTGAACGACACCATCCCGCCGAAATCGCGCATCTGCCGGGCGGCCACCGCGTGCCCGGGATGCTCGGGGAGTCCCGGCCAGTGCACCTCACGCACCCGCGGGTGGGACGCCAGCAGCTGGACGATCTGGCGGGCATTGGCGCAATGACGCGCCATGCGAACCGCCAGTGTGCGCACCCCGCGCAGCACCAGCCAGCAGTCCCAGGGACCTGGCACGGCACCCATGGCGTTCTGGTGGAAGGCCAGGTCGTCAGCCAGCCGCCCATCGCGAACGACGAGCGCCCCGCCAATGACATCACTGTGCCCGCCGAGGTACTTCGTCGTCGAGTGCACCACGACATCGGCACCGAGGGTGAGGGGCTGCTGCAGGGCCGGGCTCGCGAAGGTGTTGTCGACCACGACCAGGCAGTCGCGGGCGTGGGCGCCCTCCGCGATCGCCGCGATGTCCGCGATGCGCAGCAGCGGATTGGTCGGCGTCTCCAGCCAGACCAACCGGGTATTGGCCTGGATCGCCCCGACCACCGCGGCCGGATCCCCCATCGGCGCGGTCGTGAGGCTGACCCCCCAGCGACCAAGGACACGAGCGAACAGCCGATAGCTGCCGCCGTAGGCATCGTCGGGCACAACGATATGGCTGCCCGGAGCGAGGACGGTCCGAAGCAGGGTGTCCTCTGCAGCGAGGCCCGAGGCGAAGGCGAGTGCCCGCTCACCGCATTCCAGGCTGGCCAGGCACTCCTCGAGGGCGGTCCGGGTGGGATTTCCGCTGCGCGCGTACTCGTACCCCGAGCGCAGGCCGCCCACACCGTCCTGCTTGAACGTCGACACCTGGTAGACCGGCGGCACAACCGCACCGGTGCGGGGATCCGGCTCCTGGCCGGCGTGGATGGCCCGGGTGGCAAACCCGGCGGGGCTGCCCGCCGCTGGGGCGTCCGGATCCATTGCGGACGGGTGGCTCATTGCGGACGGGGGGCTCATGCGGACAGGGGGCTCATGCCGACAGGTGGCCGAGCAGGTCCTGACGGGTGACGATGCCCACCGGCCGGCCGTCGGCGACGACGATCAGGGCATCGCTGCCGGCCAGCGCCGTCACCGCCGCGGCCACCGGTTCCCCGGCGCCGATCATCGGCAGCGGTGCGGCCATATGCGATGCGACGTCATCAGCCAGACCCGCCCGCCCGGCGTAGAGGTCGTCAAGCAGGGCACGCTCGGCAACGGAGCCGAGCACCTCGGCAACCATGATCGGTGGCTCGGTGGCGAGGATCGGCAGTTGGGACACCCCGTACGTTCGCATCGTGTCGATGACATCGCGCACCGCCTCACCCGGGTGTGTGTGGAGGAAGGCCGGCAGGTGTCCGTCCTTGCCGGCGATGACGTCCCCGACGGTGGTGGTGTCGGCCGCCGAGAGGAACCCGTAGCGCGTGAGCCACTCATCGTTGAAGACCTTGCCGAGGTAGCCGCGACCACTGTCGGGCAGCAGCACGACGATGAGGTCATCCGGCTGTGCCTGCTCAGCCACGCGCACCGCGGCCACCGCCGCCATACCGCAGGATCCCCCGACCAGCAGTCCCTCCTCACGCGCCAGCCGCCGGGTCATGGCGAACGACTCGCCATCGCTCACCGCGATCACCTCGTCAACAACCGTGGGGTCGTAGGTCGCGGGCCAGAAGTCCTCGCCCACCCCCTCAACGAGGTAGGGCCGACCGGTGCCCCCGGAATAGACCGAGCCGACCGGATCGGCCGCGATGATCCGCACTCGACCATCGGAGCGCTCCTTCAGGTAGCGCCCCACCCCTCCGATCGTGCCGCCCGTTCCCGCGCCGGCGATGAAGTGCGTGATGGCACCGTCAGTCTGCTGCCAGATCTCCGGACCGGTTGTCTCGTAGTGGGAGCGCGGGTTGTCGGGATTGGCGTACTGGTCGGGCTTCCACGCCCCGGGGATCTCCCGAGCCAGGCGGTCGCTCACCGAGTAATAGGAACGCGGGTCAGCCGGATCGACCGCCGTGGGGCAGACCAAGACCTCCGCCCCATAGGCGCGCAGCACCCGAATCTTGTCCTCGCTGACCTTGTCAGGGCAGACGAAGACGCAGGCGTAGCCGCGCTGCTGGGCCACCAGTGCCAACCCGACCCCGGTATTGCCGCTGGTCGGCTCGACGATC
>JAGWXT010000034.1 GCA_018969715.1 Actinomycetales bacterium
CTCCCGAGCGGCAACCTCGTCGCCCCCCACAACTGCGGCGAAGATCGCGTAGTGCAGCGCTCGCATGTCCGTCCATCCCACGAGGGGCCACCGTGCTGGATCGATCGCACGAACGTGGTGACGATTCTGGGAGATCATTTGTGAGTTTGACAGTCTGATTTGGCCCCGGTTTGACGACGTGATTTGGCCCCACGTGCTGAGTTGATCGGTGGTAGTGACGATCTGATTTGGCCCCACCTGCACGCTGGCGGTGTTGTCGTCGGCGGTGTGGGAGGTCGTGGTGGGAAGGTCCCGGGTGGAGTTGTTCGAGGCGATTCGTCGTGATCATGCGGTGGGTGGCATTTCGATTCGTGGGTTGGCGGATCGGCATGGGGTGCATCGGCGGACGGTGCGGCAGGCGTTGGCGTCGGCGGTGCCGCCGGGGCGCAAGGCCGCGACGCGGGCTGCGCCGGCGTTGGATCGGTGGAAGCCGGTGATCGACGCGATGCTGCGGGAGGACCTGGACGCTCCGCGCAAGCAGCGGCATACGGCCAAGCGGGTGTTCGACCGGTTGGTGGGCGAGCATGGGGCGGGGGTGTCGTATTCGACGGTGCGGGCGTACGTGCATGTCCGCCGCCCGGTGATCGACGCGGAGGGCGGGCGGGTTGCGGGCGAGGTGTTCATCGCGCAGGAGCATGGCCCTGGCCGGGAGGCGGAGGTCGACTTCGCCGAGTTCTGGGTGGTGCTGGCGGGGGTGCGGACGAAGTTGAACTTGTTCACGTTCCGGTTGTCGTGCTCGGGCAAGGCGGTGCATCGGGCGTTCGCGACGGGTTCGCAGGAGTCGTTCATGGAGGGCCACCGGATCGCGTTCGAGGCCGTGGGCGGGGTCCCGACCGGGCAGGTCCGCTATGACAACCTCAAGGCCGCGGTCACCCGGATCCTGATGGGCCGGGCCCGTGCGGAGTCCGAGCGGTGGGTCGCGTTCCGGTCCCATTACGGCTTCTCGTCGTTCTACTGCCTGCCCGGCAAGGGCGGCGCGCATGAGAAGGGCGGCGTGGAGGGCGAGGGCGGCTGGTTCCGCCGCAACCACCTGGTCCCCATGCCGAAGGTCGAGTCGATCGCGGAGCTGAACGAGTTGCTGGCCGCGGCGGACGCCGACGACGACGATCGCCGGATCGGGCTGCGGACCGACACGATCGGGCAGGCGTTCGCCGCGGAGGCGCCGTTCCTCGCGCCGCTGCCAGCGGAGGCCTTCGAGACCGGCCTGGAGCTGACGCCCCGCGTGGACCGCCATGCCCGCGTCATGGTCCGGCAGGTGCAGTACTCGGTGCCCGCGCACCTGATCGGCCGGCGCGTGCGGGTGCTGCTGCGGGCCAGCGAGGTCGTCGTCTTCGACGGCGCCCGGCAGGTCGCCGTGCACGAGCGCTCGCACGTGCGCGGCTCGATGCACCTGGTCCTGGACCACTACCTGGAGGCGCTGGCCCGCAAGCCCGGCGCGCTGCCCGGATCGACCGCGCTGGCGCAGGCCCGCGCATCCGGGGCGTTCACCAGCACGCATCAAGACTGGTGGGACGCGGCCCGGGCACGGCACGGCGACACCGCCGGCACCCAGGCACTGGTCGAGGTGCTGCTGCTGCACCGGCACCTGCCCCCCGAAGCCGTCGTCGCCGGCATCGCCGCCGCATTGCACGCCGGCGCCCTCGTCGCGGACGTCGTCGCGATCGAGGCCCGAAAGGCCGCCGCGTCCACGCCTGCCGCACCCACGCGCGACGTCGCACCCGGCCCGCTGGCCCCGGTCGTGCCGCTGCAGGCCAGGTCCCCAGCCGCGATCGCGCCCGACGACCGCCCAGTCCCGTCCGTCGCTCACTACGACCAGCTGCTCACCCAACCCAAGGAGACGATCGCCCGATGACCACCACGAAGGCCACGCCGCGCCGCGGCATCACCGACCCCGCCGCCGCGGCCGGGATCGACGCCGCCTGCCGGGCCCTGCGCCTGCCGACCATCCGGGCCCGCGCCGCGGAGTTCACCGCCGCGGCCGAGCGCGAGCACGCCACCTACGCCGGGTTCCTCGCCGAGCTGCTGCTGGCCGAATGCGACGACCGGGACGCCCGCCGCACCGAACGCCGCGTCCGCGACGCCGGCTTCCCCCGCGCCAAGCGGATCGAGGACTTCGACTACGCCGCGAACCCGAACGTCAACCCCGCCACCATCGCGACCCTTGCAGCCGGCGCCTGGATCGCCGCCGGGTCACCGCTTTGCCTGATCGGGGACTCCGGCACCGGCAAGTCCCACCTCCTCATCGCCCTGGGCACCGCCGCCGCCGAAGCCGGCTACCGCGTCCGCTACGTCCTCGCGTCACGACTGGTCAACGAACTGGCCGAAGCCGCCAACGACAAGCACCTGACCAAGATCATCGCCCGCTACGGCCGCGTCGACTTGCTCTGCCTTGACGAGCTCGGCTACCTCGAGCTGGACCGGCGCGGCGCCGAGCTGCTGTTCCAAGTCCTCACCGAACGCGAGGAACGATCCGCCATCGCGATCGCCTCCAACGAGCCGTTCAGCGGCTGGACCAAGACCTTCACCGACCCCCGCCTCTGCGCCGCGATCATCGACCGCCTCACCTTCAACGGAACCATCCTGGAGACCGGCACGACGTCGTACCGGCTCACCTCAACCAAGAACCGCCGCGCCACTCAATGACAACAGGTGGGGCCACTTCACGTCGTCAACGTGGGGCCAAAAGAAGTTGACAAACTCATCACCGGTTCCCCGCAGGTCCACTGGCGTCAGATCTGGTCCACCAACCCCCTCGAGCGCGTCAACAAGGAGACCCCAGTGATGGAGTTGTCTCGCTCGGCGACCGCGCAGGCGGCTGCATAGAGTCGGTGACCGTGCCTGGTCTGACTCCAAAGAGATCTAGACGGCCGAAGCTTGCTGCGGCCTGTCCTTCGTTTGAAGTGTCGGCTGGGCACGGTCACCGGGAGTCATGCTGACTTGATGAGAGCGTTGATCACTCGACTGGGATGTTCGTCGCATGGCTCCTCCAACACAGGCTAGATGCTGAGAGGGGAACGGCATGACAGGAACCATCACGGTCGGAATCGATCCTCACCGCGAGGTGTTCACCGCCTCGGTGCTCGACGAGCGAGGACGCCGGATCGGTCACGAGCACTTCAGCAACAATCACGGGGGCCATGCTGAGGTTCTGAAGTGGGCCCAGGTGCAGGGAGACGTTCACCGGGTTGGCATTGAGGGAGCAAGCGGCCTTGGCCGACAACTGGCAGAGTTCCTGGTCAGTCAGGGCCTCGACGTGAGGGACGTCCCCGCGCATCGCACCGCGCGTCGGCAACGGGGGCGGCATGAGGGCAAGAGTGACCTGCTGGATGCCCATCGCATCGCGGCCGAGACGCAGACCAATGACGCTTTGGCGTGCGCCTTCAAGCAGGCCGAGCCTGCCGCCCCCGACAGTGTCCGGGACCAGATCTGCCTCTGGCACAACGCCCGAACGTCGCTGCGCAAGATCCGCGTGCAACTGATCGGAGAGCTGGATTCACTCATCCACGACCTGCCTGAGCAGGTTCGTCACGCAATGCCCGCTCGAGCATCG
>JAGWXT010000025.1 GCA_018969715.1 Actinomycetales bacterium
AATGAACGCGCCCCCTACGGCCTGCGCAGTGACCGCACCATGACGAACATGCTCATCCACGACATGGACAGCACTCGGTGGCTGCTCGGTGAGGAGCTCACCAGCGTGCAGGTCATTGCGCCGCGACCTGGTCCCGATACGCCGCCCGGGCAACTCGATCCGATGCTCGTGCTGTTCCGCTCGACCGGTGGCACCCTCATCGAGATGGAGGCCTTCGCCAACGCCGGCTACGGATACGAGGTCTCCTGCCATGTTGTCGCCGAGCGCGGGCTGCTCGACATGACCGACGGTGGCTATCTTCGCCGCACGGAGCATCGGCAGCAGGTCCGCGACATTCCCGAGCAGTGGCTCGGACGGTTCTCGGAGGCCTATCGGCTGGAGATGCAGGCGTGGGTTGACCTCTTGCGTGGGCGAGACCGGCCGGCCGCGAACACCTGGGATGGTCTCGCCGCCACCGCGGCCGCCACCGCGGCCGTGACCGCCATCAGCTCGTCGGGGTGGGTGGACGTCACCGTGCCGCCACGCCCCGATCTATATCAAGGCAGCCCTCAGTCGAAGGGGTAGCGCACCCCGGTGAGCTCCTCACTGGTGCGCCAGACCCGTGCCGCCAGATCCGTATCGCGGGCGCGCGTGGACATCCCCACGCGCCGCGGGTGCCCCCGAGCCTCGAAGGGTCCATCCGGGCCGATGTAGTCGCCGTTGACGACGGTGGGGTCAGTGGCAGCGAACAGGCTGGGCAGCGCCCCCATGGCCGCGGACTGGCCGAGCACCCCGTTCAGCCCCCGCATCAACCCCTCCTGCAGGCCAGCGAATCGGGACGTGCTCAGCCGCGGCTGGCGCAGTTGCAATTCGGTGGCGGCGTACCCCGGGTGGGCGCCGGCGGAGATGATCGTCAGGCCCGCGGCCGTCAGCCGACGGGCGAACTCACCCATGAACAGCAGGTTCGCCAGCTTGCTGTCGCCGTACCGACCCCAGCGGGAGTAGTCCGTCGCCGTGCCGGCCAGCTCAGCGGAGTCACCGGTTCGCAGCCGCCCCATGTTGTGCGCCGACGAGGCAACGGTGACGACCCTGCTGTCGGCAGCCGCGCGCAGGGCGGGCAGCAGCAGCCCGGTGAGGGCGAAATGACCGAGGTGGTTGACCCCGACCTGGGACTCGAACCCCTGTGCCGTCGCCGCCCACGGCAGCGCCATGATGCCGGCGTTATTCACCAGCAGCGCCAGCGGGTGGCCACCGGCGAGCCACAGATCGGCGGTGCGGCGGACGCTGTCGAGATCGGCCAGGTCCACCTGCGTGACCGCCACCTGCGCCTGCGGATGGACCCGGCGGATCGCCGCGGCAGCCGCCTCCCCCCGCTGCGGGTCCCGCACGGCCACGGTGACCGTCGCCCCAGCGCCAGCCAGCGCCAGTGCGGTCTGGTAGCCCAGTCCGGTGTTGGCGCCGGTGATGAAGGCGCGGCGGCCGGTCTGGTCGGGGATGTCGGCGACGGTCCAGCGGGTGGCGGGTGTCATGGCCCCAGCCTGCCGGGTGCGGGCCGTTCCTGCCAGCCCGACGGGCATCGGGCGCTGCGGCGGGTCGGGTATCGTCGCACCGCGGCGCGCCCCAATAGCTCAGTCGGCAGAGCGTCTCCATGGTAAGGAGAAGGTCTGGAGTTCGATTCTCCATTGGGGCTCGCCTCAGGGCGGGGTAGCTCAGGTGGTTAGAGCAAGCGGCTCATAATCGCTGTGCGCGGGTTCGAGTCCCGCCCCCGCTACGACGACCGGTGTCCGTCCGGCCCGGTTGAGGACGAGCGTGAGGACGATGGCAGTGCCGAAGAACGATGTGCGCCCGAAGGTCACCCTCGCGTGCGCGGAGTGCAAGAACCGCAACTACATCACGCGCAAGAACAAGCGCAATGATCCGGATCGGCTGGCGCTGGCCAAGTTCTGCCCCAGCTGCACCCGTCACACCGAGCACCGCGAGACCCGCTGACCGTGGGCACCCTCACCGGCCGCGTGGCGCTGGTCACCGGAGCCGGCCGCGGGATCGGCCAGGCCACCGCCTGCCGGCTGGCGCAGGAGGGTGCGGCGGTCATCGTCAATGACCGTGATGAGCAGCCGGCGGCGGCGACGGTTGCGCTGATCGAGGCGGCTGGCGGCCGGGCGCACCCGGTCATCGCCGACCCCTCGCGGCGGCCGGCGGCGGAGCAGTTGATGGCCGCGGCGGTTGCCGCCTTCGGCGCCCTCGACATCGTCGTGAACAATGCCGGCACCACGAGGGATGCAATGTTCCACCGGATGACCGAGGACGACTTCGATCTGGTCATCGCTGCCAACCTCGGCACGGCCTTCCATACGACCTACGCGGCGATGCCCTATCTGCGGGCGGCGGCCAAGGCGGAGATCGCAGCCACCGGCCGTCCCCACCATCACCGCAAGGTGGTGATGACCGCGAGCGTGTCGGCGCTCGTCGGCACGATCGGGCAGGCGAACTATGTCGCGGCGAAGGGGGCCTTGATCGCCCTGACCCGCACCCTTGCGCGCGAGTTCGGACCGTTCGGGATCAACGTCAATGCGGTCGCACCGGGCTTCATCGAGACCCGGCTCACCGCCGCCAAGTCGGCCGGTGATGCACTCGGCATCCCCGAGGAGCAGCGCGCCCACGCACTGGCCATGATCGCCCTGGGCCGATTCGGCCAGCCCTCCGATATCGCGGGGGTGACGGCATTCCTCGTCTCCCCCGACGCCGACTATGTCACCGGGGTGACGATCCCGGTCACCGGTGGCCAGCCGGGGGGGATGTAGGCGTGGGGCTCAACGTCGAGTACGTCGGTCGTACCTACACCGCCGGGGCCGGGATGGCGCCCGGGGTTCCGGTGGCGCCCGGCGCCGGGGTGGAACCGTTCCTCGTGGGACGTCAGAAGGTGCGCGAGTTCGCCACCGCGGTCGGTGACACCAACCCGCTCAGCCACGACCTTGACGCCGCCCGGGCGGCGGGCTACCCCGATCTCGTGGCACCGCCCACCTTCGCGATCATCCTGCACTTTGCTGCCATGGATCCGGCCTTTGCCGATCCCGGCCTTGGCCTGGACTACTCCCGCCTCGTCCACGGCACACAGGAGTTCCACTACCGCCGTCCCATCGTCGCCGGCGATGCCCTGATCGCCGTCGCCACCATCGAGCAGATTCGTGCCCGCGGCGGTCATGACCTCCTGACTGTCCGCGCAGACATCGAGGCCGCCGGCGAGCATGTCGTCACAACGCGCTCAGTTGTCATCATCCGCGGCATCGAGCAGGACTCCCCATGACCTCCGCCGTACCCGACATGGCCCCGGATCAGCCCGAGGGTGGGCCGCCGGGTGGGCCGCCGGCGCCCCCGCTCTGGGCCGAGGTCGCCCTCGGCCAGGTCCTCCCGCAGCAGTCCCACCGGGTGACCAGGGCAACGCTGGTGCGCTATGCGGGTGCCTCGGGGGACTTCAACGTCATCCACTGGAGCAGCCGGATCGCACAGTCGGTGGGCCTGCCGGACGTCATCGCCCACGGCATGCTCACCCTTGCCCTTGCCGGACGGATCGTCACCGACTGGGTCGGAGACCCCGGCCGCGTCGTGGAGCTCACCGGGCGGATGACCGCACCGGTGGTCGTCCCCGACGATGACCTCGGTGTCATCCTCGATGTCAGTGCTGAGGTGACCGAGAAGCGTGCGGACCGTCTGGTGCGCGTGGCGATCCAGGCGCGCGTCGGTGACCTAAGGGTCCTCGGTCGCGCCGATGCCGTCCTGCGCCTGGGCTGATGAGCGGGTTGCCGGTGCGGACGGATTGAGATGACCGAGCCGGCAGCGGCTGTGCTCGCGTTGCTCCGCGCCCGACAGCAGGCACGCGCGGAGGGTGACTTCGCCACCGCCGACGCCCTGCGCGATGAGATTCGGACGGCCGGGTGGCTCATCATCGACTCGCCGACCGGCCCATCCCTTCACCCCGCACCGGCGTGGCCGACCTACCCCGGGCTTGCCGAGGTCCTCGCCGCTGCGCGTGCGAATCACCACCGTCCGGCGGTCGGAGTGGTGGTCGACATCATCGTCGACGGCTGGCCGGCCGACATCACCGACTGCGTCACCGCCCTGCTCGCGCATGCACCCGCCGACATCCGCATCCACCTGCTCGACCTCGGTGATGTGGACGGTGCCGGGGCGGCTGCCGCTGACTGCGCAGCGGGCCACCCCGATCGGGTGGTCGTCACCCACGTTGCGACGACCCTGCGGCAGGTTGGCTGGTCCGCGGCGATCATGACGATGCTCACCTGCGATGAAACGCCGCGTCATGTGCTCATCGAGCCCTCGACGATCCTCACCGGTGACGCCCTCACCCCCCTCGTCGACGCACTCGACGACCCCGGCGTGGCCGCCGCCGGCTGGCGGGGGGTCATGGTCGACCGTGCCGACAACTGGCGCAGTGTCCACGAGGCGCCACCGGGGGAGGTGGATGCATTGCTGGGCTACCTGCTGATCGTCGACCGGCAGGCGGCGCTCACCTCACCCGTCCACCCCGCGGCGCAGTTCTACCGCAATGCCGATCTCGAATGGTCATTGGCGCTGCGAGCCGCTGGGGGCCGACTCATCGCCCTTGGTGATGCACTGCCGGTGCGGCAGGGCCGGCACCGGGGCTACCACGACACCGACCCGGCCTACCGCGATGCACAGAGCCGGCGCACCTACGACCGGCTGCTGCGCCGGTTCCGCGGGAGGGACGAGATCCTCGTACCCCGCGCCGGCTGACGCCTACGCTCACCATCGTGCGGTGCGCCAATGCAGTGCCCCTGGCGCCGCTGACCACGCTGCACCTGGGGGGAGCGGCGGCGGAGTACGTCCGGCTCACCGATGCCGACGATCTGGGGTCCGCACTAGCCCCCGCCGATCCCGAGTCACCACCGGCGATCCTGCTCGCCGGTGGCAGCAATATCGTCGTGCCCGATGCGGGGGTGGCGGGACGGGTGGTGCACCTGGCCACCACGGGGGTGGTGATGCGCCATGAGGGTGAGTCAGTAGCGGTGACGGCGGCAGCCGGCGAGTCCTGGGATGACCTCGTCACGGCCTGCGTGGCACAGGGACTGGCGGGCATCGAGACCCTCACCGGGATCCCGGGCAGTGTCGGCGCCACGCCGTATCAGAACGTCGGGGCGTATGGGCGTGAGGTTGCCGAGGTCATCGCCCGCGTCCGCGTGCACGACCGAGTGGCCGGCACGGCGGTGACCCTCGCCGGAGATGACTGCGATTTCGGGTACCGCACGAGCCGATTCCGCCGCGATCCGGGGCGGTTTGTCATCACCGAGGTCACGTTCCACCTTCACCGAACCGATCAGGCGCTGCCCGTCCGGTACCCCGCGCTCGCCGGCACCCTCGGCTGCGCACCGGGCGCGCGACCGCCACTGCCCGAGGTGGTCGCAGCGGTGCGGCACCTGCGACGTGAGCGCGGAATGCTGCTGGACCCAGCTGACCCCGACACCCGCAGCGTCGGATCCTTCTTCGTCAACCCGGTCGTGGCCGCTGCCAACCTCCCCGCCGCCGCCCCCCGGTGGCCGGTCGACGATCGGCCCGGTGCGGGCGGTGGTCGGGTGAAGACCAGCGCGGCATGGCTGATCGAGAATGCGGGGATTCCCCGCGGCTTCACCACCCCGGCGGCCCCCGGGGTGCGGGTGTCGACGAAGCACACCCTCGCGCTGGTCAACGTCGACGGGACGACGTCTGCGCTGCTGGCACTGGCCGCGTTCATCACCGCGTCGGTGCGCACAGCCTTCGGAATCGACCTTGACGTGGAGCCGCGGATCCTCACGTGAGCGTCCTTCTTCGCCGGACGATGGCTGGGCGGATGATGATCCTGTGACACCGCTGCTCAGTGCCGAGCGCCTCAGCATGCGCTACGGCACCGCCGACGTGCTGAGCGACGTCAGCCTCGGGGTTGCCGTCGGTGATCGCATCGGGGTCGTCGGTCGCAATGGCGGTGGGAAGTCCACACTGCTCCGGCTGCTCGCCGGTCTCGAGGAGCCGACGGCCGGACGAGTGGCGCGGGGCCGGGATGTGCGAGTCGGGGTGCTCGACCAGCAGGACCGGCTGCCACCGGGGCAGACGGTGCGAGAGGTTCTCTTCGCCGACACTCCCACCCACGCCTGGGCGGGGCAGCGACGGGTGCGTGAGGTTGTCCGAGGCCTGCTCGGCCTTGCTGACGAACCCGATGGCGGGGAGGTGATTCTCGACCGGACGGTTGAACAGCTCTCGGGCGGTGAGCGCCGTCGGGTGGCGCTGGCGGGCCTGCTCATCGGCCCGGCCGACGTCCTGCTGCTCGATGAGCCCTCCAACCACCTCGACCTCGGCGCGGTCGCGTGGCTCGCCGAGCACCTGCGGTCACGACCGAGTCTCGCCGTTGTCGTCATCACCCATGACCGCTGGCTGCTGGACGAGGTGGGCACGCAGATCTGGGAGGTCGTCGACACCTCTGTGGCCGCCTATGAGGGCGGCTACTCCGCATTCGTCCTGGCCAAAGCAGAGCGGCAACGACAGGCGGCCAGTGTCGAGGCGCGTCGGCGCAATCTGCTGCGCAAGGAGCTCGCCTGGCTGCGCCGGGGCGCCCCGGCGCGCACCAGCAAGCCGAAGTTCCGCATCGACGCCGCCACCGCCCTCATCGCCGATGAGCCGCCACCCCGGGATGCGGCGAGTCTGCTGCGCTTCGCCACCACGCGGTTGGGCCGGCAGGCGATCGAGGTGGAGCGCGCCAGCCTTGGCCGCATCGGCCCCGACGGTCCGCAGGTGCTCGTGCCCGAACTCAACCTCACCCTGCTGCCCGGGGTGCGCTACGGAATCCTCGGGCCGAACGGCGCTGGCAAGTCCTCCCTGCTCGCGCTCCTGGCTGGCACCCTTCCACCCCTGGCTGGCACTGTCACCCGTGGGAGCACGGTTCGGCTGGCGATGCTGGACCAGTCGCCGGTCGACCTTGACCCCACCCGCCGAGTGCGCGAGGTCGTCGCCGACGTTGCCGAGCATGTCGACCTCGGCTCGGGGGAGACGCTGTCAGCCTCGCGGGTGTGCGAGGTGCTGGGGTTCACCAGTCAGCGGCAGTGGACGGCGGTCGGTGACCTGTCCGGCGGTGAGCGCCATCGGCTGCACCTCACCTGCCTGCTGATGACCGCCCCGAACGTCCTGCTGCTGGATGAGCCAACGAACAACCTTGACGTCGAGACCCTGGCGGCGCTGGAGGACCTGCTCGATGGCTTCGCCGGCACAGTGGTCGTCGTCTCCCATGACCGCTACTTCCTGGAGCGGGTGTGCGATGAGTTCATTGCCCTGCCCGGCGATGGACGGGTGCGCCCGCTGGTCGGCGGTGTGACGGAGTACCTCAGGATCATGGCGGCCGAGGCCGGTGGCTCCGGTGTGGCCGGTTCGCAGGCTGCGGCGGGTTCGCGCGGTGCGGCCGGTTCGCAGGCTGCGGCGGGTTCGCGCGGTCCGGCCGGTTCCGGAAGAGGTGGGCTCCTCGTCGGCCGCCCAGGCTCGAACACGCCTGCCGCCAGCGCACCGCCGGCGGGTCGGCTGGTGCGCGCCCAGCGAGCCGCCGCGGCACGCTTGGAGCGGACCATGACCCGGCTCACGGCCGAGCTGGCCGCACTCGATGAGGCGATGGTCGAGGTGGCAAGCGACCATGCGCGCCTGCTGGTGCTCGCCGAGCAGCGCACCCGACTGGCCGGGGAACTGGCCGATGTCGAGGAGGAGTGGTTGCTCACCAGTGTCGGTACGCCATGACCGGATGCCCATCATGGGCTGAGGACGTGAGGGATGGAGTGAACCGTTGACATCTGGTGCGGCGATGAACGACGCCGGTGAGTCCTTCGATGCGGCGACCCGTGCGGTCGCGATCCGGCACCCGCGCGAGCCCTCGGCGGGGCGGGCATTCCGGTGGCTGGTTCCCGATGGCTGGCAGCAGGGTCGGGGTGCCTGGGGTGGGCTGTCGATGGGTGCCATGATCCGCGCGACCATGCTCACCGAGACCGATCCCACGCGCCGCCTGCGCACGGTCGCCATCCACCTGTCCGCGCCAGCGCTCACGGGTGTGCACACGATCACGGTGGAGCCGGCGCGCATCGGGGCGGGGGTGTCCACCTGGATCATGACGGTCAGCGATGCCGAGGGTCGCCTCATTGGCGGCGGGACCGCCATCACCGCCGCTCCCCGCACGGGTGCCACCGCCGACGACCATGTGCACCGGCGTGCGTCCGCGCCCGCGGCACCGGATTGGCGTGAGGTACCCGAGGTGCCGACGCCACCGCCATTCCCCCGGTTCACAGAGCACTTTGTCTTCCGGGTCATCGCGGGGGCTCCCCTGCGGGGTGGACCGCCCCACACCACCGGGTGGATCGGCTACCGCACACCCACCGCGTGGAGCGACGCGTCACTGATCGCCCTGTCCGATGCCTGGTACCCGGTGGCCATGGTCACCATGACGCAGCCGCTGCCCGTGGCCACGGTGCACGTCACCGCCTCACTCCTGGTCGACCCGGCACGCCTGCATCCCGACCAGCCGCTGCTGCACCATGGACTCATCTGCGCCGCCCATGAGGGATTCGTCAGCGAGCAGCGTCGGCTCTGGACGGCTGATGGTCGCGTGGTGATCGACAGCATGCAGACCTTCGTTGTCGGCCAGCCGACCGATCCGGCCCCGTAGCCTTCCGCCATGGTCGACACGCTGCCCTGCCGAACCCTGCCCAAGGTCGCCCCCCACGCCGTCCCCGTGATCGGAGTCGGTGCGATGCCACTGTCGATGCGCGGCAGGGCGGAGGATGTGGCGATCATCGACCACGATGACGCGATCGCCCTGCTGCACACCTGCTTCGACGCCGGGCTGACCCTCATCGACACTGCTCGTGCCTACGGCCCACGCTTCGATGCGCTCGGCCACAATGAGCGGCTCGTCGGGGAGGCAGTGCGGACGTGGCGTCCGGTGCGCGATCCGGTTGCGGACCCACGTGCGTCCGCAGTTCCGTCACCGCTCACCATCGTGACCAAGATCGGCCGGTTGCGACCGGGTCCGGGTCAATGGGCGGGAGACGCCAGTCGGGAAACCCTGCTGCGCCATGCCGAGCAGAGTGCCACCTACCTCGGCCGGATCCCCGATGTCGTATGCCTTCATCGCATGGACCGGCAGCGACCTGCGGCCGAGGCATTCAGCAACATGCTTGCCGTCACTGACGCCGGGCTTGCCGGTGCGATCGGGTTGTCGAATGTCACCACCGCCGAGTTCGATCTCGCCTGGTCGGTCATGGGCGAGCGGCTCGCGCTGATCGAGAATGAGCGCAGCCCCCGGTACCGCGGCGACGGGGCGGTGGTGACCGCATGTGTTGAGCGGGGACTGGCCTACCTTGCCTGGTCCCCCCTCGGGGGCATCGGCGATGCAGCGCGACTGGGGGAGCTCTACCCGGAGTTCGCCGCGGTTGGCGTCGAGGTGGGAGCCACTGCCCAGCAGGTGGCCCTGGCGTGGCTCATTGCCGAGGGGGCCGCCGGACCGGGTGCGGTGATCCCGATCCCCGGGTTCACCCGGGCGACGACCGTTGCGGCCACCGTCCCGGCGGCCACGGTTGTGCTCACGGCGCAGCAGGTTGCGCGGCTGTCGGCAAGCCCCGCGGGGGAGGGGTCCCTCTTTCCTGACCTGAGTGTGCCGGCCGCGGCCGGTGGTGGGTGATACTGAGCAATGATCCCGAATGGCGGGATGTCGCGGACGGCGCAGGTGGAGGGCGGGTACCAGTGAGAGCGGATCGGGCGGCGCGGATGGCCGGTGCGGCGGCAGGTGCGGCAAGGGCTGCCGACCCCCGCTTCACCTGGGCTCAGCGGTTCACCGCCATACCCGCCATGCTCATGGCAACCGCACTCGGCCGCACCGGGGGCGCTCCGAAGGCTGCGGTCGCCGCTGCAATCGGCGGGATCGTGTACATCCTCTCCCCGCTGGACCTGCTGCCCGAGATCGCCCTCGGCCCGATCGGCCTGATTGACGATGCGGGGATTGCGGCCGTGAGCATCGGCTACCTCATCCGGTGCGCGGATCGCTACCTGCGGTTGACCGTGCCGCCGCGTGGGCCGGTGTACGCCGCCCCCGCCCCGGACGACCCGACGGTCACGCGGATCACCACGCTCTAGCGCGGTGGCCCGCCCCTTCGGGGTGCGGATCAGCCGGCCGCCACGAGCGCGCCCAGTCGGCCGATCCCCTCGCGGATCTCGTCATCGCCCATGGCATACGACAGGCGCAGGTAGCCGGGGGTGCCGAACGCCTCACCGGGCACCACTGCAACATTCGCCGTCTCGAGAGCGACGTCCGCGAAGGTGAGGGAGGAGTCGATGAGCCGGCCGCCGAGGTTGCGGCCGATGAGACCCTTGATCGAGGGATAGGCGTAGAACGCGCCCGCAGGCTCCGGTGCGATGACGCCGTCGATGTCGTTGAGCAGACCCACCATGAGGCGGCGTCGGCGATCGAAGGCAGCCCGCATCTCGGCGATGACCTCCTGCGGCCCGGTCAGCGCGGCGATGGCCGCCTGCTGGGCGACGTTGTTGACATTGCTGGTCATGTGCGACTGCAGGGTCACGGCCCCCGCCGCGATCTCCGGTGGCGCGATCAGCCACCCCACCCGCCAGCCGGTCATCGCATAGGCCTTCGCAACGCCGTCGACGACCACGGTGAGCGGGTCGGCAGCGGGGGCCGCCGCACACAGTGGGGTGAAGACCGTGTCGTAGACGAGGTGTCGGTAGATGTCATCGCTCATCACGAGAATCCCGTGCGCGGCGGCCCACTCGCCAATCGCCGCAACGGCCGCCGGCTCGTACACCGCACCGGTGGGATTCGCCGGGCTGACGTGGACGATCATTCGCGTGCGTGGGGTGCGTGCCGCCTCGAGGGCGTCGACGGTGAGCCGGTAGCCGGTGGTCTCATCGGTTGGGATGACGACCGGAACCCCGCCGAACAGCCGGATCACCTCCGGGTAGGTGACCCAGAAAGGGGCCTGCAGGAGGACCTCGTCACCGGGGTTCAACAGTGTCGCCATGGTGGAGAAGATCGCCTGCTTTCCACCGTTGGTGACGACCACCTGGCTGGCGCTGACCGGCCGGCCCTGGGCGGTGGAGTCGGCGGCGATTGCCTCGCGCAGTGCCGGCAGTCCCGCCGCGGGGGTGTAGCGGTGGTTCGCCGGGTCCGTGGCTGCGGCTGCGGCCGCAGCCACGACATGCGGGGGCGTGGGGAAGTCCGGCTCCCCGGCGCCGAACCCGATCACCGGCCGACCTGCAGCCTTGAGTGCCTTCGCCTTTGCGTCCACGGCGAGAGTCGCTGACTCGGCGATGGCCGCCACCCGATCCGACAGTGTGCTCACGTCCGCCATCGTCCCATGTCGGAAAGTGGCGCGGGTGAGCCGTGCCGACGTCGCGAGCGCCGTCATCCCGGCAGCCCGGGTAGACTGCTGCCGCGATCAGGGGCCAACGCTCCGGATCAGAGGGCCGTAGCTCAATTGGTAGAGTCCCGGTCTCCAAAACCGGTTGTTGCAGGTTCGAGTCCTGTCGGCCCTGCCCTCACCCCACATCCGATCCACATCACCCGAGCCGATCGTTCCCAGCCGCCCGTGACCATCCCGATCAAGGATGACCCGGCGGTGGGGGAGGTAGGGCAGTGGTGGCGGCGCCTGCCGGCATATGGTCACCGATCCGGCGTGGCCGTCTGGCGGGTTAGAGGAAGACGATCACGGCGAAGCCGATGAGGATCACCAGGATGATCCCGGCGCAGGTGAGGGAGGCGCACCCAGGACTCTCCCGCTGCTGGCCGACGACGACGGTAGTCGGGGCCGGTGTCGCGGGCGAGGGGATGGGTGCCCGCGCGTCGGTCCACGCCCGTCCATCCCAGTAGCGGAGGGTGCCGAGGATCTGGGGATCGGGGTACCAGCCGGCGGGTGGGCCGGCGGGTGGGGCGGCCGGCTGGGCCGTCGGGATCGGCTCGGGAATGACAACCGGCCACGTCGACTCTGGCTCTGGCTGTTGCGGTGTGCTCATCGTGGGGCCCCCTCAGGTGTCCGCAGGGGGCGCGCCCCCGGCGGGTGGCTCGCGGCCGTCGCAACCGGTGGCACGGCACGTCGCCCCCCGTCCTACGCCGAGGCTATCGGCCGACACTGACAGACCCAAGGGAGGCCTACCCGGGTGGCTGCCTGCTCTCGTAGGCGGCGATGCGCGCCTCGAGCGCCTGCAGCGACTCCCGGGCCTGCCGAATCTCGTCCACCAGCCGCATTCCGTCCACCCCGCGCGCAAGCGCCTCCTTGCGGGCATGCTCGGCGGTCGCCTCGTCATTGGCGGCAACGACGATCCCGATGAGCAGGTTGAGCACGAAGAATGAGGCGAGCAGGACGTAACTGAAGATGTAGGGCACCGCCCACGGGGTGACCGTCATCGCCGCCCCGAGGTACTCCGGCAGGCCCTCCAAGGTGAGCATGACGAAGAGGGTGCGCATGGCCGCCCCGATATCACCCCAGTCCCCCGGCAGCGCCTCCCCCAGCAACCCCCAGCCGATCATCCCGTAGACGAACAGCAGCAGCAGGATGAGCACCGCTGTGGTGAATACCGGGGGGACTGCCCGGCGGACGGTCTCGAACAGCAGTGATGCTCGCGGCAGGAACCGCAGCAGCCGCACGACCCGAAGTAGACGCAGCAGCCGCAGGATCTGGGCGTTCTCCCGCAGCAGTGGAATGAAGGTTGCGGTGATGATGATGAAGTCGAAGACATTCCACGGTTCCCGGAAGAAGTCCTGGGGCCGCCGCCCGTACGAGGCCAGGCGCACGATCAGCTCGACGACGAAGACCGCGAAGCAGATGTCGTTGACCAGCAGCAGCGCCGTTCCGATGCGGTCGAAGATGCCGGTGAAGGTCTCCAGTCCAAGTGCGATCGCGTTGATGACGATGACGATCGAGATGACGGTGGTGAATGCCTCGGAATCAACCAGTCGTGCGAGGGCGCCGTGGCGGACCGGCGCCGCTGGCTGGGTGGCTGCGTTGGTCACTGCGGGTGCCTCCTGTGGTGAGTGCCGGACTGGGGTGCCCAGGGGTGCCCGCTGCGCCTCCTAGGCTCAACGGGTGAGCGACCCCACCGGAGTACGGATCCGGTCAGCGGTCCCAGGCGATGCTGAGCAGGTCCTGGCCATGATCGTGGAACTTGCCGTGGTCGAACGAGCAGCCGACGAGGTGCTCGCAACCGAGTCTGATCTGCGGGCAACCCTGTTCGCCGCCGAGCCGCGCGTGTTCTGCCTCATCGCAGAGGATACGACGCCTGACCTCACTGGGAATATGGCCCCCGGCCTGTCGATGCCCGAGGGCTCGCCGGCGCCATCAGCAATCGCGGGCATGGCGATCTGGTTCCTGAACTACTCAACCTGGCACGGACGTCATGGCATCTACGTCGAGGACCTCTATGTGCGACCGCAGTGGCGGGGTCGTGGCGTGGGTACGGCACTGCTCGCGGCCTTGGCCGCTGAATGCCAGCGCCGGGGGTACTCGCGCCTGCAGTGGTGGGTGCTGGACTGGAATGAGCCGGCCATCGAGTTCTACCGCCGGATCAACGCCGAGGCGATGTCGGAGTGGACGGTCTACCGGGTCAGTGGGCCGCACCTGTCAGCACTGGCCGGCGCGCACCGAGGCTGACCGACAGAAACTCGGGGCAGCGGACGTGGTAGTTGTGCTGCCACTGCACCTGATCGTCCACGAGTCGAGCCTCCGGGTACTCGCGGATCAGAGCCGCCAGCAGGATCCCACCCTCCATCCGCGCCAGGGACGCGCCCAGGCAGAAGTGAATCCCGTGGCCGAAGGCCAGATGGCGGTTCGGCGAGCGGCTCATCCGGAAGGTGTCGGGATCCTCGAACATCTCCGGATCGCGATTGACCGCCCCAAACATGTAGTACACGAGCTCCCCCGGGGTGAGCTCGACGCCACGGATGGTCGTGGGCTCGGCAACGCGGCGCCAGCCACGCTGGATGGGGCTCTCCATCCGCAGGATCTCCTCCACCGCGCCACGGAACGCCGCTGGCTGGTCGCGTAACTGCTCGCACAGATCGGGGCGCCGCAGCAGCAACTGGGTGCCATTGGCGATGAGGTTCCTTGTTGTCTCATGCCCGGCGAGCAGCAGCGTCACACAGGCGCTGATCAGTTCATCGCGGTTGAGTTTGTCACCGGCATCCTGCGCCTGAACCAGCGCGGTCATCAGGTCATCGCGAGGATGCTGACGACGCTCATCGATGAGCCGTCCGAAGTACTCCTCTATCTCCACCATCGCCACGGCAGCCCGCCGAGTGTTCTCCTCGCGGACGCCCCCGCTCGCCTGCAGGCCGCCGATACCCCGATTCCACTCGTGAATTCGATCCTCGTCCCCCGCTGGCACACCGAGAATGCCGCAGATGACCCCGAGCGGCAGGTGATGACCAATGCCGCGAACGACGTCAACCTGGTCGTGGGTGGCCGCCGCCGCGAGCAGCTCATCGGCGAGCTGTGCCACCCGGGGCTGGAAGTCGGCGACGGCGCGCGGCGTGAACACCTTGTGGAGCAGTCCGCGCAGCCGCGTGTGGTCAGGCGGGTCCGACTGGATGAGCCCACTGGCGTAGTGCGTACGCAGTGGGCCGGTCGCGTCCTGCACGCTGTCCGGCAGCTTGTCGAGGTAGGCCGAGAACCGACCGGCGCTGGCGAACGTCGCTGGATCGGATAGGACCGCTACCGTGTCGTCGTAGCGAGTCAGCACCCACACCTGCCATGCGTTGCTCCAATGCACCGGTTGCGTCGCTTGGAGGGCGCGGTACACCGGGTACGGGTCGTCGAAGAACGACGGCGAGGTCAGCGCGGCGTCGAGATCGGGGCAGTCCGGGCGGGTGGGCATGCGCCGAACTTTAGCGACCTGCGAGGTCACGTTGAGCCGGGTGATAATGCCCGGATGCCGGCATGGTGTACTCATGGATGACCTGCTCGACCCGGCAGTGCTCGCGGCGCTGCGCACCCACCGCATCGCCTACCGCGTGATGGCCTGCTCACCGGAGCATGCCGATACGGCGGCCTTCTGCACTCACTACGGGGTTCCTGTTGAGCAGGCGGCGAACACGATCATCGTCGCCTCACGGCGCGTTGAACCGCCTCGCTATGCCACCTGTGTGGCCCTCGCCACCACCCGCCTGGATGTCAACCACACCATCAAGGACCTGCTCGGCGTGGCACGAGCATCCTTCGCCGATGCGCAGGTCACTGTTGCGCTGACCGGCATGATGATCGGTGGGGTGACGCCATTCGGCATTCGCGATCTGCCCCTCTATGTCGACGCAGCCGTGATGGCGCAGCCCGAGGTGGTCATGGGTGGGGGAAACCGTTCCAGCAAGGTGCTGCTGGCCCCGGCCGACCTGATGTCGATGGGTGCGGTCGTCGTCACCGGCCTGGCGCAGGCGAGATGAGGACGCGGCACTCGAATCGACGTCGGTCGTGAGACGCACGACCGACGTCCGGGAGGCTGCTGGCGCCCTCGCCGCGGGGCGCCTCGTCGCTGTTCCCACCGAGACTGTCTACGGACTGGCCGCGCGCGCCGATGATGAGGCCGCCGTCGCGCGCATCTTCCGCGCCAAGGCACGCCCCGCCACGCATCCACTGATCGTCCACATCGCGTCCAGCGCAGCCTGTGATGCCTGGGTGGCCACGCTGCCCGCCTACGCTCGCCGGCTCACCGCCACCTACTGGCCGGGTCCGCTCACAGTCGTCCTGCCGCGCTCGCGACGCGCCGGTGATGGGCTGACCGGTGGACAGGCTTCGATAGCCGTGCGCTGGTCAGCGCACCCGCTGCTGCAGGCGGTCCTCGACACACTCGTCGACATCACCGACGACCGATCAGTCGCCGTCGCCGCGCCCAGTGCGAATCGCTTCGGTCGAGTCAGCCCGACGACCGCCGAGCACGTGCTGGCCGAATTCGCCGACCCGGCCGATGGCAACCTCGTCCTCGATGGCGGTTCCTGTGCGATCGGGGTGGAGTCGACCATCGTCGACTGCACCGGTGAGCACCCGCGCCTGCTGCGACCCGGGCTGATCACCGCCGAGGACATCGCGACGATCACCGGCCTACGGTGCTCGACCGGCTCGCAGGTGCGCGCACCCGGCACCCTCGCCCACCACTACGCGCCCGCGGCGAGGGTGGTGCTGGTTGATCCGGCGGACCTCATCTCCGGCTCCGGGGTTGCCGGTGCCGGGGTTGCCGGTGCCGGGGTTGCCGGTGCCGGGGTTGACGAGGGGCTCACCAGTGATGGAAGGGCATCGGGGGTGGGGCTGATCGCCCCGGTGGCGGTGCCGACCCCGCCTGGGGTCATCCGTCTGGCCGCCCCGGTTGATGCCGCCGACTACGCCCGACTGCTGTACCGGGCACTGCGCGAGGCCGATGACCGCGACCTGGGGATGGTGCTCGCAGTTCCGCCAGCGGCGTCCGGCATCGGGTCGGCCGTCCTCGACCGCCTGCTGCGCGCGGCCGCGCCGGGTGGTGACGTACCGTGACGAACGTGCGTCGACGGTTGATCTGGGGGGCGGCGGCAGGGGTCATCGCCCTCATCGGGGTGGGCCTGCTGATCGGGGGGCGGCTGACATCCGATCGGCCGGTGGCGGGGGAGCGGGTCACCGTTGAGCGTGGCACCGTCACCGCATCGGTCACCGCGACCGGGGAGGCGGCAAGTGCCGCGGATGTTGCCCTGCAGTTCGACGCTCCCGGAGTCGTCACCCGCGTGAGCGTCACCCCCGGTGACACGGTGGCCGCCGGCGATGTGCTCGCGCGCATCGATGACACCCTCGCCGTCCAGCAGGTCGCCGCCGCCCGGTCGAGCCTCGCGCAGGCACTCGCCAACGCCCAGACGGCCCGGCTCTCGGTGGCCGACGCTGAGCAGGCGCTCACCCTTGCGCGACGCTCGGCCGCCGCAAGCAACGATGCCCTCGCGACGAGCGTGACACAGGCGCGGGAGTCGCTGGCCGATGCCCAGCGACGATGGTCGGAGGCATGCCTGACCGCGGCGAACCCCGCCTGCCCCAACCCCGCCGCCGCCTCGGCGATCCTCGTCGCGGAGTCGGGTGTCACCTCAGCGCAGGTGGCCTATGACGCGGCCGTTCGGACTGCTGCGGCCAATGCCACCCGGTATGACGCGACGATCGTCCAGGCCCGGGCGACTGCGGCCAAGCAGCAGCAGGTCACCGATGCCACGTGCGGGGCGGCCGGGGTGACCGCGGCCACCTGCGCCAGCGCAGAGCTCAGTGCGCTGAACGCCCGACAGGCGGTGGACAACGCCGAACTGTCTCGTGCCTCGGGGCTGCTCGCCGACGCGCAGGCGGTGACCAACGCCCGCAGTGCACAGGATCAGGCGACCATCACGCGCGACCGAACGATCGCCGACCTGCGCGCGGCGGCCCAGGATGCTGTGCGCGCAGCCCAACAGGGCTTGTCCACCGCCCTGGCCAATGAGGCGACCGGACGGGCAGGCAATGCCAGTGCCGTGGCGACTGCTGAGGACGCTCTCGCGCAGGCCCGCACCGCGGTTGCCGGCCTCGGCGCCGGCAGTGCTGAGCAGGGCGCGAGCAGCTCGGCCATTGCGGTGACCGCCGCACAGGCCGCACTGGCTAACGCCGAACGCGACCTTGCCCGCACCCGGTTGCAGGCGCCGATTGCCGGGGTGGTCGGATCCGTTGACCTTGTTGTCGGTCAGCCGGCGCCGACGGCTGCTGCGGCGGTCGTCCTGGTGCCCAGCGGGCCCCTGCAGGTGCGCGCGGACTTTGCCGAGTCCGATGCCGCGAAGGTTCGCATCGGCGCCCGAGCCACGGTGACCTTCGCTGCCCTCCCCGGGGTGTCCGTGGCGGCCACCGTCGTGCAGGTGCAGCCATTGCCGGTGACCACCGGCGACGCGCTCGTCCGGTACCGGGTGACGGTGGCCCTCGATGAGCAGCCGGTGACCCTCCGCTCCGGTATGACCGCAACGGTCGAGGTCGTGGTGGAGCAGGCCAGCGATGCCCTCTACATCCCGCAGGCGGCGCTGATCGATGATGGCTCCGGCGTGACGGTGCGGCGGGTACAGGATGCCGGCACCGACGCGGAGCGGGTTGTCGAGGTGCCGGTGACCATCGGTGTGCGGGGCGACACCGGTACGCAGATCACGGATGGCCTGGCGGCGGGCGATGTGCTGGAGATTCCCGATGACGCCGACGGCAGCGGGTTCCCGGAGGGTGGTGTCCCGGCGGAGCGACGAGGTCCCTTCGGCGAAGGAGGGGACTGATGACCGCATCCGGGCCGGGGGTCCCCGTGCTCGAGCTGCGCGGGGTGACGAAGGTCTATGGCAGTGGCGAGGCCCGGGTGCGCGCGCTCGACGGCATCACCCTGTCGGTGGCGGCCGGCGACTTCCTCGCGGTGATGGGGGCCTCCGGTTCCGGCAAGAGCACGCTGATGAACATCATCGGCGCACTCGATGCGCCCACTGCTGGGACCTACCTACTGGATGGCACCGACATCGCTGCCCTCTCCGATGACGAGCTGTCGGCCGTGCGCAATCGCAAGATCGGGTTCATCTTCCAGTCGTTCAACCTCATCCCGCGTACCACGGCGCTGGCCAATGTCGAGCTGCCGCTGATCTATCGAGGCGTGCCTCGCGCGCAGCGGCGCCGGCGGGCGCTCTCGGCGCTGGCCGATGTGGGCCTCGCCGACCGCATCCACCATCGGCCCAATGAGCTCTCCGGTGGCCAGCAGCAGCGGGTGGCCATCGCCCGCGCCCTCGTGACCGAGCCCGCCCTGCTGCTCGCAGACGAGCCCACGGGAAACCTCGACTCGCGATCGACCGAGGATGTCCTCTCCCTGCTCGCGGCGGTGCACACCCAGGGCCGCACCATCGTCTTGATCACCCATGAGGATGCGGTGGCCGCGCGGGCTGACCGGGTCATCACCCTGCTTGATGGGCGCATCGCGGGCTCACGCGAGCTGCCGGGACGAGGGTTTCGATGAGCCTGCTGGAGACCTTCCGCATCGCATGGTCGTCGATCATGGCCAATCGACTCCGCTCGGCGCTCACGACACTGGGCATCGTCATCGGCGTTGCGGCCGTGATCATCCTCGTGGCCTTCGGTCAGGGTGCCTCAAATGCGGTGACGGCGAGTATCCAGAGCCTCGGGACGAACCTCATCACCGTCTTTCCCGACTTCGATCCCGATCGGCCGACACCCGCCGCGGACTTGACGGTCGCCGACGTCATCGCCCTCAACGACCAGCGGCGAGCACCGGACCTGCTCGGAGCGGCACCTGTGACCCAGTCACAGCGAACCTGCACGCACGCCGGGCGCAGTGCCCGCACCTCGATCACCGGCACCTGGCCCTCGTACTTCGCCATCACCAACTCCCCCGTCGCCAGTGGGGCGTACTTCACCAACAGCGATGAGGTGCAGGCGCGTCGGGTCGCCGTCATCGGCCAGGTGTTCGCCGAGAACCTTTTCGGATCGGCCAGTCCCCTGGGCGAGCGGTTCGTCTGCGACGGGACTCCCTTCACGGTGCTGGGTGTGCTTGCCGAGAAGGGTTCCGGCGGCTTCGGCAATCCCGACGACGTCGCGATCATTCCGCTGTCGGCGATGGAGAACCATCTCACCGGCTACGGTCCACTGACCTCGATCTCGGTGCAGATGGCCAGTCCAGATGTGCAGGAGGCTGCCGAGCGTCAGATCACGACGATCCTCGATGAGATGCATCGGGTCGGTCCGGACTCTCGCGACTACGGGCTCTTCAACCAGGCCTCGCTGCTGGAGACGGCCAGTCAGGCGCTGGGGATCTTCACGGCACTGCTCGGCACGGTTGCCGCCATCAGCCTGCTCGTCGGTGGTATCGGCATCACCAACATCATGCTCGTCTCCGTCACCGAGCGAACCCGTGAGATCGGTATTCGCAAAGCGATCGGCGCAAGCCGCCGGACGATTCTGCTGCAGTTCCTCGTCGAGTCAACCGTCCTGAGCCTTGTTGGAGCGCTCATCGGACTCGCGGTCGCCGTGGCGGTGGCGCAGATCAAGGTTGCCGGGATCTCCCCCACGATCGTCCCGGCCTCGGTGATCGGGGCGCTGGCGATCTCAATCGGGATCGGCCTGTTCTTCGGTTCCTATCCCGCCAACCGGGCAGCATCGCTGCGCCCGATTGAGGCCCTGCGGCATGAGTGAGGACGACGGTCACGGTGCGGGGTTGAGCGTCCCCTCCGGCAGCAGTTCCCCGAACACCCCGCCCAGGCCAGCCCAGCCGTCGCTGAACCGGTTCTGCAGTTCGGTCAGATCGGCGCCGGCCGCAGCATCGCCCTGCCCCAGCCCGTTCGCGAGATCGCCGGCCTCCACGAAGGCACCCAGCAGTGCCAGCCAGGCGGTGCGGACGTCCCCCTCTGGCATGTCCGAGGCCTCATAGCGCTGCTTCATCTCGGTGGCATCGGAGCCAGCGGCGCTGACCGCTGCGGCCAGGGCCGGCAGGTCCTGTGCCTGCTGGGCCTCGATGATGGCGCTCTGGTGCCCGTTGAGGGTCTGGATGTCAACGAGGACGGTGTCGGAGTTGGTCGCCACCCACGCAGCCGTGCGGGCTGTGCTCGCCGCGCCGCTGACCCCACCACAGGCGGTCCCGAACGCCACAACAGCCGCGACCAGCATCAGGCAACCCGGGTGCAGTCGTGACGGGGTGAGCGGCGACCGGGGGTGGGATTGCGACGTCCGTCGGTGGGGGGATAAGGTGCGCATCATGCGAAGACTGTACGCACGCGCGGGAATGGTTCGTCGGGTGGTTGCGGGGTGTGGGGTGGGGGTGCTCACTGTTGGGGTGCTGGTGGGGGGTGCTGGGGGTGTGGGGGCTCAGTCGGCGCCGCCGCCGCAGATGGGGATGC
>JAGWXT010000009.1 GCA_018969715.1 Actinomycetales bacterium
GGTGTGCTGGGATAACTCGGTCGCGGAGAGCTTCTTTGCGACCTTGAAAAACGAGCTGTACTACCGGTACGTCTTCGCGACTCGGGACCGCGCACGATTCGCTGTCGCGGAGTACATCGAGGTGTTCTACAACCGCATGCGCATGCACTCATCAATCGGCTACCGCACCCCAGCGCAAGCCCTCAACAACTACCAAATCGCCGCACAAGCGGCCTGACCAACCCAAGAAAACAACCGAGAAACTGTCCGAAATCCTTGACACAGCCCACACCTAGGCGCGGAACCGGACCTGGTGATCCCGCTGCATGGCCGTGTGCCGAACGTCCGCACCCCCCGCCGGTCACCGAGCCAGGCAGACCGGCGACCCGTCGCTGCGGGCCCGTGGACCGGGCCGCGGATCGATCACGCTGGCTCACTGTTCTTCCGCGATGGCCACTCGATTGAACAGGTCTCCCTGGCGACACAGATCCCTGAGCACAGGCTGGTCCGCTCGGACCTGCGGACGTGGCTGGAAAGACATGGCATGGGCAACGCGGCGCTGATCTCGGCGCTCATCGATCACCCCGTGGCAGTCGTGCGACGGTGCGTGTTCCGCGCCCTGTCCAAGGCCGGCGACGGTGGTCCGGACCTGTCAGGCTTCAACGCCGAATGGGTCGCCCATGTCGCAGCGACATACACCGACCCTGACTGCAGGTGGGGCTACGCGGCATGCCCCGACGACCTCGGCGTGGTCCAGACCGCCGCGACGCGTATCGCCTGCCCGCACCGGGGATGCCAGGGCCATGCCGCCAGAGTGGTGCTCCTTCCCGAAACCAGTGCCAGCGGCTACGGGGTCATCTGCACCACCTGTCGACGCATGCCCAATCCGACCGACCCCAAGTGGGCTCGCATCGTGTTCCCACCGGAGTACGTCGCGTTGTCGTGGACGGCGAGCCCTGAACGGCCTCGCCCTGCTGTCGGCAGGACGGTGGCCGTCGACACACCGGCGCCGGCGGCCACGGCACCCTTCACCGTCAAGCACCGGTACCCCGGGCGGGTGAAGCGAGCACAGCGAGGTCCTACGTCGCGCTCGCCGATAGTCACCCTGTCGCGATCCCCCCGAGCCGAAGGACCACCCCGATGACGTGCCACCACAGCGGACCCTGCACCGACCAGGTCGCCCACGACCTGGTCACCACCCACGCCGACTACGCCAGAGGCGGGGCCGTCGGCCATACCGGCGTGCTGTTCGACCTGCCCTACGAGGACCTCAGCGCCGTGTGGCAGCGATTCACCGACCTGGACCCCGAGGCCCGAAACGACGTCACCGGACAACCGGATGCTCGGCCGCCTGATCGGGCTGTGCCAGCAGGCCGGCGTGCCCAGCGGCGACATCGTGCAGGCGATCGTCGCGGACCCGGACGGCAATCCCGGCCCTGACGTCGACGAGCCGATGACCTACGAGATGGCGCTGACGCTCGGCATCTTCGCTATCAACACCTGGCTGGAGCCGCAGGCCAGCACCCAGGCGGACATCGAGAGCCTCGAGCGCCGCGCCCGGGAGGTCACCCATGCCCTCGCCGCGCTGCGTGAGGCCTGCCGTCAGCCCTGAGCGAGCCGCTGATCCTCGGCGTGCCGGCCAGTCAGCGCCTGCAGTCCGCGGCAGTAGTCCTGCATCAGGCTCCGCACCACACTGAGCTGATCGTCGGGCACGAGGCCAGAGACCCGGGCAAGTGCCTCGTCCAGGACACCGTCCGGAACCACGAACGAGCACCTGCCGAGAGTCTCATGAAGGGCTGCCGAAGATCCGCGGTGGCTGAGGGTGCCGGTCAGGATCACATTGGCGTCCAGACAGACTCGAATCCGCTCGGCCCAGGTCTCGTTCCAATTCAGCGGCGCTATCTCAGGGGCCGTCCGGCCGGGTCGGAACCGGGCGCACCGGGGGCGTCCGTGCCGTGTCGGAGTCGGGACTGGCCTGCATGCGCTCGAAGCCCGTGAACGCCTCGAACAGGCCCACTGCCTCGAAGGCGCGATTACGTCTGCCGACCGTGACCTGATGGATCACGCCGGCCTCCAGTAACTGCTTCACCGCTGCCCCGACCGCGACGTCGCTGCGGGCGATGAACGCGGACGCGGTCTTGACCGTGAAGACCGGCAGCGCCGGCAGTGCCGCGACGAGTCGGTCGGCGGTGGAGCCGGTTCGCACGCGACCGAGCTTGACCCGATTGGCACGCTCGAGGTCCGCGAGGTCCCGGCCGAATGCGACCGAGTCGCGGCAGGCACGGGCCGTGGCCTCGACGAACAACTCAGTCCAGGCCAGGTGCCCGGACTGCGACGACTCCATCGCACGGGTGGCCATGAGCGCGTCGACGTAGCGCGTGGTCTCGGTGGCGAGCACCAGGCTCACCGGGGGCACGACCGTCGTGGCCAGTCCGCGGCGCCGAAGGACCAGTTGAATGAGCGCCCGACCGGTGCGGCCGTTGCCGTCGGCGAACGGGTGGATCGTCTCGAACTGGCTGTGCGCGAGGGCGGCTTGCAGCAGCGCCGGGTGGTCGTCGCCGGAGAGGTATTCCGCGAGGTCGTCCAGCAGGGCCGGGACCTCGGCCGCCGGTGGAGGGACAAACGCCGCTGAGCAGGGGCTGGCTCCGCCGATCCAGTTCTGTTCCTCGCGGATCACCCCGGCCCACGGTTCGTCACGGGTGCCGGTCAGCAGCGCGACGTGGATCGCTCGGATGGTCTCCACGGTGATGGGCTGGTCGATGTCGCTTGCCAACTCCAGCGACTGGTCGAGGGCTCGGATGTTGCCGAGCACGGCTGCGGCGGTCTCGTCGCTGGACGTCCAGCCCTCGCGCACCTCGGCTTCGCTTCGAGCCAGGCGCCGCACGTTCATGTGCAGGCCCTCGATGTTCGAGCTTGCCACCGCCTCAGCGCGGAGCAGGAAACGCGCGAGCGGTTCGAGATTGACCGCGAGGCCGGACGTTGCGTTCAGGCGCCGGACAGCCGTTTCGACGTCGACGAGGTCCGCGGCCAGGCCTGCGGGAAGGTCGACGTCGCGTCCCACGAGGGGGTCGGGAACGTACGCATGGAACCGGCAGGTACGCCGGGCAGCCCGCGTCGAGCCGGTGGGGTTGCCCGGCCACACGCTGTCTACAAGTCTCGGCACGTTGCCTCCATGTCGAAGGTTATCGGATAAACTTCGGTATGGGCAGTGGGTGTTGAAGGGTCCGGGACCCCATCCGCATATATAAGTAGTGACGGATCATCATGGCAATGGTTATAGTGACGAGGTGACCTGGACGACGGAACTCGTGGCTGCCGGGGCCGACCTTGCCCCGACCGCTGACGGCAGCGTTGATGTCCGGGTCGGGCGCCGCCAGGCTCGCTACCTGCTGCAGCGATCCCGCCGATCGCCGCGCCCTGGGCAGGTGCGCCCCGCGCGGCAGCCGACGCTGCTGCAGGTGCCGCACGTGTCAGCACGGGTCGCCTCGCTCCTGGAGGCATCGGGCTGGTCGTACGCCACCGACGACGGCGCTGCCCTCCTGCAATTCCCGGACGGGTACCGCTGGCGGCTGGCTCATGCGTCGGGTGATTCGATTCCGGCGACCGCCGAGGCCCGACAGTGGCCGGTCGGGATGTCACGCATCGTGCATGCGCTGCTGCTGCATGAGCAGGAGCAGCCGCTCTCGCAGACGACCTTGGCTGCCCTTGCCGGGCTGACCCAGGCCCGGGTCTCCGGCGTTGTCCGCGAGCTCGTGGACGACGGCCTGGTCTCGGCCGCCCGGGGTCGTCCTACCGCCCTCGACCAGGACCGGCTGCTCGACCAGTGGCTGCAGCGACGTCGCTTCGATCCGGTCGTCACCTACTGGGCCGGTGACCGCGACCTCGCCCTCGGCCTCGACGAGGTCCTCGGGCAGTTGGGTGCCGACATCCTGGTCTCGGGTGATGTGGCCGCTGACGCGAGCGCCCCCCACCGGCGTCCCGAGCAGGTCGTCGTCCTTGCCAAGGCTGGGTCGCTGGCCCGGGCCGGGTTGGTGCCCGTCGTGGAGCAGGAGGAAGCCACGGTGGTGCTCGCCGTCACCGAGGATCCGGTGATCTGGGCATTCGGGACTGAGGTGAAGTGGCGAGGGCGATCGATCCGTGTCGCCGACCGGGCGCAGGTGCTCTGGGACCTCGACCGCGCGATGGGGGTGGATGCCGAACAGGCGGCCGCTCAGTGGCGACGTGACACGTTCCGGCGGCCCGAGTGACCCGGCAGTGGCCGAGCACCTCTCGGGCGGAGGATGCGGCCGTGCTGGCCCTCGCGGACCTCACCCGAGCCGCGGCGGGCTCGCAGTACCGCGTTATCGGCGGCAACATGACGACGTTCCACGCTGCCCGCCGTGAGTCCCGCATCGCAACGCGGTCGACGGCCGATGCGCGAGGCATTCGCGGGAGTGGCCATCGACTGCCTGAGGCGTTCGAGCAACGCCATCTCAGTTGCCGCTCCTAATCGCGAACCGGCGAAGGTGTCGTTGGCGAGGACGTCGAACACGTCGTCGACGAAATGGTCGGGGATGGGCTGACCGGCTCGCGCCGCCGCCACCGAAACAGGGAAGCCGCCGTAGCCCAGGTACAGCTCCCACAGACGCACGAGTTCGTCAAGCCACGGCAGCAGGGCGGCGTAGTGGGCCACCGCTTGACGGGAGCGCAGGGCAGCCAGCGGCAATTGGGGGGACGTAGGGAGAGGCCCGCTGGGCAGGTGGGCCACAAAGGCCCGAAAGCCCATGGGCAGCAGGGTGCGGTCGAGGTTTGACGCCTTGCCCCGTCTTCCAGCCAAGACGCCGGCCGCGGCCGTGAGCGCTGCGGCGTTCGAGCCGGTGAGGACCACGATGGCGGCCCGGAACCCCGCGTCATTGTCGCGGAGCCACTTGATCTGCTCGGCCCAGTCACCGGTCACGGCGGTGATCTCGTCGAGGAACCAGTGCCGGACCGCTCCCGGCGGGATAGGTGGCAGCGCAGTGTTCTGCGACAAGGTACGCAGATCCTTCGCCGCCCACCCGTGGACCGCAGTGCGGATGACGGCATGCGTTGGCGTGCCGCTTGTGAGGAGCTCCTCAATCTTCTGCTTGACCGCCACCGTCTTCCCGACGCGCCGGGGCCCTCGAAGCAGGTAGAGGCCACCGGGCTCCAAGTCGGAGAGGACACCGGAGCGGTAGCTCAGTCCGGAGTTGCGAGCGTCGATCAGGTCGGCATCAATGGCGGCCCAGCCGGGATCACGCCACTAGGGGTTCAGCCGCGCCAACTCTTGGGCTCGTTCGCCGATGCGTGTGATCACGCGGAGAAATGTATACCAATTACCGTGTTGCGCACGGAGAAATGTATACCAAATACCGTGTGGCGCACGGAAGAAATGTATACCCTCCTTCGTGGCACGCTAGGCGAGACCGTGGCCTGCTCCCGCGAATGGTGCCCTCGTACCGTCGTTCGTGCAATGATGAGAAGCTCGGGTAAGGCAACCCGCTCGACCGCTCTCACGATTGGCGGGGCCGGCTTAGCGGCTGTGCGTAATGCCAGCATCGAGGGCGTCCGGAATTGAGATGGGGGTCCCATGACGCGAGAGTTGCCGACCCTGCGCCTGTGGCTTCCCGCTGCCGGCGAACCTCCCACCGGTGCGCCGAGCGCCGCCGGAGCCCGAGCGGCAACGAGGCTTGGTGCTTGGCGCCTACTGCAGATTGATCCTGAGTTCGTGCTCCCTGCCCGAACGGTCGGTATCTCCCTCATCACGCCAGTGACGAGCGTGAATGTTGAACAACTCCGATCATTGGGGAAGTCGGTGAGTGGCCAAACGCACCCGACCTGGCGGTGGCTGGTGATCGGAATCGGACTAGGCCCGGAGGATCGTCAGAAGCTGGCGGCCTTCGGGCATCATCAGCCGCGCACAACCGTGGTGACCGATCCCGTGTCTGGAGGATCTGAGGCTCTCTGGACGCTGGTTCGATCCCAAGCCGCAAGTGAACTGGTCGCCTTCGCAGATGCGACGGACTGCCTGATGCCTCACGCACTCAGCCGAGTTTCCTTGCTCTTCGGAAGTGTTCCCGAGCTTGACGTCCTCTACGCCGACGAGTTCACATATGTCGGGGAGTTCGCCTACGACCACGCATGCGTGCCGAACGCGCCCGCGGGTTACCTGCCCAAACCAGCGTGGAGCCCCCTGTTGGCTCAACGTGTGCCCTATCTCGGACATTTCGTCGCCTTCCGTCGTCAGATCCTCGACCTACCGAAATCTCACGATTCTGTCGGCACCGCCGGACTTGACGCGCTCATCCGGGCTGCCTCATCGTCGCGCGGGATCGGGCATCTGACCGAGCCCCTGTCCGCACGACCCGTGGACTCCCCCCAAGTGATCAGATCGGTCAGGCGAGAGGAAGCGCCAGTGGTGACTGGCCGGCAGCCGCAGCGGGCCGACCGAACCATCAGCGTCGTGGTGCCCACCAAGGATCACGCCGCCGATCTGGAACGGTGCTTGCGGTCGGTCAGATCAGGAACGCAAGGCCTGCCCGTTGAGGTCATCGTTGTCGATCATGAATCCACCGAACCCGCCACCGCTCGTGTCATCGCCGACTTTGCAGACAAGGTCATCCGGCAGGAGGGGGATTTCAACTTTTCGCGATTGGTCAACGCCGGTGTCGCCCGAGCAGACGGGCAACTGGTTGTCCTTCTCAACAACGACACGGAGGGATTGTCGGAGGCGTGGCTTGACCAGTTGGCGTCACCTTTCGCGTCCAGCAGGGTGGGTGCGGTCGGCGCTTTGCTCCTTGAAGTTGACGACTGTATTCAGCACACGGGTATCGCTGTGGGTGGCAGTGGGCTAACGACCCACCCTTATCGGGGAGCACCGAGGGAACTGGACGACCCACCGGGGCTAGCGCGCGACATTCGGGAAGTTACGGCTGCCACCGGGGCCTGCCTCGCGGTCCGCCGTGACGTATATCTTGACCTCGGCGGAATGGACGAGGAGTACCTCGTTCACTATCAGGACGTCGACCTCTGTCTTCGGATCTGGGATGCTCGCTTGTCGGTGGTGGTGAATCCAGCATGCGTGTTGCGTCACAAGGAGAGTTCCTCACTTCATCAGGCCGACTGGACGACGATCTCTGCGCATTCCCGACGGGACCGCACGCGGTTTCGCGAGCGGTGGGCGTCGCTCGTTGCCCATGACGATCTCTTCCTGCGGGGGGCCGGAGCTGGCTGAGTCGTCGACGGCCGGAGGTGTTGCGGCATGATCGGACGGTGTCCGATGCCGCCGCCCCCGAGGACGACGGCGCACGCGACCTCGCCGCGGACCTGCACATCGCCCTTGCCTGCCTTGATCGGGCCGCCGAGATCAGCGTCCCGGGCTGGCTGGGGGACCGGACCCCGACCCGCAAGGCCGACGGCTCCCCCGTCACCGAAACCGACATCGCCTGCGAGGAGGCGATCCGCGCCCTGCTCGCCGCCGAACGGCCCGCCGACGGCGTGTACGGGGAGGAGCGTCCGACGACCGCGGGGGACTCCGGCTGGCAGTGGGTGATCGACCCCATCGATGGCACCTCCAACTTCACCCGCGGCATGCCCGTATGGGCCACGCTGATCGGGCTGGTCTCCCCACAGGGCCGCCCCGTCGTCGGGGCGGTGGGGGCCCCCGCCCTGGGGATGCGATGGTGGGCGCACGACGGGGGGCCCGCGTACCACACCGCCCCCCTGCAGCAGGCGCCGAAGCCCATCGCCGTATCGCACGTCGACTCGCTCGAGCGGGCGTACGCGTCGGTGGCCATCGGCGAGAACGGACGCGCCGCCGATCCGCGCACCCTCGCGGACGGCTCCGCCATCGACATGCTCGCCATTGAGGCCGCCATCGCGCGGCGGGTGTGGCGCCTGCGGGGACTGGGGGACTTCCTCGCGCACCTGCTGGTCGCGCAGGGTGCGCTCGACATCGCCATCGACACCCCCGGCCTCGCCCCCTACGACGTCGCTGCACTCGTGCCGATCGTGACGGCTGCAGGTGGACGGATGACCACCTTTGACGGTGCTGCCGACTACGCCCACGGCACCGCGATGAGCACCAACGGGCACCTGCATGCGGCAGCCCAGGGGGCCCTTGCCGCGGCGTGCCGCACCAGCGAGTAGCCTGAGGGCTATGGCTGTGGGTCTCGTGCGCCGTCGGGCGGTCGACCACGGTCACTGCGCATCGCAGCGCTGTCGCACCCACTGAGCAACCGTTGGGGCTCCGGCCCCACGCCGCTGGGGCATCGGCCCCACGCCGCTAGGGCTCCGGCCCCACGCACTGCCTGCCGCTCGCTCCCATGTGCACCCCCACCTGCTGCCCCTTCCGAGAGGAACTCCCATGACCTCGTCCACGACCCCCGCCCCGGCCAGCCCCCCTTCCACGTCCACGACCCCCGCCCCGGCCGGCCCCGGCGGTGGGGTGGATGTCCGCATCGTCCGCGCCAGCGCCCTGCTGACCTTGCTTATTACCCTCATCGCCGGCTTGGCCCTGCTCACCGGCCGGTCGACTCTGGCGGTGGCCCTGCTCGCGGTGCAGGTCATCGCCTTCTCCCTTGGCATCTGGCGGCTGCCCGCCCAGCCGTGGTCGCGGATCGCCCGGCTCACCGGCCTGTTCCGGGTGTTCCCCACTGGACCGGCCGAGCACGCGCTGCCCGTCCGCTTCTCCCAGCAGGTAGGCCTGCTGTGCGTGCTGCCCGCCCTGATCGCCGCCCTCGCCGGCTGGTCGGTGGTCGCGATCGTCTTCGCCCTCGCCTGTGCGGGGGCGTCGGCGCTGAATGCGTTCGCGAACATCTGCCTTGCCTGCCGGGTCTACCCCACCTGGCGCCTGGTCACCGGCCGTCTCGGTTTGCGCTGATCGCTCGGCGGAGTAGCCTCCGGTGACGTGTGGCGGTCCTATGTTGCCCTCGGGGACTCCTTCACCGAGGGCCTTGACGATCCCGTCGGCCCCCTCGCCCCGGGTGTCTACCGGGGGTGGGCCGATCGGCTCGCCGCGCACCTGGACCAGCGTGAGCCGGGGGTCCGCTACGCCAACCTCGGCATCCGGGGGCGCACCCTCGCGCGGGTGATCGACGAGCAGGTGCCCGCCGCCCTCGCCCTCCGCCCCGACCTCGTCACCATCGGCGCGGGAGTCAACGACGCGATGCGCCGCCACTGGGACCCCGATCGGCTCGCCGCCACCTACGACGAGGGGGTGGCCGCACTGCGCACCAGCGGGGCGACCGTCGTGATGATCGGCTTCGGCGACCCCACCCTGCGCGGAGGCCTAGTCGGACGGTTCGCCAGCCGGTTCGCCCGCCTCAACGCGGACGTCCACCGCATCGCCGCCCGCCACGGGTGCGCGGTGGTCGACTTCTGGCCGCATGCGGTGTTCGCCGAGGACCGCTTCTGGTCAGCCGACCGCCTGCACCTGAACTCCCGCGGCCACGCCGTTGCCGCCCGCGCCGCCCTCCACGCCCTCGGCCTCGCCGACGACAGCTGGACCCGCCCGCCCGGTGAGCAACCCCCGCCACCGTCCTGGCTGGGCCAGCGCACCGCCGACGCAACCTGGGCGGGGCGTCACCTGCTGCCGTGGGTGGTGCGCCGGCTGCGCGGGGTCTCCTCCGGCGACGGGATCACCGCGAAGCGACCGGAGCTGTCCCCCCTGCCGTGACCCCGGCGCCTACGTCGTCCAGCAGGCCAAGGGTGCGCGCCGTCCGCACCGCCTGATGCCGATCCGACGCCCCGAGCAGTCGCAGCAGCCGCGAGATCTCCAACTTGATGGTGGACTCCGAGCACCCGTGGTCCGCGGCGATTCCCTTCGCGGTGCGGCCCGCCGCCAGGCCCCACAGCACCGCCGACTGCCGGGAAGAGAGGGTGAACCCCCCGACCGCCTCCGCCCGCCGGCCGACCCGGGTGGGGTGGGTCAACCACAGGCCCAGTGCCGCGGACAGCCCCCCGAGCAGGGGCCCATCGTCGAGCTCCACCGCGTGGCCCAGCGCCGCGAGGAACGCCCCCACGCTGCGGCCCTGTGCGGTGATGGGGGCGGCGACGGCCGCATCGACGGGTGTCAGGGGCGCCGCCGGTGCCGGGTTGGCCTCGGCGGCGGATCGGGTGGGATCAACCGGGGGCGGCGGGTCGCCCGCGCCAAGCAGCGTCCCCAGCAGCGGCAGACCGGCGGCACCCGCGTTGATCGTGACCGGCTCGGCATCGCGGAACGCCTGCGCCAGCGGCACATCCGCAGTCACCGCGATCGGAGGCAGGACGGCTGACAGATCGGGCAGCCGGCGACTCCACCCGCACGGCAGCAACGCCCCATTGCCGTCATGGTCGACGAGGACCACCAGCCGCGTGTCGAACTCCACCAAGGGGCCGCACATCATCGCCCGGGCAACCTCATCGGGGGCCGGGAAAGTCGCGAGGAAGCGCAGAAAGGCTGGCAGTCCCCGCAACGACTCGTATGCCATGGCCCCCTCACCGTTGTGCTGGCCAGCCGACGCAACACTCCCGCGCATGCCGCGATACCGGCGAAGTCTAGGCGCCGCGACTGACACATCCTTGCGTAAACGCAACGGCGCGGAGCTCAGTGGGGTGGGCTGCAGGTTCTGGGCCCCCGGCCAGTCCCGCCCGCCCCAGCAGCCCCAGCAGCCCCGGTCCCGCCCGACCCAGCAGCCCCGGTCCCGCCCGACCCAGCCGTCCCACCAGCCCCAGTCCCGGCCGCCCCAGCCGTCCCACCAGCCCCAGTCCCGGCCCGGCGTAGACTGTGGCGAAGGACGAGCCGGCTTGCGCCCGCGCAACCGCCGTCTGACCCCCCTTCACGACACCGGCCTCGGCCGGCGACGAAGGGCGGTCGGTGGCGCGGCAGTTCGTGCTGTTCTGTGGGGTGCTGTTGGCTGCGCTGCTGGCCGCGGCGACGCCCCACGCCCCGGCCCCGGCGCAGGCCGCGGCGGCACCCCAGGCCCAGGCGCCGGCAGCGCCCGTCCGCACGACCAGCCTGCCACCCTCACCGAAGGCGGCGCTCCCCGCGGCCTGTCCCGTTGGCGGGCTATCAATGCACGTCCCCTGGGCGCTCGGCGGGCCGCGCATCGAACCGGACGGCCGGCTCGTGGAACACCGGGGGGACTGGCCCGATCTGCCCGTCACCGGCCTGCGCCTATGGGATACGCGCACCGCCTGGCTCAACCTCGAACCGGCCGACGATCAGTGGCAGTTCGCCCACCTCGACGCCCTCCTCGCCAAGGCGCGCAGTGAAGGGGTCACGCGCATCACGCTCGTCCTCGGTGGCACCCCGCGCTGGGCCGCCGCCCGAGTCGCCCCCACCGATGCGCCCTGGCTGGGACCCGGCTCCGCCTCACCGCCACGCGACCTGCGCTCATGGCAGCAGTACGTCGGCGTCATCGCCGCCCGCTACGCCGGCCAGATCAACACCTACGAGATCCTCAACGAGCCCCTCAGCCCTGCGTTCTTCAACGGCACCCCCGCCGAGTGGGCGCAACTGGTGACCGTGGCCGCCCGCGAGATCCACACCCACGACCCCGCGGCCGACATCGTCGCCTCCGGATTCATCCTGCACTCCCACAGCGACCTCGTCGACACCCGCCCCTGGCTGGCCGCCCTCGCCCGAGAATCCGGCGGCGAGCTGCCCCTGACGGGCCTATCGATCCACTGGTACCCGAACTCCTGGTCGGCAATCGCCGGACTCGGACGGCTGGCTGCCCGTTTCCGGGCTGAGGCAGCCACCCTCGGCCTGCCCCGCCGGATCATCGTCACCGAGGCGAATGCGCTCGCCACCCGCGGCTTCCCCGGCCCGCACACCGCGCGCGCCGTCACCGGGCTGATGGCTCAGGCCCGCCTTGCCGACATCGACGAACTCACCTGGTACGCGTGGCTCGACCTGCCCTCGCCGACGATGCCCCTCCACACCGGCACCCCCGCGGCCCTCACCTTGCAGCACTGCAACAACCGCGCCCGGCCCTGAACCCCCCACCACAGCTGCCGCCGGGTGTCCACAACCCCGCCATCGGCCACCCACCCCATGTCAGTGCCGCTCACTACGGTGACCCTTGCCTATCCAAACCCTTGCAATTCCCTAAACGAAGCCTTACGTTTCGGGGGGGGGGGGGGCTAACCGAAGGGGTTCACGCCCTGACGGGGTGCCCCTCCGTCGGGTCGACTCAACGCCAGACGGCGGGAACGGGGAGTCATGAGCACAATCGAGGTCACACTCACGTGGGACGACGAGCCAGCGTTCACCGTGGACGAGCGGGACGGGGTCACCACCGTCCACGCATCGTGCGCGCTGTCGGAATCGCAGGTCGCCGCCGCCTGCGCATCTCTCGACGGCAACGGTCCGGCCGTCCTCGCCGCCTGGCGATCCGCCGTCGGCCTCACCCCGGCCGCCGCCCCCCACGGGGCAGCCAGCCCCTAAGGCCCCGCTCGCCGTCAGCGCCCGCGCTACCGCTTGCGAGGCCAGGTGAACGTCTGCCGTCGACCATCACGCTTGCGCATCGGCAGCGGGTCGGCGTCCGGGTCAACCGCCCCGATCCGCACGAGCACCTCGTAGACGCTCACCTCAAGCCCCTGCGCCAGCCCCTCCAGGGCATCCACCCGTGGCCGTTGCTGCTGGTGGAAGATCCGCGAGATATTGCCCTTGTCTGACTCGCAGCGCTCAGCCACCTCATCAAGGGACGACAGGCCCAGCGCATCCATCCGCGCCCTCAGCCACGCGACACTCTGCTCCGGTGTGGCCCGCATACGACTCCTCCTGCTGATGGCGTGGACTAGGCGATGAGATCGGTGGGGCACCCACGAACCGCCGCCCCACCCGCGAGACGCCGAACGATTGCGCCCGCGCTACCCAGAGGATAACCCGGGGCTTAGCCGGAGCTGCACGGGAGGGAGTTATGTCCCAAACGCGCCCCCAACCCATTCCGGGGCAGCGGATCCGCCTCCAGTCGCCCAGCGATCCCCCAGGCGCAGGCAGCCCACCCCCGACATCACCGGGCAGTCGTCGGGCGTCGGTGTACGTTGCGCAGGAGCAACACACCGTCATCCCGTGTGAGGCGGGGTCGGGTGCGGTCGCGGTGCTCCGGTGACGCGGCAGCGGGTGCGGTGGCGTGCCCGGGTGGCGCCCCGGCGGGCCAGTGCGGGGGTGGCCCCGCAGCGGAATAGTGCGGGGAAGTGCGATCAGAACGGTGACGTGCGGGAGGCGTGATGCGGGGACACGGACGGCTTGCGCGGGCACGCCGGCGACTGCGCCGTGGCGGGCCGGCCGTCGACCCTGGCGGCTTCGATCGCACCCACGATGGCCTGATCTCGGGGTGGTTCGTCTGCACCGCCTGCCGGCGACCCCCCACCCCCACCCCGAACCTGCGGTGCGACGGCCGCCCGCAGGCGGTGATCAAGGCCGCCACCCCCCGCAGCGACGTCCCCGGTGGGTCCGGCTTCGTCCTGCGCTTCCCGGCGCGCGGGGGCCGGCCCCCCCGCGTCCGGGTGCAGTGCCCGCGCCACCCCGAGCACGGCATGGAGATCGACGCTCCCCGCGAGGACTGGCAGGTCACCACCCTCGGGATGATCGAGCACGCCTTCTGGCCGATCGTGTCGGGGTGGCTCGCCCAGATCGGCGCCGATGATCGACCCGTCACCCTGCTTGTGGGGGACCTGCCCGCGGTCACGGTCGACGCCGCCGTCCCCCGCCCCGATGTTGCGGTCTACCTCGGCGAGCCCGGGGTCGCCGGGTTCCATGTCGACCTCGCCGCACGGCTGCGGTACGCCCAGCCCGATGGCCTCCCCGTGCGCCTGGTGCACGCCGGGCAGGTGCTCGGCGCCATGCCCATCCGGGAATCCCCCCTCATCGGCGATGACCGATGGCTGCCGCCCCCCGGTGGGAACCCCCTGCCCGGCCCCGCACTGGCCGCCCTGGCCCGTCGGGTCCAGCAGGCGGAGGTCGACCTCAGCAGTGGGGACTGGCGGGCGCTGCTCACCCGCCTGGGCTCGGAGGACCACAGCCCCGAGGCCGAGCAGTGGGCACGCTTCCTCGCCCACCGCGGGATGACCCCCGCCGAGGTGGCGGGCTGGCTGGCCCTGCGCGGGGCGCACTCCCATGGCGTGCCCGCGCTCAACCCACTGCCGGCCAGCCTCACCCACACACTGGAGGTCGGCCCGCCGGTGCCCCCGCGGGTGCAGGCATGGACGGAGCCCCTCCTCGGGCTGCCAGCCGGAATCGCCGGGGCAACCCCGGCCTCGCCCCCGGCCCCGCCCTCGCCCCCACCCCCGACCCACGCCCCGCCCCACGCCCGCCCGGCCCCGCCCCCGGCCTCGCCCCACGCCCGCCGGGTCGCCGTCGCCGGGTTGGTCCACCACCGCTCGGGCCTGGGCCAGAACGCCGACAACTCCCTGCGCGCCCTCACCCTCGCGGGCATCCCCGCCGACCCCGCCGGCTTCATCCCCGGACTTGGCGGGTGGAACCCGCGCCTGGCGGCCACCAGCGAGGCGGCCGCCAGCTGCGGTGCGCGCACGGTGCTGCTCCACCTGCCGGTTGACCGGGTGATCCCCGGCCTCACCGCCCAGCCGGCCCTGCTCGCCACCGACCGGCTCATCGGGTACTTCATGTGGGAGATCCAGACCGTCCCCGCGCAGTTCCACCGCGCCCTCGACGTGGTCGACGAGATCTGGACGGCCACCGAATTCGTCGCCGATGCCTTCCGCGCGGTCACCGACACCCCCGTCCACGTCACTGGTCACGCCGTCGACGTCGAGGGGATCATCCCGGTGGACCGCGCCGAGGTGGGCGTCACCGATGACGCCTTCCTCGTGCATCTCAGCGTCGACGCGAACTCCACGATCGCCCGCAAGAACCCCAATGACGCCATCGATGCCTTCCGGCTGGCATTCGGCGACGACCCGCGCACCGTGCTGCTGGTGAAGATCCGCAACTACCCCCACGTCATCGGCCTCGCCCGCAGCGGTGACCCGCACGCCCGGGGGCTGCTGCGCCGGCTGGCCGAGCACCGCAATGTGCGCGCCGTGGTGGGGGAGTGGCCGCGCCGACGGGCCCTTGGGTTGATCGCCGCCGCCGACTGCTACCTGAGCCTGCACCGGGCCGAGGGGTTCGGGTACACCATCGCTGAGGCGCTGCTGCTGGGCACCCCCGTGGTTGCCACCGACTACTCCGGCTGCACCGAACTGCTCACCGATGCCCGGGCGCACCCGGTCGGCTACACGCTGGTGGACCTGCACGCCGGGGAGTACTTCTACTGGGAGCCCGGGATGCACTGGGCGCAGCCCGATCTCGCGGCGGCTGCCGCCCACCTGTCGGCACTGCACGCCGCCTGGCTGGCCGGGCGGCCCACCCGCGGCATCGCCTCACCCCAGACCGTCCGCGCCTGCGCCCTGACCACCCTCGGCGAGCGCTACCGGGAGCTGCTCGACCGTGGCTGACCCCGCCGCGCCCCCGCCGGCGCCCGATACCGCCGCGCCCCCGCCGGCGCCCGATACCGCCGCGCTCACCGAGGAGATCCGCCGCCTGCGCCAGCGCGTGGACGACCTGGAGTCAGTCGTCGGGGAGTACCGGGTGCAAATGAACCGGATGCTCACCAGCGCCTCCTGGCGGGTCACCCGGCCCCTGCGCGAGGCGATGGCGGCCTACCGCGGCAACCGGGCCCGGCTGCGCCGGCAGGTGCGACGACTGCGCGGGGAGCAGGTCGGCCTCGTCGACCATCCGGCGGTCACCGGCCTGTTCCCCCCGACCCGCGCGAGCCTCCCCGAGGGTGCGATGGTCCGCCTGCGCGAGCACGCCGGCGACCCGCCGGCGTGGGGCGACCCGCCGCAGCGCACCGCACAGGTGCTCGTCCTCGCCCACGTCCACTACCCCGAGCTGTGGAGCGACATCGAGGACCGCCTCGTGCGGATCCCCCATGCCTACGACCTGGTGGTCAGCGTCACCACCGGGCACGCCGAGGCGGTGATCCCCACCATCCGCCGGCGGCACCCCACCGCCCGCATCGTCGTGCGCGACAACCTCGGCCGTGACTGGGGCCCGCTCAGCGACCTCGTCCGGGAGGGGGTGTGCCGAGGGTATGCGGCGGTGGCGAAGGTCCACACCAAGAAGAGCGAGCACCGCATCGACGGCGACGGGTGGCGGCTGGCCCTCCTCGATGGCATGTTCGAAAGCCGGGAGCACGTCCGCCGGATCGTCGAACTGCTCACCGACGACCGGACGGTCGGGCTGATCGTCCCGGGTGGGTTCATCGAGGGCACCGAGCACTGGGGATGCGGACAGGGGGTGGTCGAGGCGCTCGCCGCCCGCCTGCCGATGGCCTTCGACCCCGCACAACTGCGCTTCCCCGGCGGGTCGATGTTCTGGTGCCGGCCGTGGCTGCTGGAGCAGATCGCCCGGCTCGAGGTCACCGCCGAGGACTTCGAGCGGGAGGCCGGGCAGTACGACGGGACCACCGCCCACGCCCTTGAGCGGATCATCGGGGTGCTGTGCACCGAGGCGGGGATGGCGATCATCGAGACCACCGAGGTGCGCGCCCGGCTCAACGCCCTGCGCCGCACCCCACCGCAGCGTCCCCGGGTGCTCGCCTTCTACCTGCCCCAGTACCACCGCACCCCCGAGAACGACGCCTTCTGGGGGGAGGGCTTCACCGACTGGGACAACGTCACCGCCGCGACACCGCTGTTCACCGGCCACCGGCAGCCGATCCTGCCCGCGGCCGAGGTCGGCACCTACGACCTGGCCGACCCCGGCGTGCTCCACCGGCAGGCCGCGCTCGCCCGCGCCTACGGGGTGGCCGGGTTCATCGTCCACCACTACTGGTTCGACGGTCGGCGGGTGCTCGACACCCCGCTGCGCCTGTGGCAGGCCGACGCCACACTCGACCTGCCGCTGGCCCTGTGCTGGGCGAATGAGCCGTGGACGCGGCGCTGGGACGGAAAGGAGCACGACGTCCTCATCCCCCAGACCTACCGCGAGGGGTGGGTGGAGCGGTTCTGGCACGACATCAGCGGGGTGCTCGCCGACCCGCGCTACCTGCGTATCGACGGCAGGCCACTGCTCATCGTCTACCGACTGGACCTGCTGCCCGAGCCGTCCGCGGCCCTCACCCGCTGGCGGGCACTCGCCCGCGATGCCGGGCTGGGCGGGGTGTTCATCGTCGGCGTGCAGTCACTGCGCAACTTCGGGCTGAGCAGTGCGGGGCATCTGTCGGGGGTGGACGCGATCCTCGAGTTCCCCCCGTTGTCCGGGGCGCGGCTGCACCCCATCACCGAGGGCCTGCCCAGCGGATCGCGTGCGGCGGCCGAGCAGGTGCTCGGGTACCGGGAGGCGCGCCCCGACCCGCGCCCCGACCCCCGCCTGCCAGCAGGCGTGCCGCTGCTGCGCGGGGTGATGCCCGGCTGGGACAACACCGCCCGCCGGGGGGAGCGCGCGTACCTGTTCCACGGCGCCAACCCGGTCACGTTCGCCGGTCACGTGCGGGCGGCGGTGGCCGCAGCCGACCGACGGCTGCCGGGGCTGCTGTGCGTGAACGCGTGGAATGAGTGGGCCGAAGGTGCCGCGATCGAACCGGGGGCGCGGTTCGGACGCGGCTACCTCGAGGCGCTCGTCGATGCCCTCGGCGAGGACCCGCCCGGCTTCAGGAAGCCGGGGTGACCTGCCCGGCTGCGAGCCGCAAGAACTGGTCACAGTGCTGGGCGAGCAGCCCCTCGTCGTGGCTGGAGAGCACCAGCGTGCCGGAGGCGGCATAGAACTCGGCCAGGCGGGCCGCCGCGCGCTCATTGAACTCGGCGTCGGTGGTTCCGAAGCCTTCGTCGACCAGCAGCACATCCGCGCCGATGGCGGTGATCGTCGAGAAGCGCAGCCGCACCTGCATGCCGGTTGAGTACGAGTACACGGGGTGGTCGAAGCGCCGGCCCAGCCCGGAGAAGTCCGCGATCTGATCCACGCGCTCGGCCATTGCCGCACCGCCCTCCCCGTATCGGATCCCGAGCGAGATTGCGTTCTCCCGACCGGTCTGCTCCGGGTCCAGCCCCTCATTGGGACCGCCGAGCAGAGCCAGCACCCGGCCCCGGGTGCGGGTGCTCCCGCTGCTGGGGACGAGGGCGCCGGACATCACCGCCAGCAGCGTCGACTTGCCCGCACCGTTCGGTCCGGACAGCCCGATCCGGCTGCCGGCGGGGATCTGCAGGGTCACCCCCGCCAGCGCCGTGATGACCTCGGCCTGCTCACTGCGGCGGGCCAGCATTGTGGCGAGCGCGCGCTTGAGGTTGTAGTGGTGGGCGTGGCGCAGCCGGTACTGCACCCAGACATCCGCCAGCAGGATCGCAGGCTCGTCCGCTTGAGTGGGTGGTGCCGATATCGACGAGTGCGTCAGGGAAGGCGCCGCCGCGAAAGTCACAGCCAGTACGCCAGCCGGGGGCGCGTGCGGGAGAAGTACCACACGCCAAGGATGACGTTCAGCAGTGTCAGGCCCACGCTGACGGCCAGCACGAATGTCGATGGCGAACCGCCGAGCAGAGGCGCGCGGAACACCTGCAGCAGGTAGGTCAATGGGTTCCACCCCGACAGGACGGCCAACTGGCCGACGGTGAGGTTGGTCGCAACCCAGAACACCGGCGTGAAGAAGAACAGCACCCGCGCCAGGGACGTGATGATCTGGCCTACGTCGCGGTAGCGCACGCACAACGGCCCCAGCCACAGCCCGATGGCAAGCCCGTTGATGACGATGAGCCCACACGCTACCGGCAGATACAGCAGGGACAATCCCACCGGGACGTCAAAGGCAACGACAACCGCGACGATGACCAGCGCATCGTGAGCGAACTGGATGGTCGCGCTGGCGACAGTGCGCAGCGGGTAGATCGACAGCGGTCCCGGTGCGGTGCGGATGGCCGCGCCGTTGTCGAGAATGCACGTGGCACCCCCGGTGAGCATCCCGATCATCCACGTGAACGCGATGTACCCGGTCGCAACGTACGGCACGAACGTTGACAGGTCCTGCTGGAACAGCACCCCGAACAGCAGGCTCAGCCCCGCGACGAAGATCACCTGCTGCACCGTGATCCACCAGGGCCCCAGGTAGGTGCGGCGGTACTGGCTGCGAAGGGCGTACCAGGTCAGCAGCCACCATGCAGGCCATTGCCTGAGCCCGAGGTGGAGATCGGCGATTCCCTCCCGCAGGGAACCTGGGGGAGCCTCGATCGCACCGCCGCCTGGCGGCGCGATCTCCGCCCCGTGGTCCAACTCCCCATGGCGCCGCCACCCCCCACGAGTGATGCTGCTGGTGCGCAATGCGGCGAGTACACCCCGGGAAGCGGTCATCCCGCGGTGTCGCTCGTGCGTGGGCAGCTGGGAGCCCGCCATTGGAAGCTCACCGAGGTCGTTGCCCCGCGGGGCAGGCTCACTGGCACCAGCCAGGCATCGCGTCCGGCCTCCATCACCGACATCGGCTCAACCCGGCCGCCGGACAGGGTCGCCGAGCGCAGGCGCCAGCCCGCCGGCGGGTAGGCGGTCACGTAGGTGAGGGTCTGGCCGGGGGGGGCAGCAGGGTCGGGTAGGCCGTCCTGCCCGAGGGTGAGGTCGACGTACGCCGGCAGCCCGGTGGGGGCGTCGTTGGTGACCTCGACGCGGGTGGTGACGATGCCGTCCGTGGGGCAGGTCCGCGCATCCGTGGTGACCGTGCGGGTGGCATACGCGTCCAGCTTGCTGCCGGTGGCGTTGTTGTAGGCCACCACCACCTCGGCCGGGTGCGAGCGCAGGCTGCCCGCCATCGGTGTCGTCTCCAGCCACCGCTGGACGCGGGGGTCGGCCGCCCATGCCCGCAGGTGGCCACCGGCAACGGCATCGGGTGCGCGCGCGGCGAGGCTCGCGACATCCAGCGGCCGGGTCAGGGCCGCATCGACGGTGGCATAGGTCAACCCCATGGCCAGGTCGTCCTTGGCCTCGACGTCGGCGATATCGGGGTAGTCCACGTAGAGCCCGCGCATGAAGTAGTCGGCGGCACTGTCGGCATCGATGGTGACCCCCCGATGCTCAACCGGCCCCGTGCCGGCGAGGACTGTCGCCACCAGATAGGGGTCGATGGCGATGACCCCGCTGACGGGGCTGCCGCGTTGGGCCATCCCGGCGGCGGCCAGCCGGGCGACCGTGGGGAAGTCCGCCGGCATGTTCATGCTCGCCCACTCCCCGAGCACCGGCCCCCACGTGTGGGCGGTGTCGATGTCGACGGTGTTGAGGTAGGGGATCTGCTCGGCCCGCGGGAACTCACCGTCGAGGCGCTTGCGGCTGCCCGCCTCAACGATCCTCGGCCGGCCCTCCCGGACCTCCACGATGAGGTAGGCGTTGAACAGCCCGCCGCTGCCGCGGGACTCCGCCGGGTTCTGCGCCATCACCAGCCACCGTGTGGGGGTGGCCATTCCCAGCGCGGACTGCAGGGGCAGCACAGCCTCATCGAGGGCCAGCACCGATGCGCGCGCTGCGGTGAGCGCCGAGGCCAGTTGCGCTGCGGGTTCGGCCAGGCCGTAGCGCAGCGGCGCTTCGCCCTCGGCCGGCACTGAGATCGTCGACACCGCCTGCGCGAGGGTGGTGACCTCGGCGGTCGCGCTGACCAGCGCGATCACCTGGTCCAGTGCGGACGGCTGCGCGGCCAGGACGTTCAGCAGCGGGGCACTGCCATCGGCGAGGACGATCACCGACTCGGCGACCTGGCGGAGGGTCCGCGCCTCCCGGTCGGTCGCCGGCAGCCGCAGCAGGGCACGACCGGTCGGGGAGTCCATCGCCTCGAGCACGGACTGCGCGGCCGAGCGGGTTGCGGTGAGTTCGGCCGCGACGGCCTCGATGTCGAAGGACGACAGCGATGAGCGCACCTGCGCTGCTGATGCCTGCAGGCTCTCCGCAGCCCGCATCAGCCGCAGCCCCTGCTGGCCGACGACCACCCCGCCCACGACCATCGCGAGCAGGGCCACGGCAACCGTCCCGACGGCCACCCGCCGCCCCGTCGAGGGTGCCCCTGTCCGACGCGTCTCCCCCGATGTGGTGCGCAAGCGCAACGATCTGCTAGCCTTCCGGCGTTGCGTCCCGGCAACATCAGACCCGAAAGATGGGGGTTTCCATGTCACAGTCCCGAACCTACGTCATCGCCAGCGCTGCCGGTGCGCTGGCACTCGCCGGCAGCCTGCTCGTTGCCGCACCGGCCGCGGCCCAGCTGTGCGGCTACCCGCCGGTTGCCTGCCAACGCCTTGAAAACCCCCGTCAGGTGACCGCTGCCGCAGTCGCCGCCTTAACCCCGCGGGAGATCTCCGCGGTTGCCCCGCGGGACATCCGCTTGCTGCCGGCGGCGGCGATCGAGGCGATCGCTCCTGCGCAGATGCGCGTGATGGCCGCCAACCAGGTGCGGGTGATCCCCCCGGCGCGCGTCGCCGACCTGCAGCCGGCGGCCGTGGCGGCGATCCGCCCCGTCGTCCTCGCGCAGATGTCCAACCAGCAGCTGCGGGCACTCACCGATGAGCAGATCGAGGCGCTCACCCCGCGGCAGCGGCGTGCCCTGACGCCCGCCCAGCGCCGCCTGCTCGGGCTGTGATGCGGGTTCACACCTGAACCCAGTGCGGGACCTGTGCCCAGACGGGCGCAGGTCCCGCATTTTTCATGCAAGTCCCGGTGAGTGAGGGCGCCCGATCGCAGGCGCGTGGGATGGGGGAGATGCGGTGATGCACGACAGCAGGTCTGAGGATCGGCGGCCCTTCCATCTGGCGATGCTCGGCACCCGCGGCGTGCCGGCCCGGTACGGCGGGTTCGAGACCGCCGTTGAGCGCATCGGGGAGCGCCTCGTCGCACGTGGCCATCAGGTCACCGTGTACGCGCGCAATCCCGGCCAGCGTGACCGGCGCTACCGGGGGATGCGGGTGGTCAACCTGCCGGCGGTACGCACCCGCACCACCGAAACCCTCAGCCATGCAGTGCTCTCCACCGCGCACACCCTGCTCGCGGACCGACCCGATGCTGTCTTCGTGTTCAACGCTGCCAATGCCCCGGTGATCCCGGTACTGCGGGCCGCGGGCCTGCCCGTGATCGTCAATGTCGACGGCCTCGAATCGGACCGGGCGAAGTGGCGCGGCCTGGGCTCCCGGTACTTCGCATGGGCCCAAGCGGCGGCGGTGCGTTGGGCGGATGCGGTGATCGCGGACTCCCGGGCCATCCAGGTGCGCATCGAGGCGGCGTATGGCCGAGCCACCCACTACATCTCCTACGGCTGCGACCCGGCGACACCGGATACCGACCGACTTCGCGCCGCCGGTCTGAGCGGCGGGGAGTACACCCTCGTGGTCGCCCGGTTCGAGCCGGAGAACCACGTTGATGTCATCGTCCGCGCCTACCGCGCGGTGCCCGGGCAGCGGCCACTCGTCATCGTCGGTGACACCCCCTACAGCCGTGACTTCCGGCAGCGCGTCCACGACCTTGCCGAACAGGATGATCGAGTGCGCCTCCTGGGCACCATCTACGACCAGCCATGGCTGAGCGCACTGTTCGCCGGTGCCCGCCTGCACGTGCACGGCCACTCCGTCGGCGGCACCAACCCCTCCCTACTGCGCGCAGCGGTCGCCGCCCCCGTCCTCGCCTATGACTGCCCGTTCAACCGGGAGGTCCTCGGCGATCTCGCCGTTGGCTACTGGCGCGGTGAGGACGACCTCGCGGCGCGGCTGACCACCGCCCTCGCCGGGGAACGCGCTGCCCCTGCCGGGGATCGGATCGCCGCCCGCTACTGCTGGGATGACGTCGCCACCGCCTACCTCGCCCTCGCCGAGGGACTCATTACGGGCCGTGTTGCGCCGGCTCCGGGCGGCGTCGAGCCCGCCGCAGCGCCAGTGGCGCCCCGTGGCGTCGAGCCCGCAGCGGCCGACCCCAGAACCGCCGATGAGAGCCGTCGCCCCTGATCCCGGCGGCAGTGGTGCCGACGTTGCACATGCCCCCACCCGGCCGCGCCCGCACGCCGGCCAGACCCTTGTGACCGAGCACCCGCCCGATGAGCGCGAGCGGGCCCTGACGGAGCGGGTGCACGAGCTGGAGCAGGTGGTCGAGGAGTACCGCGTGCAGATGCAGAAGGTGCTCACCTCGTCCTCGTGGCGGGTCACCTCGCCGGTGCGTCTGGCCGCGGGGACCGTGCGCTGGCATATCGGACGGCTCCGCAGCCGGATGAGCCTGCGCCGGTGGGGCGCCCGTATCGAGGTGCCCATGGTCGGCATCGAGCCGCCGGCCCCCGATCGGCTACCCGAGACCAGCCCGCTGCGGCGGCTCACCGACCTGCGGCACCCGGCTGTACCGCGCGGGAACCGTCCACCTGAGCCGGTGGTGGACCGGGCCGCGGTGCTCGTCATCGCCCATGTGCACTACCCGGCCCTGTGGGCTGACCTCGCCGAGCGGATCGGCCGGCTGCCGATGCCCTACGACCTCATCGTGAGCGTCACCCGCGGTCACGGTGAGCATGCGCTGCCGGCGATCCGGGCCAGCCACCCCGACGCGCAGGTCGATGTCGTTCCCAATCAGGGACGCGACTGGGCGCCCCTCGTCAGCGCCGCCTCCCGGGGCCTGCTCACCGGCTACGCGGCGGTGGCGAAGGTGCACACCAAGCGCAGTGAGCACCGGCTGCGGGGGCATACGTGGCGGCTCGACCTCCTTGATGGCGTGTTTCCCAGCCCACCGGCAACCCAGCGGATGGTTGACCTGCTCATCGAGGACGCGCAGGTCGGCATGATCGTCCCGGGAGGGCATGTGTCCGGCCCCGGGCACTGGGGGAGCAATCAGGGATGCGTGGAGGCACTCGCCTGCCGGCTGCCGCTGCCCTTCCGACCAGACCGGCTGGCCTTCCCCGCGGGGTCGATGTTCTGGTGTCGGCCCAGCGTGCTGGCACGGCTGGCGGACCTGCACCTGACGACCCACCACTTCGAGCTTGAGGTTGGCCAGTTCGACGGCACCACCGCGCACGCCCTTGAGCGGCTGGTCGGGGTGATGTGCACCGCCGACGGACTGGACGTCATCGAGCACCCGCAGGTGGCGCATCGGCTGCGGGAGCACCGGCGTCGGGTGCGGCGCCCGGTGTGAGATTGTCGCCGCTCGCGGCGGCGGGGGGGCTGCCCGCGGCGGGGGGGCTGCCCGCGGTTGCGTGCAGCCGAGCGAGGGAGGCCTCGATCGCCGCCAGCCGGCCGTGAATGTCGGCGCTGACCGTCGTGGCCACGTTGATGGCTGCCGGCGGGATCTCGTCCCGTCCCCCGACCCCGCCTGCTCGCATCGCCCCAGCGGCGGGTCCATCACCCTGTGCGGCGGGCACGCCATCGGCATCGCGCGGCCGCAGGAACACTCCCGCCAGGGTGCCTGCCACCAGCGAGGCCAGGCCCACGCCGATGATCATCATCCCCACGCCCACCAGCCGTCCGCGCACCGTCACCGGAACGTAGTCGCCATAGCCGACGGTGGAGGTCGTCTCGAATGACCACCACACGGCATCCCCGTAGCTGGTGATCGTCGCGCCCGGGTGGCCGTACTCGTAGTTGAGCACCAACGCCGAGCCGATGACGATAGCGAGGATGAACACCGCCCCACCGATGACGCCGGCCTTCCCCGCCAGGCGGGCGCTGCTGTTGTGCAGGGTGGTGAAGGCGCGCACGAGGTAGAACATGCGCAGCGGCGGCGCGATCGCCGCGATCAGCCCCAGCGGGTTGTGCACGATGTACCGCCCCGCATTGCGTGACAGCACCGCGCGTGAGAAATAGTCGCTCACCATCATCACCCAGGTCACCCAGAATGCGGAGCGCGCAGCCGAGCGCCAGCCGGCTTCCAGCTCCGGGATGAGCAGCAGCACCCACGATGCGATGAACACCAGCGCCACCAGCAGCAGCAGGGGGTCGGCGATCCGCTCGTACTCCAGCCGTGCCCGCTCGCGCCGTCGGGCCAGCGCCGCGAGCACGGAGTCCGACTGCACTGCGCGAGCCGCCACAGGGTGAGGATGCCAGATTCCGCAGGCCCCACCGCGCGCCCGAGGTCGCGGTGGCGATGCGCAAGACGGCCGAGGCTGGTGCCCCCGGCAGGATTCGAACCTGCGCGCATGGCTCCGGAGGCCACTGCTCTATCCCCTGAGCTACGGGGGCGGGGAGAAATGAAGGCTATCAGCAGTGGCGGCGGCCGCGATCCTCCTAGGCTGGCGCATATGACCCCGGGACAACTCGAGGCGCTCATCCGCGCCTCCTTGACCCAGCTTGGGCTGCCCACCGCACCGGACTCGATCAGCGCGATCCTGCCCGAGGTGAGCGTTGAGCGTCCGCGCCGGCCCGAGCACGGTGACTACGCCACGAGCATCGCCCTCGTTGCCGCCGGCCGGCTCGGGGTCGCCCCCCGCGCCCTGGCCGCGGACCTCGCCCGTGCCCTGGCCGCGGACCCCGGCATTGCCGCGGCCGAGGTCGCGGGGCCGGGTTTCGTCAACATCCGGCTGGCGCCGGCGGCCGCCGGGGCGGTGGCGCGCACCATCGTCGAGGACGGCGCCGACTACGGCACGAGCACCACGCTCGCCGGCCGCCACATCAATCTGGAGTTCATCAGCGCCAACCCCACCGGGCCGCTGCACCTTGGCCACACCCGCTGGGCCGCCCTCGGCGATGCCATCGGACGGGTCCTCACCGCGGCGGGCGCGACGGTGACGCGCGAGTTCTACATCAATGACCGCGGTGTGCAACTGGACCGGTTCGGCGAGTCCCTGCTCGCGGTTGCCGAGGGTCGCCCGGTGCCCGACGACGGCTACCACGGCGCCTATATCGTCGACATTGCCGCCGCGATTCTCGCCGAGCACCCGCAGCTGCTCCACCTACCCGCGGCCGAGCGCCTCGAGCTCGCGCGCGAGGAGGGCTACCGGATGGTGCTCACCGACCAGCAGCGCGTGCTCGCACTGTTCCGGACGACGTTCGACATGTGGTGCTCCGAGCGCGCACTGCACGAATCAGGCGCGGTCGAGCGGGCGCTGGACCGGCTGCGCGACGCCGGTCACGTGTACACCCTCGAGGGGGCGCAGTGGCTGCGGACAACCGACGTCGGCGATGACAAGGATCGCGTCCTGGTCAAGGCCGACGGCGAGCTGACCTACTTCGCCGCCGACACCGCCTACTACCTCGACAAGCGCGCGCGCGGCCATGACCTGCTGATCTACCTGCTCGGTGCCGACCACCACGGCTACGCCGGACGCCTGCGCGCGGTCGCCGCCTGCGCCGGCGATGACCCCGACCGCACCCTCGAGGTGCTCATCGGACAGCTGGTGCGCATCGAGCAGGACGGTGCAGAGGTGCGCCTGTCGAAGCGGGCAGGCACCGTGGTCACCCTCGAGGCGCTCATCGACGAGGTCGGGGTGGACGCCGCCCGCTACTCCCTGATCCGGCATCCCGCGGACACCCCGCTCACCCTCGACCTTGACCTGCTGCGCACCCACACCAGCGACAACCCGGTGTTCTCCGTGCAGTACGCGCACGCCCGGATCGCCGGGGTGCTGCGCAATGCCGAGCGCGCCGGCATCCACTGGCGGGCCGCCGACTTCGACCCGGGGGTGCTTGTGGCCGAGCAGGAGACCCGGCTGCTCGGGGCGTGTGCGCAGTACCCGCGGGTGGTGGCCACCGCGGCGGAGCTGCGGGCACCTCACCGGGTTGCCCGCCACCTCGAGCAGCTCGCCACCGACTTCCACCGCTTCTACGACGCCTGCCGGGTGCTCCCGGCGGGGGAGGCGGCCACCCCCGTCCACATCGGACGGCTGTGGCTGTCGGCGGCGACCCGGCAGGTGCTCGCCAACGGCCTGGCCCTGTGCGGGGTCAATGCCCCGGACCAGATGTGAGCGGCGCACCCGGCGACCCGCTCGCCCCGGGAGTGTGGCCGGTGACCGCTCACCGCGGACCGGCCGGTGCGCTCGTCATCGGCGGGGTCGACGTGCGCGACCTCGTCGCCGAGCACCCCACGCCGGTGTTCGTCTGCGATGAGGTCGACGTGCGCGAGCGTGCGGCGGCCTACCGGGCGGCTTACGCCCCCGGCGCGCCTGCCCTTGGCGCGCCTGCCCCCGGCACGCCCGCCCCGGTCACGCCCGCCCCCGGCGCCGAGGGCGCCCACCCCCCCGGTGAGGTCTACTACGCGGCCAAGGCCTTCCTCGCCGGCACCCTCATCGGCTGGCTGGCCGAGGCGGGCCTCGGCATCGACGTGTGCACCGGCGGGGAGCTCGCATGCGTGCTGCGCAGCGGGCTGCCGGCCAGCCGGGTCATCCTCCACGGCAACAACAAGTCCGTCGGCGAGCTCACCGCCGCCCTCGATGCCGGCATCGGGCTGATCGTCGTGGACTCCTTCGACGAGATCGCCCGGCTGGGCTTCCTCGCCGAGGGCCGGGAGCCCATCCGAGTGCTGCTGCGGGTCACCCCCGGGGTGGCGGCGCACACCCACGAGTTCATCGCAACCGCTCACGAGGACCAGAAGTTCGGCTTCTCCCTCGCCGGCGGGCAGGCCGCGGAGGCGGTGGCGCGCATCATCGCCCTGCCGCAGCTGCACCTGGCCGGGCTGCACTGCCACATCGGCTCCCAGATCTTCGACGCGGCCGGGTTCGCCGAGGCCGCTGATCGCGTGGTTGCCTTCGCGGCCCGCGTCCACGCGGCGCACGGGCTGGCCATGGAGGTGCTCAACCTCGGCGGCGGCATGGGGATCGCCTACCTCGCCGACGACGACCCCCTCGACGTGGCGGCGATGGCCGAGCGGCTGCGCGGGATCGTCCGCAGCGCATGCACTGCCCATGGACTCCCCCTGCCGCGGCTCGCCGTCGAGCCGGGGCGCGCGATCATCGGCCCATCGATGGTGACCCTCTACACGGTGGGGACGATCAAGCCGGTCACCCTCGATGCCGGTGAGGTGCGCACCTATGTGTCGGTGGACGGGGGGATGAGCGACAACCCGCGCACCTCGCTCTACGGGGCGCAGTACACCGTCGTCCTGGCCTCCCGGGTCAGCGAGGCGCCGCTGATGGCGTGCCGGGTCGTCGGCAAGCACTGCGAGACCGGGGATGTCGTGGTCCGGGATGCGTGGCTGCCGGCCGACCTCGTGCCCGGGGACCTGCTCGCCGTGCCCGCCAGCGGCGCCTACCACCGATCGATGGCCTCCCAGTACAACCTCGTTCCGCGGCCCGGGGTGATCGCAGTCCGGCAGGGGCGCACCGCCACCGTGCTGCGCGCCGAGACGCTCGACGACCTGTTCGCGGCCGACCCGCTGCTCACCGCCGTCCCCGAATCGGTGCGAGAATCCGCCCATGGCCGCTGACGAGGTTCGCTGCGCCCTGCTGGGCGCCGGCACGGTGGGCACGCAGGTGGCCCGCCTGCTCGGGGAGCACCGGGCGGATCTGGCCGCCCGCGCGGGTGCACCCCTGCGGCTGGTCAGCGTGCTCGTCACCGACCGGGAGCGCCCACGTCCGCACCTGGCTGCCGCCCTGGCCGGCCTCGCGGGCACGCCGGCCGCCGAGGGCGCCATCGTCACCGACCGCCCCGAGGACGTGTGGCGCAGCGCACCGGACGTCGTGATCGAGGTGATGGGCGGCATCGAGCCGGCGCGCACCCTGCTGCTGGCGGCGATGGCCCAGGGGGCCGCCGTCGTCACCGCGAACAAGGCCCTGCTCGCCGCCGACGGTGCCACCCTGCACGCCGCGGCCGCGGCCGCGGGCGTCGACCTCTACTTCGAGGCCAGCGTCGCCGGGGCGATCCCGCTGCTGCGACCCCTGCGGGAATCCCTTGCGGGCGACCGGGTACGTCGGGTGATGGGGATCGTCAACGGCACGACCAACTACATCCTGACCCGGATGACGCAGGGGGGGCTGGACTTCGCCACCGCCCTTGCCGCGGCCCAGCGCCTGGGCTATGCCGAGGCCGATCCAAGCGCCGATGTCGACGGGCTCGATGCGGCGGCGAAGGCGGCGATCCTCGCCCAGCTCGCCTTCCATACCCGCGTGACGCTGGCCGATGTGTCGGTCGTCGGGATCACCGGGGTGACCGCAACCGATATCGCCAACGCCCGGGACCTCGGACTGGTCGTGAAGCTCCTCGCAATCGCCGAGCGGGTCGGCGGGGATGAGGAGGAGCAGGACGGGGTGATCGTGCGCGTCCATCCGACCCTGCTGCCGGCGAGCCACCCGCTGGCGAACGTCCACGATGCGTTCAATGCGGTGTTCATCGAAGCCGAGGCCGCCGGGGACCTCATGTTCTACGGACGGGGTGCCGGGGGAGCGCCGACCGCCTCGGCGGTCCTCGGGGACATCGTCGCGGTCGCGCGCAACCGGGTCCGCGGCACCACCGGGCCGGGGGAGAGCACCTACGCCGACCTGCCCGTGCTGCCCATCGACCGGGCCCGCACCCGGTACCAGCTGGCCCTTGACGTCCTCGACCGTCCGGGGGTGCTCGCCGCGGTCGCGGCGGTGTTCGCCGCCCACGGGGTGTCCATCGAGGTGGTTCGGCAGGACGCCCTGCCCGAGCCCGGGCCGGCAGTGGCCGAGGCGCGCCTGATCGTGCGCACCCACACCGCCCGCGAGTCCGCACTGGCCGCAACCGTCGCCGAACTCGCGGGGCTGCCGACGGTGGATCGGGTGGTGTCGGTGATGCGCGTCGCCGGCGGCGCGGAGCACCGATGAGCGCCGCGGCACCTGCGTCCGCCGCCGCGTCCGTCGCGGCGTCCGCCGGGGCGTCCGCCGCGGCACCTGCGTCCGCCGCCGCGTCCGTCGCCGCGGGGCGGACCCACCAGTGGCGGGGGGTGATCGAGGAGTACCGCGCCCGCCTGCCGGTGGACGCCAGCACCCCGGTCGTCAGCCTCGCTGAGGGTGGCACCCCCTTGGTGCGCGCCCTCACCCTCAGCCGGCTCACCGACTGCGAGGTGTGGCTGAAGGTCGAGGGCGCCAACCCCACCGGGTCGTTCAAGGACCGCGGTATGACGGTGGCGATCTCGCTGGCTGCCCAGGCCGGTGCGCGGGCTGTCATCTGCGCCTCAACCGGCAACACCTCCGCCTCGGCGGCGGCCTACGCCGTCCGTGCGGGCATGACGTGCGCGGTGCTGGTCCCCGAAGGGAAGATCGCCATGGGCAAGCTCGCCCAGGCGATCATCCACGGGGCGACCCTGCTGCAGGTCGACGGCGGGTTCGATGACTGCCTCGTCCTTGCGCGCGGGCTGGCCGAGAACTACCCGGTGAGCCTGGTCAATTCGGTCAACCCCGACCGGATCGCCGGCCAGAAGACGGCCGCCTTCGAGATCGTCGACGCCCTCGGGCGGGCGCCCGATATCCACGCGATGCCGGTGGGCAATGCGGGCAACATCACCGCCTACTGGGCGGGCTACCGCGAGTACCACGCCGACGGGCTGATCGAGACCCTGCCCCAGGTGTGGGGGTGCCAGGCCGCGGGGGCGGCACCGATCGTCCTCGGCCATGTGGTGACGCACCCGGAGACGCTCGCCACCGCCATCCGCATCGGCAATCCCGCCTCGTGGCAGCAGGCCCTGGCCGCCCGCGATGAGTCAGGTGGCCGCATCACCGCGGTCACCGATGAGCAGATCCTCGCCGCCTACCGCCTGCTCGCCGGCGGGGAGGGGGTCTTCGTCGAGCCCGCCAGTGCCGCCGGTGTCGCGGGACTCCTCGCCAGCCATGCCAGCGGCGACCTGCGAGCAGGACAGACGGTCGTGTGCACGGTCACCGGGACGGGGCTGAAGGACCCGCAGTGGGCGCTCGCCGATGCCCCGGAGCCGATCCGCGTGCCGGTTGCGGCAGCGGCGGCGGCCGCCGCACTCGGCCTCGCGTGACGGGCGGCCTGCGCCGACGCTCGGCGGTCGTCCGCGTCCCGGCGACCTCGGCCAACCTCGGGTGCGGATTCGACTCCTTCGGCCTGGCGCTGAACCTCCACGATGAGGTGTCGGTGCGCGTCATCGACGGGCCGGTCACCGTGGCCGTCACCGGACACGGTGCCGGGACCCTGCCCTCCGACGGCCGCCACCTCGTGGCCCGCACGATCATCGAGACGCTCACCGACGCCGGGGTGACGCCGCCGGGACTGCACATCCAGTGCGTCAACCGCATCCCCCATGGCCGCGGCCTGGGGTCGTCGGCAGCCGCGCTCACCGCCGGCGTACTGCTCGGGCAGGCGCTCATCGGCGAGGACGCCGGCGGTGCTCAGCGTGCGGCCCTGCAGGCGGTGGCGACCGCCGAGGGCCATCCGGACAACGCCGCCGCCTGTCTACTCGGCGGGTTCACGATCGCCTGGCGTGAGCCGGCGGGTGGGTCTGGCGGTGAGCCGGCGGGTGAGTTTCGTGCCCGCAGCCTGCCGGTGCACCCGTCGATCCGGACGGTCGTGTGCATCCCCCGTCGACCCCTGCCGACGCGGCGGGCGCGGCGCGCACTGGCCACCGAGATCGGCTACGCCGAGGCGACGTTCAACATCGCCCGGGCCGGTCTGCTCGTTCACGCCCTCGGCGCCGATCCCAGCCTGTTGGTCGTGGCCACCGATGACCGGATGCACCAGCAGCAGCGGGCTGCCCTCATGCCCGACACCCTCGCGCTGGTGGCGCGGCTGCGCGCGGCGGGTCTCGCGGCGATGGTGTCGGGGGCCGGTCCCACCGTCCTCACCCTCGTCACCGCCGGCCGGCAGGAAGCGGAGGTCCGTCGGCTGACGGGGGAGGCGATGACGGTGCAGTCGCTGTCGATCAACCGCCGGCCGACGCGGCCGCGCCGCGCGCCAACTCCGTGATAGCGTCAGGCCATCCGGGTGTGCTGGTGGGCTCTTTCCACCGCATCTCACACCATCCCTCCCATGAGGGCATGCTCCCGGCCCATTGACGCACCACGCTTCTCACTTGCTGGCCCGATGACGGCTGCAGCCACCGGAAGGACTTCTCACACGTGACCGACACCCTCCTCACCGAACCGGCCGTCGCGGCCGGCTCGCCGCCCCTGACCTCGCTGCTGCTGCCCGAACTGCGGGAGATCGCCTCCGGACTGGGCGTGCGCGGTGTGACCGGCATGCGCAAGGGCGACCTGATCGCCGCCATCGCCGCCCGCCGCGCTGAGACCCCCGCATCGGTTCCGGCGCGATCCGACCGGGCCGATGGGTCCGACCGGGCCGATGGCGCGGTGGCGCTGGGCGGCAGTGCAGCCGTCAACGGTGCCGCCGGCGAGCCCGCCGACGAGCCCGCCGGCGAGCCCGCCGACGACCAGCCGGCGCCCCGGGCCCCGGTCCGGCGCACCGGCCGCACCGCGGCACCGGCGGTGGAGCCCGCTGAGTCCGAGGCACCCGTCGACGCCCCCGACTCCGCTGCCGGGGCGGAGGCGGATGGTGACCGGGGTCGCGGTGAGAACAGCGATTCGCAGGCCGCCGGGCAACCCGGCACAGGTCGCGGACGCCGTCGGGGCCGCGACCGCGGCCGCGACCGCGAGCGCAGTGGGGACCGTGAGCGCAGTGGGGACCGTGAGCGTCGCCGTGAGGACGGCGACGCCGAGGGCGGTGACGAGGAGTCCCTCGCCCCCGTCGCGGGCATCATCGACACACTCGAGAACTACGCCTTCGTGCGCACCTCGGGCTACCTGCCTGGGCCGCATGACGTCTACGTCTCCCTCACCCTCGTGCGCCGATACGGGCTGCGCAAGGGGGATGCGATCACCGGCATGTTCCGGCTGGCCCGGGAGGGGCAGAAGTTCAACCCGCTGGCCCGGATCGACACCATCAACGGCGCCACCCCCGATCAGGCGCGCAACCGCGTGGAGTTCGGCAAGCTGACCCCGCTGTACCCGCAGGACCGGCTGCGGCTGGAGACCGAGGGCGGCAATCTCACCACCCGCGTGATCGACCTGGTCGCCCCGATCGGCAAGGGCCAGCGAGGCCTGATCGTGTCACCACCGAAGGCCGGTAAGACGATGGTGCTGCAGGCGATCGCCAATGCCATCACCACGAACAATCCGGAGGTCCACCTGATGGTGGTGCTCGTTGACGAGCGCCCCGAGGAGGTGACCGATATGCAGCGCTCCGTCCAGGGCGAGGTGATCGCCTCCACCTTCGACCGGCCCGCCGAGGATCACACCACCGTCGCCGAGCTCGCCATCGAGCGAGCGAAGCGGCTGGTGGAACTCGGCCACGATGTCGTGGTCCTGCTGGACTCCATGACCCGACTGGGCCGGGCCTACAACCTCGCCGCACCGGCGAGTGGCCGCATCCTCTCCGGCGGTGTCGACTCCGCTGCGCTCTACCCGCCGAAGCGATTCTTCGGCGCCGCGCGCAATATCGAGGAGGGTGGCTCGCTGACCATCATCGCCACCGCACTGGTCGAGACCGGCTCGCGCATGGACGAGGTCATCTTCGAGGAGTTCAAGGGCACCGGGAACATGGAGCTCAAGCTCGATCGTCGTCTCGCCGATCGCCGCATCTTCCCGGCGGTCGACATCGACGCCTCGGGCACCCGCAAGGAGGAGATCCTGCTCTCCCCCGATGAGCTCAAGACGGTCTGGAAGCTGCGCCGGGTGCTGCACGCCCTGGAGCCCCAGCAGGCCATCGAACTGCTGCTGTCGAAGCTGCGCGAGCACCGCAGCAACCTCGAGTTCCTCTTCACCGTCAACAAGACCACCCCCGGTGCCGCCGGGGACCCCGACGACTGAGTCGCACCTCGCGGGTGCACCGCACCTGCGGTCCACCTGCGTCGTGCACAGCCTTCCCGATGACCGACCTGCGACAGGAGCCAGCGATGAAGCCCGATATCCACCCCGCCTACGCCGAGATCACCGTCGTGTGCACCTGCGGCAGTGAGTTCACCACCCGCAGTACCGCCACCGGTCGCATCAACGCCGATGTCTGCTCCCAGTGCCACCCCTTCTACACCGGACGGCAGAAGATCCTCGACACCGGCGGCCGGGTGTCGAAGTTCGAGCGCCGCTACGGCAACCGGGGCGGGTCGAAGTAGCGCTGTTCGACGCCTGCCCGGGCCTGGCCGAGGAACTCGACGCGCTCGAGGAACGGCTGGCCGACCCCGCCCTCCACGCCGACGCCGCGGCCGCCCGCGCGGCGGGGCGGCGGCATGCCCAGCTGCGTCCCATCGTCACCGCATGGCGGGCCTACACGGCGCTGGCCGCCGACATCGATGCCGCGCGCGAACTCGCCCAGGAGGACCCCTCCTTCCTCGTCGAGGTGGCCGACCTCACCGCCGAGCGCGATGAGGTCGGGCAGCGGCTTGCCGACCTGCTCATCGCCCGCGATCCACTCGATGACTCCGATGCCATCCTCGAGATCAAGGCGGGGGAGGGCGGGCAGGAGTCCGCCCTGTTCGCCGCCGACCTGCTGCGCATGTACCTGCGCTACGCCGAGCGTGAGGGGTGGCAGACCGAGATCCTCGCCGCTGAGGAGTCCGACCTCGGCGGCTACCGCGATGTCACCGTCTCGGTGCGCACCCGCGGCCTTGTCCAGCCCGGGCAGGCGCCGTACGCCCGGCTGCGCTTCGAAGGGGGAGTGCACCGGGTGCAGCGGGTGCCGGTGACCGAGTCGCAGGGGCGCATCCACACCTCGGCCGCCGGGGTGCTGGTCATGCCCGAGGCGGAGGAGGTCGACGTCGTGGTGAACCCCGAGGACCTGCGGGTGGACGTCTACCGCTCCTCCGGCCCGGGTGGCCAGAGCGTGAACACCACCGACTCCGCGGTGCGCATCACCCACCTGCCCACCGGCATCGTCGTCTCCTGCCAGAACGAAAAGAGCCAGCTGCAGAACCGCGAGCAGGCGTTGCGGATCCTCCGGGCGCGCCTGCTCGCCCTTGCCACCGAGCAGCGTGCAGCCGAGGATTCCGCCGCCCGGCGCTCCCAGGTGCGCACGGTGGACCGCAGCGAGCGCATCCGCACCTACAACTTCGGCGAGAACCGCATCAGTGACCACCGCACCGGGTACAAGGCGTACAACCTCGACCAGGTCCTCGACGGGGACCTCGGTCCGATCATCACCTCCTGCGTCGACGCCGACCGCGCCGAGCGCGCCGGCCGGTCATGACCACCGCCGGCCGCCGGATCCGTGAGGTCCTGGTGGACGCCGAACGCCGGCTGCGCACGGCGGGGGTTCCCTCCCCCCGCGCGGACGCAGAACTCCTCCTCGCACATGTGCTGCAGGTCCCCCGCACCCGCCTGCTGCTGCTGCCGGAGTGCGACCGGGCAGCCGAGCGTCGGCTGGAGGCGCTGCTCATCCGCCGCCTCAGCCGCGAGCCGCTGCAGCACATCGTCGGCTGGGCCGGGTTCCGCGACTGCGTACTGGCGGTCGGGCCGGGAGTGTTCGTGCCGCGACCCGAGACCGAGATCCTCGTGGACGTCACCCGCTATCGGCTCACCGGTGATGGCATCACCGCACCGCTGATCGTCGACGCCGGCACCGGCTCCGGTGCGATCGCCCTCGCCCTCGCCCTGGAGATCCCCGGGGCACAGGTGATGGCAGTGGATGTCAGCCAGCCGGCGCTGACGTGGGCGCAGCGCAATGTCGACGCCGCCGCCGAGCGGCTTGCAGCGGTCGGCTCCACCGTCGAGGTGGGGCAGGTGGACGTGCTCGCGCTCGGCCAGTGGGCGGCCGGCCCCGGCCCAGGGGAGGCCGCCGGCCCCGCCGATGGCCCCGGCCCAGGGGAGGCCGCCGGGTTGCTATCGCACCTTGCCGGCCGGGTCGATGCCCTCGTTGCCAACCCGCCGTATATCCCCGACGATGCGGTGCCCCGCGATCCGGAGGTCGCCCTGCACGATCCGCCGCTGGCCCTCTACGGCGGGCCCGACGGGCTGGTTATCGTGCGTGCCCTCATCTCCTGTGCCGGCTGGCTGCTGCGTCCGGGTGGTTGGGTGGTCGTCGAGCACTCCGAGCAGCAGGGCATCGCCGGCGAACCGGGCGTGCCCGGGCTGCTCACCGCCGATGGCCGCTTCACCGATGTACTCGACACCGAGGACCTGACCGGACGGCCGCGGGTGACCAGCGCCCGCTGGACGGGCCCGCGCCCCCCCGGGGCTCGGGTTACGGGCTCACTGGCCCGGCCCACCTGACGGCATGGCTGACCCGCTCATCATCCCCACCGCCACCCGTGCTGACCGGGAGCGCGGCCTGCGCAGTGCGACGGCTGCCGCCCGCCGCGGTGAGCTCATCGTGCTGCCCACCGACACCGTCTACGGGGTGGGTGCTGATGCCTTCTCCGCGGCGGGGGTGGCGCGGCTGCAGCGCGCCAAGGGTCGCGGCCCGGGGCTGCCGCTGGCCGTGCTGATCGGCTCCGCGGCCGTGCTGCCGGGGTTGGCGCGCAGTGAGGTGATGCCCGCGTGGACGGCCGACCTGGTGGCCGCCTTCTGGCCGGGCGCCCTGACCGTCATCGTCCCCGTCCAGCCCAGCCTGACCTGGGATCTGGGGCAGTCCGATGGCACGGTTGCCCTGCGGATGCCACTGCACTCGGTGGCCCTTGACCTGCTCGGACGGGTCGGGCCGATGGCGGTCTCCAGTGCCAACCGCGGCGGCACCCCACCGACGACCTGCACGGCCGCCCGCGAGCAGTTGGGGGAGGGGATTCGCGTCTACCTCGACGCCGGTCAGACGCCCGGGCCGGTGCCGAGCACGGTTGTCGACCTGACGAGCACTCCCGCGCGGATCGTTCGGCAGGGGGCGATTGCCGTCGCTGACCTGTGCGCAGTGGCCCCGGCACTGGCACCGCAGTGAGCGCGCCACCCCGGCGCTGGCACCGCAGTGAGCGCGCCACCCCGGCGCCGGCCGACCCCCGAATGGCTGCAACCTCGGTAGTGTGAGGAGTATGCGTGGTGAGCGGCTGGCGGCACCGTTCTGGGGTCCGGACTTCACCGACCTTGCGGCCCTGGACCCGGAGATCGCCGACGTCATCGTCGATGAGCTCCAGCGGCAGCGCAGTGGCCTGCAGCTGATCGCCAGTGAGAACTTCACCTCCCCCGCCGTGCTGGCAGCCCTCGGCAGCACGCTGAGCAACAAGTACGCCGAGGGGTACCCGGGGCGGCGCTACTACGGCGGCTGCGAGGTGGTCGACCGCGCGGAGGTGATCGGCATCGACCGCGCCCGCCAACTGTTCGGCGCCGACCATGCCAACCTGCAGCCGCATTCGGGGGCCAGCGCCAACCTCGCTGTCTACGGCGCCTTCACCAAGCCCGGCGACACCGTGCTGGCGATGAGCCTGGCCCAGGGCGGTCACCTCACCCATGGCTCCCACGTGTCGTTCTCCGGCATGTGGTTTTCGCCCGTGCACTACGGGGTCGATCCGGTCACCGAGCGCATCGACTACGACCAGGTCCGCGACCTCGCCCGCACCCACCGACCGCGCATGATCGTCGCCGGTGCCACCGCTTATCCGCGGCTGATCGACTTCGCAGCCTTCCGCAGCATCGCCGATGAGGTGGGTGCGGTGCTGTGGGTGGACGCCGCGCACTTCATCGGCCTGGTCGCCGGGGGGGCGATCCCCAGCCCAGTACCCCACGCCGACGTCGTTTCCTTCACCACCCACAAGGTGCTGCGCGGACCCCGCGGCGGCATGCTGTTGTGCCGGGCCGAGCACGCCAAGGCCATCGACAAGGCCGTCTTCCCGATGATGCAGGGCGGCCCACTGATGCATGCGGTTGCCGCGAAGGCGGTGGCCCTGCACGAGGCTGCCACGCCGGCCTTCGGCGCCTACGCCGCTGGCGTGGTGCGCAATGCTGCGGCACTCGCGTCCTCGCTCACCAGCCACGGCATGCGCTGCGTCTCCGGCGGCACCGACACCCACCTGGTGCTGGTGGACCTCACCCCCGTCGGCGTCACCGGCAAGCAGGCCGAGCAGCGCTGCGACGCCGCGCGGATCACCTTGAACAAGAACCCCATCCCCAATGATCCGCTGCCGCCGATGACCGCGTCGGGAATCCGGGTCGGGTCCGCGGCCGTCACCACGCAGGGCATGGGTGAGCCAGAGATGGCGATGATCGGCGGGCTGATCGATCGGGCCGTCCGGTCCGAGGGTGCCGACCTGGTGACGGTGGCTGATGAGGTGGCCACCCTGGTGCGCGCCTTCCCCGCCTACCCCGGCGGCTGATCGGCGCGCCGGCCGTGCGCGAGTACGCCCTCGTCATCCTCTCCGTCGCCCTGCTGACCTACCTCACCACGCCGCTCGCGCGGGCGTGTGCGGTGCGCATCGGTGCGGTCGCCGAGGTGCGGGAACGGGACGTCCACAGTGCACCGACCCCGCGCCTGGGCGGTCTGGCGATGTACGCCGGCCTGCTCGCCGGGCTGCTCATCGCCAGTGCGCTGCCGATGATGAGTTCCGTGTTCGAGGGGGGCCGGCAGGCGCTCGCCCTCGCGGCCGCCGGCGGGATCCTCGTCGTCCTCGGCGTATTGGACGACACCTACGGCCTGGATGCCCCCACCAAGCTCGCCGGCCAGGCGGTCGCGGCGACGGTGCTGGCGCTGATGGGGGTGGGGCTGATCTGGGTTCCCGTGGGGGAGGGGGTGTTCCTGCTCGACCCGCTCACCAGCGTCGTGCTCACCGTCCTGATCGTGCTGGTGACCGTCAATGCGGTGAACTTCGTCGACGGCCTCGATGGCCTCGCAGCGGGCATCGTCGGGATCGGGGCGCTTGCCTTCTTCGGCTACTGCTACGTGCTGTCCGTGGAGTACGGGCTGGAGCGGGCGACCCTGCCGACGCTGATCAGCGCGCTGGTCGTCGGGATGACTGCCGGATTCCTGCCGGCGAACCTGCACCCCGCGCGACTGTTCATGGGCGATACCGGCTCCATGCTGCTCGGGCTGCTGCTGGCGGCCAGCACCATCTCCCTCACCGGCCAGATCGACCCCACCGTCGTGCCCACCACCTCGGCATTCGCGGCCTTCCTGCCGGTGCTGCTGCCGCTGGCGGTGATCGCCTTGCCGTTGGCTGACATGGTGCTGGCGATCCTGCGGCGCGCTCGTCGACGTCGGCTGCCGTGGACCCCCGACCGGGAGCACCTGCACCACCAGCTGCTGCGGCGTGGCCACTCCCAGCGACGGGTGGTGCTGCTCATGTACGCCCTCACCGCGGTGATCGCCTTCACCGCGGTGGCCACCGCCCTCGTGCCCTGGCCCTGGGCGATCACCGGCGGGGCGGCAGGTCTGGCGGGGGTGGCCCTCGCCGTGCGCAGCCGGACCGTTCGGCGCCCCCTCTCCGAGCCCCGGACGGTGGCCCATGGCCGGTGACCCGCTGCGGCTGGCCGCAGTCCTCGGCATCGGCGGTGGCATCGTCGTGGCTGTCCTCGCCGGCGCACTCGGCTGGCTCATCGCGGGCGGCGCCGTCGGGGTCTCCATCGGCGTGGGCTGCGCCCTGGCGGTCGCCTTCTTCGGGGTGACCTCCATTGCCGCCTTGCTCACCCGCCGCCTCGGCGCGCAGGTGCTCGCGGCGGTCGTCCTCGGGGGATGGCTGCTCAAGCTGCTCGCGCTGATCGTGATCCTTGGGGTGATCGTCGACCTCACCGGACTGCAGCGCATTCCCTTCGCCCTCGCGCTCGTCCTCACCACCGTCGTGTACCTCATGATGCAGGCAGTCGTCGTGCTGCGCGTCCGGCAGCCCTACGTGGTCCCGTCCGAGGACAGCACCAGGCCCGGACGGGTCATCCGGGAATGACCCTGCGGAGACGCCCCGCGGATGCGCCGGCTGTTTTTGCGTGAATGGTGTGCGGCCCTTGCGTGAACGTTGCGCGGATCTGCCATGAACGGCCGAGGACGAGTGTCCGCGGCGATGCCCCGGCTGCCTGTCAGCCTGCCGATTCGCTAGGCTCCCGTTGATGAAGGCATCCGGGGTGGGACCCCAGCAGACGATCTCCCCATGGTCGGTGGGAGCGCATGCATCCGGCGACGCGATGGCGTGGTCGGTTGTCGCAACCCTGCTTGCCGGGCCACTGGTGTGGGGGTCCATCGGGTGGGGCGCGGATTGGCTGCTCGGCACGCCCCGCGTGTTCACCGTGATCGGCATCCTGCTCGGTGCGGTGCTCGCGATGTACATCGTGTGGGTCCGATACGGGCGCACCCCATCCGCCATTGCGACCGCCCCGAAGCCGGCGGTCGCGGCCGATGTCGCAGGTGACCGGTGATCGCGACGCTCAGCTGGCTGCTGCCCGCGGCGACCAGCGAGGACGGCGGCTTCACACCGCCAACGGTTGGGGAGTTCTTCCCGGGGGCGCTGTTCTTCGCGAACACCCCCTTCGCGATCACTCGCATCAACCTCATCATGATGCTGATGGCGGGGCTGCTGTGCCTGTTCATGGTGGTCGCGTTCCGTAAGCCCGCATTGGTGCCGCGGGGAATCCAGAACCTCGGCGAGATGATGGTGGACTTCGTCTACAAGAGCATCGTCGAGGAGATCCTGGGCGCGAACGGCAAGCGCTTCGCGGGCTTCCTGGTGGGGCTGTTCTTCTTCATATTCTTCTTCAACATCGCCGGCATCCTGCCCCTGATCCATATTTCGCCATCGAGTGTGATCGCGGTGCCGATGGTGATGGCCGTCGCCGTCTGGGTGGTCTTCAACTACGTCGGCATTCGCAAGCACGGTCTTGGCCACTACATCGCCATGAATGTGTTTCCGCCCGGTGTGCCCAAGCCCATCTACCTGTTCATCACCCCGATTGAGTTCATCTCGACCTTCCTGCTGCGGCCGATCACCCTCACCATCCGTCTGCTGGCGAACATGATGAGCGGTCACCTGCTGCTCGTCCTGTTCTTCAGCGCAACGTGGTTCTTCCTGCTTGAGTCCGATGGCCTGCTCAAGATCTTTGCGGTGCCGAGTTTCCTGATGGGGTTCGCCTTCACCCTCTTCGAGATCCTGGTATCACTGTTGCAGGCCTACATCTTCGCCCTCCTCGCCGCCGTGTACATTCAGGGATCACTCAGTGAGGAGCATTGATCCACGCCAAACTGGGCTGAGCACTGCCTCACACCGGCGCCTGATCAGTGCGGCAAGGTGATCCGGGGCGAAACCCGAACGAAGTCCAGCACCTGCACTGCCGCACACCCGTAAGCGCATGACACCACTACCTGACACCGCCACCTGAAGGAAGGACACACACGTGGAGTATCTGGCCGAGATCACCGGCAGCCTCAACACCATTGGCTACGGCATCGCCGCGCTGGGTCCCGGGATCGGGATCGGGATCATCGTCGGCAAGACAATTGAGGGCATCGCCCGGCAGCCGGAGGCCGCTGGCGTCCTGCGTGTCAACATGTTCCTCGGCATCGCCTTCACCGAGGCACTCGCCCTCATTGGCCTGGTCGTCGGCTTCGTCTTCACGTGATCCTCGGCCAACTGCTCGGTGCTGCCGCCGAGGGCGGTGAGCAGCCGAGCATCCTCTTCCCGGCGATCTACGACATCATCTGGGGCGGACTGTCGTTCACGATCGTCATGCTGCTGTTCTGGCGGTTCGTGCTGCCCCGCTTCTCAGCGGTCGTCGCGGAGCGCTCCGAGAAGATTGCCGGCGGCATCCAGCGTGCCGAGCAACTGCAGGACGAGGCTGCGGCTGCACTGGCCCAGTACCGGGCGCAGTTGCACGACGCCCGGGCAGAGGCGGCGCGGATCCGCAGTCAGGCCGAGGCCGACCGGGAGGCGATTCTCGACCAGGCTCGCCGGGAGGCAGCCGAGGTTGCGGCGGCCATCGCCACCCAGGCGCAGGCGGCACTGGCACTGGAGCGGACGAAGGTCATCGCCGAGTTGCGCGGCGAGGTCGGGGCGATCGCCCTCGATCTTGCTGGGCGCATCGTCGGCGAGGCGATGTCCGACGACGCCCGGGCACGTGCGGTGATCGACCGCTTCATCGACGGCTTGGCCGAGGTCAGCAGTGTGGCCGACGCCGGCGCCGTGGCCCAGGACCGCGCCTGATGCTGGGGGCGAGCCGGGCGTCGCGGGCGGCCCTGCTGGATCGCATTCGCGAGCAGCAGGGCGCTGGCGGGATCGCCGTAGCCGAAGGGCTACTCGTCGCCGCTGATGCCTGCGGGTCCTCGGCCGCACTGGCCACCGCTCTCACCGATGCGGGATTGGAGCCGGCGGTGCGCGCAGGTATCGCCACCGACCTGCTGGGCCCTGCGGTCAACCCGGCTGCCCTGCCCACCCTGCAGTGGGCCGTTGCCCAACGGTGGAGCCGGGCCGGCGACCTCGTCCCGGCCCTCGAGGCCGCCGCGGCCACGCAGGCGTTCATCGTCGCCGAGGGTGAGGGGCGCATCACCGCCGTCGAGGACGGGATCTTCGCCTTCGAGCGGGCGGTCGCCGCCAATGGCGACCTGCAGCTTGCGCTGAACGATCCTGCCCTCACCCCCGCGCAGCGGGTTGCCATCGCACGTGACCTGCTCACGCCGCGGTTCGACCCGATCGCCACGATGCTCATCTGCCATGCGGTGGGGCACACCAGTGAGCGATTGGACTGGGTGCTCACCGAGCTGCTTGAGCTCGCAGCGCAGTCGCGTGGACGGGTGCTCGCCGAGGTGACCACGGCCCTGCCGCTGACCGATACCGAGCGCGAGCGGCTCGGTGCGGCCCTGATGCGTATCTATCGGCGGCCGGTGCAGATCCAGGCGATCATCGACCCGTCCGTTATCGGCGGGGTCCGGGTGAGTGTCGGTGATGAACTCATCGACGGCACCCTCGCCGCCCGGCGCGAGGCCCTCGCTCGGAGCCTCACCGGATGAACCAGACGCGCTGACCATGCCGTCCACACCGCCCGCGGTGCCGGACGCCCCCGCCAATCCAGCAACGACCGAGGGAAAGGGACCAGACACGATGACCGACCTGCAGATCCGCCCGGCGGACATCCGCAGCGCCATCGACCGCAACGTGGCCCAGTTCTCCCCGACGACGACTCGCGAGGAAGTCGGCCGGGTCATCGAGACCGGGGACGGGATCGCGCGCGTCGCCGGCCTGCCGCGTGCCATGACCAGTGAGCTGCTGGAGTTCTCCGGCGGCCTGCTGGGGGTTGCCCTCAACCTCGACGTCCGCGAGATCGGTGTCGTGCTGCTCGGCGACGGAACGCGCATCGAGGAGGGGCAGCCAGTCCGGCGGACCGGCCGAGTGCTCTCGGTGCCGGTCGGCGATGCCTTCCTCGGCCGCACCGTCAACCCGATCGGCGAGCCGATCGACGGCCTCGGCGCGATCACTCCGGAGGCGGAGCGCGCCCTCGAGTTGCAGGCCCCCAACGTCGTCCAGCGGCAGCCGGTGCATGAGCCGCTGGCCTTCGGGGTCAAGGCCGTGGATGCGATGACGGCGGTCGGACGCGGTCAGCGCCAGCTCATCATCGGCGACCGCGGCACCGGCAAGACCTCCCTCGCCCTCGACGCGATCATCAACCAGCGTGACAACTGGGCCACCGGTGATCCGGCGCAGCAGGTGCGCTGCATCTACGTCGCGATCGGCCAGAAGGGGTCCACGGTTTCCTCGGTGCGCGCCGCCCTCGAGGAGGCCGGCGCGATGGCCTACACCACCATCGTCGCGGCCACCGCTGCCGATCCCGCCGGCTTCAAGTTCATCGCCCCCTACACCGGGTCGGCCATCGGCCAGCACTGGATGTACTCGGGCAAGGCCGCCCTGATCGTCTTCGACGACCTCACCAAGCAGGCTGAGGCCTATCGCGCGGTGTCCCTGCTGCTGCGCCGTCCCCCGGGCCGGGAGGCGTACCCCGGTGACGTCTTCTACCTGCACAGTCGGCTACTCGAGCGCTGTGCCAAGCTCTCCGATGAGATGGGTGGGGGCTCCCTGACTGGTCTTCCGATCATCGAGACCAAGGCCAACGACGTCTCGGCCTATATCCCCACCAACGTCATCTCCATCACCGACGGCCAGATCTTCCTGGAGACCGACCTGTTCAACTCGGGCATCCGCCCGGCGATCAACGTCGGCATCTCCGTCTCCCGGGTCGGTGGTGCGGCCCAGCCGAAGGCCATGAAGAAGGTTGCCGGCCGACTGCGTCTGGACCTGGCCCAGTTCCGCGAGCTGGAGGCCTTTGCCGCCTTCGGCTCCGACCTCGACGCGGCGAGCAAGGCGCAGTTGGAGCGCGGTGCCCGGCTGGTGCAGTTGCTGATCCAGTCGCAGTTCGCCCCCCAGCCCATGCCCCGTGAGGTGGCGGCGATCTGGGCGGGCACCACCGGCCGGCTCGACGACGTCCCCGTTGAGGAGATCCGGCGGTTCGAGTCCGAGTGGTACGAGTTCATGCTGCGCGAGCGGGCGACGGTGCTCGAGACCATCGGCCAGACCAAGGACCTCTCCGAAGACAGCATCGCCGGGCTCACCGCCGGGATCGAGGACTTCAAGCGGATCTTCGTCACCAGTGACGGCAACCCCCTGCTCAGTGACGAGTCGGTCCTGGCACCGCTGGCGGCCTCCGAGATCGAGCAGGCGACCCTCACCGTCCAGAAGCGGGCGTAGGCAGCGGCAGCATGGGTGCCCAACTGCGCGTCTTCCGTCGACGCATCCGCTCGGTGCAGGCGACCAAGAAGATCACCCGCGCGATGGAGCTGATCGCATCGTCGCGGATCGTGCGCGCCCAGCAGCAGGAGGCCGCCTCCCGGCCCTATGCCGAGGGGCTGCGCCGGGCGGTCTCACTTGCGGCCAGCCACAGTCGCGACGATCACCCGCTGCTTGCCTCCCTCGGCCGGCCACGGCGCTCGGCGGTGCTCATCATCACCGCCGACCGTGGCCTGGCCGGGGCGTACTCGGCGAACGTGCTGCGCGAAGCCGAGCAGCTGCGCGAGCTGCTGGCGGATGAGGGGTCGCAGCCGGTGACGTACCTCATCGGACGCAAGGCGGCCGGCTACTACGGATTCCGACGCCGCGATGTCGCACAGTCGTGGACGGGCTTCTCCGACCGGCCCACCTATGACGATGCCCGCGAGGTGGCGAGGGTCCTGCTCGAGGCCTACCTGCGCCCGGCGAGCGACGGCGGCGTCGATGAGGTCCAGGTCGTCTACACGCACTTCGTCACGCGGGCCTCGCAGGAGCCGCGGGTGCTGCGGATCGTCCCACTCGAGGTGGTGGTCGAGGCGGTGGCCGCCAGCGCCGAGCCGATCACCTCGGCATCCCCGCACCGGGCGACGCTTCCCCTGTACGAGTTCGAGCCCAGTGCCGAGGGTGTCCTCGACAGCCTGCTGCCCCGCTACATCGAGTACCTGCTCTACAACGTCCTGCTGCAGGCCTCGGCCAGTGAGCACGCCGCACGCCAGCGCGCGATGAAGGCGGCCACCGACAACGCCGAGGAGCTCATCAAGTCCCTCACCCGCCGGGCGAACGCCGCCCGGCAGGCCGAGATCACCCAGGAGATCAGCGAGATCGTCGGCGGCGCGGATGCGCTGTCGGCCGTGACGAAAGCGAGTTGACAGCCATGACTGCCACCCTTGCCGAGCCCTCGCTCAGTGATGCGCCGGCGACCGGGCGCGTGGTCCGGGTGACCGGGCCCGTCGTTGACGTGGAGTTCCCGATCGACGGCATGCCCGAGATCTACTTCGCCCTGCGCACCACCATCGACGCACCCGAGATGGAGGGCGGTGGCCTGCACAGTCGCACCATCACCCTCGAGGTGGCCCAGCACATCGGCGATGGGATCGTCCGCGCGATCAGCATGCAGGCCACCGACGGCCTGGTCCGGGGGACGGCGGTGACGAGCACCGGCGCACCGATCGAGGTGCCCGTCGGCAACGTCACCCTGGGCCACGTCTGGAACACACTGGGGGAGCCCCTGGACGTGGCGGCCTCCTCCCTGGACATCACCACCCGCTGGCCGATCCACCGTCCGGCCCCGCCGTTCGCCGAGCTGGAGTCGCGCACCGAGATGTTCGTCACCGGCATCAAGGTGATCGACCTGCTCACCCCCTACGTCCGCGGCGGCAAGATCGGCCTGTTCGGCGGTGCCGGCGTCGGCAAGACCGTCCTGATCCAGGAGATGATCTACCGGGTTGCCGAGGAGTTCGGTGGCGTCTCGGTGTTCGCCGGGGTGGGGGAGCGCACTCGCGAGGGCACCGACCTGTTCCTCGAGATGACCGAGTCCGGGGTGATCAACAAGGCCGCCCTCGTCTTCGGGCAGATGGACGAGCCGCCCGGCACCCGTATGCGCGTGGCCCTCGCCGCGCTGACGATGGCCGAGTACTTCCGGGATGTGCAGAACCAGGATGTGCTGCTGTTCGTCGACAACATCTTCCGCTTCACGCAGGCCGGCTCCGAGGTGTCCACCCTGCTCGGCCGGATGCCGTCCGCAGTCGGCTACCAGCCGACCCTCGCCGACGAGATGGGCGTGCTGCAGGAGCGCATCACCTCCACCCGGGGGCACTCGATCACCTCGATGCAGGCCATCTACGTGCCGGCCGACGACATCACCGACCCGGCTCCGCATACGACCTTCGCCCACCTCGACGCGACGACCGTGCTGAGCCGGGCGATCTCCGAGTTGGGCATCTACCCTGCGGTCGACCCGCTGGACTCCACCAGCCGCATCCTCGCCCCGGAGTACGTGGGGGAGGAGCACTACCAGGTCGCCCAGCGGACCAAGGAGATCCTGCAGCGCTACAAGGACCTGCAGGACATCATCGCCATCCTCGGCATCGATGAGCTCAGCGAGGAGGACCGGGTGATCGTCGGCCGCGCCCGTCGCATCCAGCGCTTCCTGAGCCAGAACATGTTCGTCGCGGAGGCGTTCACCGGACAGCCCGGGGTCTTCGTCCCGCTCACCGACACCGTCGCATCGTTCAAGGCGATCTGCGCCGGTGACTTCGACCACGTGCCCGAGCAGGCGTTCTACATGGTCGGTGGCATCGAGGACGTCCAGACCAAGGCCGCCGAGATCGCGGCCCGGAGCTAGGCGATGCCACTGCAGGTGGACGTCGTCGCCACCGACCGGCGGGTGTGGAGTGGGCCGGCGCAGATCATCGTCATGCGCACCCTCGACGGTGAGCTTGGGGTCCTGCCCGGCCATGCGCCGCTGCTAGCCCTGCTCGCGGACGGTCCGGTTGCGGTGACGGCCGAGAGCGGCGAGGTGATCCGGCTGGCAATCCATGGCGGCTTCGCCATCGTCGACAGCGATGAGGTGATCCTGCTGGCGGACACCGCCGAGCGGGACACCGAGATCGACGTAGCGCGGGCACGGCGCGCCCGTGAGCTGGCGGTGGCCGCCGGCGATGAGGAGGGTGTGCGTCGCTCCGACACCCGCCTGCTGCTGGCCGGGCAGGCCGTCGCGCACTGAGTGCCTGGTGCCGCCGGGCGCGAGCGGATCAGGTGCCTGGTGCCGCCGGGCGCCAGCGGATCAGGTGCTGCCGGGCCGCCAGAGAACGTCGCCACCGTGCCCAACATTGGCCGTGCGCGCGAGGATGAACAGCAGGTCCGACAGGCGGTTGAGGTAGACCGCCGGCAGGGTTGACACGGACTGCTCCCCGTGCTCGGCCATTGCCTGCCATGTCGTGCGTTCCGCTCGCCGGCAGATCGTCCGCGCCAGATGAAGCAGCGCCGCCCCGGCGGTTCCGCCGGGCAGGATGAACGAGGTCAGGTCGGCCAATGGGGCATTCCACTCATCGCACAGTTGCTCAAGCCGTTCCACCGCTGCGGCGGTGACGCGCAGCCGCGGGGCGTCGGTCGGATCAGGCAGCGGCGTGGCCAGGTCGGCCCCGAGGTCGAACAGCTCGTTCTGCACCCGTCGCAGGACCTCGACGATCGCCGGGTCGAGGTCACCCAGCGCACATGCGACGCCGAGGGCACTGTTGGTCTCATCGACATCGGCATACGCGCACAGCCGCGGATCGGTCTTGCCCGTGCGGCTGAGATCGCCCAGTGAGGTGGTGCCGTCATCGCCGGTGCGGGTGTAGATGCGCGTGAGACGGACCATATGGTGAGCGTAGACCGCGCGCGCCGAGTGCGTACGCTGGCCGACCGTGGAGGCGTTGCGGGTTGTCGGGGGTGCGCGTCTGCGAGGACGGGTTCGCGTGCCGGGGGCGAAGAACAGCGTCCTGAAGCTCATGGCCGCCGCCCTCATGGTGCCCGGGACGACGATCCTGCGAAACGTGCCGGATATCGCCGATGTCGCGATCATGTCCGAATTGCTGCGCCGACTCGGGTGCGAGGTCGTCCTCGACCTCGCCGATGGCGTGCTGCTCATCACCGTCCCGGGACAGTTGGAGCACCGGGCCGACTATGACCTCGTCCGACGGCTGCGCGCCTCGATTGCCGTCCTCGGCCCGCTCATGGCCCGGCTCGGTGAGGCCGATATCGCCGTCCCCGGCGGTGATGCGATCGGCTCCCGCGGCTTGGACATCCACCTGCGCGGACTTGAGTTGATGGGCGCGGTCGTGACCAGCGCCGGTGGGTATCTGCACGCCGCCGCGCCCGCCGGACTGCGGGGCATCGACTACGAGCTGGACTTCCCCTCCGTGGGCGCCACGGAGACACTGGTCACCGCGGCGGTGGGAGCGCGCGGACTGACCCGTCTGGAGAACTGCGCGCGCGAGCCGGAGGTTGCCGACCTGTGCACCATGCTCGCCGCGATGGGAGTGCCGATCACCGGCATCGGCACCGACACCCTGACCATCGAGGGCGATCACGCCCTGGCTCCGGTGGAGCATGTGGTGGTCCCGGATCGCATCGTCACTGGCACCTGGGCCTTCGCCGCGGCGATGACCGGCGGCGAGGTGATCATCGACGGGGCCCGTCCGGAGCTGCTGAGCCTGCCCTGTGCAACCCTGTGCGAGGCGGGTGCCCACATTGAGACCACGCCGACCGGCATGCGTGTGCGCGGTCCTGCCCGCCCTCGTGCCGTCGACGCCGTCACCCTGCCCTTCCCGGGCTTCCCGACCGACCTGCAGCCGCACATCATCGCGCTCGATGCGATCGCCGAGGGCAGCGCACTGGTGACGGAGAACCTGTTCGAGGCGCGCTTCCGGTTCGTCGCCGAGCTCGCCCGGCTGGGGGCGAATGTGAAGGTGGACGGTCATCACTGCCTGATCACCGGGGTGCCACGGCTGTCCGGGGCGCCCGTGGAGGGTACGGATATCCGGGCGGCGGCGGCGCTCGTGCTGGCCGGGCTCGTTGCCGACGGTGTCACCCATGTGCTGCACGTTCATCACATCGACCGGGGCTATGCGGATTTTGCGGGGGCCCTGCGCGGGTTGGGGGCCGATGTGGAAAGGGTGACGGTGGATATTGCCGATGTCGTCGGGTGACGGTGGCGTGTCGGGGGTCGGTCCGCACCCATCGGGAACGTACCGTCGAGACATGTCCACTCACCCCGTGCGCACCACCCGGTGGCGCCGGGCGCTCACCGCCACGGCCGCCGCCCTCATCGCCCTGGCCGGGCTCACCGCCCCCGCATCCGCGCGGACCGGCGATATGACTGAGTTCGCCCTCAGCAGCGGCTCCCAGCCGCGGGGGATCGTCAGCGGACCCGGCGATGCCCTGTGGTTCGTCGAGTTCGGCACAGATGCCCTCGGACGCATCAGCACCTCCGGCCAGCTGGTCCGCTTCGCCCTGCCGGCCGGGACCAAGCCCTATGACCTCACGGTCGGTCCGGACGGGAACATCTGGTACACCGGCTACGGCAGCAACCGCATCGGCAAGGTGACCCCCACCGGGGTGGTCACCGAGTACGTCATCCCCACCGTCAACAGCCAGCCGACCGGGATCGCCACCGGTGCCGATGGCAACATCTGGTTCCTTGAGTCAGCTGCCACCGCGAACAAGGTGGGCCGGGTGACCACCAGCGGGGTGTTCGTCGAGTTCAGCCTGCCAGTCGCGAGCTCGGAGCCGCGGTCGATCACCGCCGGACCCAGTGGCGACTCATCGCTCTACTTCACCCTGTTCAACACCGACCGCATCGGCCGGATCACGACCGCCGGAGACATCTCCATCCCGCAGACCCTGCCGGCGGGTTCCCGTCCCAATGACATCGCCGTCATCGGGTCATCGATCTGGTTCACCATGTTCGGCACGTCCACCCTCGGCTCGATCAGCGGCGGAAACCTCACCACGGTGCCACTGGCCGCCGGCTCCTTCCCGACCGGGATCGCCGCCGGCCCCGGCCAGAGTGTGTGGTACCTCGCCTCATCGACTAACGCCGTCGGCACCCTGCTCGCCGATGGCCGCACGACGCGGCAGTTCCCCCTGCTCACCAGTGCCGCCACACCCGAGCGGCTCGCCCTCGGACCCGACGGCAACCTCTGGGTGACCGAGTTCGCCGCCGGTCGCATCGCCCGCGTGGAAGCCCAGGCGGTGCCCACCAGCAGCGCCGCACCCACCCTGAGCCCAACCGTGGCCGCGGTGGGTACGACCCTGTCGGTGACCAATGGCACCTGGAGCGGCACCCCCACCTCCTACGGCTACCAGTGGCAGCGGTGCACCCTCGATGCGGACACCGCCTGCGCGGTGATCCCTGGCTTCGTCGGCCCCACCTATGTCCTCACCGCGGCCGATAACGGGTTCTGGGTCCGGGCGGGGGTGACCGCGACGAATGCCGAGGGGCCCGGCTCCCCGGCGTACACCGCTCGGTTGCGCATCGGCGCCGCCGCTCCCGTCCCGCAGCCGACCCCCACGCCATCCCCGGCTCCCGCCCCCGGACCGACCGGGGCCACCGGCACCATCGGGTCGGGGGTCACTGCGACGCTCACCAGCCCCGGTCGCCTCAGTGGCAGCCGCGCGCGGGCGATCTCCGTGGGCTTCTCCACTATCGGCGTCCTCGGCACGGTCAACCTCACGGTCACCTCGTCGCTGGGCGGTCCCGCGCGGACGATCAGCCAGGCGGTGCCGGTCCGCCAGGGCAAGGCGTCAATCCGCTGGCAGGTGCCGCCGTCACTGGCTGCCGGCCGGGCAACCCTGCAGGCGGTCTTCACTCCCGTGCCCGGCAGTCCTTACCAGCCGGTGACCCTCACTCGACCGGTGACGATTGTGCGCTGAGGATTCGTCGCGCCCGGTCGGCATCCCCTGACCATACGAACACACGAGGGCCGTCAACCGTGCCGGCGAGTGTGGTGCGGATGCCGGCGGCGGCCAGTCGCGCCCGCACCCGCTCCGCCTGCGCCCGGGTCTGCGGGGCGGCGACGATGTCGAGCATCCCGTACTGGTCTGGTGACCCCGGGGCCACCGGACGGGCAATGAGGGAGCCACCCCGCCGGAAGGTCCAGCGCAGCAGCAGTGCCAGCAACCCGATGCCGAGCACCGCAATGAAGGGGCCGAATGAGTACGAGTAGGAACCCCAGGCGGCCACGTCAGCAGTGTGCCACCGTCTGGGTGCGGGTGCGCGGCGGGCGCCTACGCTGGGCGGGATGCGCCTGCTCATTGCGCGCTGCCGGGTGGACTACGCGGGCCGGTTGGCCGCCGTCCTGCCGGAGGCCGTCCGCCTGATCCTCATCAAGGCCGATGGCTCGGTGTGCGTCCACGCTGATGACCGCGCCTACAAGCCGCTGAACTGGATGAACCCCCCCTGCACCCTGCGCGAGGAGGCCGGCCCCGCTGGGGAGCGGATCCTCCGCGTGGACAGCCCGCGGGGTGAGGGTCTGACGATCACCGTCAGCGAGGTGCTCCACGACAGCAGCCATGACCTCGGCGTCGAGCCGGGCTCGACGAAGGACGGCGTTGAGGCCGAGTTGCAGCGGCTGCTCGCCGAGCAGCCGGAGGTGCTTGGGGCGGGCCTGCGCCTGATCCGCCGGGAGCATCCCACCGCAATCGGTCCGGTCGACCTGCTGTTGCGCGATGCGGTCGGGGTGGTGGCGGTGGAGGTGAAGCGTCATGCCGGGATCGACGGTGTTGAGCAGCTCACCCGGTACCTCGAGCTGCTCAACCGCGATCCCATCCTTGCCCCGGTGCGCGGTGTGCTGGCCGCCCAGCAGGTTCGCCCCCAGGCGCGCACCCTCGCCGGGGAACGCGGTATCGCGTGCATCGTGGTGGACTACGCGGCGCTGCGAGATGCCGACGAGCCGGGCGACCGACTCTTCTGAGTCGCCCCCGGTAGCGTCGCCCCGTGGCCGACTACGTCATCATCGGCGCGGGCAGCGCCGGCTGTGTCCTCGCCGGCCGCCTCAGTGAGGACCCGGCGGTCACCGTCACGCTCGTGGAGGCCGGCCCGGGGAGTCAACCACCGCTGCTCGGCGTCCCGGCTGCGTTCCCCACCCTGCTGAGGACTGAATGGGACTGGGATTTCCGCACCACCCCGCAGCCGTCACTGGCCGGTCGCAGCCTGTACTGGCCGCGTGGTCGCGGGCTGGGGGGCTCCAGTGCGATCAACGCGATGCTGTACCTGCGCGGTCATCCACATGACTACCGCACGTGGGCCCGGCTGGTCGGATCGGCCGGCTGGGATTGGCCGGCCATGCTGGCGATGTTCCTGCGCAGTGAGGACAACGTCCGCGGAGCCAGCCCCTGGCATGGGGTCGGCGGCCCGTTGTCGGTGGCTGACAGCGGACACCGACACGCAAGCGTTGCCCGCTTCCTCGTTGCCGCCGAGCAGTTCGGCCTGCCGGCGAACCCCGACTTCGCCGTGGGTGAGCCGGATGGGGTGGGCTGGTTTCAGGTGACCACCCGCGGCGGCCGGCGTTGGAGTGCCGCGGACGCCTACCTGCGTCCGGCGTCCGGCCGTCCGAACCTGCGCGTGGGCACCGGCGTTCACGTCCATCGCATCCTCATCGAGGGTGGTCGCGCAACCGGGGTCGTGGTGCACGAGCAGGCCACGGGACGGCGGCGGGTGATCCGAGCCGATCGCGAGGTCCTGCTTGCCGCGGGCGCCATCGGCAGCCCCCACCTGCTCATGCTCTCCGGCATCGGACCGGCGGATCACCTGCGGGCACTGGGGTGCCCGGTCCATGTCGACTCCCCGAACGTCGGCGAGGGACTGGCTGATCACCTCGCGGTGCCCCTGATCTGGGACAGTCGTCGCCGCAGCATTCACGACGCACAGTCGGTGGCGGCCCTTGCTCGCTGGCAGTGGGACGGCGGCGGGCCGCTGGCGAGCACGATCGCTGAGGCGGGCGGTTTCTGGCGGAGCACCTCTGGCCTGCCCGCGCCGGATATCCAGTGGCATGTCGGGGCAGCGGCGTTCCATGATCACGGCTTGACCGAGCCGTTGGCGCCGGGCTTCAGCATCGGCCCGACGCTGCTTGCCCCGCAGTCACGCGGACGGGTACGGCTGCGCACCGCCGACCCGCAGCATCGTCCGCTGATCGACCCCGGCTACCTGCGGGAGCCGGTCGACCTTGCCGCCCTCACCGCGGCGGTCGGGACCGCCCTGGCGATCGCCGCCCAACCGGCCCTCGCGAGCATCCTCCACCCGCGCGACCTGCCAGCCAGTTCCGATCGCGCCGACATCGTCGCCCACATTCGCAACCGCGCTGAGACGATCTACCACCCGGTGGGAACGTGCGCAATGGGCGCCGATGAGCACAGCGTCCTCGATGCCCGGTTGCGGGTGCGCGGGGTGAGCGGGCTGCGGGTGGTCGATGCCTCCGCGATGCCGACGGTGCCGCGCGGCAACACCAATGCGCCGACGATCGCCCTCGCCGAGCGGGCGGTCGACCTCATCACCGGGCGTCGGGAGGCACTGCACGCCACCGCCGCCGCCCGTACACCCCAGCCAGCAGGGTGCTGAGCCGGTCCGCGGCGGCCGGGGTGCGCCGGTAGGAGGCGATCTCCAGTGGCGAGCCGAACAGCTGGCGGGTGACCGCCTTGCTGCGGGCGAACTCGCGCAGCCCGTCATCGCCGTGGATGCGTCCGAACCCGGAGTCGCCGACCCCGCCCCAGGAAAGCCGGGGCACACCGGCGTTCATCGCCCACGCGTTGACCGAGACCATCCCGGTTCGCAGGTTCGCCACCGCCCACCGGATCGCGGCTCGATCCCGGCTGAAGACCGTGGCTCCCAGGCCATGGCGGACCGCGTTGGCGCGGGCGACGGCCGTGGGCAGATCGGGCACCGGGGTGATGGTGATGACCGGTCCGAACGTCTCCTCCGTGCTCAGAGGGCTGTCGGCGGGAACGTCGGTGAGCAGCAGCGGGGTGAGCAGGGGGGTGGCCGTGGCCGGGTGGCCTTCGGTGGCCGGGTGGCCTTCGGTGGTCGGGTGGTCTTCCGTGGCCGGGTGGTCTTCGGTGGCCGAAGGCTGAGGTGTGGGAGCTGATGCGGGCGGTGGTGTGCCGCTGACGATCCGCGCTCCCGCGGCGAGTGCGGCGCTGACGTGGGTGGCGATCACCGCTGCCTGCTCCGGGGTAGTCATCGGCCCCCAGTCGGCGGCCGGGTCGCGGCCGGGGCGCCGTCCGGCAAGAATCCGCGACACCCGGTCGGTGAGGTCCTCGGCCACTGGCGCCACGACGAATACCCGCTCCACGGCAACGCATGTCTGGCCGGCATTGGACACCCCGCCGAAGACGATGGCATGGGCGGCTGCATCGAGGTCGGCGGTCGCGTCGACGATGAGGGCATCGTTGCCGCCAGCCTCGATGACCACCGGCGTCAGCCGCTGGGCACAGGCGGTCATCACCGCTCGGGCGGTTGCGGTGCTGCCGGTGAAGGAGACCTTGTCGATGTCGGCGGCGCAGAGGTCCCGCCCGGTCTGTGCCGCTCCGATAAGGGCGGTGAGGACTGGGCGCCCACCGGTGAGCCGCTGCAGGCTCTCCGCCAGCCACTGGCCGACGACCGGGGTGTATTCACTGGGCTTGAACACCACCGCATTGCCCGCGGCAAGTGCGTACGCGATGGACCCCATCGGTGTGAACACCGGATAGTTCCACGGCCCGATCACGGCGACCACGCCGTACGGCTCGTAGCGCAGCGTCGCCCACTGGTTGGCGGTGAGCAGTCCAGAGGGAACCCAGCGCTCCCCGAGGACGCGCGGTGCGCGCCCGGCCGCCCACCACAGGTGCTCGACGGTGAGCGCCACCTCGAGCAGGGCATCGGCGCGGGGCTTGCCGTTCTCACGGGTGACCAGATGGGCGAGTTGATCCGCGCGCCGGGCGAGCACCCCGGCCCACGCCCGCAGCACCGCCCGCCGTCCGTTGAAGCCCAGCCCCCACCACCAGCGCTGAGCCCGTCGGGCATCGACGACGGCTGCGGCGACTGCTGCGGCAGTGGTAATGGGCAGGGTGGCGAGGATGTCGCCGGTAGCGGGCTCGGTGCTCTGGAGCGTCGCCGTGCCGGCGCTGGTGGATGTCGCCGTGCCGGCGCTGGTGGATGTCGCCGTGCCGGCGCTGTCGACCATGGCGCCACCCTAGGCGGGGGTTAGCCTGACCGGGTGGCCCGCCGGCAGCGTCGCGCCACCCGCGACTCCGGGGTGACGCCGCGGCCTGCCGAGGCCGAGGGGGAGGTCCGGGCACCCGCACACCGGCAGGTCGAAAGCCATGCGGATGGGGACTGGGTCGTCCAGGCGATCACCGGCGCGACCTCGACCAAGCCGTACCGATGTCCCGGCTGTGACCAGCCGATCCCCCCGGCCACCCCGCATTTGGTCGCCTGGCCAGCAGAAGGCTCGGCCGGGCTGGCCGAGCGACGCCATTGGCATCGCGCGTGCTGGCGGAGCCGGCTGCGGCGACGGTGAGTGTCGCCACGTCCGACCGCGGGGAGCCGATCACCGCAACGAGCGTCCTGCCGGCCGGGCGGGAGCCCATCCTGCTGACGGCCGCGGACGGCGTGCCGCTCATCGCCGAGATCGCCCGCCCATTGGGTCCGGTGCGCGCCACCGTGATCGCCCTGCATCCGCTCACCACCCACGGCGGGAGCATGGACTCCCACCTGCTGCGCAAGATGGCCGCGCGGCTTCCGGCCCTGGCCGGTGTCGCCGTGCTGCGGCTCAACACCCGCGGGGCGGTGAGCCGCCACGGGGCAAGCGGTGGGGCCTTCGACTATGCGCGTGGGGAAGGCGCCGATCTCGCCGCTGCCTGCGCGTGGGTTGATTCCCAGCCCGATCTGCCCGACCCATGGGTTCTGGGCTGGTCGTTCGGCGCCGACATCGCCCTTCGCCATGCTGATCGGCCACCGGTGGTCGGCGTCATCCTCCTCAGTCCGACCCTCTGGCTCACCCCGCAGGCAACGCTCACCTCATGGGCGATGAGCGCACGACCGATGATCGCCCTCATCCCGCAGCGGGACCACTACCTTCCCCCGGCACTCGCCCGGGAGCGGTTCACTGCGATCCCCGCTCTGGATCTCATCGTCGTTCCCCAGGCGGGCCACCTGTTGATCGGCGAGCCCTCGGTACGGCTCGTCCTCGACGAGGTCGCCGCCCGCCTGGTGCCGGGCCGTGCACCGCTGCCCCGGTATTGGCGCGGCAGGATGGAGCAATGGAACGAACTGCCGAGCCCAGCACCGACCCGTTCTCCCTGAGCGGTGTCCGCGCCCTCATCACCGGCTCCTCCCGCGGCATCGGCCGGGCCATTGCCCTGGCGTACGCCCGGGCCGGTGCCGACGTTGCCCTGCTTGCCCGTGACCGCGACCGGCTCGCCGAGGTTGCCGCCGAGGTCGCCGCCCTCGGCCGCCGCGCGATCATCGTCACCGCCGATCTCGCCACCCCGGCTGCCGTGACGCCAGCGGTGGCCACCGCGATCGAGGGGTTGGGCGGACTGGACGTGCTGGTGAACAATGCCGGCGGGAACCGGTTCACCTCCCCCTTCGCCGACCTGCGCCCCACGGGCTGGCAGTCCACCCTGCAACTGAACCTCGACAGCGTTGCCCTCGCCACCCAGGCAAGTGCGCAGGCACTGGCGGTTCGCGGTGGCTCGGTGCTGATGGTGGCGAGCGTCTCGGGGGTGATGGCCAGCCCCGGGATGGCGCACTATGCCGCTGCGAAGGCCGGCCTGATCAGCCTCACCCGGACCCTTGCCATCGAGTGGGCCGACCGCGGGGTGCGGGTCAACGCCCTCGCGCCCGGCTGGATCACCACCGACCTCACCGGGTTCCTTCGCGAGGACCCGCAACGCGAGCGTGGCCTGCTCAGCCGCGTGCCCATGCGACGGTGGGGGCAGCCGGCTGAGATCGCGGGGCCGGCGGTCTTCCTCGCCAGCCCGGCGGCCTCCTTCATCACCGGTCAGGTGCTCATCGTGGACGGGGGTCTGACGGTGGCCCCCTGAGGGCCAGCCGACTAGGCTTCCCCGGCATGTGCTGCTTCCTTGCCCTCGGTGCCTTCTTCCCCCGGCTGGCGATCGTCCTCATCGCACTGCTCACCAACTGGTTCAGCGGCGTGTTCCCGAACTGGGTGCTTCCCGTTCTCGGCCTGATCTTCCTGCCGTACACAACGCTGGCCTACCTCGCCTTCTGGCACTGGCAGGACGGTTCCCTCACCATCGTGACGTGGGCGCTGGTCGGTCTCGCCGCGGTCATCGACATCGGCAACCTCGCTGGCGGCTGGGCGCGTCGGGATCAGGCGCCCAAGTTCGGTCGCTAACCGGGCTCCGGCCGCTGCGCCCGTTCCACGCCCGGCCCCCCGCCGCGCCCTGCGCCCTCGTGCCAGCGCGCGTCAGGGTCAGAGGACGGTCAGTGGCACCGACACCCGCACCCGCCCGGCCGACGGGATCTTGTAGTCGGCGACGATGGTGTAGTCACCCGGGGCGACGGTGGCGCGGATCGGCACATCCAGTTCGGCCACACCGTTGACCAGCGGGATGCGACCGTACTTGGCAAAACGGCGCTCCGTGGTGCCCTGCCACTGCCGCAGCGAGATGCTCGCGACGCCTGCCGGTGCCGCGGGCACGAGGGTCAGGGCGATGGTCGCGGGCTGGCCGGGTCGAACACTCGGTGTCCCGGTCATGGTGAGGACCTGGCCGGTGGCCAGCCGGACGCTGGACGGTGGGGGAGCGCCGGCAGTGGGGGCGGCGGTCGGCGCCGGGGTCGGTGGCACCGTCGCACCGGGCGTGGCGCCGGGCGTCGACGTGGTCGGTGCGGTGGCGCCGGGGGCGGGAGTGGGAGCCGGTGCCGTCCCACCGCCGATGAGGGCGCCCGGCGAGCGGGCAAGGTAGATCAGGCCGCTGAACCCCGGTGCGCTGACGGTGACGTAGGTGGAGGTGTAGAACCACTGTCCGGTCGCCTCCGCCGGCAGCGGGACGGTTGTCTGGTAGGAGCCCGGTCCCGCCACTGGCAGGTCGGTCCGCGTGAACCGCGAGCACCCCAGCTCCGTGGTGAGACTTGACTGGCTGGTGTCCCCCTGGTTCGTCGGGCACAGGTACAGGCCGACGGTGTACCGGGAAATCTGGCTGCCCGTGGGAGCCTGCCACGGCGGCACCGTGAACCGGGCAAGCTGACCGGGCTGAGCTGTGGTGATACTCGGCCGCGCCTCGGCGAGGGTGGGGACGGGATACACCTGAGTACTCGTCCACCGGGCCACGACACTGCGGGCAGTGCTCGTGTAGGTCACCCGCTGCATCACAGTGAGATAGCGACCGATCAGTGGCGGATCCGGACGGTAAGCCACCTCCGCACCCGAGGCGGCGGCCTTGGTCTTGAGCAGGCGGCAGGACCGGCTGGTCAGCGGCGACACCGTCGGCGGGGGAGCCTCCGCGCAGTCGAACCACAGGGCGTCGACCGCGTTGATCGTCGCACCCGTCGCGCTGACCTCACTGAAGCGAACCTTCGCAGCGCGCCCCACCTGGGCCTCGACGACACCGCTCTCCATGAATCCGGTGGACAGTCGCGAGCCATTGCCCACGGGTACCCACTGGAGTTGGCCTGCGAAGGAGAGGGTGACCCGCGGGGGAGTGGCCGAACCGGCCGGTGGTGTCACCATCACTGCCAAGAGCGCGCCGATGAGCATGCCCGTCGCCGCGCGTTGGCGGCTAACCCTGCGGCTCACCTGTTGAGGCTACCCCAGTGGCGGTGCCGAGTTGGGTTACTGCTCGCCCCCATCAGGGTCGCCCCCGTGGTGTCCTATTGTGCCGGCGCATGCAGACAGTGAGCCCGTTGACGGCGCGCATCGAGATCGGGAACGGGTGAGCGTCGCCGTGGCCGGGGTGGCGCCCGTGGGCGAGTCGGCGCCGCCCCGCGCGCTGTTCACCGCCTTCATCGTCCTCGACGACCACCCGATTATGTGCGAGGCGCTGGTTCATCGCCTTGCAGCGGAGTTCCCCGACGTGCCACTGGCCTACTCCGGAGTGGAGTTGGACGCTGCGGCCGCGGCGTGCGCCCCCGGCATGCTGGCATTGGTGGACCTTGACCTCGGCGCCGCCCACTCCCCGGCGGAGGTCGTCGCGCGCATCCTGGCCTCCGGAGCCGAGGTGCTCGTCATCAGCGCACTGGCCCAGCCGCTGCTCGTCGCGGAGGTCCTCGCCCTCGGGGCGCGTGGGTACGTGAGCAAGCGCGGCAACCCGGTCCAGTTGGGTGCCGCTGTCCGGGGAATCGCCGCGGGGGATGAATGGATCTCCCCCGAGGTGGCGACCATGATCGTCGGCGCAACCGGCGGACCGGTGGTGCTCTCCCCGCAGGAGCGCCGTGCGCTCGTCCTGTACGCCTCCGGGCTCACCCTCGATGTCGTGGCCCGTCGGATGGGTGTGGCGCGATCCACGGCGAAGGAGTACATCGATCGGGTACGTCGCAAGTACGAGGAGCATGGCCTCCGCGCCCGCACCAAGACCGAGCTGCACATCACCGCCCGGCAGCAGGGTCTGCTCAGCTGATCCGGCCGGTCGGCGAATCCGGGGGTCGACTGATCCGGCCGGTCAGGGGACCTCGCACGCAGACCACCCGAGGGCCGCGCTGATCCGGGCGCGGTTGGCTGCGATCGCCCGGTAGCCGAGGTCGGCCACCAGCGTCAGCGGCGGCACCCCCAAAACCAGGCCGAGGGCGCGCCAGCGGCGCGCCCGGCACCGACGCAGCAGGGTGCGCACGGCCGAGGCCCCGGTCTGCTGATGCCCGTCGATGACGACGATCAGTGCGCTCGCTGCGGCGCCATCGGCCAGTGGCACCGGCGTCACCGCACAGCGTGCGCGCAGCCACCGCATCGCATGCGTGCACAGGCCGCAGTCGTGGTCGAAGTGGACCTGGCAGGTGACGGTCGGCTGCCGCCACGCGGTATCGGACGCCATCGGTGCCTCCATTGGACGCATCACCTCCCTTCCACTAGTGTGCGCCCATGTCCTCACTGCTGCGGGCGGTCACTGCCCTGACCTGTGCCGGTGCCATCGCCGTCCTCGGACTGGCACCGGCGGCTGCCCAAAAGACCGTCAGCGCAACCGAGGGGCCGGTGACGCTGACGGTCCCCGCGACCATCAGCCTGACGCCGAACCGGTGCGTGAATGCGCCCTACTCGTGGTCAATCGCTCCGAGCGTCGCAGCCCAGCAGGTCGCCGTGACGGTGCGCACCCCCGACGGTGCGGCCATCGCGGGGGACGTCATCGAGGTGGGCCCGGTCGCCGTTGGCTCCTTCGACGACATCGCCGGCGCCACCGGCAAGCCGCAGACCGGTAAGGGGACCCTGCGCTTCTGCGGTAAGGCCAAGCCGTATGTGAAGAAGTTCGCCGGACCGTGGGCGGCGGCGCGTTCCGGCTCCCAGAGCATCACCGCAGTTGCCTATGAGTTCAGCGGTGGCGCCGCGAAGCCCTACTCGGTCACCGCCAAGACAACGGTGACCGTCAGCCGCTGACCCTGCCCGGTTCCTCGGGTGCCGGTTCCACCAGTTCCACGAGCACCCCGCCACTGGCCCGAGGGTGGATGAAAGCGATCCGGCTGCCAGCCGTTCCCACGCGCGGGTACTCGTCGACCATGTGAACGCCCGCCGCGTGCAGCCGGCGGAGTGCCTCGTCGATATCGCGCACGCGCACGGCGATCTGCTGCAGTCCCGGTCCCCGACGCTGCACGAACCGGCCGATAGGTGACTCCGGGCTCATCGCGCACAGCAGCTGGATCACCGGCCCACTTGGCCCGAGGGTCAGCATCGCCTCGGCGACCTGCTGCTCGCCATTGACCTCCTCATGGGTGCAGTGCGCCCCGAGGACCTCCCGGTACCAGGTGACAGCGGCCGAGAGGTCGGCCACCGCGATTCCGACATGGTCAAGACCCAGGACCAGGTCGTCGAGCAGGTGCCCTTGATCGCCAGGGCGCGCGGGGTTGCGTGAGGTGTCGCCGGTCACCCCTGCATTCTCGTGTGCGTGTCGGTGGCGGTACGGGCAGGTGGCTGCGTCGACGGGTGGCTCGCCCAGCGGGAGTGCGCAACCGGCTCCCGTGGCTGCCATCGGGCAGGGCACAATGGGACCGTGGCCCAGACACCACCCCAAAGTGCCCTGAACATGCGCGGTGCGGTTGACCTCGGCGCCCTTGCCAGTGCGCGGCAGAACGAGCAGGCCGCCCAGCGTGCCCGCGCGAATGCCCCCGCGGGGGTCGTCATCGACGTCACTGAGCAGACCTTCCAGGCGGCGGTGCTCGGCCAGTCCCGGACGGTCCCGGTCATCGTCGACCTGTGGGCGACCTGGTGCGGGCCGTGCAAGCAGCTGTCGCCGATCCTCGAGCGGCTGGCCGCCGAGGGCCAGGGACGGTGGGTGCTGGCCAAGATCGACGTCGATGCCGAGCAGCGACTTGCCGCGGCCTTCCAGGTCCAGTCCGTGCCGAGTGTGCTGGCGTTCATCGGCGGCCAGATGGTGCCGCTGTTCCAGGGGGCGCTGCCGGAGGGGCAGCTTCGCCAGGTCATCGACCAGGTGCTCGCCCTTGCCCAGCAGCAGGGGGTCACCGGTCGGCTGGCCGCCGAACCGGAGGCGGTGGCGGCGGCGGAGCCCGCTGATGAGCCGATGGGCGACCCTCGGTTGCGTGAGGTCGCGGACGCCATCGACGCCGGTGACTATGCCCTCGCCCGCACCCGGCTGGCCATGATGCTGCGCGAGAACCCCGCCGACGCCGATGCCGCGGCGGCATTGGCCCAGGTCGGGCTGCTGGAGCGCACCGAGGGGGTCGTTGCTGCCACGGCCGTCGCGGCTGCCGATGCTGAGTCGGCAGACCTCCCGGCGATCCTGCTCGCCGCCGATGTCGAACTGCTCTCCGGTTCCTCCGCTGCGGCAATCAACCGCCTGATCGCGGTCGTGCGGCGCGGGCCCGGAACCGATCGCGATCAGGCGCGGGAGCGCCTGCTGGACGTCTTCCGCATTCTCGGGGACGACGATCAGGCAGTCATCGCGGGCCGCCGTGCCCTCGCCGCCGCATTGTTCTAGCGTCGCCGCTCGTGCCTGCGCACTCACTCCCCGACCCCGCACGCTCGCTGGTGGGCCTGCTCCCCACGTCACTGTCGGCATTGGCCGCACTTGCGGTGAACCTGCGGTGGTCGTGGGATACCCCGACGCGGGAGTTGTTCGCGCACCTTGACCCTGCGGTGTGGCAGGCGACGGGCGACCCGCTGGCGGTCCTGCGGCAGGCCGGCGACCGGCGACTGGCCACGGCTGCCGCCGACCCGGAATTCACCGCCCGCGTGGCGGCAGCCGCGGCCGACCTGGACACCTACTGCACCCAGCCGCGGTGGTACGACCGACTGCCGCCGGCGCCGCCGCGATCGATCGCCTACTTCTCACCGGAGTTCGGGGTCACCGGAGCGCTGCGGCAGTACTCCGGTGGGCTGGGCATCCTCGCCGGTGACCACCTCAAGACCGCCAGCGATCTGGGCATCCCGCTCATCGGTGTGGGCCTGTTCTACTCGCGCGGCTATTTCACCCAGACCCTCGATGCCGGGGGCTGGCAGTGCGAGGACTACCCGGCTCCGTCGGCCGCTGAACTGGGCCTCGCCCCGGTGTGCGCGGCGGGGAAGCCGGTCACCGTGACGGTGCCCCTGCCGGGGGGCCGGGAGGCGGTGTGCGCGGTGTGGCGGGTGTGGATCGGACGGGTGCCGCTGCTGCTGTTGGATTCCGACACCCCCGGCGCCACGGCGGCCACCCGCGGCATCACCGATCGCCTCTACGGTGGCGATGCCGCCCATCGACTTGACCAGGAGCTCGTTCTCGGCATCGGCGGAGTGCGGGCGGTTTCCCACCACTGCGCCGAGTGGACGACGGCCGAGCCGGAGGTCTACCACAGCAATGAGGGGCACGCGGCATTCCTCACCCTCGAGCGGGTGCGGCAGCTGTGCGCGGATGGCATGGCGCCCCAGTCGGCGCGGGCACTCGTGCGGGCCACCACCGTGTTCACCACGCACACCCCCGTCCCGGCGGGCATCGATCGGTTCCCGCGGGAGTGGGTGGCCGACGCCTGGCGCACCGCCGGCGGGGTGCCCGGCCTGACCGCCGAGGAGCTGCTGGGGCTCGGCGCCGAGCAGGACGCTGCCCTGTTCAACATGGCTCACCTGGCACTGCGCTCCTGTGACCGGGTCAATGCGGTGAGCGTCCTGCATGGACGGGTCAGTGAGGAGATGTTCGCTCCCGTCCTCGCCGAGGGAGTGCCAGAGGGTCGCCGGGTGGTGGCGATTACCAATGGAGTCCACCTGCCGACGTGGGCGGCCCCCGAGGTCCTCGCGCACGCCGCGCCCGATGCGCACGCTGGCCCCGATGCGCTCGCGTCGGCGGCGTCGGCGGTCGGTGACACCCCCGACGGGGGGACGGCCTGGCACCGCTTCGCCGCGCTCGACGACGCCACCCTGTGGGCATTGCGCGGACGGCTGCGGGAGCGGCTGGTCAGCCATGCGCGCCGGCGGCTGCGGGACAGTTGGCGCATCCGCGGCGCGATGCCAGCCGAACTCGCCTGGACCGACGCCGCGCTCGATCCCGACACCCTCACCATCGGGTTCGCCCGACGGGTGCCCGCGTACAAGCGGCTCACCCTCATGCTGCACGATCAGTCGCGGCTTGCCGCGCTGCTCACCGATCCCCAGCGCCCGGTGCAGCTGATCATCGCCGGCAAGTCCCACCCACATGACGATGACGGCAAGCGGCTGATCGCCGAGTTGGTGCAGGTGACCGACCGGCCCGACCTGCGCACCCGGATGGTCTTCCTGCCCGACTACGACATCGACATGGCACGCCTGCTGTGCGCGGGCTGTGATGTCTGGCTGAACACTCCGCTGCGACCCCTGGAAGCGTGCGGCACGTCGGGGATGAAGGCCGCGGCCAACGGCGGGCTGAACCTGTCGATCCGGGATGGCTGGTGGGATGAGTGCTTCGATCCGGGCCTGGGCTGGGCGATCCCCAGTCGGCCTGACCTGACCGATGCGGCCCGCGATGCGGCCGAGGCGGCCGCCCTCTACGACCTGCTGGAGAACTCAGTCATCCCCCTCTTCTACGAGCGGGTTGCGGGGGTTCCGGTGCAGTGGCTGGCGCGCGTTCGCCATTGCCTGGTCCAGTTGGGGCCGCGGGTTGCGGCCACTCGGATGCTCGATGAGTACCTCACCCGCCTGTACTGGCCGGCGGCCCTTGCCGGGCGCACCATGCGGTGAGTGCCGCCCCCGCGTCCCAGACGCATCCGGGCGCCCTTGACCCCCGCGCGGCGAACATCGCCTACCACGACTGGCAGGCGGCGGAGTACGACGACAAGTGGGGGATCTCCTTCGATGACCGCTGCCAGTCCTATGCGGTTGACCGGTACCGCCGCGTGGCCCCCATCGCCGAATGGCCACGCGGGCGCGTGCTCGAGATCGGCGCCGGGACCGGATTCCTGCTGCTCAACCTCATGCGGGCTGGCCTCACCCAGCAGGGGGTGGTCACCGACATCTCCGCGGGGATGGTCGCGCATGCCACGGGCAGCGCCGCTCGCCTCGGGCTGACGGTCACCGGTCAGGTCTGCGATGTGACGGCCCTCGGCCTGCGGACGGCATCGGTGGACGTGGTGATCGGCCATGCGGTGCTCCACCATGTGCCCGATGTCGAGGCGGCTCTGCGCGAGATCGTCCGCGTGCTGCGCCCCGGTGGCCGGTTCGTGATCCTCGGCGAGCCCAATGAGCGGGGTGAGCGGATCGTTCGGCGTCTGTGCCGGATGACGTGGTCGGTGGTGACGGCGGTGGTGTCGTTGCCGCCGCTGCGCCGCCGCTGGGCACGGCCGACGGCCACGCTGGACCCAGCTGCCGCTCTGGAGTCGGTGGTCGACCTGCATACGTTCCGCCCGCAGGCGCTCGCCGACCTTGCGCGGCGCGCGGGCGCGGTCGACGTGGGTACCGCGACGGTCGAGGCGACCGCGGCATGGTTCGGCTGGCCGGTGCGGACACTGGAGGCGGCCGTCCATCCCGACCGCCTCGGCTGGCGGTGGGCCAACTTCGCCTATCGGGGCTGGCGCGCCCTCGAGGCCGTCGACCGGTGCCTCGCCCCCGTACTGCCGGCGGAGCTGCACTATGCGGTCGCGCTCACCGGGCGGGCGCCGGCTGGGGTGGTGGACCCGGCTGGGGTGGTGGACCCGGCTGGGCCCGGACGATGAGCGCGCCCGTCCCCAGCGGCGGGGTATCCCCGTCCCGGCAGTCGGTGCCGCTGGCGACATGTGCGGGACTGCGCTGGGTGATCCGCCACCGTGCCTTCACCCCCGGCTACCTGGTGCGCTACCTGCGGCTGCTGCGGCTGCGGTGCGCGCGCAAGCCAGGACTGGTGATCGAGGGACTTGTCTTCCTCGGTCGCGGGGTGCGCATCGAGGTCCGGCCGGGCTACGGCCGGCTGATCCTCGGCCCATGGGTGCACATCGGGGACCACACTGCGCTGCGCGTCCATGAGGGGTCGATGACGATCGGTCCGAAGGTGGTGATCGGCCAGCGGGTCGTGCTCGACTGCCATCTCGACATCGAGATCGGCGAGGGGACCCTGATCGCCGACGGTGTGCACGTCCTCGACTTCGATCACCGCTTCGACGACCCCAGCCGGCCGATCAAGGATCAAGGCATCGTGAAATCCCCCGTGCGCATCGGACCGGGGTGTTGGCTGGGGGGCCGGGCAACGGTCCTGCGGGGCAGCCGAATCGGCACGGGGTCGGTGATTGGCGCCCATGCGGTGGTCCGCGGTGAGATACCCGCCCACGCCGTTGCGGTGGGGGTGCCCGCCCGAGTTATGCGCCGTGTCGGGCCGGGTGACGGCGGGGCCATCGGGCCCGGTGACGGAGCGGCCGGTCGCGCGGGCGCTTAGCATCAAGGGGGTGCCCGACGGGGGTGCCCGTCAGGGAGGCTGCCACATGAAGATCGCGGTGTGCATCAAGCAGGTGCCCGACACCTGGTCGGAGAAGCGACTGTCCCCGTCGGATGCCACCCTCGATCGGGCGGCCGCCGAGGGAGTCCTCAATGAGCTGGACGAGTACGCCATCGAGGAGGCCCTGCGTCTCAAGGAGGGCCATGGTGGCGAGGTGACCGTGGTGACGATGGGCCCGGAGCGAGCGGCCGACACCATCCGCAAGGCGCTGTCGATGGGTGCCGATGCCGGCCTGCACCTGTGCGATGAGGCGCTGCACGGCTCCGACGCATGCGCCACCTCCGATGCGCTGGCGCGAATCCTCGCCGGCCGGGGTTTCGACCTGGTCATCTTCGGCTGCGAGTCCACCGATGCACGGATGTCCGTCATCCCCGCGATGGTCGCCGAGCGTCTTGATTGGCCGCAGGCCACCTTCGCCGCTGAGGTTCAGGTGGCGGCGGGGGTGCTCACCGTGCGCCGGCAGACGGAGGCCGGTGTCGACACCGTGACGGCGAACCTGCCCGCGGTGGTCAGCGTTGTCGAGAAGATCAACGAGCCGCGCTACCCCTCCTTCAAGGGCATCATGGCCGCGAAGAAGAAGCCGGTGGAGACCCTGAGCCTTGCCGATACCGGTATCGAGGCCGCAACGGTGGGACTCGCGGCCGCATGGAGCGCGGTCACGGACTTCGCCGCCCGTCCGCCGCGCGCCCAGGGCGAGATCATGAGCGACGATGGTGACGGGGGCCGTCGCATCGCCGACTACCTCGTCACCAACCGGCTCATCTGACTCAATCCTGCCGTCCCCGACCTATCCCGTCCCCGACCTACCCCCTCCCCGAGCCTTCCCGTCCCCCCGTCAGCAGAGGAGTGACCATGGCGACGATCCTTGTTCTCGCCGACCACACAGCCGGCACGGTCACCAAGGCGACCACTGAGGTGCTCACCCTCGCCCGCCGGCTTGGGTCTCCGACCGCCGTCGCCCTCGGCCCCGGCGCCCAGGCGGCCGCGGACACCCTGGTGCAGTTCGGCGCCGATGACGTGCTGATCGCCCCCGAGGAGGAGTTGCTGACCTGGCTGGTGACCCCGAAGGTCGCGGCCTTGCAGGCGGCGGCCGCCCTCACCGCCCCGTCGGCGATCCTGCTGGCCTCCACCGCGGAGGGCAAGGAGATCGCCGGGCGGCTTGCAGTCCGGCTGGGCAGCGGGGTCATCACCGATGCCGTCGACGTCGCTGCGGATCTCACGGCAACCCAGTCGGTCTTCGGTGGCGACACCACCGTGCACTCCCGGGTCACACGCGGCACGGCGATCATCACCGTGCGCCCGAATGCGGTGACCGCCGAGTCCAGTCCCGGCGCTGGCCGGCTGGCCGACCTGGCCGTGGTGCTCACCGACGCCGACCGGCGTGTGCGCATCGTCGAGCATGCCGATGCGGTCACCGCGGGACGGCCCGACCTGGCCGAGGCGCGCATCGTCGTCTCGGGCGGACGTGGGGTCGGCAGTGCCGAGGGCTTCACGGTGATCGAGCGGCTCGCCGACACATTGGGTGCGGCGGTCGGCGCCTCCCGGGCGGCCACCGACGCCGGTTGGTACCCGCACCAGTACCAGGTCGGGCAGACCGGCAAGACCGTCTCCCCGCAGGTCTACATCGCCAGTGGCATCTCCGGGGCGATCCAGCACCGGGCCGGGATGCAAACCTCCAAGGTGATCATCGTGGTGAACAAGGATCCCGAGGCGCCGATCTTCGAACTGGCTGACCTCGGCATCGTCGGCGACCTGTTCACAGTCGTGCCGCAGCTGACCGAGGAGGTCGAACGCCGGCGCGGCTGACGCGCATTCTGCGGTTGCGGCGGTCAGGCTGTCGGCGATGCTCTTCCCGACCGCCCTCTTCGGGGCCTTCTTCGCCATCACACTGGCGGTGTCCTGGCTGCTCATGCCACGGCCCCGGCTGTGGAAGCCGTTCATCCTGCTCGCTTCCCTGCTCTTCTACGGTGCGGCGGACTGGCGGTTCGTGCCACTGCTGGTCGGGGTCATCGTCGTCAACCAGATCGCGGCGGTCGGGATCGCCCGCGGGATTGGACCGTCCGGCCGCTGGTGGGTGATCGGCGCCATCGCGGTCGACCTCGGGGTGCTGGGGGTGTTCAAGTACCTCGGCTTCCTCGCCGAGTCGGTCAATGCGGCGTTCCTGGGCCTGGGCCTGGGCGATGGGCTGCCGGCATTGCGGCTACTGCTGCCCATCGGCATCTCCTTCTACATCTTCCAGGCCATCTCATACGTCGTGGACGTGCATCGCGGTCGCATCAAGCCGGCGAGCTGGATCGACTTCGCGGTCTTCCAGGCGTTCTTCCCGCACCTCATTGCCGGGCCCATCGTCCGTGCCTCGGAGTTCATCCCCCAGTTGGCCACCCCCCGCTCACCTCGGGCGATCGCGGCAGTGCCGGCCCTGTTCCTCATCGCCGGCGGGATGGTGAAGAAGGTCGTGATCGCGGACTTTCTTGCCACCGACATCGTCGACCCCGTCTTCGGTGCACCGGGGTCGGCGTCGGCGGTGGAGACGATCACCGCCATCTACGCGTATGCCATCCAGATCTACTGCGACTTCTCCGGCTACACCGATATGGCCATCGGCCTGGCGATGCTGCTCGGTTTCTGGTTTCCGCAGAACTTCAACCGCCCCTACACCGCGGCCTCAGTGCAGGACTTCTGGCGACGCTGGCATATGACCCTCAGTCGTTGGCTGCGCGACTACCTGTACATCCCACTCGGTGGCAGCCGGGTATCGCCTGCCCGTACCGACATCAACCTCATGGCGACGATGCTCCTTGGCGGTCTCTGGCACGGTGCGAGCTGGTCGTTTGTCGCCTGGGGGGGCATGCATGGGGCGGCACTGGCCACCGAGCGGGCACTCGCGGCCCGCCGCACGCGATCCGCCGGACCACAGCCGCGCCGCTGGCCGGTGTGGGTCTCGGTCATTGTCGTGTTCCACTTCGTCGCCCTCACCTGGGTGCTGTTCCGCGCGCAGAGCCTCGCCGGGGCCGGTGAGGTGCTGGTCCGGCTGTGGTCGGGGTGGAGCACCCCGACCACCCTGCTGTCCGCGACGGTCATCGTGCTGGTGATCATCGGCCTGACGATGCAATGGGTGCCGGATCGGTGGTGGCGACTCGGCGAGGTGCAGGTTGCACGACTACCGGTGGTTGCGCAGGGCCTGCTGTTCGCCCTGGTCATCGTCGCCATCTCAAGCCTCACCAGTGACCGTGGCGTGGCACCGTTCATCTACTTCCAGTTCTGAGTGGCCGCACCGCTGGGTGCCGGCGTGGGGGCGAGGCCACTGATGAGCCACGCCCGGCTCCGGGGTGTCCCGGGCAGGGGCGACGCGCGGAGGTCGTGATGCCGCAGCACCCCGCCGACGGTCGTGCTTATCCTCAGGGGTATGAGCCGCGTCGGCGACAGCCGCGCGGATCAGGACGGGGTAAGCGGCGGTTCGGGATCGCAACCCTCGGCTTCCGGCGACCCGCGGCCAGCGGGTGTGCCCACGCCGGCGACTATGCCCACGCCGGCGACTATGCCCACGCCGGCGACTATGCCCCGGCCGGCGACTCTGCCCCGGCCATCGGCGGTGCCCGCCGAGAACGCCCGGACTCGCGCGCGGTCCCGTGTCCAGCCCGCCCCCCCGACTTCCCAGCCGGCTGCCAAGCCGCCTGCGCCGGCTGCCAAGGCACCCACGGCTCGATCGTCCCCGACTGTGCCCCCACCCGGTGGTGGCGAGCTGCCCGGTGGTGGCGAGCTGCCCGGTGGTGGCGCGCCGCGCGTCGCCGCGAGCAGTCGCCGCGCACGCGTGCGCCGGCGTCTGCCCCGTGCGGTGGCGGTCGCCGCAGCCGGCCCGTCCGACTCCTCGGCACTCGCGCAGGTGGATCAGGACGAGCGGGTGGATCAGGACGCGCAGGTGGATGAGGACGAGCAGGTGGATCAGGACGAGCGGGTGGATCAGGACGGGCAGGTGGATCAGGAAGCCGCACCCCATCCGTCATTCCGCGCCTGGACCGGAGGCACCGCCACGGCCGCCCAGATCATCCTGTTGGTCTGGATCACCGTCATCGCCGTCCTGCTGGTCGACTCAGAGTCGCTGCTGCGCCGGGCGCAGTCCAGTCCTGATCAGACCGAGCGGATCCTCCTCAGCCCGCTGGCGCAGGGGGCTGTCGCCCTCGCCGTGCCCTCCGGGTTGACGCGTCCGCGGCAATGGCTCGACGCCCTCTCCGGTGGGGACCAGTCCGTGAGCGGGTCAGCCTTCGAGGATGGCGCCCTGCCGGGGGAGTTCGACGACGCCCTGCCGGGGGAACTGGCCCCCCTCGACGCGGTGCCCGCGGCCGCTGGCACGCCGGCACCCGACGCTCCGGCCGGGTCGTCAGCCGAGGTGGACGCGCCGGGGCTGCCGGCCGAGCCGCGCGAGTGGACCTACCGGGGTCGCCTGACCCGACTGCCCCGACGGGCCCAGCCACCGCCCCTCCTTGACGCGGTTCCCATGCGTCGGCCCACGCCCGGTCGACCGCTGCGCGTGCTGGTCACCGGGGATTCCACGAGTACGTACCCCGGCTTCGCCCTGCAGGCGGCCTTCGCCGATGATCCGCGGGTGCGTGTGACCACGGTGTGGCGAAACGGCACCGGGCTCGCGACCCCACAGCGTTTCGACTGGAGCACCTTCGCCCCGGCGGAGGCGCAGCGGCGGCGCGCAGACGTCGTCGTGATCTCCATGGGCGCCAATGACGCCTGGCCGTTGCAGCGTCGCGGCGAGCTCTACCCGATGACAACCGCGCGCTGGCGGGCTGAGTACGCCCGCCGAGCGGCGATCCTTGCCGAGCGCCTGCAGCGCGCTGGGGTAGCGCATGTCATCTGGCTGAGCCCACCGCAGGTCGCCGACCCCGTCCACGATGAGGTGTTCCGGGATGTCACCCTTGCGGTCACCGCTGCGGCGCAGTACCAGCCCGGCCTGGTGGTCCTCGACCTGTACAGCGGCCGACCGGTCGTGCGATCGGAGCGGCAGGCGGACGGCATCCACTTCACCCGTGATGCGAGCACCGACATCGCCGCCTCGGTGATCCAGACCCTGCGTGATGGCTACCCGATGCTCCGCCCGCAGCAGCGCTGACCCGCCCCGGGGGCCCGGCGACCGTAGGCTCCACCACATGGGTACCACGGCTGCGGATCGCCTGACCCCCGATACCGGCCTGACCCCCGATACCCGGGTCTTCCTCGACCACGCCGCGACGACACCCATCCGTCCGGCGGTCCTTGAACTGGTCATCGACACCATGCGCCTCGGGGGGAATGCCTCCTCCCTGCACGCGGCCGGCCGCGCCGCGCGGCGCATCGTCGAGCAGTCGCGCGAGCAGTTGGCTGCCGCACTGCGGGCTAACCCCTCGGAGGTCGTCTTCACCGCAAGTGGGACGGAGGCCAACAACCTTGCCCTCAAGGGCCTGTTCTGGGCAGCCCGTGACGCCGACCCCCGCCGCCGGGTGATCCTCACCAGTGGCGTTGAGCACCATGCCGTCCTCGACCCTGTGCGCTGGCTGGCTGCCCATGAGGGATGTGAGGTGGTGTACCTCGCGGTTGACCGTGAGGGCCGAGTGGATCCGGCGCAGGTGCGCGAGATCCTCCTCGATCGCGCCGATGAGGTCGCACTGGTCAGCGTGATGTGGGCCAACAACGAGGTCGGCACACTCAACGATGTCAAGGACCTTGCCCACACCTGTGCGCAGTTCGGGGTGCTGTTCCACACCGATGCGGTCCAGGCCGTCGGGTCGGTGCCGGTGGCCGTCGATGAGGTCCGACCCGATGCCCTCACGCTCAGCGGTCACAAGCTCGGTGGGCCGATCGGAGTGGGTGCGCTCCTGCTGCGCCGGGATCTGCGGCCGGTCGCGCTGCTCCACGGTGGTGGCCAGGAGCGCTCGGTTCGCTCGGGCACCCTTGACGCTCCCCATATTGCCGGTCTCGCCCTCGCCGTCGAGCTCGCCGTCGCCGAGCAGCCCGCATACGCCTCCCGGGTCGGCCAGTTGCGCGATCTGCTCATCACGGGAGTCCAGCAGGTCGTCCCCGATGCGGTCCTCAATGGCGCCCCCGGGAGCGGACGCCTCCCCGGCAACGCACATCTCACCTTCCCCGGATGCGAGGGCGATGCCCTGCTCATGCTCCTGGACGCCGCCGGGATCATGTGCGCCACCGGCTCGGCATGTCAGGCCGGGGTGCCCGAGCCCTCCCACGTCCTGCTGGCAATGGGACGCGATGAGCGCTCCGCACGCGGGTCCCTGCGCTTCTCCCTCGGACGCAGTTCACAGGAACGAGACGTGGACGCGCTCATCGACGCCCTGCCCGGTGTCGTCGCCCGCGCCCGCCGAGCGGGCCAGCGATGAGCAGCGAGCGCCGCCGGATCGTGGCCGCCCTCAGCGGTGGCGTCGACTCAGCGGTGGCCGCCGCCCGCCTCGTGGACGCTGGGCACGAGGTCACCGGGGTGCATCTGGCCCTTGCCCGGGACACCGCAAGTGATGCGCCCGGGTCTGCACCCGGCGCTCGTCCGAGCCGTGGCTGCTGCACCGCACAGGACGCCCGCGATGCCGCACGCATCGCGGATGTGCTGGGGATCGCCTTCTATGTCTGGGATGTCTCCGAGGCGTTCGAGCGTGAGGTGATCGCCGATTTCCTCACCGAGTACGCCCGCGGTCGTACCCCGCATCCATGTGCGCGCTGCAATGAGCGGATCAAGTTCGCAACCGTCCTGAACCGGGCGATCGCGCTCGGCTTCGACGCCCTCGCCACTGGGCACTATGCGCGCATCGAGCCGGCCGATCCGGCCACCGGCCGCGGTCCCACCCTGCATCGGGGTGCTGACCCGGGAAAGGACCAGTCCTACGTCCTCGCCATGCTCACCGCCGATCAACTGGCAACGGTTGTGCTGCCCCTCGGAGATGCGCACAAGGACGAGGTTCGACGCGAAGCGGCCCGACGCGGGCTGACGGTGGCGGCGAAGCCCGACAGCCACGACATCTGCTTCATCCCGCAGGGAAGCACCCGGGCGTGGCTCGCCGCGCGCCTGCCCGCCCGGCCGGGGCGGATCGTCGACGGCGCAACCGGGCGCATCCTCGGGGAGGTCGCCGATCTCACCGGCCTGACCGTGGGTCAGCGTCGCGGGGTGGGCCTGCCGACCATCAGCTCGGACCAGCAACGCCGGTACGTCACCGCCATCGACGTCGCCACCGCAACCGTCACGGTCGGCGCGCTCACCGACAGTGAGGTCACGCTGATCGTGGGTGGCGGGGCACAGTGGTGCGGCCCCGCCCCGGGGGTGGGCTGGCGCGGCCGGGTCCAGGTGCGCGCCCACGGCGAGACGACCCCGGCGGTGCTGACCGACGTGGGCGCCGGCCGCACCGTCCTCACCTGTGAGCTGCCAGTCCGCGGTATCGCCCCGGGCCAGTTGGCGGTGCTCTACGAGGGGACCCGAGTGGTGGGATCGTTCACGATGGACCGGTCAGCGCCCGGGGTCGCGCCGGCTGCGGTGGCCGCGGACGTGGTGCGCGGGGTGAGCGGGTGACGCGGGCACTTGTCACCGGGGCCGGGCCGGTCGCGGGGGCTGTCGATCCGGGCGGCCCTGTTCCCGCTGTGGCGCGCGAGGTCGCCGAGGTCATTGCCGGCGAGTGCGGGCTGCCGTTCCTGCCGGAGCCCGCTGGTGGCGACCCTCGTGCCACCGCCCTGGGGCGGACCTTCGCCCTACTGTCCGAGATCGACGCTGGACTGGCGGGTGAGCCGCACGGTGGGCGGTGGGCGATCGGGGGTCAACGCTCCGGGGTGGCGGGGGTCAGTCAACTGGTGCGGACGACCCGCCGCATGCTCCGTGATGATCTCGATGTGCTCGCCGAGGCGTGTGCTGGCGACCCGAGCCGGTCCTTCCTCATTCGCCTCACCGGTCCGATCACCTTCGCGGCCACGGTCGTCGACCGTCGCGGTCGGACCCTGCTCGCCGATCCAGTTGCCCGCGCCGACATCGCCACTGCGTTGACCGAGGCGCTCCTGCTGGGGGTCACCCTGGCCGCGTCGACGGTCGCCGGACGCGGCGGCATCGTGCTGCTGCTCGATGAGTCCGCCCTCGCCGGCGTGCTCACAGGGCAGGCGCGGGCCAGTGCCCTCACCGTTGCCGACCCGATCTCGCCGGAACGCCTCATCGCCTTGCTCGAACCGGCCGTCCGGGCCGTGGCTGGCGCTGCCGCCACCGACAAGGTCGTCCTCGATGTCGGTGCCACGGCAGGTGCGCTCGCCGTCGGGCTTGCCGCCAACCCCGGTGGGATGCTGCTGCCGGTGGACCGTGCGCACACGGTCGCCCTTGATGCGCTCACGTGCGCCCTCGATGCGGGAGTGCACGTCCTGGGAACGGTGCTGACCACGGCCGCTGATGTTCGGGACCCCGGGCTGATCGCCACTCGGGTGCGGCGCAGCATGCGCACGGTCGGCCTCCCCGATGAGTCCGTGCCCGAGCGGGTGTGGCTGGCCGACGACCCCTCGGTGCCACCCGCCCTGGCAGTGGTGCAGAGCCTGACCTGCCTGCGGGCGGCGGCCGACCGGCTCTCGGCAATCGGGGAACCGGTGCTTGCTCCCGGCAGTTGATGCGCAACGTCCGCCGCCGGCTGCCACTGGCGTGCCCGGCCGATCTGATGGCCTGACGACGACACCCATTCCCGCCGCAACTGCCCCGGCGCTGCCAGGGCGGCCGAACCACCGCCCGCCGTTTACGCCAGTGTTTATGGTGCAGCAGTTCTGTCTGGTTGAGGTGCACTAGCCCGTCGTCCTAGGTTCCTTCCGTCAATTTCGTCAATGACCACCGTGACTGAAGCGCCCATTGTCGCCATCTGAACCGCGTGCGTAATGACGAGGATCCGCAGTGCCTCAAGTCAAATTGCCCGCGAAGCGGTGCCGCTCTTTCAGCGGTCCAGGGACCCGCCTGGCTTCGCCATCGTTGTCAGACGTCGAAGAGACCTCGTCGTGCAGGTCGTTGACCTCAACGCAATACGTGGAGCGCAATGCCTCGATTCCCGCGACCTCCGCAGCGATCAAGCCCAAGAGCGAATGGTCGGGTCGAGGTCTTGATGCGCATACCGGTCATTGAGTTGTGCCAGCAGCTGGGGACACCCCCCGTAGTGGCGGTGCCCGTGCTGGCCGTCATTCAGGCGGACGGTTCCCCTCAGCGCACCCCGGTGCGCACTGCCGATGCCACGCCCGACCCTGCGACCGTTCCCGGCTAGGGAGGTCCGGACTGCGGTTCGCCTGCAAGGTCTCCGGGGGGCTGTTCCAACGTCACCCGTCGATGGAGCGCGTCTCACGGGCGCGCCTTGCGTAGGAAGATGCCCAGGCCTGCACCCAGAACGGACGCGACCGATCCGACCGTCCTCGTGCTCGGCCAAGCCGCGCCGGTCTCGACCTCGTGGACGCTGCGCAAGGCCACGCCGGCACGCATGGCGACCTCAGCCTGGGTCAGCCCCAACGCCTTCCGGCGGCGTCGGATCCCACCATTCAGCGTTTGGTGTCCATGGCGTGGGCGTGGTGTGGGAAACTTCCCGGTGCGGGAATGTGGGCCCAACCCCCTTGCCCCCTGCGGGTCTCCCCGGTACAATCAACACGGACGAAGGGAATGAACTCATGGGAGCATCACGCCTTGTCACGGCCGATCCTCGTGGACGAGTGACCGTCGGTCAGGCGGATAGGCCGTACCTCGTCCACGAGGAGCCCGACGGCACGGTCGTTCTG
>JAGWXT010000026.1 GCA_018969715.1 Actinomycetales bacterium
ACCACGCGAAGGTTCCGCCGCCAGATGCGACTGACGGTTGGATTGGCTGTCTCAGCCTGAGCAAACCAGAGCGCCAGGCGCCTTGCGCCTCGCGATGCGGTCGCGCCTTCTTGGCGGCTGTCCGCGTCGATTTGCCAAGCGGTGAAGCACGTATCCATGATCAAGTGACCAATGCGGCCACTGGGCATCTCCACGAGGGATACCTCGCGCCGAGACTGGATTCGCCGGACGAGAAAAGCCCCCACCCGCCCAATCGACGGCACCAGCACAGCCATGAGAATCCGGTCTGTGCTGAGCCGGAGGAATCGTCCCGGCTGCCCGAGTGCGAATCGCGCCTGATGGGGGGCCTGTGCGAGGAGTTGAGTGAGGCGCATCACCCTCATGCCCTGCGGCGAGCGAGCGGTCGCTCACGGCGCCACCAGGCGGGATTGAGGATGCGGCCCATCACCTCCGCCAACCCGATGCGCACCTGCCGGAGGATCGCACCGATGGTGAGCAACGCAACCGAGTCAGCAAAATCCCCCGAGGTCAATGGCAGCGTCATTCGACCGGCAGGCACTGGCGGACTGATCCAGCAGATCCGGTAGGGGAAGCCACCGGAGTTGTACGAGCCCTCGCCCGGCCAGGTGAAGTCAGCCTCGGATGTCCGCCGGAGCACATGGCTGTGATGAACGCCCTCGGTTCCATCGCGGGCCAGCAGGCTCAGAGTGTCCAGATCGTAGGGAAGCACACAGGAAACATGGGCATTGTTCACGATGAGAAATGATGCGATGAACGTATAGCGGTTCGCGGCAGCGAAGGCCTCGAAGAAGTCCGGTGTGAACGCATAGAGGCCATTGCCCCCGATCCACGCCTGCTGGATCCATAGGCAGCCACCGGGCGTGGTCAACCGGTGCATCGTTCGGTATGCCTCGCCTACGTTGAATACGTGCTCGTTGTTGCCGAAGTCCGTCACGAGGTCATAGCGCATGCCCCCCTCGGTGAGCGGGTAGTTGAGGTCCTGCCTCAGGTCCGTCCCCGGGAGTTGATCCAGCTGGTCGCAGTTCGTGAACCCCAATGGGCGCCACAGTCGCTCCGGTGATTCCGCCGGTACCTGAGCCGGCAAGGGCTCGAGGTCGGCAATCCCGGCATCACGCAAGCAGGCCGCCAGCGCGCCCGGAGTGACGTGGAGTTCCTGCGCACCCATGTCGAGCACCGAGGAGTAACCCGACCACACGCCCCGCATGTGCAGGTCACACGCGATCCGGACCGCATCGATGCCGATTCCCATACCCCAACCCTAGGCGAATGAGTGCCCACGCTGCCCCAACACGGTAGCGTTGCCGGAGATGCTGGCCAGACCGTCGTTCGCTCACGGGAGGGAGGGTTGTGCCCGAGGTCCCCGTCACTGTTCCCTTCCTTGACCTGCGAGTCCCAGCTGAGGAGCAGGCGGAACTCCTCGCAGTCGTGACCCGAGTGCTCAACCACGGGCGACTGGTCATGGGACCCGAGGTGAGCGCCTTCGAGGAGCGCGTGGCGCGGGCCTGCAACCGGGTCCACGCTGTCGGTGTCGGCTCAGGAACCGACGCGCTGTGGCTTGGGCTTCGGGCATTGGGCATCGGGCCCGGTGATGAGGTCATCACCACCCCACTGTCGTGGGTGGCCTCCTCGAACGCAATCGTCCTGACGGGGGCGGAGCCGGTGTTCGCCGATATCGGGGACGATCTCAATCTCGATCCGGCTTCAATTCCGGCGCTCATCACCTCCCGCACGCGGGCCATCCTTTTCGTCGACTTCACCGGCCATATGGCCGATGCGGCGGCACTCGAGGCCGTAGCAGCCAACCATGGCCTCCTACTTGTCGAGGATGGCTCTCAGGCGTTCGGGGCGCGCGTCGACGGACGACCCTGTGGCTCGGTCGGCGATCTCTCCGGGATCAGTCACAACCCGATGAAGGTCCTCGGCGCGCTCGGCGAAGCGGGATCGGTCCTCACCAACGATGGGGAGGTGCGCGAGCGGCTCACGACGCTGCGGTACGCCGGCACTCCTGACCGTCAGACCTGCATCGAGCCGAGCCTGAACGGTCGACTCGACACCCTTCAGGCAGCCGTCCTCCTGGCACGCCTTGATCGGGTGTCGGACGCCGTCACCGCCCGCCGGGCTCACGCCATTCGATACGACGCCGGCCTGCGCGAGCCTGTCGCCACCCCGATGCGCTCACCAAGGTTCGATGACGTTTTCTACACATACACCGTCCAGTGTCCGCGACGGGATGAACTCAGGAGCCACCTCGCCGAATCCGGGATCGAGACCAAGATCCAGCACCCTCAGCTCATTCCTCAGCAACCGGCCTTCACCGACTTCCGTCGCCGCTGCCCCCGCGCGGAGCACCTCGTGACGAGAATCCTGTCGCTGCCGATGTCTGAGCGACTCTCGACAGATCAGGTCGACACCGTCATCGACGCGGTGAACACCTTCTATCGCTGATTCGTGTGCGGCTGAACCGAGCAGCCAGGCCCCGTCGGCACAATCCCTGAACGGACGCTAACGGCACGCCAGCGGTCCCCGGATATGTCAGGATCTCCATCCATGCCCTCCCAGTTCAAGCAGCCCGCACCGTGACCGACGCCGCCAAGCTCGCGGAGTCGCTACGTGCGACCCGCGCCGCGGGCACGCGCATCGCCCTGTGCCATGGGGTATTCGACCTGCTGCATCCGGGGCATCTGCGCCACCTGGCCCGGGCGCGGGAGCTCGCCGATCTCCTCATCGTGTCCATCACCGCCGATGCGTTCGTGACCAAGGGTCCGGGGCGACCCGCCTTCGCCGAGGACCTGCGGGCGGAGTCCCTCGCCGCCCTGCGGGTCGTCGACCACGTTGTGATCACCCGCGACGCCACGGCGCTGCCAACCATCGACGCACTCGCCCCCGACCTGTACGTCAAGGGATCGGACTACCTCGACCCACAGTCCGATCCGACCGGGAACATCGCCCGCGAGCGGGCCCTCGTTGAACGTCATGGGGGGCAGGTGGTCTTCACCGATGAGCGGGTCTTCAGCTCATCGACGCTGATCAACCAGTTCCTCCCGACCCTCCCGCCGCACGCGAGGGAGTACATCGCATCCTTGAAGCACCGATTCAGCGCCGACGAGGTCACCTCCTGGCTGGACAAGCTGGCCAAAGTCGAGGTCACCGTGGTCGGGGAGTCGATCATCGACGCCTATACCGACTGCGAGGTCCTGGGGAAGGCGTCCAAGGACCCCGTCCTGTGCCTCCGCCGCGGTCAGGTCACCTCACACGCCGGCGGCGCGCTGGCCATCGCCGCCCACTGCCGGGGCCTGGGGGCCGTAACCCACCTCGTCACGGCTTTCAACGCCCGTGATGCTCGAACACATCCCATTGCCCAGCTGGCGTCGCTCGGGGTTGAACTGCACTGGTGCGACACCGACCCGCGGCCGACCATCCGGAAGGAGCGCCTTGTCGATGAGCGGACTCAGGCCCGGGTCATGGAACTGTACGAGATGGACGATTCCCCGCTGCCACCTGCTGTGGCCGACGCCTTCACTGCGCTGCTTGGTCATACCGCCCGCGATGGTCGACACGCCGATGCGCGGCAGGTGACGATCGTCGCCGACTACGGACACGGGCTGCTCGATGACGCGGCAATCGAGCGGCTGTCCAGCACCTCCACCTTTCTCGCGGTCAACACCCAGGCCAATGCCGGAAATCGGGGCCTCAACAGCCTGTCAAAGTATTCGCGGGCCGACTACGTCACGCTCAACGGCGCTGAGGCGCGCATCGAGCTGCGGCGCCGGCATGTCGAGCTGGTGGACGCTGTACCGGAGATCCTGACCCGACTGGGAGCGGGTCGCGCCCTCGTGACCGTCGGGGCTGCCGGCCTGGACCTGTACACCAGCGCGGCAGCTGCGGGATCCATCGTCAGCCACGCCCCCGCGCTGACCCCGCATGTCAAGGACCGGGTGGGAGCCGGCGATGCGGTCCTCGCCGTGACTGCCATGCTCGCCGCACTGGACGCACCCCCCGAGATCATCGCCTTCTGCGGAGCCGTGGTTGGGGCCTGGGCGGTCGGCTTCACCGGCAATGAGCAGACCCTCACTCACGGCGTGCTTTCCCGACACGTCGCATCCCTGCTCAAGTGAGCACCTCCGACGTGACAGGCTGGCGGCCGTGAGCAACGAGCAGCCGAGCAGCCGGCGGGTGCTCGTCACCGGCGGCGGCGGGTACGTCGGCGCCCAACTGGTTCCCTCCCTCCTGGCCGCCGGACATGCGGTGACCGTCCTGGACACGTTCTGGTACGGAATCGGGGTACTCGGGCCCGTCGCCGCCCATCCCACGCTGCAGTTGGTGACCGGGGACATTCGCTCGGCCGCGGATGTCCGCCGCAGCCTCAGCGGATGCACCGATGTGATCCACCTCGCATGCATCTCCAACGACCCCAGTTACGACCTGGACCCCACCCTCGGCCGTGAGATCAACTACACCGCATTCGCTCCTCTGGTCGCATTGGCCAAGGACAGCGGCGTGACGCGCTTCATCTACGCCTCCTCCTCATCCGTCTACGGCGTGAAGGATGAGCCGGAGGTGACCGAGGACCTGCCGCTGACCCCGCTCACCGACTACTCCACCTTCAAGGCGCAGTGCGAGGAGATCCTGCTGGACGCTGTGGACTCGGACTTCACCGGTGTCATCGTCCGGCCCGCAACGGTGTGCGGGTACTCACCCCGCCAGCGGCTTGACCTCACGGTGAACATCCTCACCAACCACGCGGTGAATCGCGGCGTGATCCGGGTATTCGGCGGCTCCCAGTACCGGCCCAACCTCCATATCGACGATATGTGTCGCGCCTACCTGCAACTGCTCGCCGAGCCGGCGGAACGCCTCCAGGGTCAGGTCTTCAACATCGGCAGCGACAACCTCACGGTGGACGCGATTGCGCAGATCGTCCAGGCCAACACCCCCGCCGCCACCGATGTCGTCCATGAGGCCACGGATGACCTGCGCTCCTATCGCATCTCATCCCAGCGCATCCGGGATGCACTGGGCTTCGAGCCCCGACTCACCGTGGCCGATGCGGTCCGTGACCTCGTGCGCGCCTTCAGCAGCGGCCTGCTGCCCGACGCCATGACCGACCCCCGATACATCAACATCGCCCGCATGCGGGAGGTGCTCGAAGGCCTGCCGAATGCGGGCGGTGCTCGCAGGTGACGGTGGCCCACCACCTGCCCGAACGGGAGTTCCCGCTGCGGATCGGACTCGACTTAGACAACACGGTCATCGACTACGGTCCCGCCTACCCACTGATCGCCGCGGAGATGGGCCTTTCCGAGGGCTGGGACCGAGCGAGCATCCGCGAGCAGTTGCGGCGACCGGATGACGATCAGGGCTGGCGGTACTTCCAGTCCGTGCTCTACACCCGCGGACTGGATCACGCCCAGCCTGCGACCGGAGTACTGGACTTCCTTGCGGACTGCCGAGCCGGTGGGATCGGCGTCGTCATCGTCAGCCACAAGACTCCTCGCTCCCATGAGGATGACTCCGGCCAGGATCTCCACACACCAGCTCGACGGTGGCTGCAGCGCACCCTCCACGCCCCGGGCTTGATCGCCGTCGACGATGTCCACCTCTGCCCCACCCGATCGGCCAAGGTCGCGACCATCGGCGCCCTCGACCTCCCGGCCTTCCTCGATGACCTGCCGGAGGTCCTCTCCGATCCCGGTTTCCCAGCCGGCACCCTCCCACTGCAGTACACCCACGCGGTGGCCACCGGTGAGCTGACGCCGGATGGCTGGCCCGGGGTCGGCTTCCCCTGGCTGCACCGATGGCTGCGTCGGGACCGGCGGCCCAACCGATGACCCTCCCGGGCCGAATCCCCGATGTCGTCCCGGTCGACCTTCTCGGACGCGTTCCGCCGGCCGCCGATGCGGGGCTCACCCGCAGCGGCGGCAACAGCACGGTCACGCGCATCACCCATGACGGCACCGCCTATGCGCTCAAGGACTACTCCCGACGCGCCGACGGCGGCATACGGATGGGACGGGAGTTCATCGCCCTGTCCTACCTCCATCCGCGCTATCCACACCGGTTCGCGCGCCCGGTGGCGATGTCAAGTGCGACCCGCCGGGCCCTCCACACCTGGCTCCCGGGAGCCCCGGCCACCCTCGATCAACAGTCGCTGGCAGCCCTGCTCGCAGTCCTCACCGAACTGCATGAAGGACGCACCGACCCGTGGGCCGCGCGGCTGCCACCGGGAACCGATGCCGCGACCGCCCCCGCCGACATCGCCCACCAGGTCGACCAGCGGCTGACTCGCCTGCGCACCAGCACCAGCCGGGGCCTGCACGACACCGCCGCCCGGGTCCAGCGCGCGATCGGGCACCTGTCGCGATGGGATCCGGCACCCGCGGCCGCCTCACTCACCCTGAGCCTGTCGGATGCCGGGGCGCACAACCTCCTCGCCGACGCAGACCGGTACCACTGCGTCGACTGCGAGTTCTTCGGCTGGGATGACCCGCACAAGCTCGTCTGCGACTGCCTACTGCACCCGCGGTCGCACTGGGATCGTACCAGTGCCGAGCGGTTCCTCGATCACGTCACGGGCATCTACCGCCTGGACGAGTCCCGCCTGGTGTCCTTCCACGGCTGGCTGGCCGCGAAGTGGGTGACGATCGTGCTGGCACGGCTTGAGCGCATGGAAGGATCGGGCACCGTGGACAGCTCGGTGGATGCGATGGACGACCCGGATATCCAGCGGCTGCTGAGGATCCTTGAGGACCCGCCCTCAACTTATGCAGCGCTGCTGGACTCGTCAGCCCGCGCAGCGGTGCCGATATGACCCCACCGTCGTCAACAGCCACCCTCGATGACCGCAGCCGCCAGCTGCGCCACCGCGCCATCGACGCCCTTGCGGGGGGTCGGCGCGGGCATATCGGATCGACCATGTCGCTGATCGAGATCATGCGCGTGCTCTACGACGACATCCTCACGGTGGATCCGGCCGATCCCGCCTCACCCACCCGCGATCGCCTCATTCTCAGCAAGGGCCACGGCTGCATCGCCCTCTACGTGATGCTCGCCGAACGGGGATTCTTCCCCACATCACAGCTCGCCACGTTCTGCCGGTTCGACTCCATCCTCGGAGGTCATCCCGAGTACGGCCATGCACCGGGGGTTGAGGCCTCCACCGGCTCCCTCGGACATGGGCTGGCCGTCGGGGTTGGCATGGCACTGGCCGCCCGGATCCGGCGTGAGCAGCATCGGGTCGTGGTCGTCCTTGGCGATGGGGAACTGGATGAGGGGTCGGTCTGGGAGTCTGCACTGGCAGCCGGTCACCATCGACTCGCCAACCTCACTGCTGTCGTGGACTGCAACGCCCTGCAGTCCTATGGACCGGTGGCCCAGGTGTGGAACTTGGAGCCGCTGACCGAGAAGTGGCGCAGCTTCGGCTTCACACCCCACGATGTCGACGGCCATGACCTCACGTCGCTGCGCAGTGCCCTCCGCGTCGATCCCACCGCTGACCGCCCTCAGGTCGTCATTGCGCGGACCGTCAAGGGTCGTGGCATCGACTTCGCCGAGCATGACCCGCACTGGCATCACAAGTCCAGCCTCTCCGCCACTGATGTCGAGGCCCTCCGATCGGCGATCGACCGTGCGTAAGGCGGCCCTGGCGGCGATCGCCGCATTGGTCGAGGAGAACCCGGCGGTGGTGTTCATCGGATCCGACCTCGGCGCCGGAACCCTCGCCGACGCCGCACGGCGCCACCCCGACCGGGTCCTGATGGAGGGCATCGCCGAACAGCACATCGTGGGCTGTGCTGCCGGGTTGGCCTTGGAGGGCTTCATCCCCTACGTCCACACCATCAGCACCTTCCTTACCCGGCGGGCACTTGAGCAGGTGATCGTCGACGTTGCCCTGCACAACCTGCCCGTGCGTCTCGTGGGCGCCGGGGGTGGCATGGTCTACGCACCCCTTGGACCAACTCACGAGGCGATCGATGACTTCGCCCTGATGCGCGCAATCCCGGGGATGTCGGTCATCGCACCGGCCGACCCACGGGAGATGACCGAGTGCATCCGACACCTGGCATCGGCATCGGGGCCGGCGTACGTCCGCATCGCGAAGGGCGGCGAGCCGGATGTCACCGGCGAACTGCCCCAGTCACCGTGGGGGCAGCCGCGAGTGGTGCTGACGGGCGACACCCTCGCCGTCCTCACCACCGGCGCACTGCTCCATGAGTGCCTGCCGGCGGTGCAGTCCGCCCGGCAGGGCGGGCACGACGTGGGACTGTGGCACATCCCCGTCCTCGCGCCCGTGGCCGAGGGATCGCTGGACGCACTGCTGGCCGGGCGTCACACGGTGCTCGTGGTTGAGGAGCACATCCCCACCGGCGGGCTGTCGACCATCGTGGCGGAGGCGATCGCGGAACGCGGCCTCCCCACCCGCCTGCATCGCCTCACCCTCCCTCATCGGTACCCTGAGAAGTACGGGTCGCAGCGCGAGCACTGGGAACTCCACGGCCTCTCTGCCGCGGGGATCACCGCGCGGATTGAGGCGATCCTCCGTGACTGACCGTCGGCGGGTGATGGACCCTCGAACTGGGGCCGCCATCGACCCGACGGCACCGGAACGACCGCACGACCCGCCTTCCGGCACGACCTGATCCCGGCCCTGCGATGAATGAGACCGAGGTGAATTCCGTCTATGCCTGAGCAACTCGACCTGGTCGGCTCCCTGCACCGGGCAACCGCCCGCGACTACCTCGGAAGGATGGTGGACAACAAAGTCGAGGCGATGCTCACGGCGAAGCAGTACGAGGCCGACTACTGGGATGGTGACCGCCGCTACGGGTACGGCGGGTACCGCTACCTGCCGGGTCGCTGGCAGCCTGTCGCGCAGGCACTGATCGACCGCTATGGGCTCACCGCCGGCAGCCGAGTGCTCGACGTCGGATGCGGTAAGGGATTCCTGCTGTACGAGTTGCAATGCCTGCTGCCCGAGGCGGAGCTCACCGGCTTCGACGTATCCCGCCATGGCCTCGCCTCCCGGCACCCTGACTTCCGCGGCACCATGACCATCGGGCGCGCGGAGGAGCCCTACCCCTATGGGGACAACCAGTTCGACCTCGTCATCTCACTTGCGACGCTGCACAATCTGCGCCTGCCGGAACTGGCCGTGGCCCTGCCGGAGATCGAGCGGGTTGGCCGTCAGGGCTACGTCATGGTGGAGAGCTACCGCAATGAGCAGGAGATGTTCAACCTCGAGTGCTGGGCACTGACGGCTGAGTCGATACTGGATGTCGGCGAATGGACCTGGCTCTACGCAACGCTGGGGTACACGGGTGACTACGAGTTCATCTACTTCGAATGAGGCGTCATCTCAGCGGGTGGCCGGTGATCACCGGTGACCGCTAGCGGCCAGCCGGTGCGCACCTGCCGGGCAGCGATCCTCCAGCAGTCATCGGCGCCGCTGGTTGTCGACGAGATCACGCTGCCGGAGTCCCTAGCACCGGGGCAGGTGCTCGTGCGGATCACCCTCAGTGGGGTATGCGGGGCGCAGATCAACGAGATCGACGCGGTGAAGGGCCCCGACCGCTTTCTGCCGCACCTGCTCGGGCATGAGGGTTACGGCGAGGTGATGGACGTCGGCCCCCTCGTCCGAAGTGTCGCACCGGGACAGTGGGTCGTCCTCCACTGGATGCCGGGCGCCGGCGTCCAGGCCGATCCCGCGGGCTACCGATGGCGCGGGCAACGGCTGAACGCGGGCTGGGTGACGACCCTCAGCGAGTTCACCGTGATCTCGGAGAACCGGTGCACCCCCGTCACGACCAGTGTGCCGCTCGAGTACCTACCTCTGCTTGGGTGCGCTGCGACCACGGCCGCAGGGGTGATCGGGCGCGACGCCCAGGTGCGGCTGGGCGAGTCCGTCGTCGTGCTCGGTACCGGTGGGGTGGGACTGCTGACAGTCGAGGCAGCACGGGCAAGCGGCGCGCACCCGATCATCGGTGTCGACCGCGTCGCGGAGCGCCTCTCCGCCGCGGATGCCATGGGTGCCACCGCCACCGTCCTGACGTCCGCGGCACCCCCCGCCACCGAGGCCACCGAGGGGCGGATCCGAACAGCCCTCGGCGGAGCGCCACCCGATGTCGTCATCGAGACGACCGGAGCCCGGGAGATGATCGAACTTGCCTGTCGACTGGTCGCCCACGGTGGGCGGACAGTGCTCGTGGGCGTCCCCCGCCACGATGAGCCCGCCAGCGTGGACACCCTTCCCCTGCACTTCGACACAATCTGGACGGGCTCAAAGGGCGGGGGCACGCAGCCGCAACACGACATTCCCCGACTGTTGCGGCTGGCAGAGGCGGGCCTGTTCCGGTTGACCGGCCTGCCTGTGACGCGGTTCCCGCTTGCCGAGGTGAACGATGCGATCGAACTGGTCCGCACCGGCCTCCCCGGTCGAGCCGTCGTCGATCCCTGGGCGGGTTGAGGCACACGCCCGTCGGCCGCCGAGTCGGCCCCTGGCTGCGCCTTGTCAGTCGCCCGCGCCAGCGTCCCACCAGGAACGCGGCGCCATCGCGTCCATCACCTCGCCGGGCGTCGGCGGGCGCCGCTCCCGCACAACCCGAGCGGGGGAGCCGAAGGCGACGCACCAGGGCGGGATATCACGGGTGACCACTGATCCTGCCCCCACGAAGGCACCCTCCCCGATCCGGCGATGCGGCAGCACGGTCGCATTGGTGCCGATCGAGGCATAGTCGTCCACAGACACGTAACTGGCCAGGGCACAGCCGCCCATGACATGAACTCCGCGCCCAATGTGGCAGTCGTGGTCGATGATCGCTGCGGTGTTGACAATGGCGTAGTCACCCAGGGCGGAGAACAGTCCGACATGGGATCTCGCCATCAACTGCACGCCGGTGCCGACCTCCGCCGTCGGATGACGGGTGCTCGTCTCGCAGATCACCGGCAACGCGGCCAGCCCCTTACCCGCGAGCACCTCGCTGGCGAAAACCCGAGCGAATCCGTGCTCACCACCGATGGCCGCGATGAAGTGCGTCCACGTCGACCAACGTCGCGCAACCTCCGTGAAGGTGCGCAGGCGACGCACCCCCTCAGGCAGGCGCGCGTCGATCGGTGCCGGCTCGTAGACGTCCACCGTGGCACCTGGGTAGGCCTCGGGAGTGAGCGTTGCGAGCAGCCGGGCTTTCGTCCGCCCTCCCCACAGCAGGACCCGCGGCGCCACGGCCCCGGATGCGCTCGCCACTGCCTGAAACTAGCGTCTAGCCTTCGACCGTGACGACCAACGCCCCCCAGCCCTCCGCAGCGATCCCTCGGTCGGCCGCTACCGGTGCTGCCATACGTCCGCGTCCCTGCCCGGTCTGCGGAGGGGTCGATCGTGCCACTGTCCTCCATCTGCACGCCACGCCACTGGGGGATCTGCTGTGCGAGCAGTCGTCGAGGGCCGTCGGATTGCCCGCCTATCCGCTGGATCTGGCCCTATGCACGAGCTGCGGCCACCTGCACCTGCCGTCGGTGGTCGCACCTGAGGAGAGTTACTCGAACTACCACTTCCACACCGGTGCCAGCCCGGGGCTGGCGCCGTCGATGAGGGCGCTCGCCGAGGAGCTCTGGCGGACCATCGAGGGGCGAGCGGGGGAACTCGTCCTCGACATCGGGTCGAATGATGGAACGTGGCTGGCCGGTTTTGCCGCACTGGGCGCCCGGGTGCAGGGGGTGGAGCCCGCCGCAGGTCAGGCACAGCGGGCCGCCGCCGCCGGCGTGACGACGATCAACGACTACTTCAGCGCTTCCCTCGCCGGTGCGCTGAAGGATGATGGGCTGCGCCCCCGCCTCATCACGGCCAATTACGTTGCCGCGAACATCCCTGACGTTGATGACTTCTTCGCTGGCCTGCGCACCATCTGCCCCGCCGAGGGCCGGGTGGCCCTGCTCACCGGCTACCACCCGGATCAGTTCGCGGTCGCCATGTTCGATTACGCATATCACGAGCATGTCTCCTACTTCACCGTCCGGGACGTTCACAACCTTTGCCTGCGGCACGGCTTTCGCATCGACTGGGCCCGGCGAGTGCCGCTCAAGGGCGGGTCACTGCTCGCGGTGCTGGCACCCGAGAGTGCACCCGAGGCACCCGAGCATGTGCGACGGATGCTGCAGTTCGAGGACTGGCTTGGGGTGCGCACGCACGGGTACTTCGCCGCCTTGAATGCCCGTCTGGCCACCGCCTCCGAGCGACTGCACGGCCTGCTGACCGCACTCGGACCCTCCGCCGCTGGCATGCGTACCCTGCCCGGCTACGGAATGTCCCACAGCGTGACCACGCTGGTGTACCAGTTCGAACTCAGTGAGCACCTCGCCTTCCTCGTCGACGACAATCCACGACGGCAGGGGCTCTTCTCACCGGGCCTCGGGCTGGCTGTCCGGGACCCCAGCGTGCTCATCACCGAGCAGCATCCGTCCTGCCTGGTGCTCGCCTGGCAGCACGATGAGCGCATCATCGAGCGATTGCGCGTGAGCGGCTGGACCGGCACGGCGATCATCCCGCTTCCGGATCCGCATCTGATCCGGATTCAATGATGAGGAGTGTCGTCTTCGGAGGTCATTCGCCCATCGCCCTAGCGACCTGTGCTGCGCTGGCCCAGACGGGGCAGTACGTCACACTCGTCACCCGATCGGCCGATGCCGAACTCCGCGAGGCCGCGCTGTCGGCGGGTGTGAACGATCTACTCGAGGGCGACCTCGCGGTTCCCGGTGTCGGCGAACGCCTGCTCACCGGCACCGATCGCGGACCCCTGGGCGCGCTTGTGTTCACGCACCGATATCGCGGGGAGGCCAACGACTCGCGCCAGCACGAGGTCGAGGTGCGAGCACCGGCTCGACTGATCGAGGCCGCCGCCCAGCACAAAGGGTCGGAGCCGCTGGCGGTCGTCCTCACCGTCTCCCCGGCCGCCCGGCTCATCGTTTCCGACCAGCCGTTCGCGTATCACGCGGCGAAGGCGGCCCAGGTGCAGCTCGTCCGCCATGCCGCAGCGACCTTGGGCGCGCAGGGGGTCCGGGTCAACGGGGTGTCACCCTCCGCGTTCGTCTTCAAGGAGCGCGCTCGCGCCCACTACGAGGCACACCCGGAACTCCTCGCCCGCATCAATCGCATGGTGCCGCTGGGACGAATGGCAAGCGTTGACGACATCGCGAATGTGGTCGCATTCCTGACCACCCCCGCGAGCGCGTACATCAGCGGCCAGATCATCGAGGTCGACGGTGGCCTCTCCACTCTCGACATCGGCACCTGGGCCCGCGATATCGGCTGAAACGCGGCCCGGGCGGCACCTGATCGCGGCAGCCGAGCGACATGACAGGATGGCGTCACTCGGTGAGGGGAGGCAGTGGGGTGTCCGGAGTCCATGACGTGGTCGTCCTCGGAGCCGGCAGCGGCGGTTATGCCGCCGCCCTGCGGGCAAGTCAGCTCGGCCTGAGCGTTTCCCTCATCGAACGGGACCTGCTGGGCGGCACCTGCCTGCACCGCGGCTGCATCCCCACCAAGGCGCTTCTCCACGCCGGGGAAGTGGCCGACACCGTCCGCGAGGCCGGCCACCTCGGCATTGATGCGAGCCTGGGCGGGATCGACATGCCGAGGGTGAACGGCTACAAGGACGCGGTCGTCGGCCGGCTGTACAAGGGTCTGCAGGGGCTGATCAAGCACCGCGGGGTCACCTACGTCGCCGGGACGGGGCGGCTGACCAGTCCCACGGCCGTGACCGTGGGGGATGCAGTCCACGAGGGCCGAGCACTGGTCCTTGCGACGGGCTCCTATCCGAGAACACTGCCGGGGCTGTCCATTGACGGCGAGCGAATCATCACCTCCGAGCACGCCCTCGCCCTCGACCGAGTGCCGGCCCGCGCGATCGTGCTCGGTGGCGGGGTGATCGGGGTCGAGTTCGCGAGCATCTGGACGTCCCTGGGTGCGGAGGTGACGATCGTCGAGGCACTTGATCGACTGCTCCCGACCGACGACGAGGCGATCAGCAAGGGCATGGAGCGTGCCTACCGCAAGCGCGGCATCGCGACCCGACTGGGGATACGGGTGGCCTCCGCCGCAGCCACCGACACGGGGGTGTCGGTCACCCTCGACGATGGCACGGAGCTCACGGCGGACCTCCTCCTCGTGGCCGTCGGACGGGGTGCCGCAACAACCGGACTCGGATTCGAGGAAGCCGGGCTGCGCATGGACGGGCCACTGGTTGCGGTTGACGACCGCCTGCGGACGAACCTGCCGAACGTCTATGCAGTAGGCGACATCGTGCGCGGTCCTCAACTGGCCCACAAGGGCTTCGCGGAGGGGATCGCCGTGGCCGAGCAGATCGCGGGGCGCAACCCCGCACCGATCGATCTGGCAGGTATTCCGCGCGTGACCTACTCGGAGCCGGAGGCCGCCAGCGTCGGCCTGACGGAGGCACAGGCTCGTCAGACCTATGGGCAGGTTCGCACCATCACCTACGACCTTGCGGGCAACGGAAAGAGCCAGATCCTGCGAACCTCCGGCTTCGTCAAGCTCATCGCTCGGGAGGATGGCCCCATCGTCGGCGTGCACCTGCTCGGCTCCCGCGTCGGCGAGCTCTTGGCAGAGGCCCAGCTGATGTACGCATGGGAGGCGTCACCGGAGGATGTTGCGCCACTGCTGCATGCGCACCCGACGATGTCGGAGTCCATGGGTGAGGCGGCAATGGCACTGGCGGGTGCGCCACTGCACGCACATGGCTAGCCGGTGCTTCGAGACCGGGATGGACTGAGTGGCACCGAGTTGGACTGAGTGGGACCGAGGCAGCAACTGCAGGGACAGGAAGAACCCGCCGACTGATCCGAACAGATGACCGCTGATTCAGGCAGATAACCCAGACGGCTGAACGCAAAGGAGCCACCGGCGCCATGGCCATTTCCGTGACGATGCCCCAACTGGGCGAGAGCGTGACCGAGGGAACCGTGACCCGCTGGCTCAAGCAGGTGGGCGATTCGGTAGCGGTCGATGAGCCCCTGCTGGAGGTCTCCACCGACAAGGTGGATACCGAGATCCCCTCCCCGGCAGCGGGTGTCCTGCTGAGCATCACCGCACCGCAGGACAGCGTCGTCGAGGTGGGCGGCGAGTTGGCGGTGATCGAGGTCGCGGCGGCAACGCCGGCCGTCACACCACCGGCGCAGTGGGGTCCGGGAGCGGATGTCGATGAAAGCGTGACGACGGAGATCCCGATCGTGGACATTCCGGCCACATTCGCGACAGCAGCCGAGCCCGCCACCGAGGATGCGACTCCCCCGCCGGCCGCATCCCCGCTGGCGACTCCCCCGCCGGCGGCATCCGCGGCAGCCGCCACACCCGCTGCCCCCGCTGACCCGGCGCCCGGGGCTGGGGCCTCCGTCGCGGTGGTGCTACCGCAGCTCGGCGAGAGCGTGACCGAGGGAACCGTCACGCGCTGGCTGAAGAATGTCGGCGACAGTGTCGCCGTCGATGAACCCCTGCTGGAGGTCTCCACCGACAAGGTCGACACCGAGATCCCCGCGCCGACGGCCGGCATCCTGTCCAGCATCATCGTCGCCGAGGATGGCGTGGCTGCGGTCGGCACGATCCTCGGAACGATCAGCCCCACGATGCCGGCAGAACTCGCCAACGCCTCACCGGCGAACGACCTCGGCCCCTCCCAGCCAGCCGCCGAGTCAACGGCGTCGACCGGGCCGGCGGAGTCCACAGGAGCCACCGTCCCTGCGTCCACGAACGCGCCGGAGGCCGCGGCGACACCGCCTCCGGTAAGCGAGTCGGCCAGCGAGCTCCCCCACGCACCGGCCGCCGCCCAGCCCGAGCCGGTAACCGCAGGCATGGCATCCCCCCACGCCACCCCGCTGGTCCGACGCCTTGCCGTGGAGAACGGCGTTGATCTGGCGTCCGTCGTCGGCACGGGTGTCGGCGGCCGGATCCGCAAGCAGGACGTCCTCGATGCGGCCGACCAGGCCCGCACGTCAGCACCGGCGCCCGCCGCATCCGCCGCAGTGGCGCCCGCACCTGACGTCCCACCCGTCGCGCGTGCGGACGACCGAGCCGATGCCGCACCCTCCCCCGTGCCGGTGACCAGATCAGCGCCGGGGGCTCAGGTACCAGCGGTCGATGCGCCGAGGCAGCGGATGGACGAGGCGGCTGAGTCGACGCTGCGCGGTTCAACGGTCCGCCTGTCGCGGCTGCGCCGGGTGATCGCCGATCGGATGCTTGAGTCCCTACGGGTGTCCGCCCAGTTGACGTCCGTGGTCGAGGTCGACCTCACGCGAATCGCGGTGATGCGAACACGGGTCCAACGCGACTTCCAGTCCCGCGAGGGTGTCAAGCTCACGTTCCTGCCATTCTTCGCAAAGGCGACCGTGGACGCCCTGAAGCAGTTCCCGACCCTCAATGCCTCGCTCTCCCCCGATGGCACCGAAGTCACCTACCACGACGCTGAACACCTTGGCATCGCGGTGGACACGGATCGCGGGCTGCTGGTGCCGGTGGTGCGCGATGCCGGGGACCTCTCCATCGCCGGCCTGGCCCGCCACATTGCCGATCTGGCTGAGCGCTCCCGAACCGGCAAGGTCATGCCGGATGAGCTCTCGGGGGGCACCTTCACCCTCACGAACACCGGCAGTCGCGGCGCCCTCATCGATACGCCGATCATCAACCAGCCGCAGGTGGCGATCCTCGGCACCGGAGCCGTGGTGAAGCGGCCCGTGGTCATCCCCGACGAGTCGGGCGCCGACACCATCGCGGTGCGGTCAATGGCCTACCTCTGCCTGACCTACGACCACCGCATCGTGGACGGCGCCGATGCCGCACGTTTCCTCTCCGCGATCAAGCGAAGGCTTGAGGACGGCGGATTCGACGCCGACCTGGGGATCTAGCCGATGCGGCGGCATGCGATGACCCTCGGCTGATGACCCGCACCAGCACAGGCCCAGGCCGGGCAACGGCTCTGATGTCATGAAGGTGCTCATCGCCGGCGCCTCCGGACTGATCGGCACGGCGCTCACTGCCGACCTGCGCGCCGCAGGTGACGAGGTGGTGGCGCTCGTGCGTCGAGCGGCGCAGTCCGCACATGAGCTGAGCTGGGATCCAGCTCGACGGTGGCTGCCCGCCGGTGCCCTCGATGGGGTCGATGCGGTGGTCAACCTCTCCGGCGCCGGAGTGGGCGATCGCCGCTGGACGCCCGCCTACCGATCGGTGATCATGAGCAGTCGGGTCGATGCCACGGCAACACTCGCCACCGCCATCGCCGCGACCCGACCGCTCCCGGCCTTCGTCTCCTCCTCCGCAATCGGCTTCTACGGCGACACCGGCGATGCCATCGTCGACGAGTCGGCCGGCCCCGGTACCGGCTTCCTCACCGATGTCGTACTAGCCTGGGAGGCGGCAACCGCACCCGCCGCGGATGCAGGTGCCCGGGTCGTGCTCGTTCGCACCGGGCTGGTTATGGCCGCCAACGGCGGGGCCCTTGGGCGGATGCTCCCACTGTTCCGTGCGGGCCTCGGTGGCCGCCTCGGCACGGGGCGTCAGTGGTGGTCCTTCATCTCACTGCGCGATGAGATCCGCGCATTGCGCCACTGTCTGGCGGCTCCCACCGCCGCAGGCCCGTTCAACCTCACCGCACCGCAGCCGGCCCGCAATGTCGAGGTGACCCACGCCCTCGGCCGCATCCTCGGCCGACCAACCCTGGCCAGCGTGCCCGCATTCGCCCTGCGCACCGCGCTGGGCGGATTCGCCGTCGAGGTGCTCAGCAGCACCCGGGTCGTTCCCACAGCCCTGCTCGACGCCGGATTCACCTTCGCAGATCCGACGATTGACGCCGCCCTGACCAGCGCACTGGGCGACCGTGACTGAGGCGCGTCATGCACTTGGCCGCGCAGTTGGCCGGCTGCTGGTGCTGCCGATGCGGGTCGTAGGAACCGCGATGGCGGCCTATGCCGCGGCATTGGCGCGACTCCGCCCGGAGCTCGGTGCGCAGTGGCGTGAGCAGGAGGGACAGCGCAGCGCCCGGGCCCTCGCCACGATTGTCCACGCACCGGGCAACGGAGACCCCGTGACGCTTCGCCTGGCGGTTCCGAATGCCCTCGCCCAGTTTCGCGCCTCGACGTTCTCGACGAAGGAACCTGAGACGCTCGCGTGGATCGATGAGTTCGGCTCGCCCTCGGATGTGCTCTACGACGTCGGGGCGAATGTCGGCCTCTACTCCATCTACGCCGCCGTAAGGCACGGTCAGCGGGTCTATGCCTTCGAGCCTTCCGTGTTCAATCTCGGCCTACTGGCCCGCAATTGCGCTCTCAACGCCGTCACGGATGAGATCCGGTTGATTGCCACCCCGCTGACCGCAGGTGAGGGATTCGCGCCCTTCACCCTCACAACATGTGACGAATCTGGTGCCCTATCAGCCTTCGGAGTGGATTACGGATTTGATGGCCAACCCCTCACGCCGGTGCTTCAGTTCACCGTTTGGGGTTCCTCACTGGACTTCCTGCGAAGGATTGGCGTCCTCCCAGATCCACCCACGATGCTCAAGATCGATGTCGATGGCATCGAGGACCTCATTCTGGCTGGCGGCGCCGTCACACTGTCGGACGAACGCCTGCGGACCGTCCTGATCGAGGTGAACGAGTCCTTCCCACGCCAGGCCGAGGCAGTCCGCCAGCACCTCACGGATGCGGGCTTCATCCTGCAGCACGCAGTCGATGCCCCATGGCTACAGGGAAGCCGATTTCAGGGCTCTGGAAACCAGATCTGGGTCCGACCCGGGCAGGAGCACCCCGGAGAGGTCGAATCCCGCCCATGACACCCACGTGAGCGTGGGCTGCCGATGAAGGTCGCGGTGGTCGGCGCGGGGATTGCGGGCCTGAGCACCGCCGTGCGCCTGCACCGCGCCGGCTGCGAGGTCACCGTCCACGATGCGGCGGATCGAGTTGGCGGACGGGTTGCCACCGACACGGTCGACGGCCTGACCCTTGATCGGGGATTCCAGGTGTACAACCCCGCCTACACCGAGGGGCGGGGGCTGCTCGACCTTTCCGGCCTGGGCTTCCGACCGCTTTCCCGCGGGCTGCTGCTGCGCCTGGCCGATGAGCGAGCGCTCGTCCCATGGCATCCCGCACAGACTGCTCGACTCCTCGGTCGTCTCGGTCCACGCGATGCCGTCCGCCTGGCCTCCTACCTTGCCGGCCTGCTGCCCGGCCCACCGGGGCAGTTGCGACGACGCCCTGATGTCTCGATCCGCGCCGCGCTCATGGCGGCGGGCGTGAGCGAGTGGACAGTCGCGACGCTCCTCGCCCCCTTCCTGCGGGGCGTCGTACTCGAAGGTGACCTCACGACGAGCCGGCTGTTCGGTGACGAGGTGCTGCGATCGTTCCTGGTCGGGTCCCCCGGGGTCCCGATCGGCGGAATGGGACGACTTGCGGCCGCCCTGGCCGATCAGCTGCCATCGGGCGCCATCCGCCTGCGCTCCCCCGTGGCTGATCTCGATGCGGTGCGCGGCGACCGGGGCGGTCGGCCGGCGGCGATCGTTGTCGCAACGGACGTTGACAATGCCAGCCGCCTGCTGCCCGGCGCCGTCGCCCCGGGCACGTGGCACAGCGTCACGACGTGGTACCACACGGCCTCCTCGCCGGGGGGGCCGGATCCACGCACGCAGATCACGCACGGACGGGGGGTGCTGGTGGTCGACGGCCGGACGGGGGCGGAAGCTGGCGCTTCACAGCAGTTCCCGGGGATATCCGGCACCATTGCCGCACATGCGGCCGAAGAGGCACCACGGATCGTCAACGCCGTTGCCATCTCCCAGGCCGTTGCGGAATACGCACCCGGCGGTCGCACGCTGATCGCAACCTCCGCCCTCGGCGTCCACCCCTCACCGGGCGCCGAACGGGCCGTGCGAACGGCACTGGCCGACCTGCTCGGCACGGACACCCGCGAGTGGCAGCACATCGCGACCTATCCGATCGCCCACGCCGTCCCCGCCATGCCGGTGCCGATGCCGGTCCCACGCGACCCGCGGATCGCCGCCGATGTCTACCTCGCCGGTGACTACTGCGACACCTCCTCCCTGCAGGGTGCAATGCGCAGTGGACGGCGAGCCGCGGCCGCCGTCCTCGCCACCGCCCGGCTCCGGCGGGTGATGTGACGACACCAACACCTCGCTGATGCGACCGCGGGGCTGATGCGACCGCGGGGCTGATGCGACCGCGGAACT
>JAGWXT010000027.1 GCA_018969715.1 Actinomycetales bacterium
CCGTATCCGGCCTGCGGCGAGGCTGTCAGAGCAGGTTCCAGTAACGCAGCGGAGGGGGAGATCGCGTACACGGCTGCCCGTCGCTCCGGGGACAGGGGCAGCAGCGGATCGGGACTGTGCGGCTCCACACGCACCCATGCTCGCCACGCCTGTGCCAGGCCACCGCCGCTGAACAGGTCGACCACTGCGATGCCATAGCGCGCCCCATTGATGCCCGACACGATCATCGAGGGAAGCGCCGACACCATCAGCACGAGGATGATCGCGCCGACCGCGAGCAGGGCACCGAGGTGGCGGCCCGCCCAGGCTGCGGCCGGGCTGCCACCAGCGGCCGGGAGTGACGGCGCGTCGACTGCTGCCCGGGTGGGCACCACCGAGCAGATGATCACGAGACCCACGCTGAGCAGCACCCACTGGGTGTCGGCTCGGGTGATCTGCAGCAGGCCGATGACGACCCCCACGGCCACCGCCAGTGCGGTCACGCGGGCGATCTCGGCCCGTCGCGTCGCCCGCGGGAAGGCGACTATCTGCAGGGCCAGCCCGACGGCGAGCAGGGCCATGGCGGCCACGAGGGCATCACGGTAGACGCGGGAGGCCGGAAAGCCGAGCATGACGGGGCTCAGGGCCAGCACGATGATGGTCATGCGACCGGTCCAGGCCGTGCCACTGAGGCGGCTCAGGGCGGCCGCCGCCAGGACCGCGCCGAGCAGGTAGACCGCCTGCTGGGCGATTGTCGGCGGGACGGCGAGCACATTCGACAGGGCGAGGAACAGTGGGTACCCCGGTCCCTTGAGGAGGATGAGCACCTCCCAGTCACCGAGCCACTGGCCGGACAGGATCCGGTCGGCGAGGCGGACCTGCAGCAGGTCATCGTGCATCGTCCCGTAGAGCGGGATGGGGGGCAGGGCGGCGCGGAGAGCGAGGCTCGCGCTGCAGGCGGCTGCATAGATGATCAGGGATGTGAGGTGCCGGTGCAGCCACCCGCCAGCCAGGGTGCGGGTCATGTCAGGTCTCCTGTCTGAGCCATGTGGGTGTCGATCGGGGTGGCGCTGGCGCGGCGGGGCTGCTGATCCCGCTCGCGGAGGCGAAAGCCATCCCTGAGGTCCTCCCCCCGGGGGGCGATGCCGATGGGCGCACGGGAGCCACACCACAGGATGGTCGCGCACGAGAAGTAGGGATCCTCGGGGTCCACGGGGCCGACGACTGTGAGACCGGTGCCCGCGGCGTTCGGTGACTCGGCGGGCAGGGGATAGCGACGGGTTGCGGGGGTCGACACACCCCGCCAGCCAAGTTCCTGCCAGGACCCCACCGTGACGGGGAACCCGGACTTGGCGACGACCATCGACTGCAGCGTCAGCCCCGCCCCGGCGATGACGATGGCCCCGATGACCGCCATCGCGGTGCGCTCATCAAGCCGGCGCATCGGTGTCTGCAGGAGCACTGCCGCGCCCAGTAACACCAGGCCGATGATCGCCCCCCAGGCGAACCGCAGGTCCGGGGCGATCAGGAACCACCCCAGCAGGCTCACCAGCCACGGAGCAGCAGCGAGCGTGAAGGTGGCCGCGCGGTGCGGCAGCCCGGCCCGGCCGCCGACCAGCCAGATCGCGCAGGTGATCAGGCCGGCGAGGGTTAGCAGGGCGATGAGGTACCCACCGAGGTTCACATACGGTGCGCGGGCAAGCCACGGCAGCAGCCACCCGAGCAGGCCACCGGCCTGGTCGGGGCTGAGCCCGGGATGCCGGGCGTTCTCGCCGATGAAGGCCGCCTCGGCGGCGGCGATATCGGCGCTGACCAGCCAGTCCACGCCGATGCGGGGGCCCGCTGGGAACAGCGGCATCCCGCTGATGATCGTGCGGTGGCCGAGGGACAGCAGCATCAGCGCGGCGGCCAGGCCGGCGGCGGCCCACAGCCGACCCATGGCGCGCACCCCGAGGCGCCACAGCAGCACCGCGAGGGCCACGAGCACCGCGAGGTAGAACAGCGGGCGGATGGTGGCCAGCAGAGCGGTCAGCAGCAGCGCCGCCGCCGCATCCGGCCACGCCGGGCTGCCCGGCGGCGTCGACTCGAGGGCCAGTGCCAGGTAGCCGATGGCGGCCATTGCCACGACGAGTGCGGTGGCATCGGGGGAGGGGCTCGCCAGGTGCGTTGCGGGCAGGCGCAGCACGTCCAGCAGTCCATAGCTGGCGGCGAGGATGAGCAGGAGGGACCCGGTGGGCAGGCGGCGCGGCGCCTGGGAGAGGAGGCGCTGCAGCGCGTCGACGATGAGCAGCAGGCACAGCAGCGGAACCTGCAGGCTCAGCCCACTGAGGGCGAGGTCACCGGGCAGCAGCGCCGCCCCGAAGACGTGGCCGGCGGAGTCGAAGCCCATCCGGTGCGAGAGGGCAGCCAACCCCGGAACGACCGGGAAGCCCGCGTTGTAGGCAACCTGTCCAAGGTGGTACTGCAGGGAGTCGGGGTTGTCGGGAACCGCGAGGCTGAGGTTGCCCAACAGCACGGCAGCCCCCGCGATGACCGCGCCCAGCACGCCACGTCGTGGTCGGGAAAGCCGACCGCCACGGCGACCCCGGCGCAGCCAGCCGATGAGTGCGGCCAGGGCGAAACCCGCGGCGAGCCACGGCGAGGCCAGCGGCGTCCACAGATGCGCGATCAGGGCACCCATCGTCACCACGGACACGCCCACCCAGCCCAGCAGCCCGACCGGCGCCGACACCGGGATGCGCAGGGCCGGTGCGATCAGCGCGCCGACGCCGATGAGCACGGCAAGCCAGCCCAGCAGGAGCAGGGCCGCCATCCCGGTCGCGGCGAGGGTGGTCATCCCCGTGAGTACTTGATGATGCAGTAAAGGGCGCGCACACCGTCCCGCCAGGTGATCTTCTTCCCCTCGGCGTAGGTGCGACCGGAATACGAGATCCCCACCTCGTACACCCGGTAGCGGGCGCGCGCGATCTTGGCTGTGAACTCCGGCTCGAACCCGAAGCGGTCCTCCACGAGGGTCACCCCTCGGGCCACCTCCCGGGTGAACAGCTTGTAGCCGGTCTCCATATCGCTGAGGTTGAGGTTGGTGAACATGTTCGAGAGGTTCGTGAGGAACTTATTGCCCATGCTGTGCCAGAAGTAGAGCACCCGACGCTCATTTCCCGAGATGAACCGGGAGCCGTAGACCACATCGGCCCGCCCATCCCGCAGGGGGATGAGCAGCCGCTCGAGGTCCGCGGGACTGTACTCGAGGTCGGCGTCCTGGATGGCGAGGAATGGGGCGGACGCCGCCGCCATCCCCGTGCGCACCGCAGCACCCTTGCCGCGATTGACCGGGTGGCGGATGACCCGCAGCCGCGGATCGGACACCTCGAGCAGCCGCTCAACGGTCTGGTCGGCGGAGCCGTCGTCAATGACGAGCAGCTCGGCGACGAACGGCAGGTCGAGGACCTTCCCCACGGCCTCACGGATGGTGGCCTGCTCATTGAAGGCAGGCATGACGACACTCAGATCGGGGGATCCGGCCACAAACGACTCCTCCAAGGTTGAGGGATCGGAGTATTCCAGAGTCCGCATCGGCGACCCCGCCGGTCGTCCGTCGGACCCGGCTAGCCTGCTGGACATGGTGGCCGCCTGCCTCAGCGATGTGGTCGAGCAGGTGTCGACGTGGTACCCGCCCGGTTACGCCGCCGGCTGGGACCGGGTGGGGTGCGTCCTCGGTGATCCGCGGCAGGCTGTGCACCGGGTGCTGCTCGCCGTTGACCCGGTCCCGCAGGTGGCCGCGGAGGCGCTGAGGTGTCGCGCTGACCTCGTCCTGGCCCACCATCCGCTCTTTCTCCACGGCGTGCACGCCCTCACCGATGACATCCCGGGCGCCGCCGTCGCCCGTACCCTCATCAAGGCCGGGATCGCTCTGCTCACCGTGCACACCAATGCTGATGTCGCCCCCGATGGGGTGAACGATGCCCTTGCCGCGGCACTGGGCTTGACCGAGATCTCAGTGCTGCTGCCTGAGCCCGAGCGCGGTGAGGGTGTCGGGATGGGCCGAGTGGGCCTCCTGCCCTCGCCGCTGGCGCCGGCCGCCCTGGGTCGCTGGGTGGCCGACCGGCTGCCAGCGACCGCCGCCGGGGTGCGGGTGGCGATCCCGCCGACGGCTGAGCGATCGCCGGTTGGCCGGGTGGCCGTCCTTGCTGGAGCCGGGGACAGCCTGCTCGACGCGATTGCGCCGGGCGTCGCCGACGCCGTCATCACCTCCGACTGCCGCCACCACCGCGTCCTCGACGCAGTCCTTGTCCGCGGCCTATGCGTGGTGGATGTCGCCCATGCGGCGGCGGAGGCGCCGTGGCTGCCGATGCTCGCTGAGCGGCTGCGGGGTGAGGCCGGCCGCCGGGACTGGGCGCTCGACGTGGTGGTGTCCGGTGAGCGCAGTGACCCGTGGTCGCTGCATGTCCCGGCCATCCGGTGGGAGCAGCAGTGAAGGCGCCGGCGGCAATGCAGCAGGAGCTGATCGGCCTGGCGCAGTGTGATCGGGACCTCGGGCAGCTCGCCCACCGGCTGTCGGCCCTGCCCGCGCGAGCGGAGCTGGCCGCCGTCGTCGCGGCGCTGACCACCGCTGAGGCCGACCTGACAGCAGTGGCGACCGGCATCCTCGCGCTGGAGTCGGAACTGGCACGGGCTGACTCCGATGTTGCCGCAGTCCGGGAGCGGATCGTGCGTGACCAGGCGCGCATGGACGACGGCAGCGCCCCCGCCCGGGAGCTGGTGAGCCTGACGCACGAGGTCTCATCCCTCGTGCGGCGACAGGCTGACCTGGAGGATCTCGAACTCGAGGTCATGGAGCGCCTGGAGGCGGCCACCCGGGAGCGGACCGACCTCGCCCAGAGGATCGGGGACCTGCAGCAGCGGCGAGAGGCGCTCAGCGCGACAGTGGCGCAGGCGCTGGCCGAGGCCGAGCAGGAGCAGGTCCGGCTGCAGCAGCGTCGGGATGGGATCTGCCTGGTGCTCGACCCCGAGTTGCGCGCACTCTATGAGCGGATCCGTGCTGAGCGCGGTGACGTCGGCGCGGTGCGCCTGACCGAGGGCCGCTGCGACGGCTGCCGCCTCGTGCTCACCCCAGCGGATCGTCAGCGCTGCCTGCAGGCGGATCCCGATGAGGTTCTGCGCTGTGAGGACTGCCGGCGGATCCTGGTCCGGGATGGGAAACCACGGCAGCCGTTGGACGACGACGTGGCAGCCCGTTGACCGGCGCAGGTGAGACCGGTGCCCATCACCTCCCGGGAAGCGTGCCCTCATCGCTGCTGGTGCACGCTGATGGCGGGGCGCGGGGAAATCCAGGACCGGCGGCCTACGCCGCGGTCATCCATGACGTGCGAACCGGTGAGCTGCTGGCACAGCGGGCGGGGGCGATCGGGCCGGCAACCAACAATGTTGCGGAGTACCGGGGCCTGATCGCCGGGCTCACCGCCTGTGCACAGATCGCTCCCGAGGCAGTCATCGAGGTCCGGTTGGACTCCCGGCTTGTCGTGGAGCAGATGAGCGGACGGTGGCGGATCCGTGACCGGCGTCTGCAGGAGCTCGCCCTGCAGGCACGCGCGATCGTGCCACCCGATCACGTCCAATACACCTGGATCGCCCGCGCGGGTAACGCAGCGGCAGATCGACTTGTCAATGCTGCCCTCGACGGGACGCTCCCGGCCGGGGTCCTTCCCTGACGTCGGGCACGCATCCGCATCGGAGTTGAGCGCGGGTACCGTTGCGCGAGTGAGCATGGCGCACCCGGAGCCCATGCAGATCTCGTTGTCCCTCATTCACCACCATGACCAGCAGCGGCTGCAGGCAGCCCGTCCCGCAGTGCAGGCCCTCGCCGCGGCACTCACCGATGCCGGCGCGGACTGCACCTGTTCGGAGGTGACCGAGCAGGCCAGCGTCGATGCACGTCCGTTCACCGTCCTCGACCTGCTGCTCCAGCGCATTCACCTCATCGCACTGGGTATCCGATGGCGTCGGCACTGCGGAGCCACCTGGGGCTCCCAGTTGTACTTCCTGCCGTTTGGGGTCACCGCCCTGCTCGGGGATCTGCTGCGGCCGACCCGGCGGGCGGCTGCGCTGCGACGGGCCTTCATCGAGCGGGCGATACGCCACAAGCATGAGCAGGCGTGGCGTGGGTGCCTGGCGATGTCCGCGCAATGGTGCCTTGTCTGCGAGGACGACATCCAAGTGCGCAGCAACGCAACCGAACTCGCCGGCCGGCTTGCCAGTGCCCCCTGGCAGGGTGCCCTCAGCGATCTGCTCGTGCTCAGCGGCTCCTGTGAGCCCGCTGACCTGGAACTGTCACGCATGCCGCATCATCGAACTGCCGGGGGATGGCTGTACCGCGGGTACGTCACGAACGGAATGGTCTGCTACGCACTGCACCGCCGACTGCTCACCGGCATCCTCGCCCAGATCGATCGACACCCGCGCGCTCGTCGGCTGCCTGCCGACTGGCTCATGAACTGGTGCCTGCTCCGCCTCGATCCCAACCGAACAGCCCAGACCTATGTCGCGGATCCCGAGGTTGTCGTGCACGGTTCACGCGATGGGACATTCCCCAGCCTCTTTGATTGAGTCCGGGCCCTGTGCGAATGAGTCCGGGTTCCGCCCGGTGCGCTCGCGCCTACACTCGACCCTCGTGGTTGAGGTCGTCCGGTCGGTGATCGACCCTACGGGGGCCATCCGCTGGCCGGGGGTGACGATCTGGTCCTTCGAGCATTCCGAACCGGCGCCCGACCGGGTCATCTGGGATGCGCAGGCGGCCCTCGTCGCGCGCGCCAACGACGTGGGCGCCCTGCACATCCAAGTCGCCGGTCCCTACCACCACTTCGACCACATTGATCGAATCCTCAGCCAGCTGCAGCAGAGCCTTGATCGGGCCCGGCGCGATGGTGATGCCGCGGCAGTCCAGCAGCAGTCGGCGCACATCATCGTGCTGCTGGACATCGACTGCGTGCCGCTATCGCCACTGGCCCTTCGCTGGCTGGTGCGCACTGCGCGGGCCGGTGGCCTTGCGGGAAATGCGCAGCGCACCAACAGCATCGACAACGGTGCCCATGTCTACGCTGCGGCCTCCTGCCTGGCGGTCTCGGTGGGGACGCTCGATCGGCTGGGGTGGCCCTCCGCTCGGCCGACGCCGCGGTCGGACTGCTGTGAGGAGTTCACCTGGGCGGCGGAGGCGGCGGGGGTTGAAGTTCACGTGCTGCGGCCGGTGGCCATCGATGAGCAGCCCGCAAGCGGCTACTGGCAACTCAACGATGAGCTGGGCCACTACGGCTGGGGCACCACCTTCGGAACCGAGGGGGACGGCGGGCTGTTCTGGCATGCCTTCGAGTACTTTCGGCCAACGGAATCCCGCTGGCAGTTCGTCATGCGCAATGTGCAGGCGGCGGTGCGCGCCAACCGAACCGAACTGGGCTACCGACGCATCGGACGCGATCGTCGCCCGACCGTCCGGGAGCGGTTCGCCGGTCTGCTGTCATCCGCGGACGCCCCGGTCGCCGGTGGGCAGCCGTGAGGGCTGCGGCCGCCCTCACCCCGGCACGGGTCTCCCGCATCCTGGGGTGGCAGGTGGCCGCCCCCCTGATCGGCAGTCGTCCGACGAGCTTCCCCTTCATCTCCGGCGACACGTTCCGGGCGCTGGCCGGCCTCATCGTGGAGACGCATCCGAACCCCGTCGCAGCACCGCGGACGGTGAACCGCATCCGACTGGGCGGGCACCCTGCCGGCCGACAGGTCCTGTTCGCATCGGCCTCGGTGTTCGAACCGGAGATCGCCGCCCAGGTGCCGGGCGCCCCTGCGGTGGCGGAGATCGCGGAGTACCTGCGCTTCATCGCACGGCTGCCGACCCTCGCCGGGTGGCGGATCATCGTGCACAACGGCGACCGGATCCCTGATGACGAGGCCCTATGCGCCCTCGCCGCGGCATCCGACGGGGTGCTCTGCGTGAACGCTCCCGATGGCCTGCCCGGCGTTGTGCCGATTCCGATCGGACTGGAGAACCTCTGGTGGCGCGGCAACGGCCTGCTCGGTGACTTCACCGGACCCGGAGGTCTCCCGGCGGAGGACCCCCTGCCGCCGGCCGAGCGGGATGTCGAGGTCGTGGCCTCTTTCCGGGTGGGAACCAATCCGGCGGTGCGCACTCCGCTGGCTGCACTCGTGGCGCGGTCGCGTCATCGTCCGCTCACCTTCGCGCGGGGGCCGGCCGAGTTCCATCGGCTCCTGCGCCGTGCACTGTTCGTCCTGTCCCCGCGCGGCAACGGCCCGGACTGCCACCGCACCTGGGAGGCGGTCTACCTCGGCGCGGTGCCCGTGGTCGAACCTGGCACGCTGCCGCTGTCGCTGACGCGAGAGCTGCCGATCCTCGTCAGCGGATGGGCTGAATTCCTCGACCACGATGAGCGGACCCTGCGGGCGACGTACGCCGAGATCACGACCCGCTCCGCTGCCGGTGCCTATGCGCCGTACTGGATCGAGCTGGTCGGTCGCCGCAGCCTCCGGGAAGCCGGCCGCTGACGGAGTTGGCTGCGGCAGTGCCTGCTGCGGGGCCGGTCAGTCGAGTACCCCCCGCAAGGACATCGTCTCCACCGCCTGACGGACATAGGCGAATCGCCTGGCCAGATCCCGCAGGGTGCCCACACCCCGAACTTCCCCGGCGCTGAGGTAGATGACCGCATGGGCATCCTGCACAGTGCTCAACCGGTGCGCCACGGTGAGCACCGCGACCGTCGCACCCATGCTGCGCACGACATCCCGGACGAGTGCCTCCGCAGGAGCATCCAGTGCGCTGGTGGCCTCATCGAGGACAAGCAGTCGGGAGCCGGCGTAGAGCGCCCGGGCAATGCCCAGGCGCTGGCGCTGGCCGCCGCTCATCGCCGCCCCGCCCTCCCCGGCCCACATGTCGAGCAGGTCGTCGCCCCGGGGCGTCAGCTCGCCGGCGAGGCCAACGGCCTCCAGGGCGGCCAGTGCTCGGTCTGGCTGCCATTCCTCCCGGCGCTGGCAGAAGGCGATGTTCTCCATGACGGTGGCATTGAGCAGGGTGGGCCGCTGCGGCACGTAGCCGACGACGGGCAGGGGCTGCTCCCCGATGGCGATGCCCGCGAGCCGAACCGTCCCACGTGTCGGCTCCAGCAGTCCCAGTGCCAGGCGGACCAGTGTCGACTTGCCCGCCCCCGACGGCCCGATCAGCGCGTGATGCTCGCCGTAGGGGACGCTGAGGGTGACATCTCGCAGCGCCGGCGGCAGGTCGGGGGCGTACTGGAACCACACCGCCGTCAGCGACAGGGCGGGCCCAGCCTCGACAGGCGCAACGGCCGGCTCGTCGGCGCTGCCCGGTACCGGTCTCGGAACGCTGCGTCCGGCCGCTGCCGCCGATGCCGGCATCGGCCGGTCGGTCGACGGGCCGGTGGATTCGCGCAGGAGTGAGACGATCTCCCGCAGCGGTGCGGTGCTTCCCCAGGCGCTGCGCAGCTCGGCCAGGGTCTGCTGCAGGGTGAGCAGGGAGGGAACGAAGCGCGCAACGGATACCAGGAAAAGTGCGAGTGCCCCCCCGCCCAATGCGGTCCAGCTGCCGCCGCTGAGTGCTTGCAGCAGCAGCACGCCGGCGATGATGATGACGACTGCGGTCTCGTAGATGTAGCGAGGGACCTGCGGGAGGAATCCGTTGAGGGCGTCGATCTGCAGGGTCCGGGCGCGCTGCTGGTAGATGGCGTCAGCCGCCTGCTGCTGCTGGCGCAGGGCCGTCACCTCCTCGTAGCCCAGGACGAGCTCCTGGATGATGCGATGACCCCGGATGGTCTCTCGACTGGATGCCTCACTGAGTCGTGCCACACGGCGGCCGAGCCAGCGGTGGATGATGAGGAAGGCGAGCAGCCCGATGGTGGCGGTGAAGGCGGTCGCCAGTGGCGCGGCAATGGACATGGTGACCAGCAGCACGCTCAGCAGCGTGAGGTCCTGCACAACCATTGCAAAGTTCCCAAGTGGGCTGGAGACCGCCGAGCCGATCATCCCGCTCAGCGAGTTCGACAGGTGCTGGGTTGAGTACCGCGCTCGCAGGCTGGCACTGGCGGAGACGAAGAACCACCAAGCGATGGTGCTCGTCACCGCCGCGTCGACGTCGGCCAGCCGGCGCAGACTCCAGCGCGTGATCGCCAGCGCATATCCCGCGCGCACGATGTAAAGACCGAGGGTGAAGCCGGCTAACGGGGCCAGTGGTACCTCACCGACAACGGGGATGCTCGCGGAGGCCTGCCCCGCGTCGGCGAAACTCGCTCCACCGAAGGCGATCGCACTGACCCGTGCGAGAAGCGCCGCGAGCAGCGCCACCCCGATGAGGTCCAGCGGCACGAGGCTCAGGCGCAGGATCAGGATCCAGGCCACCTTCGGGCGCATCGCCCGTGGGACCAGTCCCCAGGCGAAGACGGCTGGGCGAACCGGGCCGAGGATGAGGCCGGACAGCGCGGTCACCCGGCCGCGCCCACGGCCGTCACCAGCACGGCATGCCTGCGCATCCCGGCCTCCCGCCTCCGATTCGGGGCAATGCGCACACCATCTCCTCACGTATTCGGGGCCGCGCGGGACGGATCCGCGCGGGATCCGTCCCGCGCGGCCACCCGGCGGGTGACCATGGCATTGTTCCCGACCGTGAGTGTGTCACTTCACCGCCAGCCTGCTGCCTCGTCATCAGTCCGCTTCACCCTGCAGGGGCGGCTGGGCAACCAGCTCTTCACGTGTCATGCGGCGGCCTACGCGCACCTGCGTTGGCAGCAGTCGGTGGAACTGCTTGCTGCCCCCGGGGACCGGGTCGCGGATGATGTGGCGCTGCTGCTCGGCCCGCCGCTGCGACTGCGCCGGGTGCCCGGTCTGACGTTCGAAGGTGAGCAGCCGGCGACCGGCTGGCCCGCCCGCCTCAGCCGCGCCCTCCGGCGCCACCGAGCCATGCGCACCCTGCGCCCGCACTGGGTGGAGGGGCCACAGCAGCGCCCGGAGTCACTGCTCGAGCAGCCACCGGGCCCATGGCGAGGCTTCACCGGCCACTTCCAGATCAGTGCCTTCACCGACTGGTTGCATGAACGCGACCATCGACCGGTCCGACTGCCCACACCGAGGGCTGCGCTTCCGGCCGGGACCTGTGCGGTGCACATTCGCCTGACCGACTATCGGACGGTCCCCGGTGCACCACTGCTCACCAGGTCGTACTACGCCCAGGCATGGCAGGCTCTCGCCCACCGTTCCCCAGCGCCGGTGGTCATGCTCTTCAGTGATGAGCCGGAGACCGCCCTGCCGCTGCTGCGCTCAGCGCTGCCTGCGGGCATTGCGGAGCGGATCGTCTGTGCACCGGAACTCCCCCCGGTCGAGACGATGGCCCTGATGGCGACGGCGACCTCGCTCATTGCTGCCAACTCGTCCTTCTCCTGGTGGGCGGGGCGGCTGTCCACGACGATCGAGGCGGTGACCGTGCCGTGGCCATGGTTCGTGGAGGACCCGATGTCCGGCCTCTATCCGACTGGCTGGGTGCGGATCCCCGCCGGCTTCGGCGCCACCGGGGCCTGCGTGAACGGCTAGCATGACCACTGCGAGTCGGCCGGGTGATCGCGGTGGGCCCCACGGGCGCATCGAGGAAAGTCCGGACTCCACAGGGCAGGGTGGTGGGTAACGCCCACCCGGGGCAACCCGCGGGAAAGTGCCACAGAGAGCAGACCGCCAGGCGTGATCCTGGCAAGGGTGAAACGGTGGCGTAAGAGACCACCAGCGTGCAGGGTGACCTGTGCGGCTCGGCAAACCCCACCTGGAGCAAGGCCACATGAACCGGGCAACCGGTTCGAGCAGACGGGCGGCCCGCCTGATGTCTGCTGGTAGGCCGCAGCAGGCCGTCGGCAACGGCGGTCGCAGAGGGATGATCGCCGCCCGCCACGCGGGCACAGAATCCGGCTTATAGGCCGACTCGCCCCTCGGCAGTATCGGGAGCCGAGGACCATCCCCAACGATCCACGAGTGACACCTGCTGTCCCATGTTCGGCGCCTCGAATCCGTGCATCACGCCAAGCCGTGGGATCAATCCGTCAGTCCGGCCATTCCCTCCGCAAGTGAGATCAGCAGCCGGACCCCGTAGCCGGTCCCGCCGGTTGGCGTGCATCCCCATGGGGAGCCGCTGTTCATCGCGGGTCCCGCGATGTCCAGATGGGCCCAAGCCTGGCGGGGTGCGATGAACTCCTGCAGGAACGCGGCGGCCTTGAGCATTCCCCCGCCCGGGTCGAAGGAGGCCGAGATGTTGGCGATATCTGCCACCGACGACTCAAGGCTGGCCCGCATCTCCCGGGGGATCGGCATCCCCCACGCCTCCTCTCCGGCGCGGCCAGCCGCGGCGAGGATGCGCTGGCGCACGGTCTCGTCACTGCCCATGACCCCGGCCGTGCGCTGCCCGAGAGCGACGATCGCCGCGCCGGTCAGCGTTGCCAGGTCCACGATCAGGTCAGGGCCATCCTCCTGCGCTCGGACGAGGGCATCGGCCAGGACCAGACGGCCCTCGGCGTCGGTGTTGAGCACCTCGACCGTCCGGCCGCCGTACAGGGTGAGCACGTCTCCCGGGCGCACCGCGCGCCCGGAGACCATGTTCTCGGCCAATGCCGCATAGGTCGTCACCTTCACCGGCAGCCTCAGGGCGGCAATGGCCTGGGTCGCCATCAGCACGGCCGCTGCCCCAGCCATGTCGCCCTTCATCCCGAGCATGGGCTTTGCCGGCTTGAGTGAGTAGCCGCCGGTGTCAAAGGTGATGCCCTTGCCAACCAGGCAGAGGTGGGGGACGGCTCCGGTGGGCCGATACGACAGTCGCAGCAGTCGCGGCGGGGACTCCGAGCCGGCGCCGACTCCGATCAGGCCGCCATAGCCCTCACGGGCCAAGGCCGTCTCGTCCAGGACTGTCACGCTGATCCCACGTCCGCGCACGATCCGGCGCGCGCGGCTGACGAAGTCGACCGGCCGCAGGTCCCGGCCGGGCGTGTTGACGAGGTCACGGGCCTCGCCCACCGCCCCCGCAATCACGCCCGCCCGATCCAAGACCGATTGGCCGGCGCCGGCAGGGGCACCGAGGATGTCCACCCGCTGCGTGATCACGGGCGGCTCGGGCTGGGAGGTGTAGGCGGTGAACCGGTAGCAGCCGAGGGCTGCCCCCTCGGCGACGGCGCCGACAGCGGCGGCATCCGCCAGCGGCAGCCCCATCGCGATCCGCTGCGCCCTCGGCGCGGCTCGCACGCCAGCAGCCGCCGCATCGCGCAGGACTCCCGGTGGCCAGCTGGCAGCCCCCTGGCCGAGCCCAACCCCGATGACCTCCAACGGCCACCCCGCATCATCGTCAAGGACCGCCAGTCGGCTCACCCTGCCGACTGCGGAAGACGCTCCCAGTCGCGTGAAGGCCGCCGCAAGTCGAACCCGCCCATCGGCGTCGATTGCGTCGCTCACGACCACCACTTCCGGGGGCGCAGCCGGCCGCACTCGCGGTCGCCGGGGGGCCGGCGCTGACGACTCAGGGGCCGCAAGACCGACGATGAGTGCCGCAGCTGCTCGCAGGGAGCGCTGTGTCCCGCCGGGCGGCGTGAGCGACAGCACAGGAGCGGCCGCAGTGGTGCGGGCACCTCCGCCACCGGGTTGTGCCGTGGGTCGGCGGGTCCTCGCTTGGGCGGCGGTCGAGTCGGGGTCGGCCATCCCATGACCCTAGTAGCGTGACTGGGCGTGGCCGGTGGCGTGCGCATGTCCGCCGTGGTCGCCCGCCCCCCTCACCTGGCCGACATCACGCCGGGTCAGGTTTCGCCGACTCGGGTCATGGTGCGCGGATTCAGCGCCGGGGGTCGTGGATGACCGTGCACGCGCGGCCATGGCCGTGGGTGGCGAAGGGCCACGGAACGGGCAACGACTTCATCGTGATCCTTGACGATCAGGACGCGGGAGGTCCGGGCCGCAACGCCCCTACTGTGGACGATGGGGTCACCCGCGATCTGATGATGGATGTTGTGGGCGTTGTGGATGGTGTGGGCGTTGTGGATGTTGTGGATGTTGTGGATGATGTCGGGCAGCCGGAGCCTGCGTCGCACGGTGAACCCGAAGCCCTGATCGGCTGGCTCAGCCCGCGGCTCGTGCGCGCCCTCTGCGACCGCCGTACTGGGATTGGTGCGGACGGCGTGCTGCGCGCGGTCCGGGCAGCCGGCTCGTGGTTCATGGACCACCGCAATGCCGACGGCTCAACCTCGCGGATGTGCGGCAACGGCGTGCGGGTGCTCGCCCGGTGGCTGGCAGATTCCGGTTTGGTGCCCCCCGGCGAACTCCAGTTGCGGACGCGCGGGGGAGTGGTTGTCGTCCATGTCCCGGCAGACCCGGCTGCGGATATCTCAGTCGACATGGGTTCGGCCCGCATCTCACCGGAGCCGATCGAGATTGAGCAGTTGCCGATGGCCGCCCAGCCCTCTTTCCGCCCTGACGCATCACCGAGCGCGATGTGGACCAGGCCTGCGGTAGGAGTGTGGTGCCCCAATCCCCATGCGGTCGTGTGGTGTGACGGTGACCCGGCACTGCTTGGTGACATCGGCAGCAGTCAGCTCGGACCACGCGGACGCGCTGTCTTCCCCGATGGCGCCAATATCGAGTTCGTCCAGCAGCTCGCCGACGATCGGGTGCGCGTTCGCGTCAATGAGCGCGGCGTCGGTGAGACGCAGTCCTGTGGTACCGGCGCGGTGGCGGTGGCGGTGCTGCTGAATGCCGCAACGGGTGCGCAACGGGTTCAGGTTGAGCTGCCCGGTGGGGTGCTGGTGGTCACGGTGTCACCGGCCTCACTCAGGCTGCACGGGCCGGCTGTCATCGTCTGGCAGGGAGCAGTGACCCCGCAGTGGCGTGCCGTTCACGGCTGTTGATCCGATGCTCCCGCAGTGGCCAGCCTGATGCGTTCCCGGGTAGGTGGGTCGGGTACCGATGGCGAGTTGGCGCGCGAGGAGCGAGCCGCCCTCCGACGAGTGCCGGGTTTGTCAACCGAGCTGGTCGATGTCCGCGAGGTCGAGTACCGGCAGGTGCGCCTGGAGCGCGTGGTGCTCGTGGGCGTCTGGCGGGGCGGTGACTGGCAGGGTGCCCAGCGGGCCATGACGGAGTTGGCGCGGCTGGCGGAGACGGCCGGCTCACTGGTCTGTGACGCCCTGGTGCAGCGCCGTCAGCGACCCGATCCAGCAACGTTCATCGGCTCGGGCAAGGCTGAGCAGTTGGCCGAGATCGTCCGCGCAACCGGGGCGGACACCGTCATCTGCGATGGGGAGTTGTCGGCAAGTCAACTGCGCGCCCTCGAGCAGGCGGTTGGCGTGAAGGTTGTCGACCGGACCTGGCTGATCCTCGATATCTTCGCCCAGCATGCGCGCACCCGGGAGGGCAAGGCGCAGGTTGCCCTCGCCCAGATGTCCTACCTGCTGCCTCGTCTGCGTGGCTGGGGGGAGTCGATGAGTCGGACGGGGGGCGGCATCGGCACCCGTGGCCCGGGTGAGACCAAGCTTGAATCAGATCGCCGGCGCGTTCGGGAGCAGATCGGACGACTGCGGCGCCAGCTTGATGAGATGGCGCGGACGCGCGTCACACAACGTCGAGCGCGCCGGCGCAGCGACACCCGCTCAATCGCGATCGTTGGGTACACGAATGCCGGCAAGTCCAGCCTGCTCAATCGGCTCACTGGGTCGGATGTCCTCATTGAGGATGCCCTGTTCGCAACGCTCGACCCGACCGTGCGACGGGTTCGGCTGCTCACGGGTGAGGACGCAACGCTCACCGACACCGTTGGGTTCATCCGCCACCTGCCACATGCCCTGGTCGAGTCCTTCCGATCCACCCTGGAGGAGATCGCCGAGGCCGACTGTCTCATCCATGTGGTCGACGCCAGCGACGCGGACGCCGGTGGACAGATGGCCGCAGTGCGCGCGGTGCTGGCCCAGATCGGTGCTGACCGGATTCCCGAGGTCCTCGTTCTGAACAAGGTGGATGTGGCTGATGCGGCGACACTGGCCCCGCTGCGAGGGCTGGCTCCGCAGGCGGTTGAGGTCAGCGCCCGGACAGGTGCGGGGCTGGCCGAACTGGGGGCTGCGGTGGCCGCAGCCTGCCGTCTGCTCCCGGCTCAGCCCTGATCGGCTGGGCGCAGGACCGGGGTGTGCGCGGCCTCGGCATATGACGGCCGTATCGCGTAGCACACCCAGGCACGCGGATGCAGGGGGTAGACCGCTTCCCCGTAGTCGATGCCGCGCTGACCGAAGGTGAGCATCGGCTGGGCGGTGAGCACCTGCCAGACCGAGCGGGTGAGCATGCGCGGGCCGGTGAGGTCGATGATGGTCGCCTTGGGGTCGGCAACCGGGCGATTGCCCAGTCGGTCAGCCGCGGCAACGATGTTGTCGAGCGTCCGCCGGAGGAACGGGTGTCCCGGTGCTGCCATCAGGCACCACTGGACGAGTTGGTGCCCGGGCATGGCCAGCCGGTCAGCGATGGCTGCCGGTGGCGGTTCTGGCATGGGGTTGCGCTCATAGGACAACACCGCTGCGTCCTCCCCGCCGACGACAGCGGCAAGGGGCTGGCTGAGCCCCTTCGTGATGTCGAGGTAGACCCCGCCGCGACGCAGCAGCACCGCGTAGCGGAAGATGTCGGCTCTCATCTGCGGGAACACGGCCCTGCGGTACACCTCGGCGATCGGCTCACCTGCGAACTGGGCGGCCATGAAGGCGTCGGCATCGGCATGCCGGTACAGGTGGAAGGTGAAGTCCGGATTGCGCTGCTGCAGCAGGCGCAGTGATCGAGCATGGCTGCGACCGAGGGTCCTCGACCGCCACACCTGATGAACGACCGGAGGAATGGCAGGGCCGGACCCGGCAGTCAGCTCACTAACGGCCAGAGCATCAGGTGGCGGCAGCGGCCGGTAGCCGCCGCCGATTGCTCGCATTGGCAGCTCGCCGAGGACCACCGCCGCGGCGATCGCCCGCAGCCGAGGGGTCAGGGGTCCAGCTGCCACAGTCGCAGGCCGCCGATGAGTCCGGCGCGGTTGGAGACGATCGTCGCCTTCGGTCCCAGATCGGTCTGCTCCAGCAGTCGGGCGTTGCCGCCGCCGATGTAGATCCGGTCGAAGAAGAGGAACTGGTCGAATGCCTCGATGGCCCAGCGCACATGGCGGCGCCACACCTCATCACCCGATCTCGCACGCCCCAGGTCGCCAATCGCCTCCTCGAAGGTCATCCCCTCGCGGAATGGGGCATGGCCGAGGTCCAGGTGGTGGAGCAGCCTGCCCTCATCGAACAGTGCGGTACCCGCCCCCGTCCCCAGGGTGAGGACGAATTCGAAGCCGGTACCGGAGACCACCGCTGCTCCCTGGACGTCCGCGTCATTGGCGACGCGGGTTGGCACGCCCAGCACCCGGGTTGCCTCCTGTGCCAGCGGAAAGCCACGCCATGCGTGGCTCAGCAGGGGATCGGCGGGTCCGTCGTACCGCGACCGCGACAGCGACGGGATGTGAACGACGCGGCCGCCTCGGAGCAGCCCGGGGAAGCCCACCGTTGCCCGATCCGCCCGCGGGGTTTCCGCCGCGATTCCGGCAAGGAGGTCGACAAGTCGTGTGGGCGGACATGGGTACGGCGTGGGGATCCGGCGTCGCTCTCCGACCGAGGCACCCGTGTCATCGAAGGCTGCGTACTTGACCCCGGATCCCCCGATATCGACGGTCAGCGTGATCATGCCCTCGCACCTGCTGTGATCGAGCGGGTGGGCAGGGCGAAGGCTTGGGCGGGGTCGCTGGGGAGGGTGAGAATGTCTGCGCCCTCCTCGGTGACCGCGATGGTGTGCTCGAATTGGGCCGAGGGGCGACGGTCGGCGGTGACGACCGTCCAGTCGTCATCCCACATGATGAAGTCCGCGGTACCGGCATTGATCATCGGCTCAATGGTGAAGGTCATCCCCGGCTCCAGAATGACCTCGTCGCGCACCTGCTCATCGCCGAGGTCGTAATGGTGGACGATTAGGCCGGTATGGAAGGCAGTGCCGATGCCGTGCCCGGTGAAGTCCCGGACCACTCCATAGTTGAAGCGGCGAGCGTAGGACTCGATCACCCGGCCGATCACATTGATCGGCCGGCCGGGTCTGACGGCGGCGATCGCCCGGCGGGTTGCCTCCTCGGTGCGTGCGACAAGGGCGGCGACTTCGGGTGAGACCTGGCCGACGGTGAAGGTGGCGCTGGTGTCGCCGTGAACTCCGTCGAGGAAGGCCGTGACGTCGATATTGATGATGTCCCCCTCGACGAGGACTGTCGAGTCGGGGATGCCATGGCAGATGACCTCGTTCACGGAGGTGCAGACGGATTTCGGGTAGCCGCGGTAACCCAGCGGGGACGGATAGGCGCCCGCGGCGCAGAGCAGATCGTGGACGAGTACGTCAAGGTCGTCCGTCGTGACGCCGGGTCGTACCTCGGCGCCCGCAGTGAGCAATGTGTCCGCGGCGAGGCGTCCCGCGCTGCGCATACGGGCGATGGTCTCCGAGGAGGTCACATGGGATCCGCGGTAGGGACGGGGTGAGCGACGGCCGACGTAATCGGGCGCGAGCAGTCCGCGGGGTACCGATCGGCGCGGTGAGATGACGCCGGGCGTGACAGGCACGTTGCGATCCTAGGAGGCTGCGCCCGTCAGCGTTGTCGTCACTCGGCTGCGCCTGCGGGGCTGGACCCGCTGGCGCACTAGCCGTGGCGCACCAGCACAGACAACGATGTGGGGGGGGGATTCCCGTATGGCCGGGAATCCCCCCCCCACATCGCGTGCAGGGCGTACTGGTCAGGATCCGAGAGTTGGGCTCCACGGTGATGGGGACGTTGTCGTCACCACCGACTCCGCCGGCCGCGTACTGGACACCGGCGTCTTGGCTGAGTCCGAGGACTTCGTCACGGCCGCCTTGGCTGCCTTCTTGGCGGGTGCCTTCTTGGCTGCCTTCTTCACGGTCTTCTTGGCTGCCTTCTTGGCGGGTGCCTTCTTGGCTGCCTTCTTCACGGTCTTCTTGGCTGCCTTCTTGGCGGGTGCCTTCTTGGCTGCCTTCTTCACGGTCTTCTTGGCTGCCTTCTTGGCGGGTGCCTTCTTGG
>JAGWXT010000004.1 GCA_018969715.1 Actinomycetales bacterium
ATGGGCTCGGCCGTGACAGAGCTCATCGGCGGGGCGTGCGCAGCGCGGGGTGGGCGCCAGCGGTGACCAGTTCACTGACCGCCGCCTGGGGATCATCCCCGCGCACCAGGCTCTCGCCGACGAGAACGCCGTCGGCGCCCTCCGCGGCGTACGCGATCAGATCCCGCGGCTCCCGCACGCCCGATTCGGCGATCCGCAGGCAGTCTGGTGGCAGCAGGGGGCTGATCCGGGCGAAGGTCTCGCGGTCGACGGCGAGTGTGTGCAGATTGCGCGCATTCACCCCGATGACCCGCGCACCCGCGTTCAGTGCACGCGGGACCTCCTGGGCGTCATGGACCTCCACCAGTGGCGTGAGCCCCAACGACGTCGCGCGCTCGATCAGCGACTCCAGCGCGGACTGGTCGAGGGCGGCCACGATGAGCAGCACGATGTCGGCACCGCAGGCCCGGGCCTCCCACAGCTGGTACGCCGACACGATGAAGTCCTTGCGCAGCACCGGCACCTCCACCGCACCGCTCACTGCGGTGAGGTCGGCCAGCGACCCGCCGAAGTGGCGGGACTCGGTGAGCACCGAGACGGCATGTGCACCACCGGCCTCGTAGGCCAGCGCAAGGGCCGCCGCATCGTCGATCGCAGCAATCCGACCGGCACTTGGACTGCTGCGCTTCACCTCGGCGATGACGCTCACACCGTCCTGCTCGAGCACGCTGATGAAGTCGCGAGCCGGCCGCTGGTCAGCCGCCCGCCGCTTGACCTCCGCCAACGGGACGGTCTGCTCGCGAACGGCGAGATCGGCGCGGACGCCGTCGAGAATGCGCTCCAGGATCGAGGCCATGGGCAGGGACTCAGTCCTGCGGGGCACGTGCCGGGGGCGCCTGCTGGCGGTGGCTGCGCCGAAGCGCGGACAGCCCCAGCCCGATCAGCAGGGCCAACGGCACCATGACCACGGCACCGGTGAACATCACCCAGTCGGCCAGCCACACCCCGAGGGTCGCGAAGACCGAAGCGGTGATGAGCAGCAGGACGACGAGCCAGGCTGAGAATGACTGGCCGTGCGAGTCATGGGCGTCGGGCGCCCCCGTGTCAGCGGTCATGACCGGATTGTGGCACTTGCCGTTTCGGTCGGATCGCGGCCAGCATCCTGCCCATCCCACAGCGCCGCCACCTCGGCCGCATCGGCTGCCAGGGGCTCGGCCGGCCCCGCAGGTGACGGCGGTGGCACTGATGACACCAACGCAGGGGGCGGCGGCGCGAGCGGGCGGAAGCGCGCGGCCAATCCCCGCCAGTGGCGGGCGCCCAGGATCGCGAGACCGCCAGCGCCGACGCCGAGGAGGGCACCGAGGAGGGCGACGAGCCACACGGGGGTCGGCTCCGCGGTGATCAGGGCACCGGGCGGCGCGAGCAGGGCCCGGTGTGGTGCCCCGGCCGCCTGGGCATGATCCGCAACCCCGAACCGGACGGCCACCGCGGCGGTGGCCGCGCCAGTGGCGATAAGCACGCCGCCGACGAGGGCCGCCCCGATCCGCCGCACGACGATGAGGGCCCCGCCGCCGGCGAGGAGGACAAAGCCGCCCGCGATGACACCGGGGGCGACAGTCGCCGCAGCAAGACTGGCGGTGATCCGCGGCATCCCCTCCCCGAGGGTGGTCGCCACCTGCAGCCACGGCTGGCTGCCGGACAGCAGCAGCACTGCCCCGGCGATGACGCTGCAGATGATGGCCGCTGGCCGCGCCCGGCTCATGTGCGCGCCGCCGCCACCGCACGGAGCACGGCATGGGCCTTGTGGAGGCACTCGGCGTCCTCGTTCACCGGATCGCTCTGCGCGACGATCCCCGCCCCCGCTTGCACGATGATCCGGCTGCCGGTGATGACAGCGGTGCGGATGGCGATGGCCATGTCGAGGTTGCCCGCAAAATCGACGTAGCCCACCACACCGCCATAGACCCCGCGCCGCACCGGTTCGCACTGCTCGATGATCTCCATGGCCCGGATCTTGGGGGCACCGGTGAGGGTGCCGGCCGGGAAGGTTGCGTACAGGGCGTCGAGGGCGGTTCGCCCCGGCGCGAGGACGCCGGTGAGGGTGGACACCAGGTGCATGACATGGCTGTAGCGCTCGATGGCCATGAACTCGGCAACGCGCACGCTGCCCGGTGTGCACACCCGACTGAGGTCGTTGCGGCCAAGGTCGACCAGCATCAGGTGCTCGGCGCGCTCCTTGTCGTCCGCGCGCAGCTGCTCGGCGTGGGCAGTGTCGTCCTCACGCGTTGATCCGCGTGGTCGGGTGCCGGCGATCGGATGCATGCGGACCTGCTCGCCGGTGACCGTCACCAGCGCCTCCGGACTCGAGCCGACAATGTCGAAACCCGGCTCGCCGAGATCAGCGCCAGGCATGCGGATGAGGTACATGTACGGGGAGGGGTTGTCTGCGCGCAGTGCCCGGTATACGTCCAGCGCATCGACCTGCGCTGCCGCCTCGAAGCGCTGGGAGAGCACCACCTGGAAGACATCACCGGCGCGCACGTGCGCAATGCCCCGGCGGACGTCATTGCGGTACCGATCACCCGAGGTCAGTCGAGTCCACTCGGCCGGCACTGCCTGCGTTCCCACCGAGCCGGTGGTCATGGCATCGTGCGGCAGAGCCAGCGACCGCAGTGGCCGCGCGGGGGAACGCACCTGAACGGCCATTGCGGAAACCCGGCGCTGGGCGTCGGCATAGGCCGCGTCAACGCCCGCATCGGAACCGTCGAAGTTGACCGCATTGGCGATGATCGTGATGGAGCCGTCGAGGGCGTCGTGCACGACCAGATCTGTTGCGAGCAGCAGACCGACCACGGGCAGCGCCAGCGGGTCCGCCGCCCGCTCGGGCAGCCGTTCCAGGCCTCGCACGAAGTCGTATCCGAGGTAGCCGACCAGGCCTCCGGTGAGTGGGGGCAGGCCAGCCTGGGCGGGCGTGGCCAGATGATGCAGGGTGCTGGCGATGACCTCCGGCAGCGGCCCTGTCCGTGGCACACCAGCGGGTACCCGGCCGATCCAGTGGGCGATGCCCGCACGCTCGGTCAACAGGGCAGGGCAGCGCACCCCGATGATCGAGTAGCGCGACCATGATCGCCCCGGCCCGCACGACTCCAGCAGGAAGGTTCCCGGTCGACCACCCGCGAGTCGGTGGTAGAGACCGATGGGGGTGTCCGCATCGGCAAGCAGGCGCTGGCTGACCGGAATGACACGCAAGTGGGCGGCGAGCTCCCGAAACTGCGGGAGGCCCGGTCGAATGCCGCTCATCCGCTGCCCCCGACATCGATCCCGGACCCAACGGCCGCACGCACGTCGTCACCGGCATCGAAGCAGCTGCGCAGGCCGGTGTGGCAGGCGGGGCCGGTGGCGTTGACGCGCACCAGCAGGGCATCCCCGTCGCAGTCGGATCGCACGTCGATGACCGCGAGGGTATTGCCCGAGGTCTCACCCTTCTGCCACAGCCGCTGCCGGGAGCGCGACCAGAAGGTCGCCAGCCCCGTGCGCAGGGTCGCCGCAAGGGCCGTCTGATCCATCCACGCCACCATGAGGACCCGGCCATCGGCGCCGTCCTGCACCACCGCACAGCGCAGGGGGCCAACGGGCTGCCCCGGTGGCGGGGCGACCTCGCTCCCGGGCGAATCGCTCATGGGGGCATTCTCCCCCGGCCTGACTGCGGCGCTGGGATGCCTTGTGCGAGCGGGGTCGGGGTGGCTGCGGGTATCTCATCGAGGGCGCCAGCGAGGGCGTGTGGCGAACCTGCCGTGCTCGACCCCGAACCGGGAACCCAGTTCCTCACCGCTCTGCACGCTGCCCGGCAACCCGCCGCCCCCGCGAGCGCCCCCGCCTGTCAGGCACTGACCAACCGCGACCACCCCCACACCGGCCACCCCCTAGCCTCCCCTGTCATGCCGGTCGCTCAGCCCCGCCCCGCCACGCTGGTCGCCCGCGAGCGAGCCGCCCTCGTCGCACTGCTGCACGAGCGTGGGCCGGATGCCACCACCTGCCGGCCGGACTGGCAGGCCCGGGACCTGATTGCGGACCTGATGGCACGCGAGCGGACACCACCGGGCGGGCCGCTTGCGGGTCTGCTGCGCCACGCATCGCATGCGGAGCGCAGCTCCGGCCGGCCCTCCTTCGATGACCTCGTCGCCCAGTTGGCGCGGGGGCCGCAGTTTCGGGGCGCACCGTTGAACCCTGAGGTTGACCGCCTGCTCAACACCGCCGAGGTCTTCACCTGCCATGAGGATCTGCGTCGCGCACGTGACCCCTGGCAGGCGCGCACCTTCCGCAGCGACGATGAGGCGGAGCTTGGCTCAGTGCTGCAGCGCACCGCTCGAGTTGCGCTGGCGGGCTGTCCCGTCGGCATGGTGTGTGTCACCCCCGATGGCCGCTCCCGCCGCCTGCATCGGGGCCGGCATCGGCACACCGGTGACGTGCGCGCCCACGGCGCGGCCAGTGAGGTGCTGTGGTGGTGTGCCGGACGGGGCCGGGTCGCCGAGATCGACTGGGATGGCTCGGCAGGTGCCCTGGCCGCCGTGTTCGCACATGTCGCCGGGGCGCCGGCGGCATGAGTGGACTCAGTGGCAGGTGGCAGGCAGGACGCGGACGGATACCCCCGCGGCGCCCAATGCTGACTTCACCTCGGGGATGGTCAGCAGGCCGAAGTGGAACACGCTTGCCGCCAGCACTGCATCGGCTCCCGCGCTGACCGCGGGCGGGAAATGCCCAGCTTCGCCCGCTCCCCCGCTGGCGATGAGGGGAAGGCTGGTCACCGCACGCGCGGCGCGGATCAGTTGCAGGTCGAAGCCGTCGCGGGTGCCGTCGGCGTCCATGGAGTTGAGCAGGATCTCCCCCGCTCCCCGCCGCTCGCCCTCGGTGATCCACTGGAGTGCGTCGACACCGGTGCCGCGCATGCCGCCGTGCGTCGTCACCTCGAACCCCGACCCGGTGGCACGGGCACAGCGGCGGGCATCCACCGACAGCACGAGCACCTGGCACCCGAAACGGTCGGCGACCCTCGTCAGCAGCAGCGGGTCGGCCATTGCCGCGGTGTTGATGCTCACCTTGTCTGCGCCGGCGCGCAGCAGGGTGTCGACATCGTCAACGCTGCGCACCCCCCCGCCGACCGTGAGGGGGATGCCGACTTCCGCAGCCGTTGCGGCAACCGTGTCGAGCAGGGTGCCCCGGGACTCCCGCGACGCGCTCACATCAAGGAATACGACCTCATCGGCGCCGGCGGTGGCGTAGGCGCCGGCACTCGCCACGGGGTCACCGGCATCAACGAGGTCCCGAAACCGCACTCCCTTGACGACGCGCCCATCGTGGACATCGAGGCAGGCGATAACCCGGACGGCGAGGGCGGTCACGAACCGGCTGCCGCAAGGGCGTCAGCGAGGCTGAATCGGCCTGCGTAGAGGGCCTTCCCGATGATGGCACCTTCCACGCCGATGCCCGTCAGCGCGCGCAGGGCCTGCACATCGGCAAGGGTGGCGACCCCCCCGGAGGCGATGACCGGGCGCTGGGTTGCTGCGCAGACCGCTCGCAGCAGGGCCTGGTTCACGCCGGTGAGGGTGCCATCGCGGGCAACGTCGGTAACGACGTAGCGCGCCGCGCCATCCCGTTCCAGCCGGCTGAGCACGTCGAACAGATCGCCGCCATCCTCAGTCCACCCCCGGGCGGCCAGGATGGTGCCGCGGACGTCCAGTCCGATCGCCACCGCCTCACCGTGGCGGGCGATCACCGAGGCCGTCCACTCCGGATCCTCGAGGGCGGCGGTGCCGAGGTTGATGCGGGCCGGCCCGAGCGCAAGGGCAGCGTCGAGGGTTGCCTCATCACGGATGCCACCGGAGAGCTCCACCGGCACATCGAGGGTGCCGATGACGGCGGCGAGGACGCCATGGTTGCTGCCGGTGCCGAATGCGGCATCGAGGTCGACGAGGTGGATCCACTCTGCGCCCGCTTCCTGCCAGCTGAGCGCCGCCTGCACCGGGTCGCCGTAACCGGTCTCCTCCTCCGCCCTGCCTTGGACGAGTCGCACCGCGACGCCGGCGCGGACGTCAACGGCCGGCAGCAGGATCAGCCGCCCGGACCCGGTCACAGGGTCGCGCGCCATCGACGGAGGAGGGCCACGCCAGCAGGGCCGGATTTCTCCGGATGGAACTGAGTGCCGGCAAGGGGACCGGATTCGATGGCGGCGATGAAACGACCCCCGTAATCAGCGGTGGTCACCCGCAGGTGTGCGTCGGCGACCGGGGGGTCGGCAGCCGCAGGCGGCGGCCACGGCACGGCATAGGAATGGACGAAGTAGTACCGCTGACCCGGCTCATCAGTGAACAGCGCACTGCCGGGAGCGGGATCGATGAGGTTCCAGCCCATGTGCGGAACGATCGGCGCCGTGAGCCGCACGAGGTGACCCGGCAGCAGTCCCAGGCCCGTGACATCCGCCGAGTCGCGCTGATCGGCGTGCTCTGCACTGCCCTCGCACATCACCTGCATTCCCACGCAGATCCCCAGCACGGCGGCCCCGCGGGCGTACCGCTCACGGATCAGGTCATCGCCCCCCGCCTCCCGCAACGCCGCCCGGCAGGCCGCGAATGCCCCGACACCGGGCACAACCAGACCGGCCGCCGACCGTGCCGTCGGCAGGTCATCGCTTACGGTCACAGCACACCCCGCCGCCGTCAGGGCGCGCGCAACGGAGCGGATGTTCCCCGACCCGTAGTCGAACACGACCACCGGTGGCCCGGCAGCGATCACAGTGCACCCTTGGTCGAGGGGATGCCGACGATCCGGGGGTCGGCGCTGACCGCCTCTCGCAGGGCCCGGGCGAGGGCCTTGAACTGGGCCTCGACGATGTGGTGGGCATTGCGACCGGCAAGGACCCGCAGGTGCAGGGTGCACTGCGCGGTCGCCGTGAAGGACTCCAGGATGTGGCGGGTGAGACTCGTGTCGTAGGTGCCAATCGATGGCGGCAGGACGGGCTCGGTGTGCACCAGGTACGGCCGCCCCGAGAGGTCGACCACAGCACAGGCGAGCGCCTCGTCGAGGGGCACCGTCGCGTCACCGAATCGGCGGATGCCCGACTTGTCGCCGAGTGCCTCGCGCACGGCCTGGCCGAGTGCGAGGCTGGTGTCCTCGATCGTGTGGTGGTCATCGATGGCCAGATCGCCCTGTGTGCGCACGATGAGGTCGAACCCCCCATGTCGCCCGATCTGGCTGAGCATGTGGTCGAAGAACGGCACGCCAGTGTCGATGTCGGTGTGGCCAGTGCCATCGAGAGTGAGGTCGAGATCGACTTCACTCTCACTGGTGGCACGTCGAACCCGGGCCCGCCGCACGTCTCGGCTCATAGCCTGCGCCCCTCCCCACTGTCGCTCCCGGCAGCATCACTCCCAGCAGCATCCCCCCCGGCCAGTGCCAGGATCTCGGCCAGTGCACTGAGGAAGGCCGATGTCTCAGCGTCAGTGCCGGCGGTCACCCGCAGCGTCCCGGGTAGACCGACATCGCGGACGAGCACCCCACGATCGACCAGCGCCTGCCACGTCGCACCGGAGTCTGCCAGCCCGCCGAAGAGCACGAAGTTGGCGTCCCGCCCGTACACCTCGCACCCGAGGCCGCCCAACCCCTCGATCAGTCGATCCCGCTGGCGGCGGATCTCCGACACCATCTCGAGCATCGCCCCGCGGTGCGCAAGTGCCACCTCAGCCGCGCACTGGTTGAGCGTCGACAGGTGGTACGGCAGGCGCACCAACCGAATACCGGCCAGCAGTTCCGCATCGCCGATGAGGTACCCGACCCGGGCACCGGCAAGCCCGAATGCCTTGCTCATCGTGCGCGAGACCAACAGCCGCGGGTAATCAGCCAGCAGGGTCACCGCGCTGGGTGCATCGGTGAACTCGGCGTAGGCCTCGTCGACGATGACCAGCCCCGGCGCCTCCTCACACGCCGCTGCGACCGTTGCCAGGTCGACGCCGGCACCGGTGGGGTTGTTCGGGCTGACGAGGACGACGATCTCCGGCTGGTGGCGACGGAGGGCGCGCTCAACACGTCCCCTCGTGAGCGGTCGTGGATCCAGTCCATGCCCTGACAGCTCGGGCTCGGCATCGATCCAGCCGCTGGCCGTTGCGCTCGCCAGCAGCGGGTGCATTGAGTAGGACGGGGGGAAGCCCAGCACGCGTCGACCCGGACCGGCATAGGCGGCGAACAGCTGGCTGAAGATCTCGTTGCTGCCGTTGGCCACCCACACCGACGCGGCCGACACCGCCACACCGGTGCGCTCGGTGACGTACTGGGCGAGTGCCACCCGCAGACCCGTGGCCTCCCGGTCGGGGTACCGATTGAGGGTCGGCACCCGGTCGATCAGCGCGGCGGCGATGGCCTCGGCAACCGATGGCGGCAGCGGGAAAGGGCTCTCATTGGTGTTGAGCCGCACCGGCACGAACACCTCCGGCGCACCGTAGACGGCACGGCCGACGAGATCATCCCGAAGCCGGCTCATGACCGAGACAGCCGCTGGTCGACAGCGTGGGCATGGGCCGGCAGGTCCTCGGCATATGCCAGTACCCGCAGGTGACCGGCACTGGCGTGCAGGGCCGTCGCGTCGTAGTGCACCAGCGTCCGGTGCCGCAGGAAGGTCATGACACTCAGCCCGGATGCATAGCGCGCGGTCCCGGCCGTGGGCAGGACGTGGTTGGAACCGGCAACGTAGTCACCCAGTGGCACCGGTGAGTGATCGCCGATGAAGATGCAGCCCGCAGCGGAGATCTGCTCGGCCACCACCTGCGGCTCGCGGGTGAGGATCTGCAGGTGCTCGGCCGCGTAGGCGTTGGCCACGGCCACCGCATCGGCGAGTTCGGCCACGATGACCACGGCACTCTGGTCGCCGCTGAGCGCGGCGGTCACCACTGACCGGTGGGGCGTGGCCGGCACCTGTTCGGCCAGAGCAGTCTGGACGGCCTCGGCGAGCTCGGCGCTGGTGGTGATCAGCAGGCAGGCGGCCAGCGGATCGTGCTCGGCCTGTCCAATGAGGTCGGCAGCAACCCAGGCTGCGGATGCGGTCTCATCGGCGATGATGGCGATCTCGGTGGGTCCTGCCTCCGCATCGATACCGACGTGGCCGTGGACACAGCGCTTGGCCGCGGCGACATAGGCATTGCCCGGGCCGGTGATGACATCCACTGGCGGGCAGCTGCCGGTGCCGTGGGCGAGCATTGCGATCGCCTGTGCCCCACCGGCGGCATAGACCTCGTCGATGCCAAGGATCGCGCAGGCAGCGAGGATGGTCGGATTGGGCCAGCCGTCCGGACGCTGCGGTGGGCTGGCAACGGCGATCGAGGGGACCCCCGCAACCTGCGCGGGAACGACGTTCATCACGACACTGCTGGGGTACACCGCCCGGCCACCGGGAACGTAGACGCCGGCCCGCGCAACGGCCTGCCATCGCCCGCTGACCCAGCCCCCGGGGACCACCTCGACATCCGTCGGCGTCAGCGCCGCCCGCTGCACCTCATGCACTCGACGCAGCCTCGTGATCGACAGGGCCAGGGCCTCGCGAACCTGCGGGTCGCAGTCAGTGTGTGCCTCAGCGAGGATGCGTGCGGGCACCCGGAGGGCGGGCGGGCGAACCCCGTCGAAGCGTTCACCCGCGGCAAGCACCGCCTCATCCCCGGTCTGGGCCACCGCCTCGACGATCGCGGCGACGGTGGGCCCCGCAACGACAGTGGAACGTGGTCGCAGCGATGGCCACGGACGGGACGGGTCGTGGCCGCGGAGGTCCACGCACCGCATCACCGGCTCAGTCTGCCACCTGCTGACGCCGGCAGGGTCCGTCCGATGTCGTGATCGGCGCCCGCCGATACCGCACGGCAGTGGCCGCGCGCACCGGCCAGCGGCTGCGACAGCGCACTGGTGGCCCTACGGTGAGCAGGTGAGCGAGTCACGGACTGCGCTGCCGCTGTTCCCCTTGGGTACCGTGCTGATGCCGCGGCTGATCATGCCGCTGCACATATTCGAACCGCGCTATCGCGCCCTCATCAACGACCTGCGTGCGCTGCCGGAGCCGGATCGGCGGTTCGGCATCGTCGCCATCCGTGAGGGGTGGGAGGCCGGCCCGGGTCGGGTTCGCGCCCTGCACGTGGTCGGCACGGCGGCACGCCTCCACGACGTCACGCCACATGAGGACGGCCGCTTCGACATCATCGCGGTGGGCACGGAACGGTTCATCCTGCGCGACCTGCTCGACACGTCGACGCCCTATGCCATGGGCAGCGTGACCTTCATCGGGGAACCGGATGGCGAGCGGGTGGCGCCGGCGGCCGAGGCCGTTCGGACGCGGTTCGCGCGCTACCGCTCGGCACTTGCCGGGTCCGTGCAGATCACCGCGATGTCCGGTGATGGGCAGCCGGTGGACCCGATCGACGGCCCCGAGCTCGACCCGATGGCGCTTTCATACCTCGTGGCCTCGGCCACGATCCTCGACATCGCTGAACGCCAGGCGCTCCTCGAGGAGCACGACACCGCCTCCCGACTGCGGTGCGAGGCCGGGATTCTCGCCCGCGAAACCGCCCTTGCCCAGGCCCTGCCGAGCCTGCCGACAAGTGAGTTCGCCCGGGTAACGCAGAGTCCCAACTGAGTATCCGGGTCGATGTCGGATCGGCCCGGTCACTCAGCCGAGCACTCCCGGTCCCAGCAGCGCCTTCAGGTCGGCATGGAGGGCGGCGCTGGGTCGCACCCGCAACGGGTCGGCCAGACGCAGGACGGTCGTCCGCGAGCCGTCGAGCAGGTGGACGTGCACCTCCGTGGCACCTGGATGGTCGGCGAGCACCGATCGCAGGCGCTCGACCACCGGCGGCACGCAGCGGGCCGCCGCAATCCGCAGAACCACCGGACCCGCGGGCTCAGCGTCGATATCGACGGTCGACACCGACAGCGCCACCACCCGCGGGGTGTCCTCCTCGCGCGCCTCGACCCGCACGCGGAGGGCGAGGACGGCATCCTCGGTGAGCAGCGTCCCCGCACTCGCGTACACCTGCGGGAACACCATCACCTCGACGCTGCCCTCGAGATCGGCCAGGGTGACGATCGCCCAGGCGCCCCCTTGGCGGGTGACTCGACGCTGCACGCCCGTGACGAGGCCTGCCACTGTGACGACCTCGGCCTCGCCATGGTCGCCGGCGTGCACGGCGGCGATTGAGCAGTCCGCACTCGCGGCGAGCACCCGCTCGAGCCCGGCGAGGGGGTGATCGGTGACGTAGAGACCGAGCATCTCCCGCTCATGGGCCAGCAGCACCGGCTTATCCCATTCGACAATGGGGATTCGTGCGGGCAGGCCGGGCGCATCGGTCACCGGCGCGGCGGGCGATGACACGGTGGAGAACAGGTCGAACTGGCCCACCGCCTCGGCCCGCTTGACGTCCACGATCAGGTCGACTGCCTCACCGCAGATGGTGATCAGGCCCTTGCGGGTGTGGCCAAGGGAGTCGAAGGCGCCCGCCTTGATCAAGGACTCGATCACCCGCTTATTGCAGACCGATGCGTCAACCTTGGCGAGGAAGTCCGAGAAGTCCCCGAATCGACCCGCACTGGTGCGTGCCCGCGCGATGGACTCCACGACCCCGGCGCCGACATTGCGCACGGCACCGAGCCCGAACCGGATGTCGCTGCCGACCGGCGTGAAGTCGGCCTGGGACTCGTTGACATCCGGGGCGAGGACCTTGATCCCCATCCGACGGCACTCATTGAGGTACCCGGCCAGCCGATCCTTGTCGTCCTGGACGCTGGTGAGCAGTGCCGCCATGTACTCGGTCGGGTAGTTCGCCTTCAGATGCGCCGTCCAGTAGGACAGCAGCGCATAGCCCGCAGAGTGGGCCTTGTTGAAGGCGTAGTCCGAGAAGGGCACGAGGATCTCCCACAGCACGCCACTGGCCTGCGGGGAGTACCCATTCGCGGCCATGCCGGCCTGGAAGGGCCCGAACTCGCGCTCGAGGATCTCCTTCTTCTTCTTGCCCATGGCTCGCCGCAGCAGGTCCGCCTGCCCGAGGCTGTAGCCGGCGAGGCGCTGTGCAATCGCCATCACCTGCTCCTGGTAGACGATCAGGCCGTAGGTCTCCGCAAGGATCTCCGACAGCGGCTCGGCCAGTTCCGGATGGATGGGATGGACGGGACTGCGGCCGTTCTTGCGGTCGGCGTAGTCATTGTGGGCATTGGCGCCCATGGGGCCCGGCCGATACAGGGCGAGCACCGCGCAGATGTCATCGAAGCAGTCCGGGCGCAGGGAACGCAGCAGGGAGCGCATCGGACCGCCATCGAGCTGGAAGACCCCCAGGGTGTCCCCACGGGAGAGCAGCCCGTAGGTGGTCGGATCGTCCAGTGGCAGCGATGCGAGGTCCAGCCGGTGCCCGCGGTTGGTCAGCACGTGGCCGCAGCAGTCATCGAGGATGGTGAGGTTGCGCAGGCCAAGGAAGTCCATCTTCAGCAGGCCGAGGGCCTCACAGGCGGCCATGTCGAACTGGGTGATGATCGCCCCGTCCTGCTCCCGCCGCCACACCGGGATGACGTCGGCCAGCGGCTCCCGGCACAGGATCACGCCGGCAGCGTGGACGCCGGGCTGACGCTTGAGTCCCTCCAGGCCGCGCGCGGTCCGCACCACCTCGGCGACCGCCTCATCCTGGGCGATCATCTCGCGCAGCTGCGCGGCCTCGCCATAGCGTTCATGTGTCGGGTCCAGCACCCCCGACAGGGTGATGTCCCGACCCATGATCGAAGGCGGCATCGCCTTCGTGATGCGGTCACTCAGGGCATAGGGATGGCCGAGGACGCGCGCTGCGTCCTTGATCGCCGCCTTCGCCTTGATGGTGGAGTACGTGACGATCTGTGCTACGTGATCACTGCCGTAGGTCTGGGTTGCGTAGCGGATCACATCGGCGCGACGACGCTCATCGAAGTCGATGTCGATATCGGGCATGGAGACCCGGTCCGGGTTGAGGAAGCGCTCGAAGAACAGCCCATGGGCGAGCGGATCGAGGTCGGTGATCCCCAGCGCATAGGCGACAACCGAGCCGGCGGCCGAGCCACGACCGGGGCCGACCCGGATGCCGTTGTCCTTTGCATGGCGCACGAGGTCCGCGACCACCAGGAAGTAGCCGGGAAAGCCCATCCGGCAGATGACCGCCACCTCGTACTCGGCCTGCGCACGGTGGGCCTCCGGCACGGAGCCGGCGAAACGCCGCAGCAGACCGGCCGCCACCTCGCGCACCAGCCAGGAGTGCTCGGACTCCCCGTCCGGGACGGGAAACCTCGGCAGCAGGTCGGCACCCTCGGTGAACTCCACTCGGCATCGCTCCGCGATTGCCAGTGTGGCATCGCATGCCTCCGGCAGCTCCCGCCACAGATGCCGCATCTGTGCCGGGGACTTCAGATAGAACTCCTGCGCGTCGAACCGAAAGCGCTTGGGATCGGCCATCGTGGTGCGCGTGCCCACGCACAGCAGCACCTCATGCGCCTCGGCGTCGGCGGCGTGCGTGTAATGGGTGTCATTTGTCGCGACCAGGGGCAGCCCCAGGGAACGGGCAAGCCGCAGCAGGTCCTCGCGATGCCGTCGCTCGATGGGCAGCCCATGATCCATGAGCTCGCAGAAGTAGTTGTCCGGACCGAGGATGTCGCGCAGGTCCGCCGCGACCTCGCGGGCCCGGTCGTAGCGTCCCGCCTGCAGCCAGCGATTCACCTCGCCGGAGGGGCAGCCGGTGGTCGCGATGATCCCGCTGCCGTACTGCTCAAGCAGTTCCCGGTCCAGCCGCGGCTTGTGGTAGTAGCCCTCGAGGCTGGCCAGGCTGGCGATCCGGAACAGGTTGTGCATCCCCACGGTGGTCTCGGCTAGCAGGGTGATGTGGGTATAGGCCGCTCGGCCGCGGCCACCAGCCTCCCCGTCGCCGGCCGCGTCAGCACTGCCGAACTCCATCGGTGCGCGACCCCGCCTGCCCCCGGGGGCGTAGTACCCCTCAAGCCCGATGATCGGGTTCACACCGTGACGGTTCCCCGCCCGCCAGAACTCGTGGGCGCCGAAGAGGTACCCATGGTCGGTCATCGCCAGGGCGGGCATGCCGAGTCGGGCTGCCTCAGCGAACAGGTCGTCAATGCGCGCAGCCCCGTCGAGCATGGAGTACTCGGTATGGACGTGCAGGTGGACGAAGGAGTCCGGACCGGCTGCCATGGCCGCCCTCAGTCGGCCTGGACGGCGGCGAGAGCCACCTGCAGGTCGGCGGCGGGTCGGCTGGTGAACTCCCACCAACCCGTTTCCGCCGCCCCGGGCCGAGGTGCGAGGCGGGGGTCACGGAAGCCCAGCCGCACCGCATGCAGCCACTGGCGGGTCAGCCCGAGCCGCACGGCGAGGGTCGGGTCGGCTCCATAGCGCAGATCGCCGACGCAGGGATGCCGCAGCGCGGACAGGTGGACCCGGATCTGGTGCGTCCGGCCGGTCTCCAGTTCCAGGTCGAGCAGGGTGACACCCCGGTATGCCTCCCGCACGGTGTAGTGGGTGACGCTCGGCCGGCCACCGGCGACCACCGCGAACCGGTCGCGCGACCGCGGGTGGCGGTCGATCGGAGCGTCGATGGTGCCCCGGGTTGGGTCAGGCAGTCCCTGGACGAGCGCCTGATACGCCTTGGCCACCTCCCGGTGCCGGAACTGGTCCTTCAATGCGGTGTAGGCCGCACTCGTGCGCGCCACCACCATCAGCCCGGAGGTGCCGACATCGAGCCGGTGAACGATGCCCTCGCGTTCGGCAGCGCCGACCTGGGCCGGCGGCAGGCCAAGGGCGGTCAGACCCCCCACCACGGTGGGCCCGTGCCAACCGGGGCTCGCGTGGGCGGCGACCCCGGCGGGCTTGTCCACCACGATGAAGGCATCCTCGACGCAGACCAGATGGCGCTCATCAAGACCCACCTCGGCCACCGGTTCAACCCCGGGCACGCCCGCTGCGAGGTCGGCCCCGGTTCCGCCGTCATTGCCCTGGCCCGGTCCGCGGATCCCCGCATCGGGGCCGGCCATCGGTTCATCCCCCAGCCGTGGATCGACCCCGGAGCGCTCGACGCTCACGACCTCCCCACCGCGCACCCGCAGTGAGCGGGACAACGGCTCGCCCATGCTGCGCACCGCCCCGGCGTCGATGAGCGCGGCCGCCCGGGTCCGCGAGACCCCCATCGCCTCGGCGAGGGCGGTGTCCAGCCGCTGGCCCGCCGATCCGGCCGCGAGGGTTACCGTCGCCATGTCGGGGCGACCCCGAGGATGCCGAGGATCACAATGGCGACCGCCGAACAGGTGACAGCGCTGTCGGCAACATTGAAGATCGGAAAGTGGGGCAGCCCGAGGAAGTCCACCACGTGTCCGCGCAGGGGTCCGGGCGACCGGAACACTCGGTCGACGAGATTGCCCAGCGCCCCCCCCAGCAGGCCACCGAGGGCGAATGCCCACGCAAGGTTCGTCACCCGCCGGCCATAGCCGAGGATCCCGATGGCGACGGCGACCGCGAGGACGCTGAACAGCAGTGTGAGCCCGGCTGAGGCGCCCAGGCCGAAGGCTGCCCCCGGGTTGCGCCAGAAGGTCAGCCGCAGCAGGGGCCCGACCTGCTCACCGAGGAGTGCTGGGACGAGGACGATCTCCGGTCGGCCCTCAAGCCGGGCGACCGCCCAGATCTTGGTCAGCACGTCAAGGACGAGCACCACGGCGGCAACGGTGACGATGACCCGCCAGCGGGCGGGCGGATCGGGCTGCCCGGCTCCCGCCATCGGATCCGGGGCCGCTGGGCCGGCTCCCGCCATCGGATCCGGGGCCGCTGGGTCGGCTCCCGCCAGCGGATCGCGCGCAGCTGCCACGTCGCCAGCCTACGTCCGAGGTCTACCCTGAGCCGGTGATCGGGAGCGCGTCCTGAGCGTCGGATACCGCGAGGTTCCCGGTCACGTCGACCTCGTGGCAATGGAGCACGCGGTCCTGGAGTTCTGGCGATCCGAGCAGGTCTTCGCGGCCTCCGTCGCCCGCACGGCCGACGGACCGCTGTGGGTGTTCTACGAGGGCCCGCCCACGGCGAATGGCGCCCCCGGCGCCCACCACGTCGAGGCACGAGCCTTCAAGGACGTCTTCCCCCGCTATCGCACGATGAAGGGCTATCACGTACCCCGCCGCGCCGGCTGGGACTGCCATGGGCTGCCGGTTGAACTGTCCGTCGAGAAGGAACTCGGCTTCACCGGCAAGCGCGATATCGAGCAGTACGGCATCGCTCAGTTCAATGACCGGTGCCGGGAGTCCGTCCAGCGATATGTCGGTCAGTTCCTGGCGATGAGTGAGCGGATGGGCTACTGGGTTGACTACGACCAGGCCTACTGGACGATGAGCCCGCAGTTCATCGACTCGGTGTGGTGGTCGCTGGCGCGAATCCACGAACGGGGCCTGCTCGTGCGCGACCACCGAGTCGCCCCCTACTGCGCCCGCTGCGGAACCGGCCTCAGCGATCACGAGGTCGCCCAGGGGTATCGGGACGTCACGGACACCGCCGCCTTCGTCGCCCTGCCCGTGATCGGCCCCCTCGCCGAGGCGTACCCGGGGCTGGCCCTGCTGGTGTGGACCACAACGCCATGGACGCTGGTTGCCAACACCGCCGTCGGCTTCAACCCGCAGGTCGAATACGTGGTCGCCCGACCCGGGCCGGGGGGGCCGCTGGCGGGACGTCCGCTCATCGTGGCGGCCCCGCTGCTGGCCTGCTGCGGGCCCGGCGGCGAGGTCATCGCCAGACTGGCGGCAGCGGACCTGCGTGGCACCCGCTACGAGCCGCCATTTCCCTTCGTCGACCAATCCGTCCACGATCATCAATCCGTCCCCGATGACCAATCCGTCCCCGATGACCAATCCGTCCCCGACCCGCAGGTGCCACGCCGAGCGGGAGCGATAACAGCCCTCATGCACTCGGTGATCGACGCGGACTTCGTCACCACCGAGGATGGCTCCGGTCTGGTGCATCTGGCACCGGCCTTCGGCGCCGAGGACTTCGCCGCCTGCCGGGCCGTCGGCCTGCCCGTGCACAACCCGATCCGGTCGGATGGCACCTTCCAGCCCGAACTGCCGCTGATCGGCGGCCGGTTCTTCAAGGAGGCCGATCCCCTGCTGCTGGCCGATCTCGACGCGCGCGGCCTGCTGCTGCGCGCTGAGCCCTATGAGCACGCCTATCCCCACTGCTGGCGGTGCCACACCCCGCTCATGTACTACGCAACTCCCTCGTGGTACATCCGGACGACCGCAGTGAAGGAGGCGCTGCTCCGCGAGAACGAGGCGACGGACTTCTTCCCCCCCACCATCAAGCACGGCCGCTACGGCGACTGGCTGGCCCACAACGTCGACTGGGCCATCTCTCGGGATCGGTACTGGGGGACCCCGCTGCCGATCTGGATCTGCCCCGCCGGTCACGAGACGGCCGTGACATCCCGGCAGCACCTCGGCGAGCTCAGCGGCACCGATCAGTCCGCACTCGATCCGCACCGCCCGTTTGTCGATGAGGTGACGCTGCCGTGCCCGACCTGCGGTGAGGATGCGCACCGGGTTGCCCAGGTCATCGACTGCTGGTACGACTCGGGGGCGATGCCGTTCGCCGCCCTCGGCTATCCCCTGTGCAATGAGGCACAGTTCCACGAGCAGTATCCCGCCGACTTCATCTGCGAGGCGGTTGACCAGACCCGCGGCTGGTTCTACACGCTGATGGCGGTCGGCACCCTCGTCTTCGACCGCAACTCCTATCGGGCGGTCGTCACCCTCGGCCACATCCTCGACGAGTCGGGGCGCAAGATGAGCAAGAACCTCGGCAACGTCCTGGAGCCGATCCCGTTGATGGACGAACACGGTGCCGATGCCGTTCGCTGGTTCATGCTCGCCGCCGGCAGCCCGTGGCAGTCACGACGGCTGGGCCACTCGGCTATCGCCGAGGTGGTGCGGCGCACCCTGCTCACCCTGTGGAGCAGCGCATCGTTCCTCAGCCTCTATGGCCGGCTCGCCGACGGCGATCCCCTTGCCGAGGCCCCGGACATCGCCGACCGGCCGATCCTCGATCGGTGGGTGCTGGCCCGCACCGCCCGCACTGCCCGCGAGGTCGACGCAGCACTGGCCGAGTACGACTCCGCTGGCGCCGGCCGGCTGATCTCCGACCTCGTCGACGAGGTCTCCAACTGGTACGTCCGTCGGACCCGGCGCCGCTTCTGGGAGGGGGATCCCGCGGCACTGGCGACACTGCACAGCGTCCTGCGCACCCTGACCCTCGTCATGGCGCCGTTCACGCCATTCATCACCGAACGGATCTGGCAGGACCTGTTCCGAACCACGGGTGATGCGACAACCATGTCCGTGCACCTCGCTGAGTGGCCGCAGTTCCCGCAGCAGGACGTCGACCCGGAGCTGGAGCAGCAGGTGGCGCTCACCCAGCGCCTGGTCCTGCTCGGGCGCGCGGCACGCGCACGCGGTGGCGTGAAGACGCGCCAGCCACTCGGGCGGGCCCGGGTGTCGGCGCCCGGGTGGGCCCAGCTGCCCGAGGAACTGCGCTCGGAGATCGCCGCCGAGCTCAATGTCGGCTCGGTGGAGGGCCTCGATGCCGCGGACGGCCTGCTCGACGTCACGGTCCGCCCGAACTTCCGCGCCCTCGGTCGTCGCTTCGGAGCCAGCACCCCCGCCGTTGCCGCGGCCGTGGCGGCGGCTGACCCCGCCCGGCTCGCCGCGGAACTGCGGCGCCAGCAATGGGCGACCGTCCACGTGCGGGACGAGGGCTTCCGCCAGCCGGGGCTCCCGCCGGCGTCGGGGGACGTGAGCGAGCAGACCCCGCCGGCGGGATCGACCGGACCGGCCGAGCCGACCTCAGCGGGCCACCCCGGCCACCTGGCCGAGGTGAGGATCACCGCCGAGGAGGTGATCCTCACCGAGACTCCCCGCCAGGGCTGGGCGGTTGCAAGCGGCGAGGGCGAGACGGTCGCCCTCGACCTCACCGTCGATGACGAACTGCGGGCTGCCGGCCATGCCCGCCAAGCCGTGCGCTTCCTGCAGGAGGCACGCAAGCGTGCCGGCTATGCGGTCTCCGATCGCATCGACGTGCAGTGCGCAACCCCGGATCCGCAGGTGCATGCGGCACTGGTGGCGCACCGGGACGCGATTGCTCAGGAGGTGCTCGCCCGCACGCTGATCGTCAGCGACTGGCCGCTGACACCCCCGGACGGGTCCTTCATGGCCTCGGCCGACGATGCCGAGACCGTGCTCAGCGCCGCGCTCGTGCGCTGACCGGCCGCCCTGGCCCGATAACTAGGCGGGTGGCGGACAGTGCGGGTCACCGGGCGGGCACAGGTGTGATGCGCCCTCGGCATCGGCGGCCACGTCGGCCGCGAGGCTGGTCGCCCATGCCAGCAGCCGCGCCCGGTACTCGACCTCAATGGCCGCCAGCCGTTCGGTCGGCGACCCACCGGCTGCCGCCGATGTGAGATCCCCGTCCGGATGGCTCGCGGGCGGTGCGGGCAGGAAGTCGCGCGTCACAGGTTGCGCACCAATGAGAGCAGGATCTGCAGCAGGATGATGACGATGAGGAAGGAGAGGTCCAGGGCAACGCCCCCCAGCCGCAGCGGCGGGATGAACCGGCGGAAGAACCGCAGTGGCGGGTCGGTCACGGTGTACACCGCCTCGAATGCGAGCAGGGTGGCGCCGGTCGGCGTCCAGGACCGTGCGAACAGCCGGACGTAGTCCATGACCAGACGGGCAAGCATGAGCAGCAGGTAGATCCACAGCAGGGTGGTCAGGACCTGACCGATGATCGTCATGGGGCTAACTCTGGTTGAAGAACCCTGCTCCTGACAACTGCACCCGCGCCTGCTCACCCACATCCACGCTCTCCGGGGAGAGCAGGAACACCTTGCTGGTCACGCGCTCAATGGTGCCGTGCAGTCCGAAGACCAGCCCGGCTGAGAAGTCGATGATGCGCTTGGCATCCGAGTCGTCCAGATCGGTGAGGTTCAAGATGACCGGGACCCCGCTTCGGAACTCCTCGCCGATGGCCCGGGCATCGTTGTAGGCGCGCGGATGCAGGGTCATGATGCGGTTCACCACATGGGAGGGCACGGCCCTGATCCGTTCCCGCGGCAGGGGCCGCTCCGCGAGGGCGTTCGCACCGACGGTCTGCAGGGGCGGCTGCCGGGATCCTCGATAGCCGCCGATCGCCGTTGCTGGCTCGGCCGGGGGACCACCCCGCCGCACTGCCGACAGCGGCTCCGCCCGCCCCGAACGAGGGTGCCGTTCACTGGCTGGCTCATAGGCCTCCTCATCGGCAAAGGGGTCCTCGTCATCGGCGAAGGCCGCATCATCGCTGTCGTTGAGGTCGTCTTCGACCAGGCCGAGGTAGGAGGCCCACCTGCGAAGTGCGCTGGCCATGCCACTGCCCTCCTCGCCTAACGCTCCTGGTCGGTGCCTGCCGGTAATGCTCGGTCGCTACTGGTGGTGGTCGGTGCCTCGTGGAACTCGTCGATGCCGGTCGCTGCCCATCCGTTGCCGGGATCCCCGCCTACTCACCCCGACCCCGGTGCGCCCCGGCGGCCGCACCTTGTTTCCGTCGGTTCAGGGATCCCTTTGGCCACTTGCGTCACATGTTCTGCGGCGGACGCTACCGGAGTGGACCCCGCTGACCGAGCAACGCAGACCCAATGCGCACGTGTGTCGCGCCCATCGCCACCGCCTGTTCGAAGTCGCCGCTCATTCCGGCCGAGATCCACGATGCTGCCGGCACAATCGTCCGCACTTGGGATGACACCACCGCCACCGCTGCGAGGGCGCGCACCGGCTCCTCGCCCAGCGGCAGGACGGCCATGACACCGCGCAGGCGAAGGGTGCCGTGCTGGCAGATGCGATCCGCGAGCGCCGCCACGTCCGCAGTCGCCACCCCGCCGCGGGCGCCAGCCGATACCGCCGTCGCACCCGTCGGGGTGCGGGCCTCGACATCGACCTGGATGAGGACATCCAGGGGCGCGCCGGTCGGCTCGCGCGCGAGGGCGAGGGCATCCGCGAGGGCGATGCGGTCAACGGACTGCACGACATCGGCCCAGCGGGCGACCGAGGCCGCCTTCCGTCGCTGGACCTGCCCGATCATGTGCCAGGTGAGGCCACTGGCCGCCAGATCGGCGCATTCGGCAACCTTGACTCGCGCCTCCTGATCCCTGTTCTCCCCGACATCGCGCACTCCCACGGCCTGCAGGTGCTCGATGTCCGACGAGGGGAACCCTTTCGTCACCGCGATCAGGGTGACCTCGGCGGGATTGCGGCCGGCCGCGTGTGCGGCGTCGTCGATGCGGCCACGCACCTGCGTGAGGGCGGCGGCCAGCGCCCTGCGCCGCTGGCCGTCACTGCGGTGCGGCGCCTCGCCCACTGTCACGCTCTAATCGGAACGGCTACTTCAGGAAATCCGGCACATCGAGATCGTCCAGTCCCTCCGCACCCACGGCGTCGTCGAACACCACCCAGCGCTGCGGCGGCGCATCCACGGCATTGACCGGCGGTGCTGCCAGCGGCGGCACCGAGACCGGGCCCACAGCCGCGGCCACCGGCGCAACCGGCGAACCTCCCGCACCCGCCGCTGACGTCATGCCGCCCCCGGGCTGTTGCGCGGGGAGGACCGCCGCACCAGCGGCTGCCGGGAATGCCGCGGCGGCGGGGTCGACCACGCTCGGTGCGCCGGCCGCTCCGACCGCGGCCGGCCGCGGCCGGACATCACCTACGGCAAGCGGATTGACGCTCTGGCGTACCGCGGGATCGGGTTGCCGGTGCAGGGTGGGCACCGCCAACCGCGGCAGGATCCCGCCATCGAAGCCCGCAGCGATGACGGTCACCCGCACCTCGTCACCCAAGGTGTCGTCGATGACCGTCCCGAAGATGATGTTGGCATCGGGGTGCGCCACTCCCGTTACCAGGTTCGCTGCCTCATTGATCTCGAACAGCCCCAGGTCGGAACCACCGGAGATCGACAGCAGCACACCCCGCGCGCCGTCAATGCCTGCCTCGAGCAGTGGGCTGGCGATCGCCGCCGAGGCCGCGGCCACCGCACGGTTCTCCCCCCGCGCCGAGCCGATACCCATCAGTGCTCCGCCTGCTCCGCTCATGATGCTGCGCACGTCGGCGAAGTCGAGGTTGATCAGGCCCGGTGTGGTGATGAGATCGGTGATGCCGCCGACGCCCTGCAGGAGCACTGCATCGGCCTGACGGAATGCGTCCACGACGCTGATGGAACGATCCGACAGGCTCAGCAGCCGGTCATTCGGGATGACGATGAGGGTGTCGACCTCACTGCGCAGCACCTCCACGCCGAGCTCGGCCTGATCGGCCCGTCGACGTCCCTCGAACTGGAAGGGCTTGGTGACCACCCCGATGGTGAGCGCGCCCAGCCCGCGGGCGATCCGCGCCACGACCGGCGCCCCGCCGGTGCCGGTGCCCCCGCCCTCCCCCGCAGTGATGAAGACCATGTCCGCGCCGCGGAGCACCTCCTCGAGCTCATCCGCGTGCTCCTCGGCTGCCTGGCGCCCGATTTCCGGATCGGCGCCGGCGCCGAGTCCGCGCGTGAGCTGGCGGCCGATGTCAAGCTTGACGTCAGCGTCGGACATCAGCAGCGCCTGCGCATCGGTGTTGATCGCGATGAACTCCACGCCGCGCAGCCCGGCCTCGATCATTCGGTTCACCGCATTGACCCCGCCACCGCCGATGCCGACGACCTTGATCACTGCGAGGTAGTTCTGCGGCGCGATCATGGGCGGTCTCCCCTCACCCGGTGCCAGCCGGCATGGAGTGCGTGGTTCAACCTCAGGAAAAGGTTGAACGTTATGTCAGTGGCCATCGCGATGACGCTAGCGGCCGCGCGCCCGGCAGGTGTGCAGGACCGGCGTTCGCATCGGGCGCGTCGCGACCCGATGCGACTCGCGGACTAGGGACCGGCGGCTCGAACGACGACGCGATCGGGCACCGCGGGTGCCGGCTGCGCCCCCGTGGCCAATGAGGAGCGGGCTCGCCACTGGGCAGCAGTGAGGTTCCACGGCCCGCCGTAGCCGTTCCACAGTTCCATCTTCGGACCCGAGTTGCTGAAGACGACGACATCGCCAGGGGCGGCGGCGTTGTCATAGAACCACAGGGCGTCCGCTGCCGTGACGTTCACGCAACCATGCGACCCGTGGGCACGGCCGATCCGATGGGTCGCCCAGGGTGCGGCGTGGACGAACTCCCCCGTCCAGGTGAGCCGGGCGGCGTGGCTGACCTCAACGTCGTACTGCTCAGCCTCCGGCAGATTCTGTCCCTCACTGGTCATCCGCTTGCGCTCATGCTTCTCGGCGATGACCTTCACACCGTCACGCGTCTCGAAACCGGGCTTGCCCAGTGACACCGGAATGACACGCACGACTTCCCCGTCGATGGTCACCGTCATCTCATAGGTCGCGCCATCCACGTAGGAGATCACCGCCGGTCCCGTCCGAAAGGTCCACTGACGGTCCTGGTCGAGGCCACCGGTGAGGGGGCGATCGCGATACTCGCCGGCGGCCACCCCGGCGAGGGTGGCGGTGACCTCGATCTCGGCGTTGCCGGGCCAGTAGCGGTACGGGCGGAACCACACCTGCTGCGAGGTCATCCAGCCCCAGTCACCCAGTGCCGGCGCCCCGTTGAGGCGCACCTGCAGCTGCTGCTCGATGGCCGACCGCCCCGACTCGTCGATGGGGCGGCTGAGGGTGAGGACAATGGGCTGGCCCACCCCCACGACGGCACCATCACCGGGCAGCAGGGATGCGGTCAACCGGGTGGGCGCATTGCCCACCGGCGTATCGGATCGCGTGACCGACCCGATCTGCCCGATCAGCAGATCCGGGCGGATGGCAATGCCTCGACTGGACTCCGCGCCGACCGAGGGCAGCGCCCACACTCCGCCGGCGATGAGGGCGCCGATGAGCGCGACAGCGATGCGCCTGGCCCTGTGGCCGATGCAGGTCGTGGGCCGCCAGCGGTCAGGCATGGGCCCGGAAGTACGCGAGCAGCGCCTTCGCCGAACGCAGGTGCGCGGCCGACTGCCGATGGCGTTCCCCGGTGGGGCGGGTGATGAAGGCGAACGGCTCCGGCGTCTCCCAGTCGCCCGGGCAGACTCCGTAGCTGACTCCCCCGCTGGCATAGGTCAGCACGAACGTGTCGGCGAGCAGCCAGTCGACGCCGGGGGCATCCGGCGCGTGCCATCGACACAGGCGCGTCAGTGCCTCCTCACCGGTGGTGAACCACGACATGACGACCTGCGCGTGGCGGGGATTGATCCGCAGCGGTTCACTCGGGTCAACACCACCGACGACCTGATTGACCGGCGGTTTTCCCGACAGGCCCATGGCGGAGGCGGTCTGCTGCACGGTTGCACCCCAGCGGAACCGCCGCTCGGTGGTCCCGCGCAGCGGTGAACCGCGGGTGCCCGTCAGCGGGACGCCGCTGCCCTCCCGTGCCCGCTGGACCGCCAGGCCCCGCGCGGACATCGTCACCTGACGCAGCCCACCGGGGAGCAGCGGGGTGCTGATGACCGACCCGGATACCCGCAGCCGCGGCCAGCCGGTGCGCTGTTCCGCCGTCCCCGCGAGGATGACATTCGCCACAGCATGGAGGCCCCGACGGGTCTGAACGAGATCAGCAGCCACGACTGCAAGCCTATTCCCGAACCCGTCACTAGAGTCGGACCGCTGCGGACAGGGTGTCCGCCAATGCTGCCGGGAGGGGTGCACATGCGGGTGCTGGTGGCAGCCGAGACGGCGCCGAAGGAGGCCCGGGTCGCACTCGTGCCGGCGGTTGTCACACGACTGGTCGGCCAGGGGTGGCAGGTGTCCGTCACTGCCGGAGCCGGTCGCGGGGCACTCGCCGCCGACGCCGACTACGAGCAGGCTGGTGCCGAGGTCGTGACCGACGTCGACCAGGCCCTGCCGGCGGCCGACATCGTCGTGTCCGTGCAGCCGCTGCCGGCGGAGCATGCCGCACGGATGCGTCCCGGGGCGGTCTCGCTCAGCCTGCTGCAGCCCGGCAGCGACGTGGCCACGGTCGCCGCGGTGGCCGCGGCGGGTGCCTCGCTGCTGTCCTTCCATCTGCTGCCGCGCATCTCGCGCGCGCAGGCGGCCGATGCCCTGACCTCGCAGGCGATCGTCACCGGCTACCGCGCGGTGCTCGTCGGCGCCGGCCTGCTGCCGCACTTCCTCGGACTGTCGATGACGGCGGCCGGGACGATTCGACCGGCACGGGTACTGGTGCTGGGAGCCGGTGTCGCCGGACTGCAGGCGATGGCAACCGCCCGTCGGCTCGGCGCCCTCGTCTCCGGGTACGACGTGCGCCCCGCCAGTGCCGACGAGGTCCGCTCGGTGGGCGCGACCTTCATCGACCTGGGACTGCCTCCGATCGAGGGGGCCGGGGGGTATGCCCGGGAGATGGATGAGGAGCGCGCAACCCTCCAGCGTGAGCGGCTGGCCGAGTACATCGCAACCCACGACCTGATCATCACCACCGCTGCCGTGCCGGGCCGGCGCGCGCCGGTGCTCATCACGCCAGCCATGCTGGCGGGAGTGCGACGGGGCACCGTCGTCATCGACCTCGCGGCGGAGAGCGGTGGGAATGTCGAGGGCTCCGCGGCGGGCAGCATCCGCGAGATCGGACCGGCACGCGTGTGGGGGGCAGAGGCGCTCGCCAGTGACATGGCCCCCGATGCGTCCTTCCTCTACGCCGGCAACGTCGCCGCGATGCTGGGATTCATCTCGCCCGGTGCCGCCGAGGCCGATGTGGCGAGCGGACCGGTGCCCCTGGACACCTCCGATGAGGTGATCGCCGGGTGCGCGGTGGTCATCAACGGCGAGGTCGTCAATCCAGTGGCGCAGGAGCTGCTGTCCGCGTCGGGGCCGGCGGGTGGCCGCACCTGATGGCTCACATGGCAGGCCGTCGAGGAGGGCCCGCGAAGGCGGGGTACGTGGGCACCGGATCGCTGAGCGAAAGGTCACACAGGACATGAGCGAGCCAATCGCACTGCTGACGATCTTCGTCCTCAGCGTGTTCGTGGGGTTCGAGGTCATCAGCAAGGTCTCGGCGGTTCTCCACACACCGCTGATGAGTGGTGCCAACGCGATCCACGGCATCGTGCTCATCGGGGCGGTGATCGTCACCGGCCATGCGGAGGCCCCTACCGTGACGGTGCTCGGGCTGATCGCAGTCCTGCTGGCCACCATCAACCTCGTCGGGGGCTTTGCGGTGACGGAGCGGATGCTCGAGATGTTCCGACCCAGACAGCCCCGCCCCGTATCGGCTGACCAGCAACGGGGTACGGCGGCATGACGCCGACCTGGGCGCAGGTCGTCGACCTCGCGGTGGCGGTCGCCTTCATCCTCACCCTCAAGGGGCTGTCTTCGCCCCGGACGGCTCGGACCGGCGTGCGGATCGGGTCGATCGGTGCCCTCGTGGCCGTGATCGCAGTGTTCTTCGCCACCCGCGAGCTCAACCACCTGCCCTGGATCATCGCCGTGATCGTCGTCGGATCGGTCATCGGCATCGTCGCGGCCCGGCGGGTGGCGATGACCGCCATGCCGCAACTGGTCGCCCTGTTCAACGGTGTCGGTGGTGGTGCGGCGGCGATCGTTGCCGCCGTGGAGTTCCATGTCGCAACCGAGAAGGACGTCCTCTTCCTCACCGCAACTGCCTTCACCGCGGCGATCGGCTCGATCTCGCTGACCGGCTCGGTCGTCACATTCCTGAAGCTGCAGGAGCTGATGACCGGTCGTCCGGTGGTCCTGCCCGGTGGGCGCTTCCTCACCATCGCGATCGCCCTGCTCACCCTCGGCTTTGCGGTCACGGTCATCGCCACCGGATCACTGCCGGCGCTGATCGGCCTGCTGATCGCCTCGCTCATCCTCGGGGTGCTGTTCGTCCTGCCCGTGGGCGGGGCCGACGTGCCGATCGTGATCAGCCTGCTCAACGCCTTCACCGGGCTGGCGGTGGCCGCCGGTGGGCTGGTGCTCAGCAATACGCTGCTGCTCGTCGCCGGCACGCTGGTGGGCGCCTCCGGCACCCTGCTGACGCGGATGATGGCGCAGGCGATGGGCCGGCCACTGACGAGCACCCTGTTCGGGGCGTTCACGGCAAGGGCAGCTGCTGCCGGCGGCGGCGGCGCAGAGAACCGTCCGGTACGGTCGGGCACCCCCGACGACATCGCGATCATGCTCGGCTACGCGTCGAAGGTGATCATCGTCCCCGGCTACGGCCTGGCCGTGGCACAGGCCCAGCAGGCGCTGCGCGAGGTGGCGGATCTGCTCACCGCGCGCGGGGTGTCGGTCTCCTATGCGATCCACCCCGTGGCCGGCCGGATGCCCGGCCACATGAACGTGCTGCTCGCTGAGGCCGACGTGCCCTACGACATGCTCGCCGAGTCCGAGGTCATCAACCCCGAGTTCGCGGCCACCGACGTCGCCCTGGTCGTGGGTGCCAATGACGTGGTCAACCCGGCTGCGCGCACCGACCCCACCTCGCCGATCTACGGAATGCCGATCGTCGACGCCGATCGCGCCGCACAGGTGGTGTTCATCAAGCGGTCCATGCGGCCGGGCTTCGCCGGGGTTGAGAACGAGCTGCTCTTCGATCCGCGGACGACCCTGCTGTTCGGTGACGCCAAGGACGCACTGACCAAGGTCGCGGCCCGGCTCAAGGCCTCCTGAGGTGCCGTGGACCCCCTGACCGGTCTCGCCGAACCGGTGGCGGGCGCGTCCGCCGGGCCGGCACGCCGCTCGCGGACCCAGCAGTTGAAGCTGCAGCGGGCGCCCGCGATCTTCCTCGCGGGTACCGACGAGGCCATCAGCAACCGGTTCCATGGCGCACTGGCCAAGGTTGCGCGCATCCGCGGTGAGCACCCGGACTGGGATGACGATCGGGTGGCGCGTCAGCTCACCGACCGGTACCTCGCCGAGGTGACGGTCAGTGGGGCCGCTGCCGGGGGAGCCGCCGCACTGCCCGGCGTGGGCCTGGCCACCGGCATTGCCGCCACCACCGCTGACATGGCCTGGTACGGCTGGGCGACAGCCCGCATGGTCCTCGGTGTGGCGGGCGCCTACCGCGTCGACATCAGCCATCCGCAGGTTCGGCGCGCGTACGTCCTCGGCGTGCTCGCCGCGGATGAGACCGCCGTCGCCCTTGCCGCGCAGGTCGGGTCCAGTATCGAGGCGTACGGCCACCATGCGCTCACGGCGGTCAACAGCCGGCTGGCGCGGGTGATCCTGCTGCGGCTGAGCACGCGGCTGGCCACATCCCGCGCTCTGGCACTGATCCCGGTGGGCATCGGGGCGGCCGCCGGCGCCGGCGTGAACTACGTCCTCGGACGCGATATCGCACGCCGATCGGTGTCCATGTTCCGCACCCTGGCCGCCGCCGGCACCCCCGCCGCCGACGCGACCTCCTGGCCCGCGCTCACCGGCGCCGGCCGCGACACATCCCCGGTCGTCGTCCGCAGCCCCCTGCCCCGCTCACTGCGGCACCTGACCCCGGTGCCGCCCCACGCCGCTGACCGACCGATCACGTCAGCCGGCAACGGCCGATGATCCCCGCTGCATTCCGCCTGACGCGCACCGCCTGGCTGGTGATCGCCCTGGGCACGGCGGCGGGGATGGTCCTCGCGGCTCGGGTGGGGGTTGCGAACTACACCAGCGACCACTGGGCGTACGTCGACATCGCGGCCAACCTGCTCACCGATCCCGGGGCGATGAACCAGATCCGCTCCTTCTACCATCCCGCGTACACCAATACCGGCTGGCCGTTCGGATGGCCGCTGCTGCAGTTGCCGCTCATTGCAGTCCTCGGCCCGAATGCACCTGTTGCAGTGATCCTCAACGTGCTGGCACTCAGTGCCGCGGCGGTCCTGCTGATGGCGCTGATGCGGTCACTGCGGCTGTCCCAGTGGTTCGGACTGGCCGCGCTGGTCACCATCCTCGCCCTCCCGCCGACGATGCCCTCGGCACTGTCGGGCGCGGTGAACATCATCGGCGCGGTGCTGGTCCTTGCCGGACTCACGGTCGCGATCATCTGGCGGGACACCGCCAGCGGACCCGGACGGGAGCGCAGAGCGGGTCGGCCTGCCGGCGGCCTCATCGTTGCGGTGGTCCTCGGCCTGATCGCCGCGGCGATGGCGAACGTTCGCTTCGACCTGATCGTCGTCGCCGTGCCGCTGGGCATCATCGCCTGGTGGCTGCGGACGATCAGCCGCCGCGGGCTGCTCGCCTTCATCGGGGTGCTGCTCGCTGTCGGGGTGCTGCCCTGGGCGCTCTACAGCAGGGTGGTCCTCGGCGCCTGGTGGGCCTCGGACAACTCCGGGATCGCCACCGCCGTGGCGCCATGGCCGGGATACCTGCAGTACGGGCTGACCGGTCCGCGGGCGGGTGCCGGTGACGATCCCATCGGCTGGATCGCCCGGCTGGTGGGGAACATCCCGGAGGTCCTCACCAGCCTCGAGGGAACCCTCGGCGGAGCCGCCGTGATCCTCGCCGGCGTCGCGCTGGTCTGGGTGGCTGTCACCACCCGTCGCTCCGGCTGGGCGGTGGCAGCACTGCCGCTGCGACAGGAGGACTGGGCCCGTGCGCTGGCGGCCACCGCAGGCTACGCAGCCGGGATCGGCCTGGCCCAGTTCGGCATCCTCATCGCGATCAACAACTGGGAGGACCGCTACTGGCTGCCCACCGCTGCGGTGCTCGTCGTCCTCACCTGGCTGGGCATCGCCGGGGTATGCGCCACGATCCGAGGCGGGCGGGCCCGACTGCCGGTGGTGCTCACCGTCACCGCGACCGTCCTGACCCTGGCCGCCACCTCACCGGAGGTCGTCGGCGCCCTCATCGCCCGGTCACCGACCACCGCCTGGGCCCAGTGCCGCGCTCCCGGCCCGGCATCGGCGATGTACGCCCAGCACCGGATGGCCGCATACTTCGGGGCCCTCGGCGATCGAACCGTCTATCAGCCGGATAACGCCGCAGACCTGACAATGGAGCAGTGGCAGCAGATCGTCGACGCCTACGGCATCCGCACGGCCGTGATGCCCACCCAGATGTGGCAGTCGCTGCCTGCCCTGCACCCGCTCGTGGCGCATCAGCCGTGTCCGTACCTGTTCGGAGCCGCCTAGTCCGCGTCATGGGCGTCCTGGCGATGGTGACCCTGACCGCCCTCGCAACAGTCCTGCCCCCCTCCCCCAGTGCCGCGGTCATGGGCGGTGCACCCGCCACGGGTGATCCGGCCGTCGTGGAGCTCACGATCGGCTCGGGCACGTCGCGGGTGGGGCTGTGCAGCGCAACCCTGTGGAAGCCGCGGGTGCTGTTGACGGCAGCGCACTGTGTTGTTCCCATCGGCTCGGCGGCACCGGTCGACCCGTCCCTCATCCGGGTGCACGCTCCCGGGGTGGTCGCGATCGGCCCGGGCTCGGCCGGGACGGTGACCGGGGTGACCGTCCCGGCGGGGTTCGTCAATGCCAGCAGCCGGGTGCAGCCCGATGACATCGCCGCCCTCACCCTCGCCGCGCCCCTGGCGCCCCCGGGAGTGGTGCGCCTCGCCAGCCGAGCCGAGATCGACGCGTGGGCGCGGGTCGCCGCCCCCGTGGAGCACCTCGGGTACGGACGGATCTCACCGACCCGCAGCACGGACACCCCGCACACCCTCACGCTCCCGCTGGGCTCATATGACCCGGGCACCGGTCGAGTGCGCACCGTCAACACCCTCACCACCTCCCCGTGCCCGGGGGATTCCGGCGGTCCGCTGCTGCGCTCCACTCCCGGGGGACGGGTCTCGGTGGGAGTGTTCGCGGGGGCGAATGCCACGTGCACAACCCCGGCCCTGATCGGTGAGCCCAGTACCGTCGCATTCGCCCCGATCGGATACGCAGCCCTGCTCAACCCGGTGCTCACCGCGGTCGGGGAGCCGGAGATTCCCGGTGCCCCCGGGGCAGTCACCGCTGCGGTGCGCAATCGCGATGTCACCATCAGTTGGCAGCCGCCGGCCCTCGGGGTGGGCGCCCTCACCGGATACGACGTCCTCGACGGTGGTGGCAACCCCGTGTGCGCCACCAGCGACCTCAGCTGCGTGATCGGCGGTCTCGCCGACGGCATTGCGGAGTTTACGGTTCGCGCGCGCAATGGACAGGGTGAAGGGGATGCGGAGGTCACCCGTGCCACCGCGGTCATCGCACCGCCCACCGCACCCGGCCGCCCGCGTGTCCGCCAGTCCCGGGGGCGGGCAACGGTGTCGTGGACCGCACCCGGCGGATCGGCGGTGGTGGAGCGCTACGAGGTGCGCCTGCGGCCGACCGCGGGCGGGGTGAGCCGAACCCTGTGCACCGCGCGGGCCGGGGAGCAGCCCGCACCCACCGAGTGCACCGGGCAGCTGCCGCCGGGGACCCACCGCCTGATCGTGCGCACATGGACGGGTATGGGACAGGCACCGCCATCACCGCCCAGCCGGCCCGTCACCGTCAGGACGGCCCGGGACTCCTGAGCCGGGTGGGCACCCCGCGGGCTCAGTTCCGCAGGATCTCGCACAGGTGCCGCGCCGCATTGTGACCGGGGATCCCCGAGACCGCGCCGCCACGGGCGGCGGAGGATCCGCACACGACCAGCCGCGGGATGTCCGTGGCCACCCCCCACGTTCCAACGTCCGCCCGGACGAGACTCGACCCGTCCTGCGGTGTGCCGTCAGCGGGAACGAAGGGCCAGCGCAGGGGGGTGTGGAAGATGTTTCCGCCGGGCAGGCCCAACTGCTGCTCGAGGTCGACCGGCGTGGCGACATCGAGGCAGGGCCTGCCGTCGGCGTCGATCAGCAGGCAGTCCTGCAGCGGTTCGGCGAGGACCGTATCGAGGCTGGCCAGGGCGGCCCGTCCGGCCGCCTGCGCATCACAGGTGCCGGTGAAGAGGCGGTGTGGGGTGTGCAGGCCGAAGAGGGTGAGCGTGTGCACCCCCGTGCCGCGCAGGTGCTCGGCGAGGATCGTCTCGTCGGTGAGGCTGTGGCAGTACGCCTCGATCGGCAGCGGACTGGGCAGTCGGCCGGCCACCGCCGCATCGTGGGCACGATCGAGGGCGGTCAGCGTCTGCTGGCAGTGGAAGGTGCCGCTGAAGGCCGCCTGCGCAGTGACCGCAGGGTCATGCAGCCGAGGCAGCCTGGACAGCACGAGGTTGACCTTCACCTGGCAGCCCGCGGTGCGGTCGGTCAGTTCCGGGGGGGTCTGGCCGAGCAGGCGAAGCAGGGTGTGCTCGGGGACACCGGCGGCAAGCGCGTCACCGGTGAACCGCCGCAGGCGACCATCGACGGTGCAGGTCACCGACGCCCCCCGATGATCGGCGTCAACCGCTACCGCCGCAACGCCCGTGAGGATCGTCACGCCCAGGGTTCGGGCGCGCCGGCACAGGGCGTCGACGAGCGCGCCCATCCCCCCGACCGGGACACGCCACTGCCCGGTGCCGCGGCCGATGACATGGGCGATCAGGCATCGGTTCTGCGCAAGGGTGGGATCGTCACTGCGGGCGAAGGTGCCGATGACGGCGTCGGTTGCGAGCACCCCACGCACGAGGTCATCGCCGATCAGTTCGCACAGTGTCTCGGCGATCGGAACCCGTGTGAAGGCCTGCCACAACCGGTCGTCGCCGACGCGACCACGCAGCTCTGCCTCACTCGGCAGCGGCTCGGTGAGCGAGCCGGCGATGGTGGCGGCGAGTCGGCTGCACATGCGCTGGAAGTGCAGGTAGCCCTCGGCGTCGGATGAGCGGCCGGTGAAGTCGTGGATGGCGGCCGCCGCCCGCCCGGCATCCGGCGCCAGCAGCAGCCCACGCCCGGGTCCATCGGGGTCAGGGGTGTACGAGGCAACCTGCCGCGGGGCCAAGGTGATGTCAAGGCCCAGCTCCTCGATGATGTGTTCAGGCAGCAGGCTGACCAGGTAGGAGTACACCGACAGTCGCACCGGCACCCCCGCGAAGACCTCCTGCGATCGGGTGGCGCCACCGGGCTCATCGCGCCGCTCAAGGACGGTGACGCGGTGGCCGGCGGCGGCCAGGTAGCAGGCGCACACCAGCCCGTTGTGACCTCCGCCGAGGACGAGGACATCCACTGGCCGGGCCCGGTCAGTCGCGCTGGACGGTGAACAGCAGGGTCGCGGCCTGCCCCCGCCCAGCGGAGGAGGCGGCCACCCGGCACGTTCCCGGACGAGTGACGGTGAGCGCCTGACCACGGACCGCACAGGCCCGAGTCCCCGCCCCGACCGTGATCCGCAGATCCGCGGCTCCCGCAAGTGACAGGCAACCGCGCCGGACGACCTGATCGGCGAGCACCTGCTGCCCGACCTCCAGTCGGGGCAGGGCGCACACCCGTTCCGAGGACGTCGCCGGCTCGCCCACGGGCGTGCCGTTGAGCAGGGGCCACACGCGCACTGCGTGGCGGCGGCCCGGGGTGAGGCCGACGATGGTGCAGCCCAGTCCGGTGGCGGTCTCACACGACTTCCCACCGGGGTCCGCCACCGCCCGGTAACCGAGGGCACCATCTGCTGCCGTGGGCACCTGCCACGCCACTCGCAAGGCGCCGGATCGTGGGATCACGTTCACCTCGGCCGGCCTACCGCGGACCTGCTCGGTCACCGTCACCGTCACCGGCGACGTGGCCGGGGAGCGTCCCGCGGAACTCTCGGCGACGACCGTGATCTGCTGGGTCTGGCCAATGGGAAGTCCGCTGATGACGCAGGTGACGGTGGTCGTGGTGCAGCTCAGGCCACTGGGTGCGGCGGTGACGAGGTACCCGCTGATCAGACCGCCCCCATCATCGCCAGATGCTCGCCAGGCAACGCTCACCTGCTGCGGTCCGGTCTGCAGCACGCTCACCGCAGTGGGGACCCCTGGGGTCCCGGCGACCGGCACACGGGAGGCGATCCACGGGAGCATGGCGGAGATGCGTGTGTAGATGCCGGGATAGGTGGCCAGGCCGCACCCAACCCCGAAACTCGTCACACCCGCCAGCACCCAGCGACCACCGTCGTTCACCGCCAGCGGTCCGCCGCTGTCCCCCTGGCAGGAGTCGGCGCCACCGCCGGGGGTTCCCGCGCAGATCATGATCGCTGACTGGAAGGACACCCCATAGGAGCCGCAGTCGACGTCGGCCGGCCCCCGCAGCACCCGGATCCACGCACCCTGCAGGCTGTCGGCGCTGGGCCCGCGGTCGCGCGTGGATCCCCAGCCGGAGATGAAGGCGTCGGTGCCGGCTGCCGGCCAGGCGACCGGATCCCGGCCAACCGGCAGGCCGATGACTCCGACCTGACTGGAGAGGACCACCGGCTCGGGCAGGCTGAGCAGGGCCACATCGTGAGCCTTGCTGCCACTGCTGTAGGCGGGGTGGATGTAGGTGGCCGACGGTCGGATCACCTCGGTGACACCGGCCTGGGAGACCGTGGCGCGTCCGATGAGCACCCCCAGCCCGCTCAGCGGTCCCACCCCGTCGAGGCAGTGGGCGGCCGTGATGACCCACGTGGGGGCGATGAGGGAGCCGCCGCACGTTGCACTTCGGCTGGTGACGAGTACCTGCCAGGGCACGGTGGTGATGGGAGTGTCGCCGCCGCCGACGATCATCGCCTCCTCGACGGGAGGCGCCACGCCTGCCGCGACGTCAACCGGCAATCCCAGTGCCAGGACGGCAGCCAGCGCACCGATGGCACATCGCCAGTGCGCCGCCATCGGTGCGGACGGCGGCCGAATGGGGCCAGGCACGTCACAACGGTAACGTCCGTCCCGTCACGCTCAGGCTCCGGTACCCAGGCTGCACAGGATCCGCCCGCCCCGGGCTCCCGCCGGGGGTCAGCGGGTGATGGTGGCGATCTGCGGTGTGGAGACGTCGTAGACGCGCGCGGGCAGCCGACGCAGCACGGCAAGGACCGCTCCCTTGCGGTCGGCCTCGTCGGCGCCCCCCCAGATGACCGTCACGCCATCGGCCAGGCTGAGCCGGACGCTGTGCGCACTTGGCGCGGTCACCCTGCTCACCTCGGGGGCCAGCCACTCCGGAAGGGCCGCGATGGTGGCGGCCGCCGCCTGTCGCGCGGCGGGGCCATCCGCACTGAGGACGGGCAGCCCGGCCCCCGACTGGGCGCCGGGGAACGTCACCCCTGCCTCGTCGACGAACAGCCACTGCCCGGACTCCCGGGTGACCGCCAGCGGAGCCCGCTCGACGATGGTGATCCTGACCGTGTCCGGCCAGCGGCGGACGACGGTTGCACTGCGGACGCGAGGGAGCAGTGTGACGCGGCCCGCGCTGGCCCTCGTGTCCAGCGTCACGAGCCGACCACCGACGGCGATCCCGGCGGCCTCGGCCACGGCAACCGGATCCAGCGACCGCGTTCCGGTCACCGTGACGCGGCGAACCGTGAAGGTGTCGGTTGCCAACAGCACCCACAATGACCCGGCCAGGGCGCAGGACGGCAGCAGGAGCAGAACCGTCAACCGGCGGGCGGTCACGGTTCCGGCTGCGCGAGGCGGGCGAGGGTGTCTGACACGAGGCTGCCGAGACTGGGGCCGACGGTCATGACCACATCCCCGGGGCGTGCCCACTCAGCCACCCACCGGGCCATCTGGGCACAGGAGGCCTCGAAGGCGACGTGTGCGGTGGGCAGGGGGATGCGGCTGGCGACGACAACCCCGCTGGCCCCGGGGATCGGCTCCTCACCGGGGCCGTACACCTCGGTGACGACGACTCGATCCGCCAGGGCCAGGGCGGCCGCGAAGTCCTCGATGAAGTGCGCGGTCCGGTAGTAGCGATAGGGCTGGAAGGCGACGATCACCCGTCCCTCGCCGGCGAGCTGGCGGGCGGCGGTGAGGGTCACGGCCACCTCGGTTGGATGGTGGGCGTAGTCGTCGAAGACGCGCACCCCATTGACCGTTCCCCGGTATTCGAACCGCCGGCGGGTTCCGGTGAAGGCGGCCAGCCCGGCCGCAAGGGCCGGCGCCGGCAGGCCCAGTCCGATCCCGGCAGCAAGCGCCGCGGCTGCATTGCGAACGTTGTGCACACCGGGGACCCGCAGCGTGACCGGGACTGCTTCCTGCCCGCCGGAGTCGGCCGGGCCGGAGAGGGTGAACTGCCAACCCGGCCATCCGGGCACGACGTCGAGGATGCGGTAGTCGGCGTCACCGGATGTCCCATAGGAGCGCACGTCGACACCAGCGCGGCCCGCCCGTTCGATCAGTCGCCTCGCCCCCGGATCATCGGCACAGGCGATGAGGAAGCCGCTGGGGTCGATGCCGGCGGCGAACTCCGTGAAGGCATCCGCCACGGCCTCATAGGAACCCCAGTAGTCGAGGTGATCGGCCTCCACGTTGGTCACCACGCCGCACCGGCGCGGCAGCTCCAGGAAGGTCCCGTCAGACTCGTCCGCCTCGACGATGAACCACGCATCCCGGCCGAGGTGCGCATTGGCCCCTGTCTCGGCCAGCTCACTGCCGATCACGAATGTCGGATCCACTCCGCAGGCCTGCATGCCGACGGTGATCATCGATGTGGTTGTCGTCTTGCCGTGGGTGCCACAGACGGCAACTGTCGGCAGCCCTCGTGCCAGCAGCGCCAGGATCTCCGCCCGGCGCAGGATGCGCTGGCCGCGCTCACGCGCTGCCCGCAGTTCGGGGTTGCCCGGCTTGACCGCGGTGGAGTGCGCCACCGCGCCCGTCGTCGGAACGTGTGCGGCATCGTGCCCAACCCAGACGGTGGCGCCGAGGGCACGCAGCTCCACGATCCGTCGGGACTCGCGTGCATCACTGCCCGTGACCGGCACGCCGCGCGCGAGCAGGACGCGCGCAATGCCCGACATCCCGTCCCCGCCGATACCGATGATGTGGACGCCACCGAGTTCGTCGACCAGCCCGTCCACTGCCGCCGGGTCGGGCCCGGACGAGGGTGTGTTCACCGTTCCTCCGCGCCGGCGCCGGCGCCGGCGGACAGCGCGGATCGCGGGGGTGCGCCGGGCTGGTCCGGTGCGCTGCGCTCCCGCCGTGCGCAGCCCATCACCAGCCCCAGGCCCACCAGCGTGGTGACCAGCGAGGAGCCGCCATAGGAGATGAGCGGGAGCGGGACCCCGGTGATGGGCAGCAGTCCCAGCACTGCGCCGATGTTGATCAGGGACTGGCCGAGCAGCCACGCGACCACCGCGGTGACCAGCAGGCGAGCGTAGGTGTCGGTCGTCCGCGCTGCCAGCCCAAGCGCCACCGCCGCCATCACCCCCAGCACGGTCAGCAGCCCGAGGGTGCCCAGCATTCCCAACTCCTCGCCCACGATGGCGAAGATGAAGTCGGTGTGGGACTGCGGCAGCCCACCCCACTTCTCCCGGCTCGCCCCGATCCCCAGGCCGGACCAGCCCCCCGCGGCGAGGGCGAACTTGCTGTGGGTGAGTTGCCAGCCGCTGCCCAGCGGATCGGTCTGCGGATCCAGCCAGGAGCGAAGCCGGTCAAGCCGGTAGCCCTGCTGCAGAGACACGAGGGTGAACAGGGCAACGCCCCCCACACCGATGGCGATGAACAGGCGCAGCGGGGCACCCGCGGCGAAGAGCAGTCCGAAGACGATCGGAATGATGATCAGTGCGGTACCAAGGTCGTTCTCAGCGAGGATCAGCACCACGATCAGCAGGCTGACCGGCAGCAGCGGCACGAGCAGTGACCGCCACCGGTTGAGTCGCTCCGCACGCCGGGCCAGCAGTGACGCACCCCAGACGGCAAGAGCCAGCTTGGCGAATTCACTGGGCTGGATGTTGAAGGGCCCGCCCAGATCGATCCAGTTGCGCTGGCCGCCCACGCTCACGCCGATCCCCGGGATCAGCACGGCGATCAACAGGACGATCGCCACGGTCAGCAAGATCGGCGCCAGTCGTGCGATGACCACCGGGCGGACCCACGCGGCCACCAGCATCAGGATCACGCCAACCGTCGCGAAGATGAGCTGGCGGGTGAACAGGGCGGTCGCCGATCCGTAGTTCAGGTACGCGGTGACGTTCGACGATGAGAGCACCATGATCAGCCCGAAGCCGACGAGGAGCAGGGTCGCGGTGAGCAGCACATGGAAGGCCGACCGCGTCCGCAGGAAGGCGCCGAGGCCCCCCACTGCGTGCACTTCGGCTGTCACTGGCGATGCTCCCGCCTGATCCGAGCGCGGACGGCGGCGGTGAACAGCTCGCCACGTTCACCGTAGTCAGCGAACATGTCCCACGATGCACAGGCGGGTGCGAGCAGCACCGTGTCCCCGGGCTGTGCGAGGTCGGCGGCCGCGGCGACCACTCGTTCCATGATCGACGCCGCATCGGGCCGGCCGGATGGCAGGGTGGGCCCGGTCACCTCGACCACCGGCAGCTCCGGCGCCCAGCGGGTGAGGGCCGCAGCCAGCAGTGCCCGGTCCGCGCCGAGCAGGACCACCGCCCGCAGCCGTGACCTCACTGCCGGGATGAGCCCGTCGAAGTGCTGGCCCTTCGCATCACCGCCGGCGATCCACACCACTCGGTCCCAGCCGGCAATCGATGCACGGGCGGCGTGGGCATTCGTGGCCTTGCTGTCATCCACCCAGGCGACCCCGGCCGCGTTCGCAATGAGGGCACTGCGGTGCGGGGCCGGGCGAACTGCACCGAGTCCGCCGGCGATCGCATGGGCAGCAACCCCCACGGTGCGGGCCAGTGCCGCTGCGGCCAGGGCGTTGGCGAGGTTGGGCCCGGCCAGTGCCGCCTGCCCGGCGACGGGGGTGAGCGGCTCGGCGTCGGCGAACGCCCGGTCGATCAGCCAGCCGTCCGAGACCCCCAGCTGGCCGTGTGCCGGCTCGGCCTGGGTCACGCCGATGATCGGGCAGTCCGCAGGACAGCCGCCGAGTCGGGGCAGGTCGATGGTGGCCGGATCGTCGACGTTGACCACCGCGTGCCTGGCCCCCCGGAAGACCCGAGCCTTGGCGAGCCGGTAGGCCAGCGCCGGGCCCCCGGCCGGCAGGTCCGCAACGGTGAATTCGGCCGGCAGGTCCGCACCGGTGAATTCGGCCGGCAGGTCCGCACCGGTGAATTCGGCCGGCAGGTCCGCACCGGTGAAGTAGTCGAAGTGATCGTCGGCGATATTCGTCACCGCCGCGGCATCTCCGCGCAGGTCACCGGCGCGCGATAGCTGCTGTGCACTCACCTCCAGCGCCAGTGCGTCGAGGGGATCGTCGAACATGACAGCCGCGACAACGCTGGTACCGATATTGCCCAGTGCCGGCGCCCGCATGCCGGCGGCGGTGAGCATGGCACTGAGCATGAGCGTGGTCGTCGTCTTGCCGTTCGTGCCGGTGATGAGCAGCCACGGCCCATCGCCGGGGCGGCGCAGCTGCCAGGCCAGTGCCAGTTCCCCCCAGATCGGCACGCCCATCACCTGCGCCCGTTGCAGGATCGGGGTGCGCGCCGGCAGGCCGGGGGAGGCGATCAGCAGTGCGCACGACCCATCGAGGTCGGCCCATGCGTCGGTGGGCCCGGATCCTCCCGCACGGGTGGACGAGGTTGGGTCGCCCACGATCACCCGTGCACCCAGGTGTTCGGCCACTGCCGCGTTATCCCCCACCTGGCGGCCGACGCCGGAGTCCCGGACGGTGACCGCCGCCCCGAGGGCGCACAGGGCGCGAACGGCGCCGATCCCCGCCACTCCCAGCCCGACGACGGTCACCGGCAGCCCCGTCCAGTCGCTGTCCCGCGTCAGGTCGGCAACCGGGCTGCGGCCGACCCGCCGGGGCGTCGGCGCGGTCAGGTGCGAATCCATTCCCAGTAGAAGAGCGCCAGCCCGGCCACGACACAGAGGGCCTGCACGAGCCAGAAGCGCACGACGATCTGCTGCTCGGGCCAGCCGAGCATCTCGAAGTGGTGGTGGATGGGACTCATCCGCAGCACCCGTCGCCCGGTGGTGCGAAAGGAGATCACCTGGACGACCACCGACAGCGTCACCAGGACGAACAGCCCACCCACCAGTGCCAGCAGCAGCTCCGTGCGGGTGAAGATCGCCAGTGCGGCGATTGCCCCACCGATGCCCAGGGATCCGGTGTCACCCATGAAGATCTGGGCTGGTGAGGTGTTCCACCAGAGGAAGCCGATGAGGGCGCCGCCGATCGCGGCGGCGAACACCGCTAGGTCGAGTGGGTCCCGAACCTCGTAGCAGCCGGGACCGGGTTGACCGGTACAGGTCTGGTTGAACTGGAACAGGGCGATCAGCACATAGGAGCCGACCGTGAGGGCGGCCGCGCCGGTGGCGAGGCCATCGAGGCCATCGGTGATGTTGACCGCATTGGTGGTGGCGGTCACGAGGAACCAGATCCACAGCAGGAAGACGATCAGCGGGAGGGTGGGAGTGAGATCGCGAATGAGCGAGATCGCCTGACTGGCCGGTGCAATGCCGTCAACGTCGACGAACTGCACCGACAGCAGGGCGAAGGCGATGGCCACCACCGTCTGGCCGATCAGCTTGGTGCGCGCCCGCACGCCCGAACTGCGGCGGCGGAAGACCTTCAGGTAGTCGTCGAGGAAGCCCACCGCCATCAGCCCCGCCATCAGGCCCATGGCGAGCAAGGCGCTGACCGTTGGCGGGGTGAGGGTGAGGGCATGGGCGGTGGCATAGCCGAACAGGGCCCCCGCACCGATCATCAGGCCCCCCATCGAGGGCGTGCCGACCTTGCCCTCATGCGCCGGGTACCGCACGCCGTTCTCACTGACCCGGATCGCCTGGGCATGACCCCGTCGTCGCAGGTACCCGATCAGCACCGGCGTGCCCAGCAGTGCGATGAGCAGGCCCGTGACACCGGCGATGATGATCAGCCTCACGAGGCGTCATCCTCCCGCGCCGAGTGGAGCAGGGCAGCCGCGACGCGCTCCAGCCCGACGACCCGGCTTGCCTTGCACAGCACCACCGAGTCGGGCCTGAGGATCGTGTCGAGCGCAGACAGGGCGTCATCGATGCCCGCAACGCAGATCGCAGCCGGGTACCCCCGGGTGATCTCGGTCGCCGGGCCGACGACGATCACCGTCCGGATCCCCAGTGCCGTCGCCAGTTCGCCGAGCCGGGCATGCGCGGCCTGGGAGTGCTCACCGAGCTCGGCCATCTCCCCCAGCACTGCCACCGTCGGCCGACCGGCAGCGATCGTCACCAGCGAGCCCAGTGCGGCCGCCATCGACTCGGGGTTGGCGTTGTACGCATCGTCGATGACGATCACCCCGTCCGCTCGCTCATGGACTGCCATCCGGTGCGGGCTGCGCGGCGCGGCATCGGCCAATGCCTCGGCGATGGCGGTCGCAGACAGGCCAAGGGACCACCCGACGCCGGCGGCGGCGAGGGCGTTGTCGACCTGATGACCACCGGCAAGGGGCAGTTCGACGGCCACACTGGCATCCGGGGTGATGAGGGTGAAAGCACTGCCACCGGGCGCGGTCCGGATGTCGACGGCGCGGATCGCGGCCCCCTCCCCCCGGCCGAACCACACCACCTCACCGGCGCAGCGTGCGGCCATGGAGCGCACGCGTGGGTCATCGTGGTTGAGGATCGCCACCCCCTGGGCGTCCAGCGCCGCGACAATCTCCCCCTTCGTCGCGGTCGTCGCCGCCAGTGACCCGAAGATCTCGATGTGTGCATGACCGACGTTGGTGACGACGCTGTGGGTGGGTCGTGCGATGGCGCACAGCTGCGCGATATTGCCCGGACGCCGGGCGCCCATCTCCACGACCAGTGCGCGGGTGTCCGCACACACCTGCAGGACGGTCAACGGCAGGCCGATCTCATTGTTGGCGCTGGCGCGGGCACCGACAGTCGGCATCGAGCCGCCCAGAACCGTGACGAGAAGATCCTTGGTCGAGGTCTTCCCGGAGGACCCGGTCACGGCGATGACGGCGAGGTCGGCCACCCGGCCTCGGACGGCACCGGCCAGCGTGGCCAGGGCGGTGAGCCCATCGTCGCCAGCAGGCAGGACCAGGCAGGGCACGCCCGCGATCGGCCGAGTCACGACCGCCGCCACCGCCCCGGCCGCGTGCGCGTGCGCACAGTGGTCATGGCCATCGGTGCGAGTGCCGGGCAGGGCGACGAAGAGCGAGCCGGGCCGGGCAAGCCGGGAGTCGATGACAACCGAGTCGACCACCGGTGTCCCCGGGCAGGAATCGGGGTGCGCCCCGAGGATCCCCGCGATCTCGGCCACCGTCAGCGCGATCACGTCATTCCCCCTTCCGGGCTGCCCGGGTCAGGGTCTCGGCAAGGACACGGTGATCATCGAAGTCCAGCTGCCGGCCGGCAACCTCCTGCCCGGTCTCATGGCCCTTGCCGAGGACAAGGACGATGTCCTCGGGTGCTGCAAGCGCGACGGCTCGCGCGATTGCGGCAGCACGTCCGGCGACTTCCTCCACCCGGTGGGCCGATCGGCCGAGGATCTCCGTCCCTGCCAGGATCTGCGCCCGGATTGCTGCCGGATCCTCCCTGCGGGGGTTGTCATCGGTGACGAGGACGATGTCCGCATGGCTTGCCGCGGCTGCTCCCATGCCAGGCCGCTTGCCGGTGTCGCGCTCGCCGCCGGCGCCGATGACGACGATCAGCCGGGACCCCGCGGGCAGCACCGCCCGCATGGCGGAGCACACCGCCTCCACGGCATGGGGGGTGTGGGCGTAGTCCACGATTCCCAGTGGCGCACCCGGCACCAACACCTGCGCCATCCGCCCGGGGACCCGGGCGCTGGCGAACCCGGCGACGATCGCCTCCGATGGCACAGCCAGTTCCGTCAGCAGGGCTGCGGCCATCGCCGCATTGGCGAGGTTGATTGCACCCGGCATCGACAGCGAGACCGTCAGGCTGCCACCAGGGCCGATCAGCTCGGCCGTGCTCCCTTGCGGCCCGAGCCGCGGCCGGGCGACCGTCCAGTCCGCACTCGGATCGTGCAGCGACACCGTGGTGCACATCAGGTCATCGGCGATGAGGCCCGCCAGTCGCCGGCCCCAGAGGTCATCGATGGCGACGACCGCCCGGGCGGTGAACCCCCTGCTGAACAGGCGGCGCTTGGCGGCGAAATAGGACTCCATGTCGCCGTGGAAGTCGAGGTGGTCGCGGCTGAGGTTGGTGAAGGCCGCAACCGCCATCGTGGTGCCGTCCACGCGGTGGCTGGCAAGGGCGTGACTGGACACCTCCATCGCCACCGCCTGCACCCCGCGCGTGCGCAGCTCGGCAAGCGTGCGCTGCAGCACTGGCGCCGGCGGGGTGGTGTAGCCCAACGGCAGGGTCTGGCCGTCGACAACGCACCCAAGCGTCCCCAAGGTCGCCGATGGGATGCCGGCGGCCGCGAGTCCGGCGGCAACCAGCCAGGTGACGGTCGTCTTGCCGTTGGTGCCGGTGACGCCGACGATACGCATCGCATCGGCGGGCCGGCCGGCAACCCTCGCCGCGAGGGGACCGAGGATCGCCTCCGGGTCGTCCACGACCGCCACCGGCACCGTGACGTCGTTGAGAAAGCGCAGCCCCGCCTGGTCGGTGAGCAGTGCGACGGCGCCGGCGCGGATCGCGGCATCGGCGAACTGCGCTCCGTGCACCCGGGCACCGGGCAGGCCGGCGAAGAGATCCCCGGGATGGACGTCCGCAGCACGGTCGGTGATGCCCCGGATCACGATGGCCGGCAGTGCCCGCCCGGGCAGCAGTTCAGCAAGGATGAGCGGGACCCCGGGTGGATCCACCGGGGGGTGGGGGCTGTCGGTCACGGGATGCCGCCGATATCGGCGCACGACATCGCGCTCACCACTCCAATGGCAGCGACGCGCGAGGCGTCACTGACGGGGGGATTCGCATCGCCTGCACCAGGTAGGTGGCCATGGCCTGGAAGGCGGGCGCAGCCACCTGCCCACCGTAGTAACCGTTGCGGGGATTCTGCAGGATCACCGCAATGACTGCCCGCGGCTGCTCGGCGGGGATCATGCCGACGAACGACGAGGTGTACCCGCGATAGCACCCGCACTCCGGGTCGATTCGGTCGGAGGTGCCCGTCTTGCCCGCAACCCGGTAGCCGGGCACCGTCGCTGCTGACCCCGTGCCCTGCTCGCTGGTTGCCATCTCCAGCATCTGACGCATCGTCCGTGCCGCCTCGGCGCCGACCACCCTGGTCCGCGCGGGCGGAGCTGGCGCCCGGATACCGCCCTCCGGTGGCTGGTAGCCCAGGATCAGGCTCGGCTGAATGCGGATACCGTCATTGGCCAGTGTGGCGAAGACGCTCGCAATCTGGACGGCATTGGCCGCAACCCCCTGGCCGAAGGCGATCGTGGGGAAGGAGGCGTCATTCCACTGGCCGACTGGGGCGAGGATGCCGCGGGTGGCCCCCGGGAAGTCAATGCCCAGCGGTTGGCCGATGCCGAACCGAACCAGGTAGGAGTAGAAGGTCTCGGGGCTCATCCGCTCCCCCGCGATGATCGTGCCGATATTGCTGGATCGCGCGAGCACCCCGGTGAGCGTCAGCGGCAGCCGTCCATGCTCGAAGGAGTCCCGATAGTCCTCCCCCTTGCGGTACAGCACACCCGGAACCGTGAAACGAGTGGTGGGCGTGGCCAGGCCCTCATTGAGCACCGCGGCCAGGGTGATGACCTTGCTGGTGGACCCGGGCTCGACGATCTCCTGCAGGGGCCGGTTGCGCCGCGACTGCGGATCGGAGGCGGTGGGGGCATTGGCATCGAAGGTGGGCGCGCTCGCCAGTGCCAGCAGTTGCCCGGTCGCCGGATCGATGACGACCAGGGAGCCGCTGTCGGCCCCGGCATTGCGGACAGCCCGGGCAAGGGTGCGCTCCGCCACGTATTGAATGTCTCGATCGAGGGTGAGGCGCACCGAGGTTCCGGCCACGGCACTGCGCTCACTGTGCTGGCCGGTGGGAATCCGCCGGCCGCCCGCCGAGGCCTCATAGATCAGCAGGCCATCCTCGCCGGCAAGGATGTCCTCCAGCCCGTACTCGAGGCCGTCCAGGCCATGACCGTCGGTCCCGACGAATCCGACGACGGTTGCCGCCACGGCGCCGGCCGGGTACACCCGCTGCCGAGTGGGCTGCCCGAACACGCCGGGCACCCCAAGGTCGCGCACCCGCTGCCATTGGGCGGGAGTCACCCCGCGGGCGACGTAGGCGAAGCGGCGTTCTCCGGTCAGCGCCCGCCGGACCTGCCAGCGCGGCAGTGCCACGATCGGGGCAATGCCGCCGGCGGCCCCCACCGCGTCCTCAACCATCGTCTGGTCCACGACGATGTCGAAGGCCTGCACCGTGGCGGCCAGCGGGGCCCCGGTGCGGTCGAGGATCTGGCCTCGCTGGGCCGGGATCACCGCCTCGCGCATTCGGCTGGCGACCGCGGAGGTGGAGACATCCGCGGCATCGAGCACCTGCACCTGGACGACGCGGCCCCCGTAGACCATGAGCAGGGCGAGGGTGAGGACGAGTCCCAGCCGCAGCCGACGGCCAGGATTGCCGGGCCGGAAGTCCCCGCGGGTCCGCCGGGGCCGCCGTTGCCTCGCGGGGGCGCCCCGCTCGCGGATCAGGGTCACGGGCACCTCATCGCCCGATCGCCACCGGGTCGACCCCGGCCGCACGAAGTGGCCGCGCCAGACGGATGGGCACTCCGCCACCGACGATCCGGCCGTCGGAGAGATACAGGAACGCAGGCCCCGGGGCGGGCACCATCCCCAGTGCTCGCGCCCGACGTGCCACGGTTGTCGGGGACTCGAGGACCGAAACCTGCTGGGCGAGCTGCTCCTCCGTGACGGCAAGGTCCCGGCCAGTGGCACGCAGCTCACTGAGCGTGAAGGCATCGGCGGCGAGCAGGGTCGTGAGCAGCAGCGAGGAGATGAGTGCGCCCAACAGCAGGCCGATGACGAGCACGGCGAAGCGCGCCGCCGACATCCGCGAACGTTGCTCCGCCCGCTGGGACGTGCGCTGGCGTGCGGCGGCGGCCGCGGATCGGTACCGAGCCCTCGGGGCGGCGAGGCCTGATTCGAGGATCGCCATCAGGTCACCATCTCCAGGCAGCGCAAGTGCGCCGAGCGGGCGCGGGGATTGGCCGCCACCTCTGCGGGATCAGGTCGCTCCCCGCCGCGGGTGACCAGGCGTGCCGGCGCCGGGTCACTGTCATGGGTGACCGGCAGGTCGAGCGGGGCGGTGCGGCGGGTGAGCGCAGCGAAGGCGTGCTTGACGATCCGGTCCTCACTGGAGTGGTAGGCCAGCACTGCGCAGCGGCCCTGAGGTTGGAGAAGGGCCAGGGCCTGCTGGAGACCGCGACGCAATTGGCCGAGCTCATCGTTGACCTCGATGCGCAGGGCCTGGAATGTGCGCTTGGCGGGATGCCCACCGGTTCGGCGCGCCGCCGCGGGGATCGCCTCCCGGATCAGCGCAACCAGCTCACCGGTGCGGGTGATGGGCTGCCGCTGTCGCTGGCGGACGATGCCGGCCGCGATCCGGCCGGCCCAGCGCTCCTCACCGAACTGCCACAGCAGAGCCCGCAGGCGATCGACCTCGTAGCCGTTGATGATCTGCGCTGCGGTGAGCACGGTGCTCGGGTCCATGCGCATGTCAAGGGGAGCGTCCCGGGCGTAGGAGAAGCCTCGACTGGGTGTGTCCAGCTGCCAGGAGGACACCCCCAGATCGATCACGACCGCCGCCGCCGGACGATCCTGTGGATCCTGGCCGGCCGCCCGCACAGCCTCATCGAGCTCGCCCAGCGAGCCGCGGACGAGGCGGACCCGGGGTGCAAACCCCGCCAGCCGCTGGCCGGCAATGAGCAGGGCATCCGGATCCCGGTCAACTCCGATGGCGCGAGCCTGCCCGCACCGGCTCAGCAGGGCCGCGCAGTGACCCCCCATGCCGACGGTCGCGTCGATCAGCAGGGCACCCGGTTGGCGCTGCAGGCAGGGGGCGAGCAGATCGCAGACACGGTCGAGCAGCACCGGGATGTGAGTCCCGGCGCTGCAGCTGGTGTCGGACCGATCGGCCGCCATTGGTCACTCCTCATGAGCGCGGACGGACAGGGACGGACGGTGGGGGTGGGCGGTGGGGGTGGACGGGAGTCGGCGGGAGTGGATGGCGGGCGACGCTGTGGTCGTGCGCACTGGTCCCGCGCCACCTCGGGCTCCGGCGCCGGGGAAGTGCGTCGGAGCCCGGCGGTGGCGAGGGGCCACTGCACACGGCTCACCTGAGCGGCTGGGGGGGCATCACCGCCTCGTCAAGATCAGCGAACGCGGTGTCGGCGCTGGCGAGGTACGACGCCCACTCCGCCGGCTGCCAGATCTCGGCAGTGACGTTGGCGCCCACGACGACCAGTTCCCGATCAAGCCCGGCGTACTCCCGCAGGGTCGCCGGCAGCGTGATTCGGCCCTGCCGATCGGGGACTTCGTCCACCGCAGTCGAAAAGAGCACCCGAAGGTACGAACGGACGCGGGCATCGGATCGTGAGGCCTCGCGCAGGTCATCGGCATAGGCGCGAAACTCGGCCACCGGCCACAGCACGACGCATCGGTCCTGGCCCTTGGTGAGGACGACCCCGGGCGCGAGGGTGTCACGGAAGCGCGCCGGCAGCACGAGTCGGCCCTTCTCGTCCAGCCGCGGCTGGTGCGTGCCGAGGAGCACCGGTCACCTCCCGCCTTGCCTCCCTTGGGACCCGGATCCGTCCCCTGAGCGCCACAGAGCGCCACTATAACCCTATTTCCTCCATTTCCCTCCACCACGCCCGCCCGAAGGATGGACCGGGGGGCTGGTTGAAGGGGGACCGGGACTACAGGTGCGCCGAACGGCGCACGAACCCCCGGGACTACAGGTGCGCCGAACGGCGCACGAACCCCCGGGACTACAGGTGCGCCGAAGTGCGCCGACGCTCAGCGCGTCCACACCGCCGCGGGCGGGCGGCCGTCATTCCGACGGCGCATCCCCCTCGTTGCGACGCTGCCAGCGATCCTCCATCCGCTGGACGAAACCGCTGCGGCTCGGGGTGGCCGGACCACGTCCTGGCTGCCCTGATTCGGCTGCGGGACCCGGGAGGCCGGCGGGATGCCGTCCCCCCTCGAATGCCAGCGCGGCCCCGGCAACCATGGCGATGAACCCGAGGATCCCCAGTGGCATGAACCGCACGACGATGCTCATGATGACGAGCACCACCCCGGCCAGGGCCAGCAGCGCCCCGAGGAGAAGCCAGCGTCGCTGGCCGCGCGCAGGCCCCGGTGCCCCCGTCTTGCTGATCGTCGTCGCGAATCGTGGATCCTCGGCATAGAGCGCGCGTTCCATCTGCTCGAGCAAGTGCTGCTCACGGTCGGACAGTGGCATGTCCCGCCTCCTCTTCCAATCGTGGCCGGCGTCCCGTCGTGGCCTGCATTCAATCGTGGCCGGCATCCCAGCCGGGGGATGCTGTGTCCCGATCCGGTAAGGGGGCATCTGCTGCCGGTCTACCCACGGTACTCCTGACCTCCACAGTATGCGGGGGCCACCGCCGTGGGGCCTAGCCCGGGGCCCCCGGAGGCGGGCCTGCCCCATGCGGGGTCGGATGCTGCGGCGGCTTTACAGGCATGCCCCCCGCGTGCGGACCGGACCGTGCGGAATGAGTGCCGCCGAGCAGTCTGGCTGGGGTGACGGCGTCCTCCCCGAACCTTGCCACCGCGCGATCCCGTGCGACATCCACCTCCCGCCACCCTCGATCGGCCTGCCCGAGGGTCAATTGCTCGGTTGCCTCTGCCGACGACACCAGACCGGACACGCGCAGGCCGATCAGGCGGATGCGTGCACGCTCCCAGCGCAGGCCGGCGTATAGGCCACGAGCCGCCGCATAGAGTTCCTGACCCCGATCAGTGGGATGGTCGAGGGTGCGGGAGCGGGTGAGAGTCACCAGGTCAGCGCGTCGCACCTTCACCACCACCGTCCGACCCCGCACCGCTGCCCGGCGGAGACGCGCAGCGGTGCGCTCACATAGGGCGAGCAGCATCGCCGTGAGTCGCTCCGAGTCCAACACGTCCTCATCGAAGGTGTGCTCGGCGCCGAAACTTCGGTCCGGGACGTCGGAGACAACGGGACGAGGGTCCTCTCCCCGGGCAAGTGCAGCCAGCCGGTGCGCCTGATTCGCCCCGAATGCGCGCTCCAGTGTGGTCAGCGGCACCTCGATGAGATCGGCAACCGTCCGCACCCCCAGCTCGCCCAGCCGGTGCGCGGTCCGGGCGCCGATCCCCCACAGTGCGGTCACGTCGAGGGGGTGAAGGAACTGCGCCACATCAGCCGGCGGGATGACGGTGAGCCCATCCGGCTTGCCGGCGTTGGTCGCGAGCTTGGCCAGCAGTTTCGATCCAGCCACCCCAACCGAGCAGGTGAGGCCGGTCTGCTCACGGACGGCGGCACGGATCTGCTCGCCGATGAACCGTGGACTGCCAAGTAGGCGGCGGGCACCGGCCACATCGAGGAATGCCTCGTCCAGGGAGAGCGGCTCCACCAGGGGGGTGAACGATCGGAGGATGTCCATGACCTGCCCGGAGGCCTGCGCATAGGCGGCATGGGCGGGTGGCACGATCACCGCGGACGGGCACAGCCGGTGCGCCTGGGCGATCGGCATCGCCGATCTGACGCCGTATGCGCGCGCCTCATAGGTGGCCGAGAGAACAACCCCCCGATGACCAGCCGCAGCGACGATCACGGGCCTGCCACGGAGCTGGGGGTGATCACGTACTGCCACCGAGGCATAGAAGGCATCCATGTCGACGTGGAGGATGGTGCAGCCGACATCACCCACCCGATGACTGACAGTGTCGGCATCATGGCCAGACGGTTCGTCGGCTCCGGGGTCATCGATCATCGACCGGATCCACTCGCTCCCCTGGCGCCGTGCCACAGCCGCGATGCAGGCGTCGGTGGGCTCCCATGGCGGCCGGATACCCCAGTCGCGCGCAGCGCCTGCCAGACGGCATCACGGCCATGCCGTCGCCAGATGCCGTGCAGCGCTGACAGCGACCAGCAGCCGGTCGCTCGCAGGGAGACTCCGCTCCCCCCGCTGCGGCGCACAACACCCCGGGCAAGCAGGAGCCACTCCCCGAACAGGACCGTCGCACAGTGCTGCTGGACATCGTCGAAGAAGGCAAGGTCGACGGGACCGGTGGCGTCATCGAGGGTGAGGAACACCACGCGCTGACCGGATCGCACCGGTGGCGCCTGAATGGCGACCTTCACCCCTCCGACGAGGATCTCCGTCCGGGTGCGGCAGGTGAGGAGGTCGCGGGAGCGGGTGGCACGGATGTCGAGGAGCATCCCGGAATAGAAGTCGACAAGGTGGCGGCTCACGTCCAGGCCGAGGACTTCGATCTCGGCGCGCACCCGGTCGGCGTCGGTGAGCAGGGGAAGCCCAGCCCGTGATCGGCGGCGGGCCTCGGACGGCGACTCGGTCGAGGTGCCACCCGGATCGGCCGGTGGCGGATGCGATGCCGGCAGGGTGAGAGCGAGCTGTCCGGCCAGTGGCCGAGCACGCCGGCTACTGGCCACGCCAGCAAGGTCGGCCAAGTCCAGCAGCAGGTCGCGATGATCGCTGCCGGGACACGCGGAATCGAGGCCGCCGACGCGGATCAGCCGCTCGGCGGTGGCCCGACTGACATGGGTTCGCGACCAGAAGTCCGCCAGCCCCCGATACGGGTCCTCCGCGCGGGCGGTGACGATGCGCCCCACCTCCACCGCACTGATCCCCTTCACCTCCGACAGTGCCAGCCGGATCCCGGGCCGGCCATCAGCGGTGGGCTCGACGATGTAGTCCGCAACCGATCGGTTGACGTCAAGGCCGAGCACAGCCACCCCCTGTTGACGGGCATCATCAAGGATGAGTCGCTTGGGGTACATGCCCGGATCATGGGTGAGGACACCGGCATAGAACGCCGCCGGATGGTGCGTCTTGAGCCATGCCGACTGGTAGGTGGGCAGCGCGAATGCCGCGGCATGCGCCTTGCAGAAGCCGAAGGAGGCGAATGCATCGAGCACTCGCCACACCCGCTCGATGACATCGTCGGGATAACCGCGCTCACGGGCGCGCTCCCGGAACCACTCGGCGACCACCGCCCGTCCCACCGGCGGCCCCAGTGCCCGGCGCTGCTCATCGGCATGCGCCAGGGAGCAGCCGGTCATCCGAGCGATGAGGGCGATGACCTGCTCATGGAAGACGACCACCCCCTCGGTCTGGCACAGGATGTCGTGGAGGTCCGGATGGATCAGATCGGCGACCTGCCAGCCATGCCGGGAGGCGAGGAAGGGGGTGATCATGTCGGAGGTGACCGGACCGGGTCGGAACAGTGAGATGTCGATGATGAGATCGTGGAAGATGCGAGGGGCAAGCCGACCAACGAGTTCCCGCTGCCCCGGTGACTCGATCTGGAAACAGCCTAGGGTGCGGCTGGAGCGGATGAGGGCGTAGGTGGCGGGATCGTCGAGTGGCAGCGCATCGATGTCCACCGCATCATCGGCGATCTGGCTGATGGCATGTGCCATCGCCGACTGCATGCGCACTCCGAGCACATCGAGCTTCAGCAGGCCGAGTGCCTCGACATCGTCCTTGTCGAACTGCGCCATCGGATAGCCCGCGGCACTGGGCTGCACCGGCACCCGGTCGCGCAGACCCGCATCGCTGATGATCACCCCGCATGGGTGCATGGCTAGGTGGCGAGGCAGCCCATCGAGTGCCTCCACCAGTTGGAGTACCCCGGTCAGACGTCCAGCCGCGAAGAGGCGTCCCCAGGTGGAGTCGCGCAACTCCGGCAGGGCGGCCAGTGCGGCACGCGCATCCCGGGCGCGAATATGCGGGAATGCCTTGGCCAGGGCGTCGATCTCCCCAGCGGGGAGCCCCAGGGCCGCCCCGACATCGCGGATGGCATGACGAACCCGGTAGGTGTCTCGCATCATCACCGTGCACACTCGGTGCCGGCCGAAGCGTTCGACGATGGCGTCGTAGACCTCCAGTCGGCGAGCAGACTCCACGTCGATGTCGATATCGGGCAGCCCGGTGCGCAGTGGGGAGAGGAACCGTTCCATGAGCAGGCCATGGGCCACCGGATCCACCCCGCTGATGCCGAGGACATGGTTGACCAGGCACCCGGCACCCGATCCACGGGCGGCAACTCGAATCCCGCGCGCTCGTACCAGATCGCACACCTGGGCAACGGTGAGGAAGTAGGTTGCCAGGCCCAGTCGACTGATGACCGACAGTTCATCGTGGAGTCGGCTGCGATATTGCTCCCGATGGGCGTGGCCGCGGTGCGCCAGCCCACTCTCGGCCCGCCGCCGCAGCACATCATCGGCATGCAATGGGCCACTGCCGCAGACGACCTCGCTCTCCGGCACGTAGACCCGCCCCATCCCCACCGCCGCTGCAGTGAGGTGGTGGGCGCTCGCCACCTCCTGGGTCCACCCCCACATGTGGCTGGCATATCGCGACAGCCCGGCCGCCTCGGCGACCTCCACGCACACCCTGCGCATCTGCGCAGTGCCAGCCAGGTGCCCCTGGGCATTCGGGCGATCGACATGGCCTGCATCGAGTGGGATGAGCCTGCGCACCGCATCGAGGACATCGACGATCGGCGCCTCCGCGACGGTGGCGAAGCGCACCGCATTGGTCAGCACCGCTCGGCAGCGGAGTCGTTGGGCGAGGGTGAGCAGGTGGGCCGCGGTGGCGGTGGCAACCGGTGAGCCGGTGGGCGCCCGGTGGCTGACGATCTCGAGGTGGACGTGATCGGGACCGAGCGCCGCCACCCAGGATCGGGCGCGCATGAGAGCACCCTCGTAGTCGCGTGCACACAGCGCTCGACCGACCGGGGACCATGGGCCGAGCAGGACGGTGAGTGTGGAATCGACGGCGTACTCAAGGATGCTGCTCTCCGGCAGGGCAACATCATCGGGTCCCGTTGCCGGACCACCGGCGTGGGCCGATCCGGCGTGAGCGGCACTGATGAGCCGGCACAGCCCGGACCAACTTCTCGCATCGTGGGCGAGAACCAGCACCCATGGGTGGCGTGGATCGCGAGCACGCGCAGCCGGCGGGTCCCCGGGAGCAGCGCGCACCGGGATGATCGCCCCGATGATGGACGCAAGGCCCGCGGCCTGGCAGGCATGGAGGAACTGGACGGCACCGGACACCGAGACCCGATCGGTCAGCGCCAGAGCGGTCTGACCATGCGCCTGGGCTCGTGCCACGAGCGCCTGCGGGGTGCTCGCCCCGTAGCGCAGGGAGTGACACGAGGCGACATGCAGGTGGGTGAACCCGGCCGCGTCGGCATCGTCAGCCCCGCACACCGTCAGCCCCGCACACCGTCAGCCCCGCACACCGTCAGCCCCGCACATCGTCAGCCCCGCACATATGAATATGAGGCCTGCTCACGTCCATCCCTCAGTCCCATAGCCGGGACAGCCACCAGCACCGCTGCATCTCGACCAGGTCGTAGACCCCGGCAGGTGTGGTCGACCGTTGCTGCAGCCGCGCCACCACTCGCCAGAATCGATGGTCAGCACCGCTCACCATGTCGGCAGCACCCAGATCCGCCCCGAATGGGCCAACTCCCGACCACCCCGCCCCGGCATCGCACTCCCGCCACCAGATCGGGCCCTCCTGCCAGGAGGTGAGGATCTCCCGGATGAGGTAGCCCCGACCGCGCCAGCGGAAGCCACAGGGCCGGTCGTGCGCGTCCACCCACACCGTGACCGGCTCATGGGTGAGGCGTTTGACCACCCAGCCATGCTATCGAACATATGTTCGAATTCGTACCGGGGGTCCCGTTCAGGCCCGAGAAGTACGCTTCCCGGCGTGTCCGGCGATCTGCCTGTGCTTGTCGTGACGACCACTGCCGCATGGCCGGACGCCCTTGCCGCTCAGCGACGACTGCTCAACCGGCATCTCCGCGACGCCTACCGCTTCCTCGTCGTGGTCAACACCCCGGTTGAACCGTCCCAGTCAAACCTCTGGGATCGGACGATGCGCGACCGCACCATCGCGATGGCCCACGAGACTGCCGACGAGGTCATCGTCGTCCCACCAGAGGTCCATCAGGACCGGCGCACCCTCTTCCCGCGCACCATCGCTCGCCGCGCCGCCGACACCAATGCCACCCTGATGCACGCCGATGCACTGCAGTACACATGGAACACCCGCCTGCGAGGGTGCGGAACGGCCGCCATGATCCTGGACTCCGACATGTTCCCGATTCGCGACTTCAGCATCCGCGAACAGCTCGGCGCGAACATCCTGATCGGACTGCCCCAGCATCGCCGCCGGCGCTTCCCGCCACGGGAGGTGACCTACCTGTGGAGTGGATTGGCGCTGTTCGACTTCGCCCGCATGCCCCATCAGGACCACTGGTCCTACGACGTGGGGTTCGTCGCCGGCATCCGGCTTGACGGAGGTGGGCAGACTGCACGCTGGCTGGACCGCCTCACGCCGCCCGAGCGTGCCCAGGTGGGCACGATGCGCTCATTCCACAGCGGCGCATGGACGGCCCAGGATCTGCCGGCCGACCTGCCCGAGCCGGTGCGCGACTTCATCCTCACCGATGACCGGAACCGGGCGGGAACCCTCTACTGCGAATATTTCCTCGACTGCCTGCTGCACTACCGCGGTGGGGGCTCCAACTGGCAGAACGAGGAGGCCGCGATCGTCACCGCGCGCCAGCAGCGGCTGCTTGCGGCCCTGCAGTGAGCGTCAGCGCGGAGAACCCGGTCACCAATACCGGCCCTGAGGTGGCTCCTACCGACGGATACGACCATCGCTGGTGGGGATGGCAGAGGCTGCCGCTGCTCACGACCGGCATCGGCTGGCTGCTGGCATGGGTTGTTGCGACCCGCGGCACCCTCAGTCCGTTGACGGAATGGCCCTATATCCACGGCACCACCTGGTTCTACCGGGAGCAGCTGCAGGCAATCCTCGAGGGCCGGCTCTACGTCACAACCGGACTGCTGACCGACTGCTATGACTGGCAGGGGCACTGCTACGGCTACTTCGGCATCACCCCCTCCCTGCTGCGGCTGCCACTGCTCGCCCTGCCATGGGAGGCCAGTTGGAGCCCGCTCATGGTCTGGCTCGCCGCAGCGGCGGGTATCGCGTGCTCGGTGGCGATCGTGGTGCTGTGCTGGCAACTGCTGGGGCGATGGCCGCAGCGCCACGTGCGAACCCCCGACACATTGGGCACGCGCATCACCTTCACCCTCGCCCTGATCATCGTCTCCGTCGGCAGCCCGCTCCTGCTCGACCTGACCCGCACCGTCTATCAGGAGGCCGTCGCCTGGGGTGCGGCCTTCGTCCTTGCTGCCTGTGCGCTGTTCCTGCGGTGGTGGCTTTCACCGCACTGGGGTTACGCCCTCGGGATGGTCGTGGCCCTTGTGGCCGCGTCCAACGCGCGCGTGGGAACGCTGGTGGTCGGGGTGCCCCTTGCCGTCGCCTTCCTGCTTGTGGATCGGTCACGACCGCGACCCCCCGCTCGCGCCATCTCGCTGATATGGGCCGGGGCGATCGCACTACTGCCAATCGTCGGCGCCCTCGGGGTTTTCTATCTGAAGTTCGGCGTGCTGATCCCGTCCATTGAGTTGAACGTCTCCTATCCCGAGACGCCAGTGCTCGGCGAAGCCCTGGCAGCCGCGGGAGGCCACCTCTCATCGCCAGTGTTCCTCACCACCATGGCATGGGCCTACCTGCGACCGGACTCCCTCGTATTCGATCCTGCAGCGCCGCTGGGGATGGTCCCGCGGGAGACCTTCACCCTCCTGTGGCCCACCCCTGCCGGCAGCGTCGTGATGGAGCAGACCCCCGGCGTCGTCGCCCTCACCCCCGTCGCCGCAGTGCTGACTGTGATCGCCGTTGCGTGGATGCTCCGCGGCACCATCGCGGGCACACTGGCACCGGACGGCACCCGCAGCCGAATGCCAGGTGCGATCTGGCTGGCCCTGACCGGTGCTGCCGCAGCGCCGACCGCGGCCATCCTGACCTTTCACTATCTGGTCCTGCGCTACACGATGGATTTCACGCCCCTGCTCGTGCTGGGGGTGGCAGTGGGATCAGCGGTGCTGATCACCTCGCGACCCGGCAGCGCCCCCTGGCGAACCACGTCCTGCATCGCCGCCATCGCGGGCACGCTATGGACGGTCATCGCGGTCAACGCCGTGGGTCTCGATGCTGCACAGCCCCTACACGTCCCCCGCTTTCTGCCGGCGCCAACAGTCGCGATGCAGGCCCGTGGCCACCTCTGCCCACACCCCTCGCAGGTGCCCGCCCTCGGCGCCGCAGGGGTGAGCCCCGCATGCGCCATCGCAATCGCGTCCTATGCCGATCCGCAGGCCAATGCGGTCCTCGCCACCTCAATCGAGCCGCAGGCGCGAGCGGTCATCGCCACGCTGGCCGATGAGCCGCTCCTGCGCCAACTCGCTGCCGACCCCGCCGGGCAGGTTCGCGTCGCCGTCGCTGGTCGCGAGCGGACTCCGCAGGACGTCCTGGCCACGCTCGCCCAGGATGCCGACCCGACGGTTCGGGCCGCTGTGGCACGTAATCCGCAGACCTCGGTCCTGATCCTCGTGGCCCTGTTCGCCGACGTTGACCCTGAGGTGGCGGCCACCGCTCGCGCCAACCCCGGGGCACCATGAGCTGCGGACGACATGGCTGAGCAGGAGCAGGAATCGGTTGTCCGCGTCCGCACAACTCTCTCCGCCGCTGGCGTATCCGGTCAGCTGCGACGTCTCGCGGATTCAGCACGCACTGCCAAGGAGGCCGCCACCGCGTTGGGAATCGAGCCCGGGCAGATCGCGAGTTCCCTGATCTTTCTTGCCGATGGCCGACCGGTTCTCGTCGTCGCATCAGGCGGACACCGTGTGAACACCGACAAACTCTCCACGATCCTCGACGGCGCACGGATTTCCAAAGCCAACGCCGACGACGTGAGGAATGCGACAGGCTTCGCCATCGGCGGCGTTGCACCGATCGGCCACCCCGCTCCCCTGCGCACGATCGTGGACATCGCGCTCTCGCGATACGACGTGGTGTGGGCCGCTGGTGGCCACCCGCACTACGTCTTCCCGACGTCGTTCGACGAGCTAGTACGCATCACGAGCGGGACTCCCGCCAACGTGGGGGCCTGATTCACCCATTGTCGGCATCGAGCAGCGCCTGCAATTCAGGCAGGGCCTCTAGGTCCTTCGGTCGCCCGGCAAAGCGCTTCGACTCAATGATGTCCTCTAGGGAAGCAACGCAGATCGTCAGTTCGCCTACGGACACCGAAGAGGCGCGGGTGGCCAGGTCTGCATAGGGGTGTCGGCCGCCAGACGAATCTCTCAGCTCCACGAGAACGTCGAGTGGCCCGGCGTCGGTGGTCCACGTGGAGCTACCGAACGCTGCGAGTGTGGCGGCATCCAGATGAAGCGGCAGTTGCCGTGCCTCCTCGTCAGTCATCCCGCCCACTCTCAATCGGGCATTCAGTTCCACCAGCGCCGAGGCCAAGCACTCCAGGTTTTCTTGGGTCGTCGCCGGCACACAGTCAATGTCTGCTGTGGCGCGCTGGGCACCGTGGACGCGACCTGCTACTCCGCCGACCAGCACATAGTCGACGCCGTGGTGATCGAGAACCGTGAGGATGCGATCCGGGTCGAACTGGGAACTCGACACAACGGCATCCACGCGGTTGCCTAAGCGGTACGGGCGCGCTCGAGAGTGGCGAGGAACTCACGGACCTTGTCGGCGGAGTCCAGAGGCTCGCCTGAGAGCGTCGTGGGGAGGTCATCCGACGTCGGCGGCTCGCTGCCAACCAGATCGCGCGCACTATCCCAGTACTTGGCCGACGTCGGATGCTTCACGTCCACGACTCTACCTCTGCGCCATGGGATCCGGCCATCAATGGCCACGCCACGGGTTACGGGAACCACAGGGGGCGTCGCACCGATCGGACACCCCGCTCGCCTGCGCACCATCGCCGACATCGACCTGGGCAACTTCGACGAAGTCTGGGCGGCCGGTGGCCACCCGCACGACGTCTTCCCGACGTCCTTCGACGAGTTGGTGCGCATCACCGGTGGCACCCCCGCCGGCGTCGGCGCGGCTTGCCGGTCCGGCAATGGGGCCGCTAGCCTCAATATGTGGTGAAGGCTCTGCGCGACCACTTGAGCGGCGGCACCCGCACATCGGTGGGGCAGGCCCCAGCAATCATCAAGCAGGTGACCCGGTCTCCCGAACTGCTTGACGAGATCTACGACCTGTTCCTTGACCAGGACTCTGTTGTTGCCATGAGGTCAAGCTATGTCGCCATGAAGGTCGCCGAGACGGATCCTGAATCCACGTGGAGGTTCAAGAAGAGGGTGCTGCGTGAACTCCCGCGCTACGTCCAGCAGGAGGTCCGCTGGCACATCCCGCAGCTCCTCATCCACATGAATCTCACTCCTGCGGAACGCCGCAAGGCCTACGCCGCGGTGATGGAGTGGTCGGAGACGGACAAGAGCAAGATCGTTGCCTACTACGGACTGGAAGCCGCCGCCCAGTTCGTCGAGGCTGATGACACTCTCGAGGCGGATTTCGTGCCGCGACTGCGCGTGCTCAACCAGCGCGGGGCAGCGTCGGTAGCCAGCAGGTGTCGCAAGATTGCCAAGAGACTCGACATCGCTCTGTGAGTCGCCGTTCACAGGGGCCATGGGCGGCAGGCGGCCACCTGCACTACGTCTTCCCGACCTCCTTCGACGAGTTCGTACGCATCCCCGGCGGGGCATCCGCCGACGTCGGGGCATAGCGACGCGTCATCAGCCCTGGGGGATGAACTCGGAGTCGAACTCCCACGGCCGGATAGGTGAGTTCTCGATCACCCACGTCTGCAGATCCTTGTCCCATCCGGCGATGATCGCGATGCCCACGAAGATGAAGATCCAGCTCAGGCCGCGCCGGAACCAGCCGTGGGGATCCGCGGCCCAGCGAGCGGCGCCGGTGAGTCGCTGTCCGAGCAGGGCAATGGCGAGCAGGGTGCCACAGAGCCCGATCACGTAGGCCACGAGCAGCGCCAGGCCTTGGCCTAGTGACGCCGGAAGCACCGTCACGATGACGTAGCCATAGAGCGGACTGCACGAGGTGAAGACAGGTCCGAGAGCCGCACCCGTGAGGATCGCGCCCGCCGTGCCCTCGCGCTGCCGTGCCGCTGCCAGTCGCGCCGTGCTGCGCTGCTGCAGGGACAGCCGCATGGACACGTAGTCCCACAGTGACGGAAAGGCCGAGAAGAGCCCCAGGGCGATGAGGATGAGTCCACTGATCCACTGCCACACCGACGTGGGAATCCCAATGAGCGCGGTGCTGGCCTTCAGGGCGAGCGTGAACACCACGACGGAAGCGCCGAGGGACGCGGTGATGACGTAGGCGCGACGGCGCGCACGCTTGCTGGATTCGTCGAGGGAGCCACCAACGATGACCGGGAGCAGTGGTAGGACGCAGGGGGCCGGCGTCGTCAGGACTCCGGCGACCACAGCCCCCAGCAGCGGGAGCATCACACCGACCCCCTGGTCGATCCCGGCAAGCACCGGCGTGCGGCGAGCCAACCCGGCCAGGAACCGGGACGCCACCGCGTCCAACTGGCGTACGACTTCTTCTCACTCGCTGTCGCTGGCGACGCAGGACTCGCACAGGACATCATGCTCGTCTACGACGGCCTCTACACCAGTTGCAGGCTCGATCCCGATCGCGGAAGGGTCCGCGACGCTCGGGACCTTGCGCGACGGCTTGCAGGTCAGCCCAAGTAGCGTGCAGACGCCTGGGGCGATTCCTACTCCAGTTCGGCGATCACGATCTTGCGCATCGTCATAATGCGCTCGGTCGTGCGGCGGACCACATCGGGCTCGGAACTAGAGAGGAGTTCGGTGAGCCGGCGCGGGATGATCTGCCAACTGACGCCGAAGTGGTCGCTGCACCACCCGCACATGCTCTCCTCGCCACCCTTCGAGACGAGGGCATCCCACAGCCGGTCCACTTCCTCCTGCGTGTCGCAGAAGACCTGGAAGCTGATGGCGTGCGAGTGCGTGTACTGAGGCCCGCCGTTCAGTGCCAGAAACGGTCGGCCGAAGAGTTCGAACTCGACGGCGAGGACCGAGCCCTCCGGCCTTTGAGCGTCGGCCGCGTAGTACGACGTCGACACGATCGTGGAGTCAGGGAACGTCTCAACGTAGAACTGCACGGAGTCCTCGGCCTGATCGTCAAACCACAGGCACGTGGTCACTCCATCGATCGCCACGCGAAAACCCGACGCACTCCCGCGCGTGAGGCCTCCGCGCCCTCCTTCTCAAGGACCCTTCGAACGCCGCCGCCCGGGGCCGTTCGAGCGCTCAACCTCACGGGCACCAACGGCGGTAGCGGGATCTGTCTGGACGGTTCTCGAGCGGGGATGTGCGCCAAACACCCCGGGCCAGCCGACCCCCTAGCCAAGGACTCGCCCCGTACCGCTCAAGGCGCACGGGTTGCAGAACCCAGAGGCGGCGTTGCACCGATCGGCCACCCCGCTCCCCTGCGCACGATCGTGGACATCGCGCTCTCGCGATACGACGTGGTGTGGGCCGCTGGTGGCCACCGCCACTACGTCTTCCCGACGTCGTTCGGCGAACTGCTGCGAATCACCTGCGGTGACGCCGCCGGGGTTGGTGACTGAGGCGCATGTCAGTCACCGTCAGCGCCCAGTCGCTCCGGCAGCTCAGGGAGGCCATCGAGATCTGTCGACCGCGACGCGGGCGCTGCCATGCAACGACCTCCTCCGGCGAGGCCACTGTGATGGCCAGTTCGCCTCACGTCACCTACCATCGCCGAGTATCGTCTGTCGCGCAGGTGCACGACGGGAAGTCGAGGGCCTCGCGTGCCGTGTCGTCCCAACGAAGGAGGAGCGATGGGCAAGATCGCCGTCGAGAACGTCAACGTGCCCGGACACACCACCCAGATCGACGCCGAGAAGTATCACGCCATGAAGACAGCCCTGCTCACGATCACGCCCGATGAGGCGCCCGGCCTCACTGCCGCTGAGATGATCGAGCAGGTCACACGCATCCTGCCCGGTGAACTGTGGCCCGGCGGGGCAAAGGTCGGCTGGTGGCAGAAGACGGTGCAACTCGACCTCGAAGCCAAGGGGATGTTGAAGCGCGACGCCACCTCGAAGCCGATGCGCTGGTACCGCGCGTAGGCGCGGTGGCCGCCCAGATCCCATCGTGCATCGCCTGCGGAGCTGTTGCGGAGCGCTGCGGGCGAGGCCGCCGGAGAAGGTGCACGAGGCAGGCACCTGCCGGCAGGCACCCACCGGCAGGCAAGGTCCCGAGTCAAGGTTCTTCGAGTGTTGGGGGCACGCGCATGCTGCCTGACGATCTGATTGCCGGCCTCATGAGTGATTTCGAGGGGCTACGGCGTCAATCCTCATGGGGCGAGACGGCGCTCTTCTACAACCCCGGCAACACCTTCAAGCGTGGGGTCTACTTCGCCACGCTAAAGGAGCACGATGGGGCGAGCGACAGCGCATCCCACCTCGATCGCGAGAGTGTCTTTCGACTCGCCTTCGGACTTCTCGATGCGGATTACCAGCGGCTGTTCGGCTCTCGTCCGACGCGACCCAGAGCAGGCGGGATCGTCGCAACCGGACATGACTTCACCTCCTTGGACGTGCTGACGCCCCATCCGGTGTACGCGTGGATGGGCTGGGTGCAGGTGCTCTGCCCCACGCAGCGCACCATGCTCACACTCAAGCCGCTGCTTTCGCAGGCACACACCAAAGCGAAGGCCGCATTCGACAAGCGGATCACACGGTCACTCGCGCGGGCTGACCGCGAGGGCAACCAGCTATCCCTGCGGGATGAATCCTGAATCGAGCTCCCACGGGCGGATAGGTGAATTCTCGATCACCCAAGTCTGGAGGTCCTTGTCCAGGCCGGCGATAACGATGATCCCTACGACGATGAAGACCAATCCCAGTCCGCGTCGAAACCACCCGTGTGGATCGGCAGCCCAGCGTGCCGCGCCAATGGCACGCTGCCCAAGGAGGGCGATGACTAGCAGCGTTCCACACAGCCCGATGACGTAGGCGGAAAGAAGTGCGATACCGCGGCCGAACGACGCCGGCAGGACGGTGACGATGACGTAGGCGTACAGCGGGCTGCATGAGGTGAAGACCGGGCCAAGCGCTGCTCCGGTGAGGATGGCCGCCAGGGGGCCTTCGCGCCGACCTGCCGAGACCAGGCCCTCAGCGCTGCGTCGTTGCAACGAAAGGCGAACGGACAGGTAATCCCACAGCGAGGGGAACAGCGAGACAAGGCCAAGGCCGATCAGGATCAGGCCGCTGATCCACTGCCATACCGAGGCGGGAACTCCGATCAGGGCCGTAGTGGCCTTGAGGATGAGGGTGAACACAACCACAGAGGCACCGAGGGACGCTGCGATCAGGTAGGCCCGCCGACGTGATTGTCTGCCAGTGGGACCTAGTGAACTGCCGACGATGACCGGCAGCAGCGGAAGCACGCACGGCGCCAGCGTTGTCAGAACTCCAGCAACGGCGGCCCCCAGCAGCAGGAGCATCTAGACCGTGTTCTTCGCAATCTGATCGACCGTGACACTGCCCGCCCACTTGGCAAGCTCGGTGCCGTCAGCATCGACCTGCACGAAGGTGTGCTGGACTGTCACCCCGTACGTGCGCCGCAGGTCATTGGCCGTGTCGAAGTCGACGACGACGATGGTCAGGTCAGGCGGAATGCTCGCAAGGTCGGCCTGGATGTTGTCTCGAGCCACCTTGCAGGTCGAGCACCACCTCGCGTTGAAGAACAGCACGACATCAGTCCCCGCATAGCTTGCCGGATCCGCCTCGTACTCAGCCAGCGTGATGTAGGAACCGGCCCCTGGCGCTGTGGCATCGCTGGTCGATTCCTCCGGCTCCCCCGGCTCCCCCGGCTCCCCCGGCTCCCCCGGCTCCCCCGGCTCCCCCGGCTCCCCCGGCTCCCCCGGCTCCCCCGGCTCCCCCGGCTCTGCCGGAGGTACCGGGGTGGCTGAGGTCGCTGCTTGCTCGGAGGCCGTCGCGGTCGGAGAAGGCATCGGTGAATCGGACGCTGGTGACGAACAGCCTGTCACCGCGAGAGCGAGCACAGTTACCAGGAGTGGACCGACCCTGCGATCGCCGTCTCTCGTGCACATTCAGCGAGCATAAGTCCAACAGCTGCGAGGCGCCGAGGACTCTCAGCACCGTCATCGCTGCATGGGCTCCTCACCGCGCTGGGGCGTGGGCACGGCGTCAGGGACGGTAGGCCTCCTCGTGCACCGCATGTGCAAGCAGCAGCTTGGCAAGCAGGATCGGCGGCAGCCAGGCCCAACCCGGGGGTCCCGGAAGGTCGAGTGCGATGGGACTGGCGAGCACGAAGATCGCCATGGCGGTGGGGCGCTGAAGATACCCGGGAACAATGCGAGCGACGACGACGACTGCGCTGACCGTCACCGCGTACCAGCCAATCCCCCACCACCAGGAACCACCCGGATACAGCGCGACGACGACGATGGGATACACGTGCAGCGCAGTGAACGACACCGGATTGCGCACCAGGTGCACCCACGTCGAGGTACCGACAGCCGGTGACGCCTGATACTGGCGTTTGGTCGAGCTCAACGCGTTCGCCACGGCGCCGCCGAACAGGTCGGCCGTCATGACCAGGGCGATCCCCGATTGCCAGATGGCCCAAGGCTCGTTCTTCTGGATGAGCCACCACACCAGCGCTGCTCCCACAACTGCCGATCCGTATACGAGTGCGAGTTCACTCCGCGTCGCACCGGCGCCGGTCCACCAGTTCGGCCGCGTGCCCTCCGGGATGGTGTTGTCTATGCGGAACCGCGTGCGCATTGTCATTCCGGCCACTCGCGTGCAGTCCCCGCGTTCAAGGGCAATCCGGCTGCCCGCGACATGCTCTCAGGATGAGATTGCCCGCGGCATGCTCAGGACGAGAGTGCCCACGGCGTGATCAGAAAGAGATGAGCAGGCTCAGCCCGACGCCCAGAGTCGAGATGCCGAAGATGACCGCGCCAATCGGGATGATCTTCACCAGCGGTCCAGGTGGGCCGTCGGCGGTCCGCGGTGCGCCACCAAAGAAGCCACCTGAGATGAGCAAGGGCGAGACGAGCAGCCCGATACGCAACGCCCACACTGCCCACTCGGGAAACCGCGAATAGTCCAGGACCAGCAAGCCGACGATGGCGACTAGCACGAGCACGCCCGCATGGGCGTGGCCGGCTCTGAAGTAGTCCCGCTGGACCGGGGTTATCCCCTCCGTACCAGCCTGACGGCGCAGGATGGACAGCAGGAAGTACCCACCGAAGGCGATGGTGGGGAGCGAGATGAAGGCGAATGCCACCAACCAGCGCGTTGCATCACTCACGTTCTGACTCCTTCCCGGTGCTTCACCTGCAACGGCAGATCCATGACCTGCCCGGCCGGAGAAACGCCCCTACCCAGAGGTGCCCGCGCCATGGGACGGCGAGGTGCCCCGACCTCCATCCTCGGCGTGATCGACCATTCGGTTACGCGGGCCGCGCGGCTACTCGACGGCAAACGTCACGCTCACCACGGCTCGAACGGACTTCTCGATGGTGCTGAGGTCATAGGAGCCGTACTCCCCCTCGACGGAGTCCCGGGCCGTGACTTGGACCGAGCCGGTGCTCATGGCCTGCGGTGGGCCCAGTCGTCCACCGACCGCGCCGACCATGATCTCCGCCCGGGCGCGTGCATCCTCGACGGCAGCCCGCTGCACCTGCGGGCGGAGCTCCCCGAGTGTCGAGACGCTGTACTGGGGGCCCCCATTGGACAGGGCCAGATCGCCGGAGCGGATCAGCAGGTCGCCGATCCCCGCATTGAGTCGGGCGATCGTCGCCACGTCACTGCTGCGCACCCGCAGCGAGGCGCTGGCCTCCACGCGACCGGTGGGCCCATCCGAGCCGTAGACCGGCGAGGTCGTCAGGCCGCTGTCGGAGATCTCCGCCGCGGGGATCCCGCCGTCCCGCAGGTAGCCGTCCAGCACGGCGAGGTTGGCCGTGACCTGGGCAGCCGCCTCCCCAGTGGTCGCGGCCTGCGCGCTGGTACTCAGGGTCCACTCGACCGTGTCCGCAACGGCGGGCAGCGCCGCCGAGCCGGAAACGGTGATCCCGTCACCTGAGCGCGCTGCCACGCCCTGACTGAGAACCCACAATCCGCCGAGGAGTCCACCAGCGAGGATCACCGCGGCCACGACGATGACCGCTCCGCCGCGCCTGCCCGCCGCTCCCCCGCTCGGATCCCGGACGGGGGCATCACCCGACGTCATCGCTGCCTCCTCTGCTGGCGGCGGGAAAGCCCGTGGTCTCCCCGCGCCAGCCGGCGCGGATCAGGGCGCCCCACGCCGGCCTGATCACGGAGCATAACTGCGCTCGTGATGGATGGCGAACAAGTCGCCTATGGTGAGGACGTGTCGACCGTGCACGCCGTCACCCCCCGCATTGCGCGCTCGTCACGGGTGGCCCTCGCGATCATCATCAGTGCCGCATCCGTACTGAACTTAGTCCTCGTTGGGAGTGCCGCACTGGGCATGACCTGGGTGCTGCCGCGGGTGGCGGGCGGCGGCTTCACATCGCTGCCTCCCGTCCTGCGCGGAGTGTACGGAGCCTTCGCCCTGCTGATGGTTGCCCAGACTGCCCTCGCCTGGCGCCTGGCCACCCGCTCGGACGCCCCGCGGGGCTGGCTGCGGTCGTCGGCCCTTGTGCTGACCATCATTTATCTCGTGAGCGCCGCTCTCAATGCCCTCTCGCCGAGCCCAACCGAACGCTGGAATGCGGTGCCGGCCACCGCGCTGGCTGTCGCCTTTCTGCTGCTGGCCGCTCGCCGTCGGGAGACACACCAACGGCGTCCGAAGGCCGTCGGATCGCCGCAATGACCCCCACCGAACCGGCGATCGAGGTGAAGGCGCTGCGCAAGCAGTACGGTGCGCTGACTGCTGTCGAGGACATCAGTTTCGACGTCGCCGCCGGTGAATGCGTCGCCCTGCTCGGCCCGAATGGCGCGGGCAAGACCACGACGACGGAAATCCTCGAGGGGTACCGGCAGCCTGACGCCGGAATTGTCCGGGTCCTCGGTGTCGATCCGTGGCGCGCCCCACGTGCCTGGAAGGCCCGGATCGGCATCGTCCTGCAGTCGGACCGTGACCTCGGTGATCTCACCGTCGGTGAGGCGATCGGCCACTTTGCCCGCTACTACCCCGACCCGCTGCCAGTGGGCGAGGCGATCGAGGCCGTCGGACTCACCGACAAGGCGCGATCGCGCAATGACCGACTGTCCGGGGGTCAGCGGCGACGCCTCGATGTGGCCCTGGGAATCATCGGGCGGCCGGAGGTGCTCTTCCTCGACGAGCCGACGACCGGGTTCGACCCGGAGGCGCGACGGGAGTTCTGGTCCCTCATCGAGTCCCTCCGGGATCGAGGCACGACCATCCTGCTGACAACCCACTACCTCGAGGAGGCTGAGCACCTCGCGGACCGGGTCGCCGTCATCGCCCGCGGCCGGCTGCTGGCCTGCGCATCCCCGGCGGACCTCGGTGGGCGCCACGATGGGCAAGCGGAGGTGGGGTGGCTGGACGGGGGACGTGCGCGCTCGGAGTGGACCGAACGACCCACCGAACTGGTCGCCGCGCTTGCCGAGCGCCTCGGTGGCGAGATTCCCCGCCTGACCATCCGCCGACCCTCCCTGGAGGACACCTACCTCGAGCTCATCCGTGGGGCCGAGACCACCGACCTGGACGCAACGCCCCATGAGGACGCCGCCCTCGCGGCCGACAGACCACAGCCATGATCACGATCTGGCGCCTCGGGCTTGCGCGCACGGGTGTGGAGCTGCGGCAGTTCTTCCGCGACCGGGAGTCCGTCGTCTTCAACTTCACGCTTCCAGTGCTGTTGCTGGTCATCTTCGGGTCGGTGTTCGGCGGCCAGGAATTGGGCACCAGCGGAGTCACGTTCGCGCAGTATTTCGCCGCAGGAATGATCGCTTCCGGCATCGTCTACACCTCCTTCCAGAACCTGGCGATCGCCCTGCCACTTGAGCGGGAGGACGGCACCCTCAAGCGACTGCAGGGCACACCCATGCCACGTGCCTCGTACTTCATCGGCAAGATCGGCATGGTTCTGATCACCTACCTGGCACAGGTCACGATCCTCATCACCGTCGGCACCCTCTTCTACGGCATAGAGCCGCCGTCGAGCCCGGAGCGTTGGTGGACCTTCACCTGGGTCAGCCTGCTCGGCCTGACCTCATGCACCCTGCTGGGCATCGCCTTCGCCGCCGTTCCCCGCTCCGGTCGCGGCGCCTCCGCCATCGTCACACCAGTCGTGCTGGTCCTGCAGTTCACGTCCGGCGTCTTCTTCTTCTTCGCGGACCTGCCCCGCTGGATGCAGGATTTCGCTTCCGTGTTCCCCTTGCGCTGGCTGACACAGGCCATGCGCTCGGTCTTCCTGCCGGACTCGGCGCAGGCGCTGGAGGTGGGTGCGACCTGGCAGTTGGGAACCGCTGCGATGGTCCTGCTGGTCTGGACGGTGATCGGCTTCATCCTCGCCACCCGATTCTTCCGTTGGAGCTCGCGCAAGGAGTGACGTGACATGACCACATCGCAGCGCACAATCGCCTTCGGGGATGACCACTCACCCGGCGCCGGCATCGCATGGCAGTGGTGCATCCATCAGCAGTGGGCGGGCTGGCGGGTGCGGGTCCTCACCGCCGCCGGTCGGCCGGAAGTCGCCGGGGAGGACCACTCGTGTCACCCGTGGCAGCCACCGTCGCCAAGAACAGCGCCAGCCGAGTGCGGCCTTGCCCCGGTGCTGCACGAGACCGCTGCGGCTGATCCCCGCGCCCTGCTCGGCACCGGGTCCCCGGGTGACCTGATCGTCGTGGGCGGGCGCGGACGCGGTTTGCTCAAGGCACTGCACGTGGGCAGCACCGCGGAGTGGTTGATGCGCTGCCCGAATGCACCGCTGGTCATCGCCCGCCAACCCGAACGCGTGACCCGGGTGATTCTGTGCACGGATGGTTCCCGGCATGCGGACTCGGCTCTCGGCACCCTGCTGCTGCTGCCATGGCTTGCCAGCTGCCACGTCACGGTGCTGCAGGCGGTGGAGGGTCCGCGCCGACATGGCGACTCGGCACGAGCGGCAGCCGATGCACTGGCGGCAGTCGGTTGCACTGTCGAGGTCGTCGTGCTCGAGCCGGACCCGACGTACCTGACCCATAACGTCCGCACCATGCTGGAGACGGAGATCGCGGCCCGCTCACCCGACCTGGTTGCTCTCGGCACGGCCGGCTTGGGGGGGCGCAAGCGACTGCAGTTGGGCTCCGTCGCCAGTGATGTCGCCCATCACACGACGCATACGGTCCTGCTCTCCCGCGCGCCGGAGCCCGCCGCAGAATAGCCCGGTGACCGCCCCGAGTTCCAGTTCAGCCGCCGGCTAGCCGCCTCGCCGCGATTCCGCCGATGTCGGGGTTGACGTCATCGACCAGACGCGTCAGGGTCTCCGGCTGCGTGCGCGGATTCTGCACCACCGCGAGCCGGGTCTCGGGATCCTCCGACTTCGCAAGCGCCCCCAGCACCTCGCCCGCTGTTGCGGGGTTCGCCGCCAGCGCCCGATCGACGTCGACATTCTCAGTATTCGCCGCCAGCCTCGTCAGCACGGGCTGCGCCACCACCGGGTTGCCTGCCAGCGCCACCTGAACCAGGACATCGCCCCGGGCCAGCGCGTCCTGCACCCTTGACAGGACTGCTGGATTTGCGGCAAGCGCGGTCGCCACGCGCAGATCATCGCCCACGAGTCGTTCTTGGATCGGAGCCCCGATTGCCGGATTCGCGGCGAGCACAATGCGTACGGTGATGTCATCGTCACCGACGAGGAGAGCAAGGGTGGCAGGATCCGCGGGCCGGGCCGCAACGAAAGCCCTCACCTCAGCGCGGTCCGAAACTGCCAGGGCCGCCAGCGCCGGCGCGGTCAGGCCCTCCCGGTCCTCACCGACGTCGATGCACGCCATCGAAATGCCGTCGGCGCGCTCTGGAGTCCACCCAGACACGCGTGGGCAGACCACCTCCTGGTATGCAAGTGAGGGCACCGTCTGCGGCAATGGCAGGCTCAGTGGCATCGCTTGACCCAAGGCATAGGACCACACGAGGACGGCCGAATAGGCCGCCAGCGGGATAGCCAGCCACGGCAGCGCCCGCCGCCAGCCGCTGAACCAAACTGCCCGGCGCAACAGCCACAGCAGCCCAGTCAGCGAGCCGACGACCAGCAGTGGCCACGCATCCGCGAGGTAGCGATTGGTCATGCTGAAGAAGGCAAGAGTGGGCGCGAGTCCTGCAGCAGCGGCGACTGTTGACATCGCCATCACGTTCAGCGGCTCCCGCCAGGTCCCGTCGGGGTCGGGGCCCGCGAGCCAACTGCCGAGTCGGCGGTGGGCAATCAACCGAGCGAGGGCCGCGATGACCCCGACAACACCGATCGCCGTGAGCAGAAGGGGTAGGGATGCGAACGAGGTCAGACTGCCAGTCGCCTCGTAGTCAATCGGCACGATGGGTTGCGGAACCACTGGCGCGATGGTGTCGCGCAGCCTCACCACGGGAACCGGGCCCGTCCACCCGGTCAGAACCGCGCCATCAGCCCGCACCATCGCCCACAACTTTGTGGGCAGGTATGTCCAACTTGTCTGCGGAGGACCGCCTTCGGCGAATACGGAACCTTCCGTCGCGTGCTGCGCCCAATTAGGCAGAAGGGCGCCGAACTTCCACATGTTGGCGGAAAGGGCAGAGAGCAGAGGCAGCAGCGCACAACCGAGGAGAAGGACTCGGTCCCTGAGCAGAAGGCGGCTGCCTCGCGCGGCCGCGAGGAGGAGCAGCGCGATCACGGCCAACGTGATACCTGCCCCTAGACGTGAATGCGCCGCAATTACACCCGCGAACAGCGCGCCGACGAGCCATCCCGGCCGGAGGCTGCTGGACCAGCCGAGGAAGCATCCGAAGGCGATCAGCACCATCGCGGCGGACCATGCGATTGCTTCGTGGTAGACGTTCGGTGTCGAGAGAATGAGCAGCAGGGATCCGGGCCCTAGGGCGATGAGTAAACCGGCGATGATCGGCCGCAAGGCGCGCACCGGCACTTCACCCCTCAGCAGAGCAAGGTTGCTCCGCGTGAGGGCTCCGATGAGGATGGCGAGCGCAGCCACCACTCCCGCATTGATGGCCAGGAATGTGTAGAGAGTGGACAGTCCATTGAGGGGATCGCCACTCAGGAGCCCGCCCAGTCGGCTGAGTTCGGCGGGCAGGCGCAGGATGCTCGGACCAAGCCCGTGATACCCGACGCAGAGGTCCCGAATGTTGAAGCACTCGCCTTCCAAGACATGGCGATCTACATCGCTGCGCCCGATCAGCACTGACTGCAGTTGCGCACTGAAGAAGCGCGTTCCAAGGTCTCCCCTGGGTGGACCCCACAGCAGGTTGAGCATTCCCCTGGTGGTGGCGACCCAGATGACGACCAGTGTTGGCAGGTACGCAATCAGGGCCGCCGCGATCAAGACCCGCCCCGGCCCTGATCGTGAATCCACTTCGGCGGTAACCGGTCGCCGGGCGCCCGTGACCCCCGCCTCCGTCAACCCCGGCTCGGTCACCTGATTTCCGCCCTCTTCTTCATTAGGTCCGGGCCGACGCAACTGAAGTGCCGCAAGGACGCGGACACCCCCAGCGGGCCCCTGCATCGGCCACGGGTGCGCCGCCGGTATGGCCTGCCGCAGGATAGCCCGGTGACCGCACCGGTGGTGACCCTCGATCGCTGGGCGGTGCCCACCGGAGCGATCCCCCGGGTGCTCGGCCTGGTCGCCGCGGATACCGTCCTGCGATCCCGAGGAGGGCCCTCGCGGCGGCCGGAATTGCTGGGGCCGCCCGGGACGGGGATGACATTCCAGCGGGTGCTGGGCACCAGCCGCGGCCGCACATTCCTCCCCACGGAGGCCGACCTCCACCATTGGGTCATGGTCACGGCATGGCGTGGCGAGCCGGCGCCGGCGGCAGCCACTCCCTTCGGATCCGGCATCACCGCCGTCGCCCAGGCGCATGTTCGCATTCGGCTGCACCCGATCACCAGCGTCGGCCGGTGGTCGGGTGCCCAACCCTTCGGTGACGGGCCTGACCGCGACGGCGGCTCGGCGGCCATGCCGGAGGGGAACGTGGCGGCGCTCACCCGGGCACGGGTCCGCCTGCAGCGATGGCCTGAGTTCTATCGCCACGCTCCGCAGGTGGCCGGCTCCCTCGCAGCGGCCGACGGCCTGCTCATGGCGTTCGGGATCGGGGAGGCTCCGTTGGGCCGGCAGGGCACCTTCAGCCTGTGGCGGGATGGGTCGGCCCTCGGTGCGTTCCTGCGCAGCAGCGCAGCCCACCGACGAGTGGTCGCGGCCGCCACGATGCGGGGGTGGTACGCCGAGGAGCTGTTCACCCGATTCACCGTCCTCGGCATCGACGGCGAGCTCGCATGAGCGTCCCCGGCGAGTTTGCATGAGCGTCCCCGGCGAGTTTGCATGAGGCAGACCCAGCGGGAGGCGACTCGCCTGCGCCCCCGGATTGCCGCCATCGCAGTGCCCTGGCTGCTGCTGGTGTGCGCACTCGCAGCCCAGATCACCTGGCCCCTGCTGCCGGCGGGTGAGCGAACCTGGCTGACGATGATGATCGTCGGGCTGATCGCGGCCACGTCGATCAGCCATGCCTGGGTGTGGCAGGGGCCGCGCTGGACGCTCGCCTTCATCGTCCTCACCGCCGGCATCAGCCTGCTCGCCGAGATCATCGGGGTTGCCACCGGCCTGCCGTTCGGGACCTACTCCTATGACCGATCGCTGGGCTGGGAGGTCGGCGGCGTACCTGTGATCATCGCCTGCGCGTGGCTGATGATGGCCTACCCAGCCCTGACCGTGGCACGCCAACTCGCTGGCAAGCGATGGGCAGTCATCGCCACCGGAACGTGGGCGCTGGCCAGTTGGGATGTCTTCCTGGACCCACAGATGATCGCGGAGGGCCATTGGACGTGGGCGCCCGGTCAGGCGCTGATCCCCCTGCCCGGCCTGACCGAGGTCCCGCTGCAGAATTTCGCCGGCTGGCTGGTCGTCTCGCTGGTTCTCATGGTGGTGCTGACGGGACTTCGATCCCGACCGGCTCCCACCGCCGTCCCCGACGTGCTCTACCTATGGACATGGCTGGGTGGAATAACCGCCAACCTGCTCTTCCTCGACCGGCCATGGGTTGCGCTGTGGGGCGGGCTTGCCATGGGCGTCATCGGACTGCCCCTACTGGTGACCTCCGCCGTTCGAGCCCGGGCCGCGGCTTCACCGCAATGACCCGCAACGCCCCCATCGGGGCGCACCATCCGTGGATCGGCCCGATGATCTCGGGCTTCGCGCTGCTGGGTGCCGGCCTGGCCGTAGGAGCACTGGTCAATGCGCGGCGGAACCTGTCACTCCTGCCGCAGCCCGCCGCGGCCGCGCCGATCGACGAGACGGTGTCGGTGCTGATCCCCGCCCGCAATGAGCAGTCGACGATCACCCACGCCCTCGCCGGCGTGAGCGGCCAACGGGGCCTGGCCCGACTTGAAGTACTGGTGTGCGATGACGAGTCGACCGATGGCACGGCATCGCTGATCACGATTGCCGCACGACGTGACCGGCGAATCCGTCTGGTGCACGGCGCCCCGCCACCGCCGGGCTGGCTGGGCAAGCCGTGGGCCCTTGCGCAACTGCGGACTGTGGCCACCGGCAGTGTGCTGGTCCTGCTGGACTCCGACACCCGCCTGCACCCGGATGCGCTGGCCCGCGCAATTTCCACCCTGCGCACGAGCGGCTCGGCTCTGGTCAGCCCGTACCCGCGGGTGAGCGCCCAGTGGCGTCGCGACGGCCTGCTGGCCGCCCTGGTGCAGCCGCTGCTCACCTGGTCCTGGCTCACACTGCTGCCCCTGGATGCGATGAGGCGCAGCCGTCGTGGGTCGCTCACCGCAGTCGGCGGACAGTTCCTCGTCTGCGATGCGGCGGCACTGGATGCGGTCGGCGGATTTCATGCGATCGCCGGGGAGGTGCTCGACGATCTCGCCCTCGCCCGCACCCTGAAGGGTGCCGGCGGGCTGGTCCTGCTCATCAACGGCAGCGAAATCGCCGAGTGCCATATGTACGGGGATCACGCCGCGGTGGTGGCGGGGTACACCAAGTCCCTCCACCGCGCCTTCGGCGGTCCCGTCGGCACCGCCGGGGTGATCAGCCTGCTCGGCCTTGCCTACCTGGCCCCGGGGGTGCTCGCCCTACTGCGCCCCACGGCGCTGACGGTGGCCGCTGCCGCGACCAGCCTCGCCGCCGGCACGGCCAGCCGAGTGATGGCCGCACGCGTCAACCGGGTGCCCCCATGGCCGGATGCCCTGACCCACCCGGCCGGCGTCCTCGCATTCTGCGGACTGGCCCTCGCGTCACTGATTCAGCATCGGCGCGGTCGGGCAGTGTGGCGGGGCCGGGTGATCCCGTGACTGGCAGGCAGCGAGCGCGGGTGATCGTCATCGGCGCCGGCATGGGCGGCCTCGCGACCGCGGCACGACTTGCCGCCGCCGGCCACTCGGTCACCGTCCTCGAGCGCGCCCCACGTACCGGCGGCAAGGTCGGCTCGATCCGGCACGACGGGTTCGTCTTCGACACCGGGCCGAGCCTGTTGACCCTGCCGGCGGTCTACCGGCAGTTGTTCGACGCCACCGGCGGGGCATTGGACGACAGCGTCGAGCTGATCGCCGTGGACCCCGCCTTCACCTACCGCTTTGCCGATGGTGCGACAGTGCAGGTGCCCGGTGCCGACCCCGCGGCGGTCGCGGCTGCCCTCGGTGGCACCTTCGGCGCGGCTGCCGGATCACGCTGGCGCTCCCTCATGGCCCGCGCCAGTCGCGTCTGGTCACTCACCCGCGGCCCCGTTCTCGACCGCCCCGTGACCGGAATGGCTGACCTGCTCCCGCTGGCGCGCAAGGTGGGCGACATCCGCGCCGTTGCGCCGCTGACATCACTCCGGCGACTGGGGGAGCGCACGCTCGGCGAACCGCACCTGGTGACCCTGCTCGATCGCTATGCCACCTATACCGGCTCCGACCCGCGGCAGGCCCCGGCTGCCCTGATGACCATCCCCTACGTGGAGTCCGCATTCGGGGTGTGGCACGTGCGCGGTGGCGTCCATCGACTCGCCGCCGCTATTGCCGACCGGGTCGCCCTCACCGGCGGCGAGATCCGCACCGCCACACCGGTCGCGGAGATCCTCACCGGCGACGGGCGCATTCGCGGTGTCCGCACGGCCACCGGCGAGTTCCTTCCCGCCGATGTGGTGGTGGTCAACGCCGACGCCCGCGATGCCTACACCCGGCTGCTCGACCCACCCGGCCAGCGGGTTGCCGGATCGCAGGTGCGACGGGCAACCTCGCGCGTTGCGTCCTTCAGCGGTTTCAGCCTGCTGCTTGGCCTGCGGGGACGCACCCCCGGCCACACCCACCACACGGTTCTGTTCCCCGCGAGTACTGACGCTGAGTTCGACCAGTTGTTCGCGCGCTGGCCCCAACCCCTCCCCGATCCGACCATCTACGCATGCACCCCCGCCGATCCGCTCATGCACCCCCCCGAAGGGGAGGCCGTGTTCGTCCTCGTCAACGCCCCCCGCCACGCCGACCACCGGCAGGGCGTCCGCCCGGGCACCGTCGACTGGCGCGCCCCCGGCGTCGCCGAGGGCTACGCCGAGGGGCTGATCAACCTCATGGCCGCCCGCGGCTGGCCCGTCCGAGACCGGCTGCTGTGGTGGCGTTGGCGCAGCCCGGCCGATCTCGCCGATGAGACCGGGGCACCCGGGGGGTCGATCTACGGCAGCGCGAGCCATGGACCGCAGGGGGCCTTCCTGCGGCCGGCCAATCGCACCCCGATCAGCGGGCTCTACCTCGTGGGGGGCAGCACCCATCCAGGCGGCGGGCTGCCGCTGGTGGCGATGTCCGCGGCGATCGTCAGCCGCGTGGTGCGCGCCGACCTCGCCGCCGGCGTGCGTGGAGCACCTGCACCGTCCCGATGAGCGAAAGCACCGCCCACCCCGCGCCGCCAGCCACCAGCCACCCCTCCTGACCGAGCACCGTCGCCGCCAGCGGGAACATCGCACTGACGAGCACGCGGGTGGGGCGCTCCCACACCGTCAGCACAGGCGGTCCCCCCTCGCCACCGGCTGGCCGGAGTGCCTCCACCGCATACGTCAGCAGCAGCGCCGGCAGGAGCAGCGCAGCCGGGGCACCCAGCAGGATCAACCCAATGGCCCAACCGGCCTCAACGGCCCTGTCCACTCGGGCATCGAGTCGAGCGCCGGCCGTCGTCACCCGGTCCCGCAGGATCGCCACCGCGCCATCCAGGCCATCGAGCAGGGCACTGGCGAGGACGAGCAGGCAGATGACCCACCCCCAGTCAGCCGCAGCAGTCGGTGCGCCGGCCAGGATCCCGATCAGCAGGATGCCGCCCGCGGGCAGCAGCCCGCTGAGGGTGAGCGCCGACGGGGAGACCCCCCAGCCGGCAAGGGGGCGGGCGCAGGCGTACTGGACGCCGAGCCAGACGGCGATCACCCCGCGAGCCGGCAGCCCGCCGTGCAGCATCGACCAGGCCGACAGATATGCCGTCCGGTTCACCCGTGCGGTGCCACCGCAGCATGGATCCGCCGAGTCGCGGTGGACCGGTTGAGGGTGTAGAAGTGGACGCCCGGTGCACCGGCAGCGAGCAGCCCCGCAGCCAACTCACAGCCCACCTCAACCCCAAGGTCCACCACCGCCGCAGGGTCATCGGCGACCCGTTCGAAGCGACGGCGCAGGTCCTCGGGAAATGCCGCGCCGCTCAATTCGGCGAACCGGACGATCTGCGCCACATCGGTTACCGGCATGAGCCCGGGGACGATGGGGATCGTGCAGCCGTGCGCGGCGGCCCGCTCACGCAGCCGCTCATAGTCATGGACGCGGAAGAAGAACTGGGTGATCGCGAAGGTGGCACCGGCGTCCTGCTTGGCAGCCAGCACCCGGGCATCCGTGGCCAGGTCCGCAGCCTGGGGGTGGCCTTCCGGGAAGGCCGCCACGCCGACGCAGAAGTCACCGAGCCGGCGCAGCAGGCCCACCAGGTCCGCGGCGTGGGCGCAGCCATCCGGCCTCGGCGCCCAGTCGGCCCCCGACCCCGCCGGCGGATCCCCGCGCAGGGCAAGGACGTTGTGGACGCCAGCGTCCGCATAGGCCCCGATCACGCCGCGCAGGTCCGCCACGCTGGCGTCGACGCAGGTGAGGTGTGCCAGCGGGGTGAGCGTGGAGTGCTCGGCGATCTGCCTGGTGATCCGGACCGTCCGGTCCCGCGTTGACCCGCCCGCACCGTAGGTGACCGAGACGAACCCCGGCCGCAGTGGCTCGAGGGCACGGATCGCCTGCCACAGCCGGCTCTCCCCCTCATCGGTCTTGGGGGGGAAGAACTCGAAGGAGAACACCGGCCCGGGGTCGCGCAGGATCTCATCAACGCGACGCACCACCGGCTCAGCGTAGAGGCGGGGAGCGCCCCCGGCATGTCCTCACCGCCGTGCTGTGATCCCCGTAGGGTGACGGCCGTGTCCGTCCTCGACCAGGCCGGCCTGCGCCAGCGCGTCCAGGCCGTCCTCGACGCCTTCATCGTCGAGCGCCGTGGGCTGCTGGTGGGAATCCACAGCGGCCTGGCCCCCCTTGTCGACTACGGCACCGATCTGCTCGCCGGCGGCAAGCGGCTGCGGGCTGCCTTCTGCTACTGGGGGTGGCGGGCAGCGGGCGCCCCGGACAGCGAGGAGGCGGTCCGAGCGGCCAGTGCGCTGGAGCTGCTGCAGGGCTGTGCGCTGGTCCACGACGACGTCATGGACAACTCCGACACCAGGCGTGGCCAGCCGGCCGCCCACCGCCGCTTCGCGGAGCTGCACCGCTCGGCCCAGTGGGCGGGGGACCCCGTTGCATTCGGACTGGGTGGTGCGGTGCTGCTCGGTGACCTGCTGCTGTCGTGGGCCGATGAGCTGCTGCTCACCTGCGGACTTCCGCTGCCGGCACTGGCGCGTGGGAAGGCGGTCTACGACGTCATGCGGACCGAGCTGATGGGTGGGCAGTACCTGGACCTGCTGGAGCAGGCGCAGCGCTGCGACTCGGTGGCGGACGCCCTGCAGGTCGCGCGTTACAAGTCGGCGAAGTACACCATTGAACGACCACTCCACCTGGGGTCGGCCCTGGCTGGCGGCAGTGAGCCGCTGATCGAGGCGTTGCGTGCCTTCGGACTGCATCTGGGCGAGGCCTTCCAGTTGCGCGATGACGTGCTCGGGGTCCTCGGCGACCCCTCCCTGACCGGGAAGCCGGCCGGCGATGACCTGCGCGAGGGCAAGCGGACGGTACTCGTCCTCACCGCACTCGCTGCCGCCACAGCAGGCCAGCGCGATGTTCTCGCTGCAGGAATCGGGGATCCGCGGTTGACTGATGAGGGGGTGGCGCGGTTGCGCGAGATCATCGTCGACACCGGTTCAGTTGACCGAGTGGAGTCGATGATCGAGCAGGCCGCGGACGCCGCCCTGGATCACCTGCGGCGGGCGCGAACGCTGGGCATGGACGAGCAGGCCGATGTGGTCCTCTCCGAGCTGGCGGTCGTGGCCACCCAGCGGGCCCACTGACCCCCACCGGCTCACCAGCCGTGCCCGGTGCACGTGTGGGTCCACACAACGACTGAAAGGAGGCGGCGGCCAGATGAGGTTCCTCGGCGGTACCCCGGCACGTGTCAGCGGCCCAACCGACCGCGTGGTCATCGTGGGCGCCGGCCTGGCCGGCCTGTCAGCGGCACTGCGGCTGGCCGGGGCCGGCCGCAGCGTCACCGTGCTGGAACGTGAGGATGTCCCGGGCGGTCGCAATGGCCTGCTGGTCGACTCCGGCTACCACTTCGACACCGGCCCATCGGTGCTGACCATGCCCGACCTCATCGCCGATGCCTTCGACGCCGTCGGCGAGCAGATGTCGGACTGGCTCACCCTCGAACCGGTGCGTCCGCTCTACCGTGCCTACTACCCCGATGGCTCCCGGCTGGACGTCCACGCCGATCCGCAGGAGATGGCTGCGGAGATCTCGCGGGTGATCGGTCCAGCGGAGGCTGACGGCTACCTTCGCTACGTCGACTTCGTCTCCCGCCTGTACACCCTGGAGATGCGCGACTTCATCGACCGCAATATCGACTCACCGCTGGACCTGCTCACCCCGAATCTCGCCCGGCTGGTCGCGCTCGGGGGCTTCCGTCGGCTGGCACCGAAGGTTGCGCAGTACCTCAAGGATCCGCGCACCCAGCGCGTCTACTCATTCCAGGCCATGTACGCGGGGCTGTCGCCCTACCAGGCCCTCGCGATCTATGCGGTGATCGCCTACATGGACTCCGTTGCCGGGGTGTTCTTCCCCAAGGGGGGCATGCATGCGGTGCCGCGAGCGCTGGCCGGCGCCGCCGAGAAGCATGGCGTGACCTTCCGTTACCGGACCACCGCTGCCCGCGTGGAGACCGTCGGCGACCGGGCAACCGCGGTGATCACCGATGACGGTGAGCGGATTCCCGCCGACGTCGTGATCCTCAACCCGGACCTTCCGGTGGCCTACCGGGACCTGCTCGGCCACCAGCCGTGGTCGGTGCGGCGGCTGCGCTACAGCCCTTCCGCATTCGTCATGCACGTCGGCTCCCGAAAGTCCTACTCGCAGATTGCCCACCACAACATCCACTTCGGTCGTTCCTGGCGCGGGGTATTCGATGAACTCATCCGCCAGCGGCGCCTGATGACCGATCCCAGCCTGCTCGTCACCGCGCCCACCATGTCCGACCCGGCGCTGGCGCCCGCGGATCGGCAGATCTACTACATCCTCTTCCCGACACCGAACCTCGATGCCGCGATCGACTGGCGTGCCGAGACCAGTCGCTACCGGGATGAGGTGCTGGCAACGCTGGAGGAGCGCGGATACCGGGGGTTCACCGACGCCATCGAGGTGGAGCACATCACCACGCCACTGGACTGGGCGGACCGCGGGATGGAGCGGGGGGCGCCCTTCGCTGCCGCTCACACGTTCTTCCAGACCGGGCCATTCCGACCCGGCAACCGCTGGGGTCGCAATGTCGTCTTCACCGGATCGGGCACCCAGCCGGGAGTGGGCGTGCCGATGGTGCTGTGCTCGGGTCGTTTGGCCGCGGAGCGCATCCTCGGCCGTGATCCGTCCTACCGCTCCCGCGCCTACACCTGATCCGGTCCCGGGCGACGGGTAGTGTCAGGCGTCGTGTCGGGACGGGATCTGGATGCCGCCGGGATCACTGAGCCACGGCTGCGGGAGTCGTACGCCCGCTGCCGTGAACTCAACGCGGCGCACGGCAAGACCTACTACCTCGCCACCCTCCTGCTGCCCCCGGGCAAGCGCCCCTACGTCCACGCCCTCTACGGCTTCGCCCGCTACGCCGATGAGATCGTCGACGACCTGGCAAGCACGCTCAGCGATGAGCAGAAGGCGCAATGGCTGACCGGCTGGGGTGAGCGGTTCCTCGATGACCTCGACCGCGGCCACTCGACGGACCCGGTGTGCGCGGCGGTTGTCGACACCGTCACCCGTTGGCGGATCCCCCGGGCGCACTTCGAGGCCTTCCTCACGTCGATGGCGATGGACCTCACCGTCCGGGAGTACCAGACTTACGACGACCTGTACCAGTACGTCTACGGCTCGGCAGCAGTGATCGGGCTGCAGATGGTGCCCATCCTGGAACCGAGTGACCCGCAGGCCTACGACCATGCCATGGAGCTTGGCGTGGCCTTCCAGCTGGCGAACTTCATCCGTGATGTCGCGGAGGACCTCGATCGAGGACGCGTGTACCTGCCACTGCGCGAACTGGCCGAGCATGGGGTGACCCGAGCCGACCTTGAGCGCCGGGAGCTGACGCCAGCCCTGCGCGCGGCACTGGCAGCACAGGTGTCCCGCGTGCGCGTACTGGAGGAGCGCAGCCGACCGGGGATCGCCATGCTCCATCCCAGCAGCCAGCCGTGCATTGAGGCCGCGCGGGTGCTCTACTGCGGGATCGTCGATGCCGTGGCGGCCATCGACTACCAGGTCTTCCAGCGGCGCGCGCGGGTGTCAATGTCGCGGCGACTGGCGGTGGCGGGCCCGGCTTGGCTACGCGCGGTCCGCGCCCGACGGAGGTTCGGGCCGGGACACGTCCGCGGCCTCGTCGACAACGCCTGATTCGCCCGGGGGAGGCTGACCGCCGCCCAGCGCGGACCGGGCGCCCGGTTGCTCGACCGCCGGATCGGCTACCGCCCGGGACACCCCCAGGATCCCGCCGCGCGGCCACCACCGCGGCGGCGGGCCGGAGTAGGGGGTGCGCTGAACCCCGCGGGCTCCCCACCACACCCACATCGACAGGGTGAGCAGGATCATTGCGAAGCCGAACAGCAGGTCCTCCACGGGTGCGAAGGCAAGCCGTCCATCGCCGATGAACGGCGGCCGCACCTCCCGGTAGTCCCCCGCACCCACGATGAAGGCCGGGTCGTAGGTGACGATGCGCAGTCCGGTCAGCACGCCATTGGTGAGCAGTTGGAACACGATGATGATGGCGTAGGACAGCCAGAAGGTAGGGCCCGCCACCACCCGCGTGCGCAGGATGAGCAGGTCGATGACGACCGCGAGCAGCACTGCCACAACACCGATCTCCGTGTAGGTCATGGCCGCGGCTCATCGTCGGCAACCGGCCATCGCTTGATCGCACGGATCGCCTCGAAGGTCAGTAGGGATGCGATCGGCACGACAATGAAGAATGCGATCTCCTCCAGTGGGACAACACCCAGGCGCAGGCCGGTGACGCGCTCGGGGTCGAAGAACCAGTGCCCGGACACGATTGCGTAGACGTCCCACGCGATGAAGAACCCGAGGACGGGCAGCAGTGCCAGCAGCAGGCGCAGCGGCTTGCGGTAGACGCGCGCCCCGAGGATCGCCTCAAGTCCCGCGGTGGCGACGATGATGAAGGCCAGAACGGCGAAGTAGGACAGCCTCACCGTCCCGCACCGGCAAGCATCTCGGCGACCCGGAAGGCGAGTTCGAGCGACTGGACGCGATTGAGTCGCGGATCGCAAGCGGTCTCGTAGCGGGTTGGGAGGTCACCCTCACTGACACCTGCGATCCCCCCGACGCACTCGGTGACGTCATCGCCGGTGAGCTCGATGTGGATGCCGCCCGGGTGGGTGCCGAGGTCACGGTGGACGTCGAAGAAGCCCTGCACCTCGGCCATCACCTCGCCGAGCAGCCGCGTCTTGTGCCCACTGGCGGCGGACCGGGTATTGCCGTGCATCGGATCGCATACCCAGACAACCGGGTGCCCGGTCTGCTCAACCGCCTCGATCAGCGGCGGGAGGCGGTCCGCCACTGCCTCGGCCCCCAGCCTGGTGATGATCATCAGCCGGCCGGGGGTGGCGTCGGGGTCAAGCCGTTCCACCATCTCAACCAGCCGCTGCGGTGTGACCGTCGGCCCGACCTTGACCCCGATCGGATTGCGCACCCGGCAGGCGAAGTCGATATGCGCACCCAACGGGTCCCGCGTCCGCTCCCCCACCCACAGCAGGTGCGCCGACAGGTCGTACAGCCAGCCTGTGCGGGGATCCACTCGAGTCAGTGCCCGCTCATAGTCCAGCAGCAGCGCCTCATGGCTGGTGAAGAACTCGACACTGCGGAACTCCTGCGGGTCGGCGCCGCAGGCATGCATGAATGCCAGCGCCCGAGTGATGTCGGAGGCCATTCGCTCATAGCGCTCCCCCTGTGCGGTACTTGCTGCGAAGTCCCGGTTCCAGGCGTGGACCATCCGCAGGTCAGCACTGCCCCCCTGCGTGAATGCGCGAATGAGGTTGAGCGTGGCGCTGGCCGCGTGATACGCCCGGACCATCCGATAGGGGTCGGCGCGGCGCGCTTCCGGGGTGAACGCGAGGTCGTTGATCGCATCCCCGCGGTAGGAGGGCAGCTCAACCTCCCCGATGCGCTCTGTGGGCTGACTGCGGGGCTTGGCGTACTGGCCCGCCATCCGGCCGATCTTCACCACCGGCAGCGTCGCTCCGTACGTGAGGACCACAGCCATCTGCAGGATGGTCTTGAGCCGAGCTCGGATGGAGTTGGCGGTGTTCGCCTCGAAGGTCTCCGCGCAGTCACCCCCGGTCAGGACGAAAGCCTCGCCGCGGGAGGCCTCAGCCAGTCGGCTGGTGAGCAGATCGCACTCCGTCGCGTTGACCAGCGCGGGCAGTGCGCTCAGGCGTCGCACAGCGTCGGCCAGAACGGCCTGATCGGGCCATTCCGGCTGCTGCAGGGCGGCGGGCCGCACCGCCGGCAGGTGGGTACTCACGGGATTCATGAGGGGGATGTGCTCATCCGAAGAAGGCCGCCGCCTCGGCATAGCGGCTGGCTGGCACGGTCTTGAGCGTGCCCGTCGCCTCAGACAGCGGCACGTAGTTCACATCGGTACCGCGCAGGGCCATCATCATGCCCCACGCCTCGTCACGCAGCGCCGCCGCTGCGGTCAATCCCAGCCGGGAGGCCAGCACCCGGTCATAGGCGGTCGGACTGCCACCGCGCTGCAGGTGTCCGAGCACCACCGCTCGTGACTCCAAGCCGGTCTGCTGCTCAAGATCGGCGGCGAGCAGCTCACCGATACCGGAGAGCTTGACGTGACCGAAGGCATCGCGTGAGGCGTCCTTCGTCACCAGTTCGCCCGTCGCCGCGGTGGCACCCTCCGCTGCCACGACGATTGCGTAGCCGGTTCGCTGGGCGCGCGACCGAACCCAGTCCGCAACCTCGCCCGGGTGGTACGGCACCTCGGGGATCAGCGTCACCGCCGCATCCGCTGCCATCCCCGTGTGCAGGGCGATCCAGCCGGCGTGCCGACCCATCACCTCCACGACGAGCACCCGGTGATGGGACCGAGCAGTGGTGTGGAGCCGGTCGACCGCCTCCGTTGCGATCGCGACGGCCGTATCGAACCCGAAGGTGTAGTCGGTGCCGGACAGGTCGTTGTCGATGGTCTTGGGCACCCCGATGACCTGGCAGCCAGCCGCAGTCAGGTGAGTGGCGACGCCCAGGGTGTCCTCGCCGCCGATCGCCACCAGGGCCTCGACACCGTCACTGCGAAGGTTCTCGACGATGCGCTCCACGCCCGCATCAACCTTGAGCGGGTTGGTGCGGGACGACCCGAGGATCGTCCCTCCCACCGAGACGATGTCGGCCACCGTCGCGATGTCCAGGGGCATCGTCAGACCGGTCAGGGGCCCCTTCCACCCGTCCCGGTAGCCGAGGAAGTCGAAACCGAACTCCTCCACACCCCGCACGACCAGACCGCGGATCACGGCATTCAGCCCCGGGGCATCCCCGCCGCCGGTAAGGACCCCCACTCGCATGAGCGCTCACCCTCCATCACTCGACTCACCACGGGGCATGAGACCCGGTGGCCGCGCCCAATCTACCGAGGGCGCCTTGGGCGCTTCGGTGCCTGCGGCAGCAGCGGGGGACGGGAATGTCAAGCCGTCCGTCGCAGTTAGCACTCTCGGACCGTGAGTGCCAGCCTCCGGGCAGGACCCGCACGGTCACGCAGCACCGCCCGGCCACACCGGCGGACCGCGAACGGCGCACCGGGAACCCCCGTGGCAACGGCTCGCGGATCAGGCAGTTCCGCGAACCAGCAGCTCCAGAACCAGCAGCTCCCCCGAACAGAAGGAGAGAACACCATGGCTGCAGTTGTGCGTTTCGACCCATTCACGACACTGGCAACCCTTGACAGCGAGTTTGACGCCCTCGTGCGACGGACCCTGTCGGCCGCACCCAACGCGTGGGTCCCCGCAGCGGACATCACCCGCGAGGGCAATGACACGGTCGTCACCCTTGAGATCCCAGGGGTGCCGGCAGCGGAGGTCACCGTCGAGGTCATCAACCGGACGCTCGTCATCAGCGGCACTCGGCCCGAGCCGGTCCGCGCGGAGGGAGCGCAGGAGATGCGGCGGGAGATCCGGCGCGGCGAGTTCAGCCGCCAGTTCCGCCTGCCCGAGCACGTCACCGCATCGGATGTCTCGGCCGCTGCGGCTGAGGGTGTGCTGACTGTCCGCGTGGCGAACACCACCCCGCCGGCCCCGGTGCCGACCCGGATCGAGGTGGCAACCGCAGCGGAGCCGGTCGCCGGCGCCTGAGCCATCCGGGCTGTCCACTGCCGGAGGCACCGCCCCCGCATCGTGGGTCCACTGCCGGGGGCACCGCCCCCGCATCGTGGGTCCACTGCCGGGGGCACCGCCCCCGCATCGTGGGTATCGTGCGGGGGTGATGTGCCGGCACCGGCAGGCGTTGCCCGAGGACGGGCCTAAGGCTCCCTCGGGACTCGGCGACCCCGCGGTCGTACCCGGCCACCACGGTCGGGGCCGGCCGCGGGACGGCCGGGCATCCCGGTGACCATCCTCGCCCTCGACGCCGGAACGACCGGTGTCACTGCTCTGGTCATTGACGACACCGCTCAGGTAGTCGCCCGCGGGTACCGGGAGTTCCCGCAGTACTTCCCCGCCGATGGCTGGGTTGAGCATGACCCAGCCGAGATCTGGACGGCGGTCTGCGACGCCACCGCTGCAGCCCTGTCCGCACTGGATCCCGCGCGACCAGGCCCCACGGCCATCGGGGTGACCAACCAGCGGGAGACACTCGTCGTGTGGGACCGCCGGACGCTGCGGGCGCTGCGTCCGGCGATCGTCTGGCAGGACCGTCGCACCGCGGGAATCGTCGCCGAGTTCGAAGCCGCCGGTCACGGTCCGCTGGTGACCGAGCGCACCGGCCTGCGCCTCGATCCCTACTTCACTGCCAGCAAGGCGACCTGGCTGCTCCGACATGAGCCGAAGGTCTGGGATGAGGTCCGTGCCGGTCGGGCGGTCATCGGCACCGTCGACTCCTACCTCCTTGCGCGCATGTCGGCCGGAGCCGTCCACGTGACCGATGCGAGCAACGCCTCGCGCACACTGCTGTTCAACATCACCACGGGCACCTGGGACGAGGACCTCTGCGCTGCCTTCGGCGTTCCGCTCACCTGCCTGCCAGAGATCCGGCCCAGCATCGGAATGCTCACCCGCACCGACCCGGGTGCCTTCGGTGGCCTCTCGCTGCCAGTCACTGGTTTGGCCGGTGACCAGCAGGCCTCGCTCTATGGTCACCGATGCCTGCGCCCCGGGCAGACCAAGTGCACCTACGGCACCGGCGCGTTCCTGATGCAGAACACCGGTGCGGAGATCGTTCGCACCAACGCCGGTCTGCTCACGACGGTTGCCTGGCAGGATCAGGACGGTCGCCTCACCTATGCACTGGAGGGTGCCGTCTTCGTCGCCGGCGCCGCGGTTTCATGGCTGCGCGATGGACTTGGCATCGTCGAGTCCGCCGAGGCCACAGCGGCCATCGCCGGTTCGGTGGCCGACACCGGGGGCGTCGTCATGGTCCCCGCCCTCACTGGGCTGGGGGCACCGGATTGGGATCCCCACGCCCGCGGCCTCATCATCGGCATCACCCGCGCCACCACGGCTGCCCACATCGTGCGGGCGACGCTCGCCGGCATCGCCCATTCCGTCCGCGATGTCGTGGATCTGATCAGCTCCGCCTCCGGCGCCGCCCTGCCACGCCTGACCGCCTTGCGCGTTGACGGGGGGGCGGCGAGCAATGCAGTGCTGTGTCAGATGCAGGCGGATCTGTGCGGCATACCCATCCTGCGCAGCGCCTCGGTTGAGAGCACCGCCATCGGTGCCGCCCTGCTGGCCGGTGTCGGGGCTGGCATCTGGGGGGACGCCGACCAGCCCACGGGGATGGTGGACGCCGCAGCGACCTTCCACCCTGGGGCCCCCCGCGGCTGGGCGGATGCCGAGCACGCCCGATGGCGCGATGCCGTGGCCCGCTCACGCGGCTGGGCTGCGGGTCCGGGATCGCCGGCCGCGCCTGCGACTGGGAGCCACTCCGGCCCCGATCAGGCGGGTGGTTGAGTCGATGAGCGCAACACCGATTGGCGCGGCGCCGCCGCCGGCGACCGAGGCCACCGGTTCGACCTCGATCTCGGCCGCCATCGCGGCAATCGCCGAGGGCGGCATCGTCGTGGTCCTCGATGATGAGGATCGCGAGGACGAGGCCGACCTGATCATGGCCGCACAGTTCGCCTCTGCCGAGCAGGTGGCGTTCTTCCTTGCCCACACCAGCGGGTTCCTCTGCGTGTCGATGCCGCCCGACCGCGCACGGACCCTGGCCTTGGACCCGATGGTCGAGGAGAACACGGAATTCCACCGGACGGCCTTCCTCACCAGCGTGGATCTGCGGGCGGGCACCACGACCGGCATCTCGGCGGTCGATCGCAGCCTGACCATTCGCGCCCTGGCCGATCCCGCCACCCAGCCCGAGGACCTCGCGCGACCCGGGCACGTCATGCCGCTGGCGGCCCGCCGGGGTGGGGTGCTCAAGCGGGCCGGGCATACCGAGGCTGCCGTTGACCTGTGCCAACTTGCCGGCGTCCATCCGGTTGGGCTGCTGGCCGAACTGGTGACCCCTGACCGGGTGGACATGATGCGCGGCCCAGCCGCCCGGGCCTTCGCTGCTGAGCACGGCCTGCCCGTGCTGACCATCGCCTCGCTGATCGGGCATCTGCGGCGGACCCGCCGCATCGTTGAGCGGGCCGGGGAGGCGACGATCCCGACCGCGGTGGGTGACTTTCGCGCGATCGCCTTTCGCGGGACTCTCGATGACTCCGAGCACCTCGCCCTGGTCATGGGGGACGTGGGCAGGGTCGACGCCAGCGGGCAGACCGAGGGACCGGCAGCCGACGACGACGCGGACGAGATCCTCGTCCGCGTGCACAGTGAGTGCATAACTGGGGATGTGATGGGCTCCTTGCGCTGTGACTGCGGCGACCAGTTGCGCGCCGCGATGGCGATCATCGCCGAGAACGGTCGCGGTGTCATCGTGTACCTGCGCGGTCATGAGGGCCGTGGCATCGGGCTCGGGCACAAGCTGCGCGCCTATCAGTTGCAGTCGGAGCTCAACCTGGACACCGTCGACGCCAACCTCGCGCTGGGCCTGCCGGTCGACAGTCGCGAGTACGGGGTGGGCGCGCAGATCCTCGCTGATCTGGGGGTGCGCAATGTTCGCCTGCTCACCAACAATCCACGCAAGTACGGCGGCCTGGAGGGATATGGCATCCGGATCGTTGCGAAGGTGCCGCTGATCACGCCGAGCAACCCGCACAATGCGTCCTACCTCGCCACCAAGCGGGATCGGCTGGGCCATGAGCTGGACAGCCTGTGAGCGTGCACGTGCTCGCACTGAGCGGCTCCACCCGGCCCGGTTCAACCTCGGAGGGCGCCCTCCATGCCGTCAGCCGGCTGCTTGCTGAGCGCACCGCCACCGTCACCCACCTCACCGGCCGGGAACTGCTGCTGCCGGTGTACGACACGGAGTCGACCGAGCGGCAGCCGGGGGTCCTGCGCCTGCTTGCTGAGGTGACGCGAGCCGATGCGGTGATCCTCGCCTCCCCGGGGTATCACGCAGGCATGTCCGGGCTGCTCAAGAACGCCCTTGACTACCTCGAGGACACCGCGAGCGCTGACCGCCCCTACTTCACCGACCGGCCGGTGGGGCTGATCGCAACCGCCCGTGGCTGGCAGGCGGCCGTGGCAACCCTCGCCGGGATGCGCTCGGTGGTGCACGCCCTGCGAGGCTGGCCGACCCCCCTGGGGGTGTGCATCAACTCCGCCCTGACACCGGTGACCCCCGATGGGCGGTGCGCGGACCCGGCCGTCATCGCGCAGTTGACCACCCTCGCCGACCAGGTCCTGCGGGGGCCGATTCGACACCAAACGGCTCGAGACTAAGGAGCATCGAGGATGGCAGCGCCCGTGATCGCCATCATCCCGGCCCGCGGGGGCTCCCGGCGAGTTCCGGGCAAGAACATCCGCGACTTCCATGGCAGGCCGATGCTCGCCTGGACCATCGAGAACGCCCGCCTTGCCGGCATCTTCGACGAGATCGTCGTCTCCACCGATGACCCGCAGGTGAGCGGGGTCGCCGAGGCCAACGGGGCTTCGGCTCCGTTCGTGCGTCCGGCTGAGCTCGCCGACGACTACACCGGCACACAGCCGGTCATCGCCCATGCGATCAGCGCCCTGGCGCTGGCGGAATCGGCCCTCGTCTGCTGCCTCTACCCAGCGGCTGCACTACTGACGCCGGAGGATCTGCGCCTGTCCAGCACTATTGCCAAGGCCTCAGGTGGGGATCCGCCGTGTGCCTCCGTGGTTGCCTATCCGCATCCGGTCGCCCGCGCCCTGCGCCTGGACAGCTCCGGTCAACTCACCTGGCAGGATCCAGCCGCCGCACCGAGCCGAACTCAGGACCTCCCCTCGCTCGTCCACGATGCAGGCCAGTTCTACTGGGCGAGCCCAGCGCGGTGGCGGTCCGGTGAGAGCCTGCTGAATGGGGCGTACGGCTATCAGCTGCCGGCATGGCGGGCGGTCGACATTGACACCGAGGAGGACTGGGACCACGCCGCGGTGATCGCGGCCGGGCTGCGCGCAATGGCGTGCGGGATCAGTGGCGGCAGTCCTCCTCCATGATCGGGTCGCCCGGCCGGAACGGACGCCGGGCGGGCATCCCGCACACCTCGCTGAACCGCGCCGGGGGCAATCCCCCCGCCGGCCGAATCGAGGCGATGTTGTCGGCGGTGAAAACCTCGCCAACGCTGATGTCACGGACCGCACGCAACGATGGTCGGAATGCCAGCGATGCCCGCTCCCCCGGCGATGGCCCGAAGCGAGCGGAACCGAGCGCGGCGTGCGCATCACGGACCGCTGCCACCAGCGCAGCAAACTCCGCCGGCTCCGCGGAGAAGGCCGCATCCGGACCCCCGTCACTCCGGCTCAGGATCAGGTGTTTCTCAATGACCTGCGCGCCGAGGGCGGTTGCCGTAACCGCGGCAACATGTCCGAGAGTGTGGTCGGACAGGCCCACCGGCACGCCCCAGCGCTCGGCCATGACCGGAATCGCCCGCAGATCCATCTGCGACACAACCGCCGGATAAGCCGAATTGCATCGCAACAGGGTGACCTGCGCCGCACCGGCGTCATGTGCGGTGCGCACCGCGTCATCGATCTCCTGCTCGCTCGCCATACCCGTCGAGATGAGCATCGGCCTGCCGGTCGCCGCGGCATGCGCAATGAGCGGCAGGTCGACGATCTCAAAGGAGGCGATCTTGTAGGACGGGCAGGCGAAACCTTCAAGAAAGTCCACCGATGTCTCGTCGAAGACCGATGACAACCACTGGATTCCCGCCGCCTCTGCCGCACCCACAAGCGTTGGCGTCCACTCCCACGGCGTTGCGGCCTCGGCGTAGAGGTCGGCCAGTTCCCGGCCATCCCAGAGCGTGCCACCGCCAACCCGGAAATCCGGATGCTCCGAGCGAACAGTGATCGTCGCCGGGGTGTAGTGCTGGAACTTCACTGCTGTCGCCCCACTGTCCGCGGCCACCCGAATCAATTCCACCGCCCGCTCAAGCCCACCGTTGTGATTGGCGGAAACTTCCGCGATGACCATCGGCAGAGCGGTCATGGGCGCGCCACGCTCCCCACATTTGACCCGTGATTCGCCGACCAACGAGATCCGGAGATCAACTGGATCGAGCGTTCACGACACGTTGCCACAACCGCTGGACGCTCTAGACGCCACCTGTCGGCACTCAGATGGAGCACAAGGAGTGCACCAGCCTCAACCGGCGCGGGCATCAGATCATCCTCGCGAGGCGGCTCACCGCGAAAGCCGAGCCGGCCATAAAGCGCCCGAGCCCGGGCATTCTGTGCGAAGACCTCGCACGTCACCTGCACTAGGGAGTGCGCGAAAGCCTCATCAAGGCTGAGCGTTGCCGCAGCGAGACCGATGCCTCGACCCGCAACGGTCGGCTGCCCAAGGTAGATGCCCCATGATCCAGTGTCGTAGTTCGCCGGGAGTGCGTCGGTGTCCTGCTCATCCCGTCCCCCCACCTGAAGACTTCGCGTCAGGGTGACGAGCCCGACATCCACACCGTCAGCGACGATAACTCGGGCGACATGCCGCGGTGAGATCAGCTGCCTGCCAAACCACACCCGGTGCTCTTCCTCGCCGATGATGTGCTGAGTTACGGAGTTCTCGCGAACCCAGGGCGAGTTCCGCCATGAACGCAGTTGGTTCATGTCACGAGTCTCAATTGGCCGCAGGCGCACAGCGATCACGCGAGCACCGCCGAGATGGCAGCAGCGATCCGCTCCGCTCCGCGACCATCGATGACTTGGACGCCGTCGACTCCACGATCGCCGTTTGCCCCGTGACTGGCCCGGCCGGTACCCGGCCTCCCGCCAGCTACGGGCCCGGCGCGTCCGGGTCTCGCGGTAGCACACGCGTCGGTGACTGCGGCCAGCGTCATTGCCGGGTCATCTGGATCGACGGCAACAGCGGCAACACCCCAGCCGGCCGCCGCCCGCGCGATCTGCAGGTGGATGTCCTGCGTGCACACGGCCACCACCGGGGTGCGCAGGAAGCAGGCCTCCCAGAGCGTGATTCCCGCTCCGAGAACGGCCACACTGCTCGTTCGAAGGGCGCTCGGCAGATCGACCGGTTCGAGGCAGGAAATCCCGGCGCCACCAGCGAGTCGTGCTCGCACCTCCGAAGACCGCGCGTTCACCTCGCCGATGACGACCCGAACCTGCCAACCTCCTTCAGCCAACGCCAGCGCCAACGGCTCGGTCAGCGCCTGCGGGTCGGCACCGCCAAGGCTGAGGCAGATGGTGTCCGAGTCACGATCGACACCGCCCACCAGGGAGCGGACCTCAGGCCGAATCAGGGTGTAACCGGATCCGATGAGCAGCATCGACGAGGGGAGGTGGGCGTAGGTTCCCCCGGCGGCACCTGGGTTGTGGTCAATGAGCAGCACTGGTTCCCTCGCCGATGACATCGCCTCGTCGTCGATGACGGCATAGGGAATCCCGGCAGCCGTGAGGCATTCGAAGTCGGCAGGCGCAAGGTGATACGCGTCCGTGATGACGAGGTCCGGCCGCAGCGCGCACAGGGCCGCGACACCAGCATCCGGAACTGCGGTCGCGCAGGTCACGAGGCTGAAGTTCTCATCGCGCAGCCGTTGGGCAACTGCATCGGGAACGCCGGCAGAAATGAGGGTTACGTGGTAGCCCTGCTCGAGCAGGGCCAGACCGAGGGTCCGGCAGCGCATGACGTGACCCATGCCGATGCGGCTGGACATGTCCGCGCGAATTGCCACCTGATGGGGATGCCGCCCGGCCACGGCCGATCAGTCCACCGGATCGGTGACGGCTGTCGCGAGCGCGTCGATGACCCGGTCCTGCTCGACATTGCTGAGCAGCGGAAACAGCGGCAGGCTCAACAGCCCGGAGTAGACCTCATCACAGGTGGGTGCGCTGTCCCAACCCGGTCGCAGCCGCGGTGTGACGGAGTGGTGATGGACCGGGACGTAGTGAACCTGCACCCCGATACCGGCGAGCCGGAGGCGGTCGTAGACCTGCCGACGACTGCCGACGCGTACGGCGAACAGGTGGTAGGAGTGCCGAGCGCCGGCCGGGGCCGCCGGCGGCAACTCGACCGGCAGGTCGGCGAGCGCGGTGCGGTAGCGGTCGGCGAGTTCGCCCCGTCGCTGGGTGAACTCCTCCAGTCGACGCAACTGCGACAGCCCGAGCGCAGCCTGGATATCGGTCAGCCGGTAGTTGAAGCCAAGTGACGCTGCGTCGTACACCCACCCGCCCCGCGCCGGGTCCCGGATGATCCCGTGGCTGCGGAATGCCCGCAACCGATCGGCGAGGCGATCGTCATTGGTCGTCACCATTCCGCCCTCGCCGGAGGTGATCGGCTTGACGGGGTGGAAGGAGAACACGCACATGTCACTGTGCGCGCAGTTGCCGACCGGTCCGTCCGGGGTCACCGCGCCGAGCGCATGGGAGGCGTCCTCGATCACCACCCGGGGGCGATGCGCCAGGCGGGTCAGGTCCATGGGCAGTCCCGCATAGTGGACGGCGATAAGTGCGTCCACCGCCGGTACCAGCGTGGGGTCGGTGTTCCACGTGCGGGCATCGATGTCCACGACGCCGATGTCGGCGCCGACGTAGCGAGCGCAGTTGGCGCTGGCGATGAAGGTCAGGGGCGACGTGACGACGAAGTCCCCGGTGCCAAGGTCACCCGCAGCGCACGCCGCATGCAGCCCGGCAGTCGCCGAGGAGAACGAGACCGCGTGACGAGCGCCGACACTGTGCGCAACGGCCACCTCGAACCGCTCCACTGTCGGCCCCTGGGTGAGCCAGTCCCCGGCAAGAACGGCCGCGACAGCCGCTCGGTCATCCTCGTCCACCCACTGCCGTCCGTACGGGATCAGCGGTGCCTCGGTCAACGCTTCCCCCGATGGCGACGGTTGCGCCTCATGGCATCCCGGTCTCGGCGGCGACCAGGGTGCGCAACTGGTCGACACTGAGCAAATCGGGGTTGGTATCGGAGGTGTACTCGAAACCGACGGGTACCGGAACCGCGCCCAGTTCGTCCACGTAGCGCCGCCGCAGCCGGTCATCGCCACTGGGCAGGATCAGGTAGACCCCTGCATAGGCCACGGTGGACACGCTGTCGGCGCTGGTGATCATGGCCTCATGCACCTTCTCACCCGGCCGGATCCCGACGATCTCCTGCCGGCACTCCGGGGCGATCGCGGTGGCCAGGTCGACCACCCGCAGTGCGGGGATCCGCGGCACGATGATCTCACCGCCCAAGGCGTGTGCGATCGCCCAGAGCACCAGATCCACGCCCTCGTCGAGGGTGATGGAGAATCGCGTCATCGCCGGGTCGGTGATGGGCAGCACCCCCGAGGGACGCTGCGACCGGAAGAACGGGACGACGGATCCGCGGCTGTTGAGCACATTGCCGTAGCGGACGACGCTGAAGCGGATGTCCTGGGCACCCCGCGAGGTGTTCGCTGCGACGAACAGCTTGTCGGAGGCGAGCTTGGTCGCCCCGTAGAGGTTGATCGGCGCCGCCGCCTTGTCGGTTGACAGTGCGACCACCCGGCTGACCCCGGTGTCAAGGGCTGCCTCGATGACGTTCTGGGCGCCGATGACATTCGTGCGCACCGCCTCGAACGGGTTGTACTCGGCGGCCGGCACCTGCTTGAGGGCGGCAGCATGGACGACAATGTCGATCCCCCGCATGGCTCGCCGCAGTCGATCGGCATCCCGGACATCCCCGAGGAAGAAGCGCAGGATGTTCCCCGGGTCCGCCAACTCCGGTGAGGTGTCCATCTCGAACTGCTTGAGCTCATCGCGGCTGTAGACCACCAGCCGGCGCGGCGCGTAGTCATGGAAGACCCGCTGCACGAAGCGCCGCCCGAAGGAGCCGGTGCCGCCGGTGATGAGCAGTGAGCGGCCAGCAAGGGCATCGGCCAGGGCCGCATCGGGAATCACCCGCCTATTCTCCCCTACGGCAGCACGATGGCGGGAAGCGACCTACCATGGCAGGACGCGGCGGCTGGCCGCCCCGCAGCCTAGGGAGGCCCCATGGACGACCTGTTCACCCTGCCAGCCGAGTACGAGGAGCTGCGGTCGGTTGTGCGCACCCTCGCCGAGGAGCGGATCGCCCCTCATGCCGCGGCCGTCGACCGCGAGGCCCGATTCCCGGCCGAGGCCAATGACGCGCTGATTGCGGCAGGCTTCCACGCCGCCCATGTGCCGGCGGCGTACGGCGGCGAGGGGGCGGATGCGCTCGCGGTCTGCCTCATCATCGAGGAGGTTGCGCGCGTATGCGGATCGTCCTCGCTGATCCCGGCGGTGAACAAGCTCGGATCCCTGCCCGTGATCCTCGCCGGCACCCCGCAGCAGCAGGCCGAGTACCTCACCCCGTTGGCGCGGGGGGAGGCGATGTTCTCGTACTGCCTCAGCGAGACGGACGCCGGCTCGGATGCGGTGGCCCTGCGCACCCGCGCGGTACCGGATGGCACCGGGTGGCGGCTGACCGGCGCCAAGAAGTGGATCACCAACGCCGGCGAGTCCCGGTATTACACGGTCATGGCGACCAGTGATCCGGCCCTGCGCAGTCGAGGGATCAGCGCATTCATCGTCGATTCGGAGGATCCGGGGGTCTCCTTCGGCGCACCGGAGCACAAACTCGGGATCAAGGGATCCCCCACCCGAGAGGTCTACTTCGACGATGTGCCGCTGCCGGCAGAGCGCCTGCTCGGTGAGCCTGGGACTGGGTTCGGGCTGGCCATGCGGGTGCTCGACCACACGCGGATCACGATCGCCGCGCAGGCGGTCGGCCTGGCGCAGGGGGCCTTGGACGCCGCCGTGGCCTACCTTCGGCAGCGGCAGCAGTTCGGACGCCCGCTCTCGGAATTCCAGGGCCTGCAGTTCATGGTCGCCGACATGGGCATGAAACTCGCGGCCGCGCGCATGCTCACCTACGCGGCCGCGGCGCGCAGTGAGCGGTCGGCGCCGGATCTGACCTGGTTTGGGGCGGCGAGCAAGTGCTTCGCGTCCGACGTTGCGATGAGCGTGACCACCGATGCGGTCCAGTTGCTCGGCGGTTACGGCTACACCAGCGACTTCCCCGTTGAGCGGATGATGCGCGATGCGAAGATCACGCAGATCTACGAGGGGACCAATCAGATCCAGCGCATCGTCATGGCGCGCCACCTGCTCGCCGACTGACCACGGCTGGCAGGCAACGCCAAGGGCGGCCGATCATGCTGCTCGACCCCTCGGCTGCCGTCCCTGCTTGGCCTGCGAGGCGTAGATGTCGACGTACTCCTGCCCCGAGAGCTTCATGATCGCGTACATGATCTCGTCGGTGACCGAGCGGAGGATGTAGCGGTCTCCCGCCATTCCCTGATACCGATCGAAGGTGAGGGGTGCACCGATGCGCATCCCGGCCCGGGCGATCCGCGGCATCAGCTGACCGGCCGGCTGGATCTCGTAGGTTCCGATCATGGCCACCGGGATCACGGGGACTCGCGCCTCCAGGGCAAGCCGCGCCACCCCCGTGCGCCCTCGGTAGAGCCGGCCGTCGGGGGAGCGCGTCCCCTCCGGGTAGATCCCCAGCAGGTTCCCGCCGCTGAGCACCCGCAGGCCCGCGTTCAGTGCATCATCGCTGGCCGATCCGCCGGAACGGTCGATCGGCACCTGCCCGGCACCGGCGAAGAACCCCCGGGTGAGCGCACCGGCGACACCGGGTCGGGTGAAGTAGTCCGCCTTTGCCAGGAAGATGATCTGCCTGGGCACCATGACCGGCAGGAAGAAGCTGTCCGAGAACGACAGGTGATTGGACGCGAGGATGGCAGGCCCCTGACGGGGGATGTTCGACAGCCCCTCCGCCCACGGCCGGAAGACCGCCTTCAGCCACGGACCAATCCCAGCGTGCTTCATGACCCAGTAGAGCACCGGTCACCTCCCGGGTCACCGTAGCGGCCGACGTGGGACGATGCCGCCATGACCATCCGCGCGGGTGCCGAGCCGTTCGCCCACCGGCCCGCAGGTCGCAGCCGGATCGGCGTCCTGCTGCTGCACGGCTTCACCGGCTCACCGGCCGCCGTGCGGCCATGGGGTCAGTTCCTCGCCGGGCAGGGACTGGCAGTCGAGGTGCCACTGCTGCCCGGCCATGGCACCTCATGGCGCGCCCTCAATCGGACGACCTGGCAGGACTGGTACGCCGAGGCCGAGCGCGCATTCCTCGGCCTGCGGGAGCATTGCGATGAGGTGCTCGTGATGGGCCTGTCGATGGGCGGCACGCTGAGCCTCCGGTTGGCCGAGGTCCATGGCACGGCGGTGGCCGGCCTTGTGCTGGTCAACCCGGCCGTGCACACGGAGCGCCGGGATGCCGCACTGCTGCCCCTGCTCGCCCGCATCGTGCCCAGTTTCCCAGCGATCGGCAACGACATCAAGCGCGAGGGGGTCGACGAGATCGCCTACCCCCGCCTGCCGCTGCGCGCCGCGCAGTCCCTGTCCCGGCTATGGGGAGTGGTCCGTGCCGAGATCGGTCAGGTCACACAACCGCTGTTGCTGCTGCGCAGTGAGGTCGACCATGTCGTGGAGCCGAGCAATGCCCGGTGGATCCTCAGTCATGTGCACTCGGTGGACATCACGGTGATCGTCCTACCCAACTCCTTCCATGTGGCCACCCTCGACAATGACGCCCCCACGATCCACCGCGAGTCCGTGTCCTTCATCTCGCGAGTCACCGGGTGGCAGCCGGATCCCGCGGGTGACTGAGCCAACCGGGGCGGCGCGGCTGGGCTGGGTGGCTGTCGTCGACCTGGCACGCGGCCACCTGACGGCGGCGGTGAGCCTGCTGACGGAGGCGGGAATCAGCGTGCACACGACCCCCACGGCCGATGAGATGACGAGGGTGTGGGTCGATCGCACCGATGCCAGTGATGCGCGCATCGTGCTGGGAACCCACCTGCCCCAGTTGCGGGGCGCATTCCTGGACCTGCCCCCTGCTGGATCCCCCGCGACCCTGCCCGCGGATCGCCCCGGCGACCTCAGCCGTGCACAGGTCGACCAGGCGTGGGCCGGCATCGTCGAGGAGTTGGGCGACCTCGGGCAGGCCGGCCCGGTGGATGAGCAGCGCACGACGCTGGACAGCATCGCCACCCCGGCACGCACCGATGACGGCCCCAGCCTCGACCTGGTCGACCTCGACCGCGTGGAGCACTTCGTGCCGCCCGAGCCGCCACCGCTGCCCCGCCCGGACCCGCGGATGCGGTGGGCGTGGGCCGCCCTCATCGGGGGCCCCTGTCTGCTCATCGGCTGGCGGCTGCTCGGCTGGCCGATGGCCGCACCTGTGGTGCTGATCGCTCTGGCCGGGTTCGTCGGCGGTGGCGTGGCTCTGCTCAGCCGGGTGCGGGAACGCGATCCCGGCGATGATGGTGCCATCGTCTGACCTGCCGCGAGATCCCCCGGGCTGCCGTCAGTGGGCGGCCCCGCGGGCAACGCCGAGCAGGCTGTCCACGGCCACCGGTCGGCCGGTCATGAGCAGGATCTGGGCGCATGCCTGATGGACCAGCATGTCCACCCCCGCAACGACCTGACCACCAGCCTGCTGCCAGGCGCTTGCCAGCGGCGTGGGCCAGGGACGGTACGCGACATCCAGCAGCATGCCCGCGCCGACGGCCGGCACCCGGTCGATGATCGAATCGGCCGCACCGGGTGGCACCGTTGCGATGACGACGTTCGCGGTCAGGGCCCGGGCACATCCCTGCGCATCACCGAGGTCGACCAGGTGTCCGGACACTCCGGTACCGGTGATCACCGACAGGCACTGCGCACCCGCCGCGGGATTGCGCCCGACCACGGTGAGCACCGCGGACCGCAGATCCACAGCCGCGGCACATGCCGAACGGGCAGTTGCTCCCGTCCCCAGCACGGTGACGGTAGTCGGGGCCACCCGCGCCACCCCCCGCAGGCTGCCCACGATCCCCTCGATATCGGTGTTGTGCGCCTGCCAGCCGCGCGGGCTGCGCAGGAGGGTGTTCGCTACCCCCGTCCGCTCCACACTCGGGGCGCGAGCGGCGGCGAGGAGAGCGGCGTCGACCTTGTGCGGCATCGTCACCGACAGCCCGACCCACTCATCACCGCAGCCGGCAAGGAAGGTCGAGAGCTCCCCCGGCCGCACATCGTGAGCCTCATAGGCCCAGTCGGTCAGGCCCAGGGCGCGATAGGCAGTGGTGTGAAGCAGGGGGGACAGTGAATGGCTGATCGGGTGGCCCACCACGGCGGCGCGACGCGGACCGGCAGCGATGCGGGGTGTCACCGGCCGGGGTTGTCCCGCCGCCAGGCGTCGAGCAGCCGCTTGTTGACGAGGAAGTCGTCATAGTCGACGCTAAATCGCGTCTCGCCGGTGTCCGGGTCGACGGTGACGAAGTACAGCCAGTCACCGTCCTCTGGGAAGAGGGCGGCCCGCAGCGCTGCCGCACCGGGGTTGCTGATGGGCGTGGGCGGCAGGCCCCGGTTGCGATACGAGTTGTAGGGCGTGTCCGTGTCGAGCTGGTCCCGTGTCAGGTTCAGCTCGTTGATGCCGAGGCCGTAGTTGACGGTGCTGTCGAACTGCAGTGGCATCCCGGCGGCCAGGCGGTTGTACACGACCTGGGCGACCTTGCCGAAGTCCTCCGGTCGACCCTCCCGCTCGACGAGGCTGGCGATGATGACCGCCTCGTATGGGGTGATGCCGCGCGCCTTCGCCCGGGCCACGAGGTCAACGTCCGCCGCGGCGGTCTCGAACCGGCGAACCATCCGGCCCAGTACGGCATCAGCAGTGGCGGCCGGGTCAAGCTCATACGTGGCGGGGAAGAGGAATCCCTCGACATTCTGGCCGGCATAGGCGGGCAGGCCCAGTGCCTGCGGGTTGTCGAGGACAGCCTGCAGGGACTCGGTGGACAGCCCGGTTGCATCGGCCACACGGCTCACCACATCGGAGGCCGTACTGCCCTCGGGAATCACCACCCGGTCGACGATGCGCGTGGCAGGGTCGAGGAATCGCTCGATCGCAGCTGCGGCGCTCATCTGGCGTCGCATCAGGTACGTGCCAGCGGCGATGCCAGCCGCTCGCGGATCAGCCTCGGTTGCCCTGATGAACGCCGCCTGGCTGCGGACGACATCGGCGGTGACGAGGGTGGAACCGATCTGGCTGAGCGTCTGGCCGGGGCTGACCGAGATCGTCACCTCACCCGAGCCGGCCCCGACGTAGTCGTCGGCAGGCGGCTCGAGCAGTCGCAGACCAAGCAGGAGCAGCCCGCCGACAATCAGCAGGCCGAGCAGCACCGGGATGGCGCGCATGACCGCTCGCTGGGTGCGCACACCGCGCGGGTCGGCCTCGCTCATGACCCCTCAGCGTAGGACGCCCCGCCCGTCGGATGCAGCACCCAGCCACCCGCCGGGAACGGGCTCAGGGCCGGCATGGAACGGGCTCAGGGCCGGCATGGATGCGGGTCGACGATCTCACCGCCGGGTTCACCGGTGTGGGTGATCCGCGCGAGGACCCCCTCCAGCAGGGCGACCGCCGCCCAGGCGTCCACCCGGCCCCGGCGCGCACGGGCATCGCCGAGCACCTCCCCCAACCGGCGGTCGGCCACGCGTGTCGTGAGTCGCTCGTCCACCAGCCGCACCGGCAGTGGCGCAACGGCGTGGGCAAGGGGCCCGGCGATGTCTCGGATCGCCTGCGCGGCCGGTCCCTGCCGGCCGCGCAGATCGATCGGCAGCCCGCAGATGAGTTCGTCAACCGGTCGCTCCCCCAGCAGCAGGAGCAGTTCGGACTGCAGGCGTTCCGGGTCGACCGTGCCCGACATGGAGTCCAGTGGCACCGCCACCCCGCCCTGGGCGAAGGCGACCCCCGTCCTCGCCCGGCCGAGGTCCAGGGCGAGCAATCGGATCACGAGGTGGCCGCGGCCAGGCGCTCCTCGGTTGCGCGCAGCGCCCGGGTGACGGCCTCCGCCGTCACCGCCGGTGCCGCTCCCTGCGCGATCTCCGCCGAACCACCACCGCGGCCGCCGAGATCCGCCAGCAGCCAACGGAGGGTCTCCGCCGCCGACACCCCCACCGCCACCGCGGCCGGGGTTGCGACGACGACCGCAGCCATGCGTCCGGCACCCTGATCCTCGGTCCCGGTGGCCGGCGAGAGCAGGCCGACCAGAGACGCCGACCCACCCACCGCTGCGCGGACGGCCAGCGCCAGCTCGCGCAGCCCGTCAGCGGGCACGCCCGGGTTGACGGTGGTCAGCACCGCGGCCACCGGCCCGAATGCGCGTGCACCCCGCGCGAGCTGCGGTGCCTGCGCCTGCAGGGTTGCCCGTTCCCGGGCGGCAAGTTCCCGTTCCAGGGTGCGCACCCGCTCGACCAGCGCGCTGACCCGGTCTGGAAGTTCCTCCGGGCGGCCCTTGAGGAGGCTCCGCAGTTCGCCGACGAGGGCATGATCCCGCACCGCCCGCTGGTAGGCCGCGCCGCCAACGAGCGCCTCCACGCGCCTGGTGCCGGCTCCGATGGACTGCTCGGACAGGAACGTCACCAGGCCGAGCTCACCGGATCGCTGCACGTGGGTTCCCCCGCACAGCTCATGGGAGTAATCCCCGATGCTGACGACGCGGACGCGGTCACCGTACTTCTCCCCGAACAGCGCCATCGCACCCATCGCCCGCGCATCCGCCAGCGGCATCTCCGTCACCGTCACCGGCAGGTCCGTGATGAGCACCTCGTTCACCCGCGCCGCCACTTCTGCCAGCAGCCCTCCGGATACCGGCCGCGGGGACGGGAAGTCGAAGCGCAACCGGCCGGGTGAGTTCTCCGAGCCGACCTGAGTCGCGGTCTGTCCCAAGCTCTCCCGGAACGCCTTGTGCACCAGGTGGGTCGCGGTGTGGGCGCTGCTGATCGCGGCCCGGCGCACCGCATCCACCTCACCGGTGACCTCCTCGCCGAGGGCGATCCGCCCGTCCACGAGACGCGCGCGATGGATGATCAGCCCAGGAACGGGGGACTGCACGTCCTGCACCTGGAGGGCACCGCCGGCCGCGCGGATCCAGCCGGTGTCCGCCAGCTGCCCACCCGCCTCGGCGTAGAAGGGAGTCCGCTCGAGCACGACCTCCACCAGCGACCCCTCATCGGGGAGAACCTCGGTCACCGGACGGCCATCGCGGAGCAGGCCGCGTACCACCGTCGACTCGGTGAGCGTGTCGTACCCGGTGAATGTGCTTACCGGGGAATCGGCTCCCGGACGCCCCATCGCACCGATGTCGAGCAGCTCGCGGTAGCTGGTGCCGGCCGCACCGACCTTTCGGGTACGCGCATCGGCCTTGGCGCGCTCCCGCTGCGCGGCCATCAGCTGGGTGAACTGCTCCTCGTCGACGGAGCAGCCCTGCTCCGCCGCCATCTCCCGGGTGAGGTCGATGGGAAAGCCGTAGGTGTCGTGCAGCTCGAAGGCACGGGCACCGGCCAGTGTCACCCCACCGGCGGCGCGCATCTCCCGGACGGCAGCGTCGAACAGCACCGTGCCGGTGCGCAGGGTCTCCCGGAAGGCCGCCTCCTCGCCGGTGAGCACCTCATGGATGCGATCGCGTTCCGCCGCCAGCTCCGGATACTGCGGTCCCATCGCCTCGACCACCGAGTCGAGCAGATCGCCGATCACCGGCTGCTCGGCGCCGAGCAGCCGCATCATGCGGATCACTCGGCGAGCCATCCGGCGCACCACATAACCGCGGCCCTCATTGCCGGGCACCACCCCGTCACCGACGAGGAACACCGTCGTGCGCGCATGGTCGGCGACCACCCGCAGTCGGACGTCATCGACCGGCGCCGCCCCGTAGGCAACACCCGTGAGGGCACATGCCCGATCGAGGATCAGCCGGGTGGTGTCGATCTCATAGATGTTGTCGACCCCCTGCAGGAGTGCCGCCATTCGCTCGAGGCCCATCCCGGTGTCGATGTTCTTCGCGGGCAGCTCGCCGAGGATCGGAAAATCCTCCTTGCCGCCGCCGGCACCTCGCTGCTGCTGCATGAAGACCAGATTCCACACCTCGAGGTAGCGCTCCTCATCGGCGATGGGACCACCCGGCCGTCCGTACTGCTCGCCACGGTCGACGTAGATCTCCGAACACGGGCCGCAGGGCCCGGGCACTCCCATGGACCAGTAGTTGTCCGCCATGCCGCGTCGTTGAATGCGCTGCGCAGGTACTCCGACCTGATCCCGCCAGATCGACGCCGACTCATCATCGTTGTCGAAGACCGTCACCCACAGCACCCCCGGGTCGAACCCGTAGCCGCCGCCGGCAACCGGCGAGGTCAGCAGCTCCCACGCGAATGCGATGGCGCCGGCCTTGAAGTAGTCCCCGAAGGAGAAGTTGCCCGCCATCTGGAAGAACGAGGCGTGCCGGGTGGTGCGTCCGACCTCATCGATGTCGAGGGTGCGCACGCACTTCTGCACGCTCGTGGCTCGCGGGTAGGGCGCTGGCACTTCACCGAGGAAGTACGGCTTGAAGGGGACCATGCCGGCATTGACCAGCAGCAGGGTGGGGTCGTTGGCGATCAGGGAGGCTGAGGGCACCACTGTGTGACCGCGAGCGGCGAAGAAGTCGAGGAAGCGCCGACGGATCTCCGCTGACTCCATGCCAGCGACCCTACCCGCGCATCGGAGGGTCCAGGACCGCGCGGATCTCCTCCCACACCCGTCGATACCCCTGCTCGGCCCCCCGGTCACTCGGCCGGTAGTACCGCCGCCCCGCCACGACCGCCGGGGCGTGCACCTGGGCCACCACGCCCGCCGGACTGTCATGTGGTGACACGTACTCACCGTCCCCCGCCCGCGCCCGGGAGGCGGCCAGCGACCGGTCGCGCAAATGACCGGGCACCGGACCGAGTCGGCCCGCGCGGATGTCGGCCAGAGCCTCGTCGATGGCGATCAGCACGGAGTTGGACTTGGGTGCCAGGCACAGCCCGATCACGACCTCGGCGAGCACGATCCGCGCCTCCGGCCAGCCGATGAGGGCAACCGCCTGGGCTCCGGCCACCGCGAGGGCCAGGGCGGCGGGGTCAGCCATGCCGATGTCCTCCGCGGCGCTGATCAGCAGGCGTCGCGCGAGGAATCGCGGGTCCTCACCGGCCTGCGCCATCCGCGCCAGGTAGTGCAGGGCGGCGTCGACGTCGCTGCCGCGGACGCTCTTGATGAGTGCGCTGGCGAGGTCGTAGTGCCCGTCGCCGGCGCGGTCATGGGCGGGGGCGCCGTGCTGCTGAGCCCGGGCGATATCGGCCTCGTCGAGGGTGCCGCGCCACTGGAGCGGCTGGGCGCTCACCGCGGCCTCGAGCAGGTTCAGCGCCCGCCTGGCATCGCCACCGGCGAACCGGGCGATCAGCGCCACCGCTGCGGGGGTGAGGTGGACCGCGCCGGCATAGCCCTCCGGCGATGCGAGGGCACGCTCGAGCACCGTGGCGATGTCGTCATCCGACAACGGCTCCAGCACGATCAGCAGGGTTCGGCTCAGCAGCGGGGCGATGACGCTTACCGACGGGTTCTCCGTGGTCGCAGCGATCAGGGCCAGCCATCCGTTCTCCACGGCCGGCAGCAGGACGTCCTGCTGGGCGCGACTGAAGCGATGGATCTCGTCGAGGAACACCACCGTCGGGCGACCGATGCTGAGGTCCCGCCGTGCGGCATCAATGACCTCCCGGACCCGTGACACACCGGTCTCGACGGCGGACAGCACGATGAACTCACCCGCGGCGCGCTCCCCGATCAGCCGGGCGAGCGTGGTCTTCCCGCTGCCCGGCGGACCCCACAGCACCAGCGAGGGCACCATCGGCGGCGGCGTGGCCGCGGTGAGGAAGGCCAGCGGCGCACCCGGGGCGAGCAGGGCTGCCTGCCCGGCGAGGTCCGCCGGCCGCCGAGGACGCAGGCGCGCCGCCAGCGGCGCGCGATCGACCTCGAACAGGGAGGTCGACATCGCTGTGGTGGCCGCTCAGTCCGACGCTGCCGCGTCGACGCCCGCCTCCGCGCGCTGGACTGCGGTGATGGGCGTGGGGGCTCCCGTGAGCGGGTCATGCCCAGCTCCGGTCTTCGGGAAGGCGATGACATCTCGGATGCTGTCCGCTCCGGCGAGGAGCATGACAAGTCGGTCCCAGCCGAAGGCGATGCCGCCATGCGGCGGTGGCCCGAACTCAAGGGCCTCCAGGAGGAACCCGAACTTGGCCTCGGCCTCGGCGGGCGGGATTCCCAGCAGCTCGAAGACGGTGCGCTGCATCGGCGGGCGGTGGATGCGGATCGACCCACCCCCGATCTCATTGCCGTTGAGCACGAGGTCGTAGGCGTCGGCAAGGGCTGCAGCGGGGGCACTGGCGAAGTCCTCCTGCCAGCTGGGCACCGGTGCCGTGAATGGATGGTGGACCGCCGTCCAACCGCCTGCGTCATCCGGCTCGAACATGGGGGCGTCAACCACCCACAGGAACGCCCACACCGCCGGATCGGCCAGGCCGAGGCGGGCGCCGATCTCCAGGCGCACCGCTCCCAGCAGGGCGGTGGCGGCACGCGCGGATCCGGCCGCGAAGAACACCGCATCCCCGGGCAGCGCTCCGGTGGCAGGCGCCAGCCCCGCCCGTTCGGCGTCACTGAGATTGCGAGCCACCGGCCCACCCAAGCCGCCATCGGCATCGAGGGTCACGTACGCCAGCCCCTTCGCACCGCGCTGGCGGGCCCACTCCTGCCACGCATCGAAGGCCCGCCGAGGCTGGCTGGCTCCCCCGGGCATGACCACCGCCCCGACATGCGGCGCCTGGAACACGCGCAACTGCGTGGCTGCGAAGAAGGACGTCAGGTCCACCAGCTCGCACCCGAACCTGATGTCGGGCTTGTCACTGCCGTAGCGGGTCATCGCCTCGGCATAGGTCAGCCGGGGAATCGCCGGGATGTCCACGGCGCACTCGGCCGCCCAGATCGCCCGCATCAGCCCCTCGGCCAGCGCCATGACGTCCTCGCGGGTGACGAAGGACATCTCGATGTCCAGCTGGGTGAACTCCGGCTGGCGATCCGCACGGAAGTCCTCATCGCGATAGCACCGGGCGATCTGGAAGTAGCGCTCCAGGCCGCCCACCATGAGGAGCTGCTTGAACAACTGGGGGGACTGCGGCAGGGCGTACCAGGAGCCGGGGCGCAGTCGGGCGGGCACGAGGAAGTCGCGTGCACCCTCCGGCGTGGACCGGGTCAGCGTGGGCGTCTCAACCTCGGTGAAGCCGCGGTCGTACAGGTGCTCCCGAGCGATGCGGTTGACGCGGCTGCGCCGGCGCAGGGCGGCGGCCGGCCCATCACCGCGCCGCAGGTCGAGGTAGCGGTGACGCAGTCGGGCCTCCTCGCCGACTGCCCGATGCTCGTCGAGGCTGAATGGCAGCGCACGTGCGGCCCCGAGGATCGCCAGCGAGTCGGCGAGGACCTCGATCTCGCCGGTTGCCAGCTCCGGGTTCTCATTGCCCACTGGACGCCGCCGCACGGTGCCGTCAACCCGAATGCACGACTCCGGGCGCACCGGCTCCTGACCGGGGACCGTGAGCGCTTCGGCACCCTCCCCAGGCGCGGCAGCACCCTCCCCGGGTGCGGTGGCATCGGCGAGGACCACCTGCACCACCCCGCTGGCATCCCGCAGGTCAATGAAGGCCATGCCGCCGTGATCGCGGACGCGCGCCGCCCACCCGGTGAGCGTGACCGCTGTCCCGATCTGCTCGGCGGTCAGACGACCGGCCTCATGTGTGCGCACCCGGCACCCTCCTCACGAGATCCTCGACGAGCAGGTCCTCGTCGACTTCGTCCTGCTCTGATCGACGCAACTGTCGCACCGTCGCGGAGCCGGCCGTCGCGCCCATGATGACGGCAACCTCGGCACCGCTGCGGTCGGCGGCCCGCATTCCCGCCTTGAGGCCGCGCCCATCGAAGAGCATGTCGGCAGCGATCCCCCGTCCTCGCAGGAGTGCCAGCAGCCGGACCGCCCGGTGCCGGGCCGGCTCGCCGAGGGCGATGACGAAGACTGCACATCGGCCAATGCCCGACCCCGCCGGCGACTGCTCCTCCAGCGCCAGCAGGGTGCGATCGACACCGATGCCCCAGCCGATCCCGGAAAGGTCCGGCCCGCCGAGGGCTGCCATGAGGCCGTCATAGCGGCCACCGCCGCCGATTCCCGATTGCGCACCGAGGCTGGGCAGGGTGAACTCGAAGGTGGTCCGGGTGTAGTAGTCCAGGCCGCGCACGAGCCGGGGGGCCGGCTCGGACTCGACACCGCTGTCGGCGAGGAATCCCAGCACAGCGGCATGGTGGGCAGCACAGTCGGCGCACAGCTGGTCGACGATGAGCGGCGCAGCTGCGAGCTGCTCCTGCACCTGTGGCCGCTTGTCGTCGAGGACACGCAGCGGGTTGATCGCCACGCGCGCGCGGGTGGCGGGATCGAGCTCACATCCGGCGAGGAACTCCTGCAGGCGGGCACGATAGGCCGGCCGACAGGCAGCGCATCCGAGGGAGGTGATCCCGAGGATGTAGTCGCGCACCCCCAGGCGCTGGAACCCCAGATCGGCCAGGGCGATCACCTCGGCATCGAGGGCCGGATCCGCGGATCCGATGGCTTCGATGCCCACCTGCTGTAACTGCCGGTACCGCCCCCGTTGAGGGCGTTCAGCGCGGAAGAACGGTCCGGCATAGTGCACCTTGATCGGAAGCGGCCCGACGGCGAGGCCGTGCTCAATCACCGCCCGCATCACGCCGGCGGTTCCCTCCGGACGCAGTGCCATGGATCGGCCGCCCCGGTCGTCGAAGGTGTACATCTCCTTCGCCACGACGTCGCTGGCCAGCCCGACGCCTCGCTCGAAGACGGCGGAATCCTCGAAGACCGGCAGTTCCACCGGCTCGTAGCCGGCCAGGCGGGCCGTCGCCACGAGGGCGTCCCGCACCCGGGTGAAGCCCCACGACCGCGGCGGCAGGTAGTCGGGCACGCCCCGCGGAGCGGTGAGCATCACCTGGACTCCGCCGAGTCCGACCGGGCAGGGGGGAGGTCGCGCAGGAACGGATTGGTGCGCCGCTCCGCGCCCATCGACGTTGCCGGTCCGTGACCGGGCAGGATCGGCATGTCGTCGGCGACGTGACTGCCCAGCAGCCGCAGCGAGGCCGACATCGCCCCCGGATTGCCACCCGGCAGGTCTGTGCGGCCGATGGAACCGGCAAAGATCAGGTCGCCCGAGACCAGCACGGCGTCCACCACGCCAGCGCCTGCCGGCTCCGCGCGCGCGGCGACGCCGGCAGCCGAGCGGCAGGTCAGGACGCACGAACCCGGCGTATGCCCCGGTGTGTGGAGAACGTCGAGGAGGAGGCCGGCCAGGGTGAGCTGCTCGGGCAGTGCACGCAGGTCCGCCGGGAGGACATCAGGCACCCCTCCCACCATCGCAGCGAGGGCCGTCGCTCCCTCCCCGAATCCCGCGAGTGGATCGCGGAGCAGCCAGTGGTCGGCCTCGTGACAATAGGCCGGGATTCGATGTATCTGGCAGACCTCGACCAGCGACCACACGTGGTCGAGGTGACCGTGGGTGAGGACCACGGCGGTTGGCAGCAGGCGATGCCGCGCGAGTACCTCGGTCAGGCGGGGCAGGCAGTCCTGACCCGGGTCGATGATGACGCACTCAGCGCCGGGATGGGCCGCCAGCACGTAGGTGTTCTCGCTCCAGATCCCGGTGACGAACCCCTCGGTGAGCACGCACACCTCCTCACTCATCTTGACACTGGCCCCGACCCTGGCCCCGACCCTGGCCCCGACACTGGCCCCGACACTGGCCCCGACACTGGCCCCGACACTGGCCCCGACACTGGCCCCGACACTGGCCCCGACACTGGCCCCGACACTGGCCCCAGTAGGCGGGCCCAGCACCCCCACCGGCACGTGCGCAATGTTGCGATTCGGTTGCAGTTGCCCGCGGACGGGGGTTTGCGGTCGTCCGGGGGTCGGTTATGCGAGAACCTAGACTCCCATGATGCGTCCGCCTGCGTCATCACCACGCGGCCGCGGCGCGGCAGTCAGACTGGGTGATCCGGGCTTTCCGGACCTCCATAGCGGGAAGGGACGGCAGTGACGAGCCGGAAGCATGAGCGAGACCTCGCTCGGGCGCGGGCCCGCCGACGTGAGGTGCGCGATGAACGGGCGCGCCGGCGACGGGTGATCGCCCTGATCACCGTCGGTGCACTGGCGGTCATCGCCGTGGGTTCGGCGGTGGCGGCCCTCATCGGCCTCGGGATCTCCGGTTCTGCCAGCGACGGCAGTCAGGTGACTGCGGCCGCCGAGAGCCCCACCCCGTCACCCGCAGCCGATCCCGTCGAGCCATCACCGTCCGCTGCCGCCGCTGACCCGGCTGCCGACACAGCCGTGGGACAGCCGGTTGCCGGATGCTCCCCACCAGGATCCTTCCGCGGGCCCGGTGCAACGTTCTCGGTGGCTCCGACGCCTCCCGCCACTCCGCCGGCGCTTGCGCTGTGGACGCTCGCAACCAACTGCGGCTTCATTCTGATCGAACTCGACGCTGCGGCCGCGCCTGCAACCACCGCCTCACTTGACTTCCTCAGCGAGCAGGGCTACTACGACGAGACGTTCTGTCATCGCCTCACGACGACGGGGATCTTCGTCCTGCAGTGCGGGGACCCGACCGCCACCGGCACCGGAGGCCCGGGCTACCAGCTGGCGGAGGAGAACCTGCCCGCGGCCGGGGAGCGGAACTACCCGGCCGGAACGGTGGCGATGGCCCGCACGGCTCAGCCTGGCAGCACCGGCAGCCAGTTCTTCCTCGTCTACGACGACACGACGCTGAACCCCGACTACACCATCGTCGGACGGGTGGTGCAGGGTCTCGAAACCCTCCAGGCAATCGCTGCGGCCGGGGTTGAGGGGGGCGGAACGGACGGATTCCCCACCCAGCCGGTGTTCATCACCAAGGCCCGCGTCGGGGGAACCCCATGACCGTCCTCCCGCGGCCAACAGAGCTCGATGAGCCTCGCGGAGTGCCCCCGCTGGATGCGGCCAGTCCCCCTGCGGGCAGCGACCCGAGCACCTCCCTCACGGACGCCAGTCCCCCTGCGGGCAGCCACCCCGACACCACGGTCACGACGCAGTCGTCGGGACGACTCGCACCCCCGCCGCCGCGGCTCGCACCCCCGGTGCCGGTGGTGACCCGCATCGCGCCAGCCGCACGCCCGACCCGCGTCCCCGCCGACCCCGCCGCCCATGCCGCCGCCCATGGTCGCGTCGCGGAGCATGGCGAGGTCTATGTCCGCCTGCCTCAAGGAGGAGAGCATCAGGTCGGAACGTGGGCCGCCGGTGACCCGGTACAGGCGTTCGCGTTCTACGGGGTGAAGTACGCCGACATGCTCACCGACATCGAGGTGACCCTCGTTCGCATTCAGGAGGGTCGCGGTCGACCGGAGGACGCAACGCGCCTGGCCGCACGGTACGCCGAGCAGTCGCAGCAGCCCACGTGTGTCGGCGACCTGGCAGCCCTCGACGCCGCACTGAGCGACCTCGCCGCCGCCGCCGCGGAGGCCGTCAATCGCATCGCCGCGGAACGCGCCGAGCAGCGGGCGGCCGCACTGATCGAGCGCACCGAACTTGTCGAGCGCGCGGAGGCGCTGGCGGAGTCAACCGCCTGGCGGGCCACCGGTGAGGAGTTTCGGACCCTCGTCGCGCAGTGGCAGTCCGGCACGCGGCTGGATCGATCCGCCGAACAGGCCCTCTGGCAGCGACTTGCGCGGGCGCGCGCAACCTTCGATCGGCGTCGCAAGGCCCACTTCACCGAGCTCACGCGCAGCCAAGCGGAGGGGCGGTCGGCGCGGGCCGCCCTGGTGGCGCGGGCAGAGGCCTTGTCGACGTCCCGGGACTGGGCTGCAACGGCGCGAGCCTTCCGAGACATCGTCACCGAGTGGAAGGCGGCGCCACGTGCCTCACGGGAGGATGAGCAGCGGTTGTGGCAGCGCCTGAGTGCCGCCCAGCGCACCTTCTTCGATGCGCGCACGGCAGCACTTGCCGCGAGCGCACAGGCGAGTGCGTCGAGCCTGGCCGCGCGGACCGCTGTCGTGGCGCGAGCGGAGGCGCTGCTGCCCTGCACCGACCCAGCGGCGGCCATGACCGCTCTGCGGGCGCTGACCGAGGAGTACTCCCAGTGCGCCCCCCTGCCGCCCAAGGAACGCCAGGCATGCGATCGCCGACTCCGGGCCGTGGAGGAGGCAATCCGTACCGCGGCGCGGCGCGATCATCAGCGCACCGATCCGGCCAAGGCTGAGCGCGCCCGGACGACCCTGCGCCTCCTTGGTGGCCGCCTGGAGCGCCTCCGCGCGGACCTTCAAACAGCAACGACAGATGAGCAGCGGACGCGGCTCACCAGTGACATCGCCCAGCAGCAGGCCCTTGTGGACGCAGCCGAGGCGGCACTCGCCGACTTCCTGCGACCCTGACCGACCCGCCGGCGCCCGGCCCGCCGGCCCAGCCGTTTACACCCGGTAGACGTCGAAGACGCCGGTGACGCCCCGCACCGCTCGCAGCACACTGCCGAGATGGCGGGGGTCACCCATCTCGAAGGTGAAGCGGGAGTATGCGATTCGCTCCCGGCTGGTGGACACCGTTCCGCTGAGGATGTTGACATGCTGCTCGGCCAGCACCCGCGTGACATCCGACAGCAGTCCGGCCCGGTCGATGGCCTCCACCTGGATATTCACCAGGTAGACCCCCGTCTCCCCGGTCCGCCACGACACCTCAATCACGCGGCCTTCCTCCTGCCGCAGGTCCGATGCGTTGGCGCAGTCGACACGATGGACCGAGACACCCTTGCCGCGGGTGACGTAGCCGAAGATCGCATCCCAGGGCACCGGGGTGCAGCACCGGGCCAGGCTCACCGCCACGCCGTCATCGCCGGCGACGCTGACGGTCGTCGTCGGAGCGGCGGGCCGGCGGGCAGCCCTCGTGGGCACGACGGCCTCCGCAAGGTCCTCGGTGGCCCCCGCTTCGCCGCCGTGCAGGCGCAGCAGGCGATCGACCACCGTGCGGGGGGCGAGGGCGCCCTCCCCGACGGCTGCGTACAGCGCTGACAGGTCCCGAAAGCGCAGGTCCTCGGCCAGTCCTCGCATGGTCGACGGTGCCATCAACCGCTGCAGGGGAAGGCCCTGCTTGCGCAGCAGCGTCGCGATCGCCTCACGACCTGTGTCGACGTTCTCCTCGCGGCGCTCCTTGGTGAACCAGGCCCGGATCTTGGTGCGCGCCCGGGGGCTGGCCGCGAACGTCAGCCAGTCGCGCGAGGGTCCGGCATCCTCCGACTTCGCCGTGAACACCTCAACGACGTCCCCGCTGTCCAGCGCGGTGTCCAGCGACACAAGCCGGCCATTGACCCGAGCACCCACGCAGCGATGGCCGACCTCGGTATGGACGGCGTAGGCGAAGTCGATCGTCGTGGAGCCGCTCGGCAGGGCGATGACGTCCCCACGCGGCGTGAACACGAAGACCTCGCTGGAGGCCAGGTCGAAGCGCAGGGACTCCAGGAACTCCCCGGGATCCCCTGCCTCCTGCTGCCAATCGAGCAACTGGCGAACCCAGCCGAAGTCATCGGGTGAGCGTTTGCCGCTGACGCTGTCCTGCTTGTAGCGCCAGTGTGAGGCCACCCCGTACTCTGCCTCGCGGTGCATCTCCTGGGTGCGGATCTGGATCTCGATCGTCTTTCCCCCGGGACCAATCACCGTTGTGTGCAGTGAGCGGTACATAGTGAACTTCGGCATGGCGATGTAATCCTTGAACCGCCCCGGCACGGGCTGCCAGCGCGCGTGGATGACGCCAAGCACTGCGTAGCAGTCGCGCACACTGTCCACCAGCACCCGCACGCCGACGAGGTCATAGATCTCGTCGAACTCCCGGCCGCGAACGATCATCTTCTGGTAGATCGAGTAGTAGTGCTTTGGCCGACCGGTGACCTGCGCCTTGATCTTCGAGGTCCGGAAATCGGCATTCATGACGTCGATCACCCCCGCAAGCTGGATCTCGCGCTGCGGTGCGCGCTCACTGACGAGGGCAACCAGCTCCTCGTACACCTTCGGGTACAAGGTGGCGAATGCCAGGTCCTCCAACTCCCACTTGAGGGTGTTCACACCGAGCCGGTGGGCGAGGGGTGCGTAGATCTCGAGGGTCTCGCTGGCCTTGCGTGCCTGCTTGTGCTCGGGCAGTGCGGCAAGGGTCCGCATGTTGTGCAGTCGGTCAGCGAGCTTGATCAGCAGCACCCGAATGTCCCGCGCCATTGCGACGATCATCTTGCGGACCGTCTCGGCGTCGGTTGAATCCCCGTAGCTGAGTCGATCGAGCTTGGTAACCCCATCGACAAGGCCGGCGATCTCCGGGCCGAAGTCGGCTGTGAGTTCTACCAGGGAGTATCCGGTGTCCTCGACGGTGTCGTGGAGCAGCGCCGCGGCAAGAACCAGCGGCGGCATGCCCAAGTCGGCAAGGATCTGGGCGACGGCCAGCGGGTGGACGAGGTAGGGCTCGCCACTGAGCCGGGATGCCCCCTCATGGCATCGCTCGGCCACCTCGAAGGCCGCCTCGACGGTGGTGAACTCTGACTTCGGATGGAAGCGACGAACCGAGCGAAGCAGTTGGGCCAGTTCGGGTCGGACGATGGTGCGTTGGGTGAGGCGGCGGGCCAGCCGAGCGCGCAGCCGCACCTCACCGGGCACGGGTGGCTCGGGCGGGGCTGGGTCACCTCCGCCCGCAGGGGCGGCCCCCCGGTCAATTCCGCCCGCAGGGGCGGCCCCCCGGTCAACGGCGGCGAGCGACGCGTCCGTCTGCGTCATGCCCACCGCCTTCCCTCAGGTGCTCCCGATGGTACGACCGAGCCCGCCGCGGAGGGAACGGCGGCTGATCAGGCCCCGCGCCGGCGGCGGGTCGGTCGACGTGGCTGCTGTCGTGGTCCAGCCGTCATCACGCCCACCGGGCCGCTGGCTCCGGGCTCACTCCGGCCGCCCGACACTGTCGTTCCCGCACCGGCCTGCTCATCGCGCTCCGCAGTGCCCGAGAGCGCACTCGGACCGATCACCGGCCGGCTGCCACCACGTCGTGCACGCACCCGACGGGCAAGTGCCACCATTTCGGGCCGGCGGTCCTGCAGTTGCACGAGGAATGGCGTGGCGATGAAGATCGATGAGTAGGTGCCGGCGATCATCCCGACGAACAGCGCGAGGGCCAGGTCGGTCAGCGTGTCGGCGCGCAGAACACCGGCTCCGATGAACAGGATGCCGGCAACTGGCAGCAGGGCGACGATCGAGGTGTTGATGGAGCGGACCACCGTCTGGTTGACCGCGAGGTTGGCGGCCTCGTCGTACGTGAACCTGCTCTGCTGGAGGATGCCTCGGGTGTTCTCCCTGACCTTGTCAAAGACCACCACCGTGTCGTACAGCGAGTAGGCGAGGATCGTGAGCACGCCGATCGCGGTCGCTGGCGTCACCTCGAAGCCGAGCAGTGCGTACACGCCGATGGTGATGATCAGGTCATGGGCAAGGGCGACGAGGGCGGCAACAGCCATCCGCCAGTCGAAGTAGATGCTGAGGAATGCCACCACCAGCAGCAGGAACACGCCCAGACCGACGAGAGCCTGCCGGGTGATGTCGGCTCCCCAGGACGGGCCGACTGTCTGCACCGCGATCTCGTCGGCGGCGACCCCAAGGCCCTCAGCCAGGGCGGTGACGGCCGCCGTCACCTCGGCCTCGGTCAGGGCAGGCGTGGCGACCTCGATGCGCTCACCGCCGACACTGGTGATGACGACCTCGGAGAGTCCGGTACCAGCGAGGGCGGCGCGAGTCTCGGCGACGGTGGCCGAGGTTGCGGGGATGACGAACTCCGCTCCCCCGCGGAACTCGATGCCGAGGTTCAGCCCCCGAATGCCGATCCCGGCGATGGCGATGAGTATGAGCACCGCGGAGACGAGATACCAGGTGCGACGTCGACCCACGAAGTCGATGGACTTGGTCCCGGCGTACAGCGCCGCTCCAAGATCACCCAGCCGGGACATCGACATTCCTCCTGCCGCGTTGTGGTGGGCGAGCCCCAGCGGCCCGCCCATCGGAGGTTGCGGTGGGCACCCGCCCGGCGTCGACGCCGAGCCATGGGCCCCCTCGCTCGAAGATGCGACGTCGCACGAGCAGGGCGGTCAGTGGTCGGCTGAACATGAAGGCCACGATCACGTCGACGATTGTCGTCAGGCCGAGGGTGAAGGCGAATCCGCGCACGCTGCCGACGCTGAGCACGTACAGCACGCCCGCCGCCAGCAGTGAGACGAAGTCGGCGGCCAGCAGGGTCCGGCGCGCTCGCAACCAGCCCACGTCGGCCGCCACGCGCAGGCTCTTGCCCTCGCGAACCTCATCACGGATCCGCTCGAAGTAGACGACGAAGGAGTCGGCGGTGATGCCGATGGCGACGATGACGCCCGCGACACCGGCGAGGGTCAGGGTGAAGCCGAGCGTTCGGCTCAGCACCACGATGGCGGCGTAGGTGAGGATCCCCGCAGTGAGCAGGCTCAGCACGGCGACCGTGCCGAGGACGCGATAGTAGGCGATGAGATAGATCGCCACCAGCAGCAGGCCCAGGCCACCGGCCAGCAGTCCGGCACGCAGCTGGTCCTCTCCCAGCGTCGCACTGACCGTTGTCACCTCCGCGATCTCGAGGGTCACCGGCAGCGCCCCGTACTTGAGCACCTGTGCGAGCTCCTTTGCGCTCTCGACGGTGAAATCGCCGTCGATCTGCGCGGAACCACCGATGATCGGCTCGCGGAAGTACGGGGAGGAGACCACCAGCCCGTCGAGGACGATGGCGAACTGGTTGCGCGGCGGTGGATTCGCGTACAGCCGGGTGGAGGCCTCACTGAGCTTGCGCGAGCCAGCGGAGTCGAAGTCCAGGGTGACAACCCACCCGCCGACACCCTGCTGCGGCAGCTGCGCGGCCGCATCGGTGACCTCTGTGCCGGTGATGAACGCCGGCTCGAGCAGGTACTGGGCCGAGCCGTCCTTGGCACAGGTGAGGGCGTACTTCGTCGGATCGGCCGGGACACCTCCCTGCCGCACAGCCGGGTCCAGGCAGTTGAGGGTGCCGAAGAGGGGCTGCAGCTCCTCGGCCGTGTCAGCGGTGATCGGCACCTCATCGGCCGAGGGCGCTGGCGCCGTCGGCGATGGGCTGGCGCCGGGCGCCTGCGGGCCGAGCGTTGCCGGGGGGGTCACCGGGGCCTGGGGTGCACCACCTGTGACCTCGAGTACGGGGCGGAAGTCGAGCAGGGCCGTCTGCTTGAGGGACTCAGCGATCCGCTGCTGGTTCACCCCTGGCACGGCGACAACGATGGAGGCGTTCTCCCCGGCCCCCTGAACGGTGACCTCGGCCTCCGCAACGCCGAAGCCGTCGACGCGCTGTCGGATGATCTCCACGGTCTGCTGGAGCTGCTCAGGACCGAGTGCGCCCTCCTGACCGGGAACGGGGGTGGGCAGGAGAATGACCTGGGTGCCGCCGCGCAGGTCCAGCCCGAGCCGGGGGAAGGGGCTCGTGCCCGGCCACAGTGCCCACGCGACCAGACCGCTGGTGACGATCAGCAGCGCCAGCAGGGGTCGCCATGGATGGGAGCGACCTACCGGAGCCATGTGTCCGCCCGTATCACAGCGGGCTGCCGGCTCGGGTCAACTCGTGGCGCCGGCACCCGTTGCTCAGGACGCGCCGGTGCCGGCATCATCGGCCTCGTCATCCACCAGCCGCGCCGCCGGCTCCAGGATCTTCACCACGGCCGCCTTCACCGCAACGGCGGTGACCCCCGGCGAGAGGGAGACCTCCACCCGGTCGTCGATGACATCGAGGACGGTGACGATGAAGCCACTTGCGAGCATGACCGTCGCACCCGGGCCGAGGGCCGCCTCGAGGGCCGCCTGCTCCCGCTTGCGACGCATACTCGGACGGATGATCAGCAGGTACGCGACCGCCGCGAGCAGCGCGAACATGACAAGGGTTGTGGTGTCCATGATCGGGTCAGCCTAGCCCGTGGGTGGCCGCATCCTCGTGCCCCGGCTCCGCCGTATCCCAGGGCAGCGGCTCGGCGGCCTGTCCGATCCCCGCACCCCATCGGCCGACACCGGACGGCAGGGGCAGTCCGAGGTGTTCATAGGTGCCGGCGGTTGCCACCCGGCCTCGCGGGGTCCGCTCGAGCAGGCCCGCGCGCACCAGGTAGGGCTCGCTCACCTCAGCAACAGTCTGCTGCTCCTCGCCGACAGCGACAGCAAGCGTGGACAGCCCCACCGGTCCACCGCCGAAGCGCGCCACCAGCGCCCGCAGCAGCGCCCGGTCAAGATGATCCAGGCCCCGCTGGTCGATGTCGAACAGGCGGAGGGCCTGTTCGGCGACATAGGTGTCGATGTGCCCATTGCCGTGAACCTCGGCATAGTCGCGCACCCGGCGCAGCAGCCGGTTGGCGATCCGTGGCGTGCCGCGGCTGCGAGCGGCGATGAGCGCCCCGGCGGCCGGCGCGCACGGCACCCCGAGCAGTCCAGCCGAGCGCTCGACGATGCGCTCGAGGTCGGCCGGCTCGTAGAAGTCGAGATGGGCAGTGAAGCCGAAACGATCCCGCAGCGGGCTGGGCAGCAGTCCGGCACGCGTGGTGGCACCGACGAGGGTGAAGGCGGGCAGCGCCAGGGGAATCGCCGTCGCACCGGCTCCCTTACCGATGACGACGTCGACTCGCAGGTCCTCCATCGCGACGTACAGCATCTCCTCAACCGGCCGGGCGAGCCGATGCACCTCGTCCACGAAGAGCACCTCACCCTCCAGCAGCGAGGTGAGGACCGCCGCCATGTCGCCGGCATGCTGGATGGCCGGGCCGCTGGTGATCCGAATCGGCACGCCCAACTCCTCAGCCACGATGGCCGCCAAGGTGGTCTTGCCCAGACCGGGCGGGCCGGCGAGCAGGACATGATCGGCCGCCCGGCCACGGGCACGCGCTGCAGCCAGCACCAGCCCAAGCTGCTCCCGCACTCGACGCTGGCCGATGAACTCACCGAGGCGGCGCGGCCGCAGCGCCGCCTCGTGACGTCGCTCCTCGGCATCGGCCTGAGCGGTCACGGTCGGCCACCGAGGATCCGCAGACAGGCCCGCAGCCCGGCCGCAGCGTCGATGACGGCGCCGGGCTCCTCGGACTGGACCCGCGCAAGTGCCTCCTCGGCCTGTCCCGCGGGCCAGCCGAGGGTGACCAGCCCGGCGAGGACGTCGGCCTGCCAATCCGTGGCAGCCACCACCGCAGGTGACGGGGGTGGCGCGAGCCGATCAGAAAGCTCCAGCACGATCCGACCGGCACCCTTGCGTCCGATCCCCGGCACCCGCGTGAGGGGACCGGGGTCCGCACCTGCGATGGCCGCCCGGAGTCCGGACGCGCCGAGCACCGACACCGCCGCCAGCGCCGTCCGGGGTCCGACCCCGCTGACGCCGAGGAGCGCCTCGAAGACGATGCGCTCCTCGTCATCGGAGAATCCGAAGAGCGTCCAACCGTCCTCCCGGGTGACCAGCGAGGTCGCGAGGGTGACCGGCTGGTCGAGGCTGGCATGGGCGACAGCGGAGGCCGACGGCAGTACCCGCAGACCCACCCCGCCGACATCGATGACGATCGCCTCCGCCGACACCTGCCGCACGATTCCCCGCACGAATGAGATCACTGACGCACCCCTGAGATCATCGACGCACTCCGACCGGGCCGGATCGCCAGATGTGGCAGATCGCCAGCGCCATCGCATCGGCGGCGTCGGCTGGCTGCGGTCGCTGCTGCAGGTCCAGCAGACGCATCACCATGCGGGTGACCTGATCCTTATTCGCACGTCCATGCCCCGTGACCGATGCCTTCACCTCGGTCGGAGTGTGCGAGCCCAGCGGCAGGCCACGTCGCTGGGCGCAGACCATGACCAGCCCGGCCACCTGCGCGGTCCCCATCACCGAGCGCACGTTCTGCTGGCTGAAGACCTCCTCCACCGCCACCGCATCCGGGTGGTGGACCTCAACCAGCGCATTGAGCTCTTCCCAGATCTGGAGCAGCCGCTGTGGGTGGTGCGCCGTTGCGCTTGAGGTGAGGACGACGGAGGCGACCAAGCGCGGTGACCGTCCCCGATCACCGTCCACCACCGCCACCCCGCAGCGCGTGAGACCCGGATCGACTCCGAGGACCCGCACCACCGCCTCCTCTCTCACCGGCGCAGCCGGTCGCCAGTGGGCTCGCCGTCCGGGGGCTCGCCGGTTCGGGGCACGTCGCGAGGCAGCCATCGCACAGATGTTCGACGCTACCGCTGCTCCCACCTCCCGAACCGTCACCGCTGCGGAGTGTCGTCCGCCGGTTCGGCTGACGCACCTGCCCGTCCGGTGAGGTGCGCAGCGGCCCGGGCCAGCAGGGCACCGGGGTCGACGCCGACACCGGAGTGGACCGCGCACCCGAGGCGCGCCTGCCCCGCATAGGTGAGCAGCCCAACCGAGATGCCCGAGCCAAGGGGCGGCACCAGCGGCTGGACGGAGACAACCCGCCGGCCGAGCAGATGCACAGGGGCAGCCGGCCCCCGGACGTTGCTCACGGTCAGATCCGCTCCCCCGGCCAGTTGCGCGAGGACCCCCACGGGAATGACGGCGCCGGCAGCTGCCAGCCACTCCGCCACGTCCGGGAGCACACTGGTCCGCCACCGGTGGACCTGCGCCGCTGCCTCGCCCGCGAGGTCAGCGCACCACTGCGCCGGCGACCCCGCCGTACCCGGGTGCAGGACCAGTCGGGCAGCGGTGAGGTGATTGCCAGCCTCACCTGCGGCGCGGGACGGCAGCCGAATGGGAACGTTCACCGTCGTCGCACTCCCCGCCGTGAGTTCCCATGCCGAGACGGTCACTGCTGCGATGAGCAGGTCGTTGAGGCGCCGTACTCGGCCTTCGTCGCCAACGCTGCGCAGTCGTTCGACCGCCTCCCGGATCTCCGCCAGGGGCACCACCGTGGTCGCGCGGACGCTGCCCGCACTCCCCACCGGCCAGGGGCGGCTGACCGGTGGGCGCTGCCCAGTGAGGATGCGCCAGTGATCCGCGCGCGCACACGCCTGCTGGGTCGCCGCGATCGGGTCATCGCGCAGCATCCGCAGCGCCTGCTGGCCGGTGGCGAGCAGTCCGGGCAACCAGGTGAGCGGATCCGACTGCATCCCCCGGCCCGGCCGACCGGCCCCGTCGTCATCGGGCTGGGCGGATATCCCCTCATCGGTCAGCCCGAGGACGGTCTGGAGTGCCCCGTGTGCATCCGTCAGGGCATGGTTGAACCAGACGATCAGGCCGTGACAGGGTTTCCGGCCATCACCGCCGTATCGCCGGGCAGGCCCCGCCGGTATCGGGGGGCCACTGCCGACAACGCACATCCCCCAGGGGCCGGGGTCACCGGGGTCGGTGAGCACGCGCTCGAGCAGGTCATCGGCCGCAACCATGATCCCGTCGGCGCCGGCATCCGGAACGATGCGGGCAGTGACCCGCTCAGCGAGCGGAGTGTCGTCATCGATGCGCTGCGGCAGGCCGGACCGCCCGGACTCGACCAGCCGCGAGCGGAGAACCGGCAGTCCAGCACGTCGCTGCGCGACCCGTGCCCGCAGCGCTGCCGGGTCGATCGCACCGTCGCACAGCAGCACCGCAGCCACGGGTGCACGCCAGCGGCGGTCGACGCGAGCCAGCCGCCAGGCCGCGGCATCCCAGCCGCCGACAGCAGCCACGGCGGCGAACCCGGCTCAGCCGAGGCGGGCGAGGACGTCGTCGGTGACGTCGAGATTGGTCCACACGTTCTGGACATCGTCGCAGTCCTCGAGTGCCTCGATCAGTCGGATCACCCGACCAGCGGACTGGTCATCGCAGGGCACACTCAGCGATGGCAGGAACGAGGCCTCAGCTGAGGTGTACTCGAGGGCGTGGGCCTGCAGTGCCGCGCGAACCGCCAGCAGGTCACCGGGAGCGCAGATGATCTCCCAGGCCTCGCCGATGTCGTCGACGGACTCCGCGCCGGCATCGAGGACGGCCGCCAGCAGTTCATCCTCCGCCACCTGGGATCGCTCGATCAGGACCACTCCCTTGCGGGTGAACAGGTACGCCACCGATCCGGGATCGGCCATCGAGCCGCCATTGCGGGTCATGGCCAGCCGGACCTCCCCCGCAGCGCGATTGCGGTTGTCGGTGAGGCACTCGATGAGCACGGCGACACCGGCCGGGCCGTAACCCTCGTACATGACGACCTGGTAGTCGGAGCCACCTGCCTCGCGACCCGCCCCCCGCGCGACGGCGCGCTCGATGGTGTCAACCGGAACGGAGTTCTTGCGGGCCTTCTGGATCGCATCGAACAGTGTGGGATTGCCTGCCGGATCGGGGCCGCCGACCCGGGCAGCCACCTCGACCGCCTTGATCAGCTTGGCGAACAGCGTGCCCCGACGGGCATCGAGGACCGCCTTCTTGTGCTTGGTGGTCGCCCACTTGGAGTGCCCGGACATCGCTCCCGCCCTACCCGACGCCCAGCGGCACGGCAGCCGCGGGCACCTGCGGTGCGGCGGCACCCGCCGCGCCGGCCCCGGTCGACGTGCCTGATGGGGCCGTGCACCGGCCCAGCAGCAACGCATGCACCCGGTCATCGGCGGTGAGCTCCGGGTGGAAGGACGTGCCGATCACCGCGCCCTGGCGCACCATGACCGCCCGCGGGTGACCGTCGGCGTCGGCGACGTGGGCGAGCACCTCCACCTGTGGGCCGACCGACTCCAGCCAGGGCGCACGAATGAACACCCCGGGGAACGCCACCGGGCCGAGGACGGCGATGTCCACGGGACGCTCGAAGGAGGCAACCTGCCGGCCGAAGGCATTGCGGCGGACGACGACGTCGAGCACGCCGCAGACATGCTGATCGGGGCGACCGTCCAGCACCTGACGCGCGAGGACGATCAGCCCCGCGCAGGTGGCGAGGGCCGGCAGCCCGGCCCGCAACTCCCCGGCAAGTGGCTGCGCCAGCCCCTCGCGGACGAGGAGCATGCTCACGGTCGTCGACTCGCCCCCGGGCAGGACGATCCCTGCCAACCCGCGCAGGTCAGCCGGTGAGCGGACGGCGACGGTGCGCGCACCGCAGCGCTCAAGTGCCTGGGCGTGCTCGCGCACATCGCCCTGCAGGGCGAGCACGCCGACCCGCGGGCGGCTCACCAGCCCCGACCGGCGAACCTCTCGGACTGGCCGAGGGTGTCGATGTTGATCCCGACCATGGCCTCCCCCAGACCCCGGGACACCTTCGCGATGAGGTCCGGGGAGTCATGGTGGACGGTGGCCTGCACGATCGCCGATGCGCGCCGAGCCGGGTCACCGGACTTGAAGATTCCCGAGCCGACGAAGACGCCATCGGCCCCCAGGCGCATCATCAATGCGGCATCGGCCGGCGTGGCGATGCCGCCGGCGGTGAAGAGCACCACCGGCAGCCGACCCCGTGCCGCGACCTCCACCAGCAGGCCATGGGGGGCCTGGAGCGCCTTGGCCACGGCGAACAGCTCCTCCGGGGGCAGTGCCGACACGCGTGCGATCTCACTGCGGATGGCCCGCATGTGACGGACCGCCTCGACGACATTGCCCGTGCCCGCCTCCCCCTTGCTGCGGATCATCGCCGCACCCTCGGAGATCCGTCGCAGGGCCTCCCCCAGACCGGTGGCGCCATTGACGAATGGCACCGTGAACGCCCACTTGTCGATGTGGTGCGCCTCATCTGCGGGAGTGAGGACCTCGGATTCATCGATGTAGTCCACGCCGATGGCCTGCAGCACCTCGGCCTCCGCGATGTGACCGATCCGGGCCTTGGCCATCACCGGGATCGACACGGCCGCCATGATCGACTCGACCATCTCCGGGTCACTCATCCGCGCGACCCCGCCGTTCGCGCGGATGTCGGCGGGCACGCGCTCCAGGGCCATGACGGCCACCGCCCCGGCGTCCTCGGCGATGCGCGCCTGCTCGGCGGTGACGACGTCCATGATGACGCCGCCCTTGAGCATCTCCGCCATCCCCCGCTTGACCCGCTCGGTCCCGCGCGCTGGCGGGGGGGAGTCGGTGGGGAGGGTCATGTCATCGCCGGCAGCCGCTGTGCGTTCGGTCATCCCACGAGCGTACGACCACCCGCCGCCGGCGGCAGATCTGCCGGGCCATGTCAGTCGACACCTCAGTCGACACCTCAGCCGACACCTCAGCCGACCGAGGTGCGCGCCAGTCCCTCGGCGATATCCGTGCGCAGCAGGACCGCCCTGGGGTACGGGGCGTAACCGGCCAGCCGCAGCAGTCGGGTCACGCGACGGTCGCGCATCCGCTGGCAGGAGGCGACTGCGTCATCGTGGAAGGTGACGCAGTAGGAGAAGCGACGGCAGGCGCTGGCCAGCGCCTGGGTGGCCGCAGCCGCGGGGCCGCCGGCTGCCGGGGCCGCCACGGACGAGGGGAACCCTGCCACCAGCGCTGCCGTCAGCGCGTCCTCGCGAGCCCAGTCAATAGCCGTCCAGTCAGGAGCCGTCGACTCACTTCCGGGCCACTCAGCGGACACCCCGGGCACCGTCGAGCAGCTCCCCGGAGCAGTCCCGCCGAGTGCGCGGTCGGCTGCGGGGGATCCCGTCCACCAGCGCGAGCCGTCCGCCAGCGACGCCAGGGCGGATGGGGCTCTCGAGGGCGGCTGGACGGCCAACCAGGTCCGCACGGCACGCCAGCGCTCAGCGCGCGCCGCGATGAGGGCCAGCCGCGCATGGTCGACCTTCAGGTGCAGTCGATCAAGTCGGGCCGCGGTCTGACTGAGGTAGACCGCACACACCGCAAGGAGGACGACCGCGAGGGTAAGCCAGGACGACCACATCAGCGGACCGTCCGCCGGGCCTGGCGGTGGGTGCGTCGACCGGTGGGGCTGACCCGACCGTAGAGCTGGCCCCGCAGGTCCTCCTGTACTCCGCCACCGAGGGTCATCACCGATGCGTAGACGTCGAGGATCTGCCCGGTGACAACCGACCAGTCGAACCCGAGGACACGCTGCCGCCCGGCGGCGATGCGTGCGGTCCGCCCCCGCACATCGCTGAGCGCAAGGTTCAGCCCGCGAGCGAGGGCGGCCGGCTCGCCCACCGGGACGAGCAGCCCGCACCGCCCGCCGTCGAGAACGTCCCGGAAGGCGGGCAGGTCGGACGCAACGATCCCGGCGCCGGCGGCCATCGCCTCGAGCAGGACGATCCCGAACGACTCCCGACCGGTGTTCGGCGCGACGTAGATCGTCGCGGACGCGAACAGGGCGGCCTTCTCGGCATCGGACACCTCACCGAGCCACTGCACTCGATGGGCCCAGCGCTGGTCGAGGTGGCTGGGCACGTCTCCGGGATCCCCGGGACCGGCGATCTGGACGGTGAGCGCGGGATGACCGGCCAGGACCTCGGGCAGCGCCGCCATAAGCACTCCCAGCCCCTTGCGCGGCTCATCAAGGCGGCCGAGGAAGAGGATGCGCAACGCCCCCGTCCCCCCGTCAGTCGCCCGATGGGGCGCCGGCCCATCGGACGCGGGCCCCGCGGGCCTGCGGACCCGGCAGTCGGGTGTGTCGGCACCACCGGCGGCGAAGTGCGCGATGGTGACCCCATTGGGAATGACCACCGACTGTGCCCCCAGATGCGTCAGCAGGGTCACCCGGGCCTGGGCGCTCACCGCGATCCGGGCGGTCACCTTGTCGAGGGCGGTGCGGATGAGCGGGCTGAAGGTGCGCATCAGGGTGGCGTACTCGTGGCTGGCGTGGAAGGTGGCCACGATCGGACCGGTGGCGCACCAGCAGGCAATGCCGGCAAGGCTCGGGCTTGCCGGCTCATGAACATGGAGCAGATCGAAGCGGCCCGCGCGGAGCCACTCCCGGGTGCGGCTGAAGGCGCTGGGATCGAAGGCGATCCGGGCAACCGAGCCGTTGAAGGGCACGCCCACCGGCGACCCGGCTGCCACCACCCCGGTCGGCAGTGAGAGGTGATCCGATGCCGGCGTGAGGATGGTCACCTCGTTCCCGCGCACCCGCAACTGCTCGGAGAGGTCGGCAATGTGCTGGCGGACACCACCGGGCACGCTCCAGTCGTAGGGACACACCATGCCGATGCGCAGACCACCGGCAGGCTCACCCCGGGGGCTGCTCATAGCAGGACAGTGTCGCCGATGTCGCGCGCCCGTCGCTCGTGCCCGTCGCGCGTGCCCGGGTCAACGGTGCCGGCGGTCCAGATGGGCTGCATCATGTGCCAGTCCGCGGGATGGGCGACGATGGCGCGCTCCAGTGCCCGCGCGAGGGCGGCAGTCACGGCCGAGACCCGCGTGGGTCGCTGGCTCCCGGCCGGTGCGCCACCCGGGAGCCCGGGATCGATCGGCGGGTAAAGCCTCGCCTCGGCGCGGTCATCGCTGTACCACAGGCCGACGGGGATCAGCACTCCGCCCGTGGCGCAGGCCAGCGCCGCCGGCCCAGTGGGGAGTGAAGCGGGCGCGCCGAGGAAGTCCAGTCGCACCCCCGAGCCGGTGAGATCGCGATCGGCGACCAGGGCCACCGGCTGACCGGAGCGTGCCCGCGCCAGCAGCGTTCGCAGGACGGCAGGACCACCATCGTGCGGCAGCACCTCAATGCCCAGACCCTCCCGAAAGGCCGTGAACACCTCGTAGGCGCGAGGCGGGTGCAGCCGCTCGGCAATCGTTGTCAGCCGCACGCCGCGCTGGGTCAGCCAGCGGGCGAGCAGGTCCCAGTTGCCCTGATGGGGCAGGGCGAGGACGACGGGCCGACCGTCGCGCAGCGCATCGGTGAGGTGGTGGCTGTCGTGCAGGAACGCTCGCGTGTCCACCTCCGCTGATCCCCAGTGGGGCAGGGTGATGACCTCCGACCAGTACCGCAGATAGGAGCGCAGGGCCGCGCGCGTGAGGCGGTCAACCGCAGCGGGGTCGTCAGCCGAGGGGTCTCCGGCGAACCTCAGGGCCCGCTCCATGGCCGTTCGCAGTCGACCGACACCGTCCCCGCCCCGCGACCAGACCGTCCCCGCGACCGCCGCGGCGGCGCGTCGGGTCACCCCTTGGGGGAGCGCATCGATCACCGCCCCCACCCACCGGTGGCCGAGCAGCACCGATGTACCCACTACCGCTCCGGCAGGCCGGATGGACTGTGCAACTGCCGGCGCACCACGATGATGCGCTGCCCGATCGTCACCATCCCCAGGACGGTGAGCAGTGCGAGGGCCAGTGGCAGCGCCCAGTCGATTCCCAGCGCGGCCCCCAGCAATGCCAGCAGGACGATCAGCACCCGTTCGGCGCGCTCCGCGACGCCGACATCAGCGGTGGCACCGAGGGATTCGGCACGGGCCTTCGTGTACGAGGTGACCTGGCCCATCAGCAGGGCAGCAACGGCGAGGCCGGCGAGCAGCGACTGATCCGTTCGGGCGAAGTACAGGGCGATTCCGCCGAGCACCGCGCCATCGCTGATGCGATCGACAACGGAGTCGAGAAAGGCCCCCCAGCGACTGGTTCGCCCGCTGAGGCGGGCCATGGTCCCATCGAGCAGGTCACCGGCCGACAGCAGCGCGATGAGCAGCAATCCCCACCCGAATCGGCCGAACGGCAGGGTTGCCAGAGCCGCCAGCGAGACCCCCGCCGCCCCGAGCACGCTCACGGCGTTGGGCCCGAGGCCCAGCTGCAGCAGCGCCCGCGCAACCGGCTCCGCCCCCGCCGCTGCCAAGCGGCGAACCCGCGGGCGGTTCAGCATGACTGCCATTCGGCGGCAAGCAGGTCGCGGGTGTCGGAGAGCACCTGGGCCATCGCCTTGGTGCCCGACACCACCGGCATGAAGTTCGTGTCACCACCCCACCGGGGGACGACGTGCTGGTGAAGGTGGCCGGCGATCCCGGCACCGGCCACCCGGCCCTGGTTCATCCCGATATTGAAGCCGTGCGCCATCGTGGCAACCCGCAGGGTGCGCATCGACTCCTTGGTCAGGGTCGCGACGTCGGCTGTCTCATCGGCGGTGAGGTCGGGGTACTCGCCGACATGCCGGTACGGGCAGACCATGAGGTGACCGGGGTTGTAGGGGTAGAGGTTGAGCACGACGAAGGCGTGCCGACCGCGCGCGACGACGAGGGATTCGTCATCGGCCAGCGCCGGCACCCGGCAGAACGGGCATTGGTCCCCCGCCTCGTCATCGGCCGGCCGGTTCTCCCCCCGCAGGTAGGCCAGTCGGTGCGGCGTCCACAGCCGATCCCAGCCATCGGGGACGGCGACCCCCGCGCGCTCGATCCGCTCACCGGCGCGACCATCCCAGTCCGCCTCGGGAACCGTCACACCTGCCGCCGCTCGGCCACCGCCGCGACGATCTCGGCCACCGCCTCGGCGACCGGTACGCCATTGCGCTGGGTGCCGTCGCGATAGCGGAAGGAAACCGCCGAGGCGGCGATGTCATCGTCGCCGGCGATCAGCATGAAGGGCACCTTCATCGTCTGCGCCTGACGGATCTTGCGCTGCATGCGGTCAGCGGAGGTGTCGACGCTGGCACGGATGCCGGCGGCCCGCAACTGGCGAGTCACCTCGGTGAGGTGGTCGACGTGCTGCTCGGCCACCGGAATCCCAACGGCCTGCTCTGGGGCCAGCCACGGCGGGAAGGCCCCGGCGTAGTGCTCCAACAGGATCGCGAAGAACCGTTCGATCGAGCCGAACAATGCCCGGTGGATCATGATCGGGCGCTGCCGGGAGCCTTCGGAGGCCTGATACTGCAGCCCGAACCGGGCGGGCAGTTGGAAGTCCACCTGAATGGTGGAGAGCTGCCACGACCGGTCGAGGGCGTCGGTTGCCTGGACTGAGATCTTCGGCCCGTAGAAGGCGGCGCCCCCCTCGTCGATGACCAGCGGCAGCTGTTGGCGCTCGGCGGCCGCCCGCAGGGCCTCGGTCGCGTCCTGCCACTCCTCGTCCGATCCGATCGACTTGACCGGGTCGCGCGTGGAGAGCTCCAGGCTGAACCGGGTGAGCCCGTAGTCGCGCAGCAGGTCGAGGACGAAGGTCAGCAGGCCGTCCAGCTCCCCGGGCATCTGCTCGGCCGTGACGAAGATGTGGGCGTCGTCCTGCGTGAAGCCACGTGCCCGCGTCAGCCCGTGGACGACCCCTGACTTCTCGTACCGGTAGACCGTGCCGAACTCGAACAGGCGGATCGGCAGCTCCCGATATGAACGACCACGGGATCGGTAGATCAGGCAGTGGAAGGGACAGTTCATCGGCTTGAGGTAGTAGTCATGGCCGGCCCGGACCAGTTCCGCGGGGTCGACATCGAGGGACATCGGCGGGTACATGCCATCGGCGTACCAGTGGAGATGGCCGGACTGCTCGAACAGCGCCCCCTTGCTCACATGCGGGGTGAAGACGAACTCGTAGCCGGCAGCGGCATGGCGCTCGCGGGAGTAGTCCTCCATCACCCGGCGGACGATCCCGCCACGGGGGTGGAAGACCGCAAGTCCCGACCCGATCTCCTCGGGGAACGAGAACAGGTCCAGTTCAACCCCCAGCCGGCGGTGGTCGCGGCGCTCAGCCTCAGCACGGCGGTGGACGTAGTCCGCCAGGGCCGCCTGATCCTCCCAGGCGGTGCCGTAGATGCGCTGCAGTTGCGGGTTGGTGGAGTCCCCTCGCCAGTAGGCGGCGGCGGTGCGCAGCAGGGCGTGGGCGGGGATGTGCGCCGTCGTGGGCAGGTGGGGGCCACGGCAGAGGTCCGACCAGCGGATCTCACCGGTCTGCGGGTCGCAGTTGTCATACATGGTGAGCTCGACACCGTCCACCGTCGGCCCCGTCCTCGGTGATGACTCCCCGGCCACGGGCAGTGGGGGTGTCTCCCCCGTCAGCGAGTTCTCACCGCCCTTGAGGTCGACCAGTTCGAGCTTGTATGGCTCCCCGGCGAGGACGGCACGGGCCTCATCGGGCGTGACCGTCCGCCGCCGGAATGGCTGGCCGGCGCGGACGATACGCGCCATCGCCTTCTCGATCGCCCGCAGGTCAGGCGGGGTGAAGGGCTCGGGGACATCGAAGTCGTAGTAGAAGCCGTCGGCGATCGGCGGGCCGATCCCGAGACGGGCCTGGGGCTGGAGCTGCTGGACCGCCTGGGCGAGCACATGTGCCGTCGAGTGACGAAGGATCGTCCGCCCCTCATCGGAGTCGATGGCAACCGGCTCGACCTGATCATCCTCCGAAACCGGCATTGTCAGGTCACAGAGCACGCCATTGACGCGCGCGGCGATGATCCGCCGCTCCCGCCGGCCGAGGCCAAGCCGCTCACCGGCAGTCACCACCGGGGCTCCCCGGACCTGCTGATCGATCTCGCTCCCGGCCCGGGACCCACAGGATCGCCTCCTCGCATTGCCTGACTGGTGGGCGATACTGGTCTCGAACCAGTGACCTCTTCGGTGTGAACGAAGCGCTCTACCACTGAGCTAATCGCCCGCGCAGCTGGCCGGGAACGGCCCGTGAGCGCCAGACTACCGGTTGGCCGCGCCCGGCCCCGATCGGCCACGGCCACGCCGGGTGCGCCACCGGGCGGCCAGCCACGTGAACGCCCGCCGCAGGGGGATGAGGGCACGGTCAGCCCACTGGAACTCCGAGGCGAGGATCAGCAGCCCGACGGCAATCGTCGCCCATCCGGGGCCGGGGAGGACCAGCATGGCAATCCCGGCGAGGACCACGCACCCCCCCACGAGGGCCACGACCAGCCGCCACAGGGCATTGGTGAGCGGCCTTGCCCGCGCCCGCTCGCGCCAGCGCAGGTGGCGCGGGAGTCGCCGCTCCTGCTGGTCGATGTGCACCAGGGCATCCTCGGCCGCGGTGACGATCGTCTCCAGGCGGCGTTCCAGGACGGGATGCTCAACGGCCGCCTCCGGAGGCAGGACGGTGGGGCGGCCGATCAGGCTGATCTCTCGCCGGCTGGGCAGACCGGCTGGTGGGCCGAGAGGGCCAGGCGCTCCGCCGGTGGCCATGGGCCGATGCTAGGAGACTCAGGGATCGCGATCGGCGGCCGCGTGCTGCCGGAACTCCCGCGCCAGCCGTTCCATCGTGGAGCCCGGTCCCACCCCAGCTGCCTGCCAGATCACCGTCCCGTCCGCAGCGAGGACGCGGTCAACGGGCTGAAGGCCCCGTAGCGAGGACGTGATGGCCACCTCATCGGCGCGGGTCAGATCCGCCAGTGTCAGGTGGCACTGGTCGACGTCGAACCATGTGCAGACAAGCTCGCGGGTGATCCCCGGCAGGCAGCCACTGGTGAGGTCGGGAGACCGTAGCCGTCCCCTGCTGTGGAGGACGATGTTCGAGCCGCTGCCCTCGCATAGGGCCCCGGTATCGCTGAGGAGCAGCGCCTCGGTGGCACCCGCACGACGCGCCGCAGCCAGTGCGATGACGTTCTCGGCGTAGGAGGTCGACTTCACCCCGGTCAGCGCCGACCTGGTCGGTCGTCGCCAGTCGACGAGGAGCAGGGTCGCCGCCCCGACCGTCGGCAGACTCGGTGCAGCGGCGAGGATCCGCGTTCCCGGCCCCGGGCGGCGCTCTGAGCCCAGCGGCCCCTGGCCCCCGGTGAGAGTCAGGCGCAGCCGCGCCAGCGCCCCCAGGCGCATCCGATCGGCATCCAGCAGCAGGGCGATCTCCTGCCGCAGCACATCGGCCGGCGGGCAGTGCAGTCCCAGTCGATGCGCGGACCGCGCCAGACGCTCCAGATGGCGGCGGACGGCGAAGGCCGACCCGTGATCGACGCGAACGGTCTCGAATACCCCGTCACCGACGGTGAGCCCGTGGTCGCACACCGAGATCCCGGCCGACCCGATCGGCCCGAGTCGACCGTTGAGGACCACGTGCTCGGCGGTCACCGGGCCACCGCAACCGGTCCGGTCCAGCCGATCGTCCGACCCGGGTCGCTGGCCAGCCGGATCAGCCGGTGCGACTTGAGCTCCGTCTCCTCCCATTCGGCGAGCGGATCGGATGACCAGGTGATGCCGGCACCCGTGCCGAATCGGATGTGGCTGCCGTCGAGGGCGAAGGTGCGGATCGCCACCGCGAGGTCGGCGGTCCCCTCATCGGAGTCCACCCAGCCGACTGCGCCGCAGTAGAAGCCGCGGGGTGTCGGCTCCAACCCGCGGATCAGCCGCAGGGCAGCGATCTTCGGGGCGCCCGTGACCGATCCTGGGGGGAAGGTGGCGGCGACGATCTCGGGCCACCCAACGCCATTGCGGAGCCTCGCCTGCACGGTGGACTGGAGGTGGCGCAGACCGGGATGGGCTACCTCGGCGAGCAGTTCGGTGACCTCCACGCTTCCGGTGCGGGCGATTCGTCCGAGGTCGTTGCGGACTAGATCGACGATCATGACGTTCTCCGCCTGATCCTTCTCGCCGAATGGCTGCCCATCGCCGGGTCGGGCAGTGCCCTTGATCGGGGCGGACTGAACCAGGTCTCCCTGCCGGTGCAGGAAGGTCTCCGGCGAGGCGCTCACCAGCGTGACCGACTGTCGCCAGCCGGTCACGCTGTGCGCGGGCAGGTGGAGCAGCCCGGCATGCGGAGCGGGGTTGTGGCGGAGGATCTCGGCCAGCAGGGTCAGCGCCGGGTGTGGGCTGTCAGCAGCGCCCGAGAGCAGGGGCGGCATGCCCGCCCGAAGGATCCGGCAGATGTTGGCCTGGTAGACCTCACCGCGTCCGATTGCCGCGTGGGTCGCGTGCACGGACGCCTGGTAGGCCACAGCGCTCATTGAGGAGCGCCACTCCTCGCGGCCCGGGCCCGCCCACGGGGCTGCCAGGGGCACCGCACCAGTGCGGACCTGTGCGAATCGCGCGCAGACAGCCGGTCCATCGAACGGCAGGGCGACCGCCCACCACCCGCCCCGATCCACGGCGGCCAGATCGCTGGTGATCTCCCTCAGGCCGGTGGCAAGTCGGCCACCGAACCATGCGATCGCCTCATCCGCCATCAGCCCATTCTCGCCACCGGGATGGCCGGTCGGCGCCCGACGCACCAGCACGGTGGACGTCGCGCGAGCCGACACAGTCGGCGGGCCGCCAGGTGTGGGGTATCGTGGCCGCGGCCGGTCTTCGGCTGGCGGACGTGGCTCAGTTGGTAGAGCATCACCTTGCCAAGGTGAGGGTCGCGGGTTCGAATCCCGTCGTCCGCTCCGTATTTGCGCGAATGTGCACGATTTGACGCGGACTCGCAAGTGCACGAGGCGCAAACGTGGCCTGAGTGCGAACGCGGCCGTCGAACGACGGGTGTCGAATGCTGGCGAGGTTCACCCGCGACGTGCGCCGCTCCCCATCGCTCAATCGCGAGGATCTCGCTCACTGTTCGTGCCCGCGGCAGGCGGGTGACACCCCGAATCAGGGGTGTCACCCGCCTCCCGCGGCGTCGCGCGGGCTACCTCACCCGGAGAGCGCGTGTCACGTACGGCAGGCCGGAGCGTCCTTCCGCATCAATCTCGTAGCTTCCGGCCTTCTTCACCCGGACATTGACGGCTCCGGCGCCGGCGTTGTTCACCCGGACGGTGGTGCGCACAGCCGTCTGGCCGCTGCTGTCGTTGGAGATGAACACCGTCACCCTGCTGTTGGCCTGGAACCCACTGACCTGAACCCGGAACCGGGCATTGGGCTTGACCTGCGAAGGTGCACTCACCGCCGGCTGGCCGGATGCACCGATGGCGATGGTCGCCGAGGTGCTCGCCTGCGAGGCGGGCATCGACGAGACCGGGTTGCCAACGGGCAGGCCGAACTGGTTGCCCGTCCCGCTGGCGGTGACGGTCACCGTCCCGGAGTCGCTGTTGGCGGTGGTGAGGGTCGCCACCGCCTGTCCGGCGGCGCTGGTCACCGCACTGGTGGCCTTGCTGCCGTTGCTGAACTGCCCCGCCGCCGAGGAGATCGCGAAGTTCACCGACACACCGGCGGGAACGGGGTTGCCGAACCCATCGGTCACCGTTGCGGTGAGGTTCACGGTGGCGCCGGCGTTGATCTGGGCCGGTGGCGGGGTGAGAACGATATTGCGCGCCGCCGCACCCGAGGTTGCGAAGGCAACCGAGGCGCTGAGGCTATTGCCCGCACTCGCCGTGAGCGTGCCGGTACCGGTCTGGGTGCTCGCCCACCACACCGTCGCGGTGTTGTTCGCGCCCACCACCGACAGCGACGGTCGGGCGTTGGCGATGGTGCCGCCCGGGTTGAGCACCAATCCGCCCTGGCTGGCGCTGAACGTCACCGCTGAGGCCGCACCGGAGGTCGTCACCGATACCGGCACGTACGTCACGCCCGGCTGGAGGGTGCCCGCGGTCGGGACGGTCAGTCCGCTGGTGAAGGCGGCCGCCGCCACGCCGTTGACGGTGAGGTTGGACAGGGTGGCGCTGCCGACCGCGGCCGACCACACCACGTAGGTGTTCGCCGTGGCGGCGGCAGCATTCGGGACGGTCGCGGTCACCTGGACGGTGTCGGTGAAATAGGTGGAGGTGGCGTTCGGCCCCGTGTACCCGATGCTGAACTGGCCGTTGGCCCCAGTGGTGGCAGTCGACAACTGGGCATTCTGGTTCGGTCCGACCGTGACCTTGCCGGTGACCGTCGCCCCGCTCACCGGCTGGCCGAAGGAATTCACGACGGTGCCCGCGATCGTCGTCGCGCCACCGGCGACCCCGGTGTACCCGCTGGTCGAGGACAGGGTGATCGCGGAGGACCCCTGTGAGTAGATGATGCCGAGGGCGCTGTCCGCACCGGTCTCGGAGTAGGTGGTGTTGACGATCACGAAGTTGTTCAGGGCGGTCGCCCCACCGACGAAGGTGAACGTTGCCACGCCATTGACGAGGGCGGCGGTCCCACTGGCCGGGCTGGGCTGGGGGCTGGTCACGGAGCCGTTGCCGGCGCGGTTGACAGCCGTCCAGGCGACCGTGCCATTGGCGATGAACCCGGCACTTGCCCACTGCAGGGTCAGGCCGGAGGTGCCGGCGGGGACGCAGACGACCGGAACTCCCGGCTGACCGGTGATGCTTGCGGGGCAGCCGGCCTGCCCGCCGCTGATAAACGATGCCGGCGAGGTGAGGGTCAGCGTCGAGCCGCCGATCTGGGCCTGCGCCGGTGCCGCGGCGCCGGCGACCCCGGCAACGACGAGCAGTCCGGCGGCCACGAGACTGACCGAGCTGCGCAGTGGGCGCGACCGCAAGGAGCGTAACCGCGATGGAACCGCCGACCCGAGTGGGCCGGTGCTCCGCGAGATGGATGATAGGGACACAGTGTGCCTTTCCTGGAGCCGATTGGGGGACTGCTCGTGTTTGGGGCTGGTTCAGCCCCTTTGTTGAGCCGACGAGGCGATGGACCGCCACCGTTGCCGGCATACTACGCTCACCCCGGGGACGTGTGAGGGTCCGATGACAACGGTGGAGTGGCCGAGAGGCGAGGCAACGGCCTGCAAAGCCGTGTACACGGGTTCGAATCCCGTCTCCACCTCGGGGGCGATTAGCTCAGGTGGCTAGAGCGCATCCTTGACACGGATGAGGTCACAGGTTCAAGTCCTGTATCGCCCACTCGCGGCCGCGTCGTCGGCCTGCGGCTGGCGGGGCGGCAACCGGCTAGCGTCATCGGGTGCTCGGGGATCTCACCTTCACCCTCGGCCGGTCACTGGGCTGGCTGCTCACCCCGGCCACGCTCTGCCTCATCGCACTGGTCACCACGGGCATCCTGCTGCTGCGGCGCGGATCCCGCGGCGCGCGGATCATTGGCGGATCCGCCTGCGTGATCGCAGTCCTCCTCGCCTGGTACCCACTGCCGACGGCGATCATCGCCCACCTTGAGCGCGTGCCCGGAGCAGTTGACTGGACGAGCGTCAAACCCGGTGAGCTCACCGGGGTGATCGTCCTCGGCGGGGGTGGTGCGATTCCCGGCTCCCTCACCGAGGAGCGCGGCTCGGTCCAGCTCAATGCGGGCGCCGAGCGGATCACGACCGCGGCGGCAATGGCCCACCGGGATCCGCGCCTGCTGATCCTCGTCTCTGGGGGATGGGCCGCGCTGGTCGGCGACGGTCCCGGCGAGGCCGATGCCATGACGGCCTTCCTCGCAGAGCAGTCCATCAGTGGCCCACGGGTGATCAGTGAGCGGCGGTCCCGCAACACCCGGGAGAACGCGGCCCGCACGGCCCCCATCGTCGCCAGCCACCCCGGCCGGTGGGGGCTCATCACCTCCGCCACGCACATGACGCGCGCGCAGGCGGAGTTCACCGCGGCCGGCGTCGACGTCGTTCCACTGCCGGTGGACTACCAGACCGGCACCGCTGCCCCGCGGCTGATCGGCTTCGACCCGACCGCGGGACTCAACCGGTGGTCCCTTGCCACCTACGAGGTGCTCGCCCGGGTCCAGCAGGCGCTGGCCGGACTCGGCTAGGCCCGGGACCGTGGCAGCCCTCTTCAGACGGATCGACCGCATCGTCGTCACCCTCGACCCCCGCACGGAGCGGATGGCCCGCCGCGGTGGCGGCCGGGTCTACTTCCTGCACGCGGACTCGCAGTGTCAGGCCGTTGCGGGACCGCAGCCATCGGGGTGCGTGCCGATCGACCTCGAGCACACCGCACTGCCGGAATCAGCCGGCCGCAGCATCTGGGGGTCCCGGGCAGAGCTCAGCGCGATCCTTGATGACCTTGACGCCACCGGGTTGGGTGACCGCTGCGCCGATGCCACCGCGGCGATCATCCGCCGCGAGCGTCGGATACCCCTGGTTGCCGAGGCGGTGACAGGTCCATGGCTGCGCGGGTGGCTCCATGAGCAGGTCGCCCTGGCCTGGAGCACGCTGGCACCGATCGCCCTGTGGTGGGGTGCTCATCACCGGGCGGAACCTGTCGGGTCCGGCCGCGCAGCAGCGCCCCGGGTGGCCATCTGGGTGTCGGGGACATGGCAGGCCCGATGTGTGCAACCCCTGTTCGGCCCCGGCGTCCGGGCGCGCGTCTGGCCGGTGCGGCTCGCCCGAATGTGGGGACTGCTCGCCGCCCTGCGGCGTCGCTTGGTCCCGGCAGTCGCGTCCCGGGCCCAATCCCCGGCCCCATCCCCGGCCCCATCCCCGGCCCCATCGCCGGCCCAATCGCCGGCCCAATCCCCGGCCCCATCGCCGGCAGCGGCGTCCGACCCGCGGGCACGATGGTCGGACGCTGAGGTCCTATTCCTCCCGCATCGGGGGCTGAGCTACGGGTCGCTGTTCGCCTTCGACCAGTTCTTCTCCGACGATCCGACCAGCCCACTGCACCCCAGCCGGATGGCGTTCGTCTCCTATGACCCCGATTCCCTGCGGCAGCCCTCCGAGCAGCCCATGGCAGCCCTGCCGCAGCCCTCAACCGCCGCGACCGTCGGTCGGCTGATGCAGATCCTCGCGAGAGCCCTCGGCACGCCGACGCGCTGGCCGCGGCCGCGCAGCTGGACCGCGCTGGCCGCGATGGCGAGCGTCAGCGCACGCGCCCTCGCCTACGCCCCCGTCCTGCGTCGGGCCTTCCCCGCGGCGCGCGTTGCGGTGGCCGGGTACGGCGACCTCGTGCCCCCGGTGGTCGCACTGGGGCTGGCGATCGCCGGCATCCGACTGGTCACCTGCCAGGAGCGGGCCAACCTGGCCTTCCTCGATGCGTTGGGAACCCGTGCGGACACCCTGCTGGCCATCAGTGAGACCCTCGGCGCGGCTCTGCTCACGAAACCGTCGACGAGCGTCCGCCATGCCGTGCCCGTGGGGATGTGGCGAACCGATGTCCTGCTGGCGCGCCGCGCGAGCACGCCGCCGCCCGTCGAGGCGCGACCGCCACACTCCGTGCGGATCGTCGCCCTGCCCTTCCACGCAGCAGCCTCCCAGGCCGACTCGCGGGCGACCATCTTCACCTCGTGGACGTCGGTCAGTCACTTCATCGACGGGGTCTGCGGGGTTGCCGACGCCCATCCGACGGCGCGGGTCACCATTCGCAGCAAGTCCATGACCCCGGGGGTGGGCCCACCGCTTGCCCAGACGTGGCAGCGGGTTGAGGACCACGCACGCGTGGCGGTCGATCGGGACTACGCCACCCCCTACCGCAGCTACCACCTGTGCGCCGAGGCCGACCTCGTCATCGCGAAGTACACCTCCCTCGCCGATGAGTGCCTCGCCGTCGGCGTCCCCGTGCTTCTCCACGACTTCAGCCATCAGCACGCGGCCTTCGCCTCGGGGATCTACGACTACCTGCCGGACCGGCTGTGGGTGCATAGCGATGCCGAACTGCATGAGCGCGTCGACTGGGTACTCGCCGATGGCGGCGCGGACTTCCGAGCGTGGTGGGAGCCCCATCGCCGGCGCATCTACGGGGACTGGAACGATGGCCAGGTGCGTGCACGTCTTCGCCGGCATGTCCTGGCCCTCCTGCAGGGGCGGCAATGAGCGGGGACGGCCAGATGATGCCCCGGGTCGACCCCGCCGGCCAGCCCTATCCGCGCCTGCAACCGGAGGCGGACTGGCGGAGCGAACTGGACGGGTTGGCCTATGCAGTGCTGCGGCGGGGTGCGACCGAGCCGCCCTGGTCGGCCGATCTGCCGGCTCCGTCCGCGCACGTGACCTATTCGTGTCGCGCGTGCGGGCTTGACCTGTTCACCAGCGGCGAGCGATTCGACTCGCACTGCGGGTGGCCGGCGTTCTATCGACCGCTCGCCGGCGACCGCGTGGTGGAGCTCACGGACCGGTCACTGGGGATGGTGCGCACCGAGGTGCGGTGTGCCGGGTGCGGCTCCCATCTGGGGCATGTCTTCGCAGGTGAGGGCTACGCCACGCCCACCGACCTGCGCTACTGCATCAACGGGGTCTGCCTGCGCCCGGCCGATTGACTCCCCGAGGGGAGCACTGCCCACGCCGTGCCCACACCCTGCGGCACAAAGCCGGTGGGCGCGGTGGCCGGCGAGGCGGCCCGGCGAGGCGGCTCGGCGGCCCCCGCCACCACACCTATCGTGGCTGGATGGCTGCACCGGCGACATCCCCGCTCGACGTCCGCCTGCACGCGATGGCCGTCTGCCTGCACCGGGTCAGCCTCCACCCGGACTTCACCCTGATCGACATCCCCGCCCCGGTGCGGGTGAGCCCCCATGCCACCGCGATCTCCGCTGAGACCGCCGATCGCACCGTGTCCGGTGAGCTGATCGCCCTGCTCGACCCACGCCACCGCCTCGAATGGGCCGGGGACATCCGCCTCATCGCGCACGTCCGAGCCGCAATCGAGCCGGAGATCGCCACCGACCCGTGCGCACCCGAGATCGGCTGGTCCTGGCTGGTCGACGCCCTGCCAGCCGCCGACAGCACCGTCGAGCGGCTGGCGGGGACGATCACCATCTCCCGATCGGTCCCCTTCGGCGCGCTCGCCGATCGACCGCTTGAGCACACGATGGAGATCCGCGCATCGTGGACAGCGCTGGACGATGACCTGACCGCGCACACCTCGGCCTGGGCGCGCCTGCTCTGCTCCGCAGGCGGCCTGCCCCCGGCTGACAACCCGGCCCTGCGTCCCCTCAGGCGAGGCCGGTGAGCGGCTCCTCCCCTTCCCGGACCGCCGGGGCGGCCCCGACCACCGTCCCCATCCCGTCACCACCGCCCACACCGGCGGATCACGAGGCGGCGGCCCCCCGAACCCCAGCCCCCGATGCCGAGGAACTGCCGCTGTGCGAGCGGCCCGCGACCCCGGTCAGTCCCCCGGCATCCGATCTGCTGACCCTGCAGGCGACGATCGCCGCCCTGCGGCGGGGCAGCGGACCGATTGCCCTCGACACCGAACGCGCCTCGGGTTTTCGGTACGACCAGCGCGCCTACCTGCTCCAATTCCGCCGAGCGGGTGCGGGGACCCAGCTGGTGGATCCCCTCGCCTTCCAGCCAACACCAGTCGCGGACGGTACGGCCGAACCCACCGCCGGCACCAGTGCGCAGGCAACTGCGGCGTGTGCTGCCGCACTCGCCGAGGCCGAGTGGGTGCTGCACGCCGCCCGTCAGGACCTCCCCTGCCTTGTGCACCTGGGACTGGTGCCCGTCCGGCTGTTCGACACTGAGCTCGCCGCTCGGCTGCTGAACCGCCCGAGGGTGGGCCTGGCGCACCTGGTGGCCGCCGAGTTCGGCCTCCGCCTGGCCAAGGAGCACTCTGCCGCCGACTGGTCCACTCGGCCGATCCCCCCGCAATGGCTGGATTACGCAGCCCTTGACGTGGAGTTCCTGCTGCCCCTGCGCGACATCCTCGAGTCCGAGTTGCGCGAGCAGGGCCGATGGCCGTGGGCGATGGAGGAGTTCGCGGCCATCGTCGAGGAGGCGCAGCACCTGGCCCGGACGGGGCCACCGCCGCCGCCGGCCGATGCCTGGCGGCGAACGGGCGGAATCCATCGCGTGCGTTCAGCCCGCGGGATGGCGACAGTTCGGCAGCTGTGGCGGACCCGCGACCGCATCGCACGGGAACTCGACCTCGCACCCCATCGGGTACTCCCCGACGCCGCGATCATCGCCGCCGCGATGGAGCCACCGGCCGGCCGTGGGGGGCTCACCGCCATCCCCGGCTTCGCAACCCGCCGGGCCCGGGCACACGTGGCCGATTGGGCGGCGGCCATCGCCGATGCCCAGGCCATGCCCGACGAGGAACTCCCCCGACGGCAGCACGAGGATCCCGCGGACCCGCCACCAGCGCGACTGTGGCGGGATCGCGATCCGGTTGCCGCCGCTCGCCTCACCCGGGTGCGGACCGCTGTCGCCGCACATGCCGAGCACATCGGCGTGCCTGCGGAGAACCTCATCGCCCCCGAGTCGCTGCGCCGGATCTGCTGGCCACCGATCCCAGAGCCGGCCGATGAGTCGGCCGTCCGGGATGCCCTGCGCCGCTGCGGTGCTCGCACCTGGCAGTGCGACCTCGTCTCCGGGGTGATCGCCCGCTCCCTGCCACCGGAAGCGGCCTGACCACCGCTACTGGCCAGTAGGCTTATGTGGCGGCCTGCTGCCGCGGGCACCGGACTCCTCCGGAGCCACTCCACGGCACCACCCCCGACCCGTCCCGAGCCGCCGTCCCGACGCACCAGCCCGCACCAGCCCGCACCACAACCCGAGCCGCCGTCCCGAGGCACCAACCCGAGGAGGACTGATGACCCTCACCGCCGACACCGCACCCGCTGTGCCCCGCACCAATCGCTCCCTTGCCTCGGTGGTCTTCGTGGACGGGGTCCGCACCCCCTTCGGCAAGGCGGGCGGTGCCTACGCGGAGACCCGCGCCGATGACCTCGTCGTGCGGGTGATCCGCGAGCTGCTTCGCCGCAACCCCGGACTGGCTCCCGCCGAGGTCGATGATGTGGCGATCGCCGCGGCAACGCAGTCCGGGGATCAGGGGATGCTGCTGGGTCGCAGCGCAGCCCTCCTCGCCGGCCTGCCGGCGAGCGTGCCCGGGTACTCAATCGACCGCTGGTGCGCCGGGGCGATGACGGCGGTGACCACCGTGGCCGCGAGTGTCGCGGTCGGGACCAATGACGTCGCCATCGCGGCGGGCGTGGAGCACATGGGTCGGCATCCCATCGGCGATGGCCTCGATCCCAATCCCCGGTTCCTCGCTGAACGCCTCGTCGACCCCGCCGCCCTCTCCATGGGGGCGACGGCGGAGAACCTGCACGACCAGTTCCCCGCCCTGACCAAGCAGCGGGCGGATGCCTACGCGGCAGCCAGCCAGCACCGCACGGCCAAGGCCTATGCCAACGGCCTCATCCAGCCCGACCTCGTGCCGATGGCGACCCGCAGTGCCGAGCACGGCTGGGGCCTGCTCACCGTCGACGAGCCCCCGCGACCGGATACGACCATCGAGGGCCTCGCGAAACTGCGCACGCCCTTCCGGCCCTACGGTCGGGTGACGGCCGGCAACTCCTCGGGCCTGAACGACGGCGCGACCGGCGCGATCATCGCGGCCGAGGACGTCGCCATCGCCCACGGCCTCCCGCGGAAGATGCGCATGGTCACCTACGCCTTCGCCGGAGTCGGCCCAGAGGTCATGGGCTATGGGCCAGTACCGTCGACCCAGAAGGCCCTCGACCACTGTGGGCTCACCATCGACCAGATCGGCCTGATCGAGATCAACGAGGCCTTCGCGGTTCAGGTGCTCGCATTTCTCGACCACTTCGGCATCGCCGACGACGATGAGCGAGTCAATCCCATGGGCGGGGCGATCGCGGTCGGCCACCCACTGGCCAGCAGCGGGATTCGCCTGATGATCAACCTCGCTCGCAGCTTCGAGCGGCACCCCGAGGTGCGCTACGGGTTGACGACGATGTGCATCGGACTGGGCATGGGCGGCACTGTCATCTGGGAGAACCCCCACCATCCGGACTACCGGCCCGCCCTCGATGGCAGCCTGGCCGGTGCCGCATGAGCGCACATGTCACGGTGCCGCCCTTCCCCGGGGAGGTCGTCACGCAGGCGCACGTTCGCATCATCGACCTGCCCGGCGCCGGTCCGGCGGCGCTCATCACGCTGGACAACGGGGAGGACCACTCCCGGCCCAGCACCTTGGGGCCGGCGGGACTGGCCGCACTCGACGCCGCCATCGATGAGGTGGCCGCCACCTCCGGACTGGTGGCAGTGGCGATCACCGGCAAACCGTTCTGCTTCCTCGTCGGAGCCGACCTCACCGGAATCGGGCATGTCACCGAACGCGGGGCAGCGCTGGCAATGGCCCGCAGTGGGCATGCGGTGTTCCAGCGCCTCACCGGGTTGGGCATGCCCTCATTCGCCTTCATCAACGGTGCGGCAATGGGCGGGGGGCTGGAAGTCGCCCTGCACTGCGACTACCGGACGATCTCGCGGGGGCCGGGCATGATCGGGCTGCCCGAGGTCTTCCTCGGCCTTGTCCCAGGGTGGGGCGGGGCCTACCTGCTGCCGTCGCTCATCGGCGCGCGTGCTGCCTGCGAGGTGATCATCCGCAACCCGCTCAACCAGAATCGACTCCTCAAGCCCGAGCAGGCACTCGGCCTGGGAGTCGTCGACGTCGCCTTTGATGCAGCGGACTTCCTGGAGGAGTCGCTGCGGTGGGCGGCAGGGGTCGTCCGCGGGGACATCGAGGTTCACCGCGCCGAGGTCGACCGCGGGCCCGCCTGGCAGGAGGCCGTCGCCGAGGCGCGCCAGTGGGCAGCGGCACGCACCCACGGCGCCACCCCAGCCCCGGATCGCGCCTGCGATCTCATCGAGGCCGCCGCCTCGGCCGACCGGGATGCGGCCTTCGCCGCCGAGGATGAGGCGCTCGCCGATCTCGTCATGGGCGATGAGCTGCGCGCAAGCCTCTACTCATTCGACCTCGTCCAGCGAAGGGCCAAGCGGCCACGCGGGGTCCCGGACGCGGCCCTCGCCCGGCGGGTCACGCGCATCGGGGTGGTGGGGGCGGGACTGATGGCGCGGCAACTGGCATGGCTGTTCCTGCAGCGGCTGGAGGTGCCCGTCCACATCACTGACCTTGATCAGGCACGACTGGATGCGGGCCTTGGCTGGGTGCGCGACCAGATCGCAGAGCAGGCTGGTCGCGGACGCCTCAGCGAGCGCGAGGCGAATCGACTGCGGGGGCTGCTGACCGGGTCGCTGTCGATTGCGGACTTTGCGGGCGCCGACCTGGTCATCGAGGCCGTTGCCGAGGAGATCGAAGTCAAGCAGCGCGTCTTCGCCGACCTTGAGCAGGTGGTCGAGCCGACCGCGGTGCTGGCGACGAACACGTCATCGCTATCGGTCACCCGGATGACGGAAGGCCTGGCCAACCCGGAGCGGGTCGTCGGAATCCATTTCTTCAACCCGGTCGCGGTCATGCCACTGGTGGAGATCGCCCGCACCCCGAGCACAGATGAGGCGACGCTGGCAACGGCCTTCACGGTCGCGCGAGCCCTGAAGAAGAGCGCCATTCTGGTGAAGGATGCCCCGGCTTTCGTCGTCAACCGACTGCTGATGCGGTTCCTCGGCGAGATCATGCGTGCCGTGGACGAGGGAACCCCGGTGAATGTGGCCGATCGCAGCCTGGACCCGCTGGGCCTGCCGATGACACCGGTCAACCTCATCGCGCTCGTCGGGCCGGGGGTCGCGTACCACGTCGCCGCGCAGATGCACTCGCAGTTCCCGGATCGGTTCTACCTGTCCGACAACCTGCGCCGGCTCGCCGAGTCGGGCCGCCCCTCCATCTACGACTGGTCCACGGGTGCCCCAGTGCCCGATCCCGAGGTGATGGCGCTGTTCAGCATCGGTCGCCCAGCCATGGGTGACCCCGCCACTGAAGCGGAGATTCGGTCCCGTGCCCTCGCAGCACTGGCCGACGAGGTGGGCCGGATGCTCGATGAGGGCGTGGTTGCGGAAGTTGCCGACCTTGACCTGGCCATGATCCTCGGCGCCGGCTGGCCGTTCTGGCTCGGGGGGATGACGCCCTACCTTGACCGCAGCGGTGCCTCAGTGCGGGTGAGGGGATCGAGGTTCCTGCCACCGGGAGTGGCAAGCGTCCCGGCCTGACCAACCCCGGCCTGACCGGCTGGGTCATCGTCAGCGGGCGGTACCGGCGCGGCGGCGGTCGTCAATGCCGCGATGGTCTCGATGATCGTGCGGCTCACCTGCTGCGAGGTCAGTCCCACCCTCGCCAGCACCTCGGCCCGGCTGCCGTGGTCCAGGAACGCCGCCGGCAGCCCGAGGTCGCGCTGGGGGACGTCAACACCGGCATCCCGACAGGCCTGGCTCACGGCGGCGGCAACGCCGCCGTGACGCACGTTGTCCTCGACAACCACGACCAGCCGATGGTCGGCGATGAGATCCACCAGCGCCTGCGGCACTGGCGTCACCCACCGGGGATCGACGACCCGCACTCCGACCCCATGATCGGCGCACCGATGGGCCACCTCGCAGGCCATCGATGCGAATGGGCCGACGCTCACCAGCAGGACATCTGCCCCCGGCTGGTCAACGAGGATGTCCAGCCCATTGCGCTGGGCCAGAGCCGGCACCGGCTCACCGAGCGCCCCCTTGGGGAAGCGCACCACTGTCGGACCATCGCTGACCGCCACCGCCTCACCGAGGAGCTCCCGCAGCCGCTCGCCGTCGCGCGGTGCCGCGATCCGCAGTCCCGGCACCACCTGCAGGATTGACAGGTCCCACATTCCATTGTGGCTGGCACCGTCGTCCCCGGTGACCCCGGCGCGATCGAGGACGAAGGTGACGGCTGCACGGTGCAGGGCACAGTCCATGAGCACCTGATCGAAGGCGCGGCTGAGGAATGTCGCATACACCGCGACCACCGGGTGCAGTCCGGTGTAGGCCATGCCCGCCGCGGCGGTCACCGCGTGCTGCTCCGCAATGCCGACATCGATGAATCGGTCGGGGAAGCGGGCCGCGAAGGCGTCGAGGCCGGTGGGGCCGGGCATCGCCGCGGTGATCGCCACCAGCTCGGGGTGGCGACCACCGAGCTCGATGAGCGCACTGCTGAAGGTGGATGTCCAGGTCGGACCGCCAACGGTGATCGGCGCCCCGGTGGTGGGGTTGATCGCCGGCACGGAGTGGAAGCGCTCGGCCTCGTCATCGAGGGCCGCCGGGTAGCCGCGTCCCTTCTCGGTGATGGCGTGGACGATCACCGGCCCCTCGAACCGCCGCGCATCATGGAGGATGTGCTCCAGCAGCTCCACATCGTGGCCGTCGATGGGTCCCAGGTACTTCAGGCCGAGCCCCTCGAACATCCCCTGCGGCACAAGGACGTCGCGCAGTCCGCGCTTGACCCCGTGCAGAGCGTCATACACAGACGGGCCGACGACGGGCGTGCGGTGCAGAACGTCCTTACCCCACTGCAGCACCCGCTCGTACTGCGGCGAGGTGCGCAGGTCCGCAAGGTGGCGGGACAGCCCGCCGATGGTCGGCGAGTAGGAGCGGCCGTTGTCGTTGACGATGATGACAACCGGCTGGCCGGATCCGGCGATGTTGTTCAGGGCCTCCCACGCCATGCCACCGGTGAGGGCCCCATCGCCGATGACGGCCACCACCCGGCGGCGGTTCGCCTCGCCGCGACGCGCAATGCCCCGGGAGAGGCCGTCCGCCCAGGAGAGGGCGGTGCTGGCATGGCTGTTCTCCACGATGTCATGACTGCTCTCACGGCGGGAGGGATAGCCTGATAGGCCCGCCTCCTTGCGCAGTCGCGTGAATTCCGCTGCCCGGCCGGTGAGGAGCTTGTGGACATAGGACTGGTGGCCGGTATCCCAGACGATCGGATCACGCGGGGAGTCGAAGACGCGGTGAATGGCGAGGGTCAACTCCACCACGCCGAGGTTGGGGCCGAGGTGACCGCCGGTGCGAGCGACATGCTCGATCAGGAAGTCGCGGATCTCGGATGCGAGGGCGGGCAGCTCCGAGGAGGGCAGGGCTCGCAGATGCGCCGGCGTGGTGACCCGGTCGAGCATGGTCATCGGTCACCCTCTCCCGCGATCGCTGCCACTGTGGTCAACGCCTCCCGTATTCAACTCTAGGCGCCGCTGGGCAGGAGGACGGGAGCCGCGTGGACGGACACCGTACCCCCCAGCTCCGCCGGGTGGCTGGCAAGGCAGCCCTCCGGATCGGCCAGCAGGGTGCTGAACGCAGTCTCAGCGGCCCCCATGAGGGTTGCATCGGCGCCGAGCACCGGTACGCACAGGCGCGCCGGACCAGCGCGCCCCGCAAGGGTGCCCGCGACCGCATCGACGATCTCCACCCGGGAGACCTCCCACCACTGGGGCAGCACCCCGCCGAGGATGATCACCTCCGGGTCATAGGCCGCAACCAGGGTGGCCAGCCCGACCGCGAGCCAGTGAGTCGGCTCCTGCAGCGCCTGACGGACGCGCTCGGGCTCGACGCCCGCCAGCGCGAGCAGTTCGGGCAGTCCTGTCGCCCCAGCGCGCTGAGCGGCTCGGGCGAGGGCGGGCAGGCCGATCTCCGTCTCCCAGCATCCCGTTGCACCGCAACGACAGGGCCGACCCGCCGGGTTGACGGGGATGTGGCCGATCTCCCCGGCGAAGCCCCGGTGTCCTCGCAGGAGTGACCCGGCAACGATCACCCCACCGCCGACCCCGATGTCGGCGGCCACGAACACGAGGTTGCCCGCATGCGTTCCCGCCCCCCGCAGGTGCTCGGCCCAGGCGCCGAGGTCGGCGTCGTTGCCGACGGTGACGGGTGCCGCAAGTGCGGTTGCCGCGAGGCTGCCCAGGGGGACATCCCGCCAGCCCAGATTCGGCGCCGCGTGCACCCGGCCATCGGTGGGACGAACGATCCCCGGCACCGCCACCCCCACACCCACGCCGACTGAGCCGACGTCCCGAGGCCGCAGGAGGTCCGCACCCTCCCGCAGCAGTCGACCGACCTCCCCCGGGCTGCGGTGCCGGTCTGTCAGCGGCACCTCATGGCGACGGAGCACCTGACCACCCAAGCCCACCCGTGCCATGCGCAGGCGCTTCACGGTGATGTCGACCGCCAGCACCGAGGCGCCATCCGGGGAGCACTCCAGCAGGATCGATGGCCGACCAGGCGCCCCCCGATCGGTAGCCCCCACCTCGCGGACCAGGCCGAGCGAGCCAAGCCGCGCCGCGAGATCGCCGATAGTCGAGCGATTCAACCCGGTGAGGTCGGTCAACTCCGCCCTGGAGATGGGGCCGGCCAGATGGATCGCCCGCAGCACGGTCCCCAGGTTGTGGCGGCGCAGCGCTCCGCGGTTCGCCCCCGCCACTGCGCTCAGGGCAACGGCGCGGCCCGTCATCCCCCGGTCAGTCGCCGGCGGCGCGACAGCGCATCGGCGGAGGCGGCGAGCATGAGCACCCCGCCGGTGATCATCAACTTCGTCCCGGCGCTGTAGCCGAGCAGGCCCATACCGTTGTCGATGACGGCGACGACCGCCCCTCCGATGAGCGCATCCTGAATCCGACCCCGTCCCCCGAACAGGCTCGTCCCGCCGATCACGGCGGCGGCCACGGCACTGAGGACGACGAACCGCCCGGCATTCGGATCAACCGAGGCCGCACGGCTGGCGTAGACCAGTCCAGCGAATGCTGCGGTCCCCGAGCAGATGCAGAAGCAGACGATGCGCACGTAGCTGATGGAGATCCCGGCACGACGTGCCGCCTCGACGTTGCCACCGACTGCGTAGATGTGCCGCCCGAAGGCGGTGCGGTTGAGCAGGAACCAGAACACGATCGTCAGCAGGGCGATGATCGGCACGATGATCGGCACTCCGCTGAGCGGATTCTTCGCCGGGTTGATGCTGCGCTCGAGGTTCAGCACCCACACCATCCCGAAACCGAGCAGGGCGAGCACCGCCGCCTTGGCCAGGATGGTCAGCAGCGGGGTCGCCGGGAATCCCCGCACCAGACGCTGGCGGCGGCCGAGCAGCGCAGCGGTGAGATAGCCGACGACGACGATGGCGTAGAACACCCACCCGAGCAGCGGCGGCAGGTTGCGGTTCTGAATGGCGAGGATCACCGGCTCGGTGATCCTGATATTGCCGCCCTCACCGATGATGACGAGTACCAGACCCTGCAAGCCTAGGAACAGTGCGAGGGTGACGACGAAGGAGGGCACGCCGATCCGGGCCACCATCATGCCGATGAACAGCCCGATGGCGATCCCCGAGGCCAGGGCCGCCGTCACCGCGATCGGCCAGGCCACCCCCTGCTTCTGGATCAGCACCGCGAGGATCGCCGCTGCCACCCCGGAGGTCACACCAGCGGAGAGGTCGATCTCGCCCAGCAGCAGGACGAACACCAGTCCCATCGCCAGGATCATCACCAGTGCGGCCTGGGTGAAGAAGTTCGCGAAGTTCAGCGGGGTCAGGAAGGTCGGCCGCAGCAGGGCGAACAGGATCACCAGCACAACCAGGCCGATGAGTGCGGGCAGCGACCCCATATCCCCGGAGCGCAGTCGAACCAGGCCGCCCCGCAGCCCATCCTGCTGGCCGGATCGCAGATAGCCCGGCTCCTCCGCGGTCGCCATCGTCCCTGACTGCTCCGTCGGTGACGCCATACCGTTCGCCATGTCCTTCCCTCCCACCTACGCGTCCTGGGCCGCGGTGCGGCCGCCGGTGATGTACTCGACGACCTCGCCGGGAGTGGTCTGGGCAGCCGGCAGGCAGGCGGTCATCGTGCCGAGGTAGAGCACATAGATCAGGTCGGCGACCGCGAAGACGTCCTGCAGGTTGTGGGAGATGATCACCACGCCCAGCCCGGCCGAGCGCAATTCGCGCACCAGCGCGAGCACCTGCTCGGTCTGCGCCACCCCCAGAGCGGCGGTGGGCTCGTCGAGGATGACGACCTTGCGGTTCCACAGCACCGCCCGGGCGATCGCCACGGTCTGGCGCTGCCCACCGGAGAGCTGGGCCACCTGCTGGCGCAGTGACGAGACGGTTCGCACCGACAGGCCGCGCAGGGTCTCCCCGGCCCGGTGCTCCATGGCCGCCTCGTCGAGGGTGACCCCGCGATGCAGTTCCCGGCCGAGGAACATGTTCTGGACGATGTCAAGGTTGTCGCACAGGGCGAGGTCCTGATACACCACTTCGATGCCGAGTTCCGCGGCCGCGCGCGGGCTGTCGATATGCACCTCACGACCCTCGAACTGCACGCGACCGGCGTCGAATGGCTGGATCCCCGCCAGCCCCTTGATGAGCGTTGTCTTGCCGGCGCCGTTGTCACCGACCAAGGCGGTGACCGTCCCAGGCCGGATGGCGAAGTCGACACCCCGCAGCACATGGACCGGACCGAAGGACTTCACAATGCCCGTTGCCGAGAGGAACGGCGCAGGCTCCTCCCCGCCGGGGGGATGCTCTCCAAGTCCCGCAGTTGTGGTCACCATGCCCTCACTTCCTTCTCGTCACGGCACACCCGGCCCCCGGGTGCCACCGGAAGCCGCACAGCAGGTGCCGGCATCCGCAGTCAGCGGTCCGGCGGGTGCCACAGCATGCCACGCCGGCCGCTGCCGGTCCACCCACCACAGTTCCTCGAGCATCGGGTCGCCCCGGTGCGGGAGGACTCCCTCCGCTGGCCACCAGTGGCCAGCGGAGGGAGTCCCACCATCACTGCCTGCCGATCGGCGACTGCCCGGTCGACTGACTGCTTGACCTACTCGACGTGATCTACTTGATGCCGAGCTCGGTGCAGATGGCCGCCACCGCGTCGACGCACAGGTCGGCAGCGGTGAACCCGGCAGTGCCCGCGTCCAGGACGCCCTGCACGCCGTCCTTGTACACGGCAACCGGGTCGGAGTACTTCGCCGGCACGGAGGTGCCGTTGACGTCCACCGTGTCCGGAACCTCCGGGCGCTCGCCGTTGAGCAGTGCGATGGCGAGAGCAGAGGCGTCGGCCGCCTCGAGGGCGGTGTTCTTGAACACCGTCATGCACTGCTTGCCGAGCAGGACGTTCTGCACACCCGAGAGGGTGGCGTCCTGGCCGGTCACCGGCAGCGTGACGCCGTTCTTGTCGTTGACAGCGATCGCTGCGCCACCGAGGCCGTCATTGGCCGCGAGCACGCCATCGATCTTCCCGCCCAGGTCGGTGAACATCTGCTCGTAGATGACACCACCCTGCTGGTTGTCCCAGTCGGGAACGGACTCATCCTTCACCGGGGTGATGCCGGCGTCAGCGAGGGTCGTCTCGTAGCCCTCCTTGAACATCGCCGCATTGCCGTCGGTCGGCGAGCCATTGAGGAAGACCACCTGTGCTGCGGCAAGGTCCACGCCGTTGTCGGTGAGACACTTGACCAGACCCTCACCCTGCAGCTGGCCGACACGGACGTTGTTGAACGACACGTAGTAGTCAGCCGGGGCGAACGGCCGGTCGTAGGCGATGACCGGAATGCCCTGTGCCTGCGCCTTCTCGGCCACGGTTGCACCGGAGCCGTTGAGGTCGACGAGGATCATCACACCGCAGCCGCCGGCGAGCATCTGGTCACCGATGGTGAGGTACTGGTTGGTGTCGCCCTGGGCGTTCTGGATGTCGGACTCGAAGCCAGCGGCCTCGAGAGCAGACTGGATCGCCGGGCGGTCCTGGTTCTCCCACCGGTCTGAGGACTGGCTGTCCGGGAGGATGACGCAGGCGCGGCCCGCGTCGACGGTCACCTCGGCAGCGGTCTCCGCCGGGGTGGCAGCGGTCTCCGCTGCTGTGTCAGTGCCCCCGCCGCATGCGGCGAGGACCAGAGCGACGGCGCCGACAAGGCCGGCCGCCGCGGTGGTGCGCTTGAGCATTCGCTCAGTTCCTTTCTCTTGGACGATCCGGTCACCAACGGTGACCGGACACCTCGTGTTCCTGGCCGATCCGGTCACCAACGGTGACCGGACACCTCGTGTTCCTGGCCGATCCGGTCACCAACGGTGACCGGACACCTCGTGTTCCTGGCCTGACGGTCCTCCCGCAGGCCCGCTCCCCATTCCCTCAGGCACGCGGCAACCCGAGCAGGTGATCAATGAGGAGCTGATCGAGTCGCTCATTGACGTACGACCGCGCCGCCAACTGCTCGGGGTCGGCTGGCTCGGCGAGCAGCGCCGCGGCAGCCGTTGGCGTGTACGCCCCCACCGACTCCTCGGCGAGCTCCCCCGCCCCAGCCGCTGCCAGCGCTGCCACCACCGCCGGATCGGCGTCGAACTCGCGGGCCGCAGCGGCGAGGGCGAGGTAGGTGCGCATCGACCCGCGCGCGAACTCCCAGATCCCATCCCCCCACTCATTGCGGTACGGCCGCGAGTCGAAGTGCTTGGTGCCCGTGTAGCCGCTGGTCTCGAGCAGGCGCACGAGCAGGAAGTTCTCCTTGATGCCCTCCGAGCCGAACCGGAAGTCCTGGTCGTAGCGACCGATCTTCTGGTCGTTCAGGTCAATATGGAAGAGCTTGCCCTGCCACAAGGCCTGGCCGATCCCCTGATGGAAGGACAGTCCAACCATCGTCTCGTGGGCGACCTCGGGATTCACTCCCACCATGTCCGGTTGGTCGAGGGTCGTGATGAAGGCCAGGGCGTGCCCGATGGTGGGCAGGAAGGTGTCGCCGCGGGGCTCATTCGGCTTGGGCTCAATGGCGAACCGCATGGGATACCCCCGGTCGCGCACGTACCCGCACAGGAAGTTCACCGCCTCGGCATAGCGCGCGAGGGCATCCTGCGGACGCTTCGCCGCACCGCACTCAACGCCCTCGCGGCCCCCCCACAGCACGTATACGGGCGCCCCCAGCGAGGCGCCCAGGTCAATGCCGCGCATCGCCTTGGCAAGGGCATGGCGACGAACGCCACGGTCATTGCTGGTGAAGGCCCCGTCCTTGAAGCAGGGGTGGGTGAACAGGTTGGTCGTGGCCATGGTGACCCGAACACCGGTGGCGTCCAGGGCGGATCGGAACTCGGCCAGGACGCGCTCGGCCTCCGCCGCACTGCTGCCCGGTGGGATCAGGTCATCGTCATGGAAGGACACCCCCGCCGCGCCGACCCTGCCCAGACCACGGACGAACTCTGCCGGCGCAACTGGCGGGCGAGTCGGGTCACCGAAGGCATCGCGGCCGACGTTGCCGATCGTCCACAGGCCGAAGGCGAAGTTGTCAGCCGGCACTGGATCGAGCCGCCGGTCGGCCATTCATCCACCTCCTGCCTCGTGTCGACCGTCGCCGGGGCGGATTCCCGCCGGCTGACGCTGATTGGTGCCTCAGGCAACATATCCGGTCACAGCCCCGCAGGTGGCCGTTGTGACCGAATTGTGACCTCCGCCGCGGCAGATGCGACCAGCCGCAGCCCGGAAGACTGCATTCAGCGGGGGTGGAGGCGATCCCGTGCCTGGGCGTACTGCTCCCTCACCCGTCCGATGGGCATGGGATCAAGGCTCACCGGGTCGCCGGTCGTCCCCCAGTCCGGTGGCGGGATGACCCCGCTGACGGCCCAGGCCGCCTGTCGGGCTGCGCCATCGGCAACGTACTCCGCCGGCGGCGGCACGATGACCGGCACATTGACGACGGTGCGCGCAACCTCCTGCACCGCCGGGGAGGCGGCGGCCCCGCCGATGAGGAGGATCCGCTCCACCGCCACTCCCTGGGCAATGAGAGCATCGACGGCGTCGGCCAGCCCGCACAACATGCCCTCCACTGCCGCGCGCGCGATCATCGCCGGCGTCAGCGTCTCGCGAGTGAGCCCGAAGAGGGTGCCGGTGGCATCGGGGAGGTTGGGCGTGCGCTCACCGTCGAGGTACGGCAGCAGCACGCAGCCACCGGCACCGGCAGGTGCGCTGAGGGCCGCCGCCGCCAACTGGGGCTGATCCAGTCCGAGCAGTTCCGCGGTCGCATCGAGCACCCGCGCGGCATTCAGCGTGCACACCAGCGGCAGGAATCCACCAGTAGCGTCGGCGAAGCCCGCGACCGCACCCGATGGATCCTGCGTTGGGGTGCCGCTGACCGCGTAGGCCGTGCCAGATGTGCCCAACGAGACCACAACATCCCCGGTGCGAGCCCCTGTTCCGAGGGCCGCCGCCATGTTGTCCCCCGTCCCCGCACTGAGCGGCACCCCGTCGAGCAACCCATCAGCGAGGTCGGTCCGAGCGATCACGCCCGCGTGCGCTGCCGGATCCACCACACGGGGCAGGTCGAGATCCCATGCCCGGTCACCGATGGCCAGTGCGAGCAGCTCCCGGTCGTAGGTTGCGCTGACCGGGTCGAAGTAGCCGGTGCCGCTGGCATCCCCGCGGTCGGTGGTCGGCGGATCGACGCGCGGCGCACCGTTTGTACTCAGATGGGGTGATGCGAGGCACGCGGTGAGCCAGTCATGGGGAAGGCACAGGCCACGGGTTGCGGCGAGAGCGACTGGGTCGTGCTCCGCCACCCAGCGGGCCTTGGCGACGGTGAACGCGGCCACGGGCACGGACCCACATCGCTGCGCCCACATGGCCGGGCCACGGGCCTCCGCGACCAGCGACGCCGCCGCGGCGGCCGCGCGGGTGTCATTCCATAGCAGCGCCGCGCGGGTGAGCTCCCCATCCGCCCCCAGCATGACGAGGCCGTGCTGCTGTGCCGCCACACCCAGACCGGTCACCGGCCGACCGGCGGTCCGCAGGATGCCCGTGAGCTCCGCAACGGCCTGCGTAAGGGCCGACCACCACTCGCGCGGGTCGACCTCGGTGCCCGGCGGGTGGGGCCGCCGGGCCTCGCCGATGAGCACCCCCGTCTCCAGGTCGCGAACAACGACCTTGACCGACTGGGTACTGGAGTCAACCCCGACGACGAGGCCGCTCACCGTCCGCTCCGCGGGTGGCGCAGGCTACGGCGCCACTGCGTCGGCGGAGAAGTCCATGACGACCGTCCCCTCACCCGCCGGGGAGCACACGAGGATCGCCTCGTACTCGGCACTGGTGAGTGGGTACTCAAGCCCGGACCCCTCGTAACCTGAGACCTCGCCGAGGGTCCAGCCGCCGGCAGTCAGCTCACCGGTCAGCGCCTCGCAGACGTCGGTCGCCTCGCCCTGGCCCTCCACGATCCAACTGGCCCGCACCGACTGGCCGTCGTTGACGACGTCGGCGGACAGGTACGAACCGGGGGCGAAATCGGGGATGGCTGCCGGCCACGCAGGCGGGGTCTCACCGGCCTCGCTGGTGGAGAAGCAGGCGGGGTTGCCCTCGTCATCCTGCAGGGCGTACTGGCCCTCAGGGCACTCAGTCCCCGCAGACAGGCCGAAGTCCTCGTTCTCCGGCAGCGCGATCCCGCCCTCCTGCCCCGCGGGCGTCGGCGCACCGCCGCAGGCCGCGATGAGCGCGAACAGGCTTGCCACGGCGAGGGCACGACCGGCGCGCACGGCGCGGTGGGAAGCCTGGGGAGCAGGGGACACACGGCCTCGGCGGGCTGGATCAGCCGGACGGGCATCTGGGTGAGCGGTCATGGCGGCAGTCAACCACACCCGGCGGCCGCGCCCAATGCGCCCGGGCTCAGACCAGGCCTGCAAGTCGCCGTGCCATGAACGGCAGGATCCCGCCGTGTCGGTAGTACATCGCCTCCCCGGGTGTGTCGATGCGCACCCGTGCTGTGAACTCCAGCACCCCCGCCGAGCCGCTGGCCCGGACCGTCACCTGCGTCGGAGTACCGGCATCGAGTGCCGTGATACCCGTGATGTCGATGACCTCCTCGCCGGTGAGGCCCATGGAGGCCGCTGTCTCCCCGGCAGGGAGCTCCAGGGGAAGCACCCCCATCCCGACGAGGTTGCTGCGGTGGATGCGCTCGAAGGAGGACGCGAGGACCGCCCGCACCCCCAGCAGGCGCGTACCCTTGGCCGCCCAGTCCCGGGATGACCCGGATCCGTACTCCTCCCCGGCGAGGATCACCAGCGGCACCGCGGCTGCGCGGTAGGCGACGGCAGCGTCGTAGATCGCCTCCGTCCGGCCGGTGAGGAGGTTGCGTGTGACGCCGCCCTGCACGCCCGGAACGAGGGCATTTCGCAGGCGAGTGTTGGCGAAGGTCCCCCGGATCATGACCTCGTGGTTGCCGCGGCGCGAGCCGTAGGAGTTGAAGTCCGCCGGGGACACCCCGTGCTCGATCAGGTAGCGACCGGCGGGGCTGTCGACCTTGATCGACCCCGCGGGTGAGATGTGGTCGGTGGTGACCGAGTCACCGAGGACGGCCAGCACCCGGGCACCCGCGATGTCGGTGACCGCTGGCGGGGTCGGGGTCATGCCGTCGAAGTAGGGCGGGCGCCGAACGTAGGTGCTGGCCTGGTCCCAGATGAAGGTGGCCGAACTCGGCGTGGGCAGCTCCCGCCATCGGTCGTCACCACGGAACACATCCGCATACCGGCGGGTGAACATCGACGGCTCGATGGTGTCGGCAATGACCGCTGCCACCTCGGCCGGATCCGGCCAGATCTCGGTGAGCCGAACCGGGTCACCGTCCGCGTCGGTGCCGAGTGGATCGGTGAGGAGGTCGATGTCCATGGTGCCGGCGAGTGCATAGGCCACCACCAGCGGCGGACTGGCGAGATAGTTCATCGAGACCTCGGCATTGATGCGGCCTTCGAAGTTGCGGTTTCCCGACAGCACCGCCGACACCGCGAGGTCGCCCGCCGTCACCGCCGCACTCACCTCGGGAATGAGCGGACCGGAGTTGCCGATGCAGGTGGTGCACCCGTACCCGACCAGGTCGAAGCCGAGGGCGCAGAGGTAGGGGGTGAGGCCAGCGGCGTCAAGGTAGTCGGTGACGACCTGGGAACCCGGGGCGAGGGTGGTCTTCACCCACGGCTGACGGCGCAGGCCGCGTTCCACCGCATTGCGGGCGAGCAGGCCGGCCGCGACCATGACCTCGGGGTTGGAGGTGTTCGTACACGACGTGATGGCAGCGATGACGACCGCTCCGTGCCGCAGGTCGGCCACCCCGGGCAGGCTCACCGGCACCGCGCGGGCGGGGGTGTCGGTGAACCCGGGCAGGTCGCGGTGGAAGGCCTGCTGCGCGCTGCGCAGGGCGATCCGGTCCTGGGGGCGCCGGGGGCCGGCCAGGGAGGGCTCGACGGTGGCGAGGTCAAGCTCCAGCCGCTCACTGAAGTCAGGACTGGCCTGCGGGTCGAGCCACAGCCCATTGCGCCGGGCGTACTGCTCAACCCGCTCACACTGCTGGGCGCTCCGACCGGTGAGTCGCAGGTAGTCAAGGGTGCGGTCGTCGATCGGGAAGGTGGCCGCCGTCGATCCGTACTCGGGGCTCATGTTGCCGATGGTCGCGCGATTGGCCAGTGACACCTCGGCGCAGCCCTCTCCGAAGAACTCCACGAGGGCGCCGACCACTCCGTGTCGGCGCAGCATCTCGGTGATCGTCAGGACGAGGTCGGTTGCGGTGGCCGCCGCCGGCAGTCGGCCGGTGAGCCGGAAGCCCACAACCCTCGGCACCAGCATGGACACGGGCTGGCCGAGCATCGCGGCCTCCGCCTCGATTCCCCCAACCCCCCAGCCCAGCACGCCCAGCCCGTTGACCATGGTGGTGTGGGAATCGGTGCCCACGACCGTGTCGGGGTAGCACCAGCCGTCCCTGCTCATGACGACGCGGGCGAGGTGCTCGACATTGACCTGATGGACGATCCCGGTGCCGGGGGGCACGACGCGGAACTCATCGAAGGCCTGCTGGCCCCAGCGCAGGAACTGGTACCGCTCACGATTGCGCTCGTACTCGAGATCAACGTTGATGTCGATCGCCCGCGCGGTGCCGAAGGCGTCGGCGATCACCGAGTGGTCGATGACGAGCTCGGCCGGGGCCAGCGGGTTGACCCGCGTCGGATCGCCTCCGAGGGCCCCGACAGCCTCGCGGAGGGTGGCGAGGTCGACGATCGCGGGCACTCCCGTGAAGTCCTGCATGAGCACCCGAGCCGGAGTGAAAGGGATTTCCGCCGAAGGCGTCGCCAGCGGATCCCAGTCGGCGAGGGCGCGCACATGGTCATCGGTGACGTGATGCCCGTCGTGGGTGCGCACGACGTTCTCCAGCAGCACCTTGAGGCTGAAGGGAAGCCGAACACGGGTGTCAATGCGCTCCAGCAGGACCACCGACGTCCGCTCTCCGGCGAGGGTGATGGTGTCACGGGCGGAGGTGAACGTCATGTCGACAAGCCTAGCCTCGGCGGGGGCCGCCAGGGCGACGTCAGGCTGATGTGCGGCCGTCGTCGATGCGCTCACTTGAGGCCAACTGCCAGGGCACGCTCACCATCATCACCCCCGGCGTGAAGAGCAATCGGGCCTTGAGCCGCAGGGCCGACTGGTTGTGCAGAATGTGCTCCCACCAGTGCCCCACGACGTACTCGGGCACGAACACCGTCACCAGGTCCCGCGGACTGCGCCGGCGCAGGCCGCGCACGTAGTCGACTACCGGACGGGTGATCTCGCGGTAGGGCGAGTCAAGGACGCGGATCGGCACCGCAATGCCACGGCGATCCCACTCCGCGAGCAACCGCTGCGTCTCGATCGGATCGATGTTGACGGTGACCGCCTCGAGCACGCTCGGACGGGTGGCCTGCGCGTACGCCAGCGCGCGCAGGGTGGGCTTGTGGATGCCGGACACCAGGACGATCGCATGGATTCTGCTGGGCAGGGTGACGCGCTCATCAGGTGCCGGGCTCAACTCGACGGCGACCCGCTGGTAGTGGCGTTGGATCCCGGCCATCAGCAGCATGAGCAGCGGGATCGCGACGATGACCAGCCAGGCCCCGCGGGTGAACTTGCTTGCCAGCACGATCACCAGCACGGCCGTCGTCACGGTGGCGGCGAGGACGCTGATGGTGCGGGAGCGGCGGGCTCGCGCCGCCTGCGCGCGAGTCCCTTCCCGGATGACCCGCGTCCAGTGCCGGGTCATGCCGATCTGGCTGAGGGAGAAGGCGGTGAAGACCCCGACGATGTAGAGCTGGATCAGTTGATTGACGCTCGCATCGAAGGCGTACACCAGTGCGATCGCCGCAACCGACAGCAGGATGATGCCGTTGCTGTAGGCAAGCCGATCGCCGCGGGTGCGCATCTGCCGCGGCAGGTGACTGTCCTCGGCGAGGACGGACGCAAGCACGGGAAACCCGTTGAAGGCGGTATTCGCCGCGAGGACGAGGATGAGCGCGGTGGCCAACCCGACGCCGAGGGCGAGGATGGGCGCATTGCTGAACACTGCATCGGCAACCTGCACGATGACCGTCTTCGGGACGGTGCCCGGGGGAAGGTCGGTGAAGCTCGCGGGGTCCTCGGCCACCTGCACCCCCGTCCAGCGGGCCAGTGCGGTGATCGACAGCAGCATCCCGCCGGAGAGCAGGCCGAGCATCAGCAGGGTGGTGGCCGCATTGCGGGACTTGGGCGGCCGGAAGGCAGGAACGCCATTGCTGATGGCCTCGACGCCGGTCAGGGCGGTGGTGCCGGCGGCGAAGGCGCGTGCCAGCAGGAACACCACCGCGAACCCGGTGAAGGACTGCTCGGCGACGAGCGTCCAGTCCGCGCTCTCCGCTCGCATCGGGGTGCCACCGGCGCCGCGCAGGATCGCGTACCCGACCATCCCGAACACCGCAACGATGAAGGCATAGGTCGGGATCGCGAAGAGGGTGCCCGACTCTCGCACCCCGCGCAGGTTCATCAGCGTCAGCGCCACGATCAGTGCCACGGCCACCCCGATGCGGTGGTCGTTGAACCAGGGCACCGAGGAGGCGAGGTTGGCGGTCGCGGCACTGATCGACACCGCCACGGTGAGCACGTAGTCGATGAGCAACGCCGCCGCGACCACCAAACTCGGGTAGCGACCCAGGTTGCCGCGGACGACCTCGTAATCGCCCCCGCCACCGGGGTAGGCGTGGACATTCAGCCGGTAGGCCGCGACCACGAAGCCCAGCACGACGACCACCGCCACGGCCACCCAGAGGGAGTAGGCGAAGAAGGCCAGCCCCCCGATGCTGAGGACGGTAAGGATCTCCTGGGTGGCGTAGGCATTGGACGACAGCGCATCGCTGGCGAAGACAGGCAGCGCCACTCGCTTGGGAAGCAGCGTGTGGCTGATGCGCTCAGTGCGGACCGCCCGGCCCAGCATCAGCCGCTTGACCCCCGCGACGAGGCCAATCACGCCGACCCACCTGCCGAGCGCCCACACCGATCGCCGGTAACCGGCGCACCCACCACGACGGAGGATCGTACGCCGCTACCGGGCGACGCAGGACACTCTGGGCCGACTACCGTTATCGGGGCCAGCGGCGAAGGGGTTGCGGATGCATGTGGTGATCATGGGCTGCGGACGGGTGGGTGCCGCGCTCGCGATCACGCTCATCGGTCGTGACCATTCGGTGGCGGTCATCGATCGCGATCCGGCCGCGTTCCGTCGCCTCGGGACGGATTTCCCCGGGCAGACCGTCGAAGGGATGGGCTTCGATCGCGACACCCTCCGTCGTGCGGGGGTGACGCAGGCCGGTGCTCTGGCCGCGGTGTCCAGCGGTGACAACTCCAACATCCTCACCGCACGGGTGGCCCGCGAGACCTTCGGAGTCGCCAATGTCGTCGCCCGCATCTACGACCCGCGCCGCGCGGTGATCTACGAGCGGCTGGGCATCCCCACCGTCGCCTCGGTTGCCTGGACGACCGATCAGGTGCTGCGCCGGCTGCTCCCCCTGGGTGCCAGCGAGCAGTGGCGCGATCCCAGTGGCGGCTTCGTCCTCGCCGAGGTCCACCTGAACCCGCAGTGGGTGGGCCGGCGCGTGGGGGAGCTCGCGGAGACCGCCGGGGCGCGGATCGCCCTGCTCAGCAGGTTCGGACAGGGCCTGCTGCCCGATCGGGACACCATCGTGCAGGAGAACGACCTCGTCTACGCCCTGTTCCCGGCGGGTGCCGCCGCCGACGTTGCGGCCGCCTTCGATCGCGGCCCCGGTGGCGAGGATGCGGACGCTCCGTCACGGGAGGACGGGAGATGAGGGTCGTCATCGTCGGCGCCGGCCAAGTTGGCCGGGCGATCGCGGGGGACCTGCTCGCCAGTGGCCATGAGGTGGCACTGCTCGACCGGGATCCGGCGGCAGTCAAGCCGGATCGCCTGACCTCGGCGGCCTTCCTGGTGGGGGACGCCTGTGAGATCGACACCCTGGAGCGCGCCGATCTTCCCACCGCAGACGTGGTGGTGGCGGCCACCGGCGATGACAAGGTCAACCTTGTCGTCGCCCTGCTGGCCAAGACCGAGTACGGGGTTCCCCGGGTGGTCGCTCGCGTCAACCATCCGAAGAACGAGTGGATGTTCGACGAGTCCTGGGGCGTCGACGTCGCGGTTTCGACCCCGCGGATGCTCACCGCCCTGGTGGAGGAGGCGGTCAGCGTGGGCGATCTGGTGCGGCTGATGACGTTCCGGCATGGTGGGGCCGACCTGGTGGAACTCACCTTGCCAACCGACTGCGATGTGGTCGGCCGGCGGGTCGATCAGGTTGCGTGGCCTGCGGACACCGCACTGGTGGCGATCCTCCGCGATGGACGGGTGCTGACCCCGTCTGGGGATCACGCCCTGGAGGCCGGCGATGAACTGATCTTCGTGGCTACCCCGGAGCAGGAGGCGGCGCTGGCTCACTGCCTGGGCGGTCGGCTGGCGGCGATGAGCGAACCACCGGAGACAGCAGCCGGTAGGTGATCCACGCGGCAAGCAGGAACATCCTTGAGTTGCTGCGCAGGGTTCCTGTGCTTCGGTGTCGCGGGCACTGCAATGGCTGCTGAGCTTGGAGGTCATGTCGGCCCGGTGGTGGCACCAGAACCGCTCGAAGGGAGCGGCTAGGTAGCGAACTGGGGCACTCTGGGAAGAAAGAGGACATCCGCCCACCAGAGGAACCCGAGCCGGTTGAAGTGACGATAGAAGCCAGCGAGAAAGAATCCTGCGGTGTCCATGTATGCAACGATGTCCGCGAAGGAGTTTTGATCCCTATAGAAGGCATGGAAGTTCGCTTCGACAAGCACAGCGCCAATCCGTCCGGCGCGAAACAGCGGCTCGGCAGAACGAATCACGCGCAGGTCCGCCCCTTGCGCATCGGACTTCAGCAGTCCCACTCGCGCCACTCCGACCGCATCGACATAGGCGGTTATCGAGGTACATCGAACCTCAATCGATGACTTGTAGGTGGCCCAGGTCGATGTCTGGTGGGGGATCGGCATGAGCAAACTGGAGCCCGCATCACCGACCTGAACATGAAACTCGGTGGATGTCTCATACGGGACATCGTCGACAGCCATTGGCACGGGCCTGAGGGCAGGCCACGAACCGGCTGCAGCTGTCAGCAACGCGAACGAGTCCGGAACCGGTTCAAACGCATGCACCGCTACGTCAATCCGCGACATCAGCCTTTGGGCGAATTCTCCGTGGTGGGCACCGATGTCCAGAACAACGTCACCCGCGGTCAGCACCCGGGAGAGATCCGCTAGGAGTTCGCGGTCGGCGACGTCATCCAAGCCCTCGCTTAGGTTTGTTGCCTGACTCATTAATTGCCTCCATTCCGTGAGTCAAGATCGAAGGAAGCGCCAGTGGATCGTAGCGACCACGTAGGCATGCAGCGAGTTGCCATGATGCCGACTGTGATGGCGGCCCCACCTAGGGCGGCGGCGATGAGCGAACCACCGGAGACAGCAGCCGGTAGGTGATCCACGCGGCAAGCAGGAACAGCGGCCAGCCCATGATGAGTCGGGCGGTGCCCAGCGCCGCGAGCGCGCCGAGAAGGTAGAGCGGGCCCTGCACGGCGATGCGGGCGAAGAAGACACCCACCCACACCCAGGACGCCGCGGCATAGGCCCGCGCCCGTCGCGGATCCCGCCGCCAGCCGGTCGCATCCCCGATCAGGAACCCCACGGCGTAGCCGAGGATCGGCCGCCCGATGAGGACGGAGACGAGGAACACGCTGCCGTAAGCGATATTGGTGAGCAGGCCGGGAAGGAAGTAGTTCGTCGCCTCTCCCGTGCGCCAGGCGATGAACGCCGCGATCCCGACGCCCACGAACCCGGCCAGCGCCTGGGTCAGGGGCTGCCGGCGGACCAGTCGCAGGATCGCGACGAGGGCACCGGTGAGCAGCGCGGCGAACAGCGCGGCGAGCAGCCGCGAGGTGGCGAGGAACACGATGAGGAAGACCGCAGCTGGCAGGGAGGAATCGAGGATCCCGCGCCAGCCGCCGAGCGCGCGCGCCAGCAGCACCCGCTCCTCCGACAATGCCGCCGGGGAGCGGGTGTCGGCGGGGTCGCCAACAGGCTGCTCACTCATGGGCGTCGCGGGCGGCGGTCGGTGGGCACCGCTGACGGCTCCCCAGCGAGCAGCGTGTAGATCGGGTTGTAGAGCGTGGCCCCGCGCGCAGTCCGCATCACCCGACCCTCGGCCCGCACCCACCGTCCAGTGTCGATACCGCGGATGAGTCGTCGGCCAAGCCAGATCAGCGTGACCATGCCCTGACCGTCATCAATGTCGACCTCGAAGGCCGCGGTTGCGCCACGGGGCCGCAGGACGAGGGACTGGACGCGCCCGGTGACCACCGTCCACTCCCCCGCAGTGCGGCGGGTGGTCGGTGGGCCCGGTGGCGCACCAGGGGCGCCAGTCGGGAGGGTCGATACCCCCGGCAGGTCGCGCACCCCCGTGGGCGTCGTTGCCGCGTCGAGAGTGGTCATACGTCGGCGGTAAGTGCCGCGGGCGCGCGGAAGGGCACCTGCTCCCCCGGTGCCAGCGGCTGACTGCCGCGCACCACGATGAGGTCGCGCACCATCTGCTCCAGCGTGGGCGAGCCGCCGACTGGGGCCGCGGCGCCGAGGAAGGTCACGCGGACCAGCCACCGCGGGCCGTTGATCCCCACCAGTCGCGCCGGCTGCGTGCCCCCGTCCGGCGTGCGCACGATCGTCGACAACTCATCACCGAAGGGCCCCGCGTCCGTGCTGACCTGGCCTCCGGCCTCGGTGATCTGGGAGCGCAGGGCCTCGGCAACCTCCGGCCAGGTGGCCCGCGACCGGGGAGCCGCGAAGACCTGCAGTTGCGCGGACCCACGGCCATGGACGAGCGTCACGGCCATGACCGCCTGCCGCTGCTGGTCGAGTTCGATCCGGATCTCGACCTCCGGTCGACCGGTGATCAACAGCGACCCCAGATCAAGCCGCGAGGGCCCCGCATCGGTCGGGACCTCCGAGACGTCGTAGGGCCCCTGTGGGCGCAGCGGCGCAGCCGACTCGGCCTCGCTGCGGGCGTCCTCCGCACCTATTGCGCTGGCGGGGCTCGGCTCGGCCGGGCGGGCCTCCGCCATGCCCCGGATCCGACGCATGATCACCCGTCCACGCTACCTGTCATCCACGCACCCGCCGTCGCGGGGCAGCAGGCCCCGGCAGCATCACACCCCGGTGGAGCCGAAGCCGTCCGCCCCCCGCTGGCTGCCCGGCAGCCGGGCCACGGCCAGCCAGGAGATCGCCGGCACCTCGACGATGAGCAACTGGGCGATCCGATCACCGACGGCGATGGACACCGTGTGCCGGGGATCGAGGTTCACCAATGCGACGGTGATCTCACCTCGATACCCGGCATCGATCAGACCCGGTGAGTTGATGAGGGTCACCCCCTCGCGCAGGGCACGTCCACTACGCGGCAGCACCAGGCCGGCGAATCCTGCGGGCAGGGCGATGGCCAGCCCGGTCCCTACCGCGGCGCGCTCCCCGGGCGCCAGCTCAACCGCCGTCGCCGCCACCAGGTCGACCGCACCGTCACCCGGGTGAGCCACCCGCGGCAACGGTGGCTCCCCACCATCCCGCACCCCGACGGCGGCGATCAGGACGGTGACGTTGCGCTCGAGCGCTTGCGAACCCATCGGTACACGGTAGGCGCCCTGCCAGGATCGGCGCCCGCGGATGACTGTTCCGCGCTGGATGGCGCATCGGCATCGAAACCCTGGAGACTTCAGCGCTAGCCCGCGGGCGGCACACCGAAGCCGCGCTTTGCGGCTACCCTCGCGCCATGAACGCAGAGGTGCTTGTCACGGGTGCGGACGGGTTCATCGGCTCGCACCTTGTCGAAGCGCTGGTGCG
>JAGWXT010000001.1 GCA_018969715.1 Actinomycetales bacterium
CGGGGGTGGCCGCGCCGGGGGTGGCCGCGCCGCCCGCGTCCGTCACCGGGGGACCGCCACGGTCAGCGCCTGGTCGAGGTCGGACCACAGGTCCGCCGGGTGCTCGATTCCCACCGACAGCCGGATCAGCGCCTCCGGGACCGCGGCCGGCTCATCGGGCCACCGCCGCCGCCGTTCGGCGAGGGACTCCACGCCCCCCAGGCTCGTGGCGTTCCACCACAGCCGCAGGGCGTTCACGAGTGCATCCGCGCCCGCGCCATCGGTGCGCGGCTCGATGGCGAGCACCGACCCGAACCCCGGGTAGCGCACCCGCATCACCCGCGGGTCGGCGCGCAGGCGGGCGGTGAGGATCTGCGCGGTCTGCTCCATCCGGTCGGTGCGCAGCGCGAGGGTGCGCATACCCCGCAGGGTCAGCCACGCATCGAATGGACTGGGCATGCCGCCGCTGAGTACCCGCCGCCGCGAGATGGCCGCCCAGGTGGCGTCGCCGGATTCCCCGGCGGGCACGATCAGCGCGCCCAGCAGCACATCGGAGTGACCGGCCAGCGCCTTGGTCGCCGAGTGCAGGACGACATCGGCCCCCCAGGTCAGTGGCTGCTGCCGCAGCGGACCGCCCAGGGTGGAGTCGACGACAACCCGCAGTGCGGACACCGGGCGCAGTGCGGCAACCAGTGCCGGAACGTCGATCACCTCGACCAGGGGATTGGATGGCGTCTCGCACCACAGCAGGTCGACCGGCCCGGTCAGGCTCGCGAGCACATCGGACGGATCAGCGGTGAGGTCGGTTCGCTGGACGGTGATGATCCCGCGTTGCGCGAGCTCACCCATCCGCTGGTACACCCCGTTGTAGGTGACCTCGCCGGTGAGCACACGGGTGCCGAGCGGCAGGTCGTCGAGGATCGCCGCGGCGGCCGCCATCCCGCTGCTGAAGGTGAGCGCCCGACCTCCCTCCAGGTCGCCGATGACGGCCTCGACATCGGCGACACTGGGGTTGCCGTGCCGGGCGTACCCGACCGGACCATCGGCCTGGTAGGTGCTGGTCGGCACGATCGGCGGGCTCACCGGGCTGCCGGGAACGCGCGGGGGACGCCCCCCGGCGACCACGCGGGTGTCCGGATGCCAGAGGTTCACTCGGCGCAGGCTAGCGGCCGGCGGCCGGTGGCTGGCCGGCCGGCGGCCAGATTCGGGTTGCCGATCGCCGGCGGCACCGTATTGTTTCCCCGGTTGCCGCCTGCGACCGTCCATGCCCCCGGCTGTGCGTTGCGGGGATGGGCCCACACCGCCCCCGGGAGTCCCGATGCCCCTCACCCCGTCCCACCCCTCGCTCGGCCGCGGGCCCGCACCGCGCTGGGCCGCACTGACCGCCGCCCTCGTCCTGGGCCTGAGCGCCTGCGGTGGCGGCACCGCCAGTGAGGAACCGCAGACCCTCAACGCCCTCGTGTGGTGCGACCACACCGATCCGGCCCTGCTGGCGCCCTTCGAGGAGGCCAACAACGTCAAGGTGAACGTCAAGGACTACGAGGGCACCGGGGTGGGGTTGAACATCCTCGAGACGTCCCAGCCCGGTGACTGGGATGTCTTCGTCGTGGACTCCCTGGATGTGCCGGGGGTGGCCGCCGCGGGGATCCTCGCCCCGCTGGACAAGGCGGACTTCCCCTGGGACGACTTCTTCGCCGAGGTGCAGCTGCCCGAGATCCACGAGCTCGACGGCACCCTGTACGCGGTGCCGGAGAAGTTCGGCTACAACACGATCGCCTTCAACAAGGCAGATGTCAGCGTCGACAGCCTGCGCAACCTGTCGTACCTGTGGGATCCGGCCCTCAAGGGCAAGATCTCCATCTACGACTACTACATCCCGGTGATGGAGCTGGTCGCCCTCGAGCTGGGCATCATCCCGCAGGAGCTCACCGCGGCCGACCTGCCCGCCCTCGAGCAGCGGCTCACCGAGTTGCGCGCCCAGGCGATCCAGGTCGGCGATGTGGTCTCATCGCAGACCTCCCTCGCCACCGATGAGGTGGACGTCATCGTCGGTGGTGGCGAGTTCTCCACGAGCGTGCTCAACGCCGAGAACCCCGACCTCGACTGGATCCTGCCCGAGCAGGGCGGCATCCGTTGGCAGCAGGCGATCGGCGTGCTCGCCGACTCCCAGAAGAAGGACCTCGCAACCGCCTTCGTCCAGTACATCACCAGCCCCGAGGGCCAGGCCCGTCTGGCGACCTCCTCCTGCTACTGGGGGATGCCCGCCAACAGCCAGGCCACGCTCACCGATGAGCAGAAGACCATCCTGCGCTGGGATGAGCAGCCGGCGTTCATCGCCAACTCCTACCCCTACTTCATCCCCGATCCGGAACTCGACGCCGCCATGCTCGATGTGTGGACGCGGGTGATGGCCGGCTGATGTCCGCTTCGCGCCGCCAGCAGGGCTGGGTGCTCGCCGCCCCGGCCCTGCTGGCGACCGCGGTGCTCTTCCTGGTGCCGATGGTCCTGGTGCTGCTCACCAGCCTGTACCGCCGGGAGGGCAAGGTCACCGTCACCGAGTTTTCGCTGGCGAACTATGAGCGCATCTGGTCCGATGCGACCATCCACGCCGCGCTGCTGAACTCCCTTGAGGTGGTGGCGATCACCGTCGTGATCTCCCTGCTCATCGCCTTCCCCTTCGCCTACGTCATCGCCACTGTCGTCCCCGCCCGCTGGCAGGGGGTCGTCCTGCTGCTGGCGGTGCTGCCGTTCTGGACCTCCTATGTGGTGCGCAGTTACAGCTGGCTGCTGGTGCTGGCCAAGAACGGGGTGGTCAACCAGACCCTGCTCGCCACGGGACTGCTCACCGATCCGCTGCAGCTGGCCAACACGCGCCTGGCGACGGTGATCGCGTTCGTGCACTTCTTCGTCATGGTCTGCGCACTCACCATCTACGCAAGCCTGCGCCAGATCCCGCCGAACCTGCCGTTGGCGGCCCGTGATCTGGGGGCCTCGGGCTGGACGACCTTCTGGCGGGTGATCCTCCCGTTGAGCCTGCCCGGGGTGATCGTCGGTGCGTTCCTGACCTTCGTGCTCGCCATCGGCGACTTCATCACCCCGCAGATCGTCGGCGGCGGCACCGAGATCCTGCTGCCGCAGCTGATCATGCTGCAGGTCTCGCGGCTGGGCGATCTGCCACTGGCGGCGGCCCTGTCGCTGCTGCTGCTCGTCATCGTCGCGGCGGTGTACGCGCTGGCCGCGCGGCACCTCACCCTGGGGGTGCGCCGGTGAGGGGCCTGGGACGGGTGCTCGCCTGGTCCTATCTGGTGGTGGTGTTCCTGTTCATCCTGCTGCCCGTGGTCTCGTTGGTGGTGTTCTCCTTCCAGGCCACCTCCCTGCCGGTGCCGCCGTTCAGCGGACCCTCCCTGCGCTGGTTCGAGGCGCTGTTCGCCGACCCGCGCATGCTCAGCGCACTGCGCACCTCGGTCATCGTCGGCATCGTCTCGGCCCTGCTCGCAACCGTCCTCGGCTTCCTCGCCGCGTATGGGCTCGGCCGCTACCGGCCCGCGGGTGCCACCGCCCTGCGGGCGATCATCATGACCCCGCTGGGGGTGTCGTACCTGGTCATCGGCTTCGGCCTGCTCGTGGTGGCCAATGAGCTGGCACTCGGCCGCTCCCTGCTGCTGGTCACCCTCGGCCACATCATCATCAACACGCCGCTGGCGTTCGCGATCATCCTGTCGCAGATGCGCGAGGAGCATGCGAACCTCGAGCGGGCGGCCCGCGATCTCGGTGCCGGCGAGCCGCGCGTGATCGGCAGCATCGTCCTGCCCGTGCTGCTGCCCGGCCTGCTCGCCGCATTCCTGCTGTCGTTCACCCTGTCCTGGGATGAGTTCATCATCGCCTTCCTGCTCGCCGGGTTCCAGGTCACCCTGCCGGTGGAGATCTGGTCATCGCTGCGCACCGGCCTGGATGCGAAGACGAACGCCGCCGGCACTGTGGTGTTCGCGATCTCGCTGATCGTGCTGGTGCTGGCCTATGCCACCAACCGGGCACTGCGAAAGGGGAGGACCTGATGGCCGGAGCGGATGTGCAGGTGCACCAGCTCGTCAAGCGGTACGCCGACCACGAGGCCCTGCGCGGCGTCTCCCTGCAGCTGGCCGCCGGCACCTACAACGTGATCCTCGGTCCGTCGGGCAGCGGCAAGACCACGCTGCTGGCGATCCTCGGCGGGTTCATCGAGCCGACCTCGGGCTCCGTCGAGGTCGGTGGGGTGGACGTCACGCAGACCCCGCCGGCCAAGCGGCCCACGACGACGGTGTTCCAGGACTACGCCCTGTTCCCCCACATGTCGGTGGCCGGCAACGTCGGCTTCGGCCTGACCACGCGGGGCATCCGCGGTGCGCGGCGCAGCCAGCGGGTGGCCAGCGCCCTGGAACTGGTGGGACTGGCCGACCTCGGCGCGCGGGCGATCCAGCAGTTGTCGGGGGGCCAGCGCCAGCGGGTGGCGCTCGCCCGCGCCCTCGTCGTCGAGCCGCCGGTGCTGCTGCTCGATGAACCGCTGGGCGCCCTCGATGTGAAGCTGCGCCGGGCGATGCAGGAGGAACTCCGCCGAATCCAGCGGGAGCTGGGCACGACGTTCATCCACGTCACCCACGACCAGGAGGAGGCGATGTCGCTGGCCGACACGATCGTCGTCCTGCGCGAGGGGATGATCGACGACCTCGGCACCCCGGAGCGGCTCTACTCCGCACCGCGGACGCGCTTCACCGCGCAGTTCATGGGGGATGCGAACATCCTAGACGGGACGGTGCTCGCCGGGGCGGGCGCCGGCGGGGGGGACGGGGCGGGCGCCGGCCCGCGCATCGCCACCGCGCTGGGGGAGGTGCACCTGGCGGAGGGCGACCCGGGCCCGGCCGCGGCACTGGGGCCGGCCGGCACACCGGTCACCATCGCCATCCGTCCGGAGCACCTGACGATCACCGGTGAGGGCCCGGCCCTGGGCGAGTTCACCATCGCCGAGGTGGGCTTCCTCGGGCTGCGCCATCGCCTCGTCGTCCGCCGCGGTGAGCACACCCTCGTCGTCTACTCCTCACCCACCCATCGGCCCACCGAGGGTGCATCGGTCATCGTCGGCTACGACCCGGCGCAAGTGGTGCGCATCAGCGCGGGTGAGTCGTGAGCACCCCACGCGGCCCGGTCGATGCCAGCCTCATCCCGCGCTTCGCCGGCATCGCCACCTTCGCCCGGCTGCCGCGGCTGGACGAGGTGGCGCGCGCCGATGTCGTCGTCGTCGGCGTGCCCTTCGACAGTGGGGTCTCCTACCGGCCGGGTGCCCGGTTCGGACCCGCCCACGTCCGCGAGTCCTCCCGGCTGCTGCGCCCCTACAACCCGGCGCTGTCGATCTCACCGTTCGCGGTCGGCCAGGTGGCCGATGCCGGCGACATCGCCTGCAATCCCTTCCTCATCGACGAGGCGATCGGCCAGATCCAGCGGGGTGCCGCGGAACTGCTCGATACGGGGGCGTCGCTGATGACCATCGGCGGCGACCACACCATCGCCCTGCCGCTACTGCGCGAGGTGGCCCGGCGGCATGGCCCGGTTGCGGTGGTGCACTTCGATGCCCACCTCGACACCTGGGACACCTACTTCGGTGTTGCGACAACGCATGGCACGCCCTTCCGGCGAGCCGCGGAGGAGGGCCTGCTGGACCTGTCGGCCTGCCTGCACGTGGGCATCCGTGGACCCCTCTACTCCGAGCACGACCTCATCGCCGACGCCGGCCTGGGATTCTCGGTGGTGAGCGCCCGCGATGTCCAGCGTCATGGCTGCGAGATCGCCCTGCAGGCGATCCGGGAGCGGGTGGGGGACCGTCCGGTGTACGTCTCGGTCGACATCGACACCCTCGACCCCGCACATGCCCCCGGCACCGGCACCCCGGAGGCGGGTGGGCTCACCAGTCGGGAGCTGCTCGAGATGCTGCGCGAGTTCGCGACGCTGAACCTGGTCTCGGCGGATGTTGTCGAGGTGGCGCCCGCTTATGACCATGCGCAGGTGACCGGTATCGCGGCCGCGCACGTCGCCTATGAGCTGATCAGCGCCATGCTCAGCCCGATGTCCCGCGGGCAGTCGACAGCGCACCCGGACCGGGATCGGTGAGGGCGCCCGGCCACGCAACCGCCCGCACCGGTGCACCATCGGCACCGGCCAGCCGCAGGGGCAGCATCGACACCATCGGCACCGGCCAGCTCAGTTGCGCAAGGCCGCGCAGGTTCTCCGCGATCGGGATGCCCGCGCCGAGCAGGATGACGTGTGCGGGGAACCCATGGGTGAGTTCCCGGCTGGCATCGACGCTGAGCGCATCGATCGCCACCGCGCGCACCCGCTGATCGCGCAGCAGGTGCGCCGCCGCCGGGCTGAGCACCGGGTGGTCGAGGTAGGCATCGGTTCCCCAGTGGTCATCCCATCCGGTGTGCACCAGCACGATCCGGTCGGTGAGCACCTGGTCGGCGAACGCCGCCGGGCCGATGGCCGCGGCCGGTGGGTATCCCCGGCAGTCGATGAGCGCCGCCGGCCCTATGAGCCGGCCGAGGTCGACCTCGTCGACCGCGGTGCCGCCGGCGATGAAGTGGCTCGGTGCATCGACGTGGGTGCCCGAGTGGGAGCCCAGGTCAAGCTGGGCGACCGCGTACCCGTCGGCGGCGACGGTCGTCCAGGGCCGCAGCTGCACCGGCGGGTCCCCCGGGTAGACGGGCATGCCGGTGGTGACCGGGTGGCTCAGGTCGACGAGGGCGATGGACGGTGCCATGGCTGGACCATAGGGTTACGCGTATGACCGCGGCGGCACCGGCGGGCGGCCCGGCGGGTGGGCCGGCGGCGGCACCGGCGGGCGGCCCGACGGTTGGCGTGCTGCTCGGTGGCCGCAGCAGCGAGCACGAGATCTCATGTGTGAGCGCCGGGGCGATCGCCGGCGCCCTGCGCACCACCGGCTGCGAAATCCGGCTCATCGGCATCGACCGCACCGGTCACTGGCGGATCCTCGACGACCTCCCCGAGGGCGGACCGGGTGTCCTGCCGCAGGTGGCCGAGGGGGCGGGCCGTCCGGTCGACCCGTGCACCGCGCTCACCGGCATCGACGTCGTCTTCCCCGTCCTGCATGGGCCATGGGGTGAGGACGGTTCAGTGCAGGGCCTGCTCGAGACCCTCGGCATCGCCTACGTCGGCTCCGGGGTGGCGGCCAGTGCGGTCGGCATGGACAAGGGGCTCATGAAGGACGTCCTGACCGCCACCGGAATCCCCACCGGGGCCTACCGGGTCGTCACCCCCCGGGCCTGGCGGGAGGACCGTGCGGCGGTGCTCGGGAGTATCGCCGAGCTGGCCGGTCCCGTCTTCGTCAAGCCCGCGCGCGCCGGCTCCAGCGTCGGGATCGTGCAGGTGGCCGACCCCGCATTGGTGCCCGAGGCGATCAGCGCGGCGATGGCCCACGATCCCCGGGTGATCGTCGAGGAGGCGGTGCGCGGCCGCGAGATCGAGATCGGCGTGCTGGAGGGTGCCGACGGCCAGCTGCGGGTGAGCGTGCCCGGGGAGATCGTCGTGCGCGCGGGGTTCGCGTTCTACGACTACGCCGCGAAGTACCTCGCCGACGGTGCCGAGCTGCTCGTGCCGATGGCGGGGCTCGCCGATGCGCAGGCCTCCGGCGTGCTCACCCGCATCGAGTCCCTCGCCCGCGCCGCCTTCGAGGCGATCGGCTGCGAGGGGCTCGCCCGGGTCGACATGTTCCTCACCGATGACGACACCGTCCTGCTCAATGAGCTCAACACCATGCCCGGCTTCACGCCGATCTCGATGTACCCGCGGCTGTTCGAGGCCAGCGGGGTGGACTACCCGAGTCTCGTCAACGCGCTCATCGCGCACGCCCTGCGGCGGCCCACCGGGCTGCGCTGAGCGGGCAGGATGGGAGGGTGACCGACCCACGCATCGACGCCCACGATGAACTCAGCCTCATCGCGCTCATCGCCGAGCGGATCGGCCCGCCGGCGGCGACCACCGTCCTCGGCCCCGGCGATGATGCAGCGGTCATCGACCTGGGGGGCCGGCCGGCGGTGCTCACCATCGACGCGGCCGTCGAGGGGGTGCACTTCCGCACCGACTGGTGCAGTGCCGTGGACGTCGGCACCCGGATCGCCGCGGCCAGCCTCAGCGACGTCAACGCCATGGGTGCCACCTGCCATGGGCTGGTGGCCAGCCTCGTCCTGCCGGGGGAGACCCCCCTGTCGTGGCTGCTCGGCCTCATCGACGGGCTGCGCGATGAGGCCGCCAAGGCGGGGGCGCAACTGGTCGGTGGGGACCTCGCCGCGGGTCCCACCGTCGTGGTCACCACCGCCGCCCTCGGCTCACCGGCCCGCCGCCGCACCGTCGACCGCTCCGGCGCCCAGCCCGGACAGGTGGTCGCAGTCGCGGGACGGCTCGGCTGGGCTGCCGCCGGATTCTCCGTGCTCAGCCGCGGGTTCCGCACCCCGCTCGCCCTGGTGGGGGCATTCCGCCGGCCCGCGGTCGACTACCGCTGGGGTCCCCGGGCGGCGCGCGAGGGGGCGACCTCGCTGATCGACGTCAGCGACGGCCTGCTGCTCGATGCCAGCCGGATCGCCACCGCCTCCGGTGTTGCCCTCGCCTTCGAGCGCACCCGGCTCACCCCCGATGAGCCGCTCACCGCGGTGGCCTCGGCGATGAACGTCGACCCCCTGCTGTGGGTGCTCGGCGGGGGCGACGACCACGCCCTGCTCGGCACCTTCCCGGAGACCGCCGGGCTGCCGGTGGGCTTCCGCGCCGTCGGCCGAGTCCTGGCCGAGCCGGTCGGGGCGGTCCTGCTCGACGGGACGGCCGCCGATCCCGTCGGCTACCGTCATTACGCATGATCCCCGCGGCGAGCCTGGCCACCGACCCGCTCGTCTACCTCAACTCCGGTGCCCTGCTGCTCGCCCTCGGCCTGCTGCTGCTGGTCACGGCCCGGCTGGAGTTGTCGGCGATCCCGTTCTTCCTCCTCGTCGGGCTCGCCCTTGGTGAGGGGGGTGTGCTGCCCGTCGGCGTCAGCACCGAGATCGCCAGCCTCGGCGCCGGCATCGGCCTGCTCCTGCTGCTGCTCATGCTCGGACTGGACTTCTCAGCCCAGGAGCTCGTCGAATCGGTGCGACGCCGCCGCACCGCCGGCGTCGTCGACCTGGTGCTCAACGCCGCCCCCGGGGCGGTCATCGGCTGGCTGCTGGGGTGGGGCATCGTCGGGGCGGTGACCCTCGGGGGTGTCACGTACATCTCGTCCTCGGGGATCATCGCCCAGCTGCTGCGGGAGTACCGGTGGCGGCATAACGCGGAGACCGGGCCGGTGGTCAGCCTGCTCGTGATCGAGGACATCGTCATGGCTCCCTACCTGCCGCTGCTCACCGCGCTGGTGGCGGGCGCATCGGTGCTCACCGGGCTGATCAGCGTCAGCGCCGCCCTGCTCGTCGTCGGGATCACGATCGCCCTGGCACTGCGCCACTGGCAGCCCCTGCGCGTCGTGCTCAACCCGGCCAATCAGGCGTCCCTGCTGCTCACCGTGTTCGGGTTGATGCTGCTCGTCGCGGGCGCCTCCGAACTGGTGGGGTTCTCCGCGCCGGTGGCGGCGTTCCTGCTGGGCCTGCTGCTCGTCGGTGAGGTGGCCGAGGTCGCCCGCCGCCGCCTCGCCCCCCTGCGGGACATCTTCGCGGCCCTGTTCTTCGTCTTCGTCGGCCTGGAGACCGATCCCCGGGAGATCCCCGCGGTGCTGCCGGTGGTCATCGTCCTGCTCATCGTCGGCACGCTCACGAAGACGGCGACCGCTTGGTGGGCGTTGCGCGACTGCACCGACTCGCGCGCGTGGGTGCGGGCGGCGGCGCTGCTGTCCGCGCGCGGGGAGTTCAGCCTCGTCATCGCCGGTCTCGTTGCCACCTTCCCCGGGACGCCCCCGGCCCTTGCCGCCACCTGTGTCGGCTACGTCATCCTGTCGGCGCTGATCGGGCCGCTGCTGGTGCGCGTGGCCGCGCGGATCGCGCCCCCGCACCCGGTGGCCGTGTCGAGCCCGTGACGGGGCGGTGCGGGACGGGGCGGGCGGGCGTGGGGCGGGGCTGCGGGCACGGGGCGGGGATCAGGTGCGGCTGCGGGCACGCACGTAGTCGCTGACCACGTACTCGCCGAGCCGGCCCGGACTGGGCGCGAGCACCCGTCCGCCGTTGCGTTGCGCCATCGCATCGAGGAATGACGCCAGCCGCGGGTCCTCGCCGAGCCGGAACCACGAGATCGGCACCGCCCGCTGGGTCAGCCGGTCCACCTGGGCGACCGTTGCGGTGATGGTCTCCCGGCTCGGTGGCCAGTCGAACCACCAGTCGCCCCCGGGCAGCAGGTGCGCGGTGGGCTCCCCGTCGGTGACGACCATCACCAGGGGCTGCGCGCCGCGGTGTCGCTCAAGGAACCGTCCGGCGAGCAGCAGGGCATGCTGCAGGTTGGTTCCCTGCACCCCGCTCACCTCAAGGTCGGCCACCTCAACCGGGGGGATCACCTGTGCGAGGTTGGCGAAGGCGATGACCGCGAGGGCGTCCAGTGGGTAGGTGGTCGTGATGAGGGCGTGCAGGGCCAGGGCGAGGGTCTTCGCCGGGGCCCACGTGTCGTTCTCCGCCATCGACCAGGACCGGTCCAGCAGCAGGGCGACCGCGGCCCGGCTGACCGTCTCGGTCTCGGCGACGGCGAAGTCCTGCGGATCGAGGGGCGGCCCACCGCTGGCAGCGCGCCGCAGGGCGGCATTGCGGACGGTGCGCACGACATCCACCGCGGCCTCATCGCCGAACGTCCACGGTCGGTGCGTGCCGGTCGGCTCGCCCGCGGGACCGCCCCGGCGGTCGGCGTGGTCACCGCGCTCAGCGCCCTCGATGCGCGACAGGACAGTCCGCAGGGCACGCCGGCCGATCCGCCGGATCGCCTTCGGTGACAGGTGCAGCCGATCGGCGCTGAGGTAGCCCTCCTCGGTGAGCGCGCGCTGCGCCTGCTGCAGGGCGGCGAGGTCGTCGCGGGCACCGCGGCCGAGGGCGCGCGCGACGGCGTCCTCATCGATGTCGGCGAGGTTGCCCGAGGTGCGCGCATCGGCCAGCTGGGCGCGCAGGGCGTCGATATCGGCGAGCTCGGCGAGGGCGGCGGTCGCGTCGGGCAGTGACAGCGGCTCCGACCCGCTCATCCGCGAGGGGCCGGTGGCCGGCAGTTCCGGGCGCAGTGCGCGCAGCCGCTCGTGGACGCCCGCCATCTGCTCCCGCAGACCCAGCTCGTCCAGCGCCTGCGCCATCGCCCCGGCCAATGCGGCGCGCTGCTCGGGGGTGAGCGAGTCGAGCAGCCGGTCGCGGGCGGCGGCCCGGCGAGCGAGGTCGTCGACGAACTCCGCAAGCGTCGCCGGCGGATCGGGGAGGAGGTCGGCATGCGTGGCGAGGAAGGACTGGTAGTCCGCCTCGGTGGCGGTGCCATCGCGGTAGGCGTCCAGCAGCGTGGTGAGCTCGGTGAGCAGTGCGCGCAGCCGCTGCTGTGCAGCCGGATCCGACATCGCCGCGATCGACTCGGTCATGTCCGCGAACTGCTGGTCGACGACATCGCGGCGCAGTTGGTCAAGGGCCTGCTGGTAGTGGGCGCGTGCCTGCGGGGAGGACCAGTCGTAGGTGCGCAGGGCCCGCAGGGCCTGGCTGGTCGCCTCGGGCAGTGCGTCCAGCCGGGCCTCGGCGAACCGGGCATCCTCCCCGGGATCGTTGGCGAGGGCCTCCCGCTCGACATCGAGGGCCCGATCAAGGTGCTCGCGCACCTCGGCGAGGACATCGTCGAGGCGGCCGGCGTCGGTCAGCTGCCGGCGGCGCTGGGCGAGCCGACGGTCCAGCGACGCCAGCCCCGGACGCTGCCCGGGGCCATCACGCAGCAGTCCCCGCAGTGCCTCCCGGACGGACTCCCCGGCGAGCACTCGTTCGGCGAGCTCGTCGACGAGATCCCCCGCCCCCAGCGGGTCGGCGAGGGGATCGGGCCCGCCGGTGAACCGTCCGTAGCGCGCCCGCGCCCGGGTCACGACTCGTCCTGCCCGGTGCGGGCGGTGACGAAGCGCATCGTCCCGCCGACCTCCTCCTTGTTTATGCGACGCGCCAGCCACAGGCCCTCGGCGGCGAACTCCACGCAGGCGGCGACCAGTCCGGCGGAGCTGGCCATCTCGGGCTCCAGGTGACCGACGAGTGCACCCAACCCGGGCACGGCCTCCCCATCGCCGGGTCCGACCGCGGTGACGATGGTCGAGGCGGGGGTGAGGTCGTCGAGGTCGAGGGTGCGGCCCGCGTCGAACCATGCGACCAGTCCGGTGAGGAATGTCGCCGGACGGGATCCGCGCAGCCGGCTGCGCCAGGTCTCCGCGGTGGCCCGTCGTGCGAGCAGTGCGAGCGTGGCCTCCTCCTCGCCCTCCTCGCTCACGTCGAACTCGACCTTGCCCAGCAGGGTGGGGACGATGTCGGCGAGGTCGCCGATGCGCGCAACCGGCTCCCGGTCGCCGATCAGGGCGGCACGCCGCAGGGCGGCACCGGAGAGCTGCTCCATGCACGCGATCGCGAACCGCGCCGACACGCCGCTGCGCTGGTCGACCGCGGGTGACTCGCGCACCAGTCGGGTGAACCGCGCGACGACCTCGCGCAGGTGGTCGGGCACCACCGCCTCGATGCGCGCCTCCTGGGCGAGCAGCGCCATCTCCTCGGCGACGGTCAGCGGGTAGTGGGTGCGGATCTCCACGCCGAAACGGTCCTTCAGCGGGGTGATGATGCGGCCCCGGTTGGTGTAGTCCTCGGGGTTGGCGCTGGCCACGACCAGCAGATCCAGTGGCAGGCGCAGGGTGTAGCCGCGCACCTGCACATCCCGCTCCTCGAGCACGTTGAGCAGGGCCACCTGGATCCGCTCGGCGAGGTCGGGCAGCTCGTTGATCGCGAAGATCCCCCGGTTGGTGCGGGGGACCAGTCCGTAGTGGATCGTCTCGGGGTCGCCGAGGGAGCGGCCCTCGGCGATGCGCACCGGGTCGACATCGCCGATCAGATCCCCGACCGCGGTATCCGGGGTGGCCAGCTTCTCCCCGTACCGGTCGCCCCGGTGGCGCCACCCCACCGGCAGGTCATCGCCCAGTTCGGCGGCCAGCCGCTGGCAGCGCGCGCAGATCGGCCCGGTGGGGTCATCGTTGATGGGACAGTCCGGGATCACCGGCTGCCACTCGTCCAGCAGGCTGACCAGGCTGCGGATCAGGCGGGTCTTGCCCTGTCCGCGCTCCCCGAGCAGCACGATGTCGTGCCCGGCGAGGATCGCCCGCTCCACCTGCGGGGTGACCGTCGTGTCGAACCCGACGATGCCGGGCAGGCTCGGCTCGCCCGCCCGCAGCCGGGCCTGCAGGTTGGTGCGCATCTGCTGCTTCACCGTGGCGGGCCGGTAGCCGGATGCGCGCAGGGCGCCCACGGTGGTGGGGCGTGGCGGGTTGGTCGGGGGTGCCGGGTTGGACGGGTTGGGCGGGGGTGTCGGGCTGGGGGAGCTCACCCTGTGACGGTACGCCCATGGCTCAACCGCGGCACCCCCGCGGGGGTGTCAGCCGGGACCGTCCAGACATGGCGAGAAGGGCGACTCCGCGAGGCTCACCCAGTGGCCACCGGTGCCGTCACGCCAGTTGGCCAGCCGCAATTGCGGGTACCACTGGCAGGTCGACCCGAACTGCTCGATCAGCCCGGCGATGGCGTCGGGATCGTGGTTGTACATCGGGGTCGGCTCCCCCTCGACGGTGAGGGTGATCCCATCCGGGTGCGCATCAATGGTTGCGGTGACCGGCTCCTGCGTGGGGCTGAGGCTCAGGACGGGGATCCAGTGGACGTTGTGGCCGGTGGCGTAGCTCCTGCAGGGCTCGCCGGTCCGGGGAACGTGGGTGAAAATCGTGGTCTCGTCGCGGGTGGGATCAGGGGTGGTCTGTGCTGACATGGCGATGCCTCTCTGGCTGCGTTCCGCGGGGGGATCCCGCGGCGGCTCTTCCCCGGGGCCACCGCCGCAGCGACGGTTGGCAGGCGACCAGCCGGAGACTTGTGGCCGCACTTCGTGAGCTCCATCAGTATGCCCCCCGGGGGTGACACGCGCCGCACGCCGCCGGCCGCCCGACGCCGGCCGCCCGCGCCGGGGGCCGCCCGCCCGGTGCGGTACGGTCCGGCCCATGCGGGTGCTGGTCACCGGGGGGACGGGGACGATCGGCAGCCATGTCGCCGCCGACCTGCTCAGCCGCGGCCACACGGTCACCGCCTATGCGCGCACCCGCTCGGATGCGCACCGTGCCCTGCTCCCCGAGCTTGGCTTCATCGCCGGTGACGTGACCGACGCCGCGCGCACCCGGGAGGCGCTCACCGGCATGGCGGCGGTGATCCACCTCGCCGCGGTCACCGCACCCGGTCGCCGTCCGACGCTGGACCTGCACGCGGTGAACGTCACCGGCACCCTCAACGTCCTCGAGGGGGCGGTCGGCGCGGGTGTGCCGACGGTCATCTTCGGCTCATCCGGCGCGGCCTCGGGGTTCTCCTTCCAGCATCGGCGCCTCGTCCCGCAGTACCTGCCACTGGACGAGGCGCATCCCGATCGTCCACAGGATCCGTACGGGCTGAGCAAGCTCCTCGGCGAGCTCGCCTGCCGCGGGTACACCGACGCCCATGGGCTGCGGACGATCTGCCTGCGGATCAACCACAACTGGATCCTCAGCCGCACCAGCGCTGAATTCGTCACCAGCGCCGGGCTGTACCAGGGTCGCAGCATCGAGGATCTGTGGCAGGAGCGCTACGTCAAGTGCCTCACTGCCCCTGACGGCGAGTGGCCGGTTCCTGGCCCACCGCGTCCGGCGCACCTGCTGTGGACCTACACCGACATCCGCGATGCGGTGAGCGCATTCGCGCTGGCCCTCGGGGCCGAGCACCTGCACCATGAGGTGTTCGCCATCAACGGCTTCGACACGTGCTCACTCGCGCCGACCGCCGAACTGCTCGCCGAGCACTTCCCCGAGGTGCCATGCCGGGCGCCGTTCCCCGACCACGCCTCGGTGGTCTCCTTCGACAAGGCAACACACCTGCTCGGCTACCGGCCGCGTCACTCCTGGCGGGAGAGCGACTTCCACGACTGGTTCACGTCCCTCGGCTCCAGGAGCGTCAACTGCAGCCCGATCATCACCACGGCATATCCGGTGCGGTGAGGTAGTTGCCCCGCTCGGGGATGACATGGCGCACCCCACCGCGCGGATCGGCCATGTCCCCGGGGTAGCGGGGGATCACGTGGACGTGCAGGTGGGGCACCGTCTGCCCGGCAGCGGCCCCGGCATTGAAGCCGACGTTGTAGCCGGCGGGACGGGGGGTGAGCCCCTCCAGCCCGTCGCGGACCTTATTTACTAGCGCGAGGATGGCGTGCTGCTCGGCCGGCGTGGCCTCCCACCACGTGGCAACCAGGCGGCGGGTGACGATAAGGGTGTGCCCGGGGGAGACCGGGTAGCGATCGCGGATGGCGAAGGCGCAGTCGTTGCTCGCCACCCACTCATCGACGGGCACGGCGAGGAAGGGGGAGGCCGCATCGGCCTCCGCGACACCGCCGGCCACGGTCAGCGCCACGGGCCGGCCGGGGGCTCACCCTCAGCCGCGTGGGTGTCCCACCCCATCTGGTGGATCATCTCGGGGTCGTCCAGCAGTTCGCGTGTGCGCACCATCGCCGCGCGGCTGCCCGAGGTGAGCAGCCCCGGCTGGCCCAGCGCCATCGACATGCCCCGGTTGCGCGGGTCCACCCCGATCGCCCGCAGCATCGGCTCGGCCCGCTGTGAGACCGAGCCGCGCACCCCGAAGGCGCTGAGCAGATCCTGCACGCTGATGTTGTCGGGCACGTCCTCGTCGTTGGCCCGGTGGATGATCCACGCGATCGCCGCGGCACCGCGCGCGGGGGAGGAGTTGCGCCGGAAGATCAGTGGATCGCCGATCGCCACCTGGTGGAGCAGGCGGCGCATGGCGGTGCGGTACTCCAGTCCGAGCAGGCTGTCGGCGATGCGGTCGCAGTCGGCGAGCATGAGGCCGACGCCGTCGACGATGTCCTCGTTGATCCCCGTCCACTCGAAGGGCTCATCGGGCAGTGGACTGCTGTCGAGGTCCGCCAGCGCCCCCGCTCCGCCGGCGCGCTGCTCGAGCTGGTCGCGCATGTACGTCTCGAAGGAGAAGCTGGCTCGCCGCTCGTTGAACAGCCGGACGGTGAGGTCATCGAGGATCCTGAGGGTCTCCGGATCCGGGCCATCGCCGATGAGGCGTATGTACTCGGCCTCGCAGCGGTCAACGGCGTGCAGGGTGTCAGCAGTGCGTCCCGCCGGGATCTGCAGCCGGTCGTGGCAGTAGCCGATGTAGCGCCGCAGCAGGTCGGGCAGCCGGGCGAGGTCCCCGGGGGGAGCGAGGAGGTACTGCGGTGCCCACCCCGTCAGCAGCATCTCCACTCGCACCGGGCTCCAGCGGTAGGGATCCCCGCCCGACAGGGTGCAGGCGAAGTCCAGCAGCGGCTCCATCAGGGAGCGGCTGACGGAGTCCCGCGAGCCCTGCGAGAACGGTGAGGCATGGAAGGCCGCGGCGATCCCGAGCCGTTGGTGCGGTGGCCAGCTCGGATACTCAGGTGCCGTGCCACCGGGTGGCAGCAGCCGCACCGCCCACTCGATGAGCGGTCGGCACGCCGGCCAGGTGTCGGTCGTGGGCACATCGATGTGGGTGAGCCCCAGCTCGAGGGCTGCGATCATCTGCGCCCGTGCGGCCATCGGGTCCGCCGGCACGACGTCCGGTCGCTCATCCTGAGCGCGTCGGAGGATGCTCGCCTGCAATGTCGCCAGCGTCTCGGGGGCGATGAAGCCGTCCTTGACCACCCCGGCGAGATTGTGGTCGATGTAGACCAGCGCGGTGAACGACCCACCCGCCGGCAGCACCACCTCGAACAGGTAGCTGTCCCCATCGCCGAGGATGTCGGTGAGCATGATCACCGAATCGCCACAGCGGGCCTCGTGCAGGCCGCGCAGCCATGGCGGCAGGGGTTGGCGGCGTGCGGTCAGTCCGCGCTGTATGCGCCGACGCAGGAGGTCATCCTCAATGAGGGTCTCGATGACGGTCAGGGCCGCGGTCGTCTCGGTGATATCGATGTCGAGGAAGGAGTCGACCAGTTCGGCGAGGCTCAACTCGGAGGCCATCTCGCTGAACGCGCCGTCGGTGCGGTCATAGGCCACCTCGAGGAAGGTGCTCATCACCATGAGCAGATCGGAGGGTTTGCCGGTGCGCAGCGACTGGCGGATCATCCGGAGCAGCGGCTGCTGCTCGGCGCCGCCGGGGTCGGCGTGACCTGACGGGACGATGGACAGGTGAGGGGGGCGTGGCTGGTGGGCGCGCTGCCCGGGGTGCTGTCGTCGGCCGCGGCCGCCGCGGCCGCGCCCACGTTGTGTTGCCATGTCTTCAACCTAGCCCCGGGGGCGGCTGATGGCGGTGGCGTGGGTTGTAGCGGGACAGGGGTGGGGCGGCGTGGCTAGGGTCGTGGGGTGGCGGGTGATCGGGTTGCTCGGGTGTTTGTGTCGTCGACGTTTGCGCCACTGATCTTTCTGAGCGGTCGGCGTGAGGAGCCTGTCCTCCGGGGTTCTGGTGCTACCGGTGTTGATGATCCTCGCCGCATTAGCGTCAGCAGCGATGGCCGTCAACAGTCGTCGGCTGTCGTCACCGCCGGCCCCCCTTGTGCCTCCACCCGTGATGCGCATTGCTCCCTACCTGCTCTGCTACGGGTAGGTCCCTGTCAATAGGCGTGCAACGCCTTGGCCGACTCCTTCCCGGTCGAACTGACGGCGGTTGTCGACCTCAGCACTGGCGTGACCTTTGACGAGGCCCGCTCGGCTGGTGTGTGGGGGTGGTCGTTGGCGACGGTCTACGGGTGTTGCCCACGGTGGTGCTCCGACCCGGGCAGCCGCGGCCCCGATGAGAGCTGTGCACTCAGGCAACGGTGCCGGCCGCCATTGGACGGCGTTGGCGCAGAATAGGACCGCCATGAACGAGGTCACCGCGCTCATCATGCGCCACCCGGCCACGCAGGCCGCCACCCTGACCGCCCTGCGAAATGAGGTGCACCGCCTCGTGCCCGGTGCTGGTGAGCGGATCTTCTACGGGATGCCCTCATTTGAGGTTGGTGGCGTCGTGCTGCTCAGCTACGAGGGCTTCAGCGACCACAACAGCATCTTCCCCGGCGCGGCTGCGATCGACGCCCTCTCCGATGAGCTCGCCGGATACCGGACGTCCAAGGGAACCATCCAGTTCGAGCGGGAGAAGCTGCCCCCACGTGCCCTGATCAAGCGGATCGTGCGCACCCGCATCACGTTGATCAACGAGAGCTATCCCACGCCGGCTGGCCAGTTCCGGGCGTTCTACGACAACGGCTTCCTCAAGGCCAAGGGCCGATACCTGGCCGGGGAGATGCACGGCGAGTGGGAGTTCTACCGCCGGGACGGCTCCCTCATGAGACGCGGCAGGCTCCGTCACGGCCAGCCCGTTGGTGAGTGGACGACCCATCCCCGGGCGGGGTCAGCATGAGGGCGCCCGCCCGCGGCTTATAGTCGAGGCATCGGTCATCTCACGCGTGCGCTGCTGATCCTGGCGCTGGCAGGTCCCCTGCTCACCGCGGCCCCCCCGGTGCACGCCACCGACGTCACCTCGGTGCGCATCGCCGGTGCCCCCCTGACCGACGCCGACCCCACCCCGGTGAGCCTGGCCGCCGATATCTACCTGCCCGCGCGCACGCCCGCGCCCGCGGTGATCCTCGCGCACGGCTTCGGGGGCAGCAGGCTGTCGGTTGCGGGGCAGGCGCAGCAACTTGCCGCGGCCGGTTTCGTTGTCGCCGCCTACACCGCACGCGGTTTCGGTGACTCGTCCGGGACGATCTCGATGAACGCGCCCCGCTTCGAGGTCGCCGACGCCGCACGGGTCGTCGACTACCTCGCGCGCCTGCCCGGTGTGCAACTGGACGGGCCGGGTGATCCGGTGGTCGGGGTCGCCGGGGGCTCCTACGGCGGGGCGCTCGCCCTGCTGCTCGCCGGTGTCGATGACCGCGTCGATGCGGTCGCCGCGGACATCACCTGGCACAGCCTCGCCGATTCCCTGCTCGCCCAGCAGCGCATCGGGGTGGGGCAGCCCGGGGTGTACAAGCAGCTGTGGACCTCCACCTTCTTCAGTGCGGGCCTCGCCTCCCCGCCGGGCCGCGCCGATGAGTGCGGACGCTTCTCACCCCAGTGGTGCGCCGCCTACACCACGATCGCCACCACCGGGACGGTGACCCCGCAGATCAGCGCCCTCATGGCGGCCTCGTCCCCGGCGTCGGTTGCCGACCGCATCACCGCGCCAACCCTGCTCGGCGGGGGGCAGGCGGACTCCCTGTTCCCCCTCGCCCAGGTGAACGCCACCGCCGAGCACATCATGCGGGCGCACCCGGCCACCCCGGTGAAGGTGGTGTGGCACGCACAGGGCCATGACGGGGGGGTGGATGAGTCCGCGCGGTGGCAGGACCTGACGCGCGCGTGGCTGCTGGCTCACCTCGCCGACGGTCCGCCGGTCGCCCGCGATTTCGAGGCATCCCTGGTGGCCGGCTCGGCGTTGAGCGACCGGCAGGCCGGCACGGTGGTGGTGCTCACCAGCCCGTCCTACCCCGGACTCGACGGTGACACCACCGTGCCCATCGCCATCGACGGGCCAGCGCAGCAGGTGCTCGCCCCCGCCGGTGGTGTTCCCGCGGCGGTGAGCTCCCTGCCCGGCATCGGCGCGGCCGGCGGCCTGCTCGGCGTGCTCGGCGCCGGCCTCGCCGCCAACCAGACGGCGGTCTTCCCCGCCGCGCCGCTGACCGCGCCGGTGCGGGTCATCGGCGCCCCCCGGGTTGCCATCACCGTCGCCAGCGCCGAGCCGGTGCGCGATGTGGTGCTCTTCGTCGCCTTGCGCATCCGCACCGGTGCCGGGGCAACGCTGCTGCCCGCCGGACTGGTGTCGCCGGTGCGGGTGGACGAGGTCGGACCGACCCCGCAGGTGATCGACGTGGAGCTGCCCGCGATCGTGGCCGATATCGCCGCCGGGGACGCCCTGATGCTCACCGTGGGGACCACCGACCAGGGCTACCGGCTGCCGACGGGCCCGGCGGTGTACACGATCGGACTGCTCCCCGGCGCCACAGTCGTGCTGCCTCAGGTGGCGATGACCGCCGCCGGGGCACCGCTGCCGGTGTGGGTGTGGCTGGTGCTCGCCCTCGGGGTGTGCCTGCTCAGTGTCGGTGTGCTGCGCCTGTTGCGACCCCGCGACCGGCCCGGGGGGCGCACCTCCGCGCCGTCCGCGCCGAGCCCGTCCGCGCCGAGCCCGTCCGCGCCGAGCCCGTCCGCGCCGAGCCCGTCCCTCCCACTGCAGATCAGCGGGCTGGTCAAGCAGTTCCCGCGCGGGGTGCGCGCCGTGGCCGGGGTGACCGTCGAGGTGCCCCCCGGGGTGGTGCTCGGGCTGCTCGGGCCCAATGGGGCCGGCAAGACCACCACCCTGCGCATGGCGATGGGACTGATCCGGCCGACCGCGGGGGAGGTGCGGGTGTTCGGGGAGCCGGTGGCGCCCGGTGCGCCCGTGCTCGCGCGCATCGGCGCCTTCATCGAGGGCCCGGGGTTCCTGCCGCACCTGTCCGGACGGGAGAACCTGAGCCTGTACTGGCGGGCCAGTGGCCGGGACCGCACCGAGGCGCACCTGGCCGAGGTGCTCGACATCGCCGGACTCGGTGCGGCGGTGGCGCGTCCGGTGCGCACGTACAGCCACGGCATGAAGCAGCGGCTGGGAATTGCCCAGGCGATGCTCGGCCTCCCCGAGCTGCTGCTCCTCGATGAGCCGACCAACGGCCTTGACCCGCCGCAGATCCGCCACATGCGCGAGGTGCTGCGCGCGTACGCCGGCGATGGCCGAACCGTGATCCTGTCCTCCCACCTGCTCAGCGAGGTGGAGCAGACCTGCAGCCATGTCGTCGTCATGCACCGGGGCACGGTCATCGCCTTCGGCACGGTCACCGAGCTGCTCGCCGGACGCGCCCACCTGGAGGACGTCTTCATGGAGTTGGTGGGCTCGGACCATCTGGCCAACTCCGGTCCGTTGGCGCAGCCCCCTGCGGCGGCCCACCGGTGAGCGGCTACGCGCCGTCGCGGACCCTCGGGGTGCGCGTGGAGCTCATCCGCCAGGTGCGACGGCGCCGCACGGCCATTGCCGCGGCCCTCGCCCTGGCCCTGCCGGTGATCGTCGTGCTGGCCGTGCTCTTCGGGCCCTCCGGCCAGGACAGCGGCGGTGGGGGTGGGGGTGGCGGCTTCGGCGGTGGCGGTGGGGGTGGCGGCTTCGGTGGTGGCGACCTCGACCTCATCGGCCTTGCCACCGCCGGGGCGTGGAACTTCACGATGACGATGCTGTTCTTCTCGTCCGGCTTCCTGCTGGTCATCATCGCGGCGATGTTCCTCGGGGACACCGTCGCCAGTGAGGCCTCGTGGGGGACGCTGCGCTACCTGCTGATCGCCCCCGTCCCCCGTCGTCGGCTGCTGCGCGTGAAGGTGACGGTGGGGCTGCTGCTCACCCTTGCGGTGCTGGGGATCCTCGTGGTGACCTCGTTCGGCGTCGGGTGGCTCGCCTTTGGCGCCGGGACCCTCGCCAGCCCCCTGGGTGGATCCCTCGACGCCGGGCAGTCCACCGCCCGCCTGCTGCTGATCGCCGGGTACATCGCGATCACGCTGCTGGTGCCCGCGGGCCTGGCCATCCTGATGAGCGTCACCACCGATGCACCCCTGGGGGCGGTGGGGGCGGCGGTGGTGATCGTGACGGTGGCGAACATCCTCGATGCGATCGACGCCCTCGGCGACCTGCGCCGCTGGCTGCCCACCCACTACGGGGCGGCATGGGTGGATGCCCTCGGGCCGACGATCGTGTGGGACCAGATGGCCATCGGGGTGGCGTCCAGTGTCGCCTTCTTCGCGCTCACCGTCACGGTGGCGGTGCTGCGGTTTGACCGCAAGGACATCCTGTCCTGAGGCCCACCATCCGATAGGTTGCCCGTCATGTCTATTGCCCTGTGGATTGCCGCAGCCGTGCTCGCCTTGGCGATGCTCGGTGCGGGCCTGCTGAAGGTTGCCCGCTCACGCGATCAGATCGTCGCGATGGGGTTGACGTATGCCCAGCACTTCCCGCCAGCGGTGATCACCACCATCGGAGTGCTCGAGATCCTCGCCGCGATCGGCTTGATCGTGCCGGCGCTGACCGGGATCGCGCCGGTGCTCGTCCCCCTCGCGGCGACCGGGGTTGCGGTGCTCATGGCCGGTGGGATCGTCACCCACATCCGACTGCGGGACCCGCTGGCGAAATCGGTGCCCGCGCTCGTGCTGCTGCTCCTCGCGGTGTTCATCGCGTGGGGACGCTTCGGCCCCTTCGCCCTGTAGTGCCGGCCGCGCCGATCGTCACGGCGGCGGTGCTGCTGGCAACCGCCGGGGCGCTGTCGCCGGCGGTGGCGAGCTCGCCCGCAGCACAGGATCGACCGGCCGCGGAGTACCGGGTCGGCGACACCGGCCCCGGCGGTGGTGTGGTGTTCTACGACGCGGGGACGCGCGCGGGCTGGGGTCGGTACCTCGAGGTCGCCCCCGCGGGCTGGTCGGGTGCCACGAGGGATCCGCTGGCGCCGTGGTGCCCGCAGGAGCGGCCCGGCCACGACGCACCGGTGCCCACCGGCACGGCGATCGGCACGGGTCGGGCGAATACGGAGGCGATCATCGCGGCCTGCGGCGGACGCACGGCGGCCGGCGTGGCGGCGCGCTACCAGGGTGGCGGACGGACGGACTGGTTCCTGCCGTCCACGGATGAGCTGGCCGCGCTGTACGACCGGGCCCGCCGGGGCAGTGCTGATCGCGGACGGATCGGGCTGCGTTTCGCACTGGTGTGGAGTTCCACGCAGCATCCGCGGATCGTCGACGGCGCATGGGCGCAGACGTTCACCACCGGTGAGGCGGTTGGGGATCTGAAGTCCAGCGCAATGAAGAAGGTGCGGCCGATCCGCGCGTTCTGAGTCGCACCCCGCGCCCCGCCGGGTGCGGGGTCAGCCTCGGCTCAGGCGGGGATGATGACGGGCATCGCCTCGGGCTTGCGCACCGCGAGCAGTGCCCCGTACGCAACCGGGCCGGCGGGTGCCAGCGGGGTGGGCAGCTGGGCGAGAGCCCGCAGGGCGATGCGCGACTCAAGCCGCGCAAGGGGCGCGCCGAGGCAGAAGTGCGCCCCGTGGCCGAAGCCGACGTTGCCGGCGTCCGCGCGGTCGGGGTTGAACACCCCCGGGTCGGTGAAGCGACGAGGGTCCCGGCCGGCCGCGCCGATCATGAACAGGATCGGCTCACCCGCCCGGATCGGGGTGCCGGCGATGACCGTGTCAACCGGGGAGACCCGCGACTGCCGGTGGATCGACGGGTCCCACCGCAGCACCTCCTCGACGAACGGCTCCGCGCGGGCGGGGTCATCGGCCAGGGCGCGGCGCAGGTGCGGGTGAGACATGAGCACCCGCGCCCCGTTGCCGATCAGCCCCTCGGTGGTCTCGAACCCGGCGAAGAACAGCAGGATCACCATGGCGGTGATCTCGTCGCCGGTGAGGGCATCCCCATCGTCCCGCGCCTGGGCGAGGGCGGTGAGGAGGTCATCCCGCGGGGACTTCGCCCGCTCGGTGAGGGCCTGGGCGATGAACGCGTCGGCCTCGAGGACGGCCGCCTGCGCGGCATCGGCGGCGGCATCGGTCATGGTCGCCGACGACAGCAGGGTGACCACCGCCTCGGACCACCGGCGAACGGAAGCCAGGTGCACCTCGTCGATGCCGAGCATGCGGCAGATGACCATCGCCGGCAGCGGGAAGGCGAATGCGGTGCGCAGGTCGAACGGCTGACCGACGGGGAATGCGGCGACCAGTCGGGCGACGATCGCCTCGATCTCGTCGCTGAGCCCGGCCACCCGGCGAGCGGTGAACGCGCGGGAGACGAGGCGGCGCAGCCGCGTGTGGTCGGGGGCGTCCCGGAAGGACATCATCCGGGCCATGCACGCGATCGCCTCAGCGTTGCGCTCCCGCGCGGCTGGGCTGAGGGTGGTGGCAAGGGTGGGGATGCGCGCGCCGCTGGAGAGCCGCAGATCCGACAGTCCGACGCCGACCTCGTCGAAGGGGCTCACCAGCCAGGCGCCGATCTGCTCACTCCACACCACGGGGGCCTCGGCGAGCAGCCGGTCGTAGAACGGGTAGGGGTCGGCGAAGAACGCCGGGGTGAGGAAGTCGGTCGCAACCCAGTCGGGGGTCGCAGGACGCTCGGCGGTGACGGTCACGGGTGGGGACGGAGTGCAGCGGCGCTCAGCGGGTGACCTTCTTCTGGCCGGGGACCTTGCCGGCGCGAAGGCAGGAGGTGCACACATCGAACCGGCGCGGGGTGCCGTCGACGACGGAGCGCACCCGCTGGATGTTCGGCCGGAACTGCCGCTTGGTGCGGATGTGGGAGTGGGAGATGGAATGCCCGAACTGCGGGCCCTTGCCGCACACATCACACGTACCAGCCATCCCCCCATGCTAGCCGCACCCCCGCCGCCGGTGACGGGCACCATCGGTCGGCGAGCGCCGGTGGTTGGACGCGTCGCCGGTGACGGGACGGCTAGCCTCGCTGGGGTGGAGGTGAGCGACGCAGCCACCGGGTGGCTGCGGGGGTGGCTCGACCGGGCGCTGGCCGATCTCGACCAGGCACGATCGGCTATCGACGCGATGAACGTCTTCCCGGTGCCCGATGGCGACACCGGGACGAACATGTACCTCACCCTCGAGGCGGCCGTCCGGGCGCTGCCCTCGCATGCCGGCGCCCACGACTGGCCGAGCCTTGCCCGGGGAGCCCTGCTGGGGGCGCGGGGCAACTCGGGGGTGATCCTCGCCGAGTACCTGCGCGCGCTCGCGGGGGTCTGCGGATCGTCCGATTCGCTGGCGGCGGAGACCCTCGGCGAGGCGCTGCGCACGGCCGCGGTGGCGGCCCGGGGCGCGGTCGTGCGGCCAGTGGAGGGGACGATCCTCACGGTTGCCCAGGCGGCGGGGCAGGCCGCGGGTGGGACGAGCCCACGGGAGGTGGCCGCCGCTGCCGCCCGCGCCGCCCATGAGGCGCTCGCCGCGACACCGCGCCGGTTGAGCGTGCTCGCCGATGCTGGGGTGCTCGACGCCGGCGGCGCCGGGCTCACGGTGATCCTTGATGCGCTCGCGCGGACGGTGGCGGGGGGCGCCGGGGCAGGGGCGGCGGTGGCGGGCGGCGCCGGGGCGTGGGCGGCGGGGGGCGCCGGGGCGGGGCCAGGGGGTGCCGGGGTGGCGGCCACCGAGGCGTGGCGGCAGTGGGCCCCCGCCCGGGTCGGCGCAACCGAGCGGGGGGAGGACTCCTACGAGGTCATGCTGCTGCTCACCGCCCACAGTCCCGCGGCGCTCAGCGGACTGCGCGACGACCTCGACCGGATCGGGGACAGCGTCGTCATCGTCGGCGACGCCGACCTGGCATCCGTCCACGTCCACGTCGCCGAGGCGGGCCCGGCGATCGAGGCGGCGTACGCCTGCGGACAGGTCTCCCGACTGCAGGTGACGTGGCTGGGTCGGCGTCCGGCCGTCGACGGGGCCGTCCGCACCGGACGCACCGTTGTCGCAACAGCGCACGGACCCGGCACCCTCGCCCTGCTGCGCGATGTGGGGGCGGCCGTCGTGCCGGTGGCCGCGCGCTCCCGGCCGGCGGTAGCCGACCTGCTCGATGCCGCCCGCCAGGGCAACCGGCCCGAGGTCGTCCTGCTGCCGGGGGATCGGGACAGCGTTCCCGCGGCGGAGGCCGCCGCAACGGTGCTCCGCGAGGAGGGCACCCGAGCGGTGGTGATCCCCACCCGGGCGATCGTGCAGACCCTCGCCGCCCTCGGCGTGCACGACCCGCAGCGTCCCTTCGATGATGACGTCGTCGCGATGAGCCGGGCCGCCGCCGCGACCCGGTACGGCGCGCTCACCCTTGCCGAGCGCCGCGCGGTCACCACCGCGGGCATCTGCGAGCCCGGCGATGTGCTGGGCGTCATCGACGCCGACATCGTGGAGATCGGAACTGAACTGCCCGCGACGGCGCGGGCGGTCGCCGGCCGCCTGCTCGCCACCGGGGGGGAGCTGGTCACCCTCGTCACCGGGGCGCAGTGCCCGCAGGAGGCGGTCCGAGCCGTCACGGACTGGCTTGGACGGGAGCACCCGGCTGCCGACATCACCCTCATCGACGGCGGTCAGCCGCTGTGGCCGCTCATCATCGGCGTTGAGTGAGTCCACCGCGGATGCGGGTGGGACGCGGGGTGGGCGGCCGATGAGCGCTGCCCGGGCGTATCTCGGCCAGCCGTTGGCGGACGTCCTCGGTCCGCGGGTGGGTCCGCGGATCACCGCGGCCACCGGGTGCGCCACCGCCGAGGAGCTGCTGCGGCACCTGCCGCGCCGGTACGCCGAGCGCGGGGAGCTGACCGACCTCGGCTCGGTGCGCACCGGCCAGGAGGTGACGGTGCTGGTCGAGGTGCGCCAGACCGTCCGATCCACGCCGTACCGGCGTGGCCAGCGCCCGCGGCTGACGGTCACCGTCACCGACGGCACCCACACCCTCACGTGCACGTTCTTCCATCGCGTGCCCTGGCATGAGTCCCGACTGTTCGCGGGGGTGCGCGTGCTCATCTCGGGGCGGGTGTCGACCTACCGGGGGCAGCTGCAGATGACGCATCCGGAGTACGTCACCCTCGAGGGTGATGGGGGGGACGGGGGGCGCGGGCCGGCCGGGGAGCCCGGGGCGGCGGCGTCCGAGCCGGCCGGGGGGGATGACGAGGATGATGCCGCGGCCCGGTTCGCCGGCGGCCTGATCCCCGTGTACCCCACCCGCGGGGGTGAGCCCTCGTGGCGGGTGGGGCGCGGCATCACGACCGTCCTGCGGGGGATTGCCGCGGCCGCCGGACCCGACTGGCGAGAGGCGATCGACCCGCTCCCCGCCGCCGACCGGGCCCGCCACCGGCTGCTCAGCCTCGGAGCCGCGTATGAGGCCGTCCATGAGCCTGACACCCGGGCCGATGTCGACGCCGGCCGCCGCCGCCTCGCCTTCGACGAGGCGCTCATCCTGCAGCTGGCGCTGGGGCGTCAGCGTCAGGAGGTCCGGGCAACCCGTGCCGCTGCGCGGGTGCCGCCCCCCGATGGACTGCTCGCCGCCTTCGATGCCCGCCTGCCGTACCCGCTCACCGGCGCGCAGCAGCGCGCGGGGGTGGAGATCCTCGGGGATCTCGCTGAGGAGTGGCCGATGCACCGCCTGCTGCAGGGCGATGTCGGGTCGGGCAAGACCGTCGTCGCCCTGCGGGCGATGCTCGCCGTTGTCGATGCCGGCGGCCAGGCCGCCCTGCTCGCCCCCACCGAGGTACTCGCCGCCCAGCATGAGCGGTCCCTGCGCACCCTGCTCGGCCCCCTCGCCGACCGTGGCCTGCTCGGGGGCCACGCGGAGGCGACCCGGGTTGCGCTGCTCACCGGGTCGGTGCCGACCGCCGAGCGCCGGCGGATCCTTGCCCACCTGCTCGGGGGTGAGGTGGGCATCGTCGTCGGCACCCACGCGCTGCTGGAGGATCGGGTGCAGTTCGCCGACCTCGGGCTGGTCGTCGTTGATGAGCAGCATCGGTTCGGGGTGGCCCAGCGCTCCCGGCTGGCCGAGCGGGCTGTCGCCGGGCGACGTCCGCATGTGCTGGTCATGACGGCCACCCCGATCCCGCGGACGGTTGCGATGACCGTCTTCGGCGACCTCGACGTCACCACCCTCGACGAGCTGCCGCCCGGGCGGGCGGGGATCACCACCCACTGGGTCAGCCCCCAACGTCAACCGCAGAGCGCCGCCCGTGTGTGGCAGCGGGCGCGGGAGGAGATCGCCGGCGGGGGGAAGGTGTACGTCGTCGCCCCCCGGATCGGCGAGGACGGTGCGGGCGAGGACGGTGCAGGTTCCGGCCCGCCCGACGGCGACGACGACGGCCCATTCGACGGGGGCGATGGCGGCCTCTTCGACCGGGACCCGCCCGACGGGGACCCGTTCCATGGCGACCCGCTCGATGGCGGCCTCTTCGACCGGGACCCGCCCGATGCGCCGTCCGCCCCGTCCGTCCCACTGCCCGATGACTCCGGCACCGTCCTCACCCTCCACGCCCGGCTCGCGAGCGGGGAGCTGGCCGATCAGCGGGTGGGCCTGATCCACGGCCGGCTGTCGGCCGATGACAAAGACGCTGCGATGCGCCGGTTCGGCCTGCCCGCCGCGGACCCCGATGCCCTCGATGTGCTCGTCGCGACGACCGTCATCGAGGTCGGGGTCGATGTGGCCGACGCCACGATGATCGTGCTGACCAACGCGGACCGACTGGGGATCTCCCAGTTGCACCAGTTGCGCGGTCGGGTTGGACGGGGGGAGCGTCCCGGGCTGTGCATCGTGCTCAGCGATGCGTCACCGGACTCGCCCGCCGGGGAGCGGCTCGCCGCCGTCGCGGCGACCACCGACGGGTTCGCCCTGGCCGAGGCGGATGTGCGGACGCGGCGGGAGGGGGATGTGCTCGGCACCCGACAGTCCGGCTGGCGCAGCGGCCTGCGGGTGCTGCGTGTCCTGCGCGACCGGGCGCTGATCGCCGAGGCGCGGGAGCTCGCCGGGGAGATGCTCATCGTCGATCCCGAGCTCACCAGCCGGCCGGTGCTCGCCGAGCGCGTGGCCCGGGTGCTGGCTGACGCCCGCAGCGAGAACCTCGCCCGGTCATGACGCGCATCGTCGGGGGCACCCACGCCGGCCGACGGCTGCGGGTTCCGCGCGGGGAGGTGCGGCCAAGTACCGAACGGGTCCGCGAGGCGGTGTTCAACATGCTCAGTGCGCGCGATCGGCTCAGCGGGGCGGTCGTCCTCGACCTGTTCGCCGGGTCGGGGGCGCTCGGCATCGAGGCCCTCTCCCGCGGGGCGGCCTCGGCGCAGTTCATCGATGCCAGCCGCGCGGCATGTGCGGCGATCACCGAGAACCTCGATGCGCTTGGGCTGAGTGGACGGGTGGTGCGACGGGATCTGCTCGCCGGCGCCGCCTCCCTCGCCGGCCCCGCCGGCGGCGCCTCCCCCGCCGGCCCGGCCGACCACGCCGGCCCCGCCGGCCCGGCCGACCCCCCCGCCTCCCCCGCCGGCCACCATCCCTTGGCCGACCTTGTCTTCTGCGATCCGCCGTATGTCACCGCCGCGCCCGAGGTCGCCGCCGTGCTCGGGGGGCTGCGGACGACGGCGATGGCGGCTGGCGCATCCGTCGTCCTCGAGCGCCCCAGCCGCGATGTCTGGACCTGGCCGGACGGTTTCGCACCCGAGTGGGACCGCCGCTATGGGGACACCCACCTGTATCTTGCCCGCGTCGTCCCCGCTGTGGCCCGTGATGGGGAATGATCGGCCCGTGACCACCGCGGTGTGCCCGGGCTCCTATGACCCGGTGACCAATGGGCACCTCGACGTGTTCGCGCGCGCTGCGGCGACGTTCGAGCGGGTGATCGTCGCGGTGCTGGTCAACCAGTCCAAGCGCAGCCTGTTCACCGTTGCCGAGCGGGCGGCGATGGTCGCGCAGGTGTGCCGGCCCTACCCCAACGTCGAGGTCGACACCTTCGAGGGGCTGCTCGTCGACTACTGCCGCACGCGCGGGGTGCGCACGATCGTCAAGGGCCTGCGCGCCGTCACGGATTTCGACTACGAGTTGCAGATGGCGCAGATGAACAGCCGCCTGGCTGAGGTGGAGACGTTCTTCGTCGCGACCAGCCCGCAGTTCTCCTTCCTCTCCTCCAGCATCGTCAAGGAGGCCGCCACCCTCGGTGCCGACGTGAGCGGCCTGGTGCCCGACTCCGTCCTCACCCATCTGCGCGCGAGAGTGCGGGGGGGCTGATGGACATCCTGCGCACCCTTGCCGAGCTGCGCACGCTCGCCGAGTCGGCCCGTTCGATGCCGATGTCGAACACCAATGCCGTGGTCAACCGGGAGCGGCTGCTCGACCTCATCGACCACCTGACCATCGAGCTGCCGCGCGAGCTGGAGCAGGCCCAGCATGTGATGCGTGATCGCGACGAGGTGATGATGGAGGCCCGCCGCCAGGCGGATCGACTGATCGAGCAGGTGCGGCATGAGGCGCAACGCATGGTCAGTGAGGATGTGCTGGTGCGGGCTGCCCAGCAGGAGGCGGCGGCGATCCGCAATGGCGCCCTCGCCGAGGCTCAGCAGATGCGAGCCGAGACGGAGGACTTCATCGACTCCCGGCTGGCCTCCTTCGAGGTGGCACTCGGACGCACCCTGGACACCGTGCGGCGGGGTCGCGAGCGGATGAGCGGGATCCATCCCTACGACACCCTCGACGCCGGCTGAGCGTGAGCACTCGGGAGCCCCGGTCGGGGACCCGTGAGGCACCCGGGTCGTTGCGGGTCGAGGTGGGGGACCTGCTCGACCACCCCGGGCGCAGTCGCGACTTCCACTGCACGGGTGGCCTGGCCGATGACGTCGGCACCTCGGTCGTCAGCGTTCCCGCCGGGACCGCGCTGGAGGTCACGGGCCGCATCGACGCACTCCGCGACAGCCTGTGGGTGAGCGGCACGGCTGCGGCGGTGGCACTGAGTGAGTGCTCCCGCTGCTTGGATCCGCTGACGATCACGGTGCGCGCACGCTTCGAGGATGAGTTCGCCGATCGACCGGCGGAACGGGGGCGCCGACCGGCTGGGGGGTCGAGTGCGGGTGGCCCACGTGGGGGCACGGATGAGGACATCGACCTCGCCGAGGATGACCCGCTGCTGGTTGAGGGGACGACGATCGACTTGACCCTGGTGGTGCGCGACGCCATCGCACTGGCGCTGCCCCGGTACCCCGTGTGCGCGCCGACGTGTCCCGGGCTGTGCGCCCAGTGCGGGATCCGCCTCGCGGATGCCCCCGACCACAGCCACGACCGTGTTGACCCCCGATGGGCGGCGCTTACCTCATTTATGGCGCCGGAGGGGGCCGGATTGACCGCGCCGGAGGGGGCCGGGCCGGAGGGGGGGTCGGGGCCGGAGGCGGGGGCCGGGCTGGGTGCCAGCCCCCCGGACCCGGCGTGACCGTCGTCGCCCCCGGCATGGGAGACTGACCCCGTGCCCGTTCCCAAGCGCAAGACCTCGCGCGCCAACACTCGTCACCGCCGCTCCCAGTGGAAGGCATCGGTTCCGCCGATCGTCACCTGCGAGCGATGCCGCGCGCCGCGCTTGTCGCACGTCGCCTGCCCCACCTGCGGTACCTACGACAAGCGCCGCGTCCTCGACGTCTGAGGCGCGCCCGCCGTCGGACGGTGGGGGACGTGGGCCCTGGTAGCGGGGTGGCGTTCCATGGCCCAGCCAAGTTCCATGGCCCAGCCAGTACGCGCCGGCTCTCCCGTGTGCTCGTGAAACCATGACGTGGGTGGCCACAGGTGCCGGTGGGAGGCGGTCGGATTGGTTGCTGCCGTCGACAGGTGAGGTGAATCATTGGCGTGCCTCACGAACTCATAATCTGGTCGTCGTCGGTTCGAGCCCGACCCGCCCCACAAATCCTTGCCACCGTTTGGGGAAGGTTGAGTGTTCCACGGGGCAATAGTCCACACTCGAGTCGTGGAACTGACTCCTGAGATGAAGACGTGTCTCGACCAGTCGGTCCTGTGCTGGGTCGCCACGGCGGATAACGATGGACGATCCAACGTGAGCCCCAAGGAGGTCTTCACGTTGGACGGTGACCGGATCCTCATCGCTCACATCGCGTCCCCCAAGACGGTTCGCAATATTGAGGTCAACCCTCAGGTGATGGTGTCCGTCGTGGACGTCTTCGCTCAGCATGGCTGGCAGTTCTCAGGGCAAGCCACGCTGACGTGGGCGGACACTTCAGAGTTTCACGAGTCGGTTAGGCCGCTCGATGGCATCACTGAAGGCCTGTATCCGATCAAGGCCGTCATCGTTGTCGACGTCCATGATGCACAGCGGATCGTTGCTCCCTCCTCATGGTTGTTCCCAGAGCGGCCAAAGGACGTGGTACGCAAGCAGGTGCTGGCTCGGTACGGGGTCCGGGATCTCTAGACGCGTGAGCGCTCGGCGACGCCGGTGACCACGTCGGGGGACCTGCTCAGCGTCGAGCAGGCCGCTGACTACCTCAACATCACCGACCACTTCGTGCGGCGACTCATCCGCGGACGCCGCATCCCTTTCCTGAAGGTCGGGCGCCTTGTCCGCCTGCGCCGCACCGACCTCGAGGACTACCTCGCCGCGTGCGCCGTGCCCGCCGTGCGGCGATGAACTCCTCCGGACGGGAACTCGGGTCTATCGGGATTTCCGGATGGTCAATTGCTATTGGAATATCAGGATAGACGAGTGCTATCTGAATATTCCTATAGTACCGTTGCTTCATGGCACTCACCGGAACCGTGTCCAGTCCGCAGGCTCTGGGGCGACTGTTGCAGCAGGCTCGACTGGCCCGTGGGCTCTCCCAGCAGCAGGTGGCTGCCGAGCTCGGGATCAGTCAGGGCTACGTCTCCGAGCTCGAGAGCGGCAAGACATCACTTGCGCTCACCCGCGTCTTCGACATCATGCGACTGACGGGCATGACACTGAGCGCCGAGATCCCCGAGAGTCCGACTGATGCCTGACCTCGAGGTCCACCTGTACGAGACCCATGTCGGGGATGTTGTCGGGGAGTCGTGGCGTGACTTCGACTTCGTCCCGACGGCTGAAGCGATTGAGCGCTTCGGGGTGGGCAGCACGGTCCTGTCCGAGTCGGTTCCACTCGTCCCGCGGCAACCGCGGGGCAAGGCGGCCAGGCGACGGGTCTTCTTCGACGAGCTGCTCCCTGAGGGGGCTGCCCGCCAGAGACTCGCCGATCGCGCTCGCGTGGCGACAACGGACACCCTCGGTCTGTTGGCCGCCTACGGCCGCGATGTCGCTGGTGCGGTCCAGGTCATCGATCCCGGTGCCCCGGACGCGGCTGATCCGCCGCGAGCGCGAGCCCTGTCAACACCTGACGTCGTCGACCTGCTCGACGACGTGGCTGCGTTCCCGCTTGGCAATGCGCCGATGACGGGCAAGGCGTCGCTCGCCGGCGTGCAGGAGAAGGTGCTGCTGGCGCGCGTGGCTGATCGCTGGGCACAGTGCCTATACGGCTATCCGTCGACGCACATCCTCAAGCCCGTGGCGCGGCCCCACACCGACATGATCTTCAACGAGGAGTACGCCTCACGAATCGCGCGCGCTCTGGGTCTGGCGCCCTATGCGACCTGGATCGATTCCTTCGAGGGCACGGACGCCCTGGTGATCGAGCGCTACGACCGCGATGACGCGGTCCCTGGGCGTCGGGTGCATCAGGAGGACTTCAATCAGGTTCTGGGGGCATCCGGTGCCGAGAAGTACGAGGAGCATGGAGGCAAGGTCAGCCTCGGGCGCATCGCGTTGGTTGTGGCAAGCGCCGAAGGCCCCGACGGACTGGCGCGGCTGCTGACGCTCGTGACGCTGGCGGTCTGCGTCGGCAACCTCGACATGCACGCGAAGAACATCTCCCTTCTTCACCTGCCGGACGGGACTTCGAGGTTGGCGCCGGCGTACGACCTCGTGCCGCTCACTCACTACCCCGGCATCGACGGGCGCATGGCAATGGCGATCAACGACGTTTACGACCACGCGCGGATCCGTCGGAGCGACCTCATCGCCGAAGCAGGACGGTGGGGGATGGGTGCGGTCCGTGCGGGTGAGGTCATCGATGCAGCGGTGGCGACCATCCGGGCGACGGTGCAGCACGAGGTGCCACACGCTCGAGCAGTGCCAGGGCTGGCGGACCTCATCGACTCGCTCGCAGCCCGGATCGGGGAGCACGCGGCGCAACCATGAACCTGCCTCAGGGCGCAGAGGCGTTCACGGGTGCGCTCCCTTCAGTGCACTCGGTCTCGGAGATCCTCGCCGATTGGACATCATGGCCTCGCCACGGAAGCGCATAACGCCATAGCCTGACCGCAGCGATCAGAACGGGGGCATTGTGGATGCGTCAACCGTGTACCTGCTGGTAGCGAGAAAGGGTTGACCACGTCGTCGATGGGAACGGCATTGTCAAGTGATTTCCCTCTTCGTGGTGAGAAGAACACCTCTTCGCAGTCCTTCGCCGTTTGCTGTGTTACCTGCGTCTGCCGGAAGAGGATCTGCGATGGGCCAAAGTAGCGTCGCTCGCCGGCGATGGCGTAGAACCCGATGCTGTCCAATGCCTGAGTGCGCAAGGCGCGCGTCAGAGTCCGATATCGGCCATCCTCCGTCACATTCATCCCGCCTGTGGGGTCATAGGCAACAACGGCCGCATTGAAACCCATGGTCAGGATCGACCCAGTACACATTGCGCACGGGTCCAGGCTCATCACGATCGCGAGGTCCTGTGGGTTTGGTAGTCCCAAGCGCCGTCGGTTACTCACGTACCAGCCAACGAGCCCTGTTTCTCCATGGGCCGTGTAGTCGAATGTGAAAACCTCGTCGGGGCCTGAAGCCACGGCAGGATTCACGGGCAGGTAACGGTAGTTCCGTCCTTCGCGAATGACTTCGCCTGTTTTGTTGTTCAAAAGGACCCCGCCGACACCCCGGCTCCCAAGGTCAACCGATTCGCGCGCGAGTTCGAATACCCGTTTCGCGACTTGCTCAGCTGAGGTGAAGCGCAACTGTCGAGGGGCTGCGAAACTCAGGGGTGCCCCCGAGAGGGAGAACCCGGCCACGACACCGGCAGTAGCCCCTAGCTTCAGGAACGATCGGCGCGAGAGCTGCTGGGCCACCGCGGCAACGCAGCGCCCTTCGGAGCAATAGTCAAGACCTGTGGATCGGCGTGTCACGCTACTTGTTGGTCGCTGCTTGATTCTTCGGGTCGTTCGACGAGTAGCGTGGACGTGCCTACCGACCTGGGCCCCTCAAGGAGGACGACGGGGTCGTCGAGCATATGTTCAAGGGCGATGGGCAGGATGCGGTGCTTCCGTAGTGCCGACTGACGACTGTCCACTACGTGACCGTCGCACGAATGCGATTTTTCGAGGGCTTCGAATGCGATTTTGCAAGGGTGCCATTCGCGGCTATTCGAGGGTGAGTTCACGCGGGAACAGGCGCCAATGGACGCCATTGGGCATAGGAGGGCACGAAGCGGCTTCATAGTCTGGTAGTCGTCGGTTCGAGCCCGACCCGCCCCACCCTCAAGAACCGTTGCTGTGCAACGTGTTTACGGATCACCACGTAGCCCGGTGGCTTTGGTTGATGCTTGACACTCCTCCGCAATCTGACCCGGATCGCCGGACTGATCAAGGCGCCGCTCCGCGCGCTTCAGGAGTTGAGGGTGGGAAGGGGGAGAGCGCTCACGGCCGTGTCTTGGGAGCCTCACCTCGCAGCCCAACTTGACCATAAGGTATCGTATCCGATACATAGGAGGTGACATGGAGACGCTGGCGGCACAGGCGAGGCGTGCGTCTGGCCTGTCCCAGATCGAAGTCGCAAGGCGGGCGGGCACATCGCGCCCGACCTTGTCCGCCTATGAGCACGGTCAGCGCAATCCCACGCTTGAAACCCTGGAACGAGTGCTCGCTGCCAACGGGCAGGAACTGATCTCCGTCCCGAAGCCACGGTTCGCCCGGCACTCAGATCGTCGCGGCAGGCCGTTCCATGTGCCGGACCAGTTGCCGCGGCTGTCGATCGAGCAGGCACTCGCGACGGTTGTCCTGCCCGCGCATGTTGATTGGTCGTCGGGCCGCAAGCCGCGTGACCTTGCTAACCGCAGGGAGCGCAATCTGGTCTATCGCATGGTGCTTGCAGAAGGTCTGCCTGAGGACATCCGGCAGGTCATTGACGGTGCCCTGCTGGTGGACGCGTGGCCGGACCTGCATCTGCCTGCCGCCATCCGCCAGGCGTGGCAGCCGTTGATCGACAGGGCCCTGAATCGCGGCGCAGCATGAGTACGTCCCCGATCACGGTATTCCAAGCCGAAGTTGCTCAGGTGTTCTTCTCCTTGCCCGAGACGAAAACCTTCCTGCTCGCCGGCGGGCTCGCACTGGCCGCTCATGGCATCTCCGAACGCCCAACCGAGGACTTCGACGCCTTCACCTCCAAGGCTCCCGATGTCACGACGGCATTCGCAGCATTCACCGCGGCCGCCGGTGACCGCGGCTGGAGTATCCGAGTGGTCCAGGCGAGTGACACGTTCGTTCGCCTTGAAGTTGTGGGCGAGGATTCGCTCCTCATGGACCTCGCCCTCGACTCTGCGCCGGAGCTCCCGCCCGTCATGTCCCTCCTGGGACCCACGTTCGCGCCGGAGGACCTCGCGGGGCGCAAGCTCCTTGCGCTATTCGATCGCGCCATGCCCCGTGATTTCGTCGACGTCTACCGGCTCGCTCAGCGGTGGGAGACCGGCCAACTGCTCGAATGGGCGAAGGTCATTGATGCTGGCTTCGAGCTCACGGTGTTGGTCGCGGCGATGCGTCAACTCGATGGATTCGCGGACCCGGACCTTCCGATCAACGAGTCAGAGGTCGATCAGCTCCGCGAGTTCTTTCGCACGTGGCTCGAGCAGTTGGAAGCAGCCGGCGCAGGAGGGGAGTAGCGGGACGACAGAGCGCGCAGCGGCCTCATAGTCTGGTAGTCGTCGGTTCGAGCCCGACCCGCCCCACCCTCGAGGACCGTTGCATTGCAACGTGTTTACGGATCGTCAGGTTCTCCGCTCGTGACTTCTCGTACCCTCCAAGGCCCTCCCGCTGTCGCGCGCCTGTCGCACGCCACGCGCCTCAGCATTTCCTGGCAATTCGGGCAAGGGGCTCGCCACTCGAACACATTCAGGTCTGATCAGATCGCGTGTTGACGACGTTCGAAAACAGAGGCTCACATGCATGTTGATGGTGAAACATGTACCTCCTGTCGCAAGGCATTCCCGAGAGGTCATCGGGCCGATCACGCGCGGGTTACGCCCCACCGGGCGTGTTCGTATCAACATCTCAATTCACTCGTGGCCCGTCAGGACCGGCGCAACGAGGTCGGCGACCTCTCCCATGCCGTAGCGGGAGACCAGCAGTTCGAGCAACTCCTCGGCGGAGTGTTTGGGGTTGCGATGCCGCATGGAGATCTCAATGCGCGCCTTCGCGGCTCGGGCAGGTTCTCGGTGGGGAAGTGCTTCAGGTTGTCGGTGACGATCACTCCGGCGCCGCCAACGAAGGCTGCCGCGACAACGTGCTCATCGTCTGGATCAGGGAGGCTGAAGGATCCTTCCAGCGCTTCCCAGCCGGTCACTAGGGCATCGTCGAACGCGCTGCGCAGGCGGTCGATCAGATGCTCAGCTCGCGCGAGCGCCTCGTCATCCGGAGCTCCTCGACCGGCCAGTTTCCGCTCCTCGTGCTCGTGGAGTTCCTCCAGGATTGCCTCGCTCCAGAGCGGCCGATACAGCCCCTCCGCCGCCATGGAAGGCAGGAAGTCGCGTTGCAGGCTGGGCCACAGCACGTTGGTATCGAGAAAGGCCGAAAACATGTCCCGATCCTGTCAGCGGGCCGCCCGTGCTCGACGTCGCGCGGCCACTTCAGCGCGAATGCCCAGAAGGTTCTCGGGCACAGACTCCGCGTCCTCGTCTGAGTCGTAGTCGTCCACAGCCAACTCCATCAGCGCGTTGTACTGAGCCTCGCGCCGACGAGCCTTGCAAGCGAGGAGATCCTCAAGCTTGATCATTCGACGATGCGTGCCAGGAGTCTCTGCAGGCAACTCGCCCGCGTTGATCAGCTTGATCACCGTCGGGCGGCTGACACCGAGTAAGTCGGCCGCCTGCTGGGTCGTGAGCAACTGACTCTGCGGCGCGACAGTGGCGGCCTTACCCGCTGCCAAGGCCTCGACGATTTGGAGGACAGCTTGATCGTGGACTTCGAAGGGTCATGATTGGGTTGTCCTGGCATGTGCTTGGGCTGTCTGCCGAAGTGGATGGCTGTGGTGAAACCGCGGACGGTTCGTAGGGCTCGCTCGGTGTACGGAAACAGTCTGCTTCGGGGCTTGCTGGCATCAACTGGTGACGAGGGCGGTGACCTTGGCTAGCTCTTCGGAGTGGAGGTCACGCTCAACCTCAAGGTCGTAGTCCGTCTGGATGTTGATCCAGAAGCGGTCATCAACACCCAACGCCTTCGACAGGCGGAGAGCGGTCTCGGTCGTGATTCTGCGCTTGCCGCGGACGATCTCGCTGATCCGGGTCTGGGGGAGACCGGTCGCCTGAGCCAGTCGGTACTGGCTGATTCCGAGCGGCTCGAGGAACTCCGTGAGGAGGATCTCGCCGGGCGGAATTGGCTCGTGAGCCTTCGTCATCGTGGCACTCCCTTCAGTGGTAGTCCGTGATCTCGACATCGTCCGCGCCGCCGTCGGTCCAGACGAAGCAGATCCGGAACTGATCGTTGACGCGGATCGAATACTGATCGGACCGGCGCCTGTCAGCTTCTCCAGACGGTTGCCGGGTGGCACCCGAAGGCTGTTCAGTTCTGATGCCGCGTTGAGGAGGCGAAGCTTCTTCTGTGCGGCTCGCTGCAAGTCCGGACCGAAGGCAGGTACAGGCAGCCTGTTCCAGACCTTCTCGGTTCGGTTGTCCTTGAAGGACCGGATCACGGAACGATACTATCTCGTAACGATAGCATCGTTCCAACGGAAGTTCCCTCGGCGTCATCCTCAACTCGACTTCATGCGGCTCTTGATGTCGACGACTGTGGCCCGCTGAGAGTTCATGCGCTCGGTGATGCTGCGGCCGTTGTCGCGGGACGCATGTGCGTAGGCCATGGCCGCGTTGACGGTCGAGTGGCTCATTCGTCGCTGGAGGTAGGTCAGTGTTGCACCCGGAGTTCGTGACCGAGGCTCTGCGCGAGCACCTCAAGGAGTACGCGCTCCTCCGTCCGGGAACTCGGTCACCGTGCCACCGGTGGTGATCCGGCCGATCTTGGGGGCGAACTGCTGGACCTGATGGACGAGCTCGGCGAAGCCGAACTGCCGCTGAGGACCTCCACGGCCGCCTGGCTGCGCTCACAGGGCTGGACGAACAACCGCCTGCATGCCTGGGCCCAGGCGGTGCTGATCACCCAGGAGTACGGACTGGACCCGGCCGGGCTCGGCGTCCGCGCCTTCAGCGAGGGTGACTGGCAGCGCGGCGGGGATGCCCTGGTCGGCGGGGACTACGCCACCCTCGTGCGGTCTCTCCTGGACGGGATCGAGGTCCGGCGAAGCGCCGCCGTCACCGCGGTGCGACCGGCGGGCGGCGGCGTGGTGGCGCAGCTGGCCTCCGGCTCACCGGTGGCCGCCGATGGCGCGGTGGTCGCCGTGCCGCTGGCCCTGTTGCAGGCCGGCATCCCCGACCTGGCCGGCGTGCCAGGTCCGGTGCGCTCGGCCCTGGCCAGCCTGCGCACCGGCAGCCTGGAGAAGGTGGTGCTGCGCTACCCGGAGCAGTGGTGGGGTGAGGTGCGAGCCATCGGGGTGGTCGGCGGTGGCGTACCGGCAGCGCCAGCCGGCAGCCAGGCCGCACTGCGCTGGACCGGGGCCGTGAGCATCTCCGACCTCGTCGGCTTCCCGGCCCTGGTCACCTTCAGCGGGGGCAGTGCCGCGCGGACGCGACCGGCTTCGGATGCCGCCTGCGTCAACGAGGCGGTGGCGGCCCTGGCGGCTGCGTTCCGGGACTAGGCCTTCGGACCGCCCGCCACGTACAGCACCTGCCCGGACACGAAGCCGGCGTCCTCGCGGCAGAAGAAGCTGAGCGGTGGCCCGGGTCATGTCGGTCTCGATGAAGCCCGGCGCGATGGCATTGACCGTGACACCGAACTTGCCAAGCTCGATCGCGAGGGTCTTGGTCAGGCCCTGCAGTCCAGCCTTTGCCGGGCTGCTGCCTGCTCCGGACTCAACTCGCTGCTGCCGGCCAGGACATAGACCGGTTTGCCGCGTCGACGCGCCAGATCGATGACCAATCCGGGAGCCTTGCCCATCAGGGACTGACGGTCGAAGCGACCTTCGCCGGTGACGACCAGATCGCAGGCTGCCACGCGCTCCTGCAGGCCCGCTTGCTCGGCCACCCAGTCAGCACCTGACCTGATGTGAGCACCGAACAAGGTCCGCGCGGCGAAGGCCACGCCGCCCGCTGCCCCCATGCCCGGCTCGGCGGCGACACGCCGCCCTGCAGCAGGGTCGAGCAGGTCCGCCCACGCAGCAAGGCTGGCATCGGCGACCGCCACCTCGTCCTGCAGCAGACCCTTCTGCGGACCGAAGACCGCAGCCGCCCCGAGCGGACCCAGCAGTGGGTTGTCCACATCCACCAGGAAGCGCCAGCGGGCTCGGCGGACCGCCTCGGGGAGTCGGCGAGGATCGACACGGACCGCCCGCCGGACACCCAGCAGTCCCGCAGGGACTCGCCATCCGAGGCGATCGGAAACCCGAACGCCCAATCCCAGGACGAATCCCAAGCCGCCGTCGATCGACGCGCTGCCCCCGAGGCCGATCGTGACCTCGGTGGCACCCGCCTGGACCGCATGGCGCGCCACCATCCCCAGACCGAGGGTGGACGCCTGCCACGGCCGAAGGGGGTGGTCCAGCACCGTCGCCAGCCCGCACACGGCAGCCAGCTCGATGATCGCCGATGAACCCGCCACGGCGTATGCCGACTCGTTCGGCCGACCCAGCGCATCGACCGCGGCCACCGTCCGCACCTGGTACCCATGGTCCAGGGCGAAGGCGAGTGTCCCGTCCCCGCCATCGGCCAGGGCGACGCCGGACACCTCCATCGAGGGATCGGCCTGCATCAGTTCCTCGGTGACCACATCCACCACCTGCTGGGCGGTCAGCGTTCCCTTGAACTTGTCCGGGGCGAGGAGTATGCGCATCAGGTGTTCGGGGTCACACTCGGGGAGTCGATCGATCGACCCACGGATGACTGGGTCCGGGTCCACTGAGCCCAGGCCACGGCGGCGATCACCACGCAGGCGGCCCCGACCGTGAGCCAGGTGACCGGCTCGCCGAGGAACCACGCGGACCAGCCCAAGGTGAGCAGGGCCTGCAGTTGCTGCACCTGACCACCGTAGGCGACCCCGGCAAGGTGGAGCCCGCGATACCAGGCGAAGAACCCGATGTACATCGACGACAGGCCAAGGACGAGCAGGGCTCCCCATTCGGTCCCCGTTGTCTCGAAGGAGCCATGGGTCGTCCACCACAGGATCACCGTCGCAGGCAGGGCCACCGGCAGGGAGAAGACGACCACCCAGGAGATCACCTGCCAGCCGGGCATCTCACGGGTGACCATCGCCCCCTGCACGTAGCACAGGGACGACAGCAGCACCGCACCGACGACGAGGAGGTCGGCCAACAGGCTGCCTCCTGCCAGACCACCACGGGTGAGTGCGAAGGCAACCAGAGCCACGGTGCCGACGCAGGCGGCGACCCAGAACGCACCGCTCACCCGCTCGCGAGCCAGCAGCACCGCGAAGATGGCGGTCGACAGCGGCATGAACGCAGCGATCACGGCCGCATGTGCGGAGGTGGTCGACTGCAGGGCCAAGGCCAACAGGATCGGCCAGCCGAAGACCGCTCCGACCATCGTGATCAGGATCGGTCGCCACAGGTGCCGTGGCGGGAACGGCACCCGCCGTAGCCCGAGCAACGGGATGGCCACTGCTGCGGCGATCACCGGACGAGCCATCGCGGTCAACACCGGGTCGAATCCCTGCACGGCCACCTTCGTGGCCGGAACGGTGAACGACCACAGGAAGACGGCGATGAAGGCGAGGCCGAGGCCCTGCCGCACCCTGGCATTCACGGTTGTGACCCTAGAGAGCGACACTGTGTTCGGCGTGTACGCGGTCGCTTCAACGGTCTACGCTGCCACGGATTCTGGCCTGTCCACCAAAAGCGGAGCCGCGGCCCCGACGATCACCGGGGTCTCGCCTTCGACGGGTTCTGCCGCCGGGGGTACGCCGACGGCCGCCTCTACTTCACCGATCCCGGCGACTACTACCCAGACAATCGGTCTACGGGCCGCATCTTCGCGCTGAACCCCGATGGCACGGGCGAACTCCTCGAGGAGATCCCGGACGCCTATCCCAACGGGATCGTGGCGGAACCAGACGGATCGATCGTGTGGGTCGAGTCCTACGATCGCGGCGTCTACCGGCGGCGGCCGGGAGGCGCCTCCGAGATGATCCACGTCCTGCCCGAGAACCACGTCCCGGACGGCCTGAAGGTCGACGCAAGCGGAAACCTGTGGGTCACGGCGTTCATGGGCGGCGGCGTAGACATCCTCGCGCCGGACGGCACGGCGATCGACTTCCTGGAGACCGGGGGCGTGCCCCTGAACTGCATCTTCGTCGGTGATTCCCTGGTGATCACCGACTTCGGCGACGTCACCGCTGTGACCGACCAGGCGCCCATGGGCGGGCGTCTATGGCGCATTCCAGTCGGCGTCCAGGGGATGCCGCTCTTCCGAGGAAAGGTTGCCTGAGATGAGCACCCCAAGCACGTCCGCCGCCGTCGTCACCGGAGCGGGAAGCGGGATTGGCCTCGCGACAGGGCGACGACTCCTCCGCGAAGGCTTCTCCGTCGTCGGAGTCGACCGGGATGACGCCGGGCTGGATCGCGCGTCAGCCGAGGGCATGACGCCGCTGAAGGCAGACCTCGGGTCCACGGAGGACCGCGACCGCGTCGTCCAGGCAGCACAGGCCAGCCGGTACCTGGTCAATGCCGCGGGCATCATCGTGCTCAAGCCCATCCTCGAGGTGACGATCGCGGACCTCGAGAACGTGTACCGCGTGAACGTCCAGGCAGTGTGGGACCTGACTGCCCGGATCGGTGCAGCCATGTCCCCCGGCAGCGCCATCGTCAACCTCAGCTCGAGCTCCGCCAAGCTGGCATCGACCACTGAGGCCGCCGCCTATGCGTCGACCAAGGCGGCGGTTCTGAGCCTCACACGGTCCTTCGCGTATGCCTTTGCCGAGAAGGACGTGCGAGTCAACGCCGTCTGCCCCGGCATCATCGACACACCCATGCAGGATGCCGTCCTGGCGAAGGTTGCGGCAGCACGCGGGATGGACGTCGCCGACCTCGTGGCAGCCCGGAACTCAACCGTCCCCCTCAAGCGAGCGGCCACGGCAGACGAATGCGCAGCGACGATCTGGTTCCTCCTGTCACCGGAGTCGTCCTACATGACGGGGCAGGCCATCAACGTCACCGGCGGTTTGGTGATGCACTGACGGTCGACGGGCCGAGATCGACTCGTCCTGTCGGACTGCACCGACACCAGCGGGAGCCGCGGCAGAGGGTTGGGCAAGTGCTCGCTGAAGTCGCTGAATCAGCAGGTTGAGACACTCGAGCGGGCTGGTTGCGCACTACCTCTGGAACACCGTGAGATGCGGGAGGACCGCTCGGCAGGCGTCGACGATGTCGCTGGCCTTGTCGAGGTCCGCCAGGACCACGTCGGGCTCAATCTGCGTATCGGGGTCGGGGTACTCGGTGTCGTTCCTCGTGCTTCTCATACGTGGCACAGCCGAGCCTCGTCGCCCACCCGCACACGTCACCGCGGCACGTCAGGTCGTGTCGTGGCTGCGGAGTCGGTTCGGGGGCGGGGCGCGGCGCCGCCGGGATTTCCTCGCCATGCCGGTGGCGGCCCGTCGCGATCAGCGGATTGATCCCCGCCTCGGTGACCGCGGTGACGTTGCCCGCGGAGAAGTACCCGGCGTCCGCGAGCAGCGTCCGCGGCAGCTCCTCGATCCCGGCGGCGGCCAGCGAGTCGGCCAGCCCTGCCAGGGCCCCGGGCAGTTCGGGACTGTCGGCGCCGGAGGCCACCAGCGCGGTACTCAGGATGACCTGGCTGCCCTCGTCGACGACCGTCTGCGCGTGGTCATGGCCGTGCTACACTCCCGCGCGTGTGGAAACTGCGTATCGCCATCGTGGGGGTTGCAGTTGCGATGCTGCTCCCTGTTCCGGTGAGTTCGATTGCGGCAACGAGCCCGAACATTCAAAGTGGGCAGTCTTGCGCCACCCCGTTGGACAGCACCACGGTCACCTCCGGTAAGGGCAAGAAGAAGCGAAGCTCGGTCTTCGTGTGCTGGCACAACCCATCTGCCCCCGACACCTGGTCGTGGGTCGCTTTCGACGCCACCAAGCACACCCCCTTCAACACCCCCGCTTCGGCGACCTGGCAGAGAATCCCGACCCCTGCGCTCGGCGGGAATCCTCAACAGCTGCCCCAGGCTCAGGCAATCCTGACTCGATTGGCATCAGAACTCGACAACTACTGGATCGAAGTCGACGTGGAGGGCGGGAAGAAGATAACCGCCGGTGTCTGGGCACCCAAGGGCGCTTCGAATCTTCCAGTGGTCGTCTACTACCACGGCACTGCGGGACTTCTTATCTGGGAGCAAGAGGTCGCAGCAGACCTCGCCAAGGGTGGCTTCGTGGTGGTGACCCCCATTTGGCATGCGCGCACGAGATTCCAAGATGGCTTTTTCCCTGTCGCACGAATGCCTGGAATCGTGGAGAACGCGAGCAGTCCCGCATTCAGCGGAGCTAATCTTGAACTAGCCCGCACGCTCCTGCCGGTGCTGACTGCGGCGATGGCTCAACCCGGTGTCAACCCCGCGAAGTTGGCGGTCGCGGGTAACTCACGCGGTGGAACAGTCGCACTGATCCAAGCGGCCACAACACCGGCCGTCAAAGCAGTCGTTGCCGTGGTGTCACCGTTCCTTCCGACTCAACTCAATTCACCGATGTTCAGGGGCGAGGTATGGGAGGTGCTTCCCAAGCAGGTGATCAAGAAGATCACACAACCCACCCTTGTTCTTGGCGCATCCAACGACGAAATGGTGCCACCGTCTAGCACGCAGGATTTCATCGCCGCGGTGACTGCCGCCGGTGCGGGCAACATTCAGTCGCAAGTGCTGAACGGGGTCCACGCGATGGCGTATTCCTTCAACTCGGGGACAGCACCACAGGTGCGACAGCTCACAATCGATTTCCTGAAGCGGAGTCTCTAGGTTTTCTGATTTCTGCGTGCTTTCCAGGTTCGCCTGACGCTGGCCTGTCTCCTTGGGTGGGTCACACACGAACCAGTGCATCACCCAAGAAGTGGAAACAGGACTGGCCGCGGCAACAACGCCTTTTCGCTAGTCGGGGTGGCGGTCTTTCTCCCCCTTGGCGCCCTCGAATGCGACTGCCGAGGCGTGCAGGACGCGCTCCTCAAGGGTGTCGTCGTGGATCCTCCGCCGACACCGCCATTGTTCACACGGGCGGACGGGTGGCGCTCAACGGTGCAAGAGTCGGCTCCCTCTTGTGCAAGTCGTCCCCTTCCCTCCTGGCCAGGCCGGTCATGGGGATGGAGGACGCACGAGGGGTGGGCTGGCAGCATCGGACGTGGCCGCACCGTGGTGTGCCAGGGCGATCCGGAACGTGGACTGATGGCGCGACTGCTGTGGCTAAGGTCGGCAGCAGTGCAGTCCGGGCTGCTGCGGGGGGCCGCCGCGTGAGAAGGGGATGAGTGAAGGTGCCGGCACGTCGGTCTCGCGTGGTGCGGACATCCGATCGCCCGGCGGACCCGCAGGCGCTCGCCGATCGACTCGGGTGCGAGATCCCGGACGACCTCCTGCGCTGCGCCCTGACTCACCGGTCGTATGCCTTCGAGAACGGCGGGCTGCCGACGAATGAGCGGCTGGAGTTCCTCGGTGACTCCGTTGTTGGGTTCTGCATCACCCGCGAGATCTTCGCTCGGTATCCGGGACTGTCCGAGGGGGAGTTGAGCCGTCTGCGCGCGGCGACAGTGAGCGCGCGGGCGCTGGCCGGGGTGGCCCGCAGTATCGAGCTCGGGGACTACCTCTACCTCGGAGCGGGCGAGGGGGCGAGCGGCGGCCGTGACAAGGACTCGATTCTCGCCGACGCGTGTGAGGCGGTTATCGGTGCGGTCTTCCTCGCCTGCGGGTTGGAGCGGGTGGCCGAGGTCATCGACCAGCTGTTCGCTCCCCTGCTCGATGAGGGTGACAGCAACCGGGGTGGGCTGGATGCCAAGACCTCTCTGCAGGAGCTGGCCGCCACCCTCGGGGTCGCACAGCCGGAGTACCGGGTGCAGTGGGAGGGCCCCGATCAGGCGCCGCACTTCGTCGCGGAGGTGTGGTTTGCCGGTCGCTGCCTCGGACGGGGTGAGGGTCGGACGAAGAAGACCGCAGAGCAGCTGGCCGCGCGCGAGGCCCTCCAGCAGGTCGCGCCGGGCGTGCCCCCCGGGCCGGGCGTGCCCCCCGCGCCGGCCGGCTGATCGGGGCGCCGTCCGTGCCGGAGCTGCCCGAGGTTGAAACCGTCCGGCGGGGGCTGGCCGCGATCCTGCCGGGCCGTCGGGTTGCCAGCGTTGCGGTCGAGCATCCCCGGGTGACCCGCCGGGGGGCGGGTCCGGGCACTGGGCAGGCGTTGCGCACCGGTGTCCGAGGGCGCACGATCACGGCCGTTCACCGGCGGGGGAAGTTCCTCTGGCTGGACCTTGCCGGCCGCCCGCTGGTGGTCCACTTGGGGATGAGTGGGCAGGTGCTCCTCACGGGCAGCGCTGCCCCCGAGGTCCTCGTCCACAGCCGTGCGCACCGGCGGCTGCGGCTGCGGTTGGCACCCGATGATGCCGGGGAGCTGTGGTTCGTCGATCAGCGCACGTTCGGCTGGGCGCTGTTGGATGACTACGCCGATGTCCATGCGGTGTCGCCGGTGCCCCGGATCGCCGCGCATATCGCGGCCGACCCGCTCGATACGGCCTTCGACATCAACGGGGTGCTGGCCCGCATCCGTGGTCGACGGGCGGGGATCAAGTCCGTCCTGCTGGACCAGACGGTGGTGTCGGGCATCGGCAACATCTATGCCGATGAGGCGCTGTGGCGGGCCCGGCTGCACTACGCCACACCCGCTCATCGGCTGCCCGCGGCCCGGGTGCGCACCCTGCTCGGCCACGTCACCGACATCTTTCAGGCCGCCCTCGGCAAGGGCGGCACCTCCTTCGACGCGCTCTACCGCGACGTCAATGGGCGCAGCGGCCGCTTCGCGGTCGACCTCGATGCCTACGGACGCGGGGGCCAGCCGTGTCGTCGGTGTGGTCGGTCACTGGTGCGCGAGCCGTTCGCCAACCGGTCCTCGGTGCGCTGCCCCCGCTGCCAGCGGCGGCCACGGGGGATGGCCGATCCGGTCGTCGGTGCGTGATGACGGCAGCGCCGAACCGGTAGGGTCGGCCCCCGGAGGACATGCGTGCATCTGACCAGCCTGACCCTGCGAGGGTTCAAGTCCTTCGCCACCTCCACCACCCTCACCTTCGAGCCGGGGATCACCGCCGTCGTCGGTCCGAACGGGTCTGGGAAGTCCAATGTCGTCGATGCGCTGGCCTGGGTGATGGGGGAGCAGGGAGCGAAGTCCCTGCGCGGGGGGGCGATGGCCGACGTCATCTTCGCGGGCACGGCCGGACGCGCCCCGCTGGGTCGCGCGGAGGTCGTGGTCAGCATCGACAACACCGATGGTGCGCTGCCGATCGAGTACAGCGAGGTGACGATCGCACGGACGCTGTTCCGCAACGGCTCCTCGGAGTATGCGATCAACGGTGCCGCCTGTCGGCTGCTCGACGTTCAGGAGCTGCTCAGCGACTCCGGGATCGGCCGGGAGATGCACGTCATCGTCGGTCAGGGGCGCCTCGACTCGATCCTGCAGGCCTCACCCGAGGAGCGTCGCGGGTTCATCGAGGAGGCCGCGGGGGTGCTCAAGCACCGCAAGCGCAAGGAGCGCGCCCTGCGCAAGCTGGAGGCGACCGAGGCGAACCTCACCCGCCTGGGTGACCTCACCGCCGAGCTGCGCCGCCAGCTCAAGCCGCTGAGCCGGCAGGCCGAGGTCGCGCGCCGGGCCAGCACGATCCAGGCCGAGGCGCGGGATGCCCGCCTGCGGCTGCTCGCGGCCGACCTCGTCGCCATGCGCGTCCGGCTCGCCGCGGAGGTTGCCGACGAGACCGCCCTGCGGGAGCGGCAGGTGCGGGTGGAGGCCGATCAGGCCGCCGCCCTAGCCGAGCAGGCGCACCTTGAGGAGGAGCTGCGCACGGCCGCCCCAGGGGAGGCCCTCGCCCAGGAGACCTGGTACCGGCTGACCGGGCTGGCGGAGCGGCTGGCGGGGGTGCGCGCCCTCGCCATCGAGCGGCTGCGGATCCTTGGGGAGGATGCCGAGGACGACGCGCGCAGCTCCGCCGACCCGGTGCTGCTTGAGGAGCAGGCGGACGCCGTGCGCGCCCAGGCTGCCGAGCTCGCCACCGAGGTGGCGCGGGCGCGGGAGGGGCTGTCGACGGTTGTCGCGGCCCGCGCGCAGGCTGAGGCCGAGCATGAGGCGGAGCGGGCGCGTCAGGTGGCGGTCGCCCGGGCGATCTCCGACCGACGGGAGGGGCTCGTGCGCCTTACCGGGCAGGTCACCGCGGCCCGGACCCGGCTGGAGGCGCGCGCCGCTGAGGGCGCCCGGCTGGCGGAGCATGTCAGCGCCGCCCGGTCGCGGGCCAATGAGGCACTCGCGGGCTTTCACGCCCTGGAGACCGATATCGCCGGGCTCAGTGACGGGGAGCGTGCCCTCGACGATGCCCATGAGCGCGCAGCCGCCGCGCAGCAGGAGGCCGCGGCCCGCGTCCGTGATCTCGATGGGCGCGCCCAGCAGGCGGCGCGGGAGCGTGCGGCGCGATCAGCCCGGGCGGAGGTGCTCGAGCAGGCGGTGGCGCAGATCGCCGACGGTGCAACGGCCCTGCTCAGCGAGCATCGGGATGGGGTTGTCGACTCGCTGTCGCGGCTGCTTGACGTGAGTCCCGGCTGGCAGACCGCCATCGCGGCCGCCCTCGGGCCGGCTGCCGATGCGCTGGCGGTGGCCGACCTGCCCAGCGCCAGTGCCGCCCTGAGCAGGCTGCACGATCTCGACACCGGGTCGGCGACGCTGCTGATCGCCGCGGCCGAGGCCGGCAGCGGGCCAGCGGCGAGTGTGGCCGCCGTTGAACCGGGGGCGATCGCCGCCGGCGATGTTGCCAGCGGGCGCGCCCCGGTCACGGTTGCCGTCGCCGCCCTGCTCGCCGACACCGTTGTCGTGGCCGATCTCGACACCGCCGCCGGGGTCGTGGCGCGCCATCCCCAGGTGCGTGCGGTGACCCGGCGCGGTGATGTCGTGACCGCCCGACTGGTCAGTGGGGGGGTGTCCCGGCGCCAGACCGTGCTCGAGGCGCGGGCCGCCGCCGATGAGGCCGGCCGTGAGCGCGATCAGGCGGTGGCGCAGGTGGAGAGCCTGCGGTTCGCCCTTGCCGCCGCGCGAGCCGAGGAGGAGCAGGCCGCCGTGGCGGTTGCGGCGGCCCTGGCCGACCTCAACGAGTCCGACGCTGCCGTCGCGGCGATCGCCGAACGCCTCGGCCTGCTCGGTGCGGAGGCGCGCACGGCGCGGGCACAGGCGGAGCGGCTTGAGGTGGCGCTGGCGGAGAATGCGGCCGCCCGCGCCGACGATGAGCGGGTGCTCGCCGAGCTCAGTGACCGCCTGCGCCTGGCCGAAGCCGAACCGGAGCCGGTCGGCTTGGACGCGGTGCTCGCCGAGCAGCAGGCGGGGGTGGTTGCCGCGGCCCGCCAGCAGGAGGTGGACGCGCGGCTGGTGGTGCGCACCGCCGAGGAGCGCCATGCGGCCCTCGTCCAGCGGGCCGAGGACCTCGCGCGGACGGCCCACAATGAGCGGCTCCTGCGCGAGCAGAGTGCGCAGCGCCGAGCCAGCCGGGAGCGCGCTCGGGCGGTGGCAGCGGAGGTGGCCGAGGCGGTGCAGGTGGTCGCCGTGCGGCTCACCGTCAGCGTGGAGCAGGCCGAGGCCGAACGGGTTGCGGCGGTGCGATTGCGTGAGGAGCGGCAGGCCGCGCTCACCGCGGTGCGGGCGCGGGTGGCGGAGGTAAGCGCCGAGTACGACCGGCTGGTCGACAGCGTCCACCGCGATGAGGTGGCGCGCACCGAGCAGCGGCTGCGCATCGAGCAGGCCGAGGCCCGCGGGATCGAGGAGCATGGGATCGACCCGGAGGCACTCGTCGCCGAGTACGGCCCGCAGGTGCCGGTGTCGATCATCGATGCCCAGACGGGCGAGTCGGCGGGGAGCCGTCCATTCGACCAGGAGACCGAGGAGCGTCGGCTGCGCACCGCCGAGCGGGAGTTGCTCGCCCTCGGCCGCGTCAACCCGCTCGCCCTGGAGGAGTTCGCCGCCCTGGAGGAGCGCTCCCGCTTCCTCACCGAGCAGGTGGCGGACCTGCGGCGAGGCCGGGCCGACCTGCTGGAGGTGGTCCGCGAGGTCGACCACCGCCTTGAGACGGTGTTCGCCGAGGCCTTCGCCGACACCGCGCGCGCCTTCGAGGAGGTGTTCGCGACGCTGTTCCCCGGGGGCACCGGCGGGTTGGTGCTCACCGATCCGGAGAACCTGCTCACCACCGGGGTCGACCTGCTCGCCCGGCCAGCCGGTAAGCGGGTGAGCCGGCTGTCCCTGCTCTCCGGTGGGGAACGCTCACTCGCCGCGGCGGCGTTCCTGTTCGCCCTGTTCAAGGCACGGCCGAGCCCCTTCTACGTGCTCGATGAGGTAGAGGCGGCGCTCGACGATGCGAACCTGCAGCGGCTGCTGGCGGTGTACGAGGAGCTGCGCACCACCAGTCAGCTCATCATCATCAGCCACCAGAAGCGAACAATGGAGATCGCCGATGCGCTGTACGGGGTTGCCATGCGCGCCGACGGTGTGTCGACGGTGATCAGCCAGCGACTGCGGGAGGACCAGCCGGCATGACCTTCGACACGACCGCACTTGTCATCGTGGCCGGCCTGTTGGCCGGGATCGGCCTGGGGGTGCTCGTCGCCCTCCGGCGTCGGCCGGCTTCCCCGGCTACCCCGGCCGCCCCCGTCCCGGCGGCCCCGGCTTCCCCGGCCCCCGCCCCGGACCCGGCGGCCCCGGCTTCCCCGGCCCCCGCCCCGGACCCGGCGGCCCCCGCCCCCGTCCCGGCGGCCCCCGCCCCCGTCCCGGCGGCCCCCGTCCCGGCCGCGGATCGGCTCACGAGGTTGCGCGGCCGACTTGCGCGCGGGGGCGCCCTCGGCCGGGGCCTGCTTGGCCTGCTCTCCGCGGATCGCCTCGACGACGCAGCGTGGCAGCAGATCACCGACACCCTGGTGCTGGCCGATGTCGGCCGGGCCCCGAGTGAGGCCCTGGTCGCGCGGCTGCGCGATCAGGCAGCGGTCGCGGGGATCGCCGATGCCGGTGCCGCCCGTGAGCTGCTCCGCCGTGAGCTGCTCGCCAGCCTCGCCACCACGGCCGACCGCGGCCTCCACCTCGGGCCGGTCGCCCCGCCGCCGGCGGTGATCCTGGTCGTTGGCGTCAACGGCACCGGCAAGACCACCACCGTCGGCCGACTGGCGAGGCTGCTCACCGCCGAGGGTCATCAGGTACTGCTCGGGGCGGCCGACACCTTCCGTGCGGCAGCGGTTGAGCAGCTGCGCACGTGGGGTGATCGGGTCGGGGTGCCCGTCGTCTCCGGCGAGCCCGGCGCTGATCCGGCGTCGGTCACCTTCGCCGCGGTCAGCGCCGGCCGTGAGCAGCAGGCCGACGTCGTCCTGATCGACACCGCGGGCCGCCTGCACACCAAGACCTCACTCATGGACGAGCTGGCCAAGGTCGCCCGGGTGGCTGGGCGCGGGGGCACGGTCACCGAGGCGCTGCTCGTCCTCGATGCCACCACGGGGCAGAACGGGCTCACCCAGGCCCGGGTGTTCGCTGAGGCGGTCGGGCTGACCGGGGTGGTCCTGACCAAGCTCGACGGCACCGCCAAGGGCGGGATCGTTGTCGCGGTGCAGGCTGAGTTGGGGGTGCCGGTGAAGTTCATCGGCCTCGGGGAGGGTCCCGACGATCTGGCGCCCTTCGATGCCGAGGTCTTCGTCGACGCCCTGCTCGCCGACTGACGCGCGCCGGCGATCGTGCGGTGCCACCACCGGCACCCGGCACGCGCTGGCGACGTTACCTCCGGGAAACACCGCGGGGCGCACGGTGATCGCCCCGTAACGGGCGGGGCCGAACCGTCACCGTCCGGTAATCGGCATCCCGTTCGGGTGTAACCGATCCCGTCCATGCTCGCGGACGTCCTGCCAAATGACGCTGCTCAGAAAGGAGTGTGCGCGGGAATGGAGTCTGCACTCAATACCGGTGATACCGCGTGGATCCTCACCAGTGCCGCCCTGGTACTGCTGATGATCCCCGGTCTCGCCCTCTTCTATGGGGGCATGGTGCGCGGCAAGTCCGTGCTCAACATGCTCATGATGGTGATCGGGGCCTTGTTCATCGTGGGCGTCCTATGGATGTTCATCGGCTACTCGATGGCCTTCGGCTACTCCTACGGCAATGCCGGTCTGCTCGGGAACGTCACGGAGTTCTTCGCCCTTGAGGGACTCATGGCGAACAACCCCGAGGCGATCTACCCGGCAATGGCCTTCGTCGCCTTCCAGGCGATGTTCGCCTGCCTCACCGTCGGCCTCATCGCCGGTGCGGTGCCGGACCGCATGAAGTACTCCGCGTGGATGATCTTCGCCGCCGTGTGGGCGGTGCTGGTCTACTTCCCGGTCGCCCACTGGGTGTTCAACTTCGGCGTCGGTGCGGTGCCCGCTGACGGTGGCGGCTGGCTGACCAAGCTCGGGGTCATCGACTTCGCGGGCGGCACAGCGGTCCACATCAATGCCGGGGCCGCAGCACTTGCCCTGGCGATCGTCGTCGGCCGTCGTCTGGGCTGGCCGCGCACCCCCATGCGTCCGCACAACCTCACCCTCGTCATGCTCGGTGCGGCTCTGCTGTGGTTCGGCTGGTTCGGCTTCAACGCCGGGTCAGCGGTGGCCGCGAACAACACCGCCGGCGTGGTGTTCCTCAACACCTTCGTCGCAACCTGCGGTGCGGGGCTGGCCTGGCTGATCGTGGAGACGATGCGCGATGGCAAGGCCACCTCACTGGGGGCTGCCAGTGGCATCGTCGCCGGGCTGGTGGCGATCACCCCTGCGTGCTCGGCGGTGAGCCCCGTTGGCGCGCTGATCATCGGCCTGCTCGCGGGTGCGATCTGCTCGGCGGCGATCGGGCTGAAGTACCGGCTGCGGTACGACGACTCCCTTGACGTGGTGGCAGTGCACCTCGTCGGCGGACTCGTCGGCACGCTGCTCATCGGCCTGCTCGCAACGGAGGCTGCGCCGGCCGGAGTGAACGGCCTGTTCTACGGCGGCGGGGTCGACCAGCTGAGCAAGCAGGCGATCGGTGCCTTCAGTGTGCTGGGATACTCGCTGATCGTCACCTTCGTCATCGCGCTGATCATCCGCGCGATCATCGGGGTGCGGGCCAGTGAGGAGAACGAGGTCAGCGGTATCGACCTCGCCGAGCACGCCGAGTCCGCCTATGAGCTGGGTGACTCCGGCGCCGGTGGCTTCGCTGGGATCGGTCACGGATCAAGTGGAACGGGAGGTGGCAAGTCATGAAGCTGGTCACGGCGATCGTCAAGCCGTTCAAGGTCGAGGACGTGAAGACCGCCCTGAAGGCGCAGGGGGTCACCGGGATGACCATCTCGGAGACCGCCGGCTACGGTCGACAGGGCGGGCACGTCGAGGTCTATCGCGGCGCTGAGTACACCGTCGACCTGATCCCGAAGGTGCGCGTCGAAGTCCTTGTCGACGATGCGGCAGTCGACACGGTCGTGGCTGCGATCACGGAGGCCGCGCGCACCGGCAAGATCGGTGACGGCAAGGTGTGGGTGGTCCCGGTGGAGCAGGTGGTCCGGGTCCGCACCGGCGAGACCGGGGCGGAGGCGATCTGAGAACGCGAGAGGAGATCGGGTGGGTGCTGCGCTGACCGGAGCACCCGACCCGCCGTTGGACCTGCCGGCCCTGCGCACCGAGATCGCCCAACGAGGCGACCTGAGTGCGCAGGGCCGCAGTGCGCTGCTCGTCGATGCCTACGACACGTGGCTGACCGGGCTGCTCCATCGTGCACGGCAGCCCGCGGGGGTCGTGGGGTCGCGTGCCGGTCCCGGCCCGGCCGGCGCGCTGGGGCTGGCCCTCGTGGCGGTTGGGGGCCTGGGGCGCCGCGAGGTGAGCCTCGGCAGTGATGTCGACCTGCTGCTGCTGCACGATCCGCGGCTGGCCGGCGGTGAGGTCGCCGCTCTCGCCGACCGGCTGTGGTACCCGATCTGGGACAGCGGCCTGTCCCTCGATCACGCGGTTCGCACGCCGGCCCAGTGCCGATCGGTGGCCGCCGAGGATGTCGCGGTGCTGCTGGGACTGCTCGATGCGCGCGTTATCGCCGGGGATGCCGAGCTGCTCACCAAGACCCGGGCGGGTGTCCTCGACGACTGGCGGGCCGCGGCGCGGCGCCGGCTGCCGCTGCTGCGGGCGGCGGTCGACCAGCGGCGGGCCACCCACGGCGAGGCGGCCCATCTGCTGGAGCCTCACCTGAAGGACTCCTACGGGGGTCTGCGCGAGGCGACGATCGCCCGGGCGCTCGCCGCGACGTGGCTGATCGATGTGCCCCGGGACCGCCTGGCGCAGGCCACCGCCGGGCTGCTCGAGGTTCGAGACGGGCTCCATCGCGTCCTGTTCGATACGCGCGGGGCGATCGGCCTGCGACAGCCCGACCTGCTGCGCCGACAGGAGCAGTCGGCCGTGGCGGCCGTGCTGGGGTGGCCCGATGCGGGTGCCCTGCTGCGCCGCACAAGTGAGCACGCACGGGCCATCGCCCACCTCAGCGATGTGCTGTGGCATGGGATCGGTGCCCGGCTGCGGGATCAGCCCAGTCGGTCTGCGGTGAGTGGGCTCCGACGACGCCGATGGCGTCCCGGTGCCGGTGGGGTCGCCGATCCCGGGATGCCCGCGGCGGGCGAGGTGCCGCGGGTGCCGCTGGCCGACGGCGTCGTCACCGAGGCGGGCGAGGTCGTGCTGGCCCGGGAGGCCGATCCGGCTGCCGATCCGGTGCTGGTGTGGCGGGCCGCGGCTGCCGCCGCCCACGCGGGGCTGCTGCTCTCCCCGGCGACACTGGACCGACTCGCACGTGCTCCCCGTCCCAACCCCTGGCCCACCGGAGCCCAGGACAGCTTCATCGCTCTGCTGGGGGCCGGACCGGGACTGCTGCCGGTGTGGGAGTCCCTTGACGAACAGGGGATCATCGAGGCGTGGCTGCCGCAGTGGGCAGCGGTGCGCTTCCTGCCGCAGGACAGTCCGATCCACCGGTGGACCGTCGACCGCCACCTCGTTGAGACCTGCGTGCAGGCCAGTGCCCTCACCCGCAGCGTCCGACGGCCGGACCTGCTGCTGCTGGCAAGCCTCCTGCACGACATCGGCAAGGGGCGTCCGGAGGATCACAGTGTGCTCGGTGCCCGCATCGCAGCCGCGGCTGCCACCCGGATCGGACTGGGAGCCGATGACGCCGCCTGCCTGCGCACCCTCGTCGCCCACCACCTGCTGCTCATCGACACCGCAACCCGGCGGGATCTTGATGACCCCGTCGTCCTCGATCGAGTGGCCGGCTGCGTCGGGGACACCGGCACGCTGGAGCTGCTCGTGGCCCTCACGACCGCCGACGCCTGTGCCACGGGAACCGGGGTGTGGAACGACTGGAAGGCGGGACTGGTGCGCGGCCTGGCACGGCGTGTCGCCGCACGGCTCGGTGGGGAGCCGGTGCCCGCCGAGATGGTGCTCACCGACGCCCAGCGGACGCTCGCCGCCGGGAGCGGGGCGCACGTCGACATCACGCCCACCGGTAGCGGCACGGCGCGGGTGCTCGTCGTCCACGATGACCGGCAGGGCCTGCTGGCAACCCTCGCCGGGACCCTCGCCCTGCACCGGATGTCCATTCGCCAGGCGCGGACACTGTCGCTGGGGGAGGCGATGGCCGGGCGGGCGGTCCTGCTGTGCGAGGCAGCCGCGGAGTTCGGCGACCTGCCCGACCCGGCGCATCTCGCCGCCGACCTGCGCGGTGCCCTCGCCGGCACCCTCGACATCGCGGGTGCGCTGAGCCGGCGCACCCGATCGCGGCCCGCCGGTGCCCCCGCGCAGGTCGCACCGCAGCCGCATGCGTCAGCACGGGCCACAGTGGTTGAGGTGCGCTGCCATGACGAGCCCGCACTGCTCTATCGGCTCGCCGTTGCCCTCAACGCCGCGGGCGCGGACATCACCGGCGCTCACGTCCAGACGCTGGGGGCGGAGGCCGTCGACACCTTCTACCTCGTCGACCCGGCCGCCGGGGGTCCGCTGTCGCCAACCGCGCTCACCGGGGTGGTCGCCGCCCTTGATGCGGTGCTCGCCGCGCCCGGCCACCCCGCGACACCGCCCGGCGCCGGCTAGCCTGAGGCTGACATGTTCGCAACGCTCTCCGACCGGCTCAGCGCAACCTTCAAGGGGCTGCGCGGCCGGGGTCGGCTCTCCGATGCCGATGTCGACGCGACCCTGCGGGAGATCCGCGCCGCCCTGCTCGATGCGGACGTCGCCCTGCCCGTGGTTGAGCAGTTCACCGAGGCCGTGCGGGTGCGCGCGGTCGGTGAGGAGGTCCGCGGCTCGCTCAACCCCGCCCAGCAGGTGGTGCGGATCGTCCACGACCAGCTGGTCACCGCCCTCGGTGGGCAGTCGCGCCGGCTGCGCTACGCCAAGACCCCGCCGACCGTCATCATGCTGCTCGGCCTGCAGGGGGCGGGCAAGACGACGCTCGCGGGCAAGCTCGCACGGCGCCTGGCCGATGAGGGGCACACGCCCGTCCTCGTTGCCGCTGACCTGCGCCGCCCCAATGCGGTGGACCAGTTGCGCACGGTCGCGGCCCAGGCGGGGGTGGCGGTCTTCGCCCCCGAGCCGGGCAATGGTGTCGGCGATCCGGTCGCGGTTGCGCGTCAGGGATGCGAGTACGCGCGCCGTCACGTCCACGATGTCGTCATCGTCGACACCGCCGGACGGTTGGCGATCGATGCCGAGCTCACCGACGAGGCCGCCCAGATCAAGGCGGCCATCTCCCCGGATGAGGTGCTGCTCGTCGTCGACGCGATGATCGGGCAGGACGCGGTCGTCACGGCGACGTCCTTCGCCGACAGCGTCGGCTTCGACGGGGTGGTGCTGACCAAGCTCGATGGCGATGCGCGCGGCGGTGCGGCGCTGTCCCTCGTGGGGGTCACCGGGCTGCCGATCATGTTCGCCTCGGTGGGGGAGCGGCTGACCGACCTGGAGGTCTTCCACCCGGATCGAATGGCCTCCCGGATCCTCGACATGGGCGACGTCCTCACCCTCATCGAGCAGGCGGAGCGTGCCTTCGATGCCGATCAGACCGCCCGGTACGCGCGCCGCCTGGCCAGTGGCGAGGACTTCACCCTCACGGACTTCCTCGAGCAGCTGCAGTCGCTGAAGTCGATGGGCTCGATGGGGGCGCTGCTGAAGATGATGCCCGGGGGTGCGCAGGCCCGGGCGCAGATCGATGCCCTCGATGAGCGCGATCTGGTTCACATGGAGGCGGTGATCCGATCGATGACCCCCGCTGAGCGGGCGGACCCCCGGATCCTCGACGGTCGGCGACGGGCGCGCATCGCCCGCGGCTCCGGTGTCCAGGTGTCCTTCGTCAACCAGCTGCTCACCCGCTTCACGCAGGCCCAGAAACTCATGCGGCGGGCGGCGACCAAGGGTGGGGCGAGCGCCCTCGCCGAGGCGGGGCTGCCTGCGATGCCGGCGGGGATCCCGCCGGGGTCGCTCGGGCCCCTGCACGGCGGCCAGTCCCACCGCGGCGGCAAGCAGGTGAAGAAGGGCAAGGGAGCCAAGGGGCGCAGTGGCAACCCGGCCAAGCGCGCGGCCGCGGATCGGCCCGAGCAGCCGGCTGCGGCGCAGCCGGTGGCCGGCAGTGGGTTCCTGCGCGCGGGTGGTTGACGCGTGAGGGTGAACGCCTTCGGCCGCGTGGTCGGTGGGCTGGTGGTTGGGGTGCTGGTGGTTGGGGGGCTGGTGGGATCCAGTGCGGGTGCAGTGCCGGTGGCGAGTCCGGCCGAAGTGGCGCCAGCCGGCGCGGGAGTCGTGGCGCAACCGGCGATCGACAACATCACCTTGCACATCCAGCCGGGAGCCGGATACCGGCCTATCACTGACTTCATCGGCGCAGCCCGACGGACACTTGACTACAACATCTACCAGTTCAACGATGAAACGATCGCCGATGCGTTGATCGCGGCACACAGGCGTGGCGTCAAGGTGCGCGTCATGTTCACATGGCAGGTGTTTCCGGCGGGCAGCAACCAATGGAACCCGGCGAGCCCCTACTACAACACGAACATGCCCACCTACTACCGGCTGAGGGCTGCCGGAGTGAAGGTGCGGCTCAGTCCGTATCGCTACACCTACAGCCACGAGAAGACCATGGTGGCCGATGGGAGCACGCGCGAGGGCCGCGCGCTGATCATGGACTTCAATGCCCAGCCGTCCTACATCGTGCCGACACCGGGGTTGCTGGGCACACGTGGTTTCGCGATCACCACCGGGAATCAATTCGATGTTCACGAGATTCAGCGGGTCTTCGACGCTGATTGGAATCGGCTTACCCCACCGGCGTATGCGAGTCCGCGACTGGTCTGGTCACCCAGCGGTGTGGGGTATCAGCCGCCGAGCCAGGGCAAGCAGCGCATCTTCGAGGTGATCGATGGTGCGCGGAGGTCAGTTGATGTATACGCGTTGCTGCTGGACTACCTGTCCTTCCAGAAGCGACTGATGGCTGCGGCCGAGCGGGGAGTGAGAGTGCGCGTCATCACCAACAGTGAACCCTCCCCCATGACATCAGGGCAGGCGATGGCGCTGACCGACGCTGGGGTTGAGATCCGGGTCGATCCCACCTACCCCGCGGGGCCGATATTCGTGCATTCCAAGGCGATCATCCGTGACGCTGGCAGCGCCAGTGCGGTGGCGTTTGTCGGGTCCCAGAACCCCGGTGACAACGTGTCCACGAATTCCGAGCGGGAACTGGGGATTCTGATCGGCAATCCGGGTGTGATTGAGCGCATGCATCGGGTGTTCGTGAGCGATTGGGTGCGCACCAGACCCGGCGACCCGTGATCGACATCGCGGGTCTCGCGTGCCCGCAAGTGCCCGGACGGGCTGGACGGCGGGCATTGCCCAGCCCCCGGTAGGAGCGGTGAGTCGGGTACCGCAACCCGGTGGCCAGACGGGAGGGACGACTCTGGCAGGATGTAGGGGGGTCGGCGCCGTTGCCGTCCACCTCGCGTGCTCCCCGACTTGTGATCGGAGCGCCGCAGCCGGAACCGTCGAGTGTTGGGAGTCGCGCGACCCGTGGCAGTCAAGATCAGGCTCAAGCGGATGGGCAAGATCCGCGTCCCGCAGTACCGCATCGTCGTGTCCGATGCCCGGCGGGCCCGGGGTGGTCGGGCGATCGAGGAGATCGGCCTGTACCACCCGAAGGAGGATCCCTCCCGGATCGTGGTGAAGGCCGACCGGGTTGCCTACTGGCTTGGTGTGGGCGCCCAGCCCACTGAGCCGGTGCGGGCGATCCTGCGGGTGACCGGGGACTGGCAGCGCTTCACTGGTGAGCCGGGGGCCGAGGGCACCCTCCGGGTCGCTCCGCCCAAGCCCGACCGCCGCGCCGCATACGAGGCTGCGGTCGTCGAGGCCATCACGCTCAAGGAGAAGGCCAGCAGCGGGGACGGCGAGGCGGCGAAGGCGTCGGGGGCGAAGAAGAAGGCCGCCGCGGGTCGCACGAAGGGCGCCGAGGTGAGTGAGGGTGCCGTCGATGCTGTGGCCGAGGGCGATGCTGTGGCCGAGGGCGATGCTGCGGCCGAGGGCGAGGCGTCGGGCGATGTGCGAGCCGAGGACGCCGGTGCTTGAGCGGGCGGTTGAGCACCTCGTGCGCGGCATCGTGGACAATCCCGATGACGTGTTCGTCACGGCGCGCTCCGGCCGGCGGGGCCCCACCCTCGAGGTGCAGGTGCACGCCGACGACATGGGACGGGTGATCGGTCGCGCCGGCCGCACAGCAACCGCGTTCCGCACGGTCATCCACGCCCTGCCCGGTGGCCGCGGAACGCGCATCGACTTTGTCGGCAGCGACGAGGTCTGAACCGCCCTCGCAGGTGAGGGTCACCGTGGGCCGGATCGCCCGCGCACACGGGATCCACGGTGAGGTCAGCGTCGTCCCCCTGACCGATGCCATCGAGGAGCGCTTCGCCGCCGGAGCACTGCTCCACCTCGACTCCGGTCACCGCACGACCGGTGCCGTGCGCGGGGCGGGCGGCGGCCCGGGGACGTTCGCCGCGGGACTGCATGTTGAGCGGGTGCGCTGGCACCATGGCCGGCTGCTGATCGCGTTCGCCGAGGTGGTCGATCGCACGACCGCCGAGACCCTGCGCGGACTGCGACTGACCGCCCCGGCCAGCACCCTGGCGGCACCGACCGACCCGGATGAGTTTCTCGACCGGGAGCTCATCGGCATGAGCGTCGTGGCACTCGGCGGAGAGGCCGTCGGCACCGTGACCGATGTGGTCCACCTGCCCGGTCAGGACCTGCTCGCGGTCGCGACCGCACGTGGCGAGTCGCTGATCCCGTTCGTTGCCGCCATCGTTCCCCAGGTCGACCGGGGGACCGCGACGATCACCATCGATCCGCCGCCCGGCCTGCTCGACCTGGGCTCGCCCGGGGTGGACCTGCCCGGGGTGCCCGAGGATCCCGCGTGCGGATCGACGTCGTAACGATCTTCCCGTCCTACTTCACCCCGCTGGGGGAGTCACTCATCGGCCGGGCGATCACGGAGGGTCGGCTGGCGGTCGGCATCCACGACCTGCGGCAGTGGACGGACGATCCCCACCGCACCGTTGACGATGCGCCCTATGGCGGCGGGCCGGGCATGCTCATGACCCCGGTGCCGTGGGGGCGGGCCCTTGACGAGACGCTGCTGCTGCGGCCGCCGCCAGCGGCTGGCAGCGTCCTGGTCATTCCGACGCCGTCGGGTCGGCGGTTCACCCAGGGCGATGCGGAGAACCTCGTCAGCACGGGCCACGTGGTCATCGCCTGCGGCCGCTATGAGGGGATCGATGCGCGCGTCGCCGAGCACTACCGTGCCCGCGCCGAGGCCACGGCTGGCGCCGAGCATCCCGAGGCGGCACGCCTGCGCGTGGCGGAGGTGAGCCTGTGCGATGCGGTCCTCGCCGGTGGGGAGGTCGCGGCACTGGCGATCATCGAGGCCGCGGCGCGACTGCTGCCCGGTGTGCTCGGCAATGCGGACAGTCCCCGCGAGGACTCCTTCGGCCCGGTGTGGGACGGGCTGGTCGAGGGCCCGTCGTACACCCGACCCGAGCAGTGGCGGGGGCTGACCGTCCCGGCGGTCCTGCGATCGGGTGATCATGGGGCGATCACACGCTGGCGTCGCGCGCAGGCGCAGGCGCGGACGCGCATCATGCGCCCGGATCTCCTGCGCACGGCGCCGGGCGACGATCCCGGTGAGCCCGGCGCTCAGGCCCCCTGAGTCATCGCCCACATCGTCCACTGCGTTGTCCGCAGTCGACGAGGCTGACGCAGGACGGTGAGGACCGCCCCGGCGACGTCCTCCGCGGTGAGCACCTCCGACAGCCAGGGGTCTCCCGGGGTGCGACCGGTGCCGAGTGCGAATTCCGTGTCGATCGCGGCCGGGCACATCGCCGTCACGCGGATGCCCGAGGTTCGCAGCTCGCGGTCGAGGGCGCCGGCCAGCCCGACCTGGGCGAACTTGGTTGCCGCGTACACCGCCTCGTTGCCGTCACCGCGCAGGCCGGCAACGGAGGCGATGATGACGATGTCGCCGCCGCCGCTGAGCAGGGCGGGCACCGCCGCCCGGACAGCCCACACCGTCCCGTCGATGTTGGTGCGAAGCATGGTGGCGAGCAGGTCATCGCTGCGGTCGAGGATGCCACCGTAGGCGCCCATGCCAGCGCTGACGACGATCGAGTCCAGGCGCCCGAAGCGCTCAACCGCCGCCCGGACCAGGGCGGCACTGGTTGCCGGCTCGGCAATGTCCCCCGCAACCCATGTGACGTGGTCGGGACCGAGGGAATCGGCAAGCTCCTGCAGGCGGTGCTCCCGGCGGCCGGTCAGCGCCAGTCGTGCTCCGGCCGCCGCCAGCAACTGGGCGACAGCGCGACCGACACCTGATGTCGCACCGGTGATGGCCACGACGCTGCCGGCAAGCTCGCGGGTCTCAGCTGGCATGGGTCCTCCTTGGGTCGCAGGTGGGTGGGATGACGTTGACCGTGGCCCCTGCTCCGTCACCGGTCGTGCCCATTCTCGCCTGCAGGTCGGGTGGCCGGCTGATGCGCTGCGGAAGGCGGTGGCGGGCGGCACGGGTAGGGTCGGATTCATTGACAGTCGGCCGGCGAGGTCAGCGACCCGATCAGCAAAAGGGGAGGCGTCATGGTGCAGTCACCACAGCCCGGTGATGTGAGCACGGGCGAGGACGACGTGGTCGAGATCGGTAGCGATGTCGTCATTGAGGTGGTCCTCGACGACAACGATGAGGTCATCGGTGCGATCACCGACGAGGTGACGGTGATCACCGGCCCGGCGGGCTCGATCGTCGATGAGGTCGTTGACATCCTCGACGCTGATGGATCGCTCCTTGCCGAGGATGAGCGAATCAGCGTCTACGACGCGGACGGCTCGCTGGTCGCCGCGGATGAGCGCGTGGTCATCGCCCTGGAGCCGTGAGCCCCGGGCACGCGGTGAGCGTGACCGTCCCCGCACTCGGCTGGGTGTGCGTGCGATACACCCGCGGTGCGTCAACGCAGGACCAGTGGACCCTGCAGTAGCGGGATCGGTCCACCCGGCAAGCGGGGGGTGTCGGAGGCCATAGGACGGATGTGGCACGATGAGGCCACCGCACCGTTCCTTGACCCTGCCGCAGGGGGGTCTATGCATGCCCGGAGCGGGACTTTGGCCCCCAGGCGACCAGCGGCGCCGGCAAAGGAGAGCAGATGCAGCCACTTGATGCTGTCGATGCCGCGTCCGTACGCGACGACATTCCCAGTTTCCGTCCCGGGGACACCGTGCGGGTCCATGTGCGGGTCATTGAGGGCACCCGCTCGCGTATTCAGGTCTTCCAAGGGGTCGTGACCCGCCGCCAGGGTGCCGGGATCCGCGAGAGCTTCACCGTGCGCAAGATCAGCTTTGGTACCGGCGTTGAGCGCACCTTCCCCGTGCACTCCCCGATCCTGGAGCGCATTGAACTGGTCACCCACGGGGACGTCCGGCGCGCCAAGCTCTACTACCTGCGAGGCCTGCGGGGGAAGGCGGCCAAGATTCGCGAGCGGCGAGGCGGTCGGGGCAGTGCCGCGGCGGCTGCCGTGGGTGCCGGGTCCGGTGACGCCGCAGTGGTGGCCGAAGGAGATGCCGAGGCCAGCTGACCGTCGCGGTCAGCTCACCTTGCACTCGACTGCCATGAGCCGCTCCTCCGACGACGACGCCAGTGGTCTGATGGCGTTCCTGCGGGAGGCGATCATCGTCGTCGTCACCGCGCTGATCCTGTCGGCACTGGTGCGGGCCTTCCTGGTGCAGGCCTTCTACGTGCCGAGTGGATCCATGGAGAGCACCCTGCTCGTGGATGACCGCATCGTCGCCTCGAAGATCACCACCCGCATGCAGGGCGTCGAGCGCGGCCAGATCGTGGTGTTCCGTGACCCGGGTGGCTGGCTGCCCGAGGCGGCGCCGGTGAGCGGCGCGCGTGGGGCGTTGCGCACTGCGCTGACGTTCCTCGGACTGATCCCCGCCGGATCCGGGGAGGACCTGGTCAAGCGGGTCGTCGCGGTCGGTGGCGATCGCATCGCCTGCTGTGATGACAGCGGCCGGCTGCAGCTCAACGGCGAGCCGCTGGACGAGAGTGCCTACCTCATGCCGGGAACGCCCACCGATCAAGTGGACTTCGACGTCACTGTTCCAGACGGACATGTCTTCGTCATGGGTGACAACCGCGGCAACTCCCTGGACTCGCGCTACCACCTGGCCGTCGCCGATGGCGGCGTTCCGGTGTCGTCGGTCGTCGGACGGGTGGTGCTGCGCATGTGGCCATTCGACCGGTTCGGCACGGTCGCCGCGCCGCTGGGCCCGCAGCCGGTGCCAGCCGGTGCCAGCCGCTCCTGAGCAGGCTCCGACCCCCATCTGAGGTGAAGTCCACCTGGGCGGTGCCTTCCGGACCGGTCACCATCGCGTTCGCGAACGGGATGCTCCGCAATCCACCAGCACCCGCCCAGGTCGTCGCCCGGCTGACCGAGCAGTCCAATGCTGGCTCGGTGTCGCGTGAGGGGTCGGTCAATGTCGGTGTTCCGGTGAACCTCCAGGCCACGGTTGGGTCCGCTGCCTTCGGTGGCACCACGGGAGCCGTCGTCACCTACGACAGTGCCTCCGACTGGGCCAACACGAATCTGACGGTCACCTTCCCGCGGTGGACGGTGCTGGAGGGCTTCCCGAGCACGGGCCAGCGGCCCTGCCCGCCGAGTGTGCGGGTGACGGCGACACCTTCCTCAGCCACCACGATGATGTGTTCGTGGACTCAAGAGGGAGCCGGAGCCACCCTGAGTCTGGTCATCCGGTCACCCGGCGTCGGGCTTCGTGGACCGGTCCGGATCGCCTTGGCTGATGGCCTGCTGCGGATCCCCGGTGCAGGCTCCGCGGCCACCGTCAGGATCGCGGAACAGTCCGGTGCCGGTTGGGTCGGCCTGAGCACCCGGGTTTGGCTCGGAGTCAACTGACCGGGTGGGGCAACGGCGTGGACCAAGGTGGATCCGCGCCGGCACGGTCACGCAGTGGTGGGTATACCAAACGTATACTTCACGGATGGCCACCACCACGATCAAAGTCGACAGTGCTGTGCGCGATCGACTCAACGAACTCGCTGCCAGCCAAGGTTGCAGCGCGGGCAGCATGGTGGAGCGACTGCTCGAGGAGTATCTGTGGCGGCAGCAGGTGGACCTTGCAGTGCTGCGGATGAACTCGATGAGTGAACAGGAACGGCAGGAGTACGCGGCGGAGCTGGCGCAGTGGGACGCCACGCTCGGCGACGGACTTGACGCACCGTGACGGATCTCTTCACCGGAGCCGTCGTATGGGTCGACCTCGGCGACAGCCTCGGCCGCGAGCAGCGTGGACGCAGGCCTGCTGTGGTCGTGTCCAGTCGTGCGCATTTGGCCGCTTCGGTCGAACTTGTCACCGTCCTACCGTGCACCTCAAAGTACCGAGGCTGGCCCAACCATGTGGAACTTCGCGGCGAAACTGCCCTGGGTAGGCCGATGTACGCGATGACGGAGCAGATCCGGACGATCAGCCGTACTCGAGTCCATCCGACCAGCGGCTTCGTCGCGATTGAGTGCCTACGTCACATCGCACGGTGGGTCTCCGCATGGCACGTGACCTGACGGAGTCACGCATCGGCATCAGCCCCTCCTGAGAAGACGGCGACACGGGATCGCAACCGTGACTGAGCGAGCAACCAGATCGAGGACAAGGCAGGTGCCTGGCAGGCAGCACTTCGGATCCCTTGTCATCGACCGCCGGGCGCACCAGGTGACGGTCGATGGCCAGCACATTCCGCTGAGGACGTGGACCATTCCCCGCTTCACGCGTCAATGTCCCGGCTGCGTCGCAAGCTCCGTGAGGGTGTGAAACCTGCCCTACCAAGGGGTGCACGAGCAAGGTCATACATCTGCCTTGCCACTTCGAGCAGGGCGAGTGCCCCTTCCTCCGTTGGCCGAGCCACATGGTGCTTCACGCCCAGGGCCTGCTGGACGACTTCAGGGCGCATCAGCTCGATCTGCGTCCGAATCCCGCGAAGCGCGGGATCGGACATGAACTCCGGGTCGGCGAACGCGAGCAGCGGTTGCCGACCTGCTGCTCCAGTGGCGATCTGGGCCTTCAGGTCGGCGCGGGCAAGGGAGGTGCGAGGGTCAAGAAGACGGCGATGTAGACCCATGTGCATCGTGTACCGCTGAGTCCCGCGAAAGGCGCGCAAATCAAGCGGTCCGGTGCTCTGCCCGCCGCTTTCGACTGGTGGATGAGCTCGCTTATCGTTCCGCCCTCAGTTCGAGTTTGGCGTTGCCATTGCCACAGCCATGGCTGCCCAAGCCTGTGAAGTCCCGGAGTCGGCGACGGTCGGCCAGGACGTGCTGCTCGGCGTGCTGCGGGCCCTGGGGCAGCTCGATGCGCTCGGCAAGGCCCTCGATCCGTACGAGACCGACTTCGGGCGAGCCCGGGCCGACCAGGCGTTGCCCCAACGGGTGCGGCGATGAGCACCGCCACCGGCGTCGAGGTACACGACGGCTCCCTTCCTGGTTCGCCCCGCGTAGGCACCGCCTACATCACTACGAGCCGGCGCGTCGTGACCACGACGTTCAGCTACTAGGGGTGCGCCGCGCGCCAGGTGGATGGTCAGAAAGCCCGGACCGGCCGCACACGGAAGTCGAGGAACTTGGGGAGGCCGTAGCTCTGGTAGCCGTCACCGAAGGACTGGAGCCACGCGCGGAAGAAGATGCCGTCGCTGCCCTGCGAGGAACTCCAGAAGAAGTCCGACGCCAGACCGCCGACCACACCGCGCTGCTCGTACAACGCGTTCAACTCATCCTGCGACGGCAGGAACCAGTCCGCCTTTCCCCCACCCCGGTAGGCCTTCGCCGCACCCGCCGCACTTTGCTTGCCGCACATCTTGATGATCGCCGTCGTGTTGGCCCGCCCCGACCCGATCCCCGTGCCCGTCAGCACCTCCGAGTCGTACCCCGGCTGGTCATCGGCGCACCACTCATGCCCCGGGTCCTTCGCCCGCCCGGACCACCCCTTCGGGGCGGCCTCCAGATACCGACCCCACCGCTTGCGCGAACCCGCACGTGCAGCCCGTGAGGTGCTGGATGCCTACATCACCGCCGCCCGTGAGAACGACCGGCTGCAGGCCGTGGCGGACCGGGACCGCGCCCGGGCCGAGGTCGTCGAGGTCGAGGTCGTGGAACCCCGGCCTGCCCGCCGCCCCCTGACCGTGAAGGGCCTCCGCGAGGCGGGCCGGATCGGGTTCCGCCGACCGCAGTGATGGGGCATAAGTGCCCCCCCCGATCCCCTGATGGCCGGTGTTGAGAAACGCTACAGAAAGCCCCTCTCTGTAGCGTTTCTAGGATCAGGGCGCATGAAAGCAACGGGATACCTGGATCCCTTGATGGCCGGTGTTGAGAAACGCTACAGAAAGCCCCTCTATGTAGCGTTTCTAGGATCAGGGCTCTAGGATCAGGGCGCATGAAAGTAACGGGATACTTGGCGGGCGCGGCTGTTGTGCTGTCTCTGGTGCTGGCATCACCGGCCGGTGCGGCCACGACCAGGTTCACATCCTGCGAGAAGATGCACCGCGTATACGAGCACGGCATCTCCAAAGACGCCAAGGCGCAGAGTCGAGCGGTTCGCGAGGGGATGCACAAGCCGGTCGTCATGCCGAAGGTCTACGCGGACTCCTACAAGTCGTTGGACCGTGACAAGGACGGCACGATGTGCGAGGTGCCGAGCTAGGTCGCCGCACCCCACCGTCGCGGCCGCCAACGGCCACCACCACCGCGCGGCCCGTCACGGTCACCAACCCAGTCCATCGGGGGTACATATCGGGCATTCCCCCTTCGCGGCGCGGTCCCACGCTGCCTCCAACCGATCAGCGCGATCCCGATGCACGGCGACCTGCGCGGTCAGCTCCGCCACCTGCTTGAGCAGACCCGCCTCCCGTGCGCGCAGCTCACCGGCGGTCATGTTGTCGTCGGGGAGTCGGTAGCGGGAGCCAGTCGGCCGCAGCGTCATGCGGAACCACCGTCGGGAATGGGATTTTCCGTTCGCGGCGCGGTCCCACGCTGCCTCCAACCGATCAGCACAATCCCGCTGCACAGCGAGCCACGCGGTCAGGTACCTCACCTGCTCGAGCAGACCCTCAACCCGTGCGCGCAGCTCACCGGCGAGCATGTTGTCGTCGGGGAGTGGATGGCGGGGGAACTTCCCTTTTCCGAGTATCGGCGGCGGTAGCGGTGGCTGTGATTTCGGGGGGTCATGGCGTGAACGCGACTGCTTACCTGGCCAGCCCGAGCGGGTGGCCACTATGCCCTGAACTGCCGCTCACTTCGCAATCGGTGGTCTCCGGCTTGCCCGGCCCCCTCGCGGACAGTGCTCCAGTTCGCTGGGGCCGTGGGCTCATCGACAGGCGAATACGTGCCGAGGCGTTCGCTGCTGGACGAACGCCTCGAACGGTCACCGACATCGACTATCTCCTAGGGATGGGGAAGGCCCCGTTCGAACCGGGACCGATGGGTGGGATGGTCTTCGGGTGCCGATAAGCGCACCATCGCCCTCACCGAATCCGACGCTCACCGTTGAGCGTGACCTGCTCACCGCTGGCGCGGTGCGGGTGGTCGGATTGGACGAGGTCGGACGGGGAGCGCTGGCCGGGCCGGTTGTCTTCGGCGCGGTGCTGCTCGACAGTGCGTGTATCGGCGGGGGGCAGTTGCTCGGGGACAGGTGCGGGCCGGAGGTGATGATGCCGCCGGGCCTGCGTGACAGCAAGGCGCTCAGCGCCGCACAACGGGAGCGGCTGTGCGCTCCGATCACCCAGTGGGCGCGGGCCACCGCCCTGGGATCGGCCAGTGCCGCCGAGATCGACGAGGTGGGGATCATCGCCGCACTCGGCCGTGCGGCGCTGCGTGCGCTGATGAGCCTGCCGATGGATGCGTCGGTGGTCCTGCTCGATGGGCAGGTGGACCTGCTGGCCGCCGTGGCCGACTCGGTGCCGGGTCGGCCGCAGGTGGTGACGCGCATCGGAGCGGACAAGTCCTGCGCCTCGGTGGCCGCGGCGAGTGTGCTGGCCAAGGTGGCACGGGATGGCGTGATGGCACGCCTCGGTGGCCCGTCCGATGACTATCGCTGGCGCGTGAACAAGGGGTACGGCACCGCCGAGCATCGGGCGATCCTCACCCGGCTCGGGCCCGGGGTGCACCATCGGCGCACGTGGCGGTCCTGCCGACCGGCCTGAGCCGGTCGGGTGTCCACACCGGTGGGCCCTCCCCGCTGACGGACTCAACCCGCCGTCCGAGGCGGGTCGCGCGGGAAGGGTCGGGGGATGGCGCCACCCCCTTCGATGAGCCCGCTGCTGCCGAACGATCGGGGGGCGCTCGGCCGGCACGGTGAGGAGCTCGCCGCCGCGCACCTGCTCGACTGCGGAATGCGGATCCTCGCCCGCAACTGGCGCCCCCGCGGGATGGCCCTTCGCGGGGAGCTGGACATCGTCGCCCTCGACGGGTCAACCGTTGTCGCCTGTGAGGTGAAGACCCGTCGGGTCTGCACCCACGGCACACCAGCCGAGTCGGTGACCCCCGGGAAGGTCACCCGGCTGCGTCGCCTGCTCACCTGCTGGCGGATCGCCCATAACGTCCACGGCCCCCTGCGGGTGGACGTCGTCGGCATCGTGCTGCCGGCCGATGGTCCAGCGCAGATCGCGCACCTGCGAGGGATCGGGTGACCGCGTCGTCCATGCCGCAGGCGTCGTCCATGCCGCAGGCGTCGTCCATGCCGCAGGCGTCGTCCATGCAGCACGCGCGGGTGCGCTCGGCAGTCCTGATCGGAGTGCAGGCACATGTGGTCGATGTGGAGGTCGACATCGGCGTGGGCCTGCCGGGGCTGGCGATCGTGGGCCTGCCGGACACCTCCGTGGGTGAGGCGCGCGAGCGGGTGCGGACGGCGATTCGCAATGCCGGGTTCACCTGGCCGGATCGGCGGGTAACCGTGGCACTGGGGCCGGCTGGGCTGCCCAAGCGCGGGGCGGGGCTCGACCTTGCGATCGCCTGTGCGGTGCTTGCGGCCCAGGGGACCCTGGACCCCCGTGCGCTGGCGGGAATGCTCATCGTCGGTGAGCTGCGGCTGGATGGCACCGTGCACGCAGTCCCCGGTGCGCTGGCGATGGCCCTGTGTGCGCGGGAGATCGGAGTGGGCGTGATCATGCCCGGGCGGATGGCGGCGGAGGCGCGGCTGCTGCCGGGGCTGGTCGTGCGGCACCTGGATGCCCTCGTCGCCGCTGTTCGCGGGGGTGGCGCCCCCGATGGCGGCGGAGGCGCGGCTGCCCTGCTGGGGCCGTCCGGCGGCGGGGCCGCCCCTGCCCCGGGGCCTGCCACCGGTGCGAGCGACCACGACCGTCACCCCGTCACGCCGCTTGAGCCGCTACCCGACCTTGCCGACGTCCGGGGACATGATGCGGCGCGCCTCGCGCTGGAGGTTGCGGCCGCCGGCGGCCATCACCTCGCCATGGTGGGTCCGCCGGGGGTCGGCAAGAGCCTGCTCGCGGAGCGCATGCCCGGGCTGCTGCCGCCGCTGACCGACGCGGAGCGCGTTGCCGTCCTCGCCGTCCACGGAGCCGTCGACTCACCCCTGCGGGCATCGGTTGCCGCCGGCCGCCCGACCTTCATCGCCCCCCACCACACGGTGGGCCGCACGGCCATGGTGGGCGGCGGATCGGGGATGGACGTGCGCGTCGGCCTGGTCACCCTTGCCCACCGCGGTGTGCTCTTCCTCGATGAGGCAGCCGAGTTCCCGGGCAGCGTCCTGGATGCGCTGCGCCAGCCGCTGGAGGCGGGGCGGATCGTCGTGCACCGCACGGGCTTCCGCGCGACCCTGCCGGCGGAGTTCCAGTTGCTGCTTGCGAGCAATCCATGTCCATGTGGCCCGCCGCCGGGTGGTCAGTGTGCCTGCACCCCGCACGCTCGCCGGCGGTACCTCACCAGGATCTCGGGGCCGATTCTCGACCGCATCGACATCCGGCTCACCCTGCGCGCGCCCTCGCGGGCCGAGCTGCGCGGGCCCGCCGGTGAGGCCAGTGCCACGATCGCGACCCGGATCAGGGTGGCGCGGGAGCGAGCCGCCCACCGCCTCGCAGCAGGCGGGTGGCTGCTGAATGCGCGCGTCCCCGGGGCGCACCTGCGTCACCTGCCGCCCCCCGCCGGTTCCCACCTGCTCGACGACGCCCTTGACCGCGGGCGGCTGTCACCACGCGGGGTCGACCGGGTCCTGCGTGTGGCGTGGACGTGCGCGGACCTCAACGGTCGCAGCCGGCCCGATTCGGACGATGTGGGGCTCGCCCTCGCCCTGCGCGATCCCCATGGGGCGTGGACGGGATGAGCGAGGACGACGATCGCCTCGCCCGGCTTGTGCTCAGCCACATCGTGGAGCCAGGGGACGTTCTCGCCAGTGTCCTCGTCAGCAGTATCGGCGCACCTGCGCTGCTGGACCTGCTCATCGCTGACCGCCCGCTGCCGTTCCGGCCAGCTCTCCCGCCATCATTGCCGCCAGCTCTCCCGCCACCATTGCCGCCCGTCCGGGGCGGCGGGGTCACCTCGACCTCGGAACAGTTGGCGTCCCGGTGGGATCGGTGGCGGGTGAAGGCTGCCGCCGCACCCTCCGGCGTGCACCTGCTGACCGACCTGGCCGATCGGGGGCATGCGGTGGTCATCCCCGGTGACGCAGCCTGGCCGGTGAGCCTGGCTGAACGCAGGCCCGGGCTGCTCGATGCGAACGGCGACACCGCCGGCTGCGCGATGCCGCTGGCCCTCTACTGCGCAGGCGACCCGGCACGCCTCAGTGGCCCGATGATCGCCATCGTCGGCCGCCGTGCCGCCAGCGGGTACGGGGTGAGCGTTGCCCGCGACCTCGCCGCCGACCTCGTCGCGGCCGGCTGGGCCGTGGTGTCGGGGGCTGCCTACGGTATTGATGCCGCCGCACATGCGGGTGCGCTCGCCGTGGACGACGCCGGGACGCTTGCGGTGATGGCCGGCGGAGTGGATCAGCCGTACCCGCGGGGTCATGAGGCGCTGCTCGCGCGCATCCGCAGCGGGGCGGTGGTCTGTGGGGAGTACCCGCCGCTGGCGCACCCCACCCGCTCGCGGTTCCTTGCCCGCAACCGCCTCATCGCCGCATTGGCGGTGGGGACGGTCGTCGTGCAGGCCGAGTACCGCAGTGGTGCGCTCAACACCGCACGCTGGGCACGTGACTGCGGGCGGGTACTGATGGGGGTTCCCGGACCGGTCACCGATGCGGGCAGTGCGGGGGTCCACCGGCTGATCGCAGAGGGCGCCGCGCAGCTGGTCACCTCCGCAGCGGAGGTCATCGAGTGCTGCAGTCCCATCGGGGAGGGGCTCGCCCCGCCCCCGCCTGCCACTCATCGGCCTCACGATGACCTGACGGATGTCGAGCAGCGGGTGCATGAGGCCCTCCACCGCCGGGAAGGTGCATCGCTGGCGCAGATCGCCGCGGTCACCGGGGAGAGCACGCGTGGCGTGCTGGCGGCATTGGGCCGGCTGGAACTGGCCGGGCTGGCCTGTGTGGCGGGAGATGGTTGGCGCGCGGGTACCGCACCTGCCCCGCCGTGACCGGGTCAGCCAGGTGGGGCGATGATGGGCGCGGCGCGCGGGCGTTGCCCCCATCGTGGGCTGATGATGCGGGCGTGGCCGCTCCCAGCGATGTGCAGCAGGTGCCTCCCCCGGCGGCTGGGTTGCCGCCCGCACTGGCCGAGCCGCTTGCCGCCTTCCTCGATCACCTGCAATTCGAGCGCGCCCGCAGTGTGCACACGATTCGCGCCTACGCCGGAGATCTCCGCAGTCTTTTCGCCTTTGCCGCCGAGCGGGGGGCGAGCAGTGTCGATGACCTGACCATGGCGACGGTGCGCGCCTGGTTGGCCGCGCAGCGCACGGCCGGGGGAGCCCCCGCTTCCGTGGCCAGGCGCGCGGCGTCGGTCCGGACCTTCGGGGCATTCGCCGCGGAGCGCGGCTTCGCTGCCAGCGATATCGCAGGCCGCCTCCGGCAACCAGCAGTTCCAGCCGCCCTGCCGACCGTGCTCGACGCCGACCAGATCGATGCGGCGATCCGCACCCGCGCACCCGCGGATGCACCCGCACCGGCGGATCCCGATCTCGTCGCCGTGCGGCTTCGGGACGGCGCCCTCCTGGAAATGATCTACGCCACTGGGGTGCGCGTATCCGAGGTCACCGGTCTGGATATCGGCGATATCGATCATGAGCGACGCGTGGCACGGGTTCTGGGCAAGGGTGGCAAGGAGCGCATGGTTCCCTTCGGACGCTCAGCAGCCGCGGCCTTGCGTGGCTACCTCGATGACGGGCGTCCAGTGCTGGCAGCCGGGTCCGATGCCGGCGGGCGAGCGCTGTTCCTCGGTGTGCGCGGCGGGCGACTGGATCCTCGCTCCGTTCGTCGGGTGCTCGCCGCCGCACTCACCGCCGCGCAGCTGCCGGTCGTCGGTCCCCACGCCCTGCGGCACTCCGCGGCCACGCACCTGCTGGCGGGTGGCTGCGACCTGCGCCTCGTTCAGGAGTTGCTCGGTCACGCCTCACTGGCCACCACCCAGCGGTACACCCACGTGAGTGTTGAGCGGCTGCGCTCGGCACTCAGCCAGGCCCACCCACGCGCCTGAGCCGGCAGTGGTCGTCACCGGCCGATCCCTCCCGGCCGGGCAGGTTCGACCAGGACGATGCTCGGCCGCAGCAGCAGCACCGGATCGAGATAGGTGCCGGCGAACCGCAGCCCCCAGTGCAGGCACGTGACCCCAGCGCAATCCGGTCCGGATGCCGTCGCCACCCGTCCGATGACCTCGCCGCGGTTGACCCGCTGGCCCGTCCGGACGCTCGGGTGGATCGGCTGGTACGTCGTCTCCACATCGGGACCGTGGACGATCGTCACCACTCCGCGACCGGCGACGTCACCGGCGAAGCCGACCGTTCCCGGGCCGGTTGAGCGCACGGGTTGACCGGCGCGGGCGCGCAGGTCGACGCCGCGATGGCCGGCGGCATAGGAATGGACGGGGGCGGTGAACGGGCGCAGGACCCGCAGTGGCCGCAACGGCGGAGCGAACCAGTCCTCGGCGGGCACTCCACTGGGGTGCTGAGGGCCCAGGGCGGGGGTGGCGGCGCCCGCGGGGGTGGCGGCAAGCGCCGGGGCGCTAGCGACCGCCGGGGCGCTGGCGAGGGTGAGGGTGAGGGCGAGGGCGAGGGCGAGGGCAGGGGTGAGGGCAAGGGCCACGGTGGCCGCATTGCATCGGGTGATCCAGGAGGGCATAGCCCGACCGTCGCCGTCGCGGGTCCCTGGCCGGGGCCGACTGCACCGCGGGCGTGGGGGACTCGGCGGTGTGCGCGGATGGCGGGGTGGCGGGCCCGGACCTGCCTCGTCCGCCTAGACTCCACGATGCGTCCTCCAACCGGGGGCGACATCGCACGGCCGCACTCCGACCCCAATGGGGAAGGCGTGCTCACTCGGTCCGCCAATGCTGGCGGTGGTGCGCGGCGGCCGTCAGGGTGCTCGGGCGTCCGCCCGGGCGCAGCAACCGAGGTCGGTGGCTCGCTGCCGACAAGGAGGAGCACCGTGGCCGTCGTCACCATGCGTCAACTGCTTGAGAGCGGTGTCCACTTCGGACACCAGACCCGTCGCTGGAATCCCAAGATGAAGCGCTTCATCCTGACCGAGCGCAACGGCATCTACGTCATCGATCTGCAGCAGACCCTCGACCTCATCGACCGCGCCTATCAGTACGTCCGCCAGACGGTCGGCCAGGGCGGGACGATCCTGTTCGTCGGCACCAAGCGGCAGGCCCAGGAGCCGCTCGCCTCGGAGGCGATGCGCGTGGGGATGCCGTATGTCACCGAGCGGTGGTTGGGGGGGATGCTCACGAACTTCCCCACCGTTCATAAGCGGCTGCAGCGGCTGAAGGAACTGGAGCAGATCGACTTCGACGACGTCGCGGGGGCGTCGATGACGAAGAAGGAGCTGCTCGTCCTGCGTCGCGAGAAGGAGAAGCTCGACCGAATTCTCGGGGGGATCCGCAACATGTCCCGCGTACCCTCGGCGATCTGGGTGGTTGACACGAACAAGGAGGCCATCGCTGTCGCGGAGGCCCGCAAGCTTGGGATCCCGGTGATCGCGATCCTGGACAGTAACTGCGACCCCGATGAGATCGACTACCCGATCCCCGGAAACGATGACGCCATCCGTGCCATCGGCCTGCTCACCCATGTCATCTCGGATGCGATCGTCGAGGGTCTCAAGTCACGAGCCGGTGGCGCGGTGGGCGTGGTGGCCGAGCCGCTGCCGCAGTGGGAGGCTGAACTGTTCGCGGGTGCAGCCGGGGCCGGCGAGGCTGAGGCCGGGGCCGGCGGGGCTGAGGCCGGGGCCGGCGTCCCGGTCAGCGCTGAGGGTGAACTGGCCGGGGGTGAGGCCGACGCCCCGGCCACCGCCGAGGTTGAGGTGCTCGTCGATATCGCTGCCGTGGAAGGGGAGTCACGATGACTGTCAGTGCCGCCGACGTCAAGCGGCTGCGGGACACGACCGGTGCCGGAATGCTCGACTGCCGCAACGCCCTTGCCGAGGCGGAGGGGGATGTTGAGCGGGCCATTGAGATCCTGCGCGTGAAGGGCGCCAAGGGCGTTGGCAAGCGCGAGGGGAGGACCGCCGGCAAGGGGCTGGTCATCGCGGTGACACCCGGTGACGGTCGCGGCACCCTGCTCGAACTTGCCTGCGAGACCGACTTCGTCGCCAAGACACCGGCATTCCAGGAGCTCGCCGCCATGGTGGCCGAACTTGCCCATGCGCAGTCCGCAGGTGAGGTCGCGACAGTCCTCACGCTCACCGATGGCGAGGGCCGCACCGTGCAGCAGCTGCTGGACGATGCGAATGCCGCGATGGGGGAGAAGGTGGAGGTGCGGCGCGTTGCGCACATGGCAACGGGCCACCTCAGTTCCTACGTCCACAAGTCCGATCCGGGGCTGCCGCCCTCCCTTGGGGTGCTGCTCGCCCTCGATGTCGATGCGGCCGATCTGGGTCGGGATGTTGCCCAGCAGGTCGCGGCCATGGCGCCCCGCTACATCGTGCGCGAGGAGGTGCCGGCGGCGGAGGTCGCGGCCGAGCGTCGAATCGCCGAGGACAAGGCGCGCGAGGAGGGCAAGCCCGAGCAGGCCATCGGTCGCATCGTCGAGGGCCGGCTCACCGCCTACTACCGGGACACCGTGCTCGTCGACCAGGCGTGGGTGCGCGATCCCTCCGTCACGATCGGGTCACTGCTCGCGGATCGGGGGGCGACGGTGACGCAGATGGTGCGCTTCAAGGTCGGCTCCTCCTGAGGCCCGGGCGGACGGCAGAACGAGCATGGTGACCGGGAGCGGGCAGCCGGCCGGCGCTGCGGTCACCGACCGAGATGTGCCTGACCAGCGGCCCGCGCGACGTGCAAGCGGAGGCTGGCCGAGGGTGCTGCTGAAGCTCTCCGGCGAGGCGTTCGCCGGTCCTGGGCGACTGGGCGTTGATCCCGATGTGGTGGCGAGTATCGCCGCCCAGATCGCGCAGGTTGCGCGCAGTGGCACGGAGATCGCGGTGGTCATCGGGGGTGGCAACTACTTCCGCGGTGCGCAGCTGTCCGAGCGCGGGATGGAGCGCTCCCGTGCCGATTACATGGGCATGCTGGGCACGGTCATGAACTGCCTGGCGCTGCAGGACTTCCTGGAGCGACTGGGGGTCGAGACACGGGTGCAGACGGCCATCGCCATGGGTCAGGTGGCCGAGCCCTATGCACCGCGGCGGGCGGTCCGGCACCTTGAGAAGGGCCGGGTGGTGATCTTCGGTGCCGGCCTGGGGGCGCCGTTCTTCTCAACCGACACCACCGCTGCCCAGCGCGCACTCGAGGTCGGGGCCCATGTGATCCTCATGGCCAAGACCATCGACGGTGTCTACGACGACGATCCCCGTCGCAATCCCGACGCCCGCCGGTACACCGAGGTGTCCTATGACGAGGTCCTCAACCGGGATCTCAAGGTCGCCGATGCCACCGCGATCAGCCTCTGCCGCGACAACCGGATGCCGATCATCGTGTTCGACCTCGCCGCCCAGGGCAATATCGCCGCGGCCGCGTCGGGACAACCGGTCGGCACCCTCATCGGCGCGGCCGCGCGCCGCGACCCGGAAGGAAGTACCCGATGATCGACGACATCCTCAGTGAGGCCGGGGACCGCATGGACAAGGCCCTTGCGGTCGCCCGGGAGGACCTCGCCACCGTCCGCACCGGACGGGCCAATGCGGCGATGTTCAACCGCATCACCGTCGACTACTACGGCACCCCCACCCCGATCGCCCAGCTGGCGGGCTTCCAGGTGCCCGAGGCGCGGCTGATCGTCATCACCCCCTACGACCGGTCCAGCCTGGGCGCGATCGAACGGGCGATCCGCGACAGTGACCTCGGCGTGAACCCCACCAGCGACGGGACAGTGATCCGCGTGGCGCTACCGCAGTTGACCGAGGAGCGGCGCCGGGAGTACGTCAAGGTCGTGCGGGCCAAGTCCGAGGAGGCGCGGGTGTCGGTGCGCAATATCCGTCGGCAGGCCAAGGACCGGCTCGACAAGGAGCCGGAGGTCGGGGAGGACGATGTGCGCCGGGCGGAGAAGGCCCTCGATGAGCTGACCGCCGAACGGATCACCGCCATCGACGAGTCGCTGCGGCACAAGGAGGCCGAGTTGCTCGAGGTGTGACCACCCCGAGCCCTCGCCGTTCACCCATGTCCATGCCTGCCACCCCATGACCCCGTCACCCGCGATGGGGGCTCCCGCCGATGCCCCGTCCCCACGCTCCGGTCGCAACCTCCCGGCCGCCATCGGCATCGGACTGCTCCTGGGCGGGCTGGTCGTGGGCACCCTTTTCCTCGCGGAGCCGCTGTTCATCGTCGTCGTGATCACCGCGATGGCCTGGGGTGCGGTCGAGCTCTACCGTGCCGCCGGTGCGACCGAAGCCCGGATTCGGCGCGGGGTGATGAGTGCGGTGGTGGGGATCATCGCGGTGCTCCTCGCCGCCGCCCTGGCCGGCGCCACCGGCATGATGCTCGCCTTCGCAGCGGCCTTCCTCATCGGTGCCGTCCTGCGGCTGCGTGGTGGGCCCGATGGCTACCTCGCCGATATCGGCCTGCTCTCGTTCACCCTTGCCTACCTCGGTGTGCTGCCCGGCTTCGTCATGCTGCTGCTGCGCCATGCAGATGGTCAGCAGTGGGTGTTCGTGTTCATCGCCCTGACCGTTGCCAACGATGTCGGCGGTTACGCCGTGGGCGCCCTCTTCGGGCGACATAAGGTCGCCCCCGCGCTGTCGCCATCGAAGTCGTGGGAGGGACTGGTCGGCTCACTCATCGCTCAGGTGGCCGTCGGGTGCTGGTTGTTCCCTGCGCTGCTCGGGCTGCCGTGGTGGTTGGGCGGCATCGTGGGGGTGCTGCTGACGGCCGTGGCAACCACTGGCGATGTGCTGGAGAGTGCGATCAAGCGCGATGCCGGGGTGAAGGACTCCGGCAACTCACTGCCGGGCCATGGTGGGATTCTCGACCGACTCGACTCGCTGCTGCCCAATGCCGCGGCGGCCTACCTGATCGTCGTCCTGCTCGACCTCGCCACCGAACGGCTGGGAGCCGATCTGCGTGCCGGGGACTGGGTTGGGCTGCTACCACTGGGCTAGATGGCCAAGCCGCCGCCGCACCTCATCGAGCTCACCCCGCAGCAGCGGCGGGAGCGGGTCCTCGGCGCGGGTCTGCCCGAGTTCCGAGCTGCCCAGCTCACCCGGCACTGGTTCGCGCTGCACGACGACCCCGGCCAGTGGACCGACATCCCCGCCGATCAACGGGCCGTGCTGGCCGAGGCGCTGTTGCCGGAACTGCTCAGCGAGGTGCGGGAGGTCACCACCGATGAGGGGATGACACGCAAGACGCTCTGGCGCCTCCATGACGGCGTGATGGTGGAGAGCGTCCTGATGGCCTATCCCGACCGTGTCACCGTGTGCATCTCGACCCAGGCCGGCTGCGCCATGGACTGCCCCTTCTGCGCCACGGGGCAGGGTGGGCTGCAGCGCAACCTCAGCACGGCGGAGATCGTCGCGCAGGTGCGCGCGGCCGCGATCACGGCCCGGGACGGGGCGGTGGGCGGGCGACCGCGCCGGCTGAGCAATGTCGTCCTGATGGGCATGGGTGAACCGCTCGCCAACGCCGCTGCGGTGTTCCCCGCCCTCCGGCTGCTCATCGACCCGGTACCCCACGGACTGGGCCTGAGTGCGCGAAAGGTGACCGTCTCGACGGTGGGGGTGGTGCCGCGGATGATCGCCCTGGCCGATCTGGGCCTGCCGGTCACCCTCGCGGTTTCCCTGCACGCTCCGGACGACGAGCTGCGCAGCACGCTGGTCCCGCTCAATCGTCGCTATCCGGTCGGCGAAGTCCTTGCTGCCGCATGGCAGTACGCCGCGCGGACCGGACGTCGGGTGTCCATCGAGTACGCGCTCATCGGCGGGGTGAATGACCAGGCGGAACGGGCCGAGCACCTGGCAGGGCTGCTTGCCGGGCGCAGTGCGCATGTCAACCTCATCCCGCTCAACACCACCGCCGGGTCGGTCTGGCGGGCCTCGCCGGTGCGGGTCCAGCAGCGGTTCTGCGAGGTGCTGCGCACCAGGGGCATCCCGGTGACCGTCCGGGACACCCGGGGCGCGGGGATCGACGGCGCCTGCGGGCAACTGGCAGGCCAGCGGGCTCCGCGGGGGTCAGGTGAACGCGCGCTCGCCGGTCAGCGCCGCGCCGACGATGAGGGTGTGAATGTCGTGGGTGCCCTCGTAGGTGAGCACTGACTCGAGGTTCAGCAGGTGGCGCACGATCGGGTAGTCCAGGGTGATGCCGCTGCCGCCGAGGATCGCGCGGGCCTGCCGGGCAATGCCCAGGGCTGCGCTGACGTTGGCGAACTTGCCCAGGCTCACCTGCTCCGGCCGCAGCCCCTGCCTGGCCTTGAGGCTGCCCAGCCGGTGGGCGAGCAGGACCCCCGAGGTGTACGCGGCCGCCATCTCGACCAGGGCGCGCTGCTGCAGCTGGAAGGACCCGATCGGGCGCCCGAAGGCCTGCCGGGTGTGGGCGTACTCCAATGCGGTGGTGAGGCAGTCCCGGGCCGCGCCCATTACCCCAAAGATGATTCCGAATCGCGCCTCATTCAAACAGGTGAGCGCCGAGCCGAGGCCCCGCACATCGGGCAGGACAGCGTCGGCCGGAAGACGGACGCCATCGAGGATGAGCTCACTTGTGATCGAGGCGCGCAACGACATCTTGCGGGGGATGTCGACAGCGGTGAAGCCGGGGGTTCCGGTGGGGACGAGGAAGCCGGCGATCCCGGTCTCCGTGCGGGCCCAGACGATCGCGATATCGGCGACGGAGCCGTTGGTGATCCACATCTTGCGACCGTTGAGCAGCCAGTCGCCGCCGGGGGTGCGGTGGGCGGTCGTGCGCATGGCCGCCGGGTCGGAGCCGGCATCCGGCTCGGTCAGGCCGAAGCAGCCGACCGCCTCTCCCCGCGCCAGCGCGGGCAACCACTCGGTGCGCTGCTGTTGGCTGCCGTAGGTGCGCAGGGCGAACATCGCCAGGGAGCCGGTGACCGACACGAGGCTGCGCAGGCCTGAGTCGGCAGCCTCAAGCTCGGTGCACACCACCCCGTAGCTGATCGGGTCAGCGCCCACGCAGCCGTAGTCCGACAGCTGCATCCCGAGCACGCCGAGGCTGCCGAGCCCGCGCGCGATCTCGCGCACCGGCAGGTGACCGGCCTCGAACCAGTCCGACAGGTGGGGGCGAATCTGATCATCGAGATAGGAGCGGACAAGGGCGGCGAACTGACGCTGCTCATCGGTGAGCAGGCCGGAGAGGTCACCGAGCAGATCCGGGTCAGTCACCCCCGCCATGGGGGTCATGCTACGCACCGCGCGCCCAGGCCGAACCTGTGACAGCATCGCGGCTATGAGATTCGCACAGCAGCGCATCCGGTCCGCGTCAAGTGGACGTCGCCTCCTCATCATCGCCGCGACCATCTGCGCGGCGGTGATCGCCCCCGCCGGGGCTGCGGCCCATTCGAGCCTGACCGCCAGTAATCCGGCGAACGGTGCCACCGTGACCTCGCGCCCGAGTCAGGCGACGCTCACCTTCAATGAGCCGATCATCGCCAAGGGAAGCGCCTTCACCCTCATCGACCGGACCAAGCAGGCACCGCGACCGCTGACGGCGAAGTATCGCGGGGCGAAGGTCACCCTGACATTGCCAGCCCAGATCGCCACCGGACCGGTGACGATCAACTACCGCATCGTCAGCGCCGATGGCCACCCCGTCACCGGGAAGGTTGCCTTCACCTACAAGGACGCCGGTGCCGGCGCGGGTGCCGACGCCGGTGCCGGCCCGGGTGCCGGCGCGGGCGGCGGTGGTGACGCGTCGTACTAGGTGGTGACGCGTCGTACGAGGTGGTGCCGCGTCGTACGAGGTGGTGCCGCGTCGTACGAGGGAATCGCTGAGCGTCGCGGGGGTCGCGGTCAGCCGGTGAGGCGGTCGATCACGGCGGTCAGCGCACTGGGGCGTCCCGTGCGTGTCTCCTGACGGTCGGCCCACTGGGCGGCCTGCAGGGCGGTGTTGACGCCCAGCCAGCGCCAGGGTTCCGGCTCCCACCGCGGGCTGCGGTGGCCCACCCAGGGCAGGGTGAGCAGGTCGGTGTCGACGCTCGCGCGGGGGGCGATCAGCGCGGTGAGCGTGCGGGCGGCCAGGTGTGAGGCGGCGACGCCGTCGCCGACATAGCCGCCCGCCCAGGCCAGCCCGGTCCGCTGGTCCAGTCCGACACTGGGACACCAGTCGCGGGGCACACCGAGGGGGCCGCCCCACTCGGCCACCACGCGCGCGGTGCCGGCCGCCGGCAGCAGGTCGGCGAGCGTCCGGTGCAGCCCCCGGTGGGTGGGCCGGTGGTGATCGAACAGCGGGGAGATCGCCGAGTTCAGGTGGTACGGGGCGCCGCGGCCGCCGATCGCGATGCGGTCATCGGCAGTGCGCTGGGCGTACAGGATCACCGATCCCCACGTCCCCACCGTGGTGCGTTCATGCAACCCGATCCGCTCCCAGGTCGCCGGCGGCAGCGGTTCGGTGGCGATCATCAGGGAGTAGACCGGGATCACCTCGCGTGCGGACTCTGCGCGGCGACTGCGGTAGGCCTCCGTGGCATCGACGATCACCTCCGCCCGGACACGGCCAGCGGGGGTGTGAGCGAGGTGGCCGGTGACGGCGGTCACGGGTGTCCGCTCGACGATGCGCACCCCGCTCCGCTCGACAGCGGCGGCCAGCCCGAGGACAGCCTGCGCCGGGTTCAGCACGGCGCACGCTCGCCCGTAGGTTGCGCCGAGCAGGCCGTGCGCGTCGACGATCTCGCGTGCCTCCGCCCGGGGCAGCCACCGCAGGTGGTCGGCCCCCAGGCCCCAGGTGCGAGCGTCGGCCACCGCCTGCTGGGCGCGCGTCACCTGCGGCTCGTTGCAGGCAAGGCTGATCGTCCCCCCCTGCTGCCAGCCGCAGTCGATGCCGGCGGCGGCGAGATCGGCCCCGACGGCGGTCACGGTGGCATCGAGGGCGCGCTGCATCCGCAGCGCCGCATCGCGGCCCCCGCCGAGAGCGGCCAGACGGTCCAGGGAGGTGGGGAAGTAGGCCGAGCACCAGCCGCCATTGCGCCCGCTGGCGCCGAAGCCGACATGTGCGGCCTCGATGACGAGGATGCGCAGTGCGGGGTCGGCCGCGGCGAGATGGAAGGCCGTCCACAGTCCGGTGAAGCCGCCCCCGACGATGGCGACATCAACGTCCACGGACCCCGCCAGCGTGGGCCGCCTCGGCGCGGACAGCGACTGCCACCACAGGCAGCGAGCGACGGCGTTGTCCGACACCGATGGCACCGGCCTGGCGGGTCCGATCATGGACGGGCGTTGACGCGCTCGACGAGGGCCTGCACGCTCGCCGGCACCGGCAGCCCCGCGGACTCCTCATCGGCGGGTACCGGCGTCCCCGCCCGCGAGGTCAGGGGAACCCAGCCGGCCCACACCTGCTGGCCGCGCTCCTCGGCCGGGTCGTCGGGGTGCTTGGCGCCCACCTTCAGAGCCCACTCGGTCAGCGGCATCGCGAGGATCATCGTGGCCGCCAGCTCCCGCGCGGTCGGGGGCCGGATCTCCGCGCTGCGGCCGGGGATGAGCGTCTCGGTGAGTCGGTCCAGGGCCGCGACCGCCCCAGGTGAGCCCTGCCCGAGCTCCGCGGAGCCCTGCTCGACGATTGGGTGGAAGGTGCCGTAGATCACCGCACTGCGGTAGTGCATGGAGGAGTCGAAGGCACTGCGCGCCACCACGATGCCGGTGACCTCGGTGACGGTGACGCAGGCACCCGCCCCCTCGGCGAGGGCGCGCATCAGGCGCGAGCCGGTCGAGCCGTGGACGAGGAGGGTGTCGCCATCGCGGGCGTGGGCCATCGGCAGGACGTGGACGCCGTCATCGAGGGCCACGCCCACATGGCAGTACACCGTTGCGTCCAGCAGGTCGTTCAGGGTGGCCCGATCGGTGACCTGGCGCTCGGGCAGTCGCCGAACCCTGGTTCGCGCGTCGCTCACAGCCGACGCCAGGCCTCGGTCAGGACCGACCGAAGGATCTGCGCGATCTCATCGAACAGCGATGCGTCCGCAATCAGCGGCGGTGCCAGCTGGATCACCGGATCCCCCCGGTCATCGGTACGGCAGTAGAGCCCGGCATCGAATAGGGCCGTCGAGAGGAAGCCACGCAGCAGCCGCTCACTCTCCTCAGCGGTGAAGACCGCGCGGGTGTGCTTGTCCTTGGTCAGCTCGATGCCGTAGAAGAACCCTTCACCGCGGACGTCCCCGACGATCGGCAGGTCGGAGAGGTCCTCGAGGGTGCGCCGGAAGAGTGCCTCGTTCGCGCGCACGTGCTCATTGATCCCCTCACGCTCCATGATGTCCAAGGCGCACAATGCGACCGCCGCCGAGACGGGGTGACCGCCGAAGGTGGAGCCATGGGGGAACATGGTCGTGCCGTGCCGGTAGGGCTCGAACAGCCGGTCAGCGGCGATCATCGCCCCGATCGGGGCGTAACCGGAGGTCATTCCCTTGGCGCAGGTGATGATGTCGGGTTGGACGCCGAAGCGATTCATCGCGAACGTGTCGCCGATGCGGCCGAAGCCGGTGATGGTCTCGTCGGCAATGAGCATCACCTCATAGGCATCGCAGATCTCACGCACCCGCTCGAGGTAGCCCGGTGGCGGTGGGAAGCAGCCGCCGGAATTCTGCACCGGCTCCAGGGCGACGGCCGCGACGCTGTCGGCCCCCTCGAACTCGATCGCCTCGGCGATCCGATCGGCCGCCCAGCGTCCGAATGCCTTCGCATCCCCGGCGAAGGACTCATCAGCCCGGTAGAGGTTCGTGTTCGGAACCCGCACCGTTCCCGGTACCAGGGGTTCGAAGGGCACCTTCGCAAAGGGAATGCCCGTGATCGACAGTGCCCCCTGGCTGGTGCCGTGGTAGGCGATGGCGCGGCTGATGATCTTGTGCTTGCCGGGCCTGCCGGTGAGGCGGAAGTACTGCTTGAGCAGCTTCCACGCCGACTCCACGGCCTCCCCGCCGCCGGTGGTGAAGAACACCCGGTTGAGGTCACCCGGGGCGGCCGCCGCCAGCCGCTCGGCGAGCCGGATCGTCGGCTCCGTGGCGTATCCCCACAGCGGGAAGAACGGCAGGGTGCGCATCTGCCGGGCGGCGGCCTCGGCCAGTTCCGACCGGCCATGTCCCAGCTGGACGGTGAACAGCCCGGCCAAGCCATCGATGTAGCGACGACCGCGGTCGTCGAAGACATGGCACCCCTCCCCGCGGGTGATGATGGGGACGGGGGCGCCCTTGTCGATGGCGGCATGCCGGGTGAAGTGCAGCCACAGGTGACCCCGCAGGGCCGCCTCGAGGGCGGCGTGATCCTGCTCAGCACGATCAAGTGCGGTGCTCAGCGAGGTATCGGCGGTCATCCCGGCCTGAGGACCAGTCCGACGATGGTCAGAAGCAGGTGTGATGGCCATGAGGCCTCCCAGCATGGAACCACGCGATTCCAGTCGAGTGTCAGGATGGGTGACCGGGGGCGGACCCGGCCCGTCACCGGATCGCACCGCAGGTCACACGGCGATTGCTCCCGACGGTAGCAGCGCGTGGCCGATGGCGGCCCGGGGGTGCATTCGGGGCCGGGCCGGCCTAGAGTCAGGGCACCCGGGGTTGACCCGGCGTCGGCGTGCACAGCGGGAGGCAGCGTGAGCGATTCCTGGGTTGAGGTCAACAACGTCATCAACGGGGAGCTACTGCCGGCAGCGGACGGGGCGACCCTGAGCCTGGTCGACCCCTCCACGGGCGAGGCCTTTGGCCGGTCGCCGTGCTCGGGCTCAGCCGACGTCGATGCGGCCTACCGCGCTGCCAGTGAGGCCTTCGGCAGTTGGGGGCGGACCACACCCGCCGAGCGGCAGCGTGCCCTGCTGGCGATCGCCGACCTGCTCGAGGCGCACCGGGATGACCTGATCGAGCTGGAGGGACTCAACACCGGCAAGCCCACCGCGGTCACGGCAGCCGAGGAGATCGGGCCCATGCTCGACCAGATCCGGTTCTTCGCCGGTGCGGCGCGGGTGCTTGAGGGCAAGAGCGCCGGCGAGTACATGACCGATATGACGTCGATGATCCGACGGGAGCCGGTGGGGGTGATCGGTCAGGTGACTCCCTGGAACTACCCCATGATGATGGCGGTGTGGAAGTTCGCCCCGGCGATCGCCGCGGGCAACACCATCGTCCTCAAGCCCAGTGACACCACGCCGGTCACGACCGCCCGGATAGCGCAATGGGTCAATGAGGCCGGGATCCTCCCCCCGGGGGTCTTCAATGTCGTCTGCGGTGACCGCGATACCGGCCGGGCGCTCGTTGAGCATCCGCGGCCGGACATGGTTGCGGTCACCGGTTCGGTGCGGGCGGGCCGGGAGGTGGCGATGGCTGCGGCGGCCGGGCTGAAGCGCGTGCACCTTGAACTCGGCGGCAAGGCGCCGGTCATCGTCTTTGATGACGCCGACTGCGCGAAGGCGGCCGAATGGCTGGCGATCGCGGGGTACTTCAATGCCGGGCAGGACTGCACCGCCGCCACCAGGGTGCTTGCGGCCCCCCGCATCTACGACGACTTCGTCGCTGCCCTTGCCGAGCAGGCCCGCCAGACGCAGACCACCGTGGGCGTCGGGCGCAGCCACCCCGATGCGCTGGTGCCGCCGGTGAACAACGCCGCACAGCTGGCCCGGGTGCTCGGCTTCCTGGAGCGCCGGCCGGCTCATGCCGAGGTCGTCGCCGGCGGCCGCCAGCAGGGGGCGGCCGGGTTCTACATCGAGCCCACGGTCATCGCGGGGGTGCGGCAGGAGGATGAGCTCAGCCAGCAGGAGATCTTCGGTCCGGTCATCACTGTGCAGCCCTTCACTGATGAGGCGCAGGCGATCACCTGGGCCAACGGCGTCGACTACGGGCTCGCCGCCAGCGTCTGGACCACCGATGTCGGACGTGCGATGCGCGTGGCACGGGCGCTCGACTTCGGTGCGGTATGGATCAACACGCACATCCCGATCGTCGCCGAGATGCCGCATGGGGGCTTCAAGCGATCCGGCTACGGAAAGGACCTCAGCCTCTACGGGCTGGAGGACTACACCCGTCTCAAGCACGTCATGATCAGCATTGCCGAGTGATGACTCGGCAGGAGGATCAGCATTGCCGAGTGATCACTCGGCATGAGTAGCCTGCTGCCACACCGCTGTCAAATGGATCCTGAAGGAGGCCAGTTGCCATGAGCACATCCCGCCGCCCCCCGCGGGCCAGTCTGCCGCCGGAGCTGCGGCCCCTCCTGTCACGTCGATCCTTCCTGCTCGCGGCAGGTGCCGGTGCCGCGACGGTCACGCTGGCGGCCTGCGGAGCCGGTCGGGGTGGCAGCACCGCAACCACCACCACTGGTGAGGCTGCCGACACCGGGGCAGCCCGGGTCGTGTGGTCGAACTGGCCGCTCTATATCGATGTCGACGATGCGGGGACCAGTGCAACGCTGGCCGCATTCACCCAGTCCACCGGGATCGATGTTGACTACCTTGAGGACTACAACGACAACGCCGAGTTCTACGCGAAGGTCCGGCCGCTGCTGGAGAGCGGCCAGTCCATTGACCGGGACATCGTTGTGCCCACCGACTGGATGGCCGGGATCTGGATCCGCAACGGCTTCGCAAGTCCGCTGGACAAGGCGAACATCCCCAACGCCAGCAACCTCATTGCGAGCCTGGCCACACCCGGATTCGACGCCGACCGTTCCTACACCCTGCCGTGGCAGAGCGGGTACGGGGGTCTGGGATGGTCGAAGTCCGCCCTGAACGAGGCACTGGGCACCGACACCATGACCAGTGTCGACCAGTTGTTCGACCCGCGGCTGAAGGGTCGGATCGTCCTGCTGTCGGAGATGCGCGATACCGCCGGGGTGATCATGGCCTGGCAGGGGGCGGACCCGACCAACTTCACCGACGACGACTTCTACGCGGCGCTCGACTACCTGCAGGAGCAGGTCAACAACGGCCAGATCATCGCCTTCCAGGGCAATGACTACGTGACGGGCTTGGAGAACGGTGACATCACCGCGGTCATCGGGTGGTCCGGGGACCTGGCGCAGATGGGTGAGGAGTTCGGCTTCGCACTGCCCGAGACCCGCGGCAACCTCTGGACCGACAATCTCCTCATCCCGGTCAATGCCGCCCATCAGGCCAATGCCGAGCAGCTGATCAACTACTACTACGACCCGGCCGTGGCCGCCCAGGTGGCCGCGTACGTCCAGTACATCTCCCCGGTTGCCGGTGCCGAGCAGGAGGCCGCCGCCATCGATCCGGCCCTCGCGGACAACCCCCTCATCTTCCCGCGGGATGAGGACCTCGCCAAGACGTTCATCTTCATGCCGCTCACCCCGGAGAAGGAGACCGAGTACGGCGAGGCGTGGCAGGCCCTGCTCGGCAACTGAGGCCAGCGCGATGACGACGGCAGTTGAGGACCTCCACCTCGTCGGCGTGACCAAGCGGTTCGGGGAGGCCACTGCGGTTGCCGATCTCTCACTGGACGTCCCGGCGGGCTCATTCTTCGCCCTCCTCGGACCCTCCGGGTGCGGCAAGACGACGACCCTGCGGATGGTCGCGGGGCTGGAACTGCCCAGCAGCGGCCGGATCCTGCTCGGCGAGCGGGACATCACCCGCCGGCCCCCCTACCGTCGCAATGTCAACACGGTCTTCCAGTCGTATGCGCTGTTTCCGCACCTGGACATCCACGACAATGTCGCCTTCGGCCTGCGCCGCCGGGGCATCCGCGCGGTCGATGCCCCCGTGCGCGAGATGCTCGAGTTGGTCGAGCTTGGGGGTTTTGCCCGGCGGCGACCCGCTCAGCTGTCGGGCGGGCAGCAGCAGCGGGTGGCGCTTGCCCGCGCCCTCATCAACCGTCCGGATGTGCTGCTGCTCGATGAGCCGCTGGGCGCCCTCGACCTGAAACTGCGCCGGCAGATGCAGCTTGAGCTCAAGCGGATCCAGACCGAGGTGGGCATCACGTTCATCCATGTCACCCATGACCAGGAGGAGGCCCTGACCATGGCCGACACCGTTGCGGTCATGAACGGCGGCCGGATCGAGCAGCTGGGATCGCCAATCGACGTCTACGAAGGGCCACAGACGGCGTTCGTCGCGAACTTCCTCGGGCAGGCAAACCTCTACCCCGGGGTGACGGCAGGTGCCGGTGCGGAGGCGACGGGCGTGGCCATCACGATCGCCGATGCGACGGTCACGGTGCCGGTCAGCGCCCTGGCGGGCCGCAGTGGCCGGGTGGTCGTCGGGGTGCGACCGGAGAAGGTCCGGGTTGTCGACCCGAGTGCGGAGCACGACCTGCCCGCCAACCGCCTGCAGGGCACGATCGCAGAGGTGGCCTTCGTCGGGGTGAGCACCCAGTACGTGATCGCCCTGCCCAGTGGCGCCCGGCTGGCCGCCTTCGAGCAGAACCTCGACCCACGAGAGGTGGGCCGCCCGGGGGAGCCGGTGGCGCTCGGGTGGGAACCACGCCATACCTTCATCCTGGACGCCGACGAGGACCTGCGGGCCGGCCTGCTGGACCAGACCCCGGTGCCCCCGGCGGACCCGGTGGCTGCGCCGCTGTCGGGGTCAGCGCCCGGCGCCCGCTGACACGATGCGCCGCCGGAGTACGCCCTACCTGCTGCTGCTGCCCGGCATGGCATGGCTGGGCTTCTTCTTCCTCATCCCACTGGCGAGCCTGCTGGCAACCTCACTGCAGCGGCCACTGGGCCCGAGCACGGAGGACGGCTTCGCGCCGGCACTGGAGTTCACCAACTACTCCGCGGCGCTGCTGGCCTACTGGCCGCAGTTCCTCAAGAGCTTTGCATTCGCCGGCCTCGCCTCGTTGATCGGGCTGCTGATCGCGTTCCCGCTGGCGTACTTCATCGCCTTCCGAGCCGGGCGGTGGCGGATGCTGATGCTGGTGCTGGTGGTGCTGCCGCTCTTCTCCTCGTTCCTGCTGCGCACGAATGCGTGGAAGACGCTGCTCTCCAGTGAAGGGTTCATCGTCGAGACCCTCAACGCCCTCGCTCTGCTGCCCGACGACCGGGTACTCAATACCCCTATTGCGGTCATCGCCGGCCTGACCTACAACTTCCTGCCCTTCCTCGTCCTGCCGATCTACGCCTCCCTCGATCGGATCGACAAGGCGGTCGTCGAGGCCGCGGCCGACCTGTACGCCACTGCTGCGGCGCGATTGCGAACGGTGATCCTGCCGCTGGCGGCGCCCGGGGTGCTCTCGGGTGTGCTGTTGACGTTCATCCCCGCCGCCGGCGACTACATCAACGCCCAACTGCTCGGCAGCATTCAGGACAAGATGATCGGTAACGTGATCCAGTCTCAGTTCATCATCGTCCGCGACTATCCGACGGCATCGGCCCTGTCCTTCATGTTCATGGTGACGATCCTCGTCCTCGTGCTCCTCTACATCCGCCGCGTCGGCACCCGGGAGCTCGTGTGATCCGCTGGCTGGGACGCAATCTCCTCACCGTCTACGCCCTGCTGGCGGTGGGCTACCTACTGCTGCCGGTAGCGGTGATCACGGTGCTGTCATTCAACAAGCCGCGCGGACGGCAGAACACGACCTGGAATGAATTCTCACTGGACGCCTGGACCAACATCTGCCGGGATCAGACGATCTGCTCGGCCTTCGGCACCAGCCTGCGCATCGGGCTGATCGTGACGATCGTCGGCACCCTCCTCGGCACCATGCTCTCGTTCGCCCTGATCCGGTACCGATTCCTCGGACGCACCCCCGCCAACCTCGTGGTCTTCCTGCCGCTGGCAACACCCGAGGTCATCCTCGGCGCGTCACTGCTGGCCTTCTTCCTCAACCTGCTCCTGCCATTGGGCTTCTGGACGATCACGATCGCCCATGTCATGTTCACCATCTCGTTTGTGGTGCTCATCGTCAATGCCCGGCTGGCGGGTATGGACACCCGGTTGGAGGAGGCGGCAATGGACCTCTACGCGACCGGGCTGCAGACCTTCCGGTACGTCACGCTGCCACTGGCGGCGCCGGGGATCGCAGCGGCCGCCCTGCTGTCATTCACGCTGTCCTTCGATGACTTCATCATCACCAACTTCAACAGTGGAACGACGGTGACCTTCCCGATCTACATCTGGGGGGCAGCCCTGCGCGGGATCCCGCCGCAGGTCAACGTCATCGCCACCATCGTGTTCGCGGTGTCGGTGCTGCTGGTACTGCTGGCAATGGGCCTGGCGTCGAGCCGCCGACCGCGGGTGCGGCAGTAGATGAGCCGGCCACGATGAGTGCCGAGCGCTATGGCAGCCAATACGGACCGGATCTGACATTCCTCGGCATCCCCGCCTGCACCTGGTCGGATCCTGCGACCTATGCCGAGGCTGCGGTGGTGATCCTGGGGGCGCCCTTCGACGGGGGCACCTCGTACCGCAGCGGTGCCCGGCTGGGGCCGGGTGCGGTGCGGGGTGCGGACTACCTCGGCCACGATGGCAACCGTCCACATCTGGCACTGCGGGTGGCCGCCCTGACCGAGCTCGGGGTGCGCGATGCCGGGGATGTGCTGATGTTCTCCGGGGATGCCGCCGGATCGGTGGCCGCCCTGGCGGAGGCGGTGACGACGATCGCACGTCAGGGGGTGATCCCGCTGGTCCTCGGCGGGGACCACACCATCACGTGGCCGGATGCGACGGGGGTTGCACGTGCGGTGGGCTGGGGCCGGGTGTCGGTGGTGCACTTCGATGCCCACGCCGACACCGGGATGACCGAGTTCGGCTCGCTGATCGGCCACGGTCAGCCGATGCGTCGACTCATCGAATCCGGTGCCGTGCGGGGGGACCGGTTCATCCAGATCGGCCTGCGGGGGTACTGGCCCGGCCCATCGGATCTGGCGTGGATGCGCGCACAGGGGATGCGTTCCTATGAGATGAGTGAGATCGGCGCCCGCGGACTGATGGCCGTTCTCGACGAGGCCTTCGAGCGGGCCACCGATGACTGCGATGCGGTCTTCCTCTCCGTCGACGTCGACGTGGTGGACCCGGGCTCGGCGCCGGGCACCGGCACCCCGGAGCCCGGCGGGCTGAGCAGCCGGCAGCTGCTCGATGCGGTGCGGCGGGTGGCCCTCGAACTGCCCCTCGCCGGTGCCGATGTTGTCGAGCTCAGCCCCCCATATGACCACGCCGACATCACCGCAATGCTCGCCAATCGGGTCGTCCTCGAGATCCTCAGCGGGATCGCCGGGCGTCGACGGGGCCTCACCTGGCAGCCGGAGCGACCGCTGCTTGACGGCAGGTGAGCGGTGAGCGCCGCTGGTGGGCTGGGCGCCGGCCGCGGACCCTGCTGGACCTGAGCGACCTCAGCTGGTTTCTCACCTTCCACGCGCACCGGACCGGGGTGCCGATCGTCGTGGCGGAGCTTGGGCAGCGCCTGCTCGCCAGCGGTCATGCGGTGGCGGTCCAGTGGAGCGATGCCGATCTGTGCTACCGCACCGTCGCCCCGGCCGCCGCCCGGGATCTGCTCACAGGTGCCGAAGGCCTGCGGGCCGCCGACCTCGAGCGGCCGGTCACCTTCGGGGAGGGCGATGTGCTGTGCCTGCTCGGCTCCTGGTGGAGCGTCCCGGGTCTGCACCTCGGGCTGGGGCAGGCGCAGCGCGGCGGAGCCCGGGTGCTCAGCCTCGTCCACGACCTTGCCCCGCTGCTGGACAGTGACGCCGCCGCCGGGGAGATGCGTGCGACCTTCGCCGACTACCTCGCCGTGACCGACCTCGCGGTGGATCGGGTGGTGTTCAACAGTGAGGCCAGCCGGGCGCGATGGGTGAGGGAGCGGGGCGCGGCGGATGCCGGCTGGCAGGTTGGCCGGGGGATCGGCCTGGCCAGCCGCTTCACCGGTGCCGAGCAGGCGCGGGGTGATCGGTCCCGGCCATATGTGCTGATGGTGAGTGCCCTGCACCCGTGGAAGCGCCAGCATGAGGTGGTCGCCCTCTGGGAGGGACTGGCCGCCGAGCTCGGCCCGGCGTGCCCGGAGCTGCTCCTCGTCGGCCCGCCGACCGATGACGGTGCGGTACGGGCAGCCCTCACCGCCCGGCCGGCCATTGCGCCGTTGGTCCACCGCCTCGGCGCGGTGGACGATGAGGAGCTGGTGGCCCTCTATCGGGGGGCGATGTTCAGCCTGTTCCTCGCGCCGATGCCCGATGGCTGGGGGTTGCCGATCACCGAGTCGCTCACCTTCGGCTGCCCGGTGATCGCTGCGGACACCCCACCACTGCGCGAGAGCGGCGGGCACCTCGCCCGCTTCGTGCCCCCGGCCGGCCGGGCCGATGCCCAGCAGCCCGATCCGGATGACCCGGCCCACCGTGCGCTGGCTGCGGCCATCCGCGCGCTCATCGTGGATGAGCAGGACCGGTCAGCCCTCGCCCATCGCATCCGTCGGGAGTATCGACCGCCCACCTGGGATGCGGTCGCGAACCGCCTCGCTCAGGAGGTCCGGGCCGTCAACCGGGCCCGGACCCGGTCGCGCAGGCCCGGTTCGCCGCTGTGGGTGCCCGCTCTCGGCGAGGAACTGCCGCTGCGCCGTGAAGCCCACCTGCCCCTGACCGGGGCGCCGTCGACGCACGCCGCCGAGGCGCGGGCTCGCCTGTGGGTGGCCGCCCACCGCGACCAGTGGGTTGCCGGGGGGGTGGCGCTGCTGCCGGGCCGCGGGCTGACGATCGCGGTGCCGGGGATCGAGCAGTGGCCGGCGGCCGGGCTCTCGGTGGGTGACCCGATCACGGTGGTGGTCTCCACGGTGCCCACCGGCGGGACGGCGACGGTCACCGTGGACCCGGATGGGCGGTGCCTCACCGTGTCCCACGGGCAGTCACTGCTCCTGCACACCACGGTGAGCGAGGGGGGCGGTGCGGTCGGGCTGCACTGCCGGACCTCGATCACCCCCCAGTCTCCCGAGGTTGACAGCGCCCTGTTCTGCTCAACCGTCCAGTACCGGACCGGTGAGATGGCGACTGCCGGGTAGGGTGGCCAGATGGCCCGGTTCGACTGCCCGTGGTGGGGACGGTTGGGGCGACCGAGGGAGTGCTCCGACGGATGTGGGGAGGCGATAGTGCGTGCGAATCCTCTGTGTGGGAGCCGGCGGAGTAGGTAGAGCCGCGGCGCGGATCCTCGCGCGGCGGGAGTTCTTCGAGGCGGCCGTCATCGGCGATCACGATGTTTCCCGGGCCCGGCTCGTCGCCGATCAGTGTGGGGACCCCCGGTTCAGCGCCGTTCGGCTGGATGCCGGTGACAGTGCTGGGTTGATCCAGATCATCGAGGCGCACCACATCACCCATGTGCTCAATGCGGTCGATCCCCGGTTCGTCATGCCGGTGTTCCGGGCCTGCCTGGCCGCGGGGGCGACCTACCTGGACATGGCGATGTCACTGTCCTCGCCGCATCCGGAGGATCCATTCCGGCAGCCGGGGGTGAAGCTCGGCGATGAGCAGTTCGCCATGGCCGCCCAGTGGCAGGATCGCGGACTGCTCGCGCTGGTCGGGATCGGGGTCGAACCGGGGCTGTCCGATGTGTTCGCGCGCTATGCCGCCGACCACCTCTTCAGTCGCATCGACCTGATCAGCGTGCGCGATGGGGGGAATCTCTCGGTCGACGGTTTCGACTTCGCCCCCACGTTCTCCATCTGGACCACCATCGAGGAGTGCCTGAACCCGCCCGTGATCTACGAGCGGGGCCGGGGGTGGTACACGACCGAGCCGTTCAGCGAGCCGGTCACCTTCGACTTCCCGGAAGGTATCGGTCCTATCGAGTGCGTCAACGTTGAACACGAGGAGGTGCTGCTGATCCCCCGCTGGATCGATGCGGGTCGCGTTGACTTCAAGTACGGCCTCGGCGAGGACTTCATCACCGTGCTGCGGGTGCTGCACAGCGTCGGCCTTGATGCGACCTCACCGGTGCAGGTGGGTGCGGCCCGGGTGGCCCCCCGCGATGTGGTTGCGCGGGTCCTGCCGGATCCCGCTGAGCTCGGTGAGCGGATGGTCGGCAAGACCTGTGCCGGCGCACTCGTCAGCGGGCTGGGTAAGGACCGACGTCCGCGCGAGACCTACCTCTACCACGTGGTCGACAACGAGTGGTCGATGTCGGAGTTCGGGGTGCAGGCGGTGGTGTGGCAGACAGCGGTGAACCCGGTGGTGGCCCTGGAGCTGCTTGCCGGCGGCCGGTGGCAGGGCACGGGTGTGCTCGGACCGGAGGCCTTGCCTGCTGAGCCCTTCCTCACCCTGCTGCGCGATGACTACCGCTCGGTCTGGGGGATGCGGGAACAGGTGCCGTGGGCGGCAGCGCCGGCGGAGCCGTAGCCGACGGGGCAGGTCACAGGGCGCGGAGCAGGAGGATCAGCCCACCGGTGGCGATCAGGCTGCCCACGAGGACTGCTGGCTGGGGGCGGCTGCCCTGCCGCAGCCACTCCACGATGAGCACCACCAGCGGCAGGGTTGCCAGGACCGACTGGATGAGGATGACGCTGCCGAGCCCCACCGCGGCGATCGTGAGCAGGAAGCTGGCGGTGATGAAGAAGGACCGGGTGGCGAGGAATGGCAGGTCCCGTCGGCTCAGGTCACGGGGCCAGAACAGGATGAGGTAGACAACCGCGGCAACGGCCACCCGCACGATGTAGATCTCGGCAATGCCCGCACCTCGCTCGAAGAGCATCGCACTGAGCACGGTCAGCCCACCGGTGCCCAGGCCGAGTCCTGCGAGCAGCCCGATCGCTGCGGTTGACCCCAGATCGAAGGACCGCCGCAGGGGGATCAGGGCACCGGCCATCAGTACGCCGGCGCCGAGAAGTTCCAGTGGGGACACGGTGACCCCGAGCAGGATCGGGGCGGCCAGCAGCGCACCCGCAGGCGACAGTGCCTGCCCGACAGCCGCCCCGGAGGGCCGACCTCGCACGACGAGGGCGAAGACGCAGGCGGTGGTCCCGCACAGCACCACCGCGGAGGCGGCATGCAGGAGGAGGACACCCGGGGTGAAGGTCAGCCAGGTCGGCCCGAAGGGGATCAGCACCGCCGCCCACAGCCCATTGAGCAGGAACAGCGGCCCGACTGTCTGCCATGGCGGCAACCGCAGGGTGAGCGACTTGGTCAGGTACAGCCCGGTGGCGCCGGCGCCGGTTGCGGCAATGGACAGGGCGAGCACTGCGAGGACGGGGGGCACCTACCGGGCCGCGGCCAGCGACTCCCCGAGCACGTCCATGGCCTCCTGCAGCAGGTGGTCGGGCATCACCAGCGGGGGGAGGAAGCGCAGGACGTTCCCGTCCGTGCCCGCGGTGAGCACCAGCACCCCGCGAGCGTGACACTGCGCGGCCACCCGGCTGGTGAACGCGGCATCGGGTGCGCCCTCGTGACTGAGCTCGATGGCCATCATCGCGCCGCGGCCGCGGACCTCGCCGATCTCGCTGAACTGCCCGGCCAGTGCATGCAGCCGCTCGGACATGATGCCGCCCAGCTCGATCGCCCGCTGGCGCAGGTCCTCCTTCTCGATCTGCTCGATCACCGCAAGTGCTGCCGCGCAGGCCAGTGGGTTGCCTGAGTAGGTCCCCCCCAGCCCGCCCGGGGGCACGCTGTCGACGATCTCGGCTCGGCCGGTGACCGCCGACAGTGGGAGGCCCCCGGCGATCCCCTTCGCGGTGATCACCAGATCGGGTGTGACCGATTCATGTTCGATGGCGAACCAGTCCCCGGTTCGCGCGAAGCCGGTCTGGATCTCGTCGGCGATGAAGACGATCCCGTGCTGGGCGGCGTAATCGGCCAGGCCGGCGAGGAACCCGGGGGCGGGGACGATGAAGCCACCCTCGCCCTGAATCGGCTCGATGACGATCGCGGCCGTGAGCTCGGCGCCGACGAGGGAGTCGATCAGGGCCGTTGCGCGGGCCGCGGCTGCCGATCCGGACAGGCCGTCCCGGAAGGGGTAGGACGTGGGTACCCGGTAGATCTCGGGGGCGAACGGTCCGAAGCCGCGCTTATAGGGGGTGGCCTTGGCGGTCATCGCCATCGCCAGGTTCGTTCGACCATGGAATGCGTGCTCCACCACGACGACCGCCGGCCGTCCGGTGTGCACCCGGGCGATCTTGACGGCGTTCTCCACCGCCTCGGCACCGGAGTTCAGCAGCAGGGAGCGCTTCTCATGGTTGCCCGGGGTGATCGCCGCCAGTGCCTCGCAGACCGCCACATAGCCCTCATAGGGCGCAACGCCGAAGGCGGTGTGGGTGAACCGTCCGACCTGTTCGGTGACCGCGGCCACCACGGCGGGGCTGGCATTGCCGACGTTGGTCACTGCGATGCCCGAGCCCATGTCGATCAGGCTGTTGCCATCGACGTCGACGACGACACCCCCGCCGGCGCGGTCGATGAACGCCGGGATCGTCGCAGGGATGGCGCGGGCGACCGTCGCGGAGCGCCGCGCCCCGAGCATCCGGGACCGTGGGCCGGGGATCTCGGTCACCAATCGGCGCTGCTGGGGCAGCGAATCGGGAGGCTGCAGTTCACCGGCTCCGGGAACGGTGCTGACCATCGTCAACCCTCCTGCTGCTCGTTGTGCGGGGTACTGAATCCGGGCTGATGCCTCGCCCAGTGATTCGTGTTGGCCCGGTGACTAGTCACGACGATTGTGTCAGGTGGGCATGGACCTGTGTCCATCTCGCCGATGGGGAGGGATGTACGCCAGACTTCTGCCGTGCCCGACCCGTCCGCTGCACCCCCGCGCGAGATCGCCGTCCTCGGCGCAACCGGCTCGATTGGAACGCAGGCCCTCGACGTGATCGCCCGCAGTGGTGGTCGGCTGCGGGCGGTTGCCCTCGCCGCTGGTGCGAGCTCACCGGACCTGCTCGCCGAGCAGGTGGCGCGAACCGGGGCGAGCGTTGTCGGGGTCACCACGCAGGCGGCGGCAACCCGGATGCTGGCGCGGCTGGATGCCCTCGGGGTTGCCCACCCGCGGACGCTCGAGATCGGGGAGAACTCGGCGGCCGAGGTGGCTCGCCGCGGCGCGCCCATCGTCCTCAACGGTCTCGCCGGCGCAGCGGGCCTGTCCGCAACCGCGGCAACGCTGACCGCCGGGGCAACCCTGGCGCTGGCGAACAAGGAGTCGCTGGTCATCGGTGGGCCGTTGATCACCGGCCTGGCCGCCCCCGGGCAGATCGTTCCCGTCGACAGTGAGCACTCAGCCCTCGCCCAGTGCCTCCGAGCAGGCAGGTCGGATGAGGTCGCCCGCCTGATCCTCACCGCAAGCGGTGGGCCGTTTCGCACCTTCAACCGAGCACGGCTGCGGGCGGTCACCCCGGAGCAGGCCCTTGACCATCCGACGTGGAGCATGGGGCCGCTGGTCACGATCAACTCGGCGACCCTCTTCAACAAGGGCCTTGAGCTGATCGAGGCTCACCTGCTCTTCGGGGTCCCGCTGGACCGCATCGAGGTGGTGGTCCACCCGCAGTCGATCGTCCACTCCATGGTCGAGTTCTGGGACGGCTCAACCATCGCCCAGGCCAGCCCGCCGGATATGCGCCTGCCGATCGCGGTCGCCCTGGCCTGGCCCGATCGGGTGCCGGCGGTCATCGCCGGCCTGGACTGGACGCGGCCCGGCCAGTGGACGTTCCTGCCGCTGGACGGAACGCTCTTCCCGGCGGTGGACATCGCCCGCCGGGCGGCGGCCCATGGTGGGGCGGCGCCCGCGGTGTGCAATGCCGCCAATGAGGTGGCGGTTGCCACCTTCCTCGCCGGTGGCTGCGGGTTCACCGACATCATGGACCTGGTGGCGGCGGTGCTGGCGGACTTCCTCGCCGATCCCGGCACGGTGCCGGCGACCATCGACGACCTGATCGAGCGGGATCGGTGGGCACGGGCGCGCGCGCGCAGCCGACTGGGGGCTGCGGCGCACGGCTGATCGGGCGCATACTGGAGCAGCGGGGTTGCCAGTCGGCGACCCGGGAGCGGCAGCGCGGAGGGGGTGGGTGTGGCCGACCTCGGCGCGGACCTGTCGGTGATTGCCGGCCCCCTCGGCATCCTCGCCTTCCTCATCGCGATCATGGCCTCGATCGCACTGCACGAGTGCGGGCACCTGATCCCGGCGAAGCGCTTCGGGGTCCGGGTGAGCGAGTACTTCATCGGCTTCGGGCCAACCCTGTGGTCGATCAGGCGCGGGGAGACCGAGTACGGGGTGAAGGCGATCCCGCTCGGCGGCTACGTCCGCCTGATCGGCATGCTGCCGCCGGTGCCCGCCGCCCCCGCGACATCAGCCGGACCCGTGGGGTCGATCGTCGCCCAGGCCCGGGCCGCCGCCGTCGCCGATATCGGGCCCACTGACACCGGCCGGGTCTTCTACGCACTGCCCGTTCACCGCAAGCTCATCGTCATGCTCGGCGGTCCGGTCATGAACGCGGTGCTCGCGGCCCTGCTGTTCACGATCGCCCTGTGCGCGATGGGGGTGCCGACACCGACGGCGACGGTTGCCACCGTCGTCCCCTGTGTTCCGGCGGCCGCGGCCACCCAGCCGACCTGCGTTGCGGGGGAGCCGGCATCGCCGGCGGCCGTTGCGGGCCTGCAGGCCGGTGACGTCATCACCGCGGTCAACGGTGAGCCGGTGTCCGCGTGGGCGGACCTCACCGCCCGGCTTGGCGCACAGCCCGGGCAACGGGTGGTGATTGACGTGCTGCGCGCTGGGCAGCCCCGTCAGCAGGCGATCGAACTGGCGGCGGTTGCTCGGCCCGACCCCGAGCAGCCGGGGGTCGTGCGCACCCGCGGGTATCTCGGCATCACCCCGGAGGTCACGCCGGTCCGCCAGCCGCCCAGCGCCGTTCCGGTGCTGATGTGGCGGATCACGCAGGCCACCGGGGCGGCCCTGGCGACGCTGCCGGCGCGCCTGGCCGATGTCGCCGGTGCGGCCTTCCTCGGGGAGCAACGCGATCCGGAGGGACTGGTCGGAGTGGTGGGAGTGGGGAGGGTGTCAGGGGAGATCGCCAGTGCGCCGGCGCCGATCGCCTGGCGGGTGGCGGACTTCCTCAGCCTCGTTGCCGGGCTCAACCTCGCCCTGGCCCTGTTCAACCTCATTCCGCTGCTGCCCCTCGACGGGGGTCACATCGCCGGCGCCCTGTGGGAGGGTGTGCGGCGCGGGTGGGCGCGGCTGCGGCGCCGTCCCGATCCCGGACCCGTTGACCTGGCCCGGCTGATGCCCGTCACCTATGCGGTGGGGATCGCCCTGATCGGGATGTCGCTGCTGCTGCTCTACGCCGACCTCGTCAACCCGATCCGGCTGGGCTGACCGGGCTGACCCGGCTGACCGGGCTGACCTCGCTGACCCGGCTGACCCGGCTGCCACCGGGCTGCCACCGGGCTGCCACCGGGCTGCCACCGGGCAGGGCGTCGGTTGCGGCCACCGGGGATACTGGGCCGGTGACCGCTCTCAACCTCGGCATGCCCGCCGCCCCACCACCGGTCCTCGCCCCCCGTCGCACAACCCGTCGGATCACCCTGCGCCACCACAGCCACCCGGTCGATGTCGGCGGTGGGGCGCCGGTGTCGGTGCAGTCGATGACGACGACGGTGACCGCCGACATCAATGCGACCCTGCAGCAGATCGCGACCCTCACCGCGACCGGCTGCCAGGTGGTGCGCGTTGCCGTGCCCAGTCAGGACGATGCGGATGCGCTGGCGGTGATCGCCCGCAAGTCCGGCATCCCCGTGATCGCCGATATCCACTTCCAGCCGCGCTATGTCTTCGCCGCGATTGAGGCCGGCTGTGCGGGGGTGCGCGTCAACCCCGGCAACATCAAGCAGTTCGATGACCGGGTTGGGGAGATCGCCCGCGCCGCGGCCGATGCCGGCGTGCCCATCCGCATCGGGGTGAATGCCGGCTCCCTCGATCCGCGCCTGCTGGCGAAGTACGGCAAGGCGACGCCGGAGGCACTGGTGGAGTCGGCGCTGTGGGAGGCCTCACTGTTCGAGGAGCACGGCTATCAGGACATCAAGATCTCGGTGAAGCACCACGACCCGGTCATCATGGTGCAGGCATACCGTCTGCTCGCCGCCGCCAGCGACTACCCCCTGCACCTTGGCGTCACCGAGGCGGGCCCCACCTTCCAGGGCACCATCAAGTCGGCGGTCGCCTTCGGGGCGCTGCTGGCGGAGGGGATTGGCGACACGATCCGGGTCTCCCTGTCCGCCCCACCGGTTGAGGAGGTCAAGGTCGGCATCGCGATCCTGGAGTCACTGAACCTGCGGCAGCGGGGTCTGGAGATCGTCTCCTGTCCCAGCTGCGGACGGGCTCAGGTGGACGTGTACACCCTCGCCGAGCAGGTGACCGCAGGGCTGGCGGGGCTCACGGTGCCGCTGCGGGTTGCGGTGATGGGGTGCGTCGTCAATGGCCCGGGTGAGGCCCGCGAGGCCGACCTCGGCGTCGCCTCGGGCAATGGCAAGGGCCAGATCTTCGTCCGTGGTGAGGTGATCGCCACGGTGCCCGAGCACGCCATCGTCGAGACGCTGGTGACGGAGGCGCTGCGGCTGGCTGAGGAGATGGGGGCCGATCTCGACGACGCGGCCGAGTCCCCGACGGTGACCGTCCACTGACGGCACCGCCCGAGGTCGCGGCATCGACCCTGCGCGCCCGCACCCTCGACCGCGGCGACGGGAAGGCCGTTGACGCCCTCATCGGCCAGCATCCGCTGGCCCGCTGCATGGCGGCGGCAACCGTCGGCTGGGCACTGGTCGAACCGGTGGTGATGGGGGCCCGGGTGATCGGGGTGATCAGCGATGAGCCGGTGGGGGCGCGCATCCGAGTGCGGGATGGCTGGCTGCACTCACTGGTGGCCCTCGGCGCCAATGCCATGCCCGTGGCCACCACGTCGGACAGCCGACGGGTGCTCGCCGAGGTGCTCACGGCTGGGGTGGGGGGGCGCAGGCGGGGGGTGGCGTCGCTGGTGGGACCGCGTGCGGAGGTACTCGATCTATGGCACCGCCTGGCGGGGTCATGGGGGCCGGCGCGGGAGGTGCGGGCCCAGCAGCCGCTGCTAGCCCTCGCCCGCGCGCCGCTGGTTCGGCCGGATCCGCGGGTGCGACCGCTGCGGGCGGCTGAGGTCGACCTGCTGGTACCCGCGGCGACGGCGATGTTCCGCGAGGAGGTGGGGGTCGAGCCGGCGACCGCGGCGACGCACGGGGCCTACCGCGAACGGCTGGCCCAGACGGTGCGAGCCGGGTGGGCATTCGCACGCGTCGATGACGGCTCCGTCACCTTCAAGGCCGAGGTCGGAGCCCTTGCCCATGGCGTATGCCAGATCCAGGGGGTGTGGGTCGCGGCGCACCTGCGCGGGCAGGGGGTCGGCACCGCGGCGATGGCGGCGGTGGTGCTGGCCTGCCAGCGGCGAATCGCCCCCGTGGTGAGCCTCTACGTCAACGACTACAACCGCACCGCTCGCGCAATGTACGAGCGCGTAGGGTTCAGCGAGGTCGGCCAGTTCGCCACGGTCCTGCTGTGACCACGGTGCCGTGGCCGTCATCCGGCGGCCGCTGGCCGCAGCTCGAGGAGGAGGCCTGGCGGTGCTTCGCATGTCCGAGCTGTTCGGACGCACGCTGCGTGATGACCCGGCCGATGCGGAGGTGCCCAGTCACGCCCTGCTGATGCGAGCCGGGTACATCCGGCGGGTGTCCCCGGGTGTGTTCACCTGGCTGCCACTGGGCTGGCGCGTCTACCGCGCGGTGGAGCGAGTGGTCCGGGAGCAGATGGATGCCGCGGGCTTTCAGGAGGTGCACTTTCCGGCGCTGCTGCCGCGGGAGCCCTATGAGCGGACACATCGGTGGACGGAGTACGGCGAGACGCTGTTCCGGCTGCGCGACCGTCGCGGCAACGACCACCTGCTCGGCCCCACCCATGAGGAGATGTTCACCCTGCTGGTCAAGGACATCTGCTCGTCCTATCGCGACCTGCCGGTGATCCTCTACCAGATCCAGGTCAAGTACCGCGATGAGGCACGGCCGCGGGCGGGGATCCTGCGCGGGCGTGAATTCACCATGAAGGACAGTTACTCCTTCGATCTGGACGAGGTGGGTCTGGCGCGCTCGTACCAGCGGCATCGGGAGGCGTACATCGCCACCTTCGATCGGCTGGGGCTGTCCTATGTGATCGTCTCGGCCACCTCTGGGGCAATGGGGGGGTCGCGCAGTGAGGAGTTCCTTGCCCCCTGCTCGCACGGGGAGGACACCTTCGTGCGCTGTGCGGGCTGCGGCTATGCCGCGAACGTTGAGGCCTTCACCACGGCTGGGCCCGTGGCGGCGGGTGCCGGGCCGGCGGATGCGGGTGCTGCGACAGTGGCGGCGCCGATGGTCGAGGTCGACACTCCCGGCACCCCGACGATCGATTCGCTGGTGTCCCTGCTCAATGACCGTCCCGACCTGCGTCGCGAGGATCGGCCATGGGTGGCTGGCGACACGCTGAAGAACGTCGTCCTCATCCGCCAGTTGCCCGATGGCAGCACCCTGCCGCTGGTGGTCGGGGTGCCCGGGGATCGGGAGGTCGACCTGCGCCGCCTGGAGGCATCCCTCCATCCGGCGGTGCTGCGGACGTTCGAGGATGCTGACTTCCTGGCCCACCCCACGCTGGTGCGCGGCTACCTTGGACCGCAGGTGCTGGGCGCCGCCGCGGGGGGAATCGAGTACCTCGTTGATCCGCGAGTCCGTCCCGGAACCGCATGGGTGACCGGCGCCAATGCTCCGGGGCGGCACGTGATCGATCTGGTGATCGGACGGGACGCCCACCCCGATGGCGTCATCGAGGCCGTCACCGTGGAACCCGGGGATCCCTGCCCCCAGTGCGGTGCGGGCATCGAGCTGGCGCGCGGGATCGAGATCGGGCACATCTTCGCACTCGGGCGCAAGTACGCCGAGGCGCTGGAGCTGCGGGTCCTCGATGAGCATGGTGAGGCAGTGGTCGTGACGATGGGCAGCTATGGCATCGGCGTCTCCCGCCTCGTTGCCGCAATCGCCGAGCAGTGGCACGACACCCGCGGACTGTGCTGGCCGGCGGTGGTTGCGCCGGCGGACATCCACCTCATTGCCACCGGCAAGGAGGCCGCCGCCTACGCGGCGGCCGACGACCTGGCCGCACAACTGACCGACAGCGGCCTGCGCGTGCTCTACGACGACCGCCCAACGGTGTCCCCGGGCGTGAAGTTCAACGATTCCGAGCTCATCGGGGTACCGACCATCGTCGTCATCGGCAAGCGCCTTGCCGAGGGGTTGATCGAGCTCAAGGATCGCCGCACCGGTGACCGTGCGGACATCCCGGTCGGTGAGGCGGCGGCATTGATCCGCGCCCGGGTGGCCCGGCTGGTGCACACCGGCGGTGACGCGGGATGAGCCGCGGGGTCCCCGGCATGGCCGATGCCGGTGCCGATGCCGGCGTGGTGGCCGGCGGGGTGGCCGGCGTGGCCGATGCCGAGCAGGCCATCGCAGCGGTGATCGCCGATGCCGTCACCAGCGAGGGGTACGTCATCGAGGGCGTTCGCTGGGTGACCGCCAGCACCCTGCGGATCCTCGACGTGCTCGTTGACCGGTCCGAGCCCATCACACTCGATGAAGTGGCGACGGCCTCCCGCCTGATCTCGGCGGCGCTGGATGCCTCCGACGTTCTCGGGGATGACCCCTACACCCTGCAGGTGGGCTCCCCGGGAGTCGATATGCCGCTGACCCTGCCTCGCCACTGGCGTCGGGCCGTCGGCCGGCGCGTGGACATCACCGTCGAGCGGTGCTCCCCGGACGTCCCGGAAGAGGTGATCGTGCGCGCCGTCGTGCGGGCGGTGGACGACGTGGGGGTCACCGTCGACGTGGACCCAGCCGATCAGCCGGCGGGTGCCGAGGGCCTGGCCCAGTCCGGGTGCGCGGCGCCGATCAGCCATCTGCCCTACCCCCGCATCCGTTGCGGGCGGGTCCTCGTGGACCTGTGATGGACCGCTGCGCTCACCGTGCGCGACGCCACCCGGCTGGAACGTGCGGGGGGGCTGACCATGGACATTGACCTTGCGGCGCTGCGCGCTGTCGTTCGGGAGCGGGAGCTGTCCCTGGCTGCGGTGCTGGTATCGATCGAGACGTCATTGGTGACCGCCTACCGCGCTGCGGGGGGCAGTGGTGAGCGGGTGAGCGCGGAGATCGATCGGGAGACCGGACACGTCACCATCTGGGTTACCGACAGTGAGGGCGTCACCACCGATGAGACGCCCGACGGCTTCGGGCGGGTGGCGGCGGCAACGGCGCGCCAGGTGCTGCTGCAACGGCTGCGACGCGCCACCGATGAGCAGGTGTACGCCGAGACCGTCGACCGGGAGGGTCAGGTGGTGTCGGGGATCGTCCAGCAGAGCCGTGACCCGGATGTCATCCGGCTTGACCTCGGCTCGATCGAGGCGACCATGCCCCGGGCGGAGTGGGTGCCGGGGGAGGACTACTCACATGGCCGCCGATTGCGGGTCTTCGTCTGCGCGGTGAGGCGGACGGCGCGGGGGCCGGTGGCGGTGGTCTCGCGCTCCCATCCGGGCCTGGTCCGCGGGCTGTTCGAGCGGGAGGTGCCGGAGATCCACGATGGGTCCGTTGAGATCACCGCGGTAGCGCGGGAACCCGGTCACCGAAGCAAGATCGCCGTGCGGACGTCGGTGCCGAACCTCAATCCGAAGGGGGCGTGCATCGGGGTGCTCGGCGCCCGCGTCCGTTCGGTCATGGCCGAGCTCAATGGCGAGAAGATCGACATCGTCGACCACCACGACGACCCGGTTCGGTTCGTGCGCAGCGCCCTCTCACCGGCGCAGACCACCGGCGGCCGGCTGGTCGATGAGCAGACGCGGGCGGTTCAGGTCATCGTTCCGGCCAGCCAGTTGTCGCTGGCCATCGGTCGGGATGGCCAGAATGCGCGCCTGGCGGCGCGGCTCACCCGCTGCCGGATTGACATTCAGCCGGGTGAGTGATCCCACATCCGGGGACGAGTACGATCAGGGGGCCATCAACGAGACACCGGTGCCACCGATTCGCACCTGCCTCGGCTGCCGCACGCGGGCGGCCAAGGCGGAGTTGCTGCGGGTCGTTGCCCGGGATGGCTGTGGATGTCCCGATCCGGGTGCGGTGCTGCCCGGCCGCGGGGCCTACGTCCATCTCGACGAGGCTTGCCTGATGCAGGCCAGCCGCCGACGAGCATGGGCGCGGGCGCTGCGGGTCCCCGGGCTCGTCGATGTCTCAGCGGTGACCGAGTTCCTGCTGCAGGTGGGCGGGTCCAATGAATGGGAGAAAGACAGCCGGCGATGAGCGACCGATGAGCACCCGCTCATGAGGGTGCACGCCCACTAGCGGCCCGCGCTGTGCCCGGGCCGAGGCAGGAGAGCAGTGTCCAAGGTTCGGGTCTACGAGCTGGCCAAGCAGCTCGGTCTGGAAAGCAAGGATGTCCTCGGTCGCCTGCAGGACATGGGCGAGTTCGTTCGCTCCGCGTCGTCGACGGTGGAGCCGCCGGTGGTGCGACGGTTCCGTGAGCGGTACCCCGACCTCGGGGTGCCCGCGGGTGCGACCGGGGGTGGGGCGAGTGCCACCGGCGCTGCCGCGGGTAGCAGGGGGCCAAGCGCCGGGGGCGCCACCGGCGGCAGGAGTGCATCCCCGGGCTCCCGGGCACCCAGTGCCGCCGGGGCCGGTGCCGCAGCCAGTACCGGAACCAGCCCGCGCGGCGGATCCACTCCGTCGGCACCAACGGTGCGCGCACCTGATTCGACGGCCAGCCCGAGCGTCGATTCGTCGGCCGGGCCGACCACCGCACCCCAGAACCGGGCCACACCGGGCGGACCGCAGCCGGCCGGACCCACGGGACCCGGCACTGCCGGTCAACCGGGCCCGGCACGTCAGCCGGGTCCAGCCGGCGGCCCCGGTCGCCCATCGGGCCCAGGTGTCCCCCCGGGCCCACGACCGGGGCCAGCGAGCTCCGGTGGCCCCCGCCCGGCCGGCCCAGGCGGTCCGCGTCCAAGTGGCCCGGGTAGCCCCCGGCCGAGTGGGAACAACCCGTTCACTCGGCCCGCGGGCGGCCCATCGCCGGCCGGACCCCGACCCGCGGGACCGCGGCCGGGGAACAATCCCTTCGGCGGCGGCGTCCCCGGGGCGCCGCGACCGAATCCGAACATGATGCGACCCCGACCGGGTCCGGGTCGTCCGGGCGCTCCGGGCCCCGGTACCCGGCCTGGCGCGGGGCCGGGTCGCGGCCCCGGTCGACCCGGACCCGGGGGAGCCCGTCCCGGGGGTCCGGGAGCACCCGGCGGACCGGGGGGTCGCCCGGCAACGGGCTACGCCCGCCCAGGCGGTGCCCCCGGCCGGGGGCCGGGTACCGGACAGGGAGCCCCCGGAAGCCGTGGCCCCGGTTTCGGCGCCGGAGCTCCCGGACGCGGTCCCGGTGGGCGCGGATCAACCGGTGGCGCCTTCGGCCGCGCCGGTGGGCCAGCCCGCCGCAGTCGCAAGTCGAAGCGGGCCAAGCGCCAGGAGTTCGACAACATGGAGGCGCCGACCGGTTCGGTCGCCCTACCCCGCGGCAATGGGTCGGTCATCCGGATGCCGCGGGGGGCGTCGCTGGCGGACTTCGCCGAGCGGATCGGCGTCAACCCTGCCGCCCTCGTCCAACTGCTGTTCGGACTGGGGGAGATGGTCACCGCAACCCAGTCGGTGAGCGATGACACGCTGCTGCTGCTGGGCGGTGAGCTGGGCTACGACGTCCAGATCATCTCCCCGGAGGACGAGGATCGCGAGCTGCTGAGCAGCTTCGATCTGGAGTTCTACAGCGAGGAGGATGACCTCGCCGACGAGGCGGCGCAGGTGCGCCCGCCGGTGGTGACGGTCATGGGTCACGTCGACCATGGGAAGACCAGGCTCCTGGACGCCATCCGGTCGTCGAACGTCGCTGCTGGGGAGTCCGGGGGAATCACCCAGCACATCGGTGCGTACCAGGTGACGGCGCACCCGGCGACCGGGGATCGTGCGCTCACGTTCATCGACACCCCCGGTCACGAGGCGTTCACCGCCATGCGCGCCCGCGGAGCGGGGATCACCGACATCGCGATCCTCGTGGTCGCCGCCGATGACGGTGTGATGCCGCAGACGATCGAGGCGCTCAACCATGCTCAGGCAGCCGACGTTCCCATCGTTGTCGCCGTGAACAAGGTCGATCGACCCGAGGCCGACCCGGTCAAGGTGCGCGGTCAGTTGACGGAGTACGGGCTGGTGTCGGAGGAGTACGGGGGTGACACGATCTTCGTGGATGTCTCGGCGGTGACCGGCGCCGGTATCGAGACCCTGCTGGAGTCGGTGCTGCTGACCGCGGATGCGGCCCTCGATCTGCGGGCGAACCCGCACACGGCGGCACAGGGCACCGCCCTGGAGGCGCATCTGGATCGTGGTCGCGGGCCGGTGGCGACGGTGCTCGTCCAGCGCGGCACCCTGCGTCCGGGGGACTCGATCGTCGTGGGCGAGGCCTATGGACGGGTGCGCGCCATGCTGGACGAGAACGGCAACCGCCTGGCCGAGGCGGGACCATCCCGGCCGGTGCAGGTGCTCGGGCTGACGGCTGTTCCCGATGCCGGTGACACGATGCTCGTCGTCGGCGAGGACCGGGTGGCCCGGCAGATTGCGCAGGCCCGGGAGGCGCGCGAGCGCAACGCGGCCCTTGCCCAACGGCGCGCCCGTCGCTCGCTGTCGGACTTCCTGGCATCCCTGGAGAAGGGTGAGGTCGAGGAACTGCGCCTCATCCTCAAGGGTGATGTCTCCGGCTCGGTGGAGGCGCTGGAGGATGCGCTCAGCAAGCTTGAGGTCAGTGAGGGCGTGACCTTGCGCGTCATCCACCGGGGGGTCGGCGCGATCACCCGCAATGACGTCACCTTGGCCTCGGCCTCCGATGCGGTGATCATCGGCTTCAACGTCCGCCCCGAGGGGCAGGCCCGGGAGTTCGCCGAGCGCGAGGGTGTCGACATCCGCTTCTACTCGGTCATCTACGAGGCCATCTCGGAGATCGAGTCCGCCCTCAAGGGGCTGCTCAAGCCGGTCTTCGAGGAGGTCGCGCTGGGCAGTGCGGAGATCATGGAGGTCTTCCGGTCCAGCCGCTTCGGCAATATCGCCGGTGTCCTGGTCCGACGGGGGGAGATTCGCCGCAATGCCCGAGCGCGCCTTGTGCGTGATGGTGCGGTGGTGAGTGGCTCGCTGACGATCGACTCCCTGCGTCGTTTCAAGGAGGATGCCGTCGAACTGCGGGAGGGATTCGAGGGCGGGATCTCATTCGCCAACTTCAATGACATCAAGGTCGGGGACATGATCGAGACCTATGAGATGCGGGAGATGCCACGGGAGTGAGTGGGCAGGAGCGCACGCGTCGACTGGCTGAGCGAATCCATGAAGTGGTCGCACGGCTGCTGGAGCAGCGGGTGAAGGACCCGCGGCTGGGGCTGGTCACGATCACCGATGTCCGCGTGACCGGGGATCAGCGGGAGGCAACGGTGTTCTACACCTGCTACGGCGATGCTGCCGCGCAGGCCGGTTCAGCGGCGGCCCTCGCCTCGGCAACCGGAATGCTCCGCACCGAGCTCGGCCGGGTGCTGGGCATTCGCCACACACCGTCGTTGGCGTTCATCCCCGATGGGGTGCCGGAGAACGCCGCGATCATCGACGACCTGCTGCGCGAGGCGGCCGCCCGCGATGAGGTCGTCAGCCGCCTCGCCGCCTCCGCACAGTACGCCGGTGAGGCTGATCCCTACCGTCATGAGGAACGCCCCGGGGACGATCCCGCACCCGGCACGTGATCACCGCGCAGCAGTGGCAGCAGGCATGCTCCGCGCTGAACGCCGCCCACTCACCGCTGATCGTTGCCCACCTCGCACCCGATGCCGATGCCCTCGGCTCCGCGCTGGCCCTCGGCCTGGCAATGGCCGCCCGCGGCTGCGCGGTGACGGTGAGCGTGGGTGAACCGGGGTTCACCGTGCCCGCCGCCCTGCGCGATCTGCCCGGGCAGCACCTCATCACCCCGCCACCGCGGTCCGGGGACGGATTCGACTGCCTGATCGCCATGGACAGCACCTCCGTGGCGCGACTGGGCAGCCTCGGCGGGCTGCTCGACACGGTCCACCCGAGCGTGGCCATTGACCACCACCGCAGCCATGTCCCGTACGCCGATGTGACGCTCGTGGATCCGACTGCCGCGGCGACTGCGAGCCTCGTGGCCGAGACCCTCACCCGCTGCGGGCTGCCCCTCACGGCTGCGGCCGCCACCTGCCTGTACGCCGGGCTGCTCACCGACACCGGCTCGTTCCGGCTGCCCACGGTGAATGCCGGCGTTCATCGCGGTGCGGCGCTGCTGCTGGACGCCGGTGCGGACCCGACGGTCGCCGCGGCACTGTTCGACAACGTCTCCGTCCCCGCCCAACGCCTCCTCGGCCGCGCCCTCACCCGGATGACGGTCGACACCGCCGCGATCAACGGCCTGGGGATCGCCGCGGTCGTGCTCGACCGGGGGGACTTCCTCGACTGTGCGGCGGGGCCCGAGCAGGCCGAGGCGATCATCGGCGTGCTTCGGCAGACGGCGGGTGTGGACGTGGCGGTGCTCCTGCGACCGGTGGCGCCCTCCTCACCGACTCACCCGCGCCCGTCGGGGGACGGGGCGTCGGGGGATGGGGCGTCGGGGGATGGGGCGTCGGAGGACGGGGCGTCGGGGGATGGGGCGTCGGGGGACTCGGGTGCGGCGACGTGGACGGTGTCCCTGCGCTCCCGGGGTGGTGTGGACGTCGCTGCGGTGGCCACCGCACTCGGCGGTGGTGGCCACCGCGCCGCAGCGGGTGCCCAAGTCACCGGCCCGGCGCACGCCGGGGGTGCGGCGATCCTCGCCAGCATCTCGCGGTTGTGCACCGACAACCGGCTCGGCACCGTCGTTGGGGCGGCGCCCGCCCCGCATGGGCGGGGCCGGTGACCGTCGTGGCAGCGCCATCAATGCCGCCATCACCGGCACCGTCGCAGCCCGCCGGACTGCTCATCGTCGACAAGCCGATGGGCATGACCTCCCATGACGTGGTCAGCAAGGTTCGGCGGGCAGTGGGCACCCGTCGCGTCGGTCATGCCGGCACCCTCGACCCGCGTGCCACCGGGGTGCTCATCTGCGCGGTTGGTGGGGCAACTCGGCTGCTCACCTACCTCCAGGCCGAGGAGAAGGAGTACGAGGCGCTGATCGTCATCGGCGAGGGGCGCCTCAGCGATGACGCCGACGGTGAGGTGACCGCACAACCGGGGGTGGCGATGCTCCGCGACCCGCAGCGGGCGCGGACAACCCTCATCGACGCGGCAGCCGCACTCACCGGGCCGATCGCACAGGTGCCGCCGCAGGTCAGCGCCAAGCATGTCAAGGGCCGCCGGGCGCATGCCCTCGTCCGGGCGGGTGAACAGGTCGACCTCGCTGCCGTCGACGTGCGGGTCGACCAGTTCCGGCTGCGCAGTCTGCGATGGCAGCCGGCCGATGAACACACCCCGGAGACGGTCTGGGCGGAGTTCACCATCACGGTCAGTGCCGGCACCTACATCCGCAGCCTCGCCCGGGATCTCGGGGCCGCGGTCGGCTCCGCGGGTCACGTCCGCGACCTGCGTCGGACCCGCGCGGGGGCTTGGACGGTGGCGGATGCCGTCCCGTTGGCGCAGGTCGTGACCGCGCCGCCGGCGATCATCGACACAGCGGTGGCACTGCGTCGGGTCATGGCCTGCCACGAGGTCGATGCCGGCACGGAACGCGCACTCGGACACGGCCGGTCCGTCAGCGGACCGTGGCCGGCGGCGTCAGGGCAGCCCATGGCCCTGATCGGTCCCAGTGGGGGCATTGCAATCGTGCGTCGCGAGGGTGAGTACCTGCGGCCGGTCACGGTGCTGCCCGGGTCGGGCCGGTGACGTGCCCATGAGCGAGCGGACATCCGTCACCATCGGCGTCTTCGATGGCGTTCACCGAGGCCAGTGCGCACTGCTGGCGCGGGCGCGCCTCGATGCCGACCGTCACCAGCGTCGCTGTCTTGCGGTCACCTTCGATCCGCACCCCCTGAGCATCGTCGGGGGAGGTCGGCCCGCCCCCTGTTCCCTCACCTCCCTGGCCGATCGGATCACCCTGCTGGGGGCGGCGGGTGCTGACGAGGTCGCGGTGCTGCCCTTCACCGCCGCCCGCGCCGGTCAGCCGGCGGCGGAGTTCGTCGAGGAGTACCTGCGGACAGGGCTTGGTATGGCACACCTCGTCGTCGGCCACGACTTCCGGTTCGGCGCCGGTGCCACCGGCGATGCCGCCCTGCTGGCCCGCCTGGGCCCGTCCCTGGACTTCACTGTCGAGCAGGTGCCCCCGGTGCGCAGTGCGGCACTGCCGGCACCCGGGATCATCTCGGCCACCGCCATTCGGCATGCCCTCGCTGCCGGCGAGGTCGGTCTGGCCCAGGTGCTGTTGGATCGTCCCTACAGTCTCGGCGGAACGGTCATCCGCGGTGACCAACGTGGCCGGCTGCTGGGGTATCCCACCGCGAATATCGACGTGGTACCCGGTCACTGCTGGCCTGCCGACGGGGTGTACGCCGTGCGCCTGCAGGTCGGTGAGCGGTCGGCCGGCCCACTGGGTCCGCTGCCGGGTGAGCCACCGGGCATGGCGGGGGTCGCCTCGGTCGGGGCGAATGTGACCTTCGGTGGGCAGGAGCGCCGGCTGGAGGTGCACGTCCTTGACCGCACGGGGCTCGATCTGTACGGCTGCCCGGCGCGGGTGGACTTCCATGCGCGGCTGCGCGGCATGCTGACGTTCACCGATCCGGCCGAGCTGGTCGCGGCGATGGCATCCGATGTGGCTCAGGCACGGGTCGTGCTGGAGCCGGGCGCGCACGCCACCTGATAGCCTGTCCGACGACGATGGCTGGTCGGGTGCCCGGTCGTCGCGTCACCGTCGCACCCGAGAGGAACCCACGCATGACAGCCGTCGACCCCGCTACGAAGGCGGGCATCATTTCCGAGTACGCCACCCGTGAGGGCGACACTGGCTCGCCAGAGGTGCAGGTGGCTCTGCTCACCAGTCGGATCACCGCCCTGACCGGGCACCTCAAGTCCCATCGGCACGACCACCACAGCCGTCGGGGGCTCCTGCTGCTCGTTGGCCGACGTCGACGGCTGCTGGACTACCTCGCCCGAACCGATATCGAGCGTTACCGAACGCTCATCGGGCGCCTGGGTATCCGCCGCTGACCTGGGCGCACCTGCGCCCGACACCGCGGAGTACGACCGATGCACCCGGCGGGTGCCGACGTCGACTGCGATGAACGGACCGGCAACGATGCCGTTCACTGCGTTCTACGCTCGGCCCGCCGTCGGGTCCGACGGTCACTCCCACGACAGATGGAGTGAGACCTCATGCGCGATTCCGCGCTCCTGACCGCGGAAGCGGTTCTTGACAATGGCCGCTACGGCAGCCGAACCATTCGCTTCGAGACGGGCCGACTGGCCCGACAGGCCGGTGGGGCGGTTGCGGCCTACCTCAACAACGACAGCATGGTGTTGTCGACGACGACCGCATCCCGCCAGCCTCGTGAGCAGTTCGACTTCTTCCCACTGACCGTCGACGTCGAGGAGCGGATGTACGCCGTCGGGCGGATTCCCGGCTCCTTCTTCCGTCGCGAGGGACGGCCCGGTGAGAACGCCATCCTCACCTGCCGCCTGATCGACCGGCCGCTGCGACCCTCCTTCGCCAAGGGTCTGCGCAATGAGGTGCAGGTCGTTGTCACCGTCATGTCCCTTGACCCCAATGAGATGTACGACGTGCTGGCCATCAACGCCGCCTCCGCATCCACCCAGATTGCCGGGCTGCCGTTCAGCGGCCCGATCGGCGGGGTGCGGGTGGCCCTCGTCGAGGGTCAGTGGCTGGCCTTTCCGAACTGGGCCGAGCTCGAGGAGGCGGTGTTCGACATGGTGGTCGCCGGTCGGGTGCTGCCCGATGGCGATGTCGCGATCATGATGGTGGAGGCGGAGGCCACCGACGGGGCCCTCGATCGGATCGCAGAGGGTTTCCCGAAGCCCGATGAGGACGTGGTGACGGCCGGGCTCACGGCAGCCAAGGGGCACATCCGGACCCTGGTCGAAGCGCAGGCGGCCCTGGCTGCCCAAGCCGCGAAGCCGGTGGGGGAGTTCCCGCGATTCCTCGACTACCCGGCTGAGGTGTACGAGGCGGTGGCCGGTCGCTTCACCGAGGAGGTCATCTCCGCCGTCGGCATCATGGGCAAGGCGGACCGCTCACAGGCCCTTGCCGCGATCCGCGACCAGGCGGTTGCCCAGTTCGGCGAGCGGTTCGGGGAGGCTGCGCAGATCGCCGCCGCGGTCGACTCCCTGACCAAGGAGAGCATGCGCCAGCGCGTCCTGCGCGATGGGGTCCGGATGGATGGTCGGCGGCCAAATCAGGTGCGCGACCTTGCCGCAGAGGTGCACGTCCTGCCGCGGGTGCACGGTTCCGCCCTGTTCGAACGGGGTGAGACCCAGGTGCTCGGGGTGACCACCCTGAACATGCTCGACATGGAGCAGCGGGTCGACTCGTTGTCCCCGGAGGACACCAAGCGCTACATGCACAACTACAACATGCCGCCGTACTCCACCGGTGAGACCGGTCGGGTGGGCTCACCCAAGCGGCGGGAGATCGGCCATGGGGCGCTCGCCGAGCGCGCAATCGTCCCCGTGCTGCCCAGCCGCGCGGACTTCCCCTACGCCATCCGGCAGGTGTCGGAGGCGATCGGCAGCAATGGGTCCACGTCCATGGCCTCGGTGTGTGCGGCATCCCTCTCCCTGCTGGCAGCGGGCGTGCCACTGCGCGACATGGTCGCCGGGATCGCCATGGGTCTGATCAGCGGTGAGGTGGACGGTGAGACCCGCTACGTCGCTCTCACCGACATCCTCGGCGCGGAGGATGCCCTCGGCGACATGGACTTCAAGGTTGCGGGGACGGCCGACTACATCACCGCGCTGCAGCTGGACACCAAACTGGATGGGTTGCCCGCACACGTCCTCAGCCAGGCACTGGCGCAGGCCAAGGAGGCGAGGGCGACGATCCTCGAGGTGATGCAGGCGGCCATCCGCGAGCCCGGTGCGCTGTCGCAGTACGCCCCGAGGATCCTCACCGTACGCATCCCAGTGGACAAGATCGGCGAGGTGATCGGCCCCAAGGGCAAGGTCATCAACCAGCTACAGGCCGATACCGGTGCGCGCATCAGTGTGGAGGACGACGGCACGATCTACATCGCCGGCAGCACCGCCGAGGCCGCGGAGGCCGCTCGGACGGCGATCAACAGCATCGCCAACCCGCAGCAGCCCACGATCGGGGAGCGCTACCTCGGCACGGTGGTCAAGACCGCGGCCTTCGGTGCCTTCGTCTCCCTCACCCCGGGCAAGGATGGGCTGCTCCACGTCTCGCAGATCCGCAAGCTCGCCGGGGGCAAGCGGGTGGAGAACGTCGAGGACGTTGTGAGCATCGGCCAGAAGATCCTCGTCGAGGTCGACGAGATCGATCCCCGCGGAAAGCTCTCGCTGGTGCCGGTGATCGAGGACGGCCAGCAGCCGATCCCCGCGTGAGCGACCCTCGGCCGGGGGGGCTGCCCGATGCCAGTGCCGGGACGACGGTGCTCGTCCCGGCCTCGGCTGGGGGGCTGGTGGAGCGAACGGTCTGTGCCAACGGCGTGCGGGTCGTGACCGAGGCGGTGCCAACGATGCGCAGTGCTGCGGTCGGCATCTGGCTGGCCGTGGGTGCGCGCGATGAGCAGCCCCGGCTCAATGGTGCCGCACACTTCCTCGAGCACCTGCTCTTCAAGGGGACCGGCAGGCGCAGCGCGCTTGACATTTCGGCCACGCTCGAGGCGGTGGGCGGTGAGTTGAATGCGTTCACCTCCCGGGAGAACACCGCCTACTACGCCCGGGTCATCGATGCTGACCTGCCCCTGGCGGTGGATGTCCTCTCCGACATGCTCACCGGCTCCGTCATTCGTCCGGAGGATGTCGAGTCCGAGCGGCAGGTGATCCTCGAGGAGATCGCCATGCACGACGATGAACCCGGGGATGTTGCCAATGAGGGACTGTTCAGCGCCTTGTTCGGCCACGACCACCTTGGTCGCCCGGTGATCGGCACGCGCCAGACGCTCACCGAGATGACGCGACAGGACGTTCACCAGTTCTATCGCGAGCGCTACCGCCCGGAACGGACGGTGGTCGCGGTGGCGGGCAACGTCACCCATGCCGCGGTGCTCGCGGCGGTGCAGGAGAGCCTCGGCGGTGCCGGCTGGGACGCCGCCATGGCACCTGATCCCCTGCGATCACCGACCGCCGTCCCCGCCGCCGCCGCGCAGACCGTCGTGGTGGAGCGGCCAACCGAGCAGGCCCACCTCGCCATGGGGGTGCCCACCTTCGATCGGCGGGATCGGCGGCGGCACGCCCTGGCGGTCCTCGTCACCGCGGTCGGCGGCGGCATGTCCAGCCGCCTGTTCCAGCGGGTGCGCGAGGAGCGCGGCCTCGTCTATGCGATCTCGTCCTATGTCTCCCATCATGCGGGGGCGGGCCTGCTGGGGACCTATGCGGGGACCTCGGCGGGCAGGCTGCCCGAGGTGATCGAGGTCATCACCGCGGAGTGCGCCGACATCCGCGCGGGCGGGCTGAGCAGTGAGGAGATCGAGCGCGCCCGGGGTCAGTTGCGCGGATCGCTGGTGCTCGGCAGTGAGGACTCCGGCTCGCGGATGAATCGCCTCGGTGCCAGCGAACTTGGCTACGGGGAGTACCTGAGCCTCAGCGAGCATGTGCAACGGATCACTGCCGTCACCGATGACGAGGTCCACACCCTCGCCGCCGAGCTCCTGGCCCAGCCATGGACGCTCAGCGTCGTGGGGCCGGTGACGGCCGCCCAGTTGGGCAGTGCCGCATGACACCGCTGCGCATCGGGGTGGTCGGTGCGGCGGGGCGGATGGGCAGTGAGGTCGTGCGCGCGGTGGATGCGGCCGATGACCTGCAGCTGGTTGCCGTGGTTGACCTCGGCGATCGACTCACGCAACTGGTGACGGCGCGAGCCGAGGTCATCGTCGACTTCACGACGCCGACTGCGGTCATGGACACCCTTGCCATGGCGATTCCCGCCGGCCTGCACTGTGTGGTCGGCACCACCGGCTTCGATGAGGGCCGCTACGCCGAGGTGCGCGCACTGCTGGGCCCCGACCCTGCGGTGGGAGTGGTCATTGCCGCGAACTTCAGCGTCGGGGCGGTGCTCATGATGAGGTTCGCCGCCGCAGCGGCTGCGTACTTTCCCAGTGTGGAGATCGTCGAGACCCACCACCCGAGCAAGGTGGATGCCCCCAGTGGCACCGCGGCGCACACTGCCGAGGTCATCGACGAGGTGCGACGTCGGGCGAACCTGCCGTTCCCGCCGGATGCCACGGTCGGCGATGCCGGCGCCCGCGGGGTGGCGGTCGGGGCGGTGCGCGTGCACTCCCAACGGCTCGTGGGTGCCGTGGCACGCCAGCAGGTCACCTTTGCCGGCCCGGGGGAGCTGCTGACCATCGAGCACGACAGCCGCGACCGTGCCTGCTTCATGCCCGGTGTGCTGCGGGCGGTGCGGTGCGTGCGCGATCTGCCGGGACTCACCGTGGGACTTGACAGCCTGCTGGACTAGGACCAACCGAGGGCGCGCGCACCGGCAGCGACGGCGGCGGCGATCGCGATGACGATGAGAAAGGGTGCCCGCAGGGTCAGCGCGACCACCGCGGCCGCCACACCGGCGAGCCGGGCGTCGACGACGAGGGCCGGTGCGGCGGCGAAGGTCTGCACGGCGACGAGTGCGGCGAGCAGGGCCACCGGCAGCAGGGCGGCAACCCTGCGAACCGATGGTCGGGCGAGAACCGGTGCCGGGACGAGATAGCCGGCGAGCTTGAGGGCATAGGCCCCGACGGACGAGACGATCACCACCAGCCAGGTCGATGTCACGACGCACCATTCGCTGGCCCCGAGGGGGCGGCACCGCGGTGATGCGGCCACAGCCCGACCGCCACCGCGATCAGCGCGCTGAAGAGCACCGGCAGCCCGGGGGAGAGCACAGGCGTGAGGATCAGCGCGACCACCCCAGCCGCGGCCGCCACACTACGGGTGGTCCGGTCCCTTAGTCGCGGCCAGAGCAGGGCGAGGAAGGCTGCCGGGACAGCGGCATCGAGGCCGAGCACGCGGGGATCGTCGAACTGACTGGCCGCCATCGCGCCGATGAGTGTGGCGAGATTCCAGAAGACGAAGACCGAAGCCCCGGTCCACCAGAAGGCGGGGCCGATCAGGGTGCGCTGGCCTGGCTCGTCCCGGGAGACGGCCATCGCCGTCGACTCATCGATGGTGAGCTGGGCGGCCGCGAGTCGTGACCAGCGGCGCAGGGGCAGCAGGCCCGACAGGGTGAGGCCGTAGAGGCCGTTGCGGGTGCCCAGGAGCAGGGCGGTGCCGATCGCCGCTGCGGCGCCGCCGCCGGCCGCGACGATGCCCACCGCTGCGAACTGTGAGGCCCCGCTGAACAGTGCCAGGCTCAGCACCTGCGCCTGAAGGGGGCTGAAGCCGCTGGTGACCGCGAGGGCGCCGAAGGACAAGCCGTAGGCACCGGTGGCGATGCCCACCCCGACCGCATCGCGGCGAACCGCCGACAGCAGGCCGATGGGGGCAGTCGCGGAGGGGTCGGCCTCGGCTGGTAACCCGGACATCACCGGCGACGCTACCGCTGCGGCAGGGCACGGCCGGGCTAGGCTCCCACAGTGGCGTTGGTGGAGGTGAGGCCGCCCGGGGCGGCTGACCCGGGGGCGGCCAGTGGCGCGCCTGCCGATGACGAGGCCGTCGTGGTGAGGTTCCGCAGCGATGTCGTCGTCGAGCTGGTTCGCGCGGCGGCGGCCGACGCTGACGTGGCTAGTGCGGCCCGGGTGTCAACGGTCGGTGAGCGCAGCCGGGAAGTGCCGGATGCGGCGGCCCTCGCGGGGCTGATCACATTCCTCATGCGCGAGCGACATGGCACGCCCTTCGAGCACTCAACCTTCACTTTCTATGTGAAGGCGCCGATCTTCGTCTGGCGTGAGCACATGCGCCACCGCATTGCCTCCTACAACGAGGAGTCAGCCCGCTATCGGGTGCTGGAGCCGGAGTTCTACCTGCCGGGTGCCGACCGGGACCTGGTCCAGGTCGGCAAGGCGGGGGCGTACACCTACCAGCCGGGTACCCCGGCCCAGCAGGCGCTGGTGGCGGAGGGCTTCCGCTCGGTCTGCACCCACGCCTATGGGCAGTACCAGCGGATGCTGGCCGGCGGGGTGGCCCGGGAGATCGCACGCGGTGTACTCCCGGTCACCATCTACTCGCGGGCTTACGTCACGATGAACGCGCGGGCGTTGATGAACTTCCTGTCGCTGCGGCGACGCGATGATCGCTCGCACTTCCCCTCCTATCCGCAACGGGAGATCGAGCTGGTGGCGGAGGCCTATGAGACCCACTTCGCGCAGCACATGCCGCTGACCCATGCGGCCTTCCTCGCCTGCGGCCGGGTGTGCCCATGATCACCAAGCCGGCATCAGAGCCGGTGGCCTCCCTGGGCAGCCTGCTGGCACAGCGCGCGGAGGCGGATGCCCGCGGCGCCGAGGCTTTCGGCCGCACGGTTGTCGCCATGGTCACCCCGTTCACGGCCCAGGGTGAGCTGGACACCGTCGCCGCGGCCAGACTCGCGACCGCGCTGGTGGACGCCGGCTGCGATGGGCTGGTCCTCAACGGGACCACCGGTGAGTCAGCGACGACCACCGAGGAGGAGAAGGAGCGGCTCGTCCGGGCCGTCGTGGAGGCGGTGGGGGAGCGAGCCCGGATCATTGCGGGAGCTGGCAGCAACGACACCGCGCATTCGGTGCTGCTGGCAAAGCAGGCGCACCGGGCCGGTGCCCATGGCCTGCTCGTCGTGACGCCCTACTACAACCGACCGTCGCAGGCCGGTGTCCTCGCGCACATGACGGCGGTCGCCGATGCCACCCCGCTGCCCGTGATGCTCTACGACATCCCCAAGCGAACGGGGGTGGCCCTCGAGCGGGAGACGATGATCAGGTTGGCTGCCCACCCTCGCATCATCGCCAACAAGGATGCCCGCGATGATTCGACCTTCGCCTCCGACATGATCGCCACCACCCCGCTGGCCTGGTACAGCGGGGATGACATCAACAACCTGCCCCTGCTGGCTATCGGCGGCACGGGAGTGGTCAGCGTCGTTGGTCATCTCGTTGCTGACCGGCTGGCCGCACTCACCGCCCATGCTCGGGCCGGGCAGCTGCATGAGGCGACGGCGATCCACCTGGCCCTGACGGGTCTGACCATCGCGATCATGACCCGGATGCCGGGGGTGGTGGCGGTCAAGGCGGCACTGCGACACCGTGGCCTGCTTGGGGGCGGCGTTCGCCTGCCCCTGGTGGACGCTGACCGCACGAGCACTCGCAAGCTGCTCGCCGAGTGCAGTGCGGCCGGCTTCACCCTGTGAGCCGCGCGCATTCGGACCTCTCCCCGCCCTCGCCACTAGCCGCGGGCGGGCTGCGCATTTTCGCGCTCGGCGGGCTGGGTGAGATCGGCCGGAACCTGACAGTGGTCGAGTACGGCGGCCGTCTGCTCGTCATCGATGCGGGCGTGCTGTTCCCGGGATCGGATCATCCCGGCGTTGACGTCATCCTGCCGGACTTTGAGCCGATCCGGCCACGGTGGGCCGATGTCGACGCCATCCTGCTCACCCACGGTCATGAGGATCACATCGGGGCGATCCCCTCGCTGCTCGCCGAGCGCTCGGACATCCCGGTCTACGGCAGCCGATTCACCCTCGCCCTGGTTCGGGAGCGCCTGCGGGAGCATCGGATCGTTGCTGACCTGCGGGAGGTGAGCGCGGAGCGGATCAGGCTGGGACCGGACGGCCAGTGGGATGCCGAGTTCATCGCCGTGACACATTCGATCCCGGACGCCTGCGCCATCGCCCTGCGCACGCCGGCCGGTGTCGTTGTCCACACCGGGGACATCAGACTCGATCCGGTGCCGATCGACGGCCGGGTCACCGATATCCACGCCCTGGCCCGGCTCGGTGAGGAAGGGGTCGATCTGCTCCTGATCGACTCCACCAATGCCGATGTGCCCGGTTGGGTGCCCAGTGAGCGTGCGGTGGGACCGGTGCTCGACGGGCTGATCGGAGCCGCGGGCGGACGCGTCCTCGTCGCATCGTTCTCATCCCATGTCCACCGGGTGACTCAGGTGATCACCGCAGCAGTCGCACATGGGCGCCGAGTCGCGTTCGTGGGGCGTTCCATGCTGCGCACGATGCGGCTGGCGCGGGAGCTGGGCTACCTGCCGGTACCTGACCATGCACTGATCGGCATCGAGGAAGCGCTGGCGCTGCCCGCTCACGAGGTGGTCATCGTTACCACCGGCTCGCAGGGGGAGGCGATGTCTGCCCTCGCGAGGATGGCCAATGGCGACCATCAGGTGCGGTTGAACCCGTCGGACACCGTCATCTTCGCGGCCAGTGTCGTCCCTGGCAATGAGGAGAGCGTCACGCGGGTGGTGAACGCCCTGGCCCGGATCGGGGTGCCGGTCATCGGCCCTGACCAGGCCGGCGTGCATGTCAGTGGTCACGCCGCAGCCGGCGAGCTGCTCCTGCTCTACAGCATCCTGCGGCCCAGCAATGTCATGCCGATCCACGGTGAGCTGCGCCACCTGCGGGCCAATGCGGCCTTGGCGGAGCTGTCAGGTGTGGCCGCTGAGCGGATCATCCGGGCGACGGACGGCGTCGTCGTCGACCTCGTCGACGGCAGGATCGCGGTTGCCGGGAGCCTCCCCTGCGGGTACGTCTACCTCGATAACTCCGGTGCCGGCGAGGTGAGCGAGGCCACGCTGAAGGATCGCCGGGTCCTCGGTGAGGAGGGGATCCTCACGGTCGTCGCCGTCGTCGATGTCGCAGCCCGACGGGTGATTGCTGGCCCGGAAATCCACGCTCGGGGCTTCGTCGGCGCGGCCGGCGAACTCGCGGAAGGGGAGTCCCTCGCCCGGCGCGCCCTCGAGCAGGCCCTGACCGGCGACATGGTTGACAGCGTCACCCTCAGCCAGGCGGTTCGTCGCGCCGTGGGGCGATGGGTGGGGAGCCAGCGGCGACGGCCCATGATCGTGCCGGTGATTGTGGAGTCCTAGTGGTGCAACGACCGGCCGACCGGCCTCCCGACCGGGAGGGCGACCGGGAGAGCGAGAGGATGACCCCGTGACCGATCCGCAGACGATGCGCGCTGCCATTGAGGCGCTCAAGGATGGCCCGCTGAAGGTGAGCGGGGACGTGACACTGTCGTGGACCAAGAATCTTGTTGTCGACGGCGCGGCCGCCGTCGAGGAGGTGACCGAGACAGTGGCGGACCGCGCGGTCTTCCTCTGCCGATGCGGGGCATCCCAGCGCAAGCCCTTCTGCGACGGCAGTCACCGCACGGTCGGGTTCACCGATCCGCACGACCCCACGTAGGGAAGTCCCATGCGACACACCCGTCCATGTGGTTGACAATGACAATGTGATCGGCTGAACGTCGTTAGCGTGGAGCGGTGGCCCAGCGTGCCCCCGCCCGCCCGGCCAACCGCCGCCCGGCCCAGCGAGGACGAAGCAGTCAGCGGCGGCCCCCAGCGAGGCGACCCGGCGCGAATCGGGCGCCGACGCCGAGGGCGGCATCCCGCACCCGTGGTGGGCGGGGCACGGGTCGCCGGCGAACCCGGTCCGGAGTCGCGCCAACCCTTGCTGTTGGCCTCACCGCTGTCTGGCTGGGTTGTGGCCGAATCGCCGGGGCGCTCGCCCGCTCCATCCGGCTGGGAGCCGGAGGCGTTGACCCGGTTGCCCGTCGCGATGGACTTGGGCTCGCCCTGCTCGTGCTCGCCTGCGCGGCTGCGGCCGCGGTCTGGTTCGAGCAGCCGGCAACGGTGCTGCGATGGCTGGACTCGCTGCTGCGCACGGTCCTCGGCGGGCCGGCGCTACTCGTCCCGGCGGTCCTGGGCTACGCCGCGTGGCGCACCTTTCGAACCCCGGCCCAGCCCGGGCAGGTGGGTCGGATCGTCATCGGCGCGGTGGCCCTACTGCTGGCCGTGTGCGGGCTGGCCGAGTCAGCGAGGGCGGACACGATCACCGGGGAGCCCGGCTCGGTGCTTCGCTCCGGCGGTGGCGCGCTGGGCTGGCTTGCCAGTGCGCCGGTCGCCGGCTGGGTGGGAGTGCCGGTCGCCGTCATCACCCTCGTCGCCCTGGGGGTCTTCGGTCTGCTGGTCCTCACCCGCACACCGGTGGCGAGCCTGCCCGAGCGCGCCCAGCAGATGTGGCTGCTGCTGTTCGGCGCACACGACCGTCCGCCCCGGGCCGCCCATGCGCCCCCGGATGCGAGCGTGAGCGGGTCCCGGTCCGGCGGGTCAACCCGACGCGGCCGGGTGCGGCCGGGATGGTGGCGCCTGACCGGGAGCGCAGGGTCGCGACGCGCAGGTCAGCGGGCGGTCGCAGTCGAAATGCGCTATCGGGACGATCTGCCGTTCGACGCCGATCCGGTGGCGCTGGCCCGGGCGGCATTGTTCGGTCCGCTGGTCACCATGCCCAGCGACCGGACGGGGCCGGTGCCCGTTGGGGGAGGTCATCCCGGCGAGCCGCGAGAGCGGCCGGAGCCGGCCGCGGATCCGGGGTCACCGGGGTCCACCACCTGGCAGTTCGCGCCCGTCCGGCAGCCGCCGGCGCTGCGGGAGTCGGAAGTTCCGCAGTCGGGCGTGCTGGAGTCGGGGATGCCGTCCGATCCAGACACCCTCGCCCTGCCGTCGGCACGCGCAGCTGTGCCCACCGCACCGGTGCCGCTGGTCAGGCTCGGTGCCGACCCCTTTGGTGTACACAGCCGGGGGGTCAACGATCCGACCCGGGAGTTCCCGGCCGGCCCCGAACGAGGGTTAGCCCGACCGGATGCCGCCGCCGGCGTCGTGCCGCCCCCCGCCTCGACGCACCCCCTACCCACCCCGGGGAACCGACACCCGGATCCGCACCCGGACGCGAAGCCCGCTCGGCACTCGGCTCCGCCGCCAGCGACGGTTGGCGATCGCACCGTGCCGGATCGCCGTGCCGGACGTGGTCGTCGCGGAAGCGGCTACCGCCTGCCCAGTGCCGACCTGCTCCGCGCCGGCTCCGCGCACCGGCGGCACACGGCCGCAAATGACGTCGTGGTCGCGGCCCTGACGGGAGTGTTTCACCAGTTCGGGGTGAACGCCACGGTCAGCGGTTTCGTCCGCGGCCCGACCGTGACCCGCTACGAGGTGGAACTCGGGGCTGGGGTGAAGGTCGAGCGGGTGACCGCACTGACGAAGAACATCTCCTATGCCGTGGCCAGTGCCGATGTGCGAATCCTGTCGCCGATCCCGGGAAAGTCCGCGATCGGGGTGGAGATCCCCAATGAGGATCGGGAGGTGGTCGCCCTCGGTGACGTGCTGCGCAGCGACGTTGCCCGCGGCGACGGCCATCCGATGCTCATCGCCCTGGGCAAGGATGTCGAGGGCGGCATGATCTGCGCCAACATCGCGAAGATGCCGCACATCCTGGTGGCTGGTGCGACGGGGGCGGGCAAGAGCAGCTGCATCAACTCGCTCGTCACCTCGGTGCTGATGCGGGCCACTCCCGACGAGGTCGCGCTGATCCTGATCGACCCCAAGCGGGTTGAGCTCAGCGGCTACGCCGACGTCCCCCATCTGCTGACGCCCATCGTCACCCACCCCAAGAAGGCCGCGGAGGTGCTTGCGTGGGTGGTGAAGGAGATGGATGCTCGCTACGACACCCTGCACGCACACGGCTTCCGGCATATCGACGACTACAACGCAGCCTGTCGGCGCGGTGCGGTCACAGTCGCTCCGGATGCCCCACCCCCACGGACGTATCCGTACCTCCTCGTTGTCGTCGATGAGCTGGCCGACCTGATGATGGTGGCGCCGCGCGATGTCGAGGATGCGATCGTGCGCATCACCCAGTTGGCGCGGGCGGCGGGAATCCACCTGGTGCTCGCCACCCAGCGGCCAAGCGTGGATGTGGTCACCGGCCTGATCAAGGCGAATGTGCCGGCCCGGCTCGCATTTGCGACCTCATCGCTGGCCGACAGCCGCGTGATCCTCGACCAGCCCGGGGCGGAGCGCCTGATCGGGCAGGGCGATGCCCTCTTCCTGCCGATGGGTGCGAGCAAGGCGATCCGGCTGCAGGGCGCCTTCGTGACCGAGAGCGAGATCCGGGCGGTCGTCGACCACTGCCGGGCACAGGGGCGTCCCGACTACCGGACCGATGTCGGGGTGAGCGCGCCGGCGGCAACGATCGAGGGGGATATCGGAGATGATCGCGCGCTGCTCCTGGCGGCGGCTGAATTGATCGTCACCTCGCAGTTCGGCTCCACGTCGATGCTGCAGCGCAAGCTGCGGGTGGGGTTCGCGAAGGCGGGCCGGCTGATGGACCTGCTGGAATCGCAGGGGGTGGTTGGTCCAAGTGAGGGCGCGAAGGCACGGGAGGTGCTCATCACTGCCGCCGAGCTGCCGGATCTGCGCGAGCGGCTGGGTGGGTGACGCGCACTACCTGGGGTACGTGCGCCCATCCCGGGCGTCGATCGACGTGCGCCCATCACGGGCGTGCCCCCCGTCCGCTCCCGGGCGGACGGGGGTGGGCTACGCTGTGGCCAGTACACCGTGTGATCGCACGCCATCCGATCGCACACCACACAGCACAAGCCCGCACACCACGAGCCCCCACACCAAGGAAGATTCGAGTCCCCGACGGCTCCCGCCCGACCAGCGGCGCGGTCGCGGAAGACACCCGCGACAACAGCCAGCCCAACCAGCCCCGATCCCAACCAGCCCCGCCCCGGCGATTGGTCCTGATATGACCTTCGGTTCCCGCCTCCAGCAGGCGCGTGAGGCACGCGGCCTGTCGATGGCCGATGTCGCGGCTGCAACCCGGCTGCGACAGACGGTGCTGGCACGTATCGAGGCAGAGGACATCGCCGCCCTCGGTGCAGAGGTGTACGCGGTGGGGTATATCCGGGCCTATGCCAATGTCGTCGGCTGCGAGCCGGCACCACTGATTGCCGACTACCGCGCTGTGCGCGACGGCGCGGCGGCCCAGCCGGCGCCCGCGCCGGTGCGCACCCTGGTGACCGCTGACACCGTTCCCACTCCCGTTCGCCGGGCACCCGCGAAGGTCGCGGTTCAGTATCGCCCCGAGACGGTGATCAAAGCGAGGGCCTCCGCCTTCGATCCGGCCGAGCTGATTCCGATTGAGCGGGAGCGCCCAGCGCGACGCGTGAACTGGTCGGTGGTCATGTTGGCAATCCTCATCATCGTCGGTGGGGTGGGGGTGGGCAGTTTCGTCTACCGCCTCGGTGAAGTGGCGGTGGTTGAGCAGGTTGCCCAGCCGGCGCTGCCCACTGAGGAGGATCTCCAGTCAGAGGTGGACGCAGTGGCGGAGGCCCCCGTCGGCAGTGACGTCCCCGCCGAGGTCCTCGATCCGGAGTCCGCCCTTACCGATGAGACCGCCGCCCTGCCCGCGCCCGTCACGGTTGTCGTCACTGCACAGGGAGGTCGGTCCTGGCTCAGTGCCACCGATGCCACCGGCGCCGCCCTGTTCGAGGGGACGCTGGAGGACGGGCAGAGTGAGACGCTCCTCAGTGATGAGCGGGTACGGATCGTGATCGGCAACGGCGGTGCAGTGGCGTTGAGCGTGAACGGTGTGTCGCTGGGCACCCCCGGGGAAGCCGGCGAGGTGGTCCGGGCTGAGTTCGGGCCCGGCGAACCGCTCAGCTGATCCCGGTCTCCCGCACTTGTGACGATCCGGGTCGCCCTGCTCACCCTTGGGTGCGCGCGCAATGAGGTGGACTCCGATGGCCTTGCCGGGCGACTGGTGGCAGCCGGTTACGAGATCGCTGCCGAACCGGGGCGGGCCGACGTCGTGGTGGTCAATACCTGCGGCTTCATCGAGGCGGCCCGGGCCGAGAGTGTGGAGACCCTGCTCGCGGCGCGCGAGAGCAACGCCGGACCGGTGATCGCCGTGGGCTGCATGGCCCAGCGACACGGCGTGGAACTCGCCGCAGCGATGCCGGAACTGGATGCCGTCCTCGGGTTCGACGACTACCCCGAGATCGCAGACCGAATCGCCGCCGTGGTGCAGGGTCATCGACCGGCGGTGCCCGCACCAGGTGACCGTCGCCGACTGCTGCCGCTGTCTCCCGTGGCTCGCCAGCAGGTTGCCCGCCCGGCGGAGCCGCCGCGGCACCGTCTGGACACCGGGCCCGTGGCCTCAGTTGCCCTCGCCTCGGGTTGCGACCGGCACTGCACCTTCTGCGCCATCCCGAGCTTCCGAGGGTCCTTCATCTCCCGCCCAGCTGCCGCGGTCATGGCGGAGGTCCAGTCACTTGTGGCAACGGGCGTCCGGGAGGTGATCCTCGTCAGCGAGAACACGACCTCGTACGGCAAGGACCTCGGCAACCCGCGGCTGCTGGAGGGGCTGCTGGCTGAACTCGCCGGCATCGACGGGCTGCTGCGGATCCGGTTGGCCTATCTGCAGCCGGCGGAGATCCGGGCAGAGCTGATCGAGGCGATGATCTCGACTCCGCGCGTGGCCAACTACTTCGACCTCTCCTTTCAACACGCCAGTCCAGGCGTCCTCCGCCGGATGCGGCGCTTCGGGGGTGCGGAGGCGTTCCTCGAGATCATCGACAGCATTCGCGATCTCGCACCGGCAGCCGGGATCCGCAGCAACGTCATCGTCGGCTTCCCCGGTGAGGCGGTGGATGATCTCGATGTCCTGCTGTCCTTCCTCGTCGAGGCCCGCCTGGATGCGATCGGGGTGTTCGGCTACTCCGCAGAGGAGGGGACCGAGGCGGCGGGATTCGCGGATGCCCTGCCCGAGGTGGAGATCGCCAGCCGGGTCCGGACGGTCAGCGAGGTGGCGGAGATCGTCATGGCTCAGCGCGCGCAGGCCCGGGTGGGCGAGCCGGGAGCGGTGCTACTGGACTCCGTCGGACGCCGGCGGGGGGTCGACACGAACCATGTATCGGCCGATCAGGGTGCCCACAGCGGGGAGGGTGCGCGGCGCCTGCTCACCGCCATCGGGCGGGCCGAGCATCAGGGTCCGGAAGACTCGCACACGACGATCACCCAGCCGGTAGGCCCGTCATGGGCGCCCGGGGACCTGATCGACGTCCGGATCGTCTCGTCGGTGGGAGTGGACCTCGTCGGTGCTGCAATGCCCGCTGACGGGTCGGGTCGTGGCAGCGGATAGCACCCGGTGGCAGCGAATGCTGCCCACGGCATTGACCATGCTGCGATTGGCACTGGTCCCGGTGCTGATGGCGTTGTTCCTCGTGCCCGGATTCCCCAGTGGGCCTCGGCTATGGGCGACTGGCGTCGTGCTGATCGCGTCGGTGACGGACCTGCTGGATGGTGCGCTCGCCCGTCGCTGGCGGGTGACCTCCCGGCTGGGCGAGGTGCTTGATCCGATTGCTGACAAGGCGATCGTCGCGGTCGCCCTGATCGGGATGTCGGCATGGCACCTGCTGCCATGGTGGGTAACCGCGCTCATCCTCGGCCGTGAGCTCGGGGTGACGCTGCTGCGATGGCTGGCACCCGACCCCCGGTCACTGCTGTCCGGACGCTGGGCAAAGGTGAAGACCGTCCTGCAGATGGTCGCCATCTGCGCGCTGCTCCTGCCGCTGGGCGGCGCCTGGCCGGTACTCGCTGGCCTGACGATGGCAGCAGCGGTGGTGCTCACCCTGATCACGGGTGGGGACTATGCCGTGCGGGCGGTGCAACAGATCAGCGCTCGGCGACGCTGATGCCGTTGGGGGCGCCGATGACGCCAGCCGCAGATGGTGCGGAGGACTCGCTGCGGACCCAGCGCATCCACGCCCTGCTCGCTGAACGTTGCTGGCTGGTGTCGACTGCGGAATCCCTCACGGGTGGGGCGCTCAGTGCCGCGCTCACCGAGGTGACGGGTGCCTCAGCGGTGGTCGCCGGGGGCGTGACGTGCTACTCGGTGGCGGCGAAATCGAGGGTGCTCGCCGTGCCTGACGACCTGCTCGCTGCCCGTGGTGCCGTCGACCCGGCGGTGGCGGCCGCCATGGCGCGGGGGGCGGCGGCGCTGTTCGACACTCCGTGCGCCGTGGCGACCACCGGTGTCGCGGGCCCAGGTCCGCTGTTGGGTTCGCCGATGACGGTGCCCGCTGGCACGGTCATCATTGCGGTGGTGGCACCGCATGCCCAGCGGGTGCGAGGCTTCACCCTCGATGGGGATCGGCCGGCGGTGCGGGCCGCTGCGGTAACCGCTGCGCTCCGGTTGCTCCTCGCAGTGCTTGAGCACCCCGGGCGTTGAGCGGCAACGGGGGAATCTCCCTGCCCGCGGGGGCGTTGCCACGCTGTGCCGTGGGTGAGGTCGGGCCCCCGGCGGACGGGGCCAGCCCGGAACCCGTGACCCAGCGACTGCGGGGCCGATGGGGACGATGGGGACGATGGGGACGATGGGGCCGATAGGGCCGAGGGAGAAGAGGTGCGCTCGTGCCGATGCTGCGTGAGGTGCTTGGAGCGCAATTGCGATCGCGACGAATCGCCCAGGGTCGTACCCTGCGTCAGGTGAGTGCCCGGGCGTGTGTGTCCCTGGGCTACCTGTCCGAGATCGAGCGCGGGGTCAAGGAGCCCTCCTCGGAGGTTCTTGCCGCCCTCTGTCGGGCACTGTCGGTGTCCCTCGGGGATGTGCTCGGTGGGGCAGCGGCCGCGCTTGGCTCCGGCGAGAGTTCGCGGTTGGCCGGACCGGGATCAGCCGCGGCTGGCGCGACGAGTGAGCGCGGTGGCCACGCGAGTCAGGCGGATGCGGTTGTACCGCTGTACCAGCAGGCACGGCAGGTTCGCCGCGATCGCGAAGCAGGCGTTGACGACAACCGCCCACAGGGGGTTGAACAGTGCGAAGACCGGCCAGATGGCGAACATGCCAAGGTGCGCATACTCCGCCCGGCGGGTCTCGCAGATGAATCGGGCCACCACCTGGGGGTTGCCCCCGCTTACCGAGCGCTTGGCGAAGCCGTCGGCGAACACTGCCCCGAGCTCCGGCAGTCGGTCCTTCCAGCGATGGATGCGCAGGATGCGGGAGTAGAACCGGCCGCGTAGCTCCCAGGTGCGGGGCCTCGTCCACCAGGTATCCCGGTCCAGCCAGCGGGCGGGTAGGCGGTGCGCGAGGTAGCCCACCGCTGAGAACCAGCCGACCCAGATGCCGATATTCAGCATGCCGACCGCCCAACCGGGAAGGACGAGGACGGGCATCAGCGCGGGGACCGGTTGCGGGTGCCAGTGACCACCGTTCGACCCTTCCACGTCACCTCGCCGCGCAGTGAGCCCAGCAGTGACCGAATGAAGATGAGCAGGAAGCCTGCAATCGCCAAGGGAAACAGTAGGGCGGTGGGCCCGAAGTTGCCAAGTTGCCGAAGCATCACGGTCAACTGGATGGCGTACAGCGCGTAGAGCACGCAGATGCCCAGCGCGGGCGGGTCGCCGCCCAGCGCCCAGCCCACCAGCGCGGCGGGGAGCTCCCAGGCGGCCACCATCGCCCCGGAGAGCCACCCAACGATGAGCAGGAGCGTCCACCATGGGATGCCCAGCGCGCCGGCCGCGATGTTCTTCGTGAATCCCTCCACCAACTGTCCCAGTCCGTGTGGGTACATGCGGAATGCCACCGCGTCCCGGCCGCCGAATGAGTGGACGGGCAGGCCGCGACGCCGGTACTCGCGGCCGAGTGCGATGTCCTCCACGATCGCCGAGCGGACCAGGGCATGTCCGCCAGTTGCCTCGTAGTCAGCCTTGCGGGTGGCCATGACGGGGCCGAAGGCCGTCCCGGTGCGTCGCCCCAGCCGCGCTCCCATGACACCGATGAGGTTGAACATCGCCGCCAGCCGCTCAACCGGCCGCACCATCAGGTGATACGGCTGGACGGTGACCAGGCCCCCGTGGCGTTGGCAGGCGGACAGCAGCCGGGTCAGCAGATCGGGGGCCGGTCGGGTGTCAGCATCCAGCAGGACGAGAACGTCGCCGCGGGCGAGGTGGGCGCCCTGGTTGACCGCCCACGTCTTGCCCGTCCAGCCGGGCGGAAGGGGGGCTGCGCTGACCACGGTTGCGCCGTGGTCAGCGGCCACCTTGGCGGTGCGGTCGGTTGAGTGGTCGTCGACGACGATCACCTCCATCGCCCGGTGGTTCTGCGCGGACAGGGCCGGGAGCAGGATCGCGAGGGCATCCTCCTCATTGCGGGCTGGGATCACCACGCTGACCTGCGATGGCGCCGAGGGGTCCGACGCCCCACCGGCCGGTGCCCGGAGTGCTGTCCGGGGCAGTCCGGGCACGGTGGGCAGCAGCACCCAGCCGAGCAGCCAGCGCACCAGCAGGCTCACCGCATCGAGGTCGAGGGTGATTCCGGTCGGCAGGCCGATCATGGCTGCCCGATGAACCCGTGGGCGCTCAGCGAGGCGAAGCGCCTGCCGAAGGCTGCCAGACGTTGTGGGCTGGCGAGGAGCCCATGTGCCGCCCCTGGCGCCATCGGGACGTTCGCCCAGCGCAGCCGGACCACCCGCTCGGGTGCCAGCGCCATCAGGCCATGGGCGTAGAGCTCGTAGTCCAGGGAGGCGGCCGGATCGTTGGCGGCCCGCAGCTGGGAGAGGGTGCGATGGAGCAGGTCGGAAACGCTGGCACAGCCCAGTGCGGCGAGGATCGCCGAGAGCACGGCCGGCTGGTGGAGCATGTGGTGGGCGATGTAGGAGGTGTTCGGCTGCACCGGCAGGCCAAGGTCGGTGAGCACGCGGTAGTACGGGGGGTGCCATTCATAGGTTGGCAGCAGGGGCTGGCGCCCGTCCGCGCTCAGCCACGCGCGACGGTGGGTGAGGACGGTGTCGGCGTCGAGTTGGAGGACGCCCGGATGCTGGGAGTCAGCAGCGAATGTGAGCTTGAGTGCCTGAGCGGTGAGCCATCCGGCTCGTTCCGGGAATGCGGCAGCGATGTCGGCCCGTAGCCGGCTGGGCAGCAGGTCGGCCTCATCGAGCACGGTCACGGCCGACGGCACGGCCAATGCGCTGATCCGTGTGCGAAGGTCGGGCAGGATCCGGCCGGGTACCGCGATGGTGATCTGCGCGACCGGGTTGGCCAGTGCCGCAAGGGTGATGGGCAGGCAGCGAATCAGGAATGGGACGTCCCGCGGGTGGCAGGGAATGAAGACTGCAATGGGCGGCAGCCGATCACCGCTGTCCCAGTGCGCAGGACAGTCAAGGGCGTCGGCGATTCGCGTCCAGTCGCGCTCCAGCGCGCGGCGCCGGGCAAGCCGCAGCACCGTGGCCATCGCCCGCACTCGCCCCGCACGCTGGACCCGCAGGTCGGACTGGCGCAGCAGCCACCTGTCGGCGGCATCGGCCCACGGGCGGCGTGCGGCAGCAGTCATCCCTCGTCCGCTGGTGTCGCAGGGATGCGGTCCATGGGTGGGAAGGGGATGAGGTCCATGGGTGGGAGGGGGATGAGGTCCATGGGTGGCGTTCGTGTGAGGTCGACAGGGACGGCTGCGGTCGGCACAGGCGGTCATCCTGCCAGTGGTGCGGCGTGTCACCACGGTTCGAACACATGTTCGGGTAGCCTCCACATCGTGCCTGTCACCACACCGCACCGCACCTGCGGGTGGCCCCTCGGCACTCTGGTGATTCAGCGTCGAGCACCATCGGGGTCCGGGTATGACCGTGCCCTCCCGGTGCGGATCCCGTCCTGACAGTCCCCGAGCGGACCCCGAACCGAAAGGCGTCGCCATGCCTCCGAAGACCACCCCGGACCGCGCCGGTGAGCGCGGCAAGGATCGCGACAAGGCCCTTGATGCGGCGCTCGCCCAGATCGAGCGGCAGTTCGGCCGCGGATCGGTGATGCGGCTGGGTGATGAGGGACGCCCGCCGATTGACGTGATCCCGACCGGGTCCATCGCCCTTGATGTTGCACTCGGGATCGGCGGCCTGCCGCGGGGACGGGTGGTCGAGGTCTTCGGGCCGGAATCCAGCGGCAAGACAACGGTGGCCCTGCATGCCATTGCCAGTGCGCAGCGGCTGGGTGGGATCGCGGCCTTCATCGACGCCGAGCACGCCCTCGATCCGGACTACGCCGCCCGACTGGGTGTCGACATCGATGCGTTGCTTGTGAGTCAGCCCGATACCGGTGAGCAGGCCCTGGAGATCGCGGACATGCTGGTGCGATCGGGTGCCCTCGACATCCTCGTGATCGACTCGGTGGCCGCACTGGTGCCGCGAGCGGAGATCGAAGGGGAGATGGGCGACAGTCATGTCGGGCTCCAGGCGCGGCTGATGAGCCAGGCTTTGCGAAAGATGACGGGGGCGCTGTCCGGGTCCAACACGACGGCGGTCTTCATCAACCAGCTGCGGGAGAAGATCGGGGTGATGTTCGGCTCCCCGGAGACCACGACGGGGGGGCGGGCGCTGAAGTTCTACGCATCGGTCCGGCTGGACGTTCGCCGCATCGAGACCCTCAAGGACGGCACTGAGCCGGTCGGCTCGCGGACCCGGGTGAAGGTCGTCAAGAACAAGGTCGCCCCCCCCTTCAAGCAGGCCGAATTCGACATCGTGTACGGGCACGGGATCTCACGCGAGGGTTCCCTGATCGACATGGGTGTGGAGCACGGCATCATCCGGAAGTCGGGGGCCTGGTACACCTACGACGGCGATCAGCTTGGCCAAGGTAAGGAGAATGCCCGCACCTTCCTGCGGGACAACCCCGATCTCGCCGATGAGATCGAGAAGCTGATCAAGGAGAAGCTCGGCATCGGCGCCAGTGTCACCCCGCCGGCCGCGGCGGCAGATTTCGCGGATGCCTGACATGACCGATCCCGCGGGACCATCGCAGGTGCGGGGCGAGTGGGCCGCCGGCGGGCGGCCATGGTCAGGTGAGCGCGCGCCCGACTGTCTGCTGCGGGCGCGAACGCGGGTTGAGGCACTGCTCGCCACCGGACCCCAGACAGTGGCAGGTGTCGCTGCTGACCTACGTCGCCAACGAGTGCCCGCCGATGTGCGGGTGCGAGTGATCGCCGAGCTGGTCAGCGCGGGAGTGCTGCCGGGCGGTCAGGGGAGACTGCCCCGCGCCGGCTAGTTGGACTGTCCCGGTAGGTGAGTGCGGTGCCCGACGGCAGGTCGCGACGACCTACCCTGTCGGAGTGAGCGATCCTGCTGTCGCCGGGACGGTGCTCCCGGGCGCGGACGACAGTGCCGCCGAGCCGCCCCTGCCGCTGCGGACGTACGAGGTGCGCACCTACGGCTGTCAGATGAATGTTCACGACTCGGAGCGGCTTTCGGGGGTGCTCGAGGCCGCCGGGTACCGGGTGCGGGGTGATGAGGAGCCACCGGCCGATGTCGTTGTCTTCAACACCTGTGCGGTGCGAGAGAACGCGGACAACCGCCTCTACGGCAACCTCGGACACCTGCGCTCAGTGAAGCGGGCGCATCCGGGCATGCAGATTGCGGTTGGGGGGTGCCTCGCCCAGAAGGATCGCGAGCACGTCCTGCGGCGGGCGCCCTGGGTCGACGTCGTCTTCGGCACGCACAACATCGCCGTTCTGCCGGTGCTCCTGCAGCGGGCACGGGTGCTGGGCGAGGCGCAGATCGAGATCGTGGAGTCCCTGGAGCGCTTTCCCTCATCCCTGCCGGGTCGACGATCAAGTGCCCACAGTGCGTGGGTGGCCATCAGCGTCGGGTGCAACAACACCTGCTCCTTCTGCATCGTGCCCCAGCTACGGGGAGTTGAGAAGGACCGGCGTCCGGCGGAGATTCTCGCGGAGATCGAGGCCTTGGTTGCCGACGGCGTCGTAGAAGTCACCCTGTTGGGCCAGAACGTCAATTCCTATGGTGTGCAATTCGGTGACCGCGCCGGGTTCGCGGAACTGCTGCGTGCCTGCGGTCAGATCCCCGGGTTGCGGCGAGTGCGCTTCACCAGCCCCCATCCACGTGACTTCACCAACGATGTCCTGACGGCGATGGCGGAGACTCCCGTGGTGATGCCTCATCTCCACCTGCCGCTGCAATCAGGAAGCGACGCGATTCTGCGGGCGATGCGGCGCAGTTACCGTGCGAGCCGGTACCTCACTCTCGTCGCGGATGCGAGAAGGCTGCTGCCGACCGCGGCACTGACGACCGACATCATCGTGGGCTTCCCGGGGGAGAGCGAGGCGGATTTCGAGGCGACCCTGGGTGTCGTCGATGCCGCCGCCTTCGATGGCGCCTACACCTTCCGGTACTCACCTCGGCCGGGCACGGATGCGGCGACCATGCCCGGGCAGGTGCCCCCCGAGGTGGTGCAGGAACGCTATCTGCGCCTTACGGATCGGGTGGATGCGATCGCGTGTGCGCGAAATGAGGCCTTCGTCGGGCGTCGGGTGGAGGTCATGATGCATGACGTCGCCCCGGGCCAGCGACTCACGGGCCGGGCGCGTGATGGGCGACTCGTCCACCTCGCCGACCCTGGTGTGCTTGCGGACGGTGAGCGTCTGCGGGCGGGCGACCTCGTGACGGTTGCGGTCACTCATGGGGCACCGCACCATCTGCTCGCGGACGCTCAGCCGGAGGCAGTCGTGCGGACTGGGCCGAGTTCCGCAGCACTGGCCCCGGCCGATGCCCCGACACCTGCCGGGGGTGGTGCGCTCAGCGTTGACCTCGGGATGCCCCGCCGGCCGGGATGAGCTCACAGCCGCGGCCGCCGCACGTGCTCGCGACAGCCAGTGGCCGATCCGCTGAGCCCGATGCCCCGCGGACGCGCGTCGCCGTCATCGTCGGGCCGACCGCCACCGGCAAGAGCGGGTTGGCCATCCAGCTCGCCGAAGCGCTCAATGGTGAGATCGTCAACGCTGATGCCATGGCGCTCTACCGAGGCATGGACATCGGCACCGCCAAGCCGAGCCGTCAGCAGCAGCATGCGGCGCCGCACCACCTGCTCGATATCTGGCCAATCCAGCATGAGGCGAGTGTCGCGGAGTACCAGAGCCGGGCGCGTACCCAGATCACCGACATCGCCGCCCGCGGCCGGCTGCCGATCCTCGTGGGTGGGTCTGGGCTCTACGTCGATGCCGTGCTGACCGACCTGCGGTTTCCGGGCACTGACCCGCGCATCCGGGCCCACTGGATGCAGCAGGTGGCCGAGCGAGGTCTCCCGGCGGTGGCGGCGGAACTGGCCCGAAGGGACCCGGCTGCTGCGACGGCGATCGACCCGAGCAATGCGCGCCGCATCGTCCGGGCGCTGGAGGTGATCGACGTGACGGGTGGTCCATTCGCTGCCCGGCTGCCGCCGCCGGTTGCCTACTACGACGAGATTCGCATCGGCTTGTGGTGCCCAACGGCGGAGCGGGGTGAGCGGATCCGTGCACGAGTGCACGCGATGATCGCGGATGGCTTCGTGGCCGAGGTCTCCTCCCTGCTTGAGCAGGGCCTGGCTGAGACGCCGACTGCCTCACGCGCAGTCGGGTACGCGCAGATTGCCGATGCCCTGCGCGGTCAGGTGACGATGGCGGACGCCATTGAACGCACGATCACCGCAACCCAGGCCATCGCCCGCCGGCAGGCCGCCTGGTTTCGACGGAATGACCGCGTGCACTGGCTGCCGGTGCCCGTGACCGACGCGGCACTCACCCTCGTCTCCGACTGGTCTGGGGTCAGGTGACGGGTCTGCGGCTCAGGTGACGGGTCTCGGGTTCAATGAGTCGGCGGAGCCAAGCGGAGCAGTTCGACTGCCAGCAGCCCGACGCGACCGTCGGTGATCGGCTGCCGCGTGTCAAGCAGCGGCACGCCAAGCACATCATCGACAAGTGCTGCTCCCGGGCAGGAGAGGCTGCCAGCGGTGCGCCACCAGCCCGCCAGGCCGCGGGACTGGCTGGCGAGCCAGTGGCCGGCGGCCACAGCGCTCACCCCGTCGAGCATCACCGGTACCCGGCGTGCGGCGGCGGTGAGCAGGACACCCACCGCGGCGCATACCTGCGCCGATCCGGCCGCGATCAGCGCCGGCCAGCCGGGCTCGGCGGAGCGTACCCGCCGCAGCACGTCACGGGTGTGGACCACCAGGTCCGCCCACTGGCGCTCCTGTTCAGCGTCCGCGGCCGCGGGCAGGCCGATCAGTGCACAGGCGTCGGTGGGCTGCGCGGCGCCGATGAGCGCCAGTGCGGACGGGTCAAGGGCGGGCCCGGGGGTGAGGCAGCAGGCGATGGCGGTGCCACCGGTCAGCGCAGCTGCGGCCGCCTCGCATCCTGATCGCATCGCCTCGGCCCATGGGTCGTCGGCGCCTGGGTCGTCGGCGCCTGGGTCGTCGGCGCGTGGGCCCTCGGCCAGTCGATCTTCCCCCCATGCGTCGATCCCGGATACGTTCCGGAAGGTGGTCTGGTCGCCCGCCAGCCCATCGATCAGGCCGATGCCGGTCCGCCGGGCCAGATCGACCAGCGGGCCGGTGGTTGGTCCGAGAACGATGGCCGCCGGCAATGGGCCCGACCCGTCAGCCGTCGAGGGGTGCGCCGGGCCGACGCGGAACCACCATGTGTTCAACTCGCCGAGCAGTCCGGGCTCACCCTGCGGGGATACTCGCAGGCGCGGCAGCCGGGCGTCTCGGAGCAGCTCGGCGAGATGCGCTTCACCCGGGGTCACCTGAGGAGTCTGCTCGACGGCAGTCTCATCAGCGCAGATGGGCGCGGCGGGCGGCCCGCTCCAGAGAAGACCACAGGGTGGGGGTTGCCACCGCGAGCAGTGCTGCTGTCAGCGCTGCCCGTGGCAGGTCGAAGGGCAGGCTCGTTGCGACGGTGAAGGCGAGCAGGTGGGAAAGCCGCGCCAACGGGGCGGCGGTGGGATCGAAGGCGAGTACCGCGGGCAGGTTGCTGGCGGTCGGCCAGAACCAGAGGTTCAGCAGGAGACCGGCCGCGAGTGCGGCCACCGCGCCGAAGGCGGCCAAGCCGAGGGTGCGCGGCCAGCCGGTGCGCAGCCGCCGCCAGGGGACTATTCCGCTGGCGCACCCGACCCATCCGGCGATGATCATCTGGAATGGCAGCCAGGGTCCCACTCCGCCGGTGAGCAAGGCACTGGTGAGCAGCCCCAGGGTGCCCAGGGCGAAGCCGAAGCCCGGACCGAGGACCGCGCCGGCGAGGATGATCACCGCCCACACCGGCTCAAGTCCGGCGACACCACCGCCGAGCGGTCGGACGATGGCGACCACCGCAGCCAGTGCGCCGAGAAGTGCAACGGTCGTGGCGGGCATGCCGCCATCAGCAAGGTCGCTGAGCAGAACCAGCAGGGCCAGCGGCAGCAACAGCGCCATCAGCCATGGCGTTGCCGTCGCCATTCGCGCGGCAAGTGAATCCGGGTCGGCGAGCAGGGGCCAGCCCAGGGCGATCGCCCCGAGTGCCGTAGCTGGGACGAGCGCAACCACCGTCCGCCAGGGCAGGACCACGGCGCGACGGGCAGTGACGGTGAGTTCGGTCATGCGTCCAGGGCCATCTGCACCTGCGTGACGGTGAGCCAGGGCAAGGGGGCGAGCACCTTGGCCACCTGTGGGGCGAACATCGGCGAGGAGGCGAGGACGTCGGCTGCCGGGCCGTCGGCGAGCACCTCCCCGTCGGCGAGGATTACCAGTCGGGTGGCGACCTCAGCGGCCAGTTCCACATCATGGGTTGCCAGCAGGATTGCGCGGTTCTCCGCAGCGAGCCGGCGCAGGATTGCAACCAGGCGGGCCTTCGCCCGGTAGTCGAGGCCGCGGGTGGGCTCATCGAGCAGGATCACGGCCGGGTCACCGGCAAGGATCACGGCGAGGGCGCAGCAGAGTCGCTGCCCCTCGGAGAGGTCACGCGGGTGGCTGGTCGGGTTGATGCCGGGGGTGAGGGAGTCCAGCAGGGCGCGGGTGTGGCCCGGTGGCCGCTGGGCGTCCACATCGGACAGGGCGCACTCCCGCTCGACAGTGCCAGCGATGAGGAGGTCGGCGGGTTCCTGGGGTACCAGCCCCACCCGGCTTATGAGTGCCCGTCCGCGCAGCCGCGCGGGATCGAGGCCAGCGACGCTGAGCGTGCCCTCATCTGGCCGGCGCAGCCCGACGACCGCGGACAGCAGGGTTGTCTTGCCCGAGCCGTTGCGACCCATGAGGGCAACGACCTCACCCGGCCGGATCCCCAGGGTAACCCCGCGCAGTGCGGTGGTCGTGCCGTATCGGACCCCAACCCGGTCGACGGTGACGGCCTCCCCCGACGCTCCTGCAGCGCCGGTGGGGGCCGGCGGTGCGCTGTCGGCCAGCCGTTCTGCGAGTCCAGCAGCATGCCGACGCGCCTCGCGCACCGTCAGTGGCGGTGGCTGCCAGCCGGCCCACCGGCCGAGGTGCACCACGGGTGGCACAAGGTCGGTGTCGGCCAGGACGTGGGCGGTGGGACCCGCACGCAGACGGTGAGGTGAGTCGACGGCAATGACGGCATCGGCGTACCCGAGGACGCGCTCAAGGCGGTGCTCGGCGATGACGACCGTGATCCCCAGATCGTCGGTGAGGCGCCGGATGGCAGCGAGCACCTCCTCGGCGGCACCGGGGTCCAGTGCGCTGGTCGGCTCATCGAGGAGCAGGATCCGCGGACCGCTTGTGAGAGCCGCGGCGATCGCCACCCGCTGGCGTTGCCCGCCGGAGAGGGTGCTCAGGCGACGATGGCGAAGCTCGGTCAGGCTGAGCAGGTCCAAGACCTCCGCAACCCGTCGTCGCATTGTTGCCGGCGGTATGCCCTGCTGCTCCATGGCATACGCACACTCATCCTCAAGCCGATCGGTGACGAAACAGGTTCGCGGATCCTGGGGGACGACTCCGATGAGGTCGGCGAGATCCCGGGGCGGATGAGTGCGGGTGTCGCGTCCGTGCACGCGAACCGAGCCGACGAGGTGGCCGCCGGTCAGGTGGGGGGCATGGCCGTTGAGCAGGCGCAGCAGGGTCGACTTGCCACTGCCCGTGGCTCCGATCAGCAGGGTGACATCAGCGGGCTCGATCGTGAGACTCACCTGGGCCAGCGCCGGGCTGGCGCAGCCCGGGTAGGTGAAGGTCACCTCGTCCACGGTGATCATGAGGCCACCGGCGGGGCCGGGGTCAGCCATGCGGGCAGAGCCGCACTGAGGCCAGCGCAGGCCAGTACCAGCCAGCCTGCGATCGGCCACGGCAGGCGGGTCGCTATGTCACCGGTGGGGCCCACGACAGGCAGCAGCAGCAGGGACGCGGTCAGTGCACAACCGAGGACGAGCCACTCCGGAGCGCGCCAGGGGTCGGCGCGATAGCGGGTTCGCTGTTGGGCACGCCCAGCCCAACCGAGGACCGCACCGGCCAGCACGGCGCCGCCCGCGATGAGCCCGATGCTGACGGATGCGGGGACGTGGACATCGGTCATCCCGTATGCCCCGAGGGCGAGGGCGATGAGGGCGGTGAGGAGAGCAGCGGTCTGGGCGCGGTGCGGCGCCGGGTGGGCTGCGGATGGGCGCCGACCGTAGCCGCGTGCGGCCATCGCGCCGGCCAGTCCGATCGCGCGGTCCATGGCTCCGTCCAATGCGGCGACGAGGGTGCGGCCAAATGCGGCGATGCCCCGAGTGGGCCGGCCGCGCAGCCGCTGTGCGGCGTGGACGCGGCCGAGGTCACCGGCGAGCGCCGGTGCAAACGTCAGCCCCACGATGACGGCCACCCCGGCCTCGTAGAGGGCCGCCGGTGCGGTCCGCAGCAGGCGGGTCGGCTCGCACAGCGCGTTCGCCGCCCCGACGCACACCACGATGGTTGCGATGCGCACCCCGTCGGTGAGGGCGCTGAGCATTGCGGGCAGGTGAAGGTCGCCGCCGATGCGCAGGGCGGCATCCCCCAACGGCAGGGTCAGCATCGGCAGGTCGGCAAGAACCTGACCGGTGAAGCCCGGGGCGAAGGCGATGGTCAGGCCAAGACGGATCGCGACAATCACCACCCCCAGCCGGAGGAACACCGTGAAGGTGGCCCGTCCCTGCGGTGGCGCCCGGTGATGGACCACGATCGCCGCGGCGGCGGCCAGGGCGAGCAGGACCGGCAGGGTGCTGCTGCGTATCGCAAGTGCGGCCAGGATCAGGGCCCACGCCCACCACGCCAGTGGATGCACCCACCGGCGCCTACTGGCGACGACGAGCTCGCTGTGCGAGTGCGAGCACCAGCAGCAGCACGCTGGTGGCGATGACCACCGCCCCGATCACCCAGGGCCACGGGCTGACCGTGCGCGAAGGTGAGTCCGCGGCGTCGGCGCTTCCTGGATCAGCGGCGTTCAGGTCGCCATCGGCGCCGTTCGCGGTGTCGGCGTCGACACTGGTGCCGCATTCGACGGCCGGGTAGCCGTCGAGGCCGCAGACCAGCCCCCCATCAGCGCGCAGGTCAGCGACTGCGAGGACGGTGGCATCAAGGGCCGACTGCCCGACGTCGACGCTCACACAGCCGACCCGCGGCGGTGGCGGCTGTTCACCCGGCGGCGCGACATCCGGGGCACCGGTGTCGACCACCACGGCGACCCGGTGCTGGCCATCAATCGGTGAGGTGAACTCGGGACACAGCGAGGTGAAGTCGGCGCTGAACGCCGGTGGCCGGGTCCCGCCATCAGCGGGGGCGATCGTGAAGTGCCAGCCAACGACCGCGGTGTCGGTCATCGCGATGTCGGCCGCGCCGGTCATGGCGGCCTGCCATGCACCCTCGGGTGTGCCGGTCCACAGCGTCCAGTAGCGATAGTCCTGCGCTGCGGCCGGTGAGGTGACCGCCGTGAGCAGCACCAGCCCCGTCCCCACGAGGAGGATGCCCGCCGACCGCAGACTCCCGCGCGGGCGGATGCCGTATCGGTCCAGTCGTTGTCGACTCATGTCACTCTCCCTCAGCCAGTGCCGGGGGAGCGCAGACGAGTGCCACATGGCGCGCCCCCATGCCGGATGGCACGGGGGCGAGGGTGGACACGCAGTCCTGGCCCCGCCCCGCAGTCCTCGACGGTGCGTTCAGGCCCCACCTGCCAGGTGATCCGACTCGCCGTATCGAGCCCGGTTGGGCGCGATGTGGGCCACGGTCCGCCTTCGGCGTCCTGTGGCACGGCCTACGGTTGCGGGACAGCGCCGGGCTTCGACCGGCTTCCCCTGAGCTGCGGGTGGAACTCTGGCAGCCTGTCACCTGCCGAACCCGGTGTCAAGCAGCCGGTCCGGTCGAGCCGGGGGAGCGGCATGACATGCTGCGGCCATGGCGATGGAGCAGTCAGCAATGGAGGATGCCGATCAACCGGGCGCGCCATCGATCTGGCACTGGGGGTACCAGACCGCGGACGGCACCCCCATTGAGCCACTGCCGGCAGCCGCCCACGTGGGAACCTTCCCACGACGGTCGGAGGCTGAGGACTGGATCGGCCAGGCGTACGAGGTGCTCCTGTCCGAAGGGGTCGACCAGGTGGTGCTCTTCGAGGGTGAGGTCATGGTGTACGCCATGAGCCTGCATGCGGAGGATCCGGCAGGCTGACGCACGGCCGCGGGGTGGTCCGTTATGCGGCGGGGAAATGGTCCGTTATGGCCGCGGATGCGGAGAGGACTCCCGGGTCCGCCCCGGGTCGCGTTCCGCCACCGGCCCGATGACGGCATCGATGGCAGCCATTGCCTCGGCAGGCAGGACGACACCCGCAGCCCCAGCGGCCTCCGTGATCTGCTCCGGCCGGCTGGCACCGACGATGGCAGCAGCGACGTTGGTGTTCTGCAAGACCCACGCCGTGGCAAGCTGGGCCATGGTGAGTCCGCAATCCGCCGCGATCGGCGCGAGCGCTGCCACGGCCCGAAGGACCTCCTCGCGCAGGAATGGTCGCATGAACCCGCCCACCGCCGGATCGGCGGCGCGTGAGTCAGCAGGCAGCGGCTGTCCTGGCTGGTACTTGCCGGTCAGCACCCCCTGCGCAAGCGGCGACCAGACGATCTGGCTGACCCCGGTGTCGCGACAGGCGGGGATCACCTCACCCTCAATGACCCGCCACAGCATGGAGTACTGCGGCTGGCTGGAGATGAACCGAGTGAGTCCGCGCTCATCAGCACATTGCTGAGCCGTGCGGATATCGGCGGCGGTCCACTCCGAGAACCCAAGGTAGAGCACCTTCCCCTGCCGGATGAGGTCATCGAATGCCCGCATCGTCTCCTCGATTGGCGTGAGGAAGTCCCAGCGGTGGGCCTGGTAGAGGTCAATGTGATCGGTGCGCAGCCGTCGCAGGGAGGCGTGGGCGGACTCCATGATGTGCTTGCGGGAGAGCCCCCGGTCATTGCGACCCGGCCCAGTCGGCCAGTAGACCTTGGTGCAGATCTCCAGGCTCTCCCGGCGGATCCCCGCCAGGGCGTGGCCGAGCACCTCCTCTGCGCGGGTGTCCGCGTACATGTCTGCGGTGTCGAAGGTGGTGATCCCCGCATCGAGGGCGGCATGGATTGACTGGCGGGCCGCGGTGTCCGAAACCTGCAGGCCATGGGTGAGCCAGTTGCCGTAGGCGATCTCACTTATGAACAGGCCAGATGCGCCCAGTTGACGATGCTCCATCCCCACAGCCTACGGCCGGGGGAGCGGCTGGGGCAACGGTTGTCGGTTCAGGTGCTGCGCGAGCGGCGCAGCAGCTGCCGCAATGCTCCGGGTGGGCGAACCCCGCGGGGTGCCGGGGTGCCACCGATCAGGACGCGCGGTGGCGGCAGCCGCAGCCGGCGCAACTGCAGTGAGCGGGTGATCGCGTACAGGGTTGTGTCGCGCCGCTGCTCGGGCGGGAAGCGCTCGGCAAGTGCGCGACGCATCCCCCGCACCAGCAGGATCTCATCGACGACGACCACGGCCATCGCGGCGATCCATCCGAAGTACACCAACCGCGCCACCGTCGGGTTGGGGATCAGCGTGAGGACGATGACGAGAATGGCGAAGGGGATGAACATCTCGCCGATGGACAATCGGGCGTCGACGTAGTCGCGCACCATCGCCTTGACTGGACCGGCCTCCCGGGCGGGCAGCCGACTCTCATCACCGCTGAGCAGGGCCTGCCGCTGAGCATCCTGCTCGGCCCGGCGTCGCTCGCGCATGGCGCGGCGGGCGGCCTTCGGATCCTTCGGAACCTTCAGGGACTGGCGGCGGGCCTGTTCCGCCGCGCGGCGGCTGGGCGTCGGTCGACCCTTGCCGGAGGTGCCGGCTGCGTGCTCGGCGTCGATCCCGCTATCGCGGGTGTCGCCGACTGGATCGATGGCCATCAGTCCCTCCTTGTCGCGGTGCTGTCGCCGGGGAGTGCGAGCATCTGGTCGAGGGCGGTGCGTGCCTCCTCGGCTGTGGTTGCGTCGACGCGCACCCGGTTGATGACATGACCGGCGGCGAGCGACTCCAACGACATCACCAGATGCGGCAGATCGATCCGGTTCATGGTGGCGCAGAAGCAGACCGTCCGGTCAAGGTAGGCGATGGTCTGGTCGGGATGGCGATGAGCAAGGCGGCGAACGAGGTTGAGTTCCGTGCCGATGGCCCACTGCGAGCCGGCCGGGGCCCGTTCCACGGTCCGGATGATGTACTCCGTTGAGCCCACCAGATCGGCCTTGGACACAACCTCGTGCGTGCATTCGGGATGGACCAGCACCGAGACGCCCGGGATGCGTGCCCGCACCTCGTCCACGCACGCGGGGGTGAAGCGGCCGTGGACGGAGCAGTGACCCTTCCACAGCAGCATCCGCGCGTTCGCCAACTCCTCGCGGGTCAGTCCGCCCTGGGGTCGTCGCGGGTCGTAGCACACGCAGTCCGACAGGCTCAGTCCGAGATCACGAACTGCGGTGTTGCGACCGAGGTGCTGATCGGGCAGGAACAGCACGCGATCGGCAGCCCGCCCACCCTGATCGCTTGGGGCGAATGCCCAGCGCAGTGCCTGCGCTGCATTTGACGAGGTGCAGACCGTCCCGCCATGTCGGCCCGTGAAGGCCTTGATCGCGGCGGCGGAGTTCATGTACACGACTGGGACCGTCCGGTCGGCCAGTCCCAGCTCGCTGAGGGTGTCCCAGCAGGTGCGGACCTGATCAAGGGAGGCCATGTCGGCCATTGAGCAGCCAGCAGCCAGATCCGGCAGGACGACCTGCTGGGTCGGGCCGGTGAGGATGTCGGCGCTCTCGGCCATGAAGTGCACCCCGCAGAAGACGATGAACTCCGCAGCCGGACGGGCCGCCGCCTCGCTGGCCAATCGGAAGGAGTCCCCCGTCGTGTCAGCGAATGCGATCACCTCATCGCGCTGGTAGTGGTGACCGAGGATGAACACCCGGTCGCCGAGTGCAGCCTTCGCCTCGGCAGCCCGTGCCGGCAGGGCCGGGTCGCCTGCCGGGGGGAGTGCTCCGGCGCACTCGACCCCGCGCTCACTGGCGGGGTCGGAGAGGGTTCCCAGCAGGTGGAGCAGTGCACTCGGTACCGGCTCATCGAATCCGAGACCCGAGGCGGGTTCGATGGTGCTCATGACGTCAGTGTCGCACCCGATGCAGCTGCCATCGGCGGCCGGGGATGGGGTGAGCGTTCGTGGCAGCAGGGCGCGGGGGCTCGGGAGGGGTTACGATAGGCCTGCCGGTGAAGCGTCCCGGGCCACCGGCGCCTTGGGAGTAACCATGAGCTCGGCGCCGTCCGGGTCCACCGATCGAGGAGGAATGCACATGACAGTCGAGGCGACAACCGAGACGCCGACCGTGCTGCCGGGCGTGGTGCTGACAGACGCGGCCGCTCACAAGGTCCGGGGGCTGATTGCCAATGAGGGTCGCGACGATCTGGCCCTGCGGATCGCCGTGCAGCCGGGCGGCTGCTCCGGGCTTCGCTACCAGCTGTACTTCGACGACCGCAATATGGACGGGGATGTCGCAACCGACTTCGACGGTGTGTCGGTTGTCGTCGACCGGATGAGCGGGCCCTATCTCAGCGGGGCCGTGATCGACTTCGTCGACACCATCGAGAAGCAGGGTTTCACCATCGACAACCCGAATGCCGGCGGCTCCTGCGCCTGTGGCGACTCCTTCCACTGACCCCTGAGTTCCCCGCCGTCGAGCGGTCGCCCTGCTGAGCCGCGGCTGGACGCCCCGGGGCGCCGGGCAGGGCGAGTGAGCGGCGGGGTCTGCCCATTGCGCGCGTCCATGCGGCAGACTGCCGAGGGTGCGCCTGCTCATTACGGGTTCGATTGCGACCGACCACCTGATGTTCTTCCCCGGACGCTTCGCCGACAGCCTCGTCCCGGAGCGACTGGCGAGCGTGTCGCTGTCATTCCTCGTTGAGGACCTGGTCATTCGTCGGGGTGGCGTCGCGGCGAATATCGCCTTCGGTCTGGCCTGCTTGGGGCTTCGGCCCACCCTGGTCGGCGCGGTCGGGCCGGATTTCGCTGACTACCAGTCGTGGCTGAACCGGCACGGGGTCGACACCGCCTCAGTACATGTCTCCGACGTGCGGCATACGGCGCGCTTCGTCTGTACCACCGACGCCGACGCAAACCAGATCGCGTCCTTCTACCCGGGCGCGATGAGTGAAGCGCGGGATATCGAACTCCATCCGATCGCCCAGCGCGTCGCCGGTCCGGCCGGGCTCACCGACGCCGATCTCGTCCTGATCGGCCCAAATGACCCCGATGCGATGCTGCGTCACACCGATGAATGCCGTCAGCGCGGGTACCCATTCGCCGCCGATCCGAGTCAGCAGCTGGCGCGGATGGAAGGGCCGGAGATCCGCCGCCTGATCGAGGGTGCGGCATACCTGTTCACCAACGAGTACGAGTCTGCGTTGACCGAGCAGAAGACCGGCTGGCGGCCGGCGGAGGTGCTTGCGCGCGTGGGTACCCGAGTGACGACACTGGGCCCGAGGGGGGCGATGATCGAGCGCCAAGGGGAGGCGCCGATTCACGTTGGCTGTCCGCCGGAGTCGCACAAGGCCGATCCCACCGGGGTGGGAGATGCCTTTCGTGCGGGGTATCTCGCCGGGCTCGCGTGGCGACTGTCGGGGGAGCGATGCGCCCAGATCGGTTCACTGCTGGCAACCCACGTCATCGAGACCGTCGGGACGCAGGAGTACAACCTCGCACAGCAGGGATTCCTGCGGCGCATCGCCGAGGCGTACGGCGAGCAGTCCGCCGCCGAGATCGGCGGGCATCTGCGTTGCCCTCGGCCGTAGCCGACGATGCGTGCATGGTGCCTGCCGGATCCCCGGATGGCGCCGCCCGGGGAGGACCTCGTCGGCCTCGGTGGGGACTTGACACCCGAGACGCTGGTGGGCGCCTACACCGGGGGCATGTTCCCGATGGATGTTGCGGTCCCCCGATTCGCCTCGCCCCCGGCGGGGGTGGCGCTGGCGGACCCCGCGCCGGGCCGCACCGGGCGGTGGGTCCTCGGCTGGTGGTCGCCCGATCCGCGAGCGATCCTGCCACTGGACCGTCTGCGGGTGAGCGCATCCCTGCGGCAGTCGGCCCGTCGCTATCGCGTCACCGTCGACAGCGCATTCGCCGCGGTCATGGCGGCGTGTGCCGCCGCCCGCCCCGATCAGGTCTGGATCACCCCGGACTTCCGGCGGGCCTTCCTGCGGCTTCACCGCCTCGGCTACGCCCACTCGGTTGAGGCATGGGAGGGCGAGTTGCTCGTCGGCGGACTGTATGGGGTTCAGATCGGTGGCCTGTTCGCCGGGGAGTCGATGTTCCATCGCGCCCGGGATGCCTCGAAGGTTGCGCTGGTCGCGCTCGTTGAGCACCTCCGCGAGGGCCCCGACCGCCTGCTGGACGTCCAGTGGCAGACCGATCACCTTGCACGGATGGGCGCGGTCACGATTCCCCGCGCCGAGTACCTCGCCGAGTTGCCCCGGGTGACTGCCCTACCGGGTGCGTTCCCGTCCAGTCCCCGCGGCGATGGTGAACCGGAACCGCCAGTACCCGGGTGACTCGGTGCGGGTGTCAAGCAGGGCATGACCGGTCATCCGGCACCAGGCGGGCACGTCGATCAGCGAGGCCGGGTCATCGCTGACCAGTTCCACCACCGTTCCGGGAGTGAGGGCGGCGACCGCGCGGGCGGCATCGATGACCGGCAGGGGGCAGGGTCGACCGCGGGCGTCGACGACCAGGTCGGTCGCGCCCGACGGGGAAGCGGCACCACCGGCCGGGCGCGTATCGCTCGGCCCGCCCCCTCGGGGATCAGCTGCCATGGGGGGCCCCGAGATCATGGCGCACAGTGCGCACAGCCGCGGCGATGCCGGCGCCGAGGGTGGTGACCTCGGCTGCGGTCGCCGATGCCGGCAGGGTGATGCGCACATTGCCCTGGCTGAGTGCGCCCATTGCGGCCAGCACGTGGGAGGGGCCGACTGCATCAACGACACATGAGGAGCCGCTGACAACCGCCTCACCAGCCCGGTCAAGTGCGTTGAGCAGGGCTCCGGCCTCGACGTAGAGAAAGGACGCCGCAACCAGCCCCGGAACGCTGTCGGCGGCATCTCCGAGCAGGACCGAGTCGGGGATCTCAGCCAGCTGCCGTCGCAGGGCGGTCGCCAGGTCACGGAGGTGGCGCACCTCCTGTGCGCAGTGCGCCTGGCAGTCTGCGAGTGCGGCGGCGGCTGCGACGGCAAGCGGAATGAACGGCGGGCCCGGAAAGCGGCCGTGCTCGTGGCCATCCGGGGTCAGCGGTGCTCGCCAGCGAACGCGGGGGTCCACGATCACCACCCCGGCTGGCCCCCCGCCCCAGCCCGCGGCGCCCAAGATGAGGACATCACCCTGGGGGCGCAGCAGCCCGCGGGTCATCGTCGCGTCGACAACCAGGGTGCCGCCGCGCTCGGCGACGTCTGCAGCGGCGCCGGAGAGTGGTTGGCAGGTTCCCACCTCATGGTTGGCCTGCTGGAGGACGACCAGGGGGGGATCTGTCGATTCCGCGAGTGCGCTCCGCAGCACCGGCAGCTCGACGGCACCGCGGTCATTCACCGGCAGCAGCCGCAGGCTCCGATTCGGCTCGGCATGCTGCCACTCATCGAGCATCTCCAGGATCAGTGCCTGTTCGACAGCGGAGGCGATGACCGTGCGCGGCCCCCACTGACGCGGTGGGCGGCCGCCGAGGCAGCCCGCGAGCGCCACGCCCAACGCCGCGACAGGACTAGGGAGGAAGGACACTGTGGAACTGGGCCGATCGACGGCATCGGCAATGACCGCACGGGCCGCCTCCAGCAGCGAGCGGGCCTGTCGGCCCGCGTGGTAGAGCCGACCAGGATCCGCCCACGAGTGGGGGAGGGCCCGAAGGAATGCCTCCGTGGCAGCCGGGCGCATGACCTGCCCAGAGACCGCATCGGCGTGCATGCCGCCGACGGTACGCGCCACCCTGCCGGCCCGCTGCGCTCCGGGGATGGACTCCGCTAGCATCGAAAGGGAATGAGTTCCAGCAGCCGCGACAGGGCAAGGTTCGCACCAGCCACACGGGCCAGAGTTTCCATTCGCACCAAGGGGTCAGGGATGCCACCAGCCAAGGGAGTGACGTGAGGCGCGCCAGGTTAGTGCAGGAGACTCCCGCCCGGGCTGGCTCAGGACGCGGCGGGATGCGGCGCCTGTGGCCCGTTGTGCTGCTGCCGCTGCTGACGGCCTGCGGCGGTGTGGCGCAGAACACTGAACTCACTCGACTCGGCATGCCGGCTCCGGCAACCGAGGAGGCGCCGATCATCCTGCGGCTGTGGCAGGGCTCCTGGTTGGTGGCGGTCGTCGTCGCACTGATCGTGTGGGGGGCGCTGGCAATGGCCCTGCTGCTCTACCGTCGCCGGCGCACCACGGAGGTACCCGAGCAGACGCGGTACAACATCCCCATCGAGGTGCTCTACACGATCGTTCCGCTCGTCGTTGTCATCGGCCTGTTCGCGTTCACCTTCCGCGATCAGAACAAGTTGACGGCGCTGAGCGAGGAGCCCGATCAGATCGTCAATGTGATCGGCTTCCGCTGGGGCTGGACCTTCAACTACGTCACCGAGGGCACGTTCACCACCGGGACCCCTGGCGACCGTCCGACGCTGTACCTGCCGGTTGATGAGCGCGTCCGATTCGAGCTCACCTCGCCCGACGTGATCCACTCCTTCTGGATCCCCGCCTTCCTCTACAAGATGGACGTGATCCCGGGTCGCGTCAACATGTTCGAGGTGACGCCGAATGTCATCGGGACGTACCCGGGGCGCTGCGCTGAACTGTGCGGCGTGGATCACGCGCGAATGCTGTTCAACGTCGAGGTACTCAGTCAGGCTGACTTCGCTGAACAGATGGCGCAGTTGAAGGCACAGGGCAACGTCGGGCTGCTGGACAGCGAGCGCGTGATCACCGATGGCAATCCTGACTGCACAGTCAAGCCAGGCACCTCGGGCTGTGAGGTCGCCAGGAATGAAGCGGTAACCGCAGAGGAGGATCCGGCATGACCCTGCTCGATGAGCCGCGCCCCGCCCCCGCGCCGGAGTCGACGGCCACCTATCCGGCGGCGCCCACTCCAACCCGGGACCCGGGTCGCCTGATCGTGTCCTGGCTGACCAGCACCGATCACAAGACCATTGGCTACCTGTACCTCATCGGGTCCTTCGTATTCTTCCTCGTCGCCGGGGCGATGGCGCTGATCGTGCGCGCGGAACTGGCTCGCCCGGGCCTGCAGGTTGTGAGTCTGGAGCAGTACAACCAGTTGTTCACCATGCACGGCACCCTGATGCTGTTCCTATTCGCAACGCCATTGTTCGTCGGCTTCGCCAACGTCATCGTTCCGCTGCAGATCGGCGCACCGGATGTCGCGTTCCCGCGGTTGAACATGCTCGGCTTCTACCTGTTCATCTTCGGCGGCATCATGGTGTGCGCCGGCTTCTTCACTCCTGGCGGGGCGGCCTCCTTCGGCTGGTTCGCCTACACGCCGTTGTCGAATGCGGTGAACTCCCCCGGCGTCGGCGGGGACCTGTGGCTCCTCGGCCTGGCCCTCAGTGGTCTTGGCACCATCCTGGCCGGGGTTAACTTCATCACCACGATCATCGCCATGCGTGCCCCGGGCATGGTCATGTTCAGAATGCCCATCTTCACCTGGACCATCCTGCTGACGAGCGTCCTCGTCCTGATGGCATTCCCGATCCTCGCGGCGGCACTCATCGTGCTTGAGCTTGACCGCCAGTTCGGCACGGTCGTCTTTGACGCCGCCAATGGCGGGGCGATCCTCTGGCAGCACCTGTTCTGGTTCTTCGGGCATCCCGAGGTCTACATCATCGCGCTGCCGTTCTTCGGCATCGTCTCCGAAGTGCTGCCCGTCTTCAGCCGCAAGCCGATCTTCGGCTACAAGGGGCTGGTCTATGCCACCATCGCCATCGCCGGGCTCTCCGTCGCAGTATGGGCGCACCACATGTATGTCACGGGCACCGTGTCGCTGGCGTTCTTCGCCTTCACCACCATGCTGATCGCCGTGCCAACCGGCGTGAAGTTCTTCAACTGGATCGGCACTCTCTGGCGCGGCTCCATCTCCTTCGAAACCCCGATGCTGTTCGCGCTGGGGTTCCTCGTGACCTTCCTGCTCGGGGGACTCACCGGGGTGCTGCTCGCCATGCCGCCGATCGACTTCCATGTCTCCGACTCCTACTTCGTCGTGGCCCACTTCCACTACACGGTGTTCGGAACGGTCGTCTTCGCCATGTTCGCCGGCTTCTACTTCTGGTGGCCGAAGTTCACCGGCAAGATGCTCGACGACCGCCTCGGCCGACTGCACTTCTGGCTGGTGTTCATTGGGTTCCAGATCACCTTCCTGGTCCAGCACTGGCTTGGCGTTGAGGGAATGCCCCGTCGATACGGGGACTACCTCGCCAGCGATGGGTTCACCACGCTCAATACCGTCTCCACGATCGGTGCCTTCGTACTGGGCCTGTCCACACTCCCCTTCCTCTACAACGTGTGGTGGACAGCCCGGCATGCGCCACGTGTCACCAGCGACGACCCGTGGGGGTGGGGAATGTCATTGGAGTGGGCAACCTCCTGCCCACCACCCCGCCACAACTTCACCGCCATCCCGCCCATCCACTCGGAGCGGCCAGCCTTCGACGCCCACCATCCCGTCCTGGCGGCGTCTGATCGCCCACGCCGAACCAACTTCCTCGACGACCTTGTCGGCGGGCCCGAGATCGCGCTGATGCGCGGCGGCCGCCGGAGTCGGCCGGCGCCAGCGGACCCGGACTCCGGTGCGCCGGACGCTGGAGCGCACGGATGAAGGTCAGCGGGCTGCTGTTCGCTGCCGGGGCGATCTTCTTCTTCGCCGTTGCCGGCGCGTACTGGTACATCGCGTCCGAGATCGTGGGGACCGTTGCGCTGCTGCTGACAGGTGGGCTGGGCGCACTGATCGGCTTCTATGTGCTGTTCACCGACGGGCGCATCGGCCGGCTGCCGGAGGATCGCCCGACGGCCCAGATCTCTGATGCGGATGCGGACTACGGATTCTTCAGCCCGCACTCATGGTGGCCGCTGCCGGTTGCGGCAGGTGCAGCCGTCACGATGCTCGGGATGATCTTCGCCGTCTGGCTGATTCTGGCGGGAGCCCTGCTGCTGCTCTTCGGCGTTGCCGGGATGATCTTCGAGTACCACCGGCCCGAGTACCGCACGCTCGGCGACACCGAACCGGAGTGATGCCGCCGACATGGACGGGGGAGCCGTGCGACGGCGCATCCGGCCCGCCCATTCAGGTGCTCGATCCGAGCGGGCAGTTCACGGCTGATCCGCGGTTCCCCGTCGACCTCGATGATGGGGACCTGCTCGGCCTGCACCGGGACATGGTGCTCGTTCGGCAGCTGGACACCACCGCCACCGCACTGCAGCAGCAGGGGGAGTTGGGCCTGTGGGCATCCTCGCGGGGGCAGGAGGCCATCGGCGTCGGGCTTGCAGCAGCCGTTGCCCCTTCGGACATGGTCTTTCCCAGCTACCGCGAGCACGCCCTGGCCTGGTGCCGCGGGGTCGGCATCAGTGGGATCCTCGGGCTGTTTCGTGGGATCACCAACGGTGGCTGGGATCCGGCCGCGGTGGGCTTGGCGGTACCTTCGATCGTCATCGGTGCGCAGGTCCTCCATGCTGTTGGTTATGCCATGGGCCAGCAACTCGATGGCGGCGGTGAGGCAACGGCCGTCGTCTTTGGTGATGGCGCGAGCTCACAGGGCGATACCCTCGAGGCGATGGTGTGGGCGGCCTCCTTCGAGGCGCCGGTCGTCCTGCTATGCATCAACAACGGCTGGGCGATCTCGGTCCCGGCTGCCCGGCAGAGTCGAATCCCCTTGGCCCAGCGCGCACGGGGCTTCGGCTTCCCCGGCCTGCGGGTGGACGGCAATGACGTGCTCGCCATGTACGCGGTTGCCCGCGCCGCCCTCGACTACGCGCGCACCGGCGGCCCTGTCCTGATCGAGGCGGTGACCTACCGGATGGCTGCGCACACGACCGCCGACGACGACATGCGGTACCGGACTCGTGCCGAAGTGGACCAGTGGCAGGAGCGTGATCCGATCAGCCGACTCACGGCTCATCTGGTCGACTGTGGGCTGCTCGATGATGGCGCGCTCGCCGAATTGCAGCACGAATCCCAGCGGCTGGCCGAGGCTGTCCGACATGAGGTCCGCACGATGCCGATGCCCGATGTGCGGACACTCGGTCGGCATGCCTACGCCAGTGACACGCGTGCGTCACTGGTGCCTGCGGGTGTGCCGGTGGCGCCACCTGCTCCTGCGGTCGATTCGGCGGTGAGGGCGACGGCGCTCTCCGCGGCGCACGGTTGATTCGTGATCATGTTGACGCTCACAATGTCACGCGCCCTCAATGAGGGGCTTCGCTGCGCGCTGCGGGACGATCCGCGCGTCCTCGTCATGGGAGAGGATGTCGGCGCGCTCGGTGGGGTCTTCCGGGTCACCGATGGCCTGCTGTCCGAGTTCGGCCCCCAGCGGGTGATCGACACCCCACTCGGGGAGAGCGGGATCATCGGGACAGCGGTGGGGCTGGCGATGCGAGGCTATCGGCCAGTGTGCGAGATCCAGTTCGATGGCTTTGTCTTTCCCGCTTTCGATCAGATCGTGTCACAGGTCGCCAAGCTGCGAGCTCGCACTGAGGGCAGGCAGCCGATGCCGATCGTCGTGCGGATCCCCGCCGGTGGCGGGATAGGTGCAGTGGAGCACCACAGCGAGTCGCCGGAAGCGTACTTCGCCCACACTCCCGGATTGCGGGTGGTCTACCCGAGCAGCCCCAGCGATGCCTTCCGGATGATCCGCCAGAGCATTGCCCTCGACGACCCGGTCATCTTCCTTGAGCCAAAGCGGTGCTACTGGCACAAGGGAGAGGTCGAGCCCGAAGCCGAGCTGGCTGACATGCCCCCGCTGCTTGCCGCCCAGACGGTGCGGCTGAGTCCCCAGCGTGGCGTGGCGGACGGGCCGCCGAGGTACTCGGTGAGCATCGTCTGCTACGGACCGACCGTCGAGTGGGCGATGCGTGCGGCTGAGGCGGCCACCCAGCAGGGGGTGACGGTGGAGGTGGTGGACCTACGGGCACTGTCGCCACTGGACCTTGGCAGCGTCGAGGCTTCGGTGCAGCGCACCCACCGTCTCGTCGTCGTCCATGAGGCACCCGGTCGGGTTGGACTTGGGGCCGAGATCGCGGCGGCGGTGAGTGAGCGATGCTTCGCTGACCTGTATGCACCGGTGCAGCGAGTGGTGGGGTTGGACATCCCCTACCCGCCCAATCGCCTTGAGGGCGCCTACCTGCCCACTCCCGAGCGCATTCTTGATGCGGTGGCCATGACCTTGGCCGCGGCATGAGTGCCCGCCGTACCTTTCGACTGCCCGATCCGGGTGAAGGTCTGATGGAGGCTGAGATCGTCCGGTGGCTGGCGGAGCCGGGGGAGTCGATCGAACTGGACCAGCCGATTGTGGAGATCGAGACCGCAAAGGCACTTCTTGAATTGCCCAGTCCCTATGCCGGGCGGGTGGAGACCTGGCATGTGCAGGCGGGCCAGACCCTCGCAGTCGGTGAGCCGCTCGTGACGATCCTGACGGCGGAGGACGACGAGCCAGCCGTCGAGGGGGCGTCCGCGGGCCCGACTCCGACCGCTGAGCCGGTCACCGGCAGCCCGCTTTCCGATTCCACGCAGGCGGTGGCACCGGTGCAGCCGATGCTCGTCGGATACGGCGCAACAGCCGCGACGACGGCGACAGCGGGCGGCGCGTGGTCGGCATTCGTGACCCGGTCGACCGGGGAGCGGACCATGGATGATGCGCGGCCAGCCGAGCCGATGCGTCGGGTGCCTACCGATGCTGCCGACTTCGGTACTGCCGATCAGGTGCGGGTGCCGCTGCGGGGCGTGCTGGGGCAGATGGCGATCGCGATGACCACCTCTGCCCGGGACGCCGCCCACGCGTCGATGTGGCGCTCGGTCGACATGACAGAGGTGATGAATGCCGTCCGGGGGGTTCCGGGGCTCTCCCCGCTGGTCCTCATTGCGCGTGGTCTGGTGCACGCCGCGGCGGCGCATCCGGCGATCAACGCTCAATGGACCGGCGATGGGGCGATCGTCGTTCATCGCAGTGTGGGACTGGGGGTCGCCGTCGCGTCACCGCGTGGGCTGGTGGTGCCGGTGGTCCGGCAAGCCGATCAGTGCGATGTCGCAACTCTCTCCGGGGCGATGCGGCAGCTCGTGCAGCGGGCCCGAGCAGGGACGCTGACGGTGTCGGATCTGGCGGGGGGAACCATCACGGTGACGAATGTCGGCAGCCTTGGGGCGGAGGGCGCCAGTCCCATCCTGAAGCCGGGGGAGGCGGCGATTCTCGCCGTCGGGCGGGTGTGTCGTCGACCCTGGGTAGTCGGTGAGGGTGACCGCGAGCATGTGGCCATCCGCGATGTCGTCCAATTGACACTGACGGTTGACCACCGGATGGTGGATGGTGCGCTGGCTGCGACGGTGCTCGGAGCGCTCATCGACTATCTACTGGATGAGGCCCCCGGCGATGTTGCACGCCTGACCGCTGCTCCCTAGCACGCCATCTCCCCGGGGAAGCCCGGTTGCGGACGCAGCGGCCGATGACGGGACGACAGTGGATGCGACAGCCTCGGTCAGTGGCGGCTGAGCGCCTCCGACAGCTCCGGCTCGTGAGGCAACACGCCCATTGACTCGGCGGCCGCAAGCTCGTGCCGAATGTGGGACTGGGCGGCGGCCAACTCCGCCGGCGTCACCGCGGGAATGTCATCGCGATACCACCATTGGGAGAGCCGGGAACGCACTCGCCGGTGCCACAGCCCCGGGGTGCGCACACCGTCAGCATCGGTTGCCGGCGGCAGGGGAAGTGGGCGGACATCCTGGCGCGCCATGAGGATCGCCGCCCGCTCCTCGCTGACCGGCTCGTGCACTTCGACGAACTCGCCGGAGGGAAGACGCAGGATTCGCCCGGTCTCACGGCCGTGAAGGAGGAGGTCGCGATCTCGCCGCTGCAGGCCAAGGCAGATCCGCTTGGTGACCACGAAGGCTGCCCATGGCCCGAGGATGAGCAGGATGCGCATGGCCCAGGTGATGGAGTTGATCGAAAGGTCGAAGGTGGTGGCAATCACGTCGTTGCCGCCATTGATGAACAGAACGACGTAGAAGGTCAGTCCCATCACGCCGAGGGCGGTCCGGGTGGCCGCATTGCGCGGACGGTCGAGGAGGTGATGCTCCCGACGGTCGCCGGTGACCCAGGCCTCGATGAAGGGGTACAAGGCGATAAGGGTGAAGATGAGCCCTGGCAGGATCAGCGCCGGCACCAGAACGTTGAGGCTGATCGGATAGCCGAAGATCAGCAACTCCCACGCCGGCATCATCCGCAGCGCTCCTTCGAGGAAGCCGATGTACCAGTCAGGCTGAGAGCCGGCCGTCACCTGATCGGGCATATAAGGCCCGTAGAGCCAGATCGGGTTGATGGTGACGAGCGCGCTGATCAGCGTGAGGACACCGAACACGATGAAGAAGAAGCCGCCTGCCTTGGCGACGTAGACCGGCAGCAGCGGGTAGCCCACGACGTTGGTGTTCGTGCGGCCCTTGCCCGGGTACTGGGTGTGCTTCTGGTAGAAGACGAGGATCAGGTGGGCGGTGATCAGGGCGAGAATGAGGCCAGGAACGAGCAGGACATGGATCGTGTACAGCCGCGGAATGAAGGCTGTGCCCGGGAACTCGCCCTCAAATGCAAGGAAGACCAGCCATGTGCCGACCACCGGTATGGACTGCATGATCCCGGCAGCGATCCGCAGGCCAGTGCCGGAGAGCAGATCGTCGGGCAGCGAGTAGCCCGCGAACCCGGCCAGCAGCGCCAGGACGAGCAGGCTGACCCCGATCAGCCAGTTGAACTCGCGCGGCTTGCGGAAGGCGCCGGTGAAGAACACACGGAACATGTGAACCGAGATCGCGGCCACGAAGAACAGGGCCGCCCAGTGGTGGATCTGCCGCATCAGCAGGCCACCGCGGATGTCGAAGGAGATGTTCAGCGTGGATGCGTAGGCCTCCGACATCGGGATTCCGCGCAGTGGGAGGTAGGAGCCGTCGTAGATGATCTCGGTGACAGACGGCTTGTAGAAGAAGGTCAGGAAGGTTCCGGTGAGCAGCACCACAATGAAGGAGTAGAGGGCGATCTCCCCGAGCATGAACGACCAGTGGTCGGGGAAGATCTTCCGAACGTTGGTCTTGAGCAGGGCGCTCAAGCCCAGGCGCTGGTCGAGGTAGTCGTAGGTCGCCTCGGCGCCGCGCTGGACTGGCCCTGCGGGTGGGGTGATGGTGGCGGTCACTCTCGCTCCCAGATGGTTGGGCCGACGGGCTCGGCGAAGTCTCCCAGTGCTACCAAGTATCCCTCTGAATCCACGGATATCGCCAGTTGAGGAAGGCGCCGGGCCGCCGGGCCGAAGATGGGGACCCCGGAGTCGGCCAGATCGAAGGTGCTCTGGTGGCAGGGGCAGAGGAGGTGCTTCGTCCGCTGCTGGTAGAGGGCGATCGGGCAGCCGACATGGGTGCAGATCTTGGAGTAGGCGAGGATGCCCTGATAGTCCCAGCCCTGTCCCTGCTGCGACCGGATGTCCTCGGGGGCCATTCGCACGAGCACGACGGGAGCCTTGGCGCGCTCATTGAGGGTTCCGGTCTCATGGGTGACCTCAACGATGCCCTCGGGAACGGCGGAGACCATGGCCCCGACCGGGATGTCCTCGGGTCGAAGGGGCTGGTAGGTGATGTCGGCGAGGATTCGCCGGCCATCGGACCACATTGTCCGGAACAGTTCGCCCTTCGGGGCGGGTCCGAGATCGCGCAGCATGACGATCGCCGGCAGTGGCAGCAGGGCCATCGCCGCCAGCAGCGTGCGTCGCAGTAGCGGTCGACGGGTGATTCCCGACTCGAGGCCGCCCTCCACCACCTGACCGAGGGCATCGGCCCGCGTCTGCTCATCGGGAAGCATCGGATGACGCTCCTGTGACAGTTCAACATCCGGCATCAGCTTCTTGGCCCAGTGGATAGCGCCGGCGCCGATGAGGAAGATGGCCAAACCAAGGCTCAGGCCCAGGGCGAGGTTGGATGCACTGGTACGCCCGAAGAAGGGCAGGGCGACGAGCGAGTCGGCAGGCAGGACGACGTAGGCGATCATGAAGCCCACCGTCGCCAAGGCGGACAGGCCGAACATGATCGACACCTGCCGCTCCGCGCGCCGCGCCGCCCGAGGATCGATGTCGGTCTGCCGCACGTAGTGGGTCATTCCTGCTGCCGGCTGGGGGCCGTAGGCGGTGAGGGGCTGTGCGGCGCGCGTGACGGGCTCCCGTCCGGCTTGCCGAAGGATCTCACCACGGACGTCGCTGTCGATCTCCCCGGTGGACTGCGGGTCGTAACCGCCGAACCCGCCGGCGGAGCGGTCGCTGCTATCGCTGGTTGGGCTCATCGCACGCGGGCTCCGATCCAGATCGCGGCGGCGACCAGCGCCCCCATCCCGGCTGTCCAGAGGAACAGGCCCTCGGTCACGGGACCGAAGCGTCCGAGGTCGAGACCCCCGGGATTCGGTTCCTGCTTGAGGTTCTCGATGTAGGCGATGATCTCAGCCTTGCTCTCCGGAGGCAGGGAGGTGTCGGCGAATACCGGCATCGACTGCGGCCCGGTAAGCATCGCCTCGTAGATCTCCAGCGGCGTTGAGCTCATCAGGCTCGGCGCGTAGCGGCCGTCACTGAGGGCGCCGCCGCGGCCGGCGAAGTTGTGGCACTGGGCGCAGTTGACCCGGAACAGCTCCCCACCCTTCGCCACCGAGGCGTCCCGCCACTCATCGACGACGGACCCACTGGGGATGGCCGGACCCGGGCCAAGGGCTGCCACGTAGGCGGCCAGCGCGAGTGTCTCCTCGCGGTCGTAACTGGGCGGCTTGCGCATGGCCTGCACATTCGGGGCGGCCAGTGGCATGCGGCCGGTGGTTACCTGGAAGTCCACCGATGCCGCTCCCACGCCGATCAGGCTGGGTCCATCGGTTGTGCCCTCACCCGCGGGTCCATGGCAGGAGGCGCAGCCCTCCGCGAAGAGGGCGGAGCCCTTGGCGACCTGCGTCTGGCTCGGGGCCCCGGATGCCGTCGCCGGCTGGGTCCCCGCGTCGATCGCAGCGACCAGGGCGCCCACCCCGATCAGGGTGAGCAGAAGCAGGGCAGGTGCTGCCCAGGGCTGGCGCCGCAGGGTGCGTCCGGTCATCTGGCCTTGCACTCCTCTCGGTGGGAGGTGGATGGGCACGCGGGCCGCTGCTCGACGCGCGCTGCGCTGTGACTCGATCGCTGCTGCTACTTGACCAGATAGATGACGGCGAACAGGCCAATCCAGACGACGTCGACGAAGTGCCAGTAATACGAGGTCACCACCGCACTGGTCGCCACTGAGTGGGTGAAGCGCGGGGCCAGATAGGCGCGGGCGAGGACGAACAGGAAGGCGACCAGGCCACCGGTCACATGCAGGGCGTGAAAGCCGGTGGTGAGGAAGAAGGCGGAGCCGAATGCGGAGGACTGCATCGTCAGGCCCTCACTGACGAGCAGGGCGTACTCATAGGCCTGCCCACCGATGAAGAAGGCTCCCATCAGGAACGTGATGATGAACCAGCGCTGCATGCGGGCGGCGTCGCCGCGCTCCGCCGCGAACACGCCCAACTGCGCCGTGACGCTGGAGAGAACGAGGACCGTGGTGTTGGCGGCGGCGAAGGGGATGTTGAGCAGTTCGGTCTCGGCTCGCCAGACATCCGGGTTGACCGCCCGCAGGGTGAAGTACATCGCGAACAGGGCGGCAAAGAACATCAGTTCGCTGGCCAGCCAGACGATGGTGCCGATGGAGGTGAGGTTGGGGCGCTCCTGACGGGGCAGGGCCGGCAGTGAGTCGGTCAGCGGGCCGGCGACAGGGGTCACATCTGCATTCTGGCAAACCCCGCCGAGGGCCACCCGACCGGGTCCGGTGATGTACCTCACCCGGACTCGGTGATGGTGCGTAGCATCCGGGTCATGACCGACGCTCCGTCCGCCCGCGATGAACTCACCGTCTGCGTCTACAGCGATGACCGCCGGGTGCGGGAGTCGGTGATGTTCGCCTTGGGCCGCAGGCCGGTGCCCAGCCTGCCGCGGCTGTCATATGAGCAGATCGCAACGGGCGCCTACCTGCGCGAGCGGGTCGCCCGTGGTGGGGTCGACCTGCTCATCCTCGATGCCGAGGCGGCACCGGTCGGGGGCATGGGGCTTGCCCGGCAGTTGCGGGATGAGGTGTTCCAGTGCCCGCCGATCGTGCTACTCGTCATCCGCGCCGCGGATGCCTGGCTGGCCACCTGGTCGCGTGCCGATGCGGTGGTGGCGACCCCCATCGATCCGGCAACGCTCACCGGTGTCGTATCGCGCCTGCTCAGTGGACGACTCGCCGCTGCCGGCCCGGTCACCGGGCATGACCACTGAACCACACCGAGCACCGGAGGCCTTCTGGCCGGACCTGCTGACGAGGGTTTCCGCCGGCGGGGACCTCAGCCCCGCGCAGGCGGAGGCTGCCATGGCCGAGGTGCTCACCGGGGATGTCAGCGATGCCCGCCTGGCCGGGCTGCTGATGGGCCTGCGGGCGAAGGGGGAGTCACCGTCGGAGGTTGCGGCCTTCGCGCAGGTCCTGCTCGCACATGCGGTCCGCATCGACCTGGCTGACCTGGCGTTGCCGGCGGCCTTCTCGGCGGGCCAGTCCTGTCGATCGGCAACCGTTGTCGATGTCGTCGGGACGGGTGGCGATGGGGCGAGGACCGCGAACATCTCGACCACCGCGGCCTTCGTTGTCGCCGCCTGTGGGGTGCCGGTGCTCAAGCACGGTAACCGTGCGGTGTCCTCCCGGGCAGGGGCCTTCGACCTGATCGAAGCGCTGGGAATTGCGGTGGCGGATACTCCCGCCGCACTTCGCGCCGACCTGCAGCGCCACGGCTGTGCCCTGTGCTTCGCACCGCACTTCCACCCGGCGCTGCGCCATGCCGGGCAGGTCCGTCGCGAGCTGGGAGTGCGCACCGTCTTCAACACCCTGGGGCCACTGGTGAACCCCGGCCAGCCTCCGGGCAGCGTGCTCGGCGCGGCCTCGCCACAGCAGGCAGAGGCGATGGCGGCAGTGCTCGCCGGTCAGGGACGCAGTGGCCTCGTGGTCTGCTCACAGGATGGACTCGATGAGTTCTCACCGGAGGCGCCCACCCGCACGTGGGCGGTCATCGGTGGGGATGTGACGGTGGCAGAGGTCACGCCTCACAGCCTCGGCCGGCAGCCCCGGCCGGCAGGCGGCTTGCGAGGGGGGACACCGACGCACAATGCCGAGGTCACGCGGGCAGTACTCGACCCCACACAGCCGTGTCCACGTGGGGGTGCGTGGGGCGAAACCGACATTGACACGGTGCGCGAGGTGGTGGCGGTCACCGCCGCGGCCGCCCTCGCCGTGGCATCGGCGATCGATGAGGGCGAAACCACGGGGAAGGGCCTGCTTGCCCGCATCCCGGGGTCGATTCCCGTCGCCTGGGAGGCGCTGGCGACCGGGCGGGCAGCGGCGGTCCTCGCCGCCATTGGGCCCTGAGCGTCGGGGTGGTCAGCCGGCGGGGCTGAGCAGGATCTTGTGCGCGTCCAGACTGTGATCGGCGAGGGCGCGGAAGATCTCCGGCCCGGCCGTGAGCGGTTCGGTCCGCTCAATGAGTGCGTCCAGATCCTCGGGTGCCTCAGCCGCCCAGACGGCGCTTGCGCGGAAGTCCGCACTGCTGTACCCAAAGGTCCCGATGATGGAGCGCTCCCGGGTGCTGATCGCGTAGGAGGGAACGGTCAGATCCGGCTCGGCCATCCCGATCAGCACAATCCGGGCCAGCGGGGCGGCGACGGTGAGGGCCGTGGTGAGCGTCCCAGAGGCTCCCACCGCATCGAAGACGAGGGTCGGGGGCCCCGAGAGGATCTCGGCGGCCGCAACCCCGACGGCATCTGGCGTGGTCGTGACGAAACCGAGCGTGGCCAGCAGATCACGGCGCCGCGCTGATGGCTCGCTGACACAGACATCGCCCGCTCCCAGGCGGCGGGCGGCCAGTGCAGTCGCCTGGCCGATGGGACCTCCGCCCAGGACGAGCACCCGGTCGGCGGGTGTCATCTCTCCCCGACCGACCGCGTGATACCCGACCGCAAGGGGTTCCACCAGCGCTCCATGGTCGGCCGGCATCTGGGGCGCCAGTGGCACGAGCGACACCACCGGCACCGTGAGGTACTCAGCGAATGCGGCGTCCGGCTCGGGGTGCACCCCGATGACGCGCAGGCTCGTGCACGCCGATTCATGGCCGGATCGGCAGAAGGAGCAGTCGCCACACGAGAGCATCGGGTTGACAGTCACCAGTGCGCCCTCGGCGACCCCCGTCGTCCCGCTGCCAAGCTGGGCGACGTGGCCGACGGTCTCGTGGCCCATCACCTGCCCCGGGTGGCGTCGGCCGGTGGCACCGGTATAGCCATGCAGATCCGATCCGCAGATGCCCGTGGCATGCACGCGAATGAGCGCCTCGCCGGGCTGGGGCTCCCGGATGGGACGGTCCTCGATGACCAGATCCCAGGGTCCGCGGAAGACCAGTGACTTCATGAGCGCCTCCTGCGATCCGGTTGCGTGCCGCCGGCTCTGAGCACGCGGGCGGCCTGCTCCGACGGGTTCCCGGCCGAGCGCCGGACAGTGGCTCGCATGGTAACGGTGGTGTCGATGGCGAGCCCGAAGGGTACGGCACAATGGGGCGGTGAGATCCGCGCGCATCCTCTTCACCGACAACGACCTGCTCACCCATCCGCTGGTCGATGACGGTGCCGGCGGGGGAGTGGTCGATGGTGAAGAGGTCGAAGTGCAGGTCCTGCGGGCGGGACTTGGTGAGCAGACCGCTGTCACCGGCTACCAGTGCCGAACTGAGGATGAGGTGCTCGCGGCGGTGGCGCGCGTGCGCCCGCATGCGATGGTCGTCCAGTACGCACCCATCACCGCCCGGGTGCTGGACGCCGCAGTCGACTGCCGGATCATCAGCAGGCTGGGAATCGGCGTGGACATGATCGACCTCGATGCGGCTGCGGCGCGCGGGGTGATCGTGCGCAATGTGCCCGACTACTGCGTTGAGGAGGTTGCCACCCACGCCTTCGCCGGTGCAATGGCGTTGTGGCGCCGGCTGCCGCAGTACGACCAGGAGGTGCGCATCGCCGGGGAGTGGGCGGCGGCGCGCTCAGCCGGCAGGATTGGGCGACTGTCGCAGGCCTGCGTGGGCCTCATCGGATGCGGTCGGATCGGACGGATGGTGGCCCGCGGTTTTCAGGCGTGGGGCGCACAGGTGATCGTCGTCGACCCCGGACCGGTGGTCGACGAGTACCCGAGGGTTGACCTGGCCACCCTGGCTGCGCGCGCCGACATCATCAGCCTGCACGCCCCGCTCACCGCCCAGACTGCGCACATTGTGAACACGCAGTTCTGTGACAGCCTCCGGCGATCACCGATCTTGGTGAACACCAGCCGGGGTGGCCTCATCGATGAGTCGGCGCTCATCGCCGCGCTGCACTCAGGCCAGATCGCCGGTGCCGCACTCGATGTCTTCGAGGTCGAGCCGCTGTCGGCGGACAGTCCACTGCGGACCATGCCTCAGGTCGTGCTCACCCCGCATGCGGCGTGGGTCTCCCGGGACGCCCTGCCAGACCTGCGCCGCCGCGTCGCGGAGTCGATTGTGGCGGTGCTCGACGCCTGAGACTGGCCGGTTCGGCCGTGTCACAGCCCCGGCTTAGCCTGCTCGACATGGTCTCGACACCACAGCCGCAACCGGACGGCCCGCACCGTGCCAGCCAGCCCCTGCTCCGTCTTGACTGCACCACCTGCCCGGTGGCCGGTCATGCCTGCGGGGACTGTGTCGTCAGCCTCATGATCGGGCCACCGCCCGAGCTCACCGGTGACCAGGCAACCGCCCTTGCCGTGCTCGCCGCAGGGGGTCTGGTGCCGCCGCTGCGCATCCTTCATCCCCCGCCCTGACACAGTCGTGGCAGCCTGTCGGCCGTGACCGGACGCACGCTCGTCATCACCAACGACTTCCCACCCCGGCCGGGGGGGATCCAGTCGTTCATCAGCGGCGCCCTGGGCCACCTTCCCCCGGAGCGGCTGGTCGTCTACAGCTCAACGTGGCAGGGGGCGGCGCAGTACGACGCGGCCCTGCCGTACCCGGTCATCCGCGAGGACACCCGCACCATGCTCCCTACCCGCGCGGTCCTGCGACGCGCCCGTTCCCTGATGGCGGAGTACGCATGCGATCGGGTCCTGTTCGGCGCGGCAGCCCCCCTCGGGTTGCTCGCGCGCGGGCTGCGGGATCGGGCCGCCTGGCAGGTGGCGATGACCTACGGTCACGAGGCCGGGTGGGCCACCGTCCCTGGGGGTGTCCCGCTGCTGCGCCGCATCGGTCGCGACCTCGATGTGGTGACCTATCTCAGCGAGGACATGGGTCGGCGGCTGCGGCGGGCCTTTGGGGTGAGGATCGCCGCGCGGATGTTCCATCTGCCCGCGGGTGTCGATGCGTACCAGTTCCACCCCCGCCACGGTGCCGATGGTGAGCGCCGGCGCGCCCAGCTCGGCTGGGACGGTCCGGTCATCGTGTGCATCTCCCGCCTTGTTCCGCGCAAGGGTCAGGACGTTCTCATCCGCGCGCTACCGCTGGTGCATCGGGCGATCCCGGGTGCCCGCCTGCTCATCGTCGGCGGCGGGCCCGATCGGTCGAGGCTCGAACGGCAGGTGGTGCGGGCGGGCCTGACCGGGAGGGTCCACCTCACCGGCGGGGTGCCGGCCGCCACCCTCCCGCAGTGGTACGCCGCCGGTGATGTCTTCGCTATGCCCTGTCGCACCCGGCTGGGCGGGCTGGACGTTGAGGGACTGGGGATCGTCTACCTGGAGGCCGCGGCAACAGGGCTTGCGGTGGTCGCCGGTGCCAGTGGTGGTTCGGTTGAGGCTGTCCTTCCCGGGGAAACCGGGCTGATCGTCGACGGCCGCAACGAAGCCGCGGTTGCGGGGGCCCTCATCACCCTGTTGGGGGATGCGCCGCTGCGGGAACGGATGGGCAGGGCAGGCCGGTCCTGGGTGGAGCGATGCTGGTCGTGGCCTGCGGTCGGACGACGACTGGGGGCGTTGCTACGGGCTGAGGACCCTGACAGCGGGCAGCCGCTGACCGGGGTGGCGGGTCGCGAAGGACCAGCACCAACGCCCATGTCGTAGCCACGATGAGCAGTCCGATCCGACCGGCCTGCATGCCCACCCCGCTCCAGCGACCCTCAAGCAGCGGACCGTACAGCCAGGGGTACACCAGCTGGGTGGCCAGGGCGCAGCCGGCGAGGAGCACCATCGGACCGGCGAGCCGGGTCCGCGGATCGACGGCCGCAACCGCGATCAGTGCCAGCACCCACACCATGAACTGCGGACTGAACACCCTGCTGCCGAGAATGGACAGCAGCGTCGCGGTGAGCGCGATGTCCCCGGGGGGAACGTCCTCCAGCCGCCCAGTCACGCGGGCAAGGAGCAGGACGCCCAGACCCCCGAGGAGGACGAGCGTGGCCAGAACAGCCGCGACATCGGTGCCCGAGGCCGCCACCTCCAATGCGCCGTAGCGGTAGGGGAACTCGATGTCCGCACCCGCAGCCCGGGCGAGGAGGTAGGGCAGGGCGGCAACCGACTCAACCTGGAGTCCACGGGCGGCCTGATTGCCGAGGAAGCCGCCGGTCCCGCCATAGCCGACCGCCAGCAGCAGGGTGCCCGCCGCCCCGGTGATGATGAGGCTTACCAGGGTTCGCGGGAACACGCGGCGCGGGGCGGCCAGGGCGGCAAATGCCGGCCAGACCTTCACCAGTGCGCCGACGCCGAGCAGCACGCCGGCCAGCCCCGGTCGCGGTGCGGCTGAGAGGGCGAGCACACCCGCCGCGGCGAGCACTGCCGGGACCAGGTCGAACCTGCCGAACACGATGGGCCCAAGCAGTGGGACCGCAATCACCCACAGCCAGGCCGGCAGCATGCCGTCCCATCCGCTCCGGCGCCGCCGGCCGGTGCCGATGAGCAGGGCCAGCAGGAACGCATCGGCGAGGAGCATGAGCAGCTGGAAGGCGGCAACGCCGGGGACTCCTCGCGCCAGCAGCGGTCCGAGCATTCCGAGCAGTGGTCCGGCAGCTGGTGGGTACTGCCACATGTCATCGCGTGGAAACTGCCCGGCCGCCAGTGTCGGCGCCCACCAGAGGTACAGGCTGATGTCGGACAGGGTTGCCTCAGGCTGCGGATAGGGCACCAGGCCGCGACCGGCGAGCAGCGCCCACGTGCGCGTCACCAGCCAGGCCAGCACCACCAGCAGCGGCTGACCCAGCAGTGGGTGGCTGGGTGCCGCTGCCCGCGCAGCGGCGGGGCCTACCGTTGTCACGTGCCCACCTTCGACGTCGTTGACCAGACCTATCTCGTCGCCCATCCTGCCCGGGTGCGTGCGATGGTCGGCACTCCGTCGACGTGGCCCGCGTGGTGGTCAGGCTGGCTGCTGACGGTGACCGAGGACCGGGGTGACTCGGGGGTGCGCTGGCTGGTCAGCCGCCCAGTGGAGGGGACCATGGAATTGTGGCTGGAGCGGCTGCCGGAGGGGACGCTCGTCCACCTCTTCCTGCGGGCCGAACCGCCGACGGGAACGTCGCGCCTGGGACGGCGCCCGGCGCGCTTCACCGCGGACCTCTCCCGCCAGTGGAAGGCCCAGATGTGGGCGCTGAAGGATGTCCTCGAGGCGGGCCGCCCCTCGGGGCAGCCGCCCCGCTGAGGTCGTTGGCCGGTCCCATGCGGGTGCATGTGGTGAGCGATGTCCACGGGGCGGCCACGTCGCTGGCCTCGGCCGGGGACGGTGCGCACCTGGTGATCTGCCTCGGTGACCTCGTGGTGTTCACCGATTACGCCAACCCCGGCCGCGGTGTGATGGGCACGCTGTTCGGGGCGAATGTGGCCGCCGAGTACATCCGACTGCGCACTGCGGGGCAGTTCGCACAGGCGCGGCAGTATGCCGACCGCCACTGGCAGCGGCTCCCCGGGGATCGGGATGCGTTGATCGGTGAGCAGATCGCTGCCCAGTACGACGCACTGTTCGCCGCCCTGCCCACCCCGGCCCTGCTGATCTACGGGAATGTCGATGTCCCGGCACTGTGGCCACCGCGCCTGCGCGCAGGGCACCGGGTCTGTGATGGCGAGGTCGTGGAGATCGCGGGTGTGCGGTTCGGGTTCATCGGTGGGGGGCTGCGCACCCGGTACCGAACACCGTATGAACTCGATGACGGGCAGTACGCCGACCGCGTGGCCGGGCTGGGGCCGGTGGACGTCCTGTGCAGCCACATCCCCTGCGCTCTGCCCGAGATCACCTACGACGTCATCGCCCGACGCTTCGAGCGCGGCAGCGAGGCGCTGCTGGCCTATGTGCGGCAGGTGCAGCCGCGCCTGCACCTGCATGGCCATGTGCACCAACCGCTGCGGTCGCGCCAGCGAGTGGGCCGCACGGAGTGCATCAATGTCGGCCACTTCGCCGCGACCGGCACGCCCTTTCGCCTCGACCTGCCATGAGCGGCACCTTCGGCGCGGCCGGTGCTACGGTCACCCGGTGTCGCAGAGCACCACATCGACAATCGTGATCGCCGCCCCCGCGGCCACGGTGATGGACGTCATCGCTGATGTCCAGGCCTACCCGGAGTGGACCCCCTTCACCGCGACGGAGGTGCTGGAGCGGGATGCGCAGGGGCGACCCAGCCGCGCCCACTTCTCACTGCGCAGTGGCGGGATCAGCGATGAGCAGGTGATGGCCTACACGTGGCAGCCGGAGGCGGTGACCTGGACCCAGGTGGAGGGCCGGCTGCTTCGCTCGCTGGTGGGCGTCTACCAGGTGAGACCGGCACTGGATGCCACATGTGAGGTGACCTACGACCTGACGGCGGAGCCGGTGCTGCCCATGATCGGTGCCCTGCGCCGGCGGGCGGAGAAGGTGATCGTCGACACCGCATTGAAGGGGCTCAAGGAGCGTGCCGAGTCCCTCGCCTGAGCCGGCCCAGCCGGCGGGGCCGGCAGCCTCATCTGGGCGGTCCGGTGGTCCGGCGGGTGGCCGCGGCGATGGCGGGCCGGACCGCGCGGCCGAGGAGGCGGCCGCCGTCGTGGCGCTGATCGGGGAGTGGCTGCGGGCGGCTGGCGTCGCCAATCATGCCGGGGCCGGTGCGGCCGGGGCGGGTGCGGGCGGGGGTGGTGTACCCGGGGCCGATGCGGCGGACGGGGGTGCACCGGCAGCGGCGAGCTGCACGTGGTGTCCCCTGTGCCAGGCGGCACAGGCGGTTGGCTCGGCCGGCCCGGAGGTGACCGGTCACCTGACGGACGCACTGGCTGCCCTGCTGCGCGCCGCGCGTGCCCTCAGCGGTGGGAGCAGGCACCCGTGAGTGCCCGCCAGGCGGACCTGCCCCCGGCGCGGAACCTCGCTGTCGGCGTCGACATCGGCGGCACGAAGATCGCCGCCGGGCTGGTGGACGAAGTGGGCAACCTTTTGCGGCGCTCAGTGCGGCCCACGCCCAGTCAGGACACGCGGGCGATCGCCGCGGCGATCGTTGAGCTCATCGATGAGGTCGCCGGTGGCCGGCCGGTGGCATGGATCGGCGTCGGAGCGGCGGGCTGTGTCGACACCGACGCCGGTGTCGTCCACTTCGCCCCGCACCTCGCCTGGCGCGGTGAGCCACTGCGGGATGTGCTCACCGACCGGATCGGTCGGCCCGTCCTGGTGGACAACGACGCCAATGGCGCAGCCTGGGCGGAGTACCGATTCGGGGCCGGACGCGGCTATCGGGACATGGTCATGGTGACCCTTGGCACCGGGATCGGCGGTGGCATCATCGCCGGGGGTCGGCTCTACCGGGGTGGCCTGGGCATGGCCGGTGAATTCGGTCACCTGGTTCTCGTCCGGGGCGGACGGCAGTGTCCCTGTGGGCGCTGTGGATGCTGGGAGGCCTACTGCAGTGGCCGTGCCCTCGTGCACGAGGCGGCAACGCTCATGGCCCGGGAAACCGGTCTGCCGAGTCTGCTTGCGAGTCTGGCCGGGGGGGATCCCAGTCGTGTCACCGGACCGATGGTCGCGAAGGCCGCCGATGCCGGCTGCCCGACTGCCCTTGCTGCCTCGCGCATGATCGGCACTGCACTCGGGGAGGGCCTGGTCACGCTCACCGCGGTGGTGGATCCGAGCCTGTTCGTCATCGGCGGTGGCGCCGGGGCGGGCGCCCGCCACCTGCTTGCCCCTGCCCGGCTCGCCTACCGGGAGGGGGTCTCCGGTGCCGCCCACCGTCCGGTGGCGACCATCGTTGCGGCCCACTTCGGGGCGGAAGCGGGCATTGTGGGCATCGCTGATCTCGCGCGGGTCGCCGGCTCCATCCACGGCTGATCGGAGGGGGCAGCACCGCCCCCATCCGATCCCCAATGAGCCTCGCGCCGCCCGCCGACCCCATCCGCGGCACTAGGACGGGGCATGGCCATCGTCACCCCAGCCGTGCTCGCCGACCCCGTCAACCCGGCCGTCCTCGCCGGCCCGTCGATCATCTGGACGGCGGCGGTCCTCGCGCTGGCGGGGGTGGTCGCCCTCGCGGCGAGCATCGTGGACATGCGCACCCGTGAGATCCCCGACCGTCTCACCGTCGGCGCACTCATCGCGATGGGCGGCCTCCTCGGCCTGGCCTGGCTGTTCGGCATGGTCACCGGCACTCCTGACCCGCGGATCCCGGTGCGCGCCGCCCTCCTCGGTGCGGTGATCGCGGCGGCCTATCTGGGCCTTGCCCTCCTGCCCGGACGGGGACTCGGCGGGGGTGATGTGAAGCTCATCCCGACACTGGCGGCGAGCCTGGGCTGGCTCGGGGTGGATGCGACGGTCCTCGGCACGCTGATCGCGCCGTTCGTCCTGGCAACGCTGGGAATCCTGGCCGGTGCGGTCATTGCCGCCTGCCGCACCTGGCCCATCCGCCTGCACCTCTCCGGTCACCTGCGCGTGGCATTCGCACCGTGGTGTGCCGCCGGCTGGGCGGTGGCCGTCCTCGTGTCCGCAATGGCGGCGGGATACGGCTGAACCGGCAGTGACCGGCTGAACCGGCGGTGATGAGCGTCGGTTGCACCGGGGTATTCGTGCCAGACTGAGGCGCGTGCTGCGCTGGCTGACCGCGGGGGAGAGCCACGGCCCGGCGCTCACCGGGATTCTGGAGGGGCTGCCCACCGGCGTGCAGATCACGAGTGCGCAGATCGCGGAGCAGTTGGCGCGGCGTCGCCTCGGTCACGGTCGCGGCGCCCGGATGGCCTTCGAGGCAGATGAGGTCGCCATCCTCGGTGGCGTCCGGCATGGCATCACGCTCGGCGGGCCCATCGCACTGCGGATCGGCAACACCGAGTGGCCGAAGTGGCAGCAGGTCATGGCAGCCGACCCCGTCGACCCCGAGGTGTTGGCCGGCCTGGCGCGCAATGCCCCGCTGACGCGACCCCGACCGGGCCATGCCGATCTCGTCGGCATGCAGAAGTACGGCTTCGATGACGCCCGTCCGATCCTCGAGCGCGCCAGTGCCCGCGAGACCGCAATGCGAGTGGGCCTGGCCGCGTTCGCGCGGTCCTTCCTCAGCCAGGTCGCTGGGATCGACGTCCTGTCCCACGTCGTCGCACTGGGTGGGGCCAGTGCCGCCCCGGGCACCCTGCCCGCACCAGCGGATCTCGCCGCCATCGACGCCGATCCGGTGCGCTGCCTGGACCCGGTGGGAAGTGCCGCGATGTCGGCCGAGATCGACGCTGCCCACCGCGCGGGGGACACCTTGGGCGGGGTGATCGAGGTTGTCGTCCACGGACTGCCCCCGGGGCTCGGCAGCCATGTGCATGGCGATCGACGACTTGATGCACGACTGGCCGGTGCGGTCATGGGCATCCAGGCGATCAAGGGGGTGGAGATCGGCGATGGCTTCACCTCGGCGCGGCTTCGAGGCAGTCAGGCGCACGATGAGATCGTCACCACGCCCGACGGCCTGCGTCGACTCACCGGCCGTTCCGGCGGGACCGAGGGGGGGATGTCAACCGGCGAGGTGCTGCGCGTGCGGGCGGCGATGAAGCCGATCAGCACGGTGCCCCGTGCCCTGCGCACCGTCGACGTTGCCACCGGTGAGCCGGCTACCGCGATCAACCAGCGCTCGGACGTCTGCGCGGTTCCCGCGGCGGGGATCGTGGCCGAAGCAATGGTGGCGCTCGTGCTGGCTGATGCGGTGCTGGAGAAGTTCGGCGGCGACAGCGTCGCTGAGACCGCCCGGAACCTTGCCGGGTACCTGGCGACCCTGTCGGTGCACTGATCGTGCCGCCAGTGGTCGTGCTCATCGGCGCACCCGGCAGCGGCAAGTCGACGGTCGGTCGAGCGGTCGCGGAGCAGCTTGGAGTGGCGTTCCGGGACACGGACGCCGATATCGAGCAGCGCTACCGGATGACGATCGCCGAGATGTTCACGTGCGAGGGGGAGGCCGTCTTCCGGCAGCGGGAGCGGGCCGCCGTGCACTGCGCCCTCGCCGAGCACGCAGGGGTGCTGGCCCTGGGCGGGGGCGCCATCCTGGACCCGATGACGCGGGGCGACCTCGCCGCCTACAGCGCACGGGGCGGATGCGTGGCGTGGCTGCAGATCAGCGCCGCGGTGGCGGCGCGCCGCGTCGGCCTGGGTGCTGGGCGGCCACTGCTGTTGGGCAACGTCCGATCCCAGTTGGTCACCCTGCTCGGCGAGCGGGAGCCGCACTATCGGGAGGTCGCCGACCTCGTCATCAACGGCGATGAGCTCACCGTGGCGGCGGCGGCTCGGGCAGTCGTCGCAGGCGCACCGGCCGTCGTCACCGTTGCCGGGGAGTCGGCGACCACGGTGCTGATCGGTCGGGGTCTGGTGGGGCGGGTGGCCGCAACGCTGGCCGAGTTGGTGACGCCGCTGCGGGTGGCCGTGATCGCGCCGCCTCGGCAGCGTGAGCACACCGTCCAGATCGCCGGGTCGCTGGCGGCCCTGGGCATGCGGCCCACGATGATCGAGGTCCCCGATGGGGAGCCGGCGAAGTCCGCGGCGGTCGCCCAGCACTGCTGGGAGCGGTTGGGTGAATCCGGCTTCACTCGCAGCGATGCGATCGTCGCCGTCGGCGGTGGCGCCATCACCGACCTGGGTGGCTTCGTCGCGGCAACCTGGCTGCGGGGAGTGCCGGTGCTCCACGTCCCCACGACGCTGCTGGGAATGGTCGATGCTGCGGTGGGCGGCAAGACCGGGATCAACACGGCCGCCGGGAAGAACCTCGTGGGGGTGTTCCACCCGCCGGCCGCAGTCATCTGCGACCTCGACAGTCTGTCCACCCTGCCGCGCGCGGACCTCGCGGCGGGACTGGCCGAAGTGGTGAAGGCGGGGTTCGTCCGCGACCCCGAGATCCTCGCCCTCGTCGCGGCGGATCCGCAGGGCGCCCTGGCCTGGGATGATCCGACACTGCGCACCCTGATCGAGCGCGCGATCCGCGTCAAGGCGCAGATCGTCGGCCAGGACCTGCGGGAAACCGCCGGGGGTCCGGGCGGCCGGGAGATCCTCAACTACGGTCATACGCTCGGGCATGCGATCGAGCATGTGGAGCAGTACCGGTGGCGCCATGGCGACTGCGTTGCGGTGGGCATGGTGTTCGCGGCCGAGGTTGCCGCGGTGAGCGGGCTGCTCGAGTCCGGAGTCGTGGACCAACATCGGGCGCTGCTCGGCAGCCTCGGTCTGCCGACCTCCTACCCGGATGCGTCGGGCTTTGACCGGATGCGGGCAGTGATGGCCGTCGACAAGAAGGCGCGTGGGGAGGTGCTCTCTTTCATCCTGCTCACCGGCATCGGCCAGCCGGTTCGGTACACCCCGGAGGAACGGATCCTCCGCGAGGCGTGGCGGCGCATCACGACAACGGCGAGGCCCGCAGAAGGGAGTGCACAGTGAACGGTCAGCGGACGGTGCTGGTCCTCAACGGCCCCAACCTCGGCCGGCTGGGCAGCCGCGAGCCGGACATCTACGGATCGGCCAGCCACGATGACCTCATCGCGGCATGTGCCGCCGCAGGTGCCGACAACGGCCTCAGCGTGGAGGTACGGCAGACCGATGACGAGGCCACGCTCATCGGGTGGCTGCATGAGGCGGCCGACGGGGGGCAGTGGGTGGTGCTCAATGCGGCAGCCTTCACCCATTACTCGTACGCGTTGCGCGATGCCTGCGCGATGCTGTCGGAGCGTTGTATCGAGGTGCACTTGACCAATCCGGCGGCCCGTGAGCAGTTTCGGCACACGTCCGTCATCGCCGGGGTGTGCCGCGGGACGATCGCCGGATTCGGCCTTGATTCCTACCGGCTGGCGCTCGCGGCCATCGGGCTGGCGATCCAGGCGAGGGTGTCCGGGGGAGGGGCCGCGAGGCCGCCGGCGGCCGGGGTGGATCAGGCGACGGCGTAGAGTCCGTCGAACAGCACATGACGATGACCGGGAGGAGTGCGGGTGGCGACGACCAACGACCTGAAGAACGGACTGGTGCTCCGACTCGACGGCCAACTGTGGACCGTTGTGGAGTTTCAGCACGTCAAGCCAGGCAAGGGTGGCGCCTTCGTCCGCACCAAGTTGAAGAGCATCATGTCGGGCAAGGTCGTTGACCGCACCTTCAATGCCGGCGTCCGCGTGGAGACCGCCACCGTGGACAAGCGCGATATGCAGTACCTCTACCGGGAACCCGACGGCTGGGTGTTCATGGACACCCAGTCCTACGACCAGCTCACGATCCCCGATTCGGTCATTGGAGATTCCGCGCGGTGGCTGCTGGAGAACCAGAATGCGGTCGTCGCCCTGCACGAGGGAGCTCCCCTCTACCTGGAGCTGCCGGCGTCGGTGGAGCTGACCATCGAGTACACGGAGCCCGGGCTGCAAGGGGATCGATCCACTGGTGGGACCAAGCCGGCGCGGCTTGAGACCGGGGCCGAGGTCGCCGTCCCGCTGTTCATCGAGATCGGTGAGCGGATCCGGGTCGACACACGGGACGGCTCGTACCTCGGCCGGGCTGGGTCCTGACCGGTGCCGGCGCGCAGCCGGGCCCGCCGACGCGCCCTTGAGGTGCTCTACGCCGCTGAGGTCACCGGGCGGCCGCTGCTGGAGGTCTGGCAGGACGAGGAGGCCATCGACCCGCGCGCTCGTGCGAATGAGTACACGGGACGACTGATCGGGCTGGTCGTCGCCGATCAGGCTCGCATTGACGCGCTGATCGCGGCACATGCCCTCGGGTGGAGTGTGGATCGGATGCCGGTGGTGGACCGCTCGATCCTGCGGCTGGCGGTGGCGGAACTGCTGGACGAGCCGGGAGTCCCGGTGGGGGTGGCGATCGACGAGGCCGTTGAACTGGCATCGTCACTGTCCACCGACGATTCACCCCGGTTTGTCAACGGCGTGCTGGCGGCGATCGCCGGTGACCTCGCCGTGACGGGAGAGCCGCCCGTGCACCGTCCTGCCGCTGGGTCAGCCGAGCAGGAGTCGTCCGCGGCTGATGCGCAGTCGTAGGGGTGTGAGTCCCTTCGTGGCGGGGCCGCGCACCACCGCGCCGGTGGCCGCATTGAACTCGGAGCCGTGGCAGGGGCACAGGATCGTCGTGCGCGCGGGGTCATTGGGCACCGGCATGCCCGAGCAGGTGCACCCAGCGTGCGGGCAGATGGCATTGAATGCCTGGTACCTCCCCGCGGTGGGCTGGGTGACGACCACCGGGGTTCCGCCGGCCTGATACAGGCGCCCCCCGCCAGCTTGCACGGCCCGCGCGGGGCCGAGATTCGTCTGCTGTCCCGGGAGGCCCGCCGGCTGTGTCGTCGTGACCACGGCCGCGGACGGCGCGGGTGAACTTGCTGCAGCGGTCGCCCCCGCACGGCCGGTCAGTGCGATGGCGATACCCGTGCCGAGGATGGCGAGCAGGCCACGCCGACTCACGGGCGACGTCGTCGTCCGGACGGGGGTCGTCCCGGGGGCGGCCTCGGGGGTGGGGCCAGCGGTGGGGCCGGCGAACTCGGGGCCGGAGGCGGCGTGGGAGGGGGAGGCTGAGTCGGAGGGGGAGGCTGAGTCGGAACTGAAGAACGTCATGACGCGTGCCTACCAGATGGGCCACCGCGATGCATCCCGGCAGCCGGGTGCGGCTGACGGTGGCGCCAGGACTCGACAGTGGCCGCAAGGTCGGCGGTGAAGGCGGGGTAGACCCGCGCGGCATCAAAACGCTCCTGCCACACCCGACGGGCTCCCTGCGCCATCTCCGCCCGCGCGGCGGCCGGACGGGCGGCCACGTCCCTCAGGGCTGCGGCGAGGACGGCGGCAAGATCGTCCGAGGTGAGATCACCGGGCAGCAGGAGCCCACCGGCGGGCCGGATCACCTCGCCGATCCCGCCGACATCTGTGCCGAGCAGTGGGATGCCACAGGAGGCCGCCTCCAGCATGGCAACCGGGAGTCCTTCGGATCTGCTGACGTTGAGGAATAGGTCGACGGGGTGCTCGCGGTAGTAGGCGATGACACCATCTGCCGGCAGCCGGCCGAGGAGACGGACACGCGCCGATAGGGCGGGTGCGTCACGCAGGAGCCGCCGTAGTGCCGGCAGTCCGGGGCCGTCCCCGAGGTGAGTCCACTCGACGACGGGCCCGGCCGGCGCGCTGTCGTCCGCGGGATCGTCCGCGGGATCGTCCGCTGAATCGGCCGCGAAATCGTCCGCCGAATCGGCCGAGAAATCGGCCGCCGATGTGAGCAGTGCCAGCGCGGTGAGGATCACCTCGACCCGCTTGACCGGGACGACCCCCGAGCAGCTGACGATGCGCAGTCTGCCATCGGCGGAGAGGTCGGTGCGGAACCCCGGGTCGGGTGTGCCCAGATATGCCACGCGCACACGAGGGCGGGCCTCTGGGTAGGCGGTGACCAGGTGCGCCACCCCCCGCTGGCCATCCGGCAGGACCGCAGCACAGTTCTCGATGACTGTTGACTGATAGGCGATGAACCCGACCCGGGACTGCTCCGGGTAGAGATCCGCACCGTGGGCGCGGGTGACCACCGGCACCCCGGTGTCAGCCCACAGAGCGCCGACGGCCGCGGCATTGGCCCACCATGTGTAGATGGCGACCGGCCGCTGACTGGTCGGCTGGACCGCGAACCATCGCCCCACCCAGTCGGCGACCGTGAGGGCGCGTGCGGTCCAGACTGCAACGGTGGCGAAGGCGCGGGCATGCCACGGCCAGGCACCGGTTCGCCGGACCTCCCGCCAGAAGCGGCGCTGGCCGAGGGCGCGCAGCAGGCTGCCTGCGGGCAGCCCGCGCACGCCAAGGCGGTGGGCGAGCTCGGTGACGACCGCCACCCCCGGTGGCATTGGGAAGGCGGGACCGGTGCTCACATCGCAGGGAGCGATGACCAGATTGAAGCGCTCAGTGAGGAACCCCACCTCCTGTGGCAGAAACGTGTCCTCATCGTCGTGGTAGGGAAAGCTCTCGGTCAGGAGCAGGACCGCCGGCCGGGCGGCTTCCCGAGTCGATTCCGCCCGGTGGACCATCCGATCAATCACGAGCAGGCACGGTAGCGTCCGACTCCATGCTCAAGCCTCGGGTGATCCCTGTGCTGCTTCTCGGTGAACGCGGCCTGGTTAAGACTCGCGGCTTTGCTGACCCGGTCTACGTCGGTGACATGACCAACACCATCCGCATCTTCAACGCCAAGGGAGCCGATGAACTGATCGTCCTTGACATCCTTGCGACAGCGCAGCACCGGGGCCCGAATCTCGCCTCCTTGAGCATGCTCGCCGAGGAGTGCTTCATGCCGCTGACATACGGCGGTGGGGTGGCGACCGTCGACGACATCGCTCGCATCCTGGACTGCGGCGTTGAGAAGGTGAGCATTCAGACCGCCGCCCTCGCTGACCTGGGGCTGATCGAGGCCGCGGCGAACAGATTCGGTGAGCAGAGCGTGGTAGTCGCCCTCGACATCATTGGCACCGCGACCACCGGCTACCACCTGTGGCATGCCGCGGCCGGCACGAAGGACCCGCGACCTTGGGAGGATGTCGTTCGGAGCTGCGAGGCCGCGGGCGCGGGGGAGGTGATGATCACCGCTGTCACCCGGGAGGGGAGCATGTCGGGTATGGACACGGAGTTGATTGTCGCGTCAGTCGACATCACCTCGGCGCCGGTTATCGCGCATGGCGGTGTAGGCAGCCTGCTGGATATCTGCGGTGGCCTACAGGCCGGGGCCAGCGCAGTGGCGGCCGGTTCGTACTTCGTCTTCCATGGCCGACGGCGGGGTGTTCTGATCACCTACCTTGATGCCGGCGACTTCGAGCGGCTCAGCGCATGTGTTGCGGGGACCGACCAATGAGTTCCGCGCGTGTGTGCACCCGCTGCGTAATGGACACCAGTGCCTCGGATATCACCTTCGACCTCGATGGCCGCTGCTGGTACTGCACGGAACTGATTCAGCGTCTGGCTCGCTCCCACTGGCCGAGCGCCGAAAGCAGGGAGGCTGCTCGGCGTGACCTCCTCGCGGCTGTTGCACGCGACGGCCGGGGCAAGGAGTACGACTGCATCGTGGGCGTATCCGGTGGGGTCGACAGTTCTTGGGTCCTCGTAGATGCCGTTCGTGCAGGGCTGCGGCCGCTGGCCGTGCACATGGACAATGGCTGGGACTCCGAGCTGGCGCAGAGCAATATCGCCTCCCTGGTGCGCGGGCTCGATGTGGATCTGTACACGTACGTCATCGATTGGGACGAGTACCGCTCCCTGATGCTGGCCTTCTTCGACGCCGATGTCATCGACATCGAGTTGCTGTACGACAATGCACTGGCTGCGGTCAACTTCCAACAAGCACGAGCTTATGGGTTGCACTACATCCTCTCCGGGCAGAACCTCGCAACGGAGGGCATGCTGATTCCGCGACAATGGAACTGGCTGAAGATGGATCGACGCAATATCGAGGCCATTCGCCGTGCTTATGACGGCGGTGGGCTGAAGTCGTTCCCTGCCATCGGTTCGTTGTCCTACGCCTGGCATATGGCGGTACGCGGGATCCGCTGGATTCCCTACCCGGATTACCTTGAGTACGAGCGGTCAACAGTCCTGAACACGCTGACCAGCGAGTTCGGCTACCGGCCCTATCGAAATAAGCACTACGAGTCGGTCTTCACGCGGCTGTACATGAGCTACATCCTGCCCGTGAAGTTCGATGTGGACATGCGCCGGGTCGACTACAGCAATTTGATCGTCTCCGGCCAGATGACCCGGGAAGAGGCACTCTCGAGGCTTGCGGAGCCCGCCTACGGAACGGATCAGGATCTCGCAGTCGACATTGAGTACTTCCGGAAGAAGATTGGCTGGTCCGAGGCCGACTGGCGGGCCTATCTGGCGCGACCACCTGTCCCACACCGGGCCTTCGCCTCCGAGTTCAGCACGTACCACCTGCTGCAGTGGCTACGGCACCGGATCCCTCGGCGGTTCGCCGGGCACTGATGGTCCCACTGCTGCACGTCAGCGGGACACGGCGGGGATGGTGCCCCGGGTGAGATTCGAACTCACACTGGACCGAGTTTGAGTCGGCTCCCTCTACCGGTTGGGGTACCGGGGCGTGTGCTGGAAGGCTAGTCGTCAGGTCAGTCAGGTTGGGTGGTCACGGTCGCACCGATGCGGGGGCCGGGCTTGACCACCGTGATCCGGACAATGGTGAAGACGTTCATGTTCCATGAGCCCCAGCGCAGGGGGTAGCGGCGAATCGTCATCCGGTCGGCACGGAAGTGCCAGCGGAGCATCGACACGATGGCGAGGTAGTGATTGCGATGCTCGTACGCCCAGAGGTACTTCACGTGCGCCATGGGCAAGTCGGCGAGTCGGGCGAGTCGGCGATGAACAACCCAATGCCGGCCCCACCGGTAGAGCATGCCGGGATCACAGGGCAGCAGCAGGCTGAGCGTTGCGCCGTCCCGGCACACGCGCCGCCACTCCTGGAAGGCGCGATCTGGATGGGTCAGGTGCAGAACCAGGCAGGTGGCGATGAGGCGGTCAACACAGTCGTCTCGCAGGGGCAGTTCCTCGCCTGAACCGACCATGAAGGAGCGGGAAAGGTGCTGTGCGACGGGCGAGGCTGCAATATCGGAGGACCGATCGCGCAGATCCAGCATGACGTAGGCCCCACGGCAGCCGCGAACGAAGGCGAGGTGCTCACCGCGACCTGCGCCAACCTCCAGCACTCTGCCGCCGGTCCCCACCTCAGGGAGGCCGCGTTCCAGCATCCGGTGCTGGAAACCGGTGTAGGCGCCGACATGATCCTCGTAGTGGAGGCGATGGAAGTCCTCCTCGTAGAACCGGTCGGTCTCAGGGTTCACGGGAACCTCTCTGATCGGCGCGGGCCGCGGGGGCGGTTGCGGGGGTTTCAGGTTCGTGGGCGTCGGGTGATCCCGCGGCTGGGAAGTGGGCGATCGGGGTGAAGAGTAGCCCCGGAAGGGCGGCTGGCCGCCGCGTTAGCGTCGAGGCATGAGTGGCGTCCGGGTGATGATCGCGGAGGACGAGGCCCTCATCCGACTGGATCTCGCAGAACAGCTCACCGAGGCCGGCTACCAGGTGGTGGCGGCGGTGGCGGATGGGCGTGCCGCGCTGGCTGCTGCCGCCGAGCACTCCCCGGACGTGGTGCTGGTGGACATCCGAATGCCCGGGGAGGACGGCCTCAGCGTTACCCGTCATCTCTCCGGCCGGGGCATCGCTGTGGTGATGGTCACAGCCCACAGCACCCCCGATGTGATCGCCGAGGCCAGTGATGCCGGCGCCCTGGCCTACCTCGTGAAGCCCGTGTCGGCAGCGGACCTCCTGGCCGCCATCGAGGTGGCGCGAGCCCGGCGCGCGGAGCTGGCGGGTCTTGCCGCCGAGGTCGCCCGGCTGACCGGGGCATTGGCCGCCCGCCGAACCATTGACCTGGCCAAGGCCGCTCTGCAGCGAACTGGGCTCAGCGAGGACGAGGCATTCCGGCTGCTCCGCCGCCAGGCGATGGACGCCCGTGTCACCATGGGGGAGGTGGCTCAGCGGGTCCTCGATGCCGCTCAGGGGGCCTGAGGATCGTCACCGGATTGTGACCTGTTCGAGGCGCGGTGGTGATTCGCGGCCGGTAGCATACGGATGTTGTCCCGCTGACGCCGGCTGCAATCGCTGGCTGTGGATACCATGCCCGCGGAGGTCATGTCTGTGGATATCGGATCCGTGAATCGAGGGTTCATGGGTCCGATGCGGACACGGTAGCCACGCATCGGGGGAGCGAAACCGAGTATCACGCAGTTCCCACGATCACGAAGAGAGAAGGAAGGCATCCATGCGTCGTACACGTCTGATGGCGTCGATCGCGGCACTGGGGGCTGCGAGCGTTGTGCTCGCTGCCTGCGGTGGCGGGACCGACACCGCGGTGGAGGAGACCACCGCCGCAGAGGCACCGGCAGAGGAGGCGCCCGCGGCGACCGACAACTGCCCGCTGATCATCGGCACCCTGCTGCCGCAGACCGGCAGCCTCGCATTCCTCGGCCCACCCGAGTTCGCAGGTGTTGACCTCGCCGTCGGTGAGATCAACGGTGCCGGTGGCGTCCTCGGCCAGGAAGTCCAGCACCTCGTGGGTGACTCCGGTGACACGACCACGGACATCGCTTCGCAGACCGTTGACAGCCACCTGGCAGCGGGCGCTCAGGCGATCGTCGGTGCGGCCTCCTCCGGGGTGTCGCTGACGGTCATCGACAAGATCACCAGCGCTGGCGTGGTCCACTTCTCGCCGGCCAACACCTCGCCGGAGCTGACCACCTACGACGACGGTGGGCTGTACTTCCGCACCGCGCCGCCGGACACCTTCCAGGGCGCTGTGATGGCCCAGCTGGTTGCCAACGACGGTCACACCAAGCTGGCGGTGCTCAACCTTGACGACTCCTACGGCAACGGTCTTGCGACGGTGACGAAGGACGCCTTCACCGCTGCCGGCGGTGAGGTGGTCGCAGCGATCACCTACGACCCGAACGCTGCTGAGTTCGCGGCCGAGGTCACGCAGGTCAAGGCGGCGGCGCCGAACGCGGTGGTGCTGATCGGCTTCGACGAGACCACCAAGATCCTGCAGGAGATGATCAAGCAGGGTGTCGGCCCGGATGCCGTCCCGGTCTACCTCGTGGACGGAAACCTGTCCGGCTCGGCCTACGCCGAACTTCCTGCGGACATCATGGTCGGCGTCAAGGGCACCCTGCCCGGAGCGGCGGCGACCACTGAGCTGCAGGACCGGCTCAAGGGCGTCAACGCCGACCTGACGGACTTCTCCTACGCGGCAGAGTCCTACGACGCAGTCAACCTGATCGCGCTGGCTGCTCAGCTCGGCGGGTCCTGCGATGGCCAGACGATCGCGGACAACCTGCTCGCGGTCTCCGGCACTGACGGTGGCGACGCCTGCAGTGACTTCGCCTCCTGCAAGGCGCTGCTTGATGGCGGTGCCACGGCAATCGACTACGAGGGTCAGTCCGGACCGGTGAACTTCAACCAGTACGGCGACCCCGGCGTTGCGACCATGGGCGTGTACGCCTACACGGCCAACGACAAGTACGAGCCGCTGCTTGAGGAGTTCATCACCGCGGACGTGCCGCAGCCGTAAGGCCGCTTCCGCAGTAGCACGTACGCTGCGGCCAGCACGGTGGGGGTCGATCCCGATGGGGATCGGCCCCCACCGTCATGTCCAGCCACGCCCCGAGGCAGGGCCGGGTGCCAAGGATCAGGTGATTCCGCGAGGCAGGGCCGGGTGCGGGAGGTCCCGCTCAGGCCGTGGCGAGGGTGCCGAGGTACAACTCGATGACCTTCGGATCATTCGCCAGCTGGGCGCCAGTGCCGGTGTAGGCGTTGCGTCCCTGATCGAGGACGTAGCCCCGATCAACGATCTGCAGGCAGCGACGGGCATTCTGCTCGACGATGACGACCGTGACTCCGGTGGCGTTGATCTGCCGCACCCGAACGAAGACCTCGTCCTGCAGGTTCGGTGCCAGGCCGGCACTCGGCTCGTCCAGCAGCAGGATGGACGGGTCCATCATCAGTGCGCGTCCCATGGCCACCATCTGGCGTTCCCCACCGGAGAGCGATCCGGCCCGCTGGCGCGCCCGGGCGGCAAGCGTTGGGAACAGGTCGGCGACTCGGGCAAACCGTTCGGGGAAGGCGCGTGGGTTCTGGTAGGCACCCATCTCGAGGTTCTCGCGGATGGTGAGGGAGGGAAAGACATTGTTCGACTGGGGGACGAATCCCACGCCGCGCTGGACGAGCAGGTCCGCCCGGAGATTCGTGATGTCCTGATCGCGCAGGGTGACCGATCCAGCGCTGATCCGCACCAGTCCGAACAGCGCCTTGAGCAGGGTGCTCTTGCCCGCGCCATTGGGGCCGATGATGCCGACCAGCTCACCCTCTGCGGCGTGGATGCTCGCACCGTTGAGGATGTTCACCCCGGGAAAGTAACCGGCAACGATGGCATCAGCCGTCAGCAGTGCCCCACCGGCGACGCGCTGCTGTTCCGGCGTCGCCGGCGACGGTGTGGTGCGCGCGGCGGCATCGAGATCCAGCTCGCGCTCGAATTCATGGGACTGAGCCGGGCCGGGCGCGGCACTCGGCGGGGGCTGGTGGGGATCGAGCAGGCTCACGGGGAGGACACCTCCGCATCCGCTCGGGTGAGGGACTGGCCGTCGGCTGTCAGCGGTCGGTCGTGGTGTGCGCCGAGGTAGGCATCGATGACCCGGGCGTCCGCCATCACTGATGCGGGCGGGCCCTCGGCGATGATCTGTCCCTGCGCCATGACGACGACCCAGTCGCTGATGTCACGCACCATGTCCATATCGTGCTCGACGAACAGCACCGTCATGCCGGACTCCCGCAGATCGCGAATGTGCGCCAGCAGGCTCTGCGTGAGCGCCGGGTTCACGCCAGCCATCGGCTCATCGAGCATGACCATCACCGGGTCGGTCATCAGTGCCCTGGCCATCTCGAGCAGCTTGCGCTGGCCGCCCGACAGGGAGCCGGCGAAGTCCTGCGCCTTCTCGGCAAGGTTGAACTGCCGCAGCAGCCGCATTGCCTTATCCGTGACGATCCGCTCCTGGCGGCGCCACAGGAAGGGCAGGACGGCGGCGTAGACCTCCTCGCCGATCTGGTGGGGGGCGGCAAGCCGCATGTTCTCCAGCACCGTCAGTCGGGAGAGGACTTTGGTCAGCTGGAAGGTGCGCACCATGCCGCTTCGCGCAACTCGATGGGCGGGCATCCGCGCGATCGACTCGCCGTTGAACGTCCACTGCCCGGTGTCGGGCCGGTCGAAGCCGGTGAGCAGGTTGAACAGGGTCGTCTTGCCGGCCCCGTTGGGGCCGATCAGGGCCGTGATCGAGCCGCGCTGGACCTCCAGGTGGGCGACATCAACCGCGGTCAGGCCCCCGAACTGGCGGTGCACATCAGTTGCGATGAGGATCGCATCGGGCTTGGGCACCCCCGGCTGACAGGGCACCTCGCCCAGGACGCGAGTGACATACGAGGCCGGCGGGCGGCCTGTTTCGGCTGCGCGGTCAGCGGGCATCGAGTGCCAACTCCCGGCGATCGCCGAACATCCCCTGTGGGCGGAAGATCATCAGCAGCATCAGGCCGAGGCCGACCAGCATGAACCGAACCTGCCCGATCTGGTCGGGACGCAGCAGTTCATCCGGGATCCAGCCCGCCCGCAGCGCCCCGGTCAGGAATTCGCCGATGAACACGATCAGGAACCAGAAGACGATCGTGCCGGCGACCGGACCGAGCACGCGGGCGGCGCCGCCGAGGATCAGGACGGTGTAGGCGAAGAAGGTCAGGGCGGTGGCGTAGTTGTCCGGTTGAACCGACTGGGAGCTGGCGGCGAAGACGAAGCCGGCAAGGGCGCCGATGACGCCACCGATGATGAGCGACTCCATCTTGTACAGGTAGACGTTCTTGCCGAGGCTCCGCGCCGCGTCCTCGTCCTCGCGAATCGACTTCAGCACCCGACCCCAGGGGGAGCGGACGAGGAGCCAGAAGATGAGCAGCACGATGGCGATCAGCGCCCAGCCGGCGAGCCAGATCCATGAGTCGTTGCGGGTGTAGCGGAGCGGTCCGAGGGTGAGTCCGCTGAACTCGGGGTCCACAGCGATGAATGGGTTCAGGGCGTAGAACTCGGCGGCGAACTTGCCGGTGATCCCGTCGGAGCCACCGAAGACGTCATTGAAGGTGACCGAGCGCGAGACGAGCCGGATCACCTCGGCTGCGGCAATCGTCACGATGGCGAGGTAGTCCGCCCGCAGGCGCAGGGTGGGGACACCCAGCAGGAGGGCGAGCACGATGGCCCCGAGGATGCCCATCGCCATGGATGGCCACAGTCCCCAGTCGAAGGTGACCACCAGCACCGCAATCGCGTAGGCACCCACCGCGGCGAAGCCAGCCTGCCCGAAGTTGAGCAGCCCGGTGTAGCCGAACTGCATGTTCAAGCCGATGGCCGCCAAGCAGTAGATGATCGCCTGGATCCCCACCGCCTGCGTGAGCGCCTGCCCCAGCACCGCTGACCAGTCCACGGCTCAGCCCACCCGCTCGGTCCGGCCGAGGATCCCCTGTGGGCGAACGAGGAGGACGACGATGAGCAGCAGGAGGGCTCCGACGTACTTCAATTCAGTGGGCACCACGAGGGTGGACAACTGGATGAAGAGCCCAACGACGAGTGAGCCGACGATCGCCCCGAATGCGGTGCCCAGGCCGCCGAGCGTCACGGCCGCGAAGGTGAGCAGCAGTACCTGGAACCCTGACACCCAGCTCACTCCCTGGGTGAGGCCGAGCATGATCCCGCCGAACGCCGCCAGGCCGGCGCCGATCATCCACACCACATTGATGACGCCCTCAACGTTGATGCCGGAGGCGGAGGCCAGGCTCGGATTGTCGGCGATGGCCCGGCTCGCCTTGCCGGCCCGCGTGCGCAGCAGCCAGTAGATCGCTGCGGCCAGCAGCAGGATGGCGAATGCCCCAGCCACCAGAGCCTTCGGGGTGATGCTCACGGGGCCGAACTCAAGGCCCGGCTGGCCGGCGTACTGCGCGTACTGACGGGTGCGGCCGCCGAAGAGGAACAGGTAGAGGTACCGCAGGAAGATCCCCAGGCCGATGGATATGACGAGCATGGCAATGAGGCCGGTGCCCCGGCGGCGAAGTGGCCGCCAGAGGATGCGGTCCTGCACCAGCCCCCCGACCAGAGCCACGATGATCACCGTCAGCAGGGCGGCCAGAGCAATGTGGATACCGAGGATGGCGTTGAGGAAGTAGGCGGTGAGCGCCCCGAGAGCGATGAGCTCGCCGTGGGCGAAGTTCGTCAGCCCGGTTGTGCCATAGATCAGGCTCAGCCCGAGCGCACCGAGGGAGATGATCAGGCCGAACAGCAGGCCGTCGACCGTGAGCTGCATGACGGTGCCGGCCAGTCCGCCGCCGCCAGTGGCCGCCTCCCCGAGCGGGAAGATGACCTTCGTCGGCTTGCCGGCGAATACCAGCAGGCTCGTCGTCGCCCGTTCCGGGTCAGTGAGGCTCACCCCCTCGGGCAGGGTGGTGATGTCCAAGGCCACCTCGAAGGTCCCGGCTGTTGGCAGCTCGACCAGCCACACCCCTTCCGGGTCGGTCGTCGCGCTGCCGGTGAAGTCCCCGCCGGTGACGGTGATGAGAGCATCGGGAACGGGGGTCCCATCGCCATCGACCAGCACTCCGGTGACGGCCACCGTGCGCTCCGCCGGTGCCGGCTCCTGGCCGGTTGCCGCGGCCATCGAGCCCACGCTGAATCCGAGGGCGAGGACGGCAATGACCAGCCCCGTGAACGGGCGCCGCTGGTCGCGCCCATGACCGGCCCGGGCAGGGCGATGCCACGCAGAATGACGCTCCAATGTCGTCATTGCAGGCGGCCTCCCCGGGTCATCAGTTCGGCGGAGCATACCGAGGCCAGCCGCCTCATGCCGGGTTGGGGCGAGGGGTCCGCAATGCGCAGGTAAGGCGAACGGTGCAGATGAGTTGCGGGCCGTCGGTGGGCGGGCCGTCGGTGGGCGGGCCGTCGGTGGGCGGGCCGTCGGTGGGAAACGAGGTGTTGCGAGCATCCGAAGCCTCACCATCGGGCGCCGATCGGATGGTGATGGACCAGACGCCGATCGTGCGTCCCATCTGGAGGGGAACGGCGATGGCGTGCACATGTCCCTCGCGGACGCTGCGGTGATGGCTGGCGTTGATCTCGATGCCCAGTGCCAGCCGCGGCTCCCCTGCTGCCTGCGAGGCTGCCAAGGAGGCCCCCAGGCTGCCGATTGACTCGGCCAGCACTACCGAGGCGCCGCCATGAAGCAGCCCATAGGGCTGGGTGTTCCCCGCAATCGGCATGGTGGCCTCGATCCTGGTGGCCGTGACCCAGGTGAGAAGAATGCCCATCCGTTCGGCAAGGCTGCCGCGGGAGTGCGCCGTCAGCACAGCCGCGGCAGCGACCGGATCGAGGGCGGCAAGATCTGTGCCGGTGAGGGCGGACGGGATCGACAGCCCCTCGTGCATACCCTCACCCTAGGTGTGCGAGGCACGTGAAGGAGGCTGAGGGCATGGCTGCTGCGGCATCGGGCGGGTGCGGCGCCACGGGGTGCCCATGACGACCGTGCTGCTCGTCGACGGCCACAGCCTCGCCTACCGAGCGTTCCATGCCCTGCCGGTGGCCGGATTCACGACCAGCAGCGGACAGCCCACCAATGCGGTCTTCGGATTCACGTCGATGCTGCTCAACGTCGTGCGCGATGAGCGGCCCGACTACCTGTGCGTGGCCTTCGACGTGAGTCGGCAGACGTTCCGGTCCGAGATGTACCCGGCATACAAGGCGACTCGGGCGGCCACCCCGCCGGAGTTTCGCGGACAGGTGTCGCTGATCGAGGAGGTCCTCGATGCGCTCGGCGTTGCGCGGGTGAGTGCGCCCGGGTACGAGGCGGATGACGTCATCGCAACCCTCGCCACGCACGCCGAGCAGGCAGGGCATCGCGTGCTCATCCTGACTGGGGACCGCGATGCACTGCAGTTGGTCGATGACGACGTCACCGTCCTCTATGCCCGCCGGGGCGTGTCGGATCTGGCACGCATGACCCCGGATGCGGTCGTGGCGCGCTACGGCGTGCCACCGCAGTGGTACGCGGACCTTGCTGCCCTGCGTGGGGACCCCTCGGACAACCTGCCCTCGGTGCCCGGCGTGGGCGAGAAGACCGCCGCCCGGTGGATCGTCGACCATGGCGGGCTTGCGCCATTGCTTGCGCACGCGGGGGAACTCCCCGGGAAGTCCGGAGCAGCCCTGCGGGAGCGGATTGCGGACGTCCAGCGCAACCGCGAACTGATCGGCCTCGTGCGGGATGTCCCGCTGCCGGTGACCGTTGAGCAGTGCGCCATGCATCCGGTTCCCGCTGCGGCGGTGCAGGAGGTCTTCGATGCCCTTGAGTTCCGCGTGCTGCGCGAGCGACTGGCGCGCGAGCACGGCGACTGGGTGACGGCCTTGGCGCCAGTGGTCGAAGGGGTGCACACCGTCGACTCGCCGGGCGCCGATGCCGTCACCATCAGCCGGCGACACGGGCTGCCACCGGCCGAGGTCGGGCAGTGGTGTGCACGGTTCGCCGGGGTGACGACTGGTGTCGCGCTGGCCAGGTCAGCCGCAGGCGCAATCCGCGGGATCGCGATCGCCGCCCCCGGGGCGGGTCCAGACGATGCGATCACCCTGCCCGGCACCGACCTTGGCGTCATCGCCGCCTGGCTGGCAGACCCGACCGCCGGCAAGGCGATGCACGATGCGAAGCCCGACCTGCGGGCACTGGCCGCAGCGGGTACCCCACTGGCCGGTCTCACCGCCGACACCGCTGTGGCCGCCTACCTGCTGCTGCCAGGCCAGGTGCAGTACACGCGGGAGTCCCTTGTCGAGCGGTTCCTTGGGCTCAGCCTTCCCAGCCCGGTCGACCGCGGTGAAGGCCCGGGCCAGTTGGATCTGGGTGCACTCGACGAGGCGCAGATCGAAGCCCCCCTCGAGCCAGCGGAGGCGGAGTTGCTGGCCCTCGCGGCGGCATGCACCCGTCGCCTGGCGGAGATCCTGGCCGAGCAGCTGGCAGCCCGCGGCGGAACAGAGCTGCTCACCCGGATCGAGGTGCCGCTGGTCGGTGTCCTGGCGGAGATGGAGAGCACGGGCATCGCCGTCGACGACGATGCCCTGGCTCGCCTCGCCGGGGAGTTCGCCGGGCAGTGCGCGGAGCTTGCCGACCTCGCCGAGCAGCAGGCGGGTCGCCCATTCAACCTCGGTTCGCCGAAGCAGCTGCAGCAGGTGCTCTTCGTCGAGCGGGGCCTGCCCCGCACCAAGCGCACCAAGACCGGATTCACCACCGACGCCGAGGCGCTGACCGACCTGTTCAGTCGGACGGCAGATCCGCTGCTGGCGACCATCCTCCAGTGGCGGGACGTCTCCCGCCTGGGTCAGACGGTTGCCGGCCTGCGCCCCCTGATCGGCGCAGACGGTCGGGTGCACACGACCTTCAACCAGATGGTGTCGGCAACCGGCCGTCTTTCGAGTATGGACCCGAACCTGCAGAACATCCCCGTTCGCACGGCCGCGGGGCGGCGGATCAGGGCCGCGTTCATCGCCGGAGCCGACTATGAGGCGCTGCTGACGGCGGACTACAGCCAGATCGAGTTGCGGATCATGGCGCACCTGTCTGGGGATGCCGGCCTGATCGCTGCGCTGACCGGCGGTGAGGACCTGCACGTCACAATGGCTGGACTGGTCTTCGGGGTGCCGTCGGCCGACGTGGGTCCGGAACTCCGCAGCCGGGTGAAGGCGGTGTCGTACGGGCTGGCCTACGGGTTGAGCCCATTCGGGCTGAGCAGCCAGCTGGGCGTCAGCGTTCCCGAGGCACGAGCCCTGACGGACGCCTACTTCGACCGTTTCGGGGGGGTGCGGGACTACCTGGCGCGGGTCGTCGAGCAGGCTCGACAGGACGGCTACACCGAAACCCTCTTCGGTCGGCGGCGATACCTGCCCGATCTGGTCAGCGACAACCGTCAGCGTCGCGACACCGCCGAGCGAATGGCGCTCAATGCGCCGATCCAGGGCAGTGCCGCGGACATCGTCAAGATCGCGATGATCGGCCTCGCCGAGGACCTGAGGACAGCGAAACTGTCATCACGGCTGCTGCTGCAGGTGCACGATGAACTCGTGGTTGAGGTGTTCCCGGGCGAGGCCGCTGAGGTGAGCACGCTCGTGCGGCAGCGCATGACCACCGCGGTCAGCCTGAGCGTCCCGCTGGAGGTGAGCATCGGCATCGGACCGACATGGGATGCCGCCGCCCACTGACGGTCCGCTACCATCACCGTTAGCAGGGCGGGCGACCCCCACGCCGGGGATGGCCACGGTGCTGCCACACTGCAGTCGTGGCGCCTCGGGCAGCAGGGGTGCCACCGACATGACCGACACCTCGACCAGCAGTCGACCCGACCAGCCGGTACCGGCCGGCAAGGACCCCATTCCCTCATGACGTCAGCAATGCAGCCCACGATCCCCTCGCCCGCCGAGACCACCCCCGTTCCCCCCGCGCCCGCCGTTGCGGCGGCCGGTGATGGTACGACAAGTCCTGCCGGCCTGGCGGCTGCTGGCGACACCATCACGGTCAATGACATCGGCGGTGAACAGGATCTGCTCGCCGCAATCGACCAGACCATCAAGTACTTCAACGATGGGGACATCCTCTCGGGCACTGTTGTCAAGGTCGACCGGGATGAGGTCCTGCTGGATGTCGGCTACAAGACTGAGGGTGTCATTCCCTCCCGCGAGTTGTCGATCCGCCACGATGTCGACCCGGCTGAGGTCGTCGCCATCGGTCAGGTGCTGGAGGCACTTGTTCTGCAGAAGGAGGACAAGGAAGGTCGGCTGATCCTGTCGAAGAAGCGCGCTCAGTACGAGCGTGCGTGGGGTGAGATCGAGCGGATCAAGGACGGTGACGGCATCGTGACCGGGACCGTGATCGAGGTGGTCAAGGGAGGGCTCATCCTCGATATCGGGCTGCGTGGCTTCCTGCCGGCATCACTGGTCGAACTGCGCCGCGTGCGCGACCTGCAGCCGTACGTCGGGCGGCAGATCGAGGCGAAGATCATCGAGTTGGACAAGAACCGCAACAACGTCGTGCTCTCGCGGCGGGAGTACCTCGAGCAGACTCAGTCAGAGGTGCGCACGGGGTTCCTGCACCAGCTGGGCAAGGGACAGATCCGAAATGGCGTGGTTTCGAGCATCGTCAACTTCGGTGCCTTCGTCGACCTCGGGGGCGTGGACGGCCTCGTCCATGTCTCCGAGTTGTCATGGAAGCACATCGACCATCCGTCGGAGGTGGTCGAGGTCGGCCAGGAGGTCACGGTCGAGGTGCTTGATGTCGACCTCGAGCGGGAGCGGGTCTCGCTGTCGTTGAAGGCGACGCAGGAGGACCCGTGGCAGCAGTTCGCACGAACCCATCCGCTCGGACAGGTGGTCCCCGGGCGGGTGACGAAGTTGGTGCCATTCGGGGCCTTCGTCCGGGTGCAGGACGGGATTGAGGGGCTCGTGCACATCTCCGAGCTCGCCGAGCGGCATGTGGAGATCCCCGAGCAGGTCGTGCAGGTGGGTGATCAGGTTGTGGTGAAGGTCATCGACATCGACCTTGAGCGGCGTCGGATCAGCCTCTCCCTGAAGCAGGCGACCGATGACACGGATCTGGGCGATCAGTTTGACCCCTACCAGTTCGGGATGCCACCGTCCTACGACGAGAATGGGGTCTACATCGGGCCGGATGGCTTCGATCCCGAGACCGGGGAGTGGCGCGCCGGCGCTGAGGATCAGCGAATGGAGTGGGAGCGGCAGTACACCGAGGCTCATGCGCGCTGGGTTGCCCAGCGCGAAGAGCAGCGCGCAGGCGGGGACGGCTGACGGGCCGCCCATTCTTGATCGGCCTCACCGGCGGAATCGGAGCGGGCAAGTCGACGGTTGCGCGCCTGCTGGCCGAGCACGGTGCGCATGTGATCGATTCCGATGAACTGGCCCGTGGGGTGATCGCCCCCGGCACTGCCGGTGAGCGCGAGGTGATCGCGGCCCTGGGGCCAACGGTGGTCGGCAGTGACGGGCACCTGGACCGCCAGCGGTGCGCCCGTCTGGTCTTCAGCGATGACCAGGCGCGGGCGCGGCTCGAGGCGATCGTCCATCCACTCGTCCGGGCGGCCGCCGCGGAGACCATCGCCGCTCAGCCCGCGGGCAGCGTGGTGGTGTGGGAGGTTCCCCTGCTGGCGGAGACCTGGCATACCCGCACCGACCACAGCGAATTCGACCTCATTGTCGCGGTCACGGCGCCACTGGCGCAACGGCAGGCCCGCCTGCGTGCCCGCGGCATGAGGTCGGCGGATATTGCACACCGGATAGGCGCCCAGGCCGGCGATGAGCAGCGGGCAGCACTTGCCGATGTCGTCATCGACACCAGTGATGGCGCGGACACCGCCACGGCGGTGGCAGCCCTCTGGCGGCAGGTTCACGCCCGGTGAGGCCGCGTGCCGACCTGCCGCGGGCAGGTGAGGACTTCCGAGTCGTTGCCGAGTTCCAGCCGGCCGGCGACCAGCCGGCTGCCATCGATGCACTGGCGGAGCGGATCCGCGCGGGGGAGCGTGATGTCGTCCTGTTGGGGGCAACCGGAACCGGGAAGTCCGCCACCACGGCGTGGCTGATCGAGCGGCTGCAGCGGCCGGCGCTGGTGATGGAACCGAACCGGACACTGGCGGCGCAGATGGCCCAGGAGCTGCGGGACCTGCTGCCGGGCAATGCGGTGGAGTACTTCGTCTCCTACTACGACTACTACCAGCCGGAGGCCTACGTCCCCCAGACCGATACCTATATCGAGAAGGACTCATCAATAAACGCCGAGGTGGAGCGACTGCGGCATCGCGCGACCAGTTCGCTGCTCACGCGGCGTGACGTGGTCGTGGTCGCCACCGTCTCCTGCATCTACGGTCTGGGCACACCGCAGGAGTACGTCGACCGGATGGTGCGGGTGCGGGTAGGTGAGCGCTGGGAGCGACAGGCGCTGCTGCGGGCGCTGGTGGGGATCCAGTACGCGCGCAATGACATCGCCTTCACGCGCGGCACATTCCGGGTGCGTGGCGACACCGTCGAGGTGTTCCCGGTGTACGAGGAGCACCCCGTGCGCATCGAGCTGTTCGGGGATGAGGTGGAGCGCGTGATGACCCTCAACGCGGTGACCGGGGAGATCCTCACCGAGGATGGGGAGGCGGCCATCTTCCCCGCCAGCCACTATGTCGCCGGACCGGAGCGGATGGCGCAGGCGGTGAGCGGGATCGAGGCGGAACTGGCGGCACGAGTGGCCGACCTCGAGCGGTCCGGTCGCCTGCTGGAGGCCCAGCGCCTGCGCATGCGCACCAGCTACGACCTGGAGATGATGCGGGAGATGGGGTTCTGCTCGGGGATCGAGAACTACTCCCGGTGGATCGATGCCCGGCCGCCGGGCAGTCCGCCGAACTGCCTGCTCGACTACTTTCCGGAGGACTTCCTGCTCGTCATCGACGAGTCGCACGTGACGGTTCCGCAGATCGGCGGGATGAGCGAGGGAGATGCCAGTCGGAAGCGGACCCTCGTGGAGCACGGCTTCCGGCTGCCCAGTGCATTGGACAACCGGCCCCTGACCTGGCAGGAGTTCACCGAACGTGTCGGCCAGACCGTGTACCTCTCCGCCACCCCGGGCGCCTATGAGCTGACCGCGTCGGGCGGTGAGTTCGTCGAGCAGGTGATCCGCCCCACCGGGCTGGTTGATCCGCTGGTTGTGGTCAAGCCCACGCGCGGGCAGGTGGACGACCTCGTCCACCAGGTCCGTGACCGGGCCGCCCGCGATGAGCGGGTGCTTGTCACCACCCTCACCAAGCGGATGGCCGAGGACCTCACCGACTACCTGCTGGAGCAGGGGCTTCGGGTGCGGTACCTCCACTCCGAGGTCGACACCCTGCGCCGGGTGGAGTTGCTGCGCGAGCTCCGGCTGGGGCACTACGACGTGCTGGTGGGGATCAACCTCCTGCGGGAGGGCCTTGACCTCCCGGAGGTCTCACTGGTGAGCATCCTCGACGCCGACAAGGAGGGCTTCCTGCGGTCCGAGCGCAGCCTGATCCAGACCATTGGCCGGGCGGCCCGCAACGTCTCCGGGGAAGTCCACATGTACGCCGATCGGATCACCGCGAGCATGGCCACCGCCATCGACGAGACGATGCGTCGGCGTGCCAAGCAGCTGGCGCACAATGCCGAGCACGGGATCGATCCCACGCCCCTGCGCAAGCGGATCGCCGACATCACCGAGCTGCTCGCCCGGGAGGATGCCGACACCGAGCAGGTGCTGAACCAGCCGGGCCGTGGCCGCGGAAAGCCGGCCGCCGATCTCGGCGGGCTCATCGCCGAACTCACCGAGCAGATGCACGCCGCTGCCGCCGCCCTGCAGTTCGAGGTTGCCGCCCGACTGCGCGATGAGGTCGTCGAGCTCAAGCGCGAGCTGCGACAGCGCACCACCGCGGCAGGGACCTGAGTCGGCCGCAGGGCGACTCAGTACCCGCGCTGCTCCCAATCGTCCACCTGCGGCCGCTCCCGGGCCACCGTCGTGACATCGCCGTGGCCCGGGTAGACCCCCGTGGTGTCCGGCAGGCGGTCGAAGACTTTCGTGCGGACGTCCTGCAGCAGCCGCTGGAAGGCGGTGGCATCCCCCCAGGTGTTGCCCACCCCGCCGGGGAACAGGGCATCGCCGCTGATGAGGTGGTGCGTCAGGGCATCGCTGTCGCCTGCGAAGTGCAGGGCGATGGAACCGGGGCTGTGCCCGACCAGTTCGATGACAGTCACCGGGATCCTGCCCACCTGCAGGGTGTCGCCATCGTGGAGCAGCCGGACGGTAGGCACCCCGATACCCGCAGCATCGTTGACCCCGGCAGCGGTCGGCGCACCCGTGGCGGCAACCACTGCGGCGAGGGCCCGCCAGTGGTCGGCGTGCCGGTGCGTGGTGACGATCAGCGAGGGCACCCGGCCGTCGAGCATGGCGAGGATCGCCGGGGCGTCGTCCGCGGCATCGACGAGGACGCATTCGCCGGTGCCGCGCTCGATCAGCAGGTAGACGTTGTTGGCCAGCGTCCCGACCTGCAGGCAGCCGATGTCAAGGGTGCTGGTGCGTACCCAGTGCGGTGTTGTCGACGTGCTCATGGCGTTAGCATCACATGTGGTGCCGGTCAGGTCCCACCAAGCGGGGCCACAATCAGGGCGGGACGATTCTGTGACGGAGCGGCTGGTCGTGCGCGGGGCGCGCGAGCACAATCTGCGGGATGTCGCGGTGGATCTCCCGCGCAATGCCCTGATCGTGTTCACTGGCCTCAGCGGCTCCGGCAAGTCAAGCCTCGCCTTCGACACGATCTTCGCCGAGGGCCAGCGCCGCTACGTCGAGTCCCTGTCCTCCTATGCCCGGCAGTTCCTGGGCCAGCTGGACAAGCCCGACGTCGACTTCATCGAGGGCCTGTCGCCGGCGGTCGCCATCGACCAGAAGTCGACCAGCCGCAATCCCCGCTCGACCGTGGGGACGATCACTGAGGTCTACGACTATCTGCGGCTGCTCTATGCGCGCGCCGGACGACCCCACTGCCCATCCTGCGGCCGGCCGATCGCCCGGCAGCACCCGGAGCAGATCGTCGATCAGGTTCTCGACCTGCCCGCCGGTGAGCGCTTCCTCGTCCTCGCTCCCGTTGTGCGCGCCCGCAAGGGCGAGTTCGTCGACCTGCTGCGGGGCCTGCAGGCCCAGGGGTACAGCCGGGTGCGGGTGGATGGGGAGGTCCACGGGCTGGCCGATGTGCCGCGCCTGCGCAAGCAGGAGCGGCACACGATCGAGGTGGTGGTGGATCGGCTGACCGTGAGCGATGCGGCACGACAGCGACTGACCGACTCCGTCGAGACCGCCCTGCGGCTGGCCGGGGGCACGCTGATCCTGGACTTCATCGACCGGCCCGCCGACGCCCGCGAGCGCACCTTCTCCGAGCACCTCGCCTGCCCCACCTGCGATGTGTCCTTCGAGGAGCTCGAGCCGCGCTCGTTCTCGTTCAACTCACCCTTCGGTGCCTGTCCAGCCTGTACCGGCCTGGGCACGAGGTTGACCGTCGATCCGGAGCTGGTCATCCCCGATCCCTCGCTCAGCCTCGCCGAGGGCGCGATCGCCCCCTGGGCGGGGGGGCATATGGCCCGCTACTACGGGCGCATCCTGGCGGCCGCCGCGGAGCGCCTGGGTTGCGATGTGAACACCCCGTGGCAGCGGCTGCCGGCCGCTGCTCGGCGGGGGCTGCTGGAGGGCATCCCCGGCGAGGTGCACGTGCGCTTCCGCAACCGCTTCGGCCGCTCACGGGCCTTCGACACGACTTATGAGGGAGTGGTCCCCTACGTCGAGCGACGGTACGCCGAGGCGGAGACAGACACCGCACGTGAGCGCTGCGCCGGGTACATGCGCGAGATCGCATGCCCGGCCTGCGGTGGGGCACGGCTGAAGCCGCTGTCGCTTGCGGTAACCGTCGGCGACCGCAGTATTGCCGAGGTGGCCGCGCTGCCGATCGGTGAGCTCTCCGCCCACTTCCGCAGCCTCGTGCTCACCGAGCGGGAGGCCGCAATCGCCGGTCGGGTCCTCAAGGAGGTCAATGAGCGGATCGCCTTCCTGGTCGACGTTGGCCTGGGCTACCTGAGCCTCAATCGGGCCGCGGGCTCACTGTCGGGGGGGGAGGCGCAGCGGATCCGGTTGGCCACCCAGATCGGCTCGGGTCTGGTCGGGGTGCTGTACGTCCTCGATGAGCCGAGTATCGGGCTGCACCCGCGGGACAACCGTCGGCTGGTGGAGACCCTGCTGCGGCTGCGTGACCTGGGCAACACGCTGATCGTGGTGGAGCATGACGAGGAGACGATCCGGGCTGCCGACTGGGTTGTCGACATCGGCCCCGGAGCCGGTGAGCACGGGGGGCGGATCGTCCACAGTGGTGGCCTCGAGGACCTGCTCAGGTCATCGGAGTCCCTCACCGGTGCCTACCTCTCCGGGACCCGCTCGATCGCGATCCCGGACGGGCGCCGCCCGATCGACTCGCGACGCCGCATCGTCGTGGAACGCGCCAGTGAGCACAATCTCACGGGCATCACGGTGGGCTTCCCGCTGGGCACCCTGACCGCCGTGACCGGGGTGTCCGGGTCGGGCAAGTCCACCCTTGTCAACGACATCCTCTACCGGGGGCTGGCCCGGGTCTTGCACGATGCGACGACGGTGCCCGGACGGCACCGTCGGATCAGGGGCACCGGTCATGTCGACAAGGTCGTCCACGTCGACCAGAGCCCGATCGGGCGGACTCCTCGGTCGAACCCGGCGACGTACACCGGGGTGTTCGACCACATTCGTCGTCTCTTCGCGCAGACTGCCGAGGCGCGGGTCCGCGGATACCAGCCGGGCCGCTTCTCCTTCAACGTCAAGGGGGGTCGCTGTGAGGCCTGCACCGGTGATGGCACCCTCCGGATCGAGATGAACTTCCTCCCCGATGTCTACGTCCCCTGTGAGGTCTGCCGGGGTGCCCGCTACAACCGGGAGACGCTGGAGGTCCACTATCGGGGGGCGAGCATCGCCGATGTGCTCAACATGTCCATCGAGTCGGCGCGGGAGTTCTTCGCGCCGGTGCCAGCAATCGCCCGCCACCTCGCCACGCTGGTTGATGTGGGGCTGGGTTACGTACGGCTCGGGCAGCCTGCACCCACGCTCTCCGGGGGGGAGGCGCAGCGCGTGAAGCTCGCCGCCGAGCTGCAGCGGCGAAGTACCGGGCGCAGTGTCTACGTCCTGGACGAGCCGACGACCGGCCTGCACTTCGAGGACGTCGCCGCCCTGCTGCGGGTGCTGCAGCGCCTGGTTGATCAGGGCAACACCGTCATCGTCATCGAGCACAACCTCGATGTGGTCAAGACTGCCGACTGGGTGATCGACCTGGGACCGGAAGGCGGCAGTGGCGGGGGACGAATCGTCGCGGAGGGCACACCCGAGGAGATCGCCGCCGTACCCGGCTCACATACCGGGCAGTTCCTGCGCCCGATTCTCGCCGGGGCGATGCTGACCGTCGCATGACCGAGTCGCTGGCATGGCGCCCGGCCCCGTCGTCGATCCCCGAGTCGCCGGGTACCTACCGGTTCTGGGATGGTGCCGACCGCGTGATCTACGTCGGCAAGGCAAAGAGCCTGCGCCCCCGGGTGAGCTCGTACTTCACCGGGCCCGCCGGCCGGCACCCCCGAACGCAGGCCCTGCTCACGGCTGCGGTCCGCGTCGACTGGTTCGCCACCACCACCGAGGTGGAGGCGCTGCAGTTGGAGTATGCATGGATCAAGGAGTTCACGCCGCGCTTCAACGTTCGCTACCGCGATGACAAGAGCTACCCGTTCCTCGCCGTGACCATGGGTGAGGAGTACCCCCGAGTGCTCGTCACCCGGGCTCGACGATCACCCCGCACCCGGGTCTTCGGCCCCTACCCGCATGCGTGGGCGATCCGTGAGACCACCGACCAGTTGCAGCGGGTGTTCGGCGTGCGCAGCTGCAGTGACGTCGTCATGAATCGACACCGGCTACTCGGTCGACCCTGCCTGCTCGGGGATATCGGACGCTGTGCGGCACCGTGCATCGATCGGGTCGATGCCGCCGAGCACCGCCGGCTGGCCGAGGGGTTCTGCCAGGTAATGGCAGGGGGCGCTGAGCCGCACCTGCGCCGGCTGCGGTCCGAGATGGACGCCGCCGCCGCCGAGCTTGCCTATGAGCGCGCGGCGAGGTTGCGCGACCAGGTGGCGGCGCTGAGCCGGGTGGTCGAGCGCAACAGCGTCGTGCTCGCCGATGGCGTGGATGCGGACGTGATCGCTGTCGCCGGGGATGAACTGTCGGCGGCAGTGCGCGTCCTGCACATCCGCGGTGGGCGGATCAGGGGGGAGCGGTCACATGTGGTCGATCGCGGGGCCACCGGGACGGACGGTGAGCTCATCCGGGCGATGCTGGTGGAGATCTACGCCGATGGCGGTGACCCGCCGCCGACCGTCCTCACCAGCGTGGATCCGATGGATGAATCGCTCACGGCATGGTTGACCGGACAGCGGGGCGGTCGCGTCGCAGTGCGCGTGCCGCGGCGGGGAAACAAGGCCGCACTCATGGCGATGGCCGCTGACAATGCCGCGGCCGCCCTGGCCAGCCACCGGCTGCGCCGAGCCGGGGATCTCACCCTGCGCAGCCAGGCGCTCGCCGAGCTGCAGACGACACTGACCCTTGCCGAGGCGCCGCTGCGAATCGAGGCGATCGACATCTCACAGCACGCCGGGGATGCTGTCGTCGCCTCGCTGGTGGTGTTCGAGGACGGTCTGCCCTTGCGGTCGGCGTACCGCAGCTACACGATCGCGGGGCCGGCAACGGACGACCTCAGTGGGGTGCGCGAGGTAGTGCGACGGCGGTTCACCGGCACCGCGGCTGGCCGTTACCCGCCCGGCCTGCTCGTGGTCGATGGCGGGCCGGCGCAGGCGGCCGCGGCCGCGGCCGAACTGGAGCGGCTGGGCGTGAGCGCGCCGCCGGTGGTGGGACTGGCGAAGCGCCTGGAGGAGGTCTGGCCGGCCGGGGCAGCCGATCCGGTCATCCTGCCGCGCACCAGTGAGGGGCTGTACCTGTTGCAGCGCATCCGCGATGAAGCGCATCGGCGGGCACACCGTCACCATGGGCGGCGTCGCTCGGCTGACCTGCGTGTGAGTGTCCTCGCTGAAGTGCCCGGGGTGGGACCGGCACGTCGCGCACGCCTGCTCGCGCATTTCGGATCCGTGGCCGCCATTGCGCGGGCGGACCCGGAGGAGATCGCCCGCGTGCCGGGAATCGGACCCGATCTGGCCTCGCGGATCCGCGACGTGGCAGCCGGTGCCATGCCCGGACCGGCCGATGGGTGACGATAGGGCTGTGAGCCGACCTGCGGGTGGTCCGGCCGGCGCGGAGCCGGCGCCGGAGGTGCTCATCGTGACCGGCCTTTCCGGGGCCGGTCGGACGACCGTCGCCCGTGCCCTCGAGGACATCGGCTGGTTCGTCATCGACAACCTGCCCCCGAGCGTGCTGCCGCGGGTGGTGGAGGAGTTCACCGGTGACGCCGGGACACCCCGGGTGAGCCGGCTGGCGGTGGTCGTCGATGCCCGCGGCCAGGGGCTCTTCGGTTCCCTGCGGGAGGAGATCGACGCCCTGACCCGCCGGCAGGTGCGTGTGGGGGTGCTCTTTCTTGAGGCTACCGACCCGGTTCTCGTCCGCAGGTTCGAGAGCAGTCGACGACCGCATCCACTGCAGCGATCCGGACGGATCCTCGACGCCCTGCGCGCCGAGCGGCGACTGCTGGGCGATGTGCGCGCCATGGCCGAGCGGGTGATCGACACCTCATCGCTGACCGCCGCCGAGCTGCGCCGGGTGATCGAGGTGGCCTTCGGCACCGAGGCGGAGCAGTTGCGCGTGACGATCCTGTCGTTCGGCTTCAAGCACGGCCTGCCCATTGACGCCGACATGGTCGTCGATGCGCGATTCCTTCCGAATCCCTTCTGGGTTCCTGAGCTGTCGGCCCAGGACGGGCGGGATGTGCCCGTCCGCGACTACGTCCTCGGGCAACCCGGGGCAGCCGACCTGATCGACCTGTCGGTCGCGATGATCGACCTTGCGGAACCGGGCTACCTCCGGGAGGGCAAGCGGTTCACCACCCTCGCCATCGGCTGTACCGGTGGCCGCCACCGCAGCGTTGCCCTCGCATCGCGGATCGGGGAGCAGCTGCGCGATCGAGGCATGCTCGTGAACGTCGTCCACCGCGATGTCCTGAAGGACTGAGCCGCCCACCCGCGAGAACGTCGGGCTGATCGCCGTCAGCAGGCCGGGCGATGGGGAGCACGTCAGTGAGGGACGCCGGGCGGCCACGGCGGGGCATGGAAGACTCCGGCCATGGCGATGACCGCCGTCGTCAAGGACGAGCTCGCGCGCGTCGAGGTGACGACTGTCTCCTGCCGCAAGGCGGAGACGGCCGCCCTGCTGCGCTTCGCCGGCGGGCTGCATATCGTCGCGGGCACGATCGTGGTGGAGGTCGAGGTGGACGCCGGCCAGACCGCCCGCCGCCTGCGGTTGGCACTTGCCGAGCTGTACGGCCGTCGTGCGGAGATCACCGCCGTGCACGGGGGAGGGCTGCGACGCGGCACCCACTACATCGTCCGCGTTGTTGACGGTGGCGCCCATCTCGCCCAGCAGGCCGGCCTCGTTGATGCCGCCGGCCGCCCGGTGCGGGGTCTACCCCCGGCGGTCGTCGGCGGGCACGCTGATGATGCGGTGGCCGCATGGCGGGGTGCCTTCCTCGCCCACGGCTCCCTTACCGAGCCGGGGCGATCAGCCTCCCTTGAGATCACCGCCCCCGGTCCGGAGGCGGCACTCGCCCTGGTCGGCGCGGCCCGGCGCCTCGGGATCGCAGCCAAGGCGCGCGAGGTGCGCGGGGTGGACCGGGTGGTGATCCGCGATGGCGATGCGATCAGCGCGATGCTCGCGCATATGGGGGCGCACCAGTCGGTGCTCGCCTGGGAGGAGCGTCGCGTGCGCCGGGAGGTGCGCGCGACGGCCAACCGGCTGGCGAACTTCGATGACGCCAACCTCCGACGCTCGGTGACGGCCGCGCTGGCGGCGGGGAGTCGGGTTGCGCGCGCCTTCGAGATCCTCGGCGACGACGTGCCGGGCCACCTTGCCCAGGCGGGTCGACTGCGGATCGCCCATCAGCAGGCCAGCCTGGAGGAGCTGGGGGCGATGGCAGATCCGCCGATGACCAAGGATGCGATTGCCGGACGAATCCGGCGACTCCTCGCCCTGGCCGATCGTCATGCTCAGGAGCGGGGCATCCCCGGCACCGAGTCGGCACTCGAGTCCGCCGATCCCGAGGTGCCGTACCCCCGGCAGCCCTAGTTCGACCGGTGCCGGCGTCTGGTTCCATCGGCCGGCGTGAACCGGTGGCCTTCTCAAGCGGCTGTTGCCATCAGTACTCGCCTGAGTGCGTGGGATGGGGTCTGCGACCGGCAGTGTCGTGCGGGGCCCGGTGTTGAGTCGACGTCCGATCGCATCGCACGGTGGCCCGGCGGGGCTTCCGTACCATTGCGTCGATGGTCTCCTGCAACTGCGCCAGATCCTCAGGACTCAGGATGACTGCCGCCGGCTTGCCGTGGCGGGTAACCAGGACGCGTTCATGCTGGTGCTCCACCCGATCAATGATCCCGGAGAGGTGGTCACGGACATCCCGCAAGGATTGAGTCGACATGACCACAGTTGTGGCGCTTCTGGGGACGACCGTCCAGGCATGAGCGGCCACGCAACTCTGACGGCCGCGAAGGGTGTCGATGTGCGCGCCGGTGACCGGGCCCAACCGCCAGCGGAAGCTCCGCATCTTCGCGAAGAGGCAGCCCGCGGGAACCTCCGGGGTCTCCTCGCGAGTGGTGAAGTCGATCAAGCAGTCCAGCGTCTCCCGGAACGGCCGATCGTCATCGAGCGTTGCCACGACAGGACCAAGCACGTCTTCGCTGTAGCGCGCGAGCGCGACGTCCATGAGCAGATCCCTGCGCGGCCGGTGCGCTGGACGATCGGCCCGCAGATGCGCCGCGAGGTCACGGCGCATCTCGCCGTGATCACCCTGCGCGACAAGCCCTGACCGATCCCGCGAGCAATGACCTCCCGCTGACCACACAACACCCGCATACCCGGCACACCCGCCACCTCCAGACGAATCCCGGTTGCCGCAACCCGTTGAAACCGCCATTGGTCCTTCGGCGGGTGTGAATGATTGGCCCAGCGGCCCGTGCCGGCCATTGGATCCGGTGCCGGCCGTTGGATACGGTGTTGCCGGCGGCACACGGCATTGGGCCGACGGCCATGGGAGGCGGACATGACGATCAGAGTTGGCATCAACGGCTTCGGCCGGATCGGCCGCAACTACCTGCGGGTGGTCCACCAGCAGCAAGCGGGGCTGCCCGCTGACTCCTACATCGGCCGCGTGCTGGGCGATCCGCCGCCCATTGCCATCGTTGCCATCAACGATCTCAGCGATGTCGCCACCAGCGCGCACCTGCTGCGGTACGACTCGATCCTGGGTCGCTTTCCCGGTGAGGTGGCTGTGGGCGACGACTCACTCATCATCGATGGTGAGCCGATCCGGCTATCCGCCGAGCGCGACCCGGCAGCGATTCCCTGGTCGGCATCCGAGGTCGACATCGTCGTCGAGTCGACGGGAGTGTTCACTGACGCAGGGAAGGCTCGAGCGCATCTCGCCGGCGGTGGGGCGAGCAGTGTCCGCAAGGTGCTCATCAGCGCACCCGCGAAGAACGAGGACGTCACCATCGTTCTTGGGGTGAATGAGCAGGCATATGACCCAGCAACGGCGACGATCATCAGCAATGCCTCGTGCACCACGAACTGCCTTGCGCCGATGGCGCAGGTGCTGCACAGCTCCTTCGGCATCGAGTCGGGCATCATGACCACGATCCACGCCTACACCAATGACCAGAGCACACTTGACTTCCCCCATGCCGACCTGCGTCGGGCCCGGGCGGCTGCGGTCAACATGATCCCGACCACCACCGGTGCCGCCAAGGCGATCGGGCTGGTCATGCCGGAGCTCAAGGGGCGCCTCGATGGCTACGCCATGCGGGTGCCGGTGCCGGACGGCTCAGCAACGGACCTCACCACCCGGCTGCGGCAGACGGTCACGGTGGCCGAGGTCACCGCTGCCCTCGCCGAGGCGGCCACCGGGCGGCTGCGCGGGATCCTGGCCTACACCGAGGAGCCGATCGTCTCCACCGACATCATCGGCGACCCCCATTCGGTGATCATCGATGGCACCCTCACCTATGTCAGTGGGGAACTGGTCAAGACGGTCGGCTGGTACGACAATGAGTGGGGTTACTCGTGCCGGCTGGTCGATCTCACCCGATTCGTGGGGCACAGCCTGCGATGAGCCTGCCCCGGTACACCGACCTGCCGGTGGCCGGCCGGGTCGTCATCGTCCGCTCCGACCTCAATGTCCCCCTGCGGCCCGCGGGCCAGTCCGCGGGCAATGTTCCCCTGCGGCCCGCGGGGCCGGCCGCCCCAGCCAACGGCATGGAAGTCGTCGATGATGCGCGTATCCGGGCCAGCGCCCCCACCCTGCGGTCGCTGAGCGACCGCGGCGCCAAGGTGGTCATCCTCGCGCATCTGGGCCGCCCCACCGCCGGTGACCCGTCGTCGAGCCTTGCCCCGGTCGCCATCCGCTGCGCGCAGATCCTCGAGCGGCCGGTGACCTTCGTCCCAGTCGTCACCGGACCCGAGTTGGCTGCTGCGATCAAGGAGCTGCCGCCGGGTGGGTTGCTGATGTGCGAGAACGTCCGGTTCGATGCGCGGGAGACGAGTTCGGATCCGGCTGCGCGCGCCGCACTCGCGGCGGAATGGGCGGCTCTCGCCGATGCCTATGTTCTCGATGGGTTCGGTGTGGCCCACCGGGAGCAGGCCTCGGTGACGGGACTGCCAGCCCTGCTGCCACACGCCGCAGGGGAGTGCGTGCTGGCGGAGGTTGCTGCCTTCGATCGGGTTCTGACCGATCCACAACGCCCCTATGCCGTCATCCTCGGCGGAGCCAAGGTCTCCGACAAGCTCGGCGTGGTCGGGGCCCTGCTGGCGACGGTTGACGTGGTACTCATCGGCGGCGGCATGGCGTTCACCTTCCTGGCCGCCCAGGGCCACAGCGTCGGTGCGTCCCTGTTGGAGGCGGATCGGGTGCCGGAGGTGCGGACACTGCTCGACGAGGCCGCCGCGCGTGGCGTCCGGGTGCTGCTCCCCGCTGACCTGATCATCGCCACCGACGTCACCGCGACCGCACCGGTGCAGACAGTTCCCGCCGATGCAATCCCGGATGGCTGGCGTGGCCTCGATATCGGGCCGGTCACTCGGGAGCACTTCGCAGCCGAGTGCGCGCGGGCCGCCACCATCGTGTGGAATGGACCACTCGGCGTGGCCGAGATTCCCACCTTCGCCGGCGGCACCGCCGCCATCGCCGACGCTGTCGCGCAGGCGACGCGCAGGGGTGCCTTCACGGTCATCGGCGGCGGGGACACGGCCGCCGCCATCCACCTATCTGGGCACGCCGATGACGAGTTCTCCCACGTCAGCACCGGTGGCGGGGCATCCCTCGAGCTGCTCGAGGGACTGGCGCTGCCGGGGATCAGGAGTTTGACCGATGTCTGAACGCATGGCCCTGATGGTCGGCAATTGGAAGCTGCACTTCACCCACATCGAGGCAATCGCCTATGTGCAGAAACTGGCCTTCCGGCTCACCGACGACGATTACGCACGCGCCGAGGTGGCCGTCCTGCCGCCCTTCACCGCCCTGCGCTCGGTCCAGACAATCATCGATGCCGATCGTCTGCGCATCCGCTACGGCAGCCAGGACATCAGTGCCCATCCGTCCGGCCCCTACACCGGAGAGGTCGCCGGGGGGATGCTGGCGAAGCTCGGGTGCACGTTCGCGCTGGTCGGCCACAGTGAGCGTCGCCAGCACCACGGGGAGGACGATGCACTCGTCAACGCGAAGCTGCAGGCTGCCCTCAGCTGCCGCCTCACGCCCATCCTCGCGGTAGGCGAGTCGCTTCCCGTCCGGCAAGCGGGGAACGCCATCAGCCACACCGTCAACCAGTTGCGGGCGGGTCTGGCCGGAGTGAGCGCTGAGCAGGCCGCTGACATGGTCATCGCATACGAGCCGATCTGGGCGATCGGCACCGGGGAGGTGGCAACTCCCGCGGATGCCGGGCAAATGGCGGGAGAACTGCGGGCAGCCCTCGTCGAGCTGTACAGCGCCGCCTGCGCGCGTGCGGTCCGGATCCTCTACGGCGGCTCGGTTAAGGCGAGCAATATTCGCTCCCTGATGGCACAGGACGACATCGACGGCGCCCTCGTCGGTGGCGCCAGCCTGGACCCCGAGGAGTTCGCGCGGATCGTCCGTTGGCCAGCCCAGTCCTGAACGCCTGCGGCCGGCTCCTAGAATGCCCGAGTGGACATCGCCGTCATCGCCCTGCAGGTGCTGCTCGTCATCGCCAGTCTCATCCTCACCCTGCTCATCCTGCTGCACCGGGGCAAGGGTGGGGGCCTGTCCGACCTGTTCGGCGGCGGGTTCTCCTCATCGCTGGGTGGATCGTCGTTGGCGGAGCGCAACCTTGACCGGTTCACGATCATGGTTGGCCTGATCTGGTCGGCGTGCGTCATCTCACTGGGCCTGCTCATCGGCACCTGATCCCGCGCCGCCGGGGTGTGTGCGGCGATGGGCGGCAGCACTCGGGTGGCGCCGCGATCTGCAGGTTTGCGGCATGAGGGCGGTGAACGACCCTCGCGGAGCGAGTGAAGGAGGACGTCGGTGGCAGGAGGTCATGCGATCCGGGGCAGCCGGGTCGGGGCGGGACCGATGGGTGAGGCGGAGCGGGGCGAGGCGGCCGCACGGGTGCGCGTGTCCTTCTGGTGCGCGCGTGGGCATGAGAGTCGCCCGGTCTTCGCGCAGGATGCCGATGTGCCCCGGGAGTGGGAGTGTCCGCGCTGCGGCTGGCCCGCCGGCCGAGATCGGGATGAGCCGCCCATGCCGCCCCGCATCGAGCCCTACAAGACGCATCTGGCCTATGTGAAGGAGCGCCGGGATGACCGGGATGGTGCCGTCATCCTGGCCGAGGCGCTGGCGCGCCTCCGCGAGGAGTGAGCAGGGGGCAGCCCACTGCCCATGCACCCCGAGACGCCCGTCAGCCGAGCAGTGCGGCAGCCCGATCCGCGACCGCTTCGGCGGTCAACCCGGCGCCGGCGAACAGCGATGCGGGATCGGCTGAGGCGCCGAACTGGGTGACACCCATGACGTCCCCCCGATCCACCCACCGCCACCAGCCTAGGGGCGATCCGGCCTCGACCGCGAGGCGCGCGGTTAGCCGAGCCGGCAGGACTTCCTCCTGCCACGCCGGCGGCGACTGCTCGAACCACTCCAGGCAGGGCATGGACACCACGCGCGCTGCGATGCCCCGCCGGTCCAGGAGCTCGGCTGCGGCAAGGCAGAGAGCCACCTCCGAGCCGCTGGCGATGAGCACGACCGTCGCGGCCGGGGAATCATGCACGACGTACCCCCCCGCGCGCACCCCCGCTCGTGCGCGCTCACCATCGGTCTGGGCGAGCACGGGAACCGGCTGCCGCGTCAGCACCAGTCCGGCGGGTCCGCGTTGCTCCAGTAGGGCGCACCAGGCAGCGCGTGTCTCGTGAGCGTCGGCCGGTCGGATGACCGCGAACCCGGGGATGGCGCGCAGGGCCCAGAGGTGCTCAACGGGCTGATGTGTTGGCCCGTCCTCACCGAGGCCGAGGGAGTCGTGCGTCCAGATGAACGTCGCCGGCAGGTCCATCAGGGCGGAAAGCCGGATGGCCGGGCGCTGGTAGTCGCTGAAGATGAGGAAGGTGGCGCCGTAGGGCCGCAGCAGCCCGGACAGGGCCGCCCCGTTGAGTGCGGCGGCCATCGCATGCTCGCGAACGCCGAAGTGGATGTAGGGACCCCCGGGGCTGGCGTTGGCGACGGTGGTGCCAGCCGGCTGTCCGGCAGGGATGCCCGTAAGCCGGGTCCCGTTGCTCTCCGCCAAGTCCGCTGATCCACCCCACAGTTCCGGCAGCCGGGGAACCAGGGCATTGAGCAGGGCATTGCTGGCCTTGCGAGTGGCGACCTCGGACCCGATTGGCCACGTCGGCAGGTCGGCGTCCCAGTCTGGGGGCAGGGTGCCCGCCGTCATGCGGGTGTACAGCGCAGCACGCGCGGGTTCCCGGTCCTGCCAGCGCTGCAGGTCGACCCGCCACTGCTCGTGGAGATGCGCACCGCGCACCTGGGCACCCCGAGTATGGGCGAGGACTTCGGGGTCGATGTGGAAGGCAGCCTCGGCATCGACCCCCAGCAACTGACGGGTGCGGGCAGCCTCGGCAGCCCCGAGGGGGGCGCCGTGGGCCGCTGCGGTTCCCCGTGCCTGCGGAGCCGGGTACGCGATCGTGGTCTGCAGGCGGATGAATGAGGGGCGATCGTCCGCCTGCTGAGCGGCCCGGAGAGCCGCATCGAGTGCCGGGACGTCGACGTCGCCATCCTCAGCCATGGCGACGGCAGTGGTGTGCCACCCGTAGCTGGCGAAGCGGGCGGGGACGTCCTCGGTGAAGGCGACCTGAGTGTCACCGTCGATCGTGATCCGGTTGTCGTCCCAGATGACGATCAGTCGGCCGAGGCGCTGGTGCCCGGCGAGGCTGGCCGCCTCGGCGGTGACGCCCTCCATCACGTCGCCATCGGAGGCGATGACGTAGACGGTGCGGTCGAAGGGGCTCTGCCCCGGAGCGGCTGCCGGGTCGAGCAGTGAGCGTACGTACCGATCCGACAGCGCAACCCCGACCGCGCTGGCGAGCCCCTGGCCGAGGGGACCGGTGGTCAGCTCAACCCCGGGTGTATGGCCTCGCTCCGGGTGGCCGGGAGTCCGGGAGCCGGCACGTCGGAAGGACCGCACGTCCGCCAGCTCAAGCCCATATCCGGTCAGGTAGAGCTGGCAGTACAGGAGCAGGCTGGCATGCCCCGGGCTGAGGATGAACACATCCCGGCCCGGCCACAGCGGATCGTTGGGGTCGTGACGCAGGTGGCTGCCGAAGAGCAGGTGGGCCACGGGCGCCAGCGCCATCGCAGTTCCCGGGTGGCCGTGACCGGCGGCCTCCACCGCGTCCATGGTGAGCCGCCGGGCGGTTGCGACGGTGCGGTCATCAATCGGCTGCCAGGTCACAGTTGCGAGCGTAGGGGCGGTGCGCACGTGGCCGATGACAGGGTTAGCGTAGGGGCGATGACCATCAGTCAGGCGGCTGCTGGCGCCCCCCGCATCGGCCTGATCCGGTCATTGGTGGCGCTCACCAAGCCCCGCATCATTGAGCTGCTTCTCGTCACCGCGGTTCCCACGATGTTCCTCGCCGCCGCCGGCCTGCCACCCCTGGGCACTGCTGTGCTGGTCGTGATCGGCGGGTGGCTGGCGGCTGCCGGGGCGAATGCGTTCAACTCCTATCTGGAGCGTGACATCGATGCGGCCATGTCGCGGACCCAGCATCGGCCGTTGGTGCGTGGTGACGTGTCACCTCGGACCGCACTTGTCCTCGGGTGGCTGCTGAGCATCGCCGCGGTGGCGATCTTCGCCACCCTGCTGACCCCGCTCAGCGCCCTGCTCGCGGCGCTGGCGATCGTGCTGTACGTCGTGGTGTACACGATGCTGCTCAAGCGGCGCACGCCGCAGAACATCGTGTGGGGGGGAGCCGCCGGCTGCATGCCGGTGCTGATTGCCTGGTCGGCGATCACGGGGACCCTCTCCCTGACGCCACTGGTGCTGTTCATGGTTGTCTTCCTGTGGACCCCACCGCACTACTGGCCGCTGTCGATGCGCTACCGGGAGGACTACGTCGCGGCCGGGGTGCCGATGCTGCCAACCGTCCGCTCACCGCGATCGGTGGGCCGACAGATCATCGGCTACGCGTGGGCAACGGTCGCCGCCTCACTTGTGCTGGTCCCGGTGGCACCCATGGGCTGGGTGTACACCGTCACCGCTGCAGTACTCGGCGGCTGGCTGCTCGTCCTCGCCTATCGGTGTGCCCGGCGGGCGGGGGAGGACCGTGCGGCGATGGCGCTGTTCCACGGCTCCATCAGCTACCTGGCACTGCTGTTCATCGCCGTTGGCCTTGATCCCTTCCTGCCCTGAGGCGTCGACCATGACCGCCCCCACCACGCTGCGCGTGGCCTATGCGACCTACGCGCAGGACCCCGCCGATCCGGACCCCGACCTCGACGCCGTGCTGGTGTCGGGCGCACTGCGCGAGCACGGTGCCGACTGTGAACCGCTGCGCTGGGACGATCCTGACGTTCGCTGGTCCGATTGGGATGTCGTGCTCATCCGCAGCACCTGGAACTATGCGGCCGATCGGGTGGCCTTCCTCGATTGGGCCGCGGCAGTGTCGCAGAGCTCCCTGCTGCTCAATCCCCTTGACATCGTGACCTGGAACACCGACAAGACCTACCTGCGGGACCTTGCCGACTCCGGAGTCCCGACGATCCCCACCTGGTGGTGCCCACCGGGTGATCGACCTCCCGATCGCAGGTCGATGCGGAACCTGACAGGGGTCGTCGGGCTGGACGCTGCGGCCTGGGTTGCCAAACCGGCTGTCGGGGCCGGTGCGCGGGGGGCGCTGCGGTTCGCAGACGATGATGTGGGCTGGCAGCGGCTGCATGACCATGTGGCATCCCTGCACGCGCAGGGTCAGCAGGTGATGGTCCAGCCGTACCTGCGGGCGGTTGACTCCTCCGGGGAGGCAGCGGTCGTCGTCATCGACGGTCAGGTCTCACATGCGGTGCGCAAGGTTGCCGCACTGACCTGTGGTGGCCACGGTGACGCCCGGGGGCTGACCACCCTGACGCCGGCGATGCACGCCCTGGTCGGGCGGGTGCGGGAAGCGATGGCCGACCGATGGGATGCGTGTGTCTACGCGCGCGTGGACATGGTGAGCACTGGCGCCGCGGAAGAGGATCCGGCGGGACGGATGGTGGTCATGGAGTGCGAACTGACGGAGCCGCTGCTCTTCTGCTACCTCGCTCCGGCCGGCGCCGAGGCGCTGGCTGCGGCGGTCGTGCGGCGGGCTGGGAAGGCGCGCAGGACGCGGTAGGCGACGGCTGTCGTCCCGATCCAGACGAGGACTGCGCCGAGCAGGTGGACCGCCACGAGCAGCCATGGCAGCCCCGTGAACCACTGGACGTACCCAACCAGACCCTGGGCGAGGCTCACGGCAAGCAGCAGCCATGTGGTCCGGCGCACGGTCAGTGGCGCAGCGGTGACGGTGAGGACAGCCAGCAGCCCGATCAACAGCCCCAGGTACAGCCACACGCTGTCCGCATGGAGCCAGGCGACAGCGCGAATGTCGAACCCGAAGCGCGCGGCGGTCTCATCCCCGGCATGCGGTCCGCTGCCGGTGACGATGGCACCGAGGGTGACGACGACGGCCCCCGCGATGAACAGGCCCCCGGCCATTGCGCGCACGACATGAGCGTGCCCGACCCCGGGTGCCGTCGGCGGGTCGTGCACCCACAGCAGCAGGACGACGCTCACCGCGACCAAGACCAGGGACAGCAGCAGGTGGGCCATAACGGTGAGGGGATTGAGCCCGGTCAGCACGGTGATGCCGCCGAGGACCGCCTGGCCGACGGTGCCGATGAGGGGGATCGCGGACAGCGCCCGCAGCCCGCGTGGGCGCGGTCGCAGTCGCCACAGGACGATCACGGTGGCCAAGGCGGCGGCTGCGACTGCGAAGGTCAGCAGCCGGTTGCCGAACTCGATGAACTTCGTCACTCCTTCCGCCTGAGCGGCGGTCGGCAGCAGTGAGCCGGGTGCGCACTCCGGCCACGTTGGGCACCCAAGGCCTGAGCCGGTGAGCCGGACCAGGCCGCCGGTGACGATGATCCCGGCCTGGGCGATGAGGTTGACCAGCAGGACCACCGTCACCGGTCTCGGCACGCGGGTGCCCCCGGGCGCTGCCATCGGCGTCATGCCGCAACGCTATGTCGCCTGCGGGGTAGCCGCAGTCACACCCACCGCAGGCGGTTGCGGGCGAGCACCGCCCCGGCCGCCCCCCACAGCAGTGCGATCAGTGCCGGCCAGAGGTGCCCGGCGTCCAGTGCCGGGATGAGCAACAGGCGCAGGAGGTCCCCGATGGCCGCGGTCGGCAGCCATTGAACGACCAGTCCGAGGCGTCCGAGGTCAGCTGCGGGGACGATCAGCCCACCAGCGATCAGGGTGGCCAGCCAGATCGCGTTGGCCACGGCAAGCACCGCCTCGGCGCGAAGGGTGCCCGCGAGGATCAACCCCCATGTGCCGGTCGACCAGGTTGTGAGAAGTGCCACGCCGATCAGGGCCGGCAGCAGGATCACCGCGGTCGCCCAGTCGGTCACGCCCAGGATGATCGCCGTCGCCATCAGCACCAGGATCTGGGCGGTCTGCATTGCGATCGTCGCTCCTGCCTTGCCGATGAGGACATCCAGACTGCTGGCGGGGCTGGTGGCGAGCAGTCGAAGCATCCCCGCGCGCCGTTCGAACCCGGTGGCGATGGCCTGGGCGGTGAAGGCTGTCGAGAAGAGGGCGAGGCCGAGGGTCCCGGCGAGGGCGAGCAGGTCCGCATCCGGTGCGGTCGGCGGCAGCGCCGCGGCGAGGTCGGTCCTGGTGAGGATGATGAACAGGGCCATCGGGATGATCAGCGTGAGCAGGAGCTGCTCGGGATTGCGCAGGAGCACCGCGAACTCGAATCGCGCAACAGCCCAGGTGCGCCGGACGGTCATCGAACGGTCCGGTCGTCCTGGTCGACCGACTGCTTCCCGGCCGGTGGCGCGGGTGGCGGTTCGGTGAGGTCGCGCACGACGGTGGCGAGATCCGCCCGTCCCACGGCAACCGTCGCAGGATCGAGGCCGGCCTCGTCCGCCCAGGCGCGGGCGGTGTCGAGGTCGGCGTCGGTCAGCGGGCCGGACACCTCGACCCCACCGCGTCGGCGCTGCACGCGCACACCCGGCGTCAGGCGGCGTGCCAGTGCGGTGAGGGTGGCGTGATCGACTCGTCCGTCCGCGAGGGCGCCGGACCGGCCCGCGGGGGGTTCATCCTCGTGCGTGAGCGGAATGAACAGCGTCCGGCCGCGGGTGAGCAGGCTCGCGAGGGTGCTCACATGGCGCACCCGTCCCTCGTCGATGATGGTGACATCGTCGGCGTGCTCACTGACCTCGGCGAGGTCGTGGGTGGACAGCACGATGGCGACCCCATCGGCTCGCAGGGACTCGAGGACCTGCCAGGTGCGCTCCCGGGTGGGCAGGTCCATCCCGGTGGTGGGCTCATCGAGGAGCAGCAGCCCGGGGCGGCTGAGGATGGCCAGTGTCAGGCACACCCGCCGCTGCTCGCCACCGCTGAGCCGGCCGAGCCGGCGGCGCAGGAGGGGTCCGCAGTCGAACATGTCCACCGCCTCCGCCCACGGCACCGCCGCGGCGGCCAGTCGCCAGTGCAGCCGCAGGACGTCCGCAACGGGCGCCGCGGTATAGGCCCCTCCCTCCTGCAGCAGGACCCCCAAGCGCTCCCGGGTTGAGATCGACAGTCCCCGCCTGCTGCCCCTCGGTGACCCGTGGCGATGGACCTCACCGAGTACGTGGACCAGCCCCGCATCCGGCGTCCGCAGACCACAGGCCACCGCCAGCAAGGTGCTCTTCCCCGCGCCATTCCGCCCCAACAGGGCAGTGATCCGGCCACCGTCCGCACGCAGGCCGGCGTCACGAAGGGCGGGCACCGGCGGCCGACCGGGGTAGGTCACATCGATTCCCGACAGCAGCAGCGGCGGGCCTGCGGGGGTCCCAGCCGGGCGCTCCCGGGCGGCACGTCCAGCCTGCGTGAAGCCCGACCCCTTGGGTCTGCCCTGCCCCAGCCTTGTCCTCATGCCGTCCACTGTGACCGAGGCGGTGGGGGATGTGGGGAACGCCACGCGTACGCCGGCACCGATCGCCCGATCTGCGCTGGCGGGGTCACCGGAATTACGCAACACTGTGGTTGTGAAATCCGCCGACCAGCGCGTGGCACGCGTGCTCCTCGACGAGGGGCCGGCAACGGCCGCATCCCTTGCTGAGCGCCTTGGGCTGTCGCCGGCGGCCGTCCGCAAGCAGCTCGACGCCCTCATGGATCGTGGTTGGGTCAGGGCGGATGCCACCGCGCCCTACGGGCCGACGGTCGGCACTGCCCGGGGCCGCGGCCGACCGGCGCGGGTGTTCTCGCTGACTCCCGCCGGTCGTGACGGCTTCGATCAGGGATACGACGACCTCGCCCGGCAGGTACTGCACCACCTCGCCGATCGGGACGGTCGATCGGCAGTGCGCGAGTTCGCCGCGGCGAGGGTGGCAGGACTCGGCGACCGTGTCGCGGCGCGGATTGGGGCATCGGCCGACGCCCCACCGCGCCCAGCGGACCGGGCGAAGGCAGTCGCCGAGGTGCTCTCCGAGGATGGCTTCGCTGCCTCCACCGCCCCCGTGTCCGGCGGGGTCCAGATCTGCCAGCATCACTGTCCGGTCGCGCACGCGGCAGCCGAGTTCCCGGAGCTGTGCGAGGCGGAGACCGCCGCCATCGCGGCGGCGGTGGGCACCCACGTGACACGTCTGGCGACGATCGGCGCCGGTGACGGTGTCTGCACCACCCTCGTACCGGACCCCTCCCGGTTCCCCCACCGCCCGGTCGTGGCCGGCCACCTCGTCGGTCCGCCAGCCAGCTTCCCAGCCCGATCAGCACATGTCGACACCCTGACCAGCGGAAGGACGGCATCATGACCGCGACCCACCCCCCCTTGGAAGGCCTGGGCACCTATGAGTACGGATGGCACGACTCGGATGCCGCCGGCGCAACCGCCCGGCGCGGCCTCAACGAGGAGGTCGTGCGCGATATCTCCGCGCGGAAGAACGAGCCGGAGTGGATGCTCGAGCTGCGGCTGAAGTCCCTGCGCCTGTTCGAGCGCAAGCCGATGCCGGATTGGGGAGCGGGGCTGTCCGGTATCGACTTCGACACCATCAAGTACTTCGTCCGCTCCACCGAGCGGCAGGCGGCCAGCTGGGAGGAGCTGCCGGAGGACATCCGGACGACCTATGACCGGCTCGGCATTCCCGAGGCCGAGAAGCAGCGGCTGGTGGCAGGGGTCGCCGCGCAGTACGAGAGCGAGGTCGTCTACCACCGGATTCGGGAGGACCTGGAGGCGCAGGGCGTCATCTTCCTCGACACCGACACCGGGCTGCGGGAGCACGAGGACGTCTTCCGGGAGTACTTCGGAAGCGTCATCCCCCCGGGTGACAACAAGTTCGCGGCACTGAACACGGCCGTGTGGTCCGGCGGATCCTTCGTCTACGTCCCGCGTGGGGTCCATGTCGAGATCCCGCTGCAGGCGTACTTCCGGATCAACACCGAGAACATGGGTCAATTCGAGCGAACCCTCATCATCGTGGATGAGGACGCCTACGTCCACTACGTGGAAGGCTGCACCGCCCCGATTTACTCCTCCGACTCGCTGCACAGTGCCGTGGTCGAGATCATCGTCCGGCGGGGCGGCCGCTGTCGGTACACGACGATCCAGAACTGGTCGACGAATGTCTACAACCTCGTCACCAAGCGGGCCATCGCACATGAGCGCGCCACCATGGAGTGGATCGACGGCAATATCGGCTCCAAGGTGACGATGAAGTACCCGGCAGTCTGGCTGACCGGGGAGCATGCCCGAGGGGAGACCCTTTCCCTCGCCTTCGCCGGGACCGGCCAGCACCAGGATGCGGGCGCCAAGATGGTGCACGCCGCCCCCAACACCTCGTCGGCGATCGTGAGCAAGTCGGTCGCGCGCGGCGGCGGGCGCTCCTCCTACCGCGGCCTGATCCAGGTGCTGGAGGGCAGTCACGGCTGCCGCAGCACGGTCAAGTGCGATGCCCTGCTGATCGACGATGACAGCCGGTCCGACACCTATCCGTACAACGACATCCGCACCGACGACGTGGCGATGGCCCATGAGGCGAGTGTCAGCAAGGTCAGTGAGGACCAGTTGTTCTACCTCATGCAGCGGGGAATGCCGGAGGACGAGGCCATGGCGATGATCGTGCGGGGCTTCGTTGAGCCGATCGCACGGGAGCTGCCGATGGAGTACGCCATTGAACTCAACCGCCTGATCGAACTGCAGATGGAAGGCTCCGTCGGCTGATGACGACCGCACTGCAGCAGCCGGTGGCCCGCACCGCCGACGCCCGGCCGCCACAGGTCCGCTCACGGGTCCCGGCTGATCACCCCCGGCCCGCCGCGCGTGCGGAGCAGTGGCGATACCTGCCACTGGATCGGATTGCGGGGCTGCTCGATGAGTCGCGTCCGAGCGTTCCGGCATCGATCCACACCGCCGACGGGGAGCCGGCGCTCCCGCGGATCAGTGCGGAGCAGCGCGATCTCCGCAGCCTCGTGCAGCCATCCGACTGGGTGGCCGCGCGGGCCTATGCGGGCAGCACCGGGGCGACCGTGCTGACCGTCCCGGCGGAGACCGTGCACGCCACCCCGCTGGCGGTCAGCGTCGACATCCAGCCGCGCGCCAGCCACCCACCGCCGGATCAGACCGCGACCGCGCCCGATCAGCCCTCGGCTGCTCCCAGCTCGACGCCGATCACCCTGGATCACCTGATCATCGCGGTCGGTCCGCACAGCGATGCGCACATCGAGCTCACGATCGCCGGCGTCGGCGCCGCCGCACTGCTGGTGGAACTGCAGGTGGCCGACGGCGCCCGGCTGCGCCTGGTGACCGACTGCGCCCTCGCCCGGGAGTCAGTGCTGATGCTGGACCAGCAGGTGACCCTGCAGCGGGATGCAACGTACATCGGCCTCACCTGCCAGCGCGGCGGCGATGTCGTTCGTGCGACCTCCCGCGTGGACTACCGGGGGCCGGGCTCGCGCGCTGAGCTGCTCGGCCTCAACGTCACCGGGCCCGGTCAGCACCATGAGAGCCGCCCGCTCATCCACCATGCGGTCCCCCACTGCAGCAGTGACGTTGCCTACAAAGCGGTGGTCCACGGAGCGGACAGCCACGCGGTCTGGATCGGCGATGTGATCGTCGAGGCGAGCGCAACCGACATCGACACCTATGAACTCAACCGGACGATCCTGCTCGATGCCGGTGCGCGGGCTGACTCGGTACCGAATCTCGAGTTGAAGACCGGTGACGTGCTGCGCGCGGGACACGCCAGTGTCACCGGCCAGCTCGACCCCGAGCAGGTGTTCTACCTGCAGGCGCGAGGGCTGACCGCGACGGCTGCGACCCACCTGATCGTGCGCGGCTTCTTCGCCGACCTGCTCGCTCGTGCGGGCGATGACCGGGTTGCCGAGCAGTTGCTGAGCGCCCTCGATCACGCCCTGGGTGAGGACCATGCCTGAATGGCGCCCGGTGTGCGCCGACCGTGACCTGCCCGCCGACTCCATGCAGCGCTTCACCCTCGCCGGGGATGAGATCACGCTCATTCGGGTGGGCGACGAGCTGTACGCGGTCGACGACACCTGCACCCACGGCGCGGTATCGCTCTCCGAGGGTGAGCTGATCACCGGTGAACGGCCGCGAGTGGAGTGCTGGCTGCACGGCTCGGAGTTCGACCTGAGCACCGGGCAGCCCACCTGCCTGCCAGCCACCGTGGCGCTTCGCACCTATCCGGTGCGCATCGTCGAGGACACGATCGAGATCGGCCTGTGATCACTGCAACCGGCCGGGCCTGCCCGACCGGGAGCGCCTACCGCCCCCTTGCGACCAGACCAGGAGCGACGCCATGACCCGCCTCATCATCGACGACCTGCACGTTGACGTCCTCACCGATGCCGGCAGCCGGCCGATCCTCAAGGGGGTGGATCTCACCATCGACGGCGGCACGTACGCCCTGATGGGCCCCAATGGATCCGGCAAGTCAACTCTCGCCTACGCCATCGCCGGCCATCCGCGGTACGCGGTCACCGGGGGCTCGGTCACCCTCGATGGTGAGGATGTGCTGGCGATGAGCGTGGACGAGCGCGCGCGGGCAGGGATCTTCCTCGCCCTGCAGTACCCGGTGGAGGTTCCCGGGGTCTCGGTGTCGAACTTCCTGCGCACCGCCGCGACCGCGATCCGCGGTGAGGCGCCGCCACTTCGCGCATGGCTGACCGAGTCGCGTGCCGCGATGGCCACACTGGAGATGGAGCCATCCTTCGCGGAGCGCAGTGTCAACGAGGGTTTCTCCGGTGGGGAGAAGAAGCGCCACGAGATCCTCCAGATGGAGATCCTCAAACCCCGGATCGCCATCCTGGACGAGACCGACTCGGGCCTGGATGTCGATGCCCTGCGCATTGTCAGTGAGGCGGTCAACCGCTACCGCCGCGCATCCGATGCGGGGATTGTGCTGATTACCCACTACACGCGAATCCTCCGCCACATCGTGCCCGACCACGTTGCGGTGTTCGTTGACGGCCGGATCGTTGAGCGCGGCGGAATCGAACTGGCCGAGGAGTTGGAAGTCACCGGCTATGAGCGCTGGACGAGGGCCGCAGCTCAGTGATCACGGCCACGGGACTGGATGTCGCAGCGGTGCGGGCGGACTTTCCGATCCTGAGCCGGCGGGTGCGCGACAACCAGCCACTGGTGTACCTCGACAGTGCTGCCACCGCGCAGAAGCCGCGGGTCGTGCTCGATGCGGAGCGGCGTTTCTACGAGGAGGTCAACGCTGCCGTCCACCGCGGGGCGCACGCCCTCGCCGAGGAGGCGACTGATGCCTATGAGGAGGCGCGCCAGCGGATCGCGACCTTCGTCGGGGGGCACCCGGAGCAGTGCGTCCTCGTCCGCAACGCCACCGAGGCGCTGAACCTGCTCGCCTACGCCTTCAGCAATGCCACCGCCCTGGCCGGAGCCGGCCGGGTGGCCGCGCGTGAAGCGGGCTTCGATGGGGACCCGCGGCTCGTCCTCGGCCCCGGCCGTTCCATCGTGGTCAGTGAGCTGGAGCACCACGCCAACCTCGTGCCGTGGCAGCAGGCAGCGGCGAAGACCGGTGCCACCCTGCGCTGGCTGCCGATCACCCCGACTGGCCGACTGGACCTGTCGGACCTCGACCGGATCATCACCCGGGACACGGCGGTCGTCTCGATCACGGCGCAGAGCAACGTCACCGGCGCCATCACACCGCTGGTGCCGATCGTCGAACGCGCGCGTGCGGTCGGGGCGTTCATCTTCCTCGATGCCTGCCAGGCCGTGCCCAATAGCCCGGTGGACGTGGCGGGGCTCGGCGTGGATGCCCTGTGCTGGTCGGGGCACAAGATGTGCGGCCCGACCGGGATCGGGGTGCTGTGGGCGCGCGCCGAACTGCTGGCGGCGATGCCACCATTCCTCTCGGGCGGTTCGATGATCGACACCGTCGAGATGACCCGAGCAACCTTCGCCCTGCCACCGCAGCGCTTCGAGGCCGGCACCCCGCTCACCGCCCAGGCGATCGGGCTGGCCGCCGCGGCCCAGTACCTCGACGGGATCGGGATGGCACGCATTGCCGACCACGAGCGCCACCTGACGGCGTGCGCACTGGCCGGAATCGCCGAATTGCCCGAGGTGCGGGTGATCGGACCGACGGATCTGGTCGATCGTGGGGGAGTGGTGAGTGTCATCGTCGATGGGGTGCACGCCCATGATGTCGGCCAGGTGCTGGACGATCGCGGGGTTGCGGTGCGGGTTGGCCACCATTGCGCCTGGCCGCTGAACCGCCGCCTGGGCATTGCCGCGTCCACCCGTGCATCCTTCTACCTCTACAACGATGAGGATGACGTGGCGGCCTTCGTCGCTGGGTTGGCGGCAGCCGTGTCCTACTTCCGGGGGCGCTGATGCGGCTGGACAGCCTGTACCAGGACGTCATCATGGACCACTATCGACGGCGCAGTGGGCATGGACTGCGGGAGCCGTTCACGGCGGAGTCCTGTCAGGTGAACCCCACCTGCGGGGATGAGATCCGGCTGCGTGTCGCTGTCGATGGGCAGGGGCGGATCGCGGACGTCTCCTACGAGGCGGCCGGCTGCGCGATCTCGCAGGCCTCCGCGAGCGTGCTGCACGACGCCGTGTGCGGGCTGCCGCAGTCGGAGGCGATGATCATCGAGTCCGCCTTCCACGCCCTCATGCAGAGTCGAGGCACCGATGCCGGCGATCCGGAGGTCCTCGGCGATGCCGTGGCCTTCGCGGGCGTCTCCCGCTACCCCGCGCGGGTGAAGTGCGCACTGCTGCCGTGGATGGCCTTGAAGGATGCACTCCATCGATCAGAGGGGATCAGCCGATGACTGTCACCGAAGCAGATGTCATTGAGGCCATGCGAGACGTGGTCGACCCTGAGCTGGGAATCAACGTCGTGGACCTCGGGCTGCTCTATGGGGTTGCGGTCGACGAGTCGGGGGCCGCGACGCTTGACATGACACTGACCTCGGCGGCCTGTCCGCTCACGGATGTGATCGAGGACCAGATGCGCGCCGCCCTCACCCCGATCGTGACCTCGTACTCGGTGACGTGGGTGTGGTCGCCCCCGTGGGGCCCGGACAAGATCACCGACGATGGACGGGAGATGCTCCGCGCGCTCGGCTTCAATCTCTGACACCCGGTACCCGTCCGGGTGGCCCGATCCCGGGGTGCCGGGTACCCGCCACACTGTGACGGTGACGATCGCACTCGATGTTGAAGGGGCGTGGGCTCGCCTCACCCTGGAGCGCCCTCGGGTGCGCAATGCCCAGACTCCGCAGATGTGGCAGGAGTGGCTGCAGGCACTGGCCGGGCTGCCGGCGCAGGTACGCATCATCACTGTCCATGGGGCGGGGGAGTCCTTCTCCAGTGGCCTTGACCGGTCTGTGCTGGCGGAGGCTGCGGGGCTGCGCGGTCGGCCCCCCGCTGAGCAGGTGGCGCAGATCGAGAGGTTCCAGCACGCGTTCCGGATCTGGCATGAGCGCGCGGGCACCCTGACCATCGCGATCGTCCAGGGAGCCGCTCTCGGTGCCGGCTGTCAGCTGGCCAGTGCCTGTGACCTGATGTGGGTGTGCCCCGATGCACAGCTCGGCCTGCCGGAGGTCGGCCTTGGACTGGTGCCCGATCTCACCGGGACGGCCCGCCTGCTGCGCCGGTGCGGCCCCACCCGGGCGCTGGAGGTCGTGGCAGCCGGGCGAACGCTTACCGGGACCGAGGCGTGCGATTGGGGTATCGCCACGCGACTGCTGCCGACAGATCCCGCGGCACGGGAGAACGCGGTGGCCGCGGCGGTGACGGCGATCCTCAGCCAGCCGGCGGCGGCACTTGCCTCGGCCGTCGACCTGATGCGTGCGGCCGATCAAGCCGAGGGCCGGGCCCAGCAGGAGCGCGAGCGGACCACCCAGGTGCACCTGCTCGCGGCCTTCACCGCGCCGACCTGGCCGGGCTCGGCCGGGGAGGCACCCACCTCCGCCCCGGCCGGGGTGAGCGCATGAGCGGGATGGCCCCGTGGGCGGCGATGCGATCGCTCACCCGCGATCCCGCCGTGACCGCGCAGCCGCTATCGCGCGGGGTCACGCGTCGGATCATCGGCTACGCCCGCCCATACCGTGCCGCCGTCATCATCTTCATCGCCGTTGTCGTTGTGGAGGCCTTGCTGGTCGTTGCGCAGCCGCTGATGTTCAAGCGGATCGTCGATGCTGGGATCACCGCGGGGAACACGGGCATCGTCGTGCAGTCTGCCGGCATCGTCGCGCTGCTCGCCCTCGCCAGTGCCGGGGTTGCGGTCATCCAGCGGCTGCTGTCGGCACGCATCGGTGAGGGACTCATCTACGACCTGCGCACCGAGGTCTTCGCCCATGTCCAGCGTCAGCCGATCGGATTCTTCACCCGCACCCAGACCGGGGCCCTGGTGGCACGGCTCAACAGCGACGTCCTCGGTGCCCAGCAGGCGTTCACGTCCACCCTCAGCGGGGTCGTCGGCAACAGCATCACCCTGGTGGTGGTGCTCGCGGCGATGCTGGACCTGTCGTGGTCGCTCACGCTGATCTGCCTTGTCCTGCTGCCGGTTTTCCTGCTGCCGGCGCGATGGACTGGGCGACGACTGCAGGCGCTCACCCGCGAGCAGATGACCCTCAACTCCGACGTCAACCAGCTCATGACCGAGCGCTTCAATGTCGCCGGCGCATTGCTCGTGAAGCTCTTCGGTGATCCCCGCACCGAGGATGCGCAGTTCGCGCAGCGGGCGGCCGCCCTGCGGGAGATCGGGGTGCGCACGGCGATGTCCACCCAGGTCTTCTTCGTCTCCCTCGGACTGGTCGCCTCGATCGCCACTGCGATCGTGTACGGCTTCGGTGGTCTGAGCGTCATCAGCGGCGCCCTGACCCTGGGGACGCTGCTGGCACTCGTTGCGCTGCTGGCTCGCCTGTACCTGCCGCTGACCGCGCTGAGCAGCGTGCGACTGGACGTCATGACCGCCCTGGTCTCCTTCGACCGGGTGTTCGAGGTGCTCGACCGGCCACTGACGGTGCGTGACCCGGCGCAGCCGGCGCCGGTGCCCGCCGGCCCCCTCACCCTCGCCTTCCACGCGGTCGACTTCACCTATCCCACGGCATCGGAGATCTCCCTTGCCTCCCTGGAGTCGGTGGCGATTGCGGAGTCGCGCCCCGATGAGGGGCGCCCTGTCCTCCGCGATCTCACGTTCACCGTCCCAGCCGGTTCCATGACGGCGCTGGTTGGTCCATCCGGGGCTGGCAAGACCACCATCGGCGCGCTGGCGGCGCGACTCTACGACCCGACTGCCGGGGCGATCACGCTCAACGGGGTTGACCTGCGGGCTGTGACCGGGGCCGATCTCCATCGCGCCATCGGGGTCGTCACCCAGGACCCCCACATGTTCCACGACACCGTCCGGGCGAACCTCCGTTACGCCCGTCCCGATGCCGAGGAGGCCGACCTGTGGGAGGCGATGGCGGCGGCTCGCATCGATGGGGTCATCGCCGCCCTGCCCAATGGGCTGGACACGGTCATCGGTGACCGCGGCCATCGGCTGTCGGGCGGGGAGAAGCAGCGTCTCGCCATCGCCCGACTGCTGCTGCAGGCGCCGCGGGTGGTGGTCCTCGATGAGGCGACAGCCCACCTCGACAGCGAGAATGAGGCCGCCGTGCAGTTGGCCCTGCGGACGGCTCTGGCCGGGCGGACTTCGCTGGTGATCGCGCATCGGCTGTCAACCATCCACAGTGCCGCCCAGATCCTTGTCATCGATGACGGTCGGATTGCGCAGAGCGGGACCCATCGGAGCCTGCTCACCCAGCCGGGCCTCTACCGAACCCTGCACGAGACCCAGTTCGCCCAGCCGGCGGCAGAGGTGCCGTGACCTCGGGCTCAGACACTCGGGGGGCTGCATTGGCGCTGCTCGCCGGGTGCAGGCGCATCGTCGTGCTCACGGGGGCGGGGGTCTCCACCGCATCGGGCATTCCGGACTTCCGAGGTGCCGACGGGTTGTGGACGCGCGATCCGGCTGCTGCGCGGCTGTTCCAGTTGGCGGCCTACCAGTCCGACCCGGCGGTCCGGGAGGCCGCGTGGCGAGCGCGTGCCGAGCATCCCGCATGGCATGCGCAGCCGAACCAGGCCCATCGTGCACTGGTCGACCTCCATCACGGTGGCCGCCTGCTCCTGCTCATCACGCAGAACATCGACGGGCTCCATCAGGCCGCCGGCATCCCCGGAGACCGCCTAGTGGAGATCCACGGCACCCTGCATGAGACCGGGTGCCTTGACTGCGGGGATCGCCGACCCATGGCCGAGGCGCTGCGGCGACTGCCCGCGCCGACTGACGGCGATCCGATGCCACCATGGCAGGAGCCAGCCTGCCTTGCCTGCGGCGGCGTGCTCAAGAGCGCAACGGTGTCCTTCGGCCAGGGGCTGGATCCTCATGCCTGGCGCCGCTGCCAGGCAGCCGTCGGTGAGTGCGACGCCATGCTCGTCGTCGGGTCCTCCCTGCAGGTCTACCCGGTTGCCTCGCTGTGCGACCGCGCCCATGACCGGGGCGCCGCGCTGGTGATCCTCAACGGCTCCCCGACTCCCTATGACCACCTGGGGGTGCGCATCGACTCGGATGTCACCGACTCCCTGCCCTGGCTCGTTCGCTCACTGGCTGAATCGGGCTCCCCGGTTGATCGCGGTGAGCGGGCACGACCATTGCCAGCCGATCCCGCACCTCCCGCTGCAACAGGACGATGAACCCGCCCACCGCGATGGCCGCGAACACGACCCACTGCACGGCGTAGAAGAGGTGGGGTCCCGCGCCGAGGGTTGGCGGCGGCAGTGGGGTCAGCGCATGGGCGGTCGGCGTTCCGGGTGCAGTCGGCGCCGGTGACCAGATGAGCTCGAGGTAGTAGCCGGGGAGGGCCGGGTCAGGGGGGACCGGGATGTCGTTGACCTGGCCGGGGGGCAGATCTGCGGGTCGTGGCGCCCCCTCGGTGAGTGTTCGCAGGCGCCCGGTGACGGTGACGCTGCCAGCGGGTGCCGCGACGCTCGTGGTGGCCGGCCCACGATCAACCGCCGTCGCCGGCAGCCAGCCGCGCACGATCGGAAGGCTGCGCGCATCCCCCTGGTTCCCCCCCACGCTCGGCGACCCCTCATCGGCAGCGGGCCCGATCCCCGATCCGGCCACCAGCAGGGGAGTCACGACGAGGTATCCGGGCTGGCCATCCAGTGCCTGCTTGCGGACGAGGACCTCGGCCGCCTGGTCGTACGTTCCGAGGACATCGAGGACTCGCCAGGTGAGAGCACCCGGTGAGTCTGCGGCCGCCCGTTGGGCGGCCGCGAGAGTCATCGGCGCCGCCGCCATCCGTTCGCTGATCAGGGCATTGCGCTCCTGGCGCTGGCCCATCCGATCCCACTGCCATTGCGCCAGCAGCAGGAACAGCGGCACGATGGCCGCCACCAACACCGCAAGACCCACCCAGCGGGGCTCGCCGAGGAGCCTCAGCGTGAATCGGACCGCCGGGCGCCCCCCCTCACTGGAGGTCACGCGGGATCGGCTGTGCAGCCGGCAGGGCGCGGTGACGTTGGAAGGTGAAGGCCGCGACCGTGCGGCGACCCGATTCGCGCCCAGCGTTGGCAATCACCACGGCGATGTACGGAAGCACGATCGCCCCCACCACCAGCGCCCAGCGAAGCCAGCCGTCAGCGAGGATCGCACCGATGAAGCAGCCAACGCGGATGCCCATGCTCACGAGATAGCGTCGCGTCCTCGCCGCCTGATCGTCCCCCAGACTGGGGGCCGCTGTGGTGATGGCGAAGACCTCCCCGCCGCTGGGCCCCGATGCGGCCCCCTGCTCAGTGGCCTGCTGTCGCACTGCTCTGCGCACTGGCGCTCTCCGTCCTCGCATCGGTGTCGGTACCGGTCGCTCACAGGCCCGCTCAGCCGTCGGCAGTGCCGAACCCTGCTCCGACGGTACGCCCACGCGGGCGCTCCCGCGCGCGCGGTAGCGTGGCAACTCGGACCGCGGGGTGATCGGACGCGCCCTGCGGTGCGCGGTGGCGCAGTGCGGCGAGGGCGCCATTGCGACGCACAGGTTGGTGGACGGGCAGCACTGGGCACGAGGGAGGTGTGCGTGAGTCGGGTCGTCCTGGTCACGGGCGGGAATCGAGGTATCGGCGAAGCCATCGTCACCGCCTTTCGCGATGCGGGGGACACCGCAATTGCCACCTACCGCCACGGCCCACCCCCGCAGCCGGGTGTGATCATGGATGTCGCGGATCCCGCATCGATCGACGCCGGGTTCCTCGCGGTGGAGCAGCACTGGGGGCCGGTTGAGGTGCTCGTCGCGAACGCCGGGATCACCCGTGATGGACTGCTCGTGCGAACCGATGTTGCCGACCTTGACGATGTCCTCGCGACCAACCTGCGGGGGTCACTGCTGTGCGCCCAGCGGGCAACCCGAGGGATGCTGCGCGCGCGATCCGGACGGATCATCCTCATCGGCTCGGTCGTTGGCCTGAGCGGCTCAGCCGGCCAGACCGGATATGCCGCGGCGAAGGCCGGGCTCATCGGCGCTGCGCGGTCACTGGCGCGGGAGCTGGGGCCCCGGGGCATCACGGTGAACGTCGTCGCTCCCGGCTACGTTGACACGGCGATGACCGAGGTGCTGGGCGACACCGCTCGTCAGGCCATCATCGAGCGGACACCGCTTGGCCGCACAGCACACCCGGCCGAGGTCGCCGCCGTGGTGACGTTCCTCGCCGGGGAGGCTGCCGGCTTCATCACGGGGGCCGTCATCCCGTGTGACGGGGGACTGGGGATGGGACATTGAGCACGACCGGCGACAGTCCGACTGCCGGACCCGTGACCACCGCCGCCACGGCGAGTCCGGGGTCCGGACTGCTGGCGGGGCGAACGATCCTGGTCACCGGCGTGCTCACCGACCAGTCAATCGCCTTCCATGTGGCCCGCCTCGCCCAGGATCAGGGGGCGACCGTCCTGCTGACCTCGTTCGGTCGGGCGATGACGCTGACGGAACGGACGGCCCGGCGCCTTCCCCGTCCGGCGCCGGTGATCCCCCTGGACGTCACCGACGAGCACGATCTCGCCTCGCTGGTCGAGCGGCTGCGAGCGCACACCGACACCCTTGACGGGATCGTCCACGCCATCGGCTTCGCCCCCGCCTCCGCGCTCGGCGGCACCTTCCTCGACACCCCCTGGTCCGATGTGGCCACCGCGCTGCAGGTGTCTGCCTATTCATTGAAGTCGCTCACTGTCTCGTGTCTACCGCTGCTGCCCCGGGGCGCGGCCGTTGTCGGCCTGGACTTCGATGCCCGTGTCTCATGGCCGATGTACGACTGGATGGGTGTCTCCAAGGCGGCCTTCGAGTCGGTCAGCCGCTACCTTGCGCGTTACCTGGGGGAGCGGGGGATCCGGGTGAACCTTGTCTCTGCCGGCCCACTGCGCACGATGGCGGCCAAGTCAATCCCCGGCTTCGAGCGCTTTGAGCAGGTATGGGCCGAGCGCGCGCCACTCGGCTGGGATGTCACCGATCCGGAGCCCGCCGCTCGCGGCGTGGTGGCGCTGCTCAGCGGCTGGTTCCCGATGACCAGCGGTGAGATCATCCATGTCGATGGCGGGTTCCACGCGGTGGGGGCGTGACCGAGCCGGTGGGCACGCTCATCCTCATCCGGCACGCCAAGGCGGTTGACCCGGACGGCAAGGACGACCATGGCCGCAGCCTCGCTGGGCGTGGCCGGCGGGATGCGCCGGCGATTGGCCGGCATCTGCGCAGTATCGGTCAGCCGATCGATCCCAGTGAGATCCTGCTCTCCTCGGCCGTGCGGGCCCAGCAGACATGGCAGCTGCTCAGCCAGCAACTGGCCGCTGTTGCGCCGACGGAGCGCCACGTGCACACCCTCACCGACGCCTACCTCGCATCAGCGGAGGGGCTGACCCAGATCATCCGCGGCGCGGATCCGACGTCGCGCACGGTGGTGGTGGTCGCCCACAATCCTGGCCTCGCCGACCTGCTCAACCAGTGCACCCCCGACGGCACCGTCAAGGGCGCGCAGGTCGGCCTGCCGACCAGCGGCGTCGCTGTCATCGACGTGACCGCACCGTGGGCGCAGTTCGAGCCGCAGGCGGCTCAGGTGTGCGACGTGACCGTCTGCCGCGGTTCCCTGTAGCCGGCATCCGCAACCTCATCGGAGCCGATCCCAAGCAGGAACAGGACGCTGTCCAGACGGCGCAGGTGGATGGCGGCGTCGGCCCGGGCCGCAACCGTGGGGGCGGCATTGAAGGCGATGCCCAGACCAGCGGCCTCCAGCATGTCCAGATCGTTGGCACCGTCGCCGACGGCGACGGTGCGGATCAATGGGATTGCGTGCAGTGCCGCAAGTGAGCGCAGGGCATCGGCCTTGCCGCGACGATCGATCACCGGTCCGATCACCCGGCCGGTGAGTCGGCCGTCCGTGATCTCAAGGCGGTTGGCGCGGACGTCGACGACGCCGAGATCGCGTGCGAGCGGGTCGACCACGTCATGGAAGCCGCCGCTGACCAGTGCCACCCGATCATCGAGTCGCTGGAGGGTCCGAATGAGCGTGCGGGCCCCCGGTGTCCACCGGACCGCAGCGGTCACCTCGGCGAGCACAGCCTCCGGCAGGCCGGCCAGCAGTGAGACGCGATGGTGCAGGGAGGTTGCGAAGTCCAGTCGGCCGGCCATGGCGTCCTCGGTGATCCGGGCGACATCCGCTTGCACGCCTGCGCACTCAGCGAGGAGGTTGATGACCTCCTGCTCGATGAGGGTGGAGTCGACATCGAGGACGACCAGTCGTCGGCCGCGCTCATCCAGTCCCCGCGGCCGCACCGCGATGGTGACATCAGGCAGCCCTGCGGAACCGGCCAGCAGGGAGCGGACGACTCCGATCTCGGCACCACTGACGATGAACTCCACCGCCGTCACCGGGTCGGTGCCCAGCCGAGCGACGCGGTCGATGTTGGCGCCGGCCGCAGCAAGGCGATCCGCAACCGCGGTGACGGCCACCGGGTGCAGCGGTTGGGCGAGGACGGTCACGATCAGCCGGGTCGGACCGGCCACGCGGATCGGTTCATCATCGACGTGAATCGATGACTGGGCCTGCAGCCCGAGGCGGGCGCAGACCCGCTGGACGTCGGTGATGACGGCGGCGAATGGGGACGCCCGGTCGGCGGTCTCCGACGGTACTGCGGCCCGCAGCAGGATGCCGAGGGTCAGGTGGCCTCCCACGACCACCTGCTCCATGTCGACCACAGCAACCGCGTGATCGGTGAGGGCATTGAAGACCGCAGCGAGCAGGCCGGGGCGATCTGCCCCCGAGAGCGTGAGGCGCACGCTCGGGCTCGAGGGCGTGACCGGCTCCATTGCGACCACCCTACGGGTAGCGTGATGGTGGGGCCGTGAGTTGATGCGGCCACGGATCCGGGAGTGAGGACGATGGCGTCGGCGGCTGGTTCATGGGCGGAGGTCGCGGTCGAGCCTGGTTGGCTTACCGAGGATGAACTCGCGAGCGCCCGGGATCGGGTGCCGATCCTGTACGTCGAGGCGGTCCCCGTTCGGGTGGGCGAGGACGGCAGTGTCGAGCAGGTCGGTCTGCTGCTGCGGGCACTTCCGGACGGCACGATCAGCCGGGCGCTGGTTGCCGGCCGAGTCCGCCATGGGGAGCGACTGCGGGCGGCACTCATCCGGCATATCGAGCGCGACCTCGGGCCGCTGGCGCTGCCGAGACTGCCGGTGTCACCCACACCATTTGCGGTGGTGGAGTACTTCCCCGATCCCACCGTGACCGGCTTTCATGATCCGCGGCAGCATGCCGTGAGCCTGGCCTACGTGGTTCCGATGGCGGGGGAGTGTGAACCGACATCGGCGGCGCTCGATCTGGCATGGGTGACGCCCGAGGAGGCCAGCGGCGACCTCGCCGGCGAGCTCGTGGGAGGCCAGCATCGGCTGCTGCGGATGGCATTGGCGCATATGGGCCATGCGGGCGCCTAGGGTGATGGTGTGACCCGCGTGTGGGTGGGAGCGCTGATGGTGACTCTGATGTGCCTGATGCCGCTGGCGGCGGCCCCGGCCGCTGACCGCGTCGGGCCACCGAATGTGACGGCTGACGCCCCGAAATCGGCCCTCGCGTCCGCCGGCGAACCCGCGCGGGCGAAGGTCGTGCGTCATGTCGACACCCGGGATCCGGTCGCCTTCCTCACCATCGATGATGGAATTCACCGGACCGCGGCCGCAGCTGAGGTCCTCGACGGCATCCCGGCAACCTTCTTCCTCAACTCCGGTCCCGTTACCGCTGGCAAGGACTACTGGTCGGCACTGGGGCATCCGATCCAGGCCCACACGATTCGCCATCCAACCCTCACTCGGCTGGATGCACAGGGTCAGCGGGAGGAGGTCTGTGGCAATGCCGCCCGGATCTCCAAGTTCACCGGCAAGCCCGTCTGGATGCTTCGGCCGCCGTATGGGGTCTTCAACGCAACCACCCAGCACGTGGCGGCGGGGTGCGGTATCGACTACATCGTGATGTGGGATGCGATCGCCGAGAACGGTCGGATGCAATACGGCCGGGGCGGTGGCATGACCCCCGGGACGATCATCCTGCTGCACTTCACACCCCGGCTTGCCGATGACCTGCGGATGGCGCTGGCGGCGATGCGCAAGGCGGGCCTGCAGCCCGGGGATCTCACCGAGTACCTGCCCGCGCGATCAACCCGCTAGGTGGGCCGGCGAGTCCGGATGCTCGCTGTGGGAACAGTGGACCCGGGGGCGGCGTTGGTCACCTCGGAGGCACTGGCAGGTCCGGTGGACCTGCTCCGGGTGCGTCACGATGACGGATCAAGTGGAGGGGAGTACGGGTAGATGAGTGAGCACACCGAGCAGGAGAGGGTGATCCTCCCGGCCGAGGTCGGACGCCCGCTGCCGTCGGCCTCCGATGTCACCGTGCACGGGAACCTGTTGGCGGAGTCGCCCGTCCTGCTCCACAGCCTCCACGGCTTCCTCGATGCTGGCAATGGTCCGGTGCTCGCAAGTGAGCACCTGCTCAGTCTGCTGCCGCATCGGCTGATCGCATCCTTCGACTCCGACGCATTCCTCGACTACCGGGCACGACGGCCGCGGATGACCTTCGATGCCGATCACTACACCGGGGTCGAAATGCCGGAGATCCGGCTGTATGAGGTGACCGACCTTGACGGCACGCCCTTTCTCCTCCTGACCGGTCCGGAGCCGGACTATCGCTGGAACGCCTTCCTTGATTCCAGCATCCGCCTGATCGAGGCCGCCGGGGTACGCCTCGTTATCGGGATGGGGGCGATCCCATGGCCGACCCCGCACACCCGTCCCTTCAGTGTCTCTGCGCACGCAACCGACCGCAGCCACCTCGTGGGTCATCGGCCATGGGTTGGGCAGGTGGAGTTCCCCGGCCATATCGGGGGGGTGCTTGAGTGGCGGCTTGGCCAGCATCACGTTCCGGCGATGGGCTTCGCCGTCCACGTTCCGCACTACCTCGCCCAGTACCCGCACCCGCGGGTGGCGATGCGACTGCTGCAGTGCGTCGCCGACGCAACGGGGCTGCGGCTGCCGGTGGCCGAGTTGGAGCCGGCCGCACAGCGCGCCGAGCAGGAGATCGCCGGGTATGTGGAGCGATCACCGGAACTTGCCGCCCTCGTCGGTGCCCTTGAAACCCAGCACGACGGGCTGGTCGCCCAGCGGGAACTCGGGTCGGCCAGTCCGGCCGCCGATGTGCCCACCGCCGAGGAGATCGGTGCGCAGATCGAGGAGTTCCTTGCCGACCTGGAACGGCGTGGTCGGGAGGACAAGCAGGCCTGAGCGGGGTCCCGGTTAGGTTTCGTACCGGGTGGCGTCGAGGGCGCGGTTGGCGGCAACCCAGTCGGCTGTTCGCCGCAGCCCCTCCCGCAGGTCCACTGTCGGGTGCCAGTTGCACCACTGGCGCGCGCGGGTGTTGTCGCACACCAGTTCCCGGGTGTGGGCCCCACTGGGGCGCATCCGCTGGGGATCCTGGATGACGTGCGCGGGGGAGCCGGTCACCGCCACGCAGATCCGGGCAAGGTCGCCGATGCTCGTTGCCACTCCACTGCCGATATTGACCACCGAACCGAGGGCCGCATCGGAGCGGGCGACAGCGAGGAACCCGGCGATCGTGTCCGATACGTAGGTGAAGTCGCGCATCGCAGCCAGGTCCCCGAGGGCGATGGTCGGCGCTCCGGAGAGCGCCTGATGCAGGATCGTCGGGATCACCGCCCGCATCGACTGACGGGGACCATAGGTGTTGAACGGACGGCAGACCGCAACGGGCGTGTTGAAGGCATGCCAGTACGACAGCGCCAGCATGTCCGCGGCGATCTTCGTCGCCGAGTAGGGGGAAGTCGGCTGCAGGGGGTGCCCCTCGTCCACCGGCAGGTACCGGGGTGCACCGTAGGTGTCGCCCGAGGACGTGTGGACCATCCGGGCCACCCCATGCTCGCGGACCGCGGCGAGGACGTTGTGGGTGCCGGCGATATTGGTCTGGACGTAGGAGTCGGGTGCCTCCAGCGAATACGGCGCGGCGACCAGTCCGGCGAGGTGGAAGACGACCTCCTGGCCCCGGACCGCGACCGACACCCGCTGCGGGTCACGGATGTCCCCGGCAATCAGCTCCACCTCCTGGTGACGGCCCCGCAGATGGCCGTGATCGCCATAGGGCTTGTAGTGGACGAGGGCCCGAACGGTCGCCCCCTGCTCGAGCAGGGCATCGATGAGGGTGCTGCCGAGGAACCCCTCGCCGCCGGTGACGAGGACGCGGCGGCCGGCCAGATCCATGGTCACCGCTGGCGCCGTTCCCGGCCGATCGCAAGGACGAGCTCTGCGAGGTGTGCTGCCGCACCGGGACGCGCCTGACCGGCTGCGGCGGTCGACATCGCCGCCAGCGCGGACGGATCGGCCTGCAGGGCCTCGATCAGGGGGGCCACCACCGCCGCAGTTGCTTCGGCGTCGAGGACCATCCGGGCCGCCCCGGCATCGACGAGAGTCTGCGCATTGTGGCGCTGGTGGTCGTCCACTGCCGCAGCGAACGGCACCAGGATCGAGGGGACACCGGCAAGTGCCAGTTCGGTCACCGTGCCCGCACCCGCGCGACTGACGACGAGGTCGCAGGCGGCGTACTCGGCGGACATGCTGTCGATGTAGTCATGCGCATCGATCCGGGCGCCCAGACCCTCCGCTGTGATCTGTGCGCTCACGCCGGCCAGATGCGCTGCCCCCGTCTTCAGCCGGATTCGCAGCCGAGGGCGGTCCCGCCACCGCTCGGCGCAGCCGAGCGCCAGTCGATTGAGGGTCACCGCACCCTGGCTGCCGCCGAAGATGAAGACGACGAAGTCCTCATCCGTGAGACCTCGCTCAGCGCGCGCCCGCGCACGCAGGGCGGCGCGGCCCGGCACATCCAACGGTCGGAAGACCGGACTGCCGGTGAGGACGCTCCGGCCGCGCGGCAGCCGCTCGGCGACCGCCGGGAACGAGTACGCCGCCAGGGTGGCAAAGCGCGCCGTCAGCGCATTGGCCCGGCCGGGAACCGGGTGCGCCTCGTGGACGACGAGCGGAACGCCCAGACTGCGGGCGGCCAAGGCCAGCGGCACGCCGCCGTAGCCACCCATGCTCACCGCGACATCGGCCTGCAACTGGCGGAGCAGCATCCGCGCCCGCCGCGTGGATCGGGATGCGGCAAGTGGCAGGCGGGCCGCCGTGCGACCGGTGAGCGGCACCATCGGGTAGAGGTGGAGGGGGTAGCCCGCCTCGGGCACAAGTCGACTCTCAAGGCCACGTGGGGTGCCAACGATCGCCACGGCCGTCCCCGGGGCGGCGGCGATCAGGGCGTCGGCAAGGGCCAGACCCGGATAGATGTGCCCACCGGTTCCGGCCGCGGCGATCACGATCGACAGCGGCCTCGGCGCAGCGGGTGGCATCCGGTCAGTGGTCACGGTGCCTCCCAGCGTAGGGCGCACCGCCGGCTCGCAGTGGGAGCGGTCGCGGTGGGCCGTCGATCGAGGAACCCGCCGCAGTGTCCGGCACGGTGGCGTGCCGGACTACCCTCCTGATGTGGACCATGGACAGTGCGCCCGGCGCAGGCGAATGGGCAGGCGGGCCGTTGGGACAGGCAGGCCGTTGGCGGAGGGGCCAACGGGTGGCGGGCCACGGGGTGGCAGGGGCATGAGGACAGGTGACTGACATGGCAGGCGGAAATGGAACGCCGGGCAGCCCGCCGGCGGGTGAGCGACGGTCGGGTACCGCAGACGACCCGGCCGGCCCGCACTCCGCAACCGAGCCAGTCAGCCCGACACTCGGCTGGCTGCTGGCTGTCGGCGGTGCGGTCGGTCTCTATGCCAGTCTCGTGTTGACTCAGGACAAGATCCGCCTGCTCGCCGATCCGACGTACGTGCCCACCTGCAGTATCAATGCGATCCTCTCCTGCGGTCGGATCATCGCAACCGATCAGGCATCCGTCTTCGGCTTTCCCAATCCGCTGATCGGCATCGGCGCCTTCAGCGTGCTGATCGCCCTCGGGGTGCTGCGCTGTGGTCGCGTGCTGCTGCCCCGCTGGGTGCTTGCCGGGGTTGTCATCGGATCGACTCTCGGTGGGCTCTTCGTGTCCTGGCTGGCGTACCAGAGCATCCTCACGATCGGGGCGCTGTGCCCCTGGTGCATGGTGGTCTGGGGGATGACAGTGCCGATCCTCGGGCTGTCACTGCGGGACCTGCTCGCCTCCGGCGGACCACGGCTGCGGCCATGGCAGCAGGCCTGCGGTTGGCTGGTGCTGCTGTGGTTCGCCGTCGTGTTGGCCGGCATCCTCGTCAGGTTCTACCTGTGAGCACCCATTGGTCGACGTCAGCAGTCGCGAGAGGAGAATGAGTGTGTCCACCTATGCGGTCGTCGTGTTGACCTTCAACAGCGCCGACGTCTATCACGGCGACCTGCCCGGAACTGCGCCTGAGCACATCAAGGCCGATTCGCACCACGGCCGCCTGACCCATCGCCACAGTGCCCGCGGATCGGTCTCCGGGCGCTACGCGAAGGCCGACGAGTCCTACTGGCGCGCCATTGCCAGTCACCTCCAGGATGACCGGCACATCCTGCTGCTCGGACACGGCAAAGGGCACAGCAACGCAATGATCCAGTTCGTCGCGTGGGCGGCCACACACGACCATCCGTTGAGCGAGCGGATCCTCGGGGCGGTTGACGCTGATGTCGAGCATCTCAGCGATGGCGAGATCCTAGCCCTGGCTCGCGACTTCTTCGGCGACCGCCTCCCGCGCTGGGCCTGAGGCGGGCACGCAGTGGATCCACGCGGGGTTGAGGTCCTGAGCTTCGACTGCTACGGAACCCTCATCGACTGGGAGCTGGGTCTCAGTGACGTCCTGGAACCGTTGATCAGCGCCCATCGTCCCGATGTCGACCGCGAGCAGCTGCTGGCCCGCTACGCCGCCGCCGAGGCTGCGGTGGAGCACGACACTCCCGGTCGCTATCCCGAGGTGCTGGCGATGGCCGCGACCCAGATGGCTGCCGGCCTCGGGGTGACCCTCGGCGAGGCCGAGCGCCAGCAGGTCGCCGAGTCGGTGCCGCACTGGCCGGCGTTCCCGGATTCCGCCGACGCCCTGGCGCGCCTCAAGCAGCGCTACCGGCTCATCATCCTGTCCAATGTCGACAATGGCAGCTTCCGGGCGAGCAATGCCCGCCTCGGCGTCACCTTCGATGAGGTGATCACGGCGGAGGATCTCGGGTTCTACAAGCCCGATCCCCGCGCCTTCACCGCCCTATTGGACGCCGTCGCCCGCCTCGGCGTGACCCCGGGCCGACATGTGCACGTGGCCCAGAGCCTGTACCACGATCACGTGCCGGCGCAGGCGGCCGGGCTTCCCACGGTATGGATCAACCGCCGCCAGGGCAAGCCCGGATGGGGTGCCACCCCACCCCCGCCAGCCACCGTCACCCCGACGTGGGAGTATCCCTCCCTGGCCGCCTTCGCAGACGCGTGGGGCTGAGTCGATATGGGAGGCGACCGCGGCGGTGAATGAGTCGACACCCACGGACGAAGTTGCCGGACCGCGCATCGGACGGCCGTGGTCCACCCGTTGGCCCCAGAATCTGGTGTTCGCAGTGCTCGCCGTTGCGGTCACCACGGCGGTGACCATCACCGGGGTCGGCTACCTCCGCCGGGGGGAGGGTGGGGTTGTGCCCTTCCTCATGGTGAGCGCCGCACCGCCCCTTGGCCTGTACTACGCCTACTACTTCCTGTTCATGAGGCACGGGGATTGATCTCATGAGGCACGGGGATTGATCTCATGAGGCACGGGGATTGATCTCATGAGGCACGGGGATTGATCTCATGAGGCACGTGCGGTGTCCGAGGGGGGACTTGAACCCCCACGCCCTTGCGGGCACTAGCACCTCAAGCTAGCGCGTCTGCCATTCCGCCACCCGGACCGGGTCTGGAGGGACAGGATACGCGAACCGCCCGATCCCGTTCGGGCAGCATCGGGCACCCAACCGCCGGCAGAGCCTAGGCTGCCGGATGTGAGCGAGGTGTCCCCCATCGGCGCCGGTGCCCCGGCGATCGACTGGGCGCGTGCTGACGCCGAGGTGGTCGAGATCGCCGCGACGCTCATCGGGATCGACACGACCAACCCCGGCGACGGCACCGGGCCCGGTGAGCGGGCGGCGGCGGAGTACGTCGTCTCCCTGCTGGCCGAGGTGGGTGTCGCCGCGGACATCGTGGGCCCCACCCCGGACCGCACCAGCGTGCTCGCCCGGATTCATGGACATGATCGACACCGTCCCGGCCTCGCCGTCCATGGTCATCTGGATGTGGTGCCTGCCCATGCCCCCGACTGGCAGGTGCCACCGTTCTCAGGTGCGGTGGTCGACGGCATCCTGTGGGGGCGGGGTGCCGTGGACATGAAGGGCCAGGTTGCGATGATCCTCGCGGTCATCCGCGCCCACATCCGGGCGGGCATCACCTGCCCGCGGGATCTCGTGCTCGCCTTCTTCGCTGATGAGGAGGCGGGGATGGTGCACGGCTCACGCTGGGTCACCGAGCACCATCCTGAGCACTTCGCCGGTGTCACCGAGGCGATCGGCGAGGTGGGGGGCTTCTCCCACTCCCTCAGCGGGGGTCAGCGCCTCTACCTGATCGCCACGGCCGAGAAGGGAATCAGCTGGTTGCGACTGATCGCCCAGGGGCGTGCCGGCCATGGAGCGATGCTCAATGACGAGAACGCGGTCCTGCGGCTGGCGGCTGCGGTCGACCGGGTCGGGCGAGCGGAGTTCCCCATTCGGGTTCACCCGTCGGTCATGTCCCTACTGTCCGCAGTCGCCGAGGTGTCAGGCACGGACTTCGATCCAGCCGATCTTGGTCCAACCGTCGCATTGCTCGGCTCCCTGGCCCCAATGGTGGGGGCGAGTCTGCGCAATACCGCGCAGCCCACGGGGCTGACCGCCGGCTACAAGGTGAACGTCGTGCCCGGGCAGGCATATGCCGAGGTCGATGGGCGCTACCTGCCGGGGGAGCGGACGGAGTTCCTCGCCCGGATCGACGAGCTCCTCGGCGAGCATGTGCGCCGCGAATTCATCTGCGATGACATAGCCGTCGAGTCGCCAGTGGCGGCAGGCATCGTCACCTCGATGGTCGAGGCGATCGGCGCGGTCGACCCGCAGGCTCGGGTTGTGCCCTACCTGCTCAGTGGTGGCACTGACAACAAGGCCCTGAGCCGGCTGGGCATCCACGGCTACGGCTTCCTCCCCCTGCGCCTGCCCGCCGAACTGGACTTCCTGCGCATGTTCCATGCCGTCGATGAACGGGTGCCCGTTGCCAGCCTGCAGTTCGGCATGCGCGCCCTTGAGCGCTTCCTCCGCATCGCATGACCGCGGCCGCAGAGCGCATCCGGATGCGCAGTGGTCTCAACCTCGGCTACTGGGGTGCGGGCAATGATGCGGACAACCTCGCCCTCGCGCAGACCGCAGATCGCCTCGGCTTCGATGTGGTCTGGGCGGCCGAGGCGTACGGCTCGGATGCGGCCACTGTGCTGGCATGGATCGCCGCGCAGACACAGGGCATCGACATCGGATCCGCTGTGTTCCAGATCCCCGGCCGGACCCCCGCGAACACCGCGATGACAGCGGCAACGCTGGACACCCTTTCGGGTGGCCGGTTCCGGCTCGGCCTGGGCGTGTCGGGGCCGCAGGTGTCGGAGGGCTGGCATGGCGTGCGCTTCGATCGACCGCTGGTGCGGACGCGCGAATACGTCGACATCGTTCGACTGGCCCTGCGCCGGGAACCGGTGACCTACGACGGTGAGTTCTTCACCCTCCCGCTGCCCGATGGGCCCGGCCGCACCCTGCGGCTGACAGTCCACCCCGTGCGCAGTGGGCTCCCCGTCTACCTCGCGGCCATCGGTCCCCGCAATCTCGAACTGGCCGGGGAGATCGCGGACGGTTGGCTGGCAGTGTTCCTCGACCCGGCCCATGCCGGTGAACAGCTGGAGCGGATCAACGCTGGCCGGCAGCGGGTCGGCAAGGACCTCAGCGGCTTCGATGTCGTGCCCACAGTGCCGGTGTTCCTCACCGACACTGGTGATCCGGATCCCGCAGCGGCACTGGCCACCATCCGCGGGTACTGCGCGCTGTACATCGGCGGCATGGGCAGCCGGGAGCAGAACTTCTACAACGCCCACGCCGTGCGACTGGGCTTCGGCACGGCGGCGGCGGAGATCCAGCGACTCTTCCTTGCCCGCGACTATGCCGGGGCCGCCGCCGCAGTGCCGGCTGAGCTGCTGCATGCGGTCAGCGTCATCGGGACCACCGCGGAGGCGACGGCGCGGCTGGCCGACTACCAGCGAGCGGGGGTGACGACCTTCACGGCCACAGTGGTGAACTCCCAGCCCGAGGCCCGACATGCGACGGTCACCCGACTGGCCCAGATCCTCGGCTGCACGCCGCGGACGCCGGCGTGAATGCGTGGCAAGCGGTCGTCTACGGCGTTGTTCAGGGCCTGACGGAGTTCCTCCCGATCTCCTCCAGCGGTCACCTGCGCATCCTGCCCAGTCTCGCCGGGTGGCCGGATCCCGGGGCATCGTTCACCGCCGTCGTCCAGGTGGGCACGCTGATCGCGGTCGTCGGCTATTTCGCGCGGGATCTCTGGCAGATCTCCCGAGACACCGTGGCCAGCCTGTGGCAGCCGCAGCTGCGCGGGGCCGCCACGGTGCGCCTGGGGTGGTTCCTCCTGCTGGGCACGATCCCGATCGTCATCATCGGCATCACCCTGCGACGGGAGATCGCCGGTCCGTTCCGGAACCTCTGGGTGACGGCAACAATGCTGATCGTTGTCGGGGTGCTGCTGTACGCAGCTGACCGTTGGCGGCCGCAGCAGCAGACGATGGCGGATCTGACACCCTCGCGCGTGGTCCTGCTGGGGTTCGCGCAGGCCGCCGCCCTCATCCCCGGTGTGAGTCGCTCGGGTGCCACCATCGCCGCGGGCCGGGCGATGGGGATGACGCGTGAGTCAGCCGCCCGATTCTCGTTCCTGCTCAGCGTGCCAGCGATCGCGGGCTCGGCCGCCTTCGAGGCGCGCAGTATCGGCATCGGTCCCTCCCCACAGTGGCCGATCGTCGCGCTGGCGACCCTTGCCGCGTTCATCAGCGGCTACGCGGCCATCGCGTGGCTGCTGCGCTGGCTCAGCCGCCACGGGATGCTGATCTTCCTGCTGTATCGATGCGCCCTGGGCGGACTGCTCATCGTCCTGCTGGTGACCGGTCGGGTGGCCGCCCAGTGAGCCCAGCCGAGGTCCAGCGGCCATGAGCACCCTGCTGCTGATCCGACATGGCCGCACAACGGCGAACTCCGCGGGGGTGCTGGCGGGGTGGACGCCGGGAGTGCTCCTCGACGACAGTGGTGAGGTGCAGGTGCGGGCACTGGCCCAGCGGCTGCTGCCGGTGCCGTTGGCCCGGATCGTGACCAGCCCGCTGGAACGCTGCCGGCAGACGACCGACCTGCTCGTGGCCCCGCGCCCCACGCCACCGCCGGTCGCGGTCGATGAGCGACTCGCGGAATGCCGCTACGGGGACTGGACCGGCCGGACGTTGCGGGAACTTTCCCGTGAGCGCCTCTGGCAGGTCGTCCAGCGCCAGCCGAGCGCCGCGGTGTTCCCGGGCCCGGCGGGGGAGTCGCTGCGCGGTATGGCCGTCCGAGCCATCGAGGCTGCGCGTGCCATCGCCGCCGAACTCGATGGGCAGGCCGGTCCGACGGCGATCGGCGCCCTCATCTCCCACGGTGATGTGCTCAAGGCGATCCTCGCCGATGCCCTCGGGATGCATCTGGACGACTTCCAGCGCATCCACCTCGACACCGCTAGCGTGTCAGTCGTCCACTACAGCCCCCAGCGGACGTCCGTGGAGCGGGTGAACGACACCGGCGGCGCCCTCGCCGGCCTGCATCGCCGATCCCGCCGTCGGGCACCGCGTGGTGACGCGGTCCCGGGCGGCGACATCTAGAGTCGAAGGGTGGCCCGTCAGGTGTTCCGCCATGACAGCCCGGATCGCTTCGTCGCAGGGACCGTCGGTGAGCCCGGTGAGCGAGTCTTCTACCTGCAGGCCCGCTCCGGTGCGGCGCTCACCAGCGTCGTCTGCGAGAAGGGACAGGTTCATGAGCTGGCCGAACGCCTCGATGAGCTACTCGACCGCGTGCGCGCAGAGGTGCCCGACGCGAACGTTCCCGATCGGGGTGACGTCACCGCAATCGATCTCGACCCACTTGAGGCGCCGGTGGTTGCCGACTTCCGCGTCATCACCCTCGCCCTCGGGTGGGATCAGCGATCCGCCCAGGTCGTGATCGAGGCACGCGGGGCGGAGGCGACACTGGCTGATGTGGACGACGATGCGGGGGATGAGGACGATGACGAGGGGGATGCGGGGACCGACACCCTCCATGTTCGCCTGACGCCACCGGCGGCCCGTGCCTTCGCGGAGCGCTCCCGGCGGGTGGTCAGTGCCGGGCGGCCACCCTGCCCGTTCTGCCTGCAGCCCCGTGACCCCGCCGGGCACGTGTGCCCCCGGGCTAACGGCTACCGGCGTTGAGATGCAGCCGCTGCTCACCCATGGCACCCTCACCGTCGTCGGCCGGGTCCGCGATGCGAGCAATGCCACCCTCATCGCACGCGCCCACCGGGATGCGCAGCACCTCGACTGCGTCTACAAGCCGCTGGCCGGGGAGCGGCCGCTGTGGGACTTCCCGGACAACGACCTTGCGATGCGGGAATGCCTGACCTACGCCTTCAGCGAGGCGATCGGCTGTGCCCGGGTTCCGCCGACCGTTTGGCGATCGGATGCCCCCGCCGGCCCGGGCATGGTCCAGCAGTGGGTTGCCGAATGCGCCGACGATGAGCAGCCGCCGGTCACGCTCGTGACCGACCGGGAACCACCCGCCGGGTATCTGGCGGTCCTGCGGGCCCGCGATGAGCGAGGACGTTCGGTGCTGCTCGTCCACCGCGATGAACCGGACCTCGCGGCCATCGCCGTTCTCGATGTGCTGGCCAATAACGCCGATCGCAAGGGCGGTCACCTGCTTCGCGACGATGCCGGGTCGGTGTGGGCAATCGACCACGGGCTGACCTGGCACCCGGAGCCAAAACTGCGGACGGTCCTCTGGGGGTGGGCGGGCCAGCCGCTGACCACCGCCCAGCAGCGCCTCGCCCGGCAGGCCGCAACGGTGCTGGCGGGGGACTTCGGGATCCGCCTGGCCGATGGCCTTGGGGTCCCGGCGCGGGAGGCCGCTCGGGAGCGAGCCGAGATGCTGCTGGACACCGGGGTGATGCCGCTGCCAGATGCGGACAGCCCGATCGTCCCCTGGCCCGTCTTCTAGGGTCGTCGCGTGGAGTCGTGGACGGTCCCCGCCCCCGCCCCGCTGGTGCGCAGCGGTCTGGCACCGCAGGTGCGCGTGCACGACACGGCCAGCGGCTCCCTGCAACCGGTGGGGCCGCGGGAGCCGACGGAGCCGGTGCGCATCTACGCCTGCGGGATCACCCCCTACGACGCAACCCACCTCGGCCATGCCCACACCTACGTCAGCCTTGACATCCTCCACCGGGTGCTGCTGGACGCCGGCCACAGCGTTCGGCTGGTGCAGAACATCACCGACATCGACGACCCGCTCTTCGCTCGTGCCCGACTCACCGGAGAGCCCTGGCAGCACATCGTGGCCCGGGAGTCAGGCCTGTTCGCCGAGGACATGGCGGCACTGCGGGTGCTGCCGCCACTGGCCTATGTCGCGGCCAGCGAGGCGATCGAGGAGGTCCGCGCGCTCATCGCGATGCTGACCGACAAGGCCGCAACGTATCCGCTGACGGGTGACCTCTACTTCGACCTCACCGCGGATGCCGCCCTCGGCGAGATCAGCCATCTGTCGACCCCGCAGATGACGGCGCTGTCTGCGGCCCGCGGCGGTGATCCGGGGCGGGTGGGCAAGCGGGATCCCCGTGACCCCCTGCTGTGGCAGCAGTCGGCCGCCGATGAGCCGGCGTGGGCGAGCCCCTGGGGGGAGGGCCGGCCCGGGTGGCATGTCGAATGTGCCGCGATCGCCGCCCACTACTGCGGACTGCCCCTGGACGTGCAGTTCGGGGGGCGGGACCTCATCTATCCCCATCATGAGATGAGCGCCGGCCACGCGCGCGTCGCCCACGGCGTGCCATTCGCTCGCGTGTTCGCCCACTCGGCGATGGTGTGGTTCGAGGGGGAGAAGATGAGCAAGTCGCTCGGCAATCTCGTCCTCGTCTCGACCCTCCGCGCCACGGGGGTCGACCCGGCGACGATCCGGCTGGCGATCCTGGCTCATCGCTGGCGGGAGGACTGGGAGTACACCCCAGAGGTGCTGACCCACGCGGATCGTCGCCGGCAGCGGTGGGCGATCCCGGGCCACGCCATGCCGGCGACGGTGCTCGCCGAGGTGCGCACCTGCCTGTGGGACGACCTCGACACCCCGGCCGCCCTGTCCGTGCTCGATGGGGCAGCAGCGGCCGGAACCGATGTGCGAGGTGTTGCCGCAACGCTGCTCGGGGTTGGTCTGTGACCCCCGAGCCGGTGGCGACCGGGCGACTGGTGGCGAACTGGGAGCGACTGAGCGGCCTAGGACTGGCCGAACTACTCGCCGACCCGGACCGCGGGGATCAGTGGCGGGCCACGGCGGGACCGCTCACGGTCGACGCGGCGCGGGACCTCATCGACGAGGGCGCCTTCGCAGCCCTCGCCGAGCACCTTCGCACGGTCACCCCCTGGCTGCGTCGTTTCCTCGCGGGAGAGGCCGTGAACAGCGATGAGCAGCGTGCGGCGGCTCACTGGGCGCTGCGCGCGAGGCCCGGCCGCCCGGCGATCGTTGACCGGGTCGATGTCAGTGCGCAGGTGGCGGAGGCGCTGCGGCGAATGACCGATGTCGCAGCGGGCATCCGCTCCGGGCGAATCCGCACACCGGCCGGACGTGCCTTCACGTCCGTCATCTCGGTCGGAATCGGCGGTTCCGATCTCGGGCCGGCGATGGCGGCTGCGACGCTGGGGATGCCGGGTGTCGGGGATGGGGCCGAGCACCTGCCAGTCCACTTCTGCGCCAATGTCGACCCCGTGGCTGCCGCCGCGGCCGTGCGCGGCTGCGATCCGGCGACCACCCTGATCATCGTGGCCAGCAAGACCTTCACCACCGTGGAGACCATGGCCAATGCCGCCCTGCTGCGGACCTGGCTTGCGGACGCCGTCGGCGGCGATGCCGCCGGCCACCTCGTGGCGGTCACTGCGGCCCCGGCGCGCGCAGCGGATCTGGGGATCGCCGCTGATCGCATCTTCCCGTTCTGGGACTGGGTTGGGGGACGGTTCTCCCTCGCCTCGGCCATCAGCCTGCCGCTGATGATCGGCTTCGGCCCACCGGCGGTGGCGCAGCTCCGCGCCGGGATGTGCGAGGTGGACGAGGAGGTCCGCGCAACACTCACCGGGCCGCTGACCCCGGCGGCGCTGCACCGCAGCGGAGCGGTCCTGCACGGCCTGCTGTGGTACTGGTACCACGCGATCGGCGGTCTGCCCGCCCACGCGGTCATTCCCTACAGCGAGGCACTTGCGCGCCTGCCGGCCTACCTCCAGCAGCTGGTGATGGAGAGCAATGGGAAATCGACGACGCTCACCGGCCAGCCGGTGGCAACCCCCACCGCTCCGGTGGTCTTCGGTGAGCCGGGGACGAACGCCCAGCACAGCTTCTTCCAACTGCTCCATCAGGGCACGCACATCGTGCCAGTCGACATCATCGTGGCCCTGTCCATGACGGCCTCACCCGGATTCAGCGGCGCCGCTGCCAGCCACCGCCTGCTGCTCGCCAATGCCCTCGCCCAAGCGCAGGTGCTGGCCGTCGGGGCGGCCGGGGCCGCGGGGGCCGCGGGGGAGAGGCCGGAGGCGGCGATGCCGGGTGGCCGTCCGGTCACCCTCATCACCATGGACCGGCTGACTCCCGAATCCCTTGGCGCGCTGATCGCGCTCTACGAGCACTCCACGGTCATCGCCGCGGCCTGCCTCGGGATCAATCCCTTCGATCAACCGGGGGTTGAGCAGGGCAAGCGCGCCGCGGTTCACATCGATGAGGCGCTGCGCACCGGCGAGGTTGCCGGCCTGGATCCGATCAGCGGTCACCTCGTCCGGCGGGCCCGCGAGGTTGCGCAAGCCTCGGGGTCGGAGGGCTAGCTGTCGCGCTGACGCAGGTAGCGCTCGAACTGCTCGGCGATGACCTCGCCGCTGGCCTCCGGCAGGTCGGTGGTGTCGACCGCATCCTCCAGCCGCGCAACGTACTCGGCAACCTCCTCATCCTGACCGGCGAGCTCATCGACACCGCTCTGCCAGGCTCGTGCCTGCTCCGAGACCTCCCGCAGCGGGATGCTCACATCGGTGATGTCCGCAATGCGCGACAGCAGGGCGAGCGTGGCTTTCGGGCTGGGGGGATGGGAGACGTAGTGGGGCACCGCCGCCCAGAGGGAGACGGTCGGCAGGCCACTGTCGGCGGCGGCACTCAGCAGCACCCCGACGATCCCCGTCGGGCCCTCGTAGGTGGACTCCACCAGCCCAAGGCGGCGGGTGACGGCGGGGTCGGAGGCAAGCGCGGTCACCGGGATCGGACGCGAGTGGGGGCTGTCCGCCAGCAGGGCACCGAGGACGACCAGTTCGCCGACCCCATGCTCCCGGCCGATCGCCAGCAGCGCGCCGATGAACGCGCGCCAGCGCATATTCGGCTCAACTCCCGCCACCAGCAGGAAGCGCCGGGTGCCGACACACGCCTCGTAGACGCGCGTCGTCGGCCAGGTGATCTCGCGGCGACCCTCGCGCAGGGACACCCGCGGGCGGTTGACCTGGAAGTCGTAGTACTCCTCGGGGTCGATCTCCGCCAGCAGCTGGGCGTGCCAGGAGGTGCGCAGGTGGCTGATGCAGGCGCTGGCCGCCTCGCCGGCGTCATTCCAACCCTCGAAGGCGGCGATCATGGTCACGCGGCCGTCGGCGGTCATGCGGCCTCGACGAGGGCCGTGCGGACCAGTCCGGCGACGAGGTCAGGCCACTGCAGCGGCAGATCGTGAACCGCCCCGATGATCCGGATCAGCCGAAGCCCCGGGGCGCGGTCGCCGATATCGGCGAAGGCCGCATCCCGGGCGGCGCGCCAGGCCGGCTGGGCATAGGTGTCGCCAACCGCGCCGGTTGCCTCCGGGCGTCCCTCGGCGCTGACCGCCCAGACCGGGACCGTGATCCGACCGGTGACATCCCGAGCGTCGTAGCCGAGCATCCCCTCCAGGATGGCCAGATGCCGCTGTCGACCCAGCCGGGAGGCCAGCGACCCGGTGGCGTCGAGTGTGAAGGCGGATCGGACGGCGGCCGATGTCTCCGCTGACCACCATGGGCCCAGGGGTCCCCGGCTCATGAGCAGGTCGAACTCCCCAAGCGTCCAGACCCGGTCCGGGGGTGCCAGCAGCCGCCGCAGGCGGTCGACCGGGGCAACATCGGCGAGGGTGAGCAGCCCCCCGTCTACCGCGACGATGCCCACGGCGCACCCCGGATGATCGGCACCTGCCTGCAGGGATGCGGCCGCACCCCAGGAGTGCCCGACCAGCAGGGGGCTGGTGCCGGTGGCGCGACAGACGTCGGCGAGATCGCTGGCAGCCGCCGCCATCGGGAACACCGCTGCCAGGGGCAGGTCGCTGTCACCGTGCCCCCGCTGGTCGACGGCCCACACCGGGGGGCCGGCCAGCCGGGTCACCAGTGGGGCCCAGAAGTGGGCGCTCTGCGCGAGGCCGTGGGCCAGCACGACCGGACGACCCTCACCCGGCCGGTGCCAGATGCGCAGCCGACCGCCGCTCACCGAAACCCAGTCAGGGGTGAAACCCGCCAGCGCAAGCGGCTGATCCTCGCGCACGGCCAGCATGTGAGCAGCCTAGACACCGGCACAGTGGGCTGCCACTGCCTACACTCGGGTGGTGTCAACGTTCGCGACTGCACTGGGATCCCGACTGCTGGTCGCCGATGGCGCAATGGGGACGATGCTGCAGGAGGCCGATCCGAGCCTTGCGGACTTCGAGGGCCATGAAGGCTGCAATGAGGTGCTCAACGTCACCCGGCCGGACATCGTGGCCGGGATTCACGCGGCCTACCTCGCGGTCGGCGTCGATGCCATCGAGACCAACACCTTCGGGGCCAACCTGGGCAACCTGGCCGAGTACGACATCGCCGACCGGATCGCTGAACTGGCGCTGGCCGGTGCCCAGATCGCGCGGCGTGCCGCCGATGAGGTCAGCAGCCCGGAACATCCCCGCTACGTCCTCGGCTCAATCGGACCGGGCACCCGGCTGCCCACCCTCGGCCATGCCCCATTTGCTGACCTCCGCGACGCCTACGCCACCGCCGCCCGAGCACTGCTGGAGGGCGGATCGGACTGCCTGCTCATTGAGACCGTGCAGGACATCCTGCAGGCAAAGGCGGCGATCCTCGGCGCACAGTCGGCGCTCTCCGCCGGCGGCTTCGACACCCCGATCCTGGTGCAGATCACGGTGGAGACCACCGGGACGATGCTGCTGGGCACCGAGACCGGCGCGGCGCTCACCGCCCTGACCGCACTGGGAATCGACGGGATCGGGCTGAACTGTGCAACGGGGCCGGCGGAGATGAGCGAGCACCTGCGTCAGTTGAGCCAGCAGGCGCGCATCCCGGTGACAGTGATGCCCAATGCGGGGCTGCCGATCCTCGGGGCTGACGGCGCGAGCTACCCGCTCACTCCCGATGAGCTCGCCGCCGCCCTGTCCGCCTTCGTCGGCAACTACGCCACCGCTGTCATCGGCGGCTGCTGTGGGACCACCCCGGCGCATATGGCTGCCGTCGTCCGGGCCACCCGTCACCGCCAGCTGCCCGAGCGCAGCCCCGAGCATCCAGCCAGTGTGTCCAGCCTCTATACCTCCGTGCCACTGCGTCAGCAGGCGACCTACCTGGCCGTGGGGGAGCGCGCCAATGCCAATGGCTCCCGCGCGTTCCGGGAGGCACTGCTCACCGGCGACCTGGAGCGGTGTACCGATATCGCGCGCGAGCAGACCCGCGACGGGGCCCACGTCCTGGACCTGTGCGTGGACTACGTCGGCCGCGATGGCGTTGCCGACATGCGCGAACTGGCCAGCCGACTGGCAACGGCCTCAACCCTGCCGATCATGATCGACAGCACCGAGCCCGAGGTGATCGCGGCGGGGCTGGCCTGCCTTGGCGGACGGGCCATCGTCAACAGTGTCAACTTCGAGGATGGGGACGGCCCGGACAGCCGCTTCGTGCGGACGATGCGGCTGGTTCGGGAGCACGGTGCAGCAGTGGTGGCGCTCACCATCGACGAGACCGGTCAGGCGCGCACCTGCGAGCACAAGGTGGCGATCGCGGAGCGCCTGATCGAACGGCTCACCGTTGAGTACGGGATGTCCCCGGCAGACATCCTCGTGGACTGCCTGACCTTTCCCATCGCGACCGGGCAGGAGGAGACCCGTCGGGATGGGGTGGCAACCCTTGCCGCGATCGCCGCCCTCCGGGAGCGCCACCCACAGGTGCAGACGGTGCTGGGACTGTCGAACATCTCCTTCGGGCTCAATCCCGCCGCCCGGCAGGTGCTGAACTCGGTCTTCCTGCACGAGGCGATCGCCATGGGCCTCACCGCCGCGATCGTCCACCCCTCGCGGATCCTGCCGATGAGTCGTATCGATGCCGAGCAGCGCCGTGCCGCCCTCGACCTGATCCACGACCGTCGCCAGTACGACGCGGCGGGTGCCCTCACCCACGACCCGTTGGCGCACTTCCTCACCGTCTTCGCCGATGCCACCGCCCAGGGTGGCCGCGGCAGCACCGCTGCCGAACTGGCCGGCCTGCCGCTGCCCGAGCGCCTGCAGCGGCGGATCATTGATGGCGAGCGGCAGGGCCTCGGTGCGGACCTCGATGAGGCAATGACGCAGTCCCCGCCGCTGGCGATCATCAACGACATGCTGCTGCCGGCGATGCGCACCGTTGGCGACCTGTTCGCCGCCGGAGAGATGCAGCTGCCGTTCGTCCTGCAGAGTGCTGAGGTGATGAAGCTCGCCGTCGGTCACCTGGAGCCGCACATGGAACGCACGGGTGAGTCCGGCAAGGGCACGATCGTGCTGGCGACCGTCAAGGGCGATGTGCACGACATCGGGAAGAACCTCGTTGACATCATCCTGACCAACAACGGCTACCACGTGGTGAACATCGGCATCAAGCAGCCCCTCACGAGCATCCTGGAGGCGGCGGAGGTTTCGGCTGCCGATGCGATCGGCATGAGTGGGCTGCTGGTGAAGAGCACCGTCATCATGCGCGAGAACCTGGAGGAGCTCAACGCCCGCGGGGTGGCCGCGCGGTTCCCCGTCCTCCTCGGCGGAGCCGCGCTCACCCGCGCCTATGTTGAGGAGGACCTCGCCGCGGTGTATCAGGGTGAGGTGCGCTACGCCAAGGATGCCTTCGAGGGCCTGGCCCTGATGGATGCGTTGATGGCGATCAAGCGCGGGGAGCCCGGTGCCGGCCTGCCCGAACTGCGGGGACGGCGCACCCGCCGCACCCCCGTGGCCGATGCTCCCGTTACTGATACCGCCCTGGCCGATGCCGGGGTGACTGATGCCGGTGGGCTCGCGGGTGCCGCCACGGCGACGCTGATCCGACGCAGTGAGACCGACACCTCGGTACCGATCCCCGCAGCACCCTTCCATGGTGCACGTGTGGTGAAGGGCATCCCGCTGGCCGACTATGCCGGGTGGCTGGATGAGCGCGCGACGTTCATGGGGCAGTGGGGGTTGAAGTCAACGCGCGGGGAGGGGCCGGACTACGACGAACTGGTCGCCCGGGAGGGTCGTCCGCGGCTGCGGTCCTGGTTGGACCGGGTGCTCACCGAGGGGATGCTCGAGGCGGGTGTCGTCTACGGCTACTTCCCGGCCGTTGCCGATGGCGACGACATCGTGATCCTGCACCATGAGGGGCCGCAGGCGGGAGCCGAGCGCGTACGGTGGACCTTCCCTCGACAGGCGTCGGGCCGTCGCCTCTGCCTGGCCGACTACCTGCGCCCGGCCGACTCCGGTGAGGTGGACGTGCTCGCCCTGCATGTGGTGACCATGGGCAACCGGATCAGCGAGGCCGCGGGCGCTCTCTTCGCTGCTGATGCGTACCGCGAGTACCTCGAACTGCATGGCCTGTCAGTGCAGCTCACCGAGGCCCTCGCCGAGTACTGGCACGCCCGGATCCGTCGGGAGTGGGGGATCGCCGGAGGTGATGCACCAACCCTGCCCGGGATCCTCAAGCAGGGCTACCAGGGTGAGCGCTTCTCCTTCGGCTATCCGGCCTGCCCCGACCTTGCCGCCCAGGTGCAGGTCACCGAACTGCTGGATCCGGGACGGATCGGCGTGACCCTCAGTGAGGAGTACCAGCTCCATCCGGAGCAGTCGACCAGTGCGCTGATCTTCCACCACCCGCAGGCGGCCTACTTCAGCGCGCGCTGATCCCCCGAGGACGCCACTGCGCGCTGATCCCCGGCAGCGATGATCGCTGCGGTCACCATCGTCGCCCCCCCGAGCAGCACCAGCAGCAGTGGGGTGCCCACCGGCGGTGCCCACTGCAGCATGCCCTCGGGCACCTGCCACCCAACGCCGCTGAGGTAGTAGCCGGTGCGCCACGTGCGCTCCTCACCGCCGATCGCCAGCAGCACCCCGCCACCGTCAGCGCCGAACAGGTGGTGCCGCAGCACGTACCACTGCGCCATCGTCGCGGCGAAGCCGACCCCGCCGACCACCACCCACCGTTGTGCCCGGCCCAGTGGCACCGGGTGGCGTGTCTCGGGCAGCAGGACCAGCACCAGCAGCGTGGTCAGCAGCGGCAGCAGGTAGCGGGGCTGCACTCCCTCCCCGGGGACCTGGCCGGCCCGCCACAGCAGCAGGATCGGCAGCCCGATCATCAGCGCGGCGAGGATCGCGATCGCGATGGCCCGGCCCCGCTGGAGAGGCCGCAGCCCGAAGAAGAGCAGGCCTGCGCAGACTGCGAGCATCGTCACCGACACGATCGCCGGCATGGGGATGTCGAACCAGCCGAGCCCGCTGGCACCCAGGGCACCGCTGTACAGGCCCAGCACATTCGAGGTGATGTCCAGCAGCAGGCCGCTCGTCCGCGGCCGCCCGGTGTCCCCGAAACCCGTTCCCAGCACGGCGGTCTGGGTTGACCGCAGGGCCAGCCAGATCGCCATGACGGACAGGGCGCCGGTGACGGTGAGCAGGCCAATCCGCTGCCCGCGGCTCGGGGTCGCGCCGGGGGTGAGCAGTCGCCACCCGACCAGCAGCACGGTCACCGCGACGACATAGGCGCCCGCATCCGCACGCGACCACACTGAGAACAGCCCAGCAACCGCAGTGGCGGCCAGCCCCCACCACCATCGGCTTGGCGCCCGCGGGCTGAACAGCACCCCCCACAGGCCGGCCGCGTAGAGCGGTACGGCGACCACCGACCAGAGGCTAGCGTTATTGGTACCGAACAGGAACAGTCCCAGCGGCACACTGCCCACCGTCAGCGCCAGCATGAGCGCTCGGTGCCCACGCCGTGGCAGGGTCAGCAGGACCCAGGCCAGGAGGCCCGTCAGCAGCGCCCAGTTCACCAGCCGCATCCGCAGGGCGGAGTCGTACCGGTCGGTGCCGGCCACGAGGCCGCCCACGGCGTGGAACCCGCCGGGGTACTCCCCGAGGTAGAGCGCCGCCCGGAACTGCTCCCCGGTGTAGAAGGTCACCGTCGCCCGGGCACCCTCCCCCTCGGGCGTGCGAGGGCTGAGGCCGTCGCAGGTGCCCGGTCGCTCCCCGAGGGCGCAGGCAGCGGTCTGAATGTGGACGGGGTCATCGGGGCCGGCCTCGATCGGCGTACTGAGCACCCAGGTCAGGGAGGCGATGCCGAAGGCGAGGATGAAGCCGACCGAGCGGTGAGTGCGCGGCCACCGAAAGACATCCACCCAAGGAGACTAGACCTACGGCGACGCGCAGACTAAGCCGCCGACTGGCCGAGGCCTACCCGAGAAGCTCGCCCGTGCCCGTCACAGGGTCGACCAGCGGGATCGCGGGCGCCCCCCATTCGGGGCAGGCGGCCCGGTACGCGCACCACTGGCACAGGCGCGACCGGGTTGCTGGCCACTGCCCGGCCTCGGCGGCACCGCGGATCGCCTGCCACACGCTGTCCAGGCGCTGCTCGACGATGGCGAGCCGGGCAGCAGTGGGCCGGTCGTCGAGGACCATCGGATCGCCGAGGTAGAGCAGGCGCACCAGGTCGGGGATGCGCCCGCTGAGCCGCCAGAGGATCAGCGCATAGGTGTGCATCTGCAGCAGGGCCGTCGACTCGAACCCGCTGCCCGGTGGGCGTCCGGTCTTGTAGTCCACCACGCGGGTCCGGCCGTCGGCGGCCACCTCGATGCGGTCGATCTGGCCGCGCAGGACCAGTCCGGAGTCGAGGGTGACACTCACCGACTCCTCTCGACGCTGGGGCTGCAGCCGAGTCGGATCCTCAAGGGTGAAGTAGGAGTCCAGCAGGGCGGCAGCCTGGGCGAGCAGGTGGTCGACGCCCGCCCGCACGGCATCGACATCCGCCTGGGCGCGGGCGACCGCTGCGGTGAGCTGTTCGGCATCCGGGACGGCATCGGCGCGGGCATCGGGGAAGTCGGCCGTCGGCAGCACGGCGAAGACAACGGTCGGGTCGGCGGCGGTGACATCGGCCCAGGCCTGATCGAGGAGGGCGGGTGCCGCCTGCCCGGTTCGCTCCGCGGGCGGCAGCTCGAACAGCAGGTCCAGGGCTCGATGGACGACCGTCCCCCGGACCGCCTCGACACCCGGCCGAGCGGGGATCCGGTCGACGGCCCGGTACCGGTAGAGCAGCCGGCACTGGCCGAAGTCACGGGCACGTGAGATCGACAGCGTTGCGGGGACGGCCACGGGCGCGACCCTAGTGAGGACGTGCGACAGTGGTGCGGTGACCGCCGCGCGCGTTGACCGGGAGCCCGGGTTCACCCTGCTCGGCATCCGCATCATCGCCACCCCCGGCTCCCTCATCGGGGTGGGCATCCTCGGGTGGCTGTTCAGCACCGATGCCCCCGGGACCGCGGCGGAGCGCTGGCTGCTGGCCGCCGGCATCGCCCTGCTGCTGTACCTCAGCGTCCTCGCACATGAATTCGGTCATGCCCTGACGGCACGCCGGATGGGATATCCCGTCCACAGCATCGCCCTGCACATCCTCGGCGGGTGGACGCGCTTCACCCCGACGCGGCGCAGCCCAGTGGGGGAGGGCGTCATCGCCGCGGCTGGTCCGGCCGTGACCGCCCTGTTCGCCGCGGGCGCCGGCACCGCCGTGTGGCTACTGCGCCAGGGCCCCGGCGCCGAGCCATGGGCGATCTTCCTCGCCACGCAGATGCTCGAGATCCTCATCCTCCTCACGGTCTACAACCTCCTGCCCGGGCTGCCGCTGGACGGGGGGGTGATCCTGCGCAGCATCGTCTGGGCGGCCAGCGGTCGGGAACGCCTCGGGCAGCGTGTTGCCGCGGGCGCCGGAATCACCCTCGCTGCCGGCCTGCTGTCCCTGCCGCTGGTGCTCTGGTGGCGCACCGGCCAGCCCGGATCCTTCTGGTTCATCGCCGTGGTCACCTTCGGGGCACTGTGGCTGTTCACCGGCGCCCGCCAGGCGTGGCGGGAGGTGCCGGGAGGCACCACCGCGGCGCGGGTGCTCCCGGCGATCAGTGTGCGCACCGGGACCCCGCTGTCCGTCGCGCTGGCCCAGCGGGCGGCCGATCCCCGCGGGGGTTCCCCCGCCCTGCTGGTGATCGACTCCCGGGGTGAGGTGATCGGACTGGCCGATCCAATGGCGATGATGGCGGTACCGCTGCTGCGCCGGCCGTGGGTGCCCATTGATGCGCTGCTGCGGCGGGATCTCGGGCTGCCGCAGCTGAGCGAGGCGGAGCGGGCAGCACTGATCGTGCGCGATGAGACGGGGGCCGTCACCGGTCTGCGTCAGCACCGGTGACACCCCCCGGTCCGTTCCTGCTCACCGATGAGCGGGGGCGCAGTCATCTCGTCGCACCCACGGTGGATGGCACCCTGCACACGCGTCACGGCTGGATCAGCCACACCGATATCGCGGCCGCCGGCGATGGCGGCGTTGTCCACTCCTCCCTCGGAATGGCCTACCTGGTCACGACGCCGACCATGGCAGAGCAGATCGTGCGGATGCCGCGCGGTGCGGCCGTCATCTACCCCAAGGACATCGCCGTCATGCTGATGACCGCCGACATCACCAACGGCAACACGGTGGTGGAGGCGGGCGCGGGCAGCGGGGCACTCACCGCAGCCCTGCTGCGCGCCGTGGGTCCGTCGGGTCGCGTGCTCAGCGCCGAGCTGCGTCCGGAGTTCGCCGCCGTCGCTCGGCGCAATGTCGCGCGGCTATGCGGCGGGGTGCCGGCCAACTGGGTGCTGACCGAGGGTGACCTGCGCGAGGTGGCAGCCGGCCTGGCGCCCACGGGCAGCGTGGACGCCGTGGCCCTGGACATGCTGGCCCCCTGGGAGTGCCTGCCGGCAGCAGCGGATCTGCTGCGTGCGGGTGGTCATCTAGTGGTCTACCTCGCCACCACCACACAGGTCTCACGGCTGGCCGAGACCCTGCGCCTGACGGGGCACTTCACGGAGCCCCGGGTGAGCGAGACGCTGGAGCGGGGATGGCATGTGGTGGGCCTGGCCGTTCGACCAGAGCACCGGATGGTCGGTCACACCGGCTTCATCCTCCACTGCCGCCGCCTCGCCCCCGGGGTTGTGCCGCCGCCTCGACGCGCCCGACCGGCCAAGGGCGCCTATGGTCCTGACTATCAGGGGCCGCGGGCTCTCGGGGATCCGGCCACGCAGACCGGGGAGGCCGGGGGTGCCGACCCGCGTGGGAGCGCCGGGCCACTCGGGGACGCTGGGCCACCCGGGGACGCCAACCCCCTCGGGGACGCCAACCCCCTCGGGGACGCCAACCCCCTCGGGGCCCCCTATTCGGAGGAGAGATCATGACCCCAGAGCGGCCCGCCGGCGGACCGTCCGAGCAGCGCGTGGCCGCGCTCGCCACCCAGGTCGCCTCGCTCACGCGCAGCAATGAGCGGCTCGCGGCGACCCTTCGCGATGCGCGCGAGCAGCTGGTCACCCTGAAGGAGCAGGTGTCCGCACTCTCCGAGCCGCCGGCCACCTTCGGGGTGGTCATCGGGCAGGTGACGGATGAGGACGGGGGTGTGCTCGTCGATGTGAACCTTGCCGGCCGCAAGGTCCGGGTGCGGGTGAGCCCAACGGTCAGTGTCGCCGAGCTCGTTGCCGGTCGCGAGGTGCTCGTCAACGAGGCGCTGGCGATCATCGCCACCGCCGGATTCGAGCGGACCGGAGAGGTGGTCACCGTGAAGGAGGTGCTCGCCGATGGGGTGCGCGCCCTCACCGTGGGCCGGGCCGACGATGAGCGCGTGGTGCAGATCGCCGGCTGCCTGAGCGATGAGCGGGTGCGTGCCGGTGACTCCCTGCTCATCGACCCGCGCACCGGACAGGCCCTGGAGCGGATCCCGAAGTCCGAGGTTGAGCAGCTGATCCTCGAGGAGGTGCCGAATGTCTCCTATCGGGACATCGGGGGCCTGGCCTCGCAGATCGAGCAGATCCGGGACGCCGTGGAACTGCCCTTCCTGCACGGCGACCTCTTCGCCGAGCACCAGCTGCGGCCCCCGAAGGGGATCCTGCTCTACGGCCCACCCGGCTGCGGGAAGACCCTCATCGCCAAGGCCGTGGCGACGTCACTGGCGGAGCGGGTCAGTGAGCGAACTGGTCGCACCGAGGCGCGCTCCTTCTTCCTCAACATCAAGGGCCCTGAGCTGCTCAACAAGTACGTGGGGGAGACCGAGCGGCAGATCCGGCTGATCTTCCAGCGGGCCCGTGAGAAGGCGCGTGAGGGCATGCCGGTGATCGTGTTCTTCGATGAGATGGACTCGCTGTTCCGAACCCGGGGCAGCGGCGTGTCCAGCGATGTGGAGACCACGATCGTCCCCCAGTTGCTCAGCGAGATCGATGGCGTGGAGGCGCTGGCGAACGTCATCGTCATCGGCGCCTCCAACCGCGAGGACATGATCGACCCGGCGATCCTGCGGCCGGGTCGACTGGACGTGAAGATCAAGATCGAGCGGCCGGACGCCGAGGCGGCCGTCGACATCCTCAGCACCTACCTCACCGCCGACCTGCCCCTGCACGCACAGGATCTCGCCGCCCACGGCGGCTCGGCTGCCGCCACCGTCGCGGCGATGGTGCAGCAGGCGGTGGAGCGGATCTATGCGCGGTCCGAGGAGAACGAGTTCCTTGAGGTGACCTATGCCAACGGCGACAAGGAGACCCTCTTCTACCGTGACTTCACCAGCGGCGCGATGCTGGAGAACATCGTCTCGCGCGCGAAGAAGTACGCCATCAAGGACTTCCTCGCCGTCGGCAGCAGGGGGATCCGGCTGTCGCACCTGCTGGCGGCGTGTGTCGCGGAGTTCCGGGAGAACGAGGATCTGCCCAACACCACCAATCCTGATGACTGGGCGCGCATCAGCGGGAAGAAGGGTGAGCGGATCGTGTTCATCCGCACCCTCATCCAGAGCAAGCAGGGCGCCCAGGCCGGACGCTCCATCGAGACCGTCGCCCACACCGGCCAGTACCTGTGAGCGGCACCAAACGGTGACCCGTGGGCTGGGGGGTCCGTGAGAATGGTGCCCATGGCCCGCGCCCACCCCCCCGTCTCGCCACGCGACGGCACCGCACCCTCCGCCCTCTTCCCCCCGGGGACGGTGCTTCGGGTGATGGGACTGGAGACCGAGTACGGCATCACCGCACCCGGTCATCCCCGGGTGAACCCGATGCTCACCTCATCGCAGATCGTCACCACCTATGCGCGTCACTGCTACGGCGATCAGCGGACCCGCTGGGACTACGAGGTGGAGAGCCCACTGCGCGATGCGCGCAACGTCGACGCAGCCACCGCGGATTCACCCCGGCAACCCGATGGGCGGGTCGACGCCACGGCAGTGGGCGACACCGATCCCGGTCTGGCCAATGTGCTCCTGCCCAATGGGGCACGCCTGTACGTCGACCATGCACACCCCGAGTACGCCACGCCGGAGGTGACCACGCCGCGGGAGGCCCTCATCTGGGATCACGCCGGCGATCTCATCGTGACGGACGCCGCGCGGCTGGTCGCCGCGACACCCGGCCTGCTGCCGTTGCAGCTGTACAAGAACAACACCGACGGCAAGGGCGCCTCATATGGCACCCACGAGAACTACCTGCTTGCCCGCGGCACCCCGTTCGCTGACATTGTCACCCACCTCACCGGATTCCTCATCACCAGGCAGGTGTTCACCGGCGCCGGTCGGGTCGGCCTGGGCCAGGACGGCCGTCGCCCAGGGTTCCAGATCTCCCAGCGCGCCGACTTCTTCGAGACCGAGGTGGGGCTGGAGACGACGCTGCGCCGGCCGATCATCAACACCCGGGATGAGCCGCATGCGGACGCCGAGCGCTATCGGCGCCTGCACGTCATCATCGGTGACGCCACCCTCGGGCAGATCGCGACGCTGCTCAAGGTCGGCACCACCAGCCTCATGCTGTCGATGATCGAGGCCGGTTGGCTGCGCGATCCGCTCATCCCAGCCCAGCCCGTACGCGCCCTGCATGAGGTCTCCCACGATCCGGTGCTGCGCCAGCTGATCGCCCTGCGTGACGGCCGACAGCTCACCGCCCTGGAGTTGCAGGAGCATTACTGCACAGCGGCCCTCGCCTTCATCGAGCACCACCAGGGTCCGCAGGAGTCGGCCTGGGATCCCGACACCCGGGAGGTGATCGATCTGTGGCGCGCGGTGCTCGGCGGCCTCGCACATGACATCAGCGGCGAGGCGTCGCGGATTGACTGGGTGGCCAAGCAGGCACTCCTCGAGGGCTACCGGGGACGCGATGGCCTGTCCTGGGATCACCCGACGCTGGCCCTGGTCGACCTGCAGTGGGCCGACCTTCGAGCCGATCGGGGTCTGGCGTTGCTCCTGGCTCAGCGGGGAGCACGCGCCCGGTGCGTCTCCGATGACGAGATCGCGCGGGCGGTCACCGAGCCGCCAGCGACCACGCGCGCGTGGTTCCGGGGGATGTGCCTGGCCCGGTTCCCGGAGTCGATTGCCGCGGCATCGTGGGACTCGCTGATCTTCGACCTGCCTGGTGAGCCCTCCCTGCAGCGCGTGGCAACCCTGGAGCCACTGCGGGGGACGCGGGCCCATGTTGCGGGGCTGTTCGAGGGCAGTGCCACCGCAGCACAGTTGCTGGCGGCACTGCGCAGGTAGCATCGGGGGATGGCGGGACAGACGGGACGTCGGATCACCCCGAGCGTGCCCGCCGCACCGGCCGCGGCGGCACCGGCGGTCACCACCGACACCGCTGCGATCGATGACCTGCTGGCTGAGATCGATGCGGTCCTGGAGGAGAACGCCGAGGAGTTCGTCAAGGGCTTCATCCAGAAGGGTGGGCAGTAGTCGGTGCTGACCGGCGCTGACCCGCCGCTGGTACCCGACCGCCGGCAGGCCTCCTTCGTGGAACTGCTCCACCAGCAGGCCCCCTACCTTGCCCTTGGCGAGCGAGCGCGGCTCGCCGACGCCACCCCGCATGGCACAACGATCGTCGCGGTCGTCCACCCGGGTGGGGCAACGATGGTCGGCGATCGCACCGCCACCCTGGGCACCGTCATCGCCCAGCGCGATATGCGCAAGGTCTTCCCCGCCGACGAGTACTCCGCCATCGGCGTTGCCGGCTCGGCTGGGATCGCCCTCGACCTGGTCGCGCTGCTGCAGGTGGAGTTGCAGCACTTCGAGAAGATCGAGGGCACGACGCTGAGCGTGCCGGGCAAGGCGAACCGGCTGGCGGGCCTGCTGCGATCCAACCTGGCCCTGGCCATGCAGGGGCTGGGGGTGGTGCCGCTATTGGCTGCCTACGACCCGGCCGCACAGCGCGGTCGGGTGTTCTCCTACGACATCGCCGGTGGCCGCTATGAGGAGCATGAGCACTATGCGGTGGGCTCCGGTTCACTGTTCGCCCGCGGCAGCCTGAAGAAGCTCTACCGGCCCGACCTCACAGCAGAGCAGGCCCAGCAGGTGGCACTGCGAGCACTGGTCGACGCCGCCGATGACGACACTGCAACCGGCGGACCGGATCAGCGTCGCGGGATCTTCCCGACGGTTGCCACGGTGGCTGCTGAGGGCTATCGGGAGCTCCCCGATGACGAGATCGCCCGGCTGCTGGATGAGTCGGGCCCGCCGACGGGCCCCGGCCGATGAGTCGGGCCGGCCGATGAGCCTGCCGTTCTACGTCTCGCCCGAGCAGATCATCCGCGACAAGGCCGACTTCGCTCGCAAGGGGATCGCCCGGGGTCGCTCCGTGGTCGTGTGCCAGTGCACCGAGGGCATCCTGTTCGTCGCCGAGAATCCATCCCGCGCCCTGCACAAGGTCTCGGAGATCCACGACCGGGTCGGCTTTGCGGCGGTCGGCCGCTACAACGAGTTCGAGAACCTGCGCGTGGCCGGGATCCGGTTCGCCGATCTGCGCGGATACGCCTACGACCGTGCCGATGTGACCGGTCGCAGTCTGGCAAATGTGTACGCCCAGGCGCTGGGCACGGTCTTCACCGACAACGTCAAGCCCTACGAGGTGGAGATCGTCGTGGCCGAGGTGGGCCCGACGGCTGCCGCCGATGAGATCTACCGGCTCACATTTGACGGTTCAGTTGCCGATGAGCAGTCGTTCGTCGTCATCGGTGGCACCGCCGAGGACATCGCAGCCGCCCTTCGCCAGCAGTGGACCGAGCCGGTCTCGCGGACCCGGACCCTGCAGTTGGCGGTTGCCGCCATCGCCGAGGGCTCCGAGGACCACGTCGCTCCGGCGGCGGACACCCTGGAGGTGGCCCTGCTGGATCGCACGCGAGCTGGTCGCCGGTTCCGGCGGCTGGAGCGCGCGGCAGTGGCTGCGCTGCTCGGCTGATCCGGTGGATCGGCGCATCTACGGCCTGGAGACCGAGTACGGGATCACCTGCACCCTGCGAGGGCAGCGCCGGCTCAGTCCGGATGAGGTTGCCCGTTCCATCTTCGGCCGCGTCGTGGCATGGGGCCGGTCGAGCAACGTCTTCCTGCCCAACGGCGGCCGCCTGTACCTCGATGTCGGATCGCATCCGGAGTACGCCACCGCCGAATGCGATGACCTGCTCACGCTGATCGCCCAGGACCGCGCCGGTGAGCAGATCCTCGAGGGATTGGGCGTCCAGGCCCAGGCCCGCCTGGCGGAGGAGGGGGTGGGGGGTCGGATCAGCCTGTTCAAGAACAACACCGACACGGTCGGCAACAGCTATGGCTGCCATGAGAACTACCTCATCAGCCGGCAGGGTGACTTCACGCGGATCATCGAGCCGCTGATCGCCTTCCTCGTCACGCGGCCCCTGCTCACCGGGGCCGGCACGATCCTCAGCACCCCGCAGGGACCGCTCTTCTGCGTCAGCCAGCGTGCGGAGCACATCTGGGAGTCGGTGTCCAGTGCCACGACGCGGTCCCGGCCACTGGTCAACACCCGCGATGAGCCCCATGCCGATGCCGAGCGCTATCGCCGGCTGCACGTGATCGGGGGGGACTCCAATATGGCCGAGCCGACGACGCTGCTGAAAGTGGGGTCATGTGCCCTTCTCCTGCATGCACTGGAGTCCGGGTCCGCCCCGCGCGACTTGACCCTGGACAACCCCATGCGCGCCCTGCGCGAGGTCAGCCGGGATCCGACCGGCCGCTGTCTGCTGCGCCTCACCGACGGTCGGGAGATCACCCCGCTGGAGCTGCTGGGGGAGTACTACCTGCGCGCGCGATCCCATGCCCAGGCCTGCGGGCTGGCTGCCCAGCCGACCTTCGCCTACGTGTTGGACCTGTGGGGCCGGGGCCTGCAGGCGATCGAGAGCGGGGACCTCGACCTCGTGGCAACCGAGCTGGACTGGGTCATCAAGGACCGGCTGATCCAGCGCTATCTGGTGCGCCACGGCCTGCGGCTGGGGGACCCGCGCGTGGCGATGGTCAACCTCGCCTACCACGACATCGACCGCGATCGCGGTCTCTACCACGTACTCGCGCGCGGGGGTGCGGTGCGCCGGCTGCTGCATCCGCTGACCGTGTTCCGGGCGAAGACCACCCCGCCGCAGACCACGCGTGCCCGGCTGCGGGGGGAGTTCATTGCCGCCGCCCAGGCGCGGCGACGAGACTTCACCGTCGACTGGGTGCACCTGAAGCTCAACGACCAGGCGCAGCGGACCGTGCTGTGCAAGGACCCCTTCCGCAGTGTGGACGAGCGGGTGGAGCGCCTGATCGCGGGGATGTGACGATCGCCATCGCCATGGCTGACTAGGCTTCGGTCATGACTGTGCGCTCGATGAACCGTTCGCTGCCGATGAGTCCACGCCCGTTCGGAGGCCTGCGCCTGCTGGCCGCTGCCGGCCTTGCCGGCGCCACCCTCATCGCCGGCTGCGGTGGGGGCAGTCCGGCCGGCGATGCCGCGGCACCAGCCGGCTACCCGGGGGTGACCGTGACGGGTGAGGCGGGTACCGCACCGGTGGTCACCGTCGAGGGCGCCGAGCCGCCGGTTGAGCTGGCCAGTGCTGACCTCATCGTCGGTGATGGGCGGGCGGTGTCAGCCGGCGACACCCTCACCGTCCACTACACGGGGGTGGGCCTGAACTCGGGTGCGGTCTTCGACTCCTCATGGTCGCGTGGCGAGCCGGTGACCTTCGGCCTGGATCAGCTCATCGAGGGCTGGCAGGTCGGCCTGCCCGGCGCAACGGTTGGGACGCGCCGCCTGCTGGTGGTCCCGGCAGACATGGCCTATGGCGAGACGCCCCCACTGGGTAGCGGCATTGCCCCCGGGGAGCCGTTGATCTTCGTCATCGACGTGGTCGCAATCGGGTAGCAGGTGTCCGTGGCAGCCGGTCAGGGCGACGCCACTGAGCGGTTGCTCAACCTCGCATTCGTCCTGCTGAGCCGGCCGCGGGGGGTCTCCCGGGGGACGCTACGGGAGGTCGTTCCCGGCTACGGCGAGCGGGAGTCGCCCTCCGAGGCGGCATTCGCCCGGTTGTTCGAGCGCGATAAGGATGCCCTGCGCGCCCTTGGCCTGCGCATCCGGGCGCGTCCTCGCGATGGGCTGTTCGACGATGAGATCGTCTACGAGGTCGATCGTGCGGAGGAGATGCTGCCGGCGCTCGAGTTGAGCGCCGAGGAGTGGGCGGTGCTGCGGCTCGCTGCTGCGGTGTGGCGCGACACGGTCATGGGGCCGACTGCCGCGCTGGTCCTGCGCAAGCTGGAGGCGGCCGGCGCGCCAGCCGATGCTGCCGAACTGCCATTGCGCGCCCGGCTGGCCGGTGCCGATGAGCAGTTCGCCGACCTGCTTCACGCGGTGACCACATCCCGGATCGTGCATTTCGGATATCAGGGTCGACGCGATGGGTCATCGGTGCCGCGGGTGGTTGAGCCCTGGTCACTGCTGGCGCGACGGGGGGCGTGGTACCTCATCGGTCACGACCGCGATCGTGGCGCCATGCGCGTGTTCCGCCTGTCCAGAGTTCGTGGCGGCGTTCGCATCAGCGCCCAGCAGGTGACCACCGCCCCGCCGGCCGGACTGGATCTCGCGCGGGTGATCGAGGACTTCCTCGCCGGCCTCAGTCCGCAGGTGGCATGCCTTTCGGTGGCCCCCGGACGCGCCGGGGATCTACGCCGGCGCGCCCAACCCGACCCGGAGGTGCCCGACCGGTTCACCTGGGAGTACCGCGAGGAGGACATCACCCTCGGCACCCTCGCCGCGGAGGGCCCGGCTGTCGTCGTCCTCGAGCCTGCTCGGCTGCGGGAGGGGCTGATCGCCCACCTGCGCGCCGTTGCCGAGGCCAACGCATGAGTGCGGCCCGAACCCGCGCGGCCCGCCTGTTGACGCTTCTGCCGTGGCTGCGCCGGCACCCCGGGGTGAGCATCGTCGAGGCGGCGGCGGCGTTCGGGGTGAGCCGTCAGCAACTGCTCGCCGACCTGCAGACCCTCACGTTCACCGGACCCAGCCAGTTCGGCGGCGGACTGGTGGACATCCAGTACGACAGCGGGACGATCGATGTCGTCGATCCCCAGTCCCTGGACGCCCCCCTGCGGCTCAGTCCGGTGGAGGCGGCGGTGCTCGCGATCTCGCTGAACTGGTGCGCCGCGCTGCCTGGCGTCCCGCACTCCGAGGCGCTCACCTCTGCCGCGGCGAAGGTGACCGCACTGGTGGGGGAGCCGTCCGCCATGCCACCCCTGCTCATCGCCCCCGAGGCCACGCCCGCCGAGCAGGACCACGCCCGGCTCCTCGACGAGGCCATCACCGCCCGACGTTGTGTGCAGGTTGCCTACACCAGCCAGGCCGCAGGCGAGACGAGCAGTCGCACCATCGAGCCGGGGGCGTTGATCACCACCGCCGGGTACACCTACGTCGAGGCATGGTGCCAGCGCACCGAGGAGGTGCGGCTGTTCCGATTGGACCGCATCAGCGAGTGTGTCCTGCTGGCCATGCCGGCACACCGTCGCCCTGCGACGATGGCCGAGCGGATGGCCTCCGGTCAGTTGGCCTACCCCCATGAGGTCGTCCTCGCCATCGACTCCCAGCACGTGGAGACGCTCGGCGGGCACGGCGCGGCCTTTGCGCCCGATCCCGCGGGGCGGCTCCTGGCAACGCTGCGGGTGGGGGACCTGCGCTGGGCGGCGCGCCTAGTGCTCTCCCTGGGTGCCGGGTGCGAGGTGCGTTCCCCGCTGAGCCTGCGACAGGACGTGCGTCAGCGGGCACTCACCGCCCTGCGCCAGTATGAGCTGGCTCAGGATGACGGGGTAGCGGCACAGGTCGAGCACCCGGCGCCGGGAACGCCGCCCGCGCCGGCTGAGTAGCCCGCGGGTTACGCGGGCAGCGGATCGGCCTCCTCCTCGGCCGCCCGGCGGCGGTCGCGGCGTCGGTCATTGAGCACGGCCAGTCCGACTGCGGTGAAGATGATCAGCAGCATCGGCCCGGCCAGCAGCAGCATGTTGAACGGATCCCCGGTGGGGGTGGCGATCGCGGCGAAGGCAAGCACCGACAGCAGGATGATCCGCCACCAGCGTGCCAACGCCCGGCCGCTGACGATCCCGGCAGCATTGAGCAGCAGCAGCAGCACAGGAGTGAGGTATCCGAAGCCGAACACCAGGATCAGGCGCAGGAAGAACGCCAGGTAGCGGTTGACGGGAACGTAGTTGCCGACCCCCTCCGGGGTGAAGCCGAACAGCAGGGCAAGGCCGAACGGCATGACGTAGTAGGCGGTCAGGGCGCCTGCGATGAACAGCGGTGCGGCCATCGCCGCGAAGGCGTAGGCCCACGTGCGCTCATGACGATGGAGCCCCGGTGCGATGAACCGCCACACCTGGTAGGACCACACCGGGGTGGCGAGGATCAGCCCAGCCACCGCGGAGACCTGCAGTTGCAGGAGGAACGGGTCGGTCACCCCGGTCAGCACCAGCCGAACGTCCAGCCCCTGAGCCTGAGCCTCGAAGACAACCCCCTCGATAGGGGCCTTGATGATGTCGAATAGGCGCGGGTAGAACGCCCAGGCCACGCCGGTCATGGCGACGATGGCGATCACCGCCCGGCTCAGACGGGTGCGCAGCTCCGATAGGTGGGCACCCAGCGTCATCGACCCGGCGCGCCGCACGGACGGGTCGGAAGCGGCAGCGGCGTCACCCGGTGGAACGGGGTCGTCCGACCGGGAGCCGACCACGCGATGGCTGTCCGTGGCCTGTCGACGTGCCGGGTGCGCTAGGCCTGCGCCCGGGGGGTGGTGTCAGGGGCAGCTTCACCGGCAACCGCCGGGGCGACGGGGGCGTCCGGTGCGCCGTCGGTGTCATGGAGCCCCTTGGTTTCGGCCTTGAAGATGCGCAGGGAGCGTCCCAGGCCGCGGGCGGCATCCGGCAGGCGCTTGGCCCCGAACAGGACCATCACGAGGATGAAGATGAGGACGATCTCGAGGGGGCCGATCTGCTTGAACATCGCCTGACTCCTGACTCACGTGGAATTCGCGTGCTCTGACTCGGCACTGGCTCGGGACTGGCTCGGGGCGGGCGAGCCCCGCCGGGGCTCCGGCGGGTGATTGCTCCCGGCGGGGCACTGCGCCCGACGGAAACCTCCCTGAGATCGTACGCTGGGCCCATGGGGAGGCGGGATGGGCTGGGCCCCGCGGAGCGACGCCGCGCCCTGGAGCGGCTGCGGGCCAGTTCCGGGCGTCCCCTTGACGTCCTCGTCGTGGGCGGCGGCGTGGTCGGGGCCGGCAGCGCCCTCGACGCCGCGCATCGGGGGCTGGAGGTCGGCCTCATCGAGCGGACCGACCTTGCGGCGGGTACGTCGAGCCGATCCTCCCGATTGGCCCACGGCGGTTTGCGCTACCTCGAGCAGGGGCAGTTTCGCCTTGTGCATGAGGCCCTCGCCGAGCGGGGCCTGCTGGCCGAGGTGCTCGCCCCGCACCTGGTGGCGCCGCTGGATTTCATCCTCCCCCTCACCCACCCGTTGCAGCGGCCGTACCTCGGTGCCGGGGTCGCCCTGTATGAGACCCTCAGCCGGCTCGGGGGCCACGCCCTCCACACCGGACGGCCCCGTCTGCTCAGCGGACAACGGCTCGCCCAGCTCGCACCCGGGCTGGCGGTGGACCAACTGGCCGGAGCGCTGACCTTCACCGATGCGCAGATCGACGATGCCCGCCACACCCTGGCCGCCGCCCGAACGGCCGCGGGCCTGGGAGCGGCGATCGTGGCCGGTGCCGCCCTCACGGGACTGGTGCGTCGCCGTGGCCGGGTCGTCGGGGTTCACGCCACCATTGACGATGGAACCGCCGAGGTCACCATCCATGCCCGCACCATCGTGCTGGCACTGGGCCCGTGGACGACCGCTGTGCTCGACCGGTTGCTCCCGTCGACCACGGGCGCAGGCGTCAGCGCCGCGCGGGTGCGGCGCAGCCGCGGCAGTCACATCCTCGTGCCGCGACACGCAATCGACCTGCGAACGGCGGTCATCGCCCGCACCCCCGTCAGCGTGCTCTTCCTGCTGCCATGGCGCGACCACTGGATCATCGGCACGACCGACCTTGATGACGACGGACCCCTCGACGATGTTCGTGCGACCACCGGCGAGGTTGCCTACCTGCTCGACCAGGCCAACCGCTGGCTCACGACACCCCTGACCGCAGCCGACGTCGTTGGCAGTTATGCCGGCATCCGCCCGCTGATCGCCGCCACCGACGCGGACACCACCGCCCTCTCCCGCGAGCACGCCATTGCCGTGCCCGCCCCCGGGCTCGTTGTCGTGAGCGGCGGCAAGTACACGACCTATCGCGTGATGGCCGAGGACGCAGTCGACGCCGCCGTGCGAGAACTGGGCTTCCTCGGCATCCGTGGGATCCCGGCCAGCCGGACGGCGTCGCTCCCCCTCACCGGGGCGGTGGACTTCGCGGCGACCGCGCAGCGCCGCCTCGGGATCGCCCAGCGCTTCGGGGTGGCACCCGAGGTGGTCGACCACCTGCTGCGCCGTCACGGGGATCGGACGGAGGACGTCCTCTCCCTCACCGTCGCTGACCCCAGCCTCGCGGAGCGGCTGGACCCGACCGCGCGATACCTGCGCGCGGAGGTCGTTCATGCCGCCCAGCAGGAGGGGGCCCGCTCGGTTGCGGATGTGCTCGAGCGCCGGACCCGACTGGCGGTCGAGACCCGTGATGCCGGCAGTTCGCTCGCCGATGACGTTGCCGCTCTCCTTGCCCCGACCCTCGGCTGGGATGAGGACCAGGTGCGGGCACAGGCGCGCGCCTACCAGGAGCGTCACAGCACAGCCGCGCTTGTGTAGCGAGGCGCCAGCATGACCCGGACCCCGGCTGAGGCGTACGCTCGCGCCCGCTCCCGTGCCACCCCGGAGCACCGCAAGGTGGCGGCATTCGTCGATTCGCTCGGCTTCACCCTCGATCCGTTCCAGCAGGCCGCACTCACCGCCATTGCCGCCGACCGCTCCGTGCTCGTGGCCGCCCCGACCGGGGCGGGCAAGACCATCGTGGGGGAGTTCGCCGTCGAGTGCGCCCTGCAGGCGGGCCGGCGCGCGGCCTACACCACTCCGATCAAGGCGCTCAGCAATCAGAAGTTCGCCGACCTCGTTCGCCGCTATGGACCGGATCGGGTCGGCCTGCTGACCGGGGACACGCACATCAACCCCGAGGCGCCGGTGGTCGTGATGACCACCGAGGTGCTGCGCAACATGGTGTACCAACGATCGGTCGACCTCGACCAGTTCGCCTGGGTGGTCATGGACGAGGTGCACTACCTCGCCGACCGCACCCGCGGAGCGGTCTGGGAGGAGGTGATCATCCTGCTCGACCGGAGTACCCGCATCGTGGCGCTGTCGGCGACGGTGAGCAATGCCGAGGAGTTCGGCGACTGGCTGACGGCGGTGCGCGGCGACACCGCGGTGATCGTCGATGAGATTCGCCCGGTTCCGCTGTGGCAGCACGTCGTCGTCGGTGATCGACTCCATGACCTGTTCAGCGACGGCGCGGGGGACACCCCAGTCGTCAATCCGGTGCTGGTGCGCCTTGCCGCTGATGAGCACCGACGGGTGCGCCACCACCGCCAGCGCGGTCGCGGGGGTGCCGTGCACCGGACGAGCCGGCTGGATATCTGCCGGGCGCTGGTTGCCGCCGACCTGCTTCCGATGATCGACTTCATCTTCTCCCGGCGCGGGTGCGAGCAGGCGGTCAGCCAGGTCCTCGCCGGCGGCCTGCGCTTGACAACACCGCTGGAGCGCCAGCAGATCGCCGACCTGGTCGATGAGCGGACCTCCCATGTGCCCGATGCCGACCTGGCGGCCCTCGCGTGGGCGGAATGGCGGGAGGGGCTGCTGGCAGGGGTTGCCGCCCACCATGCGGGGATGCTGCCGTTGTTCAAGGAGGTGGTCGAGGAGGGATTCGCCGCCGGCCTGATCAAGGTCGTCTTCGCCACCGAGACCCTCGCCCTGGGCATCAACATGCCGGCCCGCGCGGTGGTGCTCGAGTCACTGCGAAAGTGGAATGGCCATGCCCATGTCGACCTCACGGCGGGGGAGTACACGCAGCTCACCGGTCGCGCTGGGCGGCGGGGCATCGACCGCGAGGGTCATGCCGTCGTCGCCTGGTCGGCTGATCTGGATCCCGGCTCACTTGCCGGGCTTGCCAGTACCAGGACGTATCCGCTGAACTCCAGCTTTCGACCCTCGTACACGATGGCGGTTGGCCTGCTTGAGCGACTGGGCTACGACGGATCGATGGCGGTGCTGGAGACCTCCTTCGCGCAGTTCCAGGCCGACCGTTCCGTCCTGGGCCTCAGTGCGCAGGTTCGGCGCAACCGGGAGACGATGTCCGGCTACGCCGCCTCGGCCGCCTGTCACCTGGGCAACTTCCCCGAGTATGCGCAACTGCGGGCGGAGCTGTCCGAGGCTGAGCGCACCGCTCATGCAGCTCACGGATCACAGGTGCGCGCCGAGGCGCAGGGGCGGTTGGGCCGGCTTCGCCCCGGCGACCTCATCACCCTGCGGGGCCCGCGGCGGACTGGCGATGCCCTCGTTGTCAGCCGGGGAGGCGCCGGTGACGTGGGCGTGCTGCTGCGCAGCGGGCGGCTCACCCGGTTGACGATCACCGATGCGGCCCGAATGGAGGTCTCCGGGCAGCGGCTGACCCTCGGTGAACGCTTCGACCCACGCCGTCCCGCCGACCGCACCGACATCCTGCGTCGATGGCCGGTCGCCGCCGTTGCCCCGGCACCGCGCAGCCCCCGGCCGGTCGTCGCCAGTGACCTGCGGGCGGCACTGCGCAGCCATCCCTGCCATGGCTGCCATGACCGGGAGGCCCATGCCCGGTGGCAGCGCCGCCATGAGGGGCTGGCCCGGGAGACCGAGGTGCTCACCCGACGGATCCACGAGCGCACCCATACGATCGCGCGGCAGTTCGCGCGCGTGGTGACCGTCCTCACCGAGCGCGGGTATCTGCGCGCGGAGGATTCCGCTGTGCGGCAGCTGCGTCCGACGGCGAGCGGCCGGGTGCTGGCCGGCCTGCACTGCGAGTCGGATCTGCTCACCGCGGAGGCGATCACCCGGGGTGTCCTCGATGACTGTCCGCCGCCCGCTCTGGCGGCGGTGGTGTCCTGCCTGGTGTTCGAGTCGCGTGACCCGGTCGACTCCGGTCCGGGGGTCGTCCCGCCGGGCCCCGCCCGCACAGCGATCATCCGGCTGGCCGAGCTGGCGACCGAGCTGGCCGCTGCCGAGCGCGACAACGGGGTGCCGATCGGGCGCCCACCGGATGCCGGATTCGCCTGGGCGGCCTTCCGGTGGGCTCAGGGATGGTCCCTGGAACGGGTGCTCACTCGGGAGGACCTCGCGGCCGGTGACTTCGTGCGCTGGATCAACCAGACGATCGACCTGCTCGACCAGATCGCCGGTGCCAGCCCACCTGCCGTGGGCGCGGCGTGCCGGGAGGCGATCACGGCCCTCGACCGGGGGATCATCCGCTACGCCTCCCAGGTGTGATCCGGGGCCATCGCGCCGTCGAACGGTCAGGCCGAGTCGGCTGGGGTGTCGTCCGTCACCGAGCGCACCGGCGCATCACGGCGAAGGGTGATGACTGCGCGGGCGGCGAGCAGTGCCGCGGTGTGTGACAGCAGTGCGGTTGCGATCCGCTCCCGCAGCCGGGTATGGCGATCCGCCGCCGCCGCCAGCAGCCGGTCGAGGTCACCGAAGTCGGCGAGCAGTCGGGCCGCGGTGACGGCACCCACCCCGGGCAGGCCGGGCAGGCCATCGGAGGGGTCCCCCCGAAGTACGGCGAAGTCGACGTACTGTGCCGCAGCAACGCCGGTCATCGCCGTCACGCCGGCCTCGTCGACCCACTGCTGGCCGCCCCGGGAGAGCAGCAGCAGGCCCACCCCAGCCGCATCGTCGACCACCTGGCACAGATCACGGTCCCCGGTGACGATCCACACGGCATCGGGACGGTTCGGCGCCCGGTCGCGATGCGCGAGCGTGGCGAGCACATCGTCGGCCTCACAGCCGGATGCCCCGAGGACGGGAACACCGGCCGCGGTGAGTGCGCCGATGGCCCGAGGGAACTGCTCGGCCAGCCGCGGGTCGATTCGCTCGCTGTCCTCCCCGTCGCCGAGGCGATGGGTCTTGTACGACCCGACGAGGGCGACGCGCCATGCGGGACGCCAGTCACAGTCCCACGCGGCAATCACCTCGACGGTACCCGCCACCGGGTGCATGGCGACCTGCCGTCGAACGCGGTCGACGGCTCCCCGCAGCCCGCGGATCGCATTGTCCACCCGACCGCGGTCATCGCGCATCCGGTCGGCCTGCGCCGCGGTGGCATGGAATGCACGGTGCAGCAGGAAGGCGGTGTCCAGCAGGACCAGCCGACGACTCACACCCCCATCATGACGGCGCTAGCGTGAGCAGGTGGATGACCCTCGCGTCCTTGCCGCGAACCTCACCGCCGCGGCCCGCAGGTGCGTCGCCGCGGGCCTGTCCGCCCTGGTGGTCTCGCCCGGTACCGACCTGCGCTGGCTGTGCGGCTACGACGCGGTGCCGCTGGTCCGCCTGACGGCGCTCGTCGTCGGGGCCGGCGAGCCCTTCATCGTCGTCCCGCGACTGGAGGTCCTCGCTGCCGCCGCCAGCCCCCTGGGGGATCTCGGCGTGGCGGTCCACTCCTACGGCGAGGGTGACGATGGGCCCGCCCTGGTGGCCCGGCTGCTGAACGAGCGCTGGCCCGACCGCGAACCCCGGACGGTGGCCGTGGATGACCGGATGTGGGCGGTGAAGGCGTTCGCCCTCCAGACGGCACTCAAGGGCACCTGTGGTGAGGCGGTCACGGTCACGGCCGCGGCGGGGATCCTCGCCGGGCTGCGGATGGTGAAGTCCGATGCCGAGGTCAGTGCCCTCGCAGCGGCGGCCGCAGCAATCGATGCCGTCCACGCCCGCGTGCCATCGCTGCTGCAACCGGGTCGCACCGAGCGGGAGGTCGCCCGGCTGCTCGCTGAGCAGGTGCTCGCCGCCGGTCATGTCCGGGTGGACTTCATCATCGTCGCGGCCGGGGAGAACGCCGCCAGCCCGCACCATGAGCCAGGCGACCGGGTGCTGCGTCCGGGGGACCCGGTCATCGTTGACATCGGCGGCACGATGCCCGATGGCTACCGCAGCGATGAGACTCGCACCTACGCCCTGGCCCCGGTGGACCCCGAGTTCGCAGCGCAGTACGCCGTCTTGTACGAGGCCCAGCAGCAGGCCGTCGCCGGGGTCTCACCGGGCGTGCCACGGCAGGCGGTGGACGCCATCGCCCGATCCCGGCTGACGGCGGCGGGCCTCGGTGAGGCCTTCATCCACCGCACCGGCCACGGGATCGGGCTGGACACCCATGAGCAGCCCTACCTGGCAGTGGGGGAGGAGGACCCCCTCCTGGCGGGGATGGTGTTCAGCGTGGAGCCCGGCTTCTACCTGCCGGGCCGCTGGGGGGCGAGATTGGAGGACATCGTCGTCTGTACGCCGACCGGTGGCCGCTCGTTGACCCTGCGCCCCCGTGAGCTGTGCGTGGTCGGATGACCTCCGGGCCGGCACGCCTGCTGATTGGCCTGCTCGGGGGTGGGCTGCTGATCCTCGCCTTCCCCCCCTGGCACGCCTGGTGGCTGGCGCCAGTCGGGGTCGCCGGCCTCATCTTCGGGGTCCGCCAGCGGCGGCTGCTCGGGGCCGTCGGGGTCGGCTGGTGCGCGGGGCTGGTGTTCTTCGCCGGGCACCTGCCGTGGATGCGGGTGATCGGGCCGGATGCGTGGCTGCTGCTCGCGGGCCTGTTGGGGATCACCTGGGCACTGGTGGCCGTCCTCATCTGGTGCGTCCGTGATCTGCCCGGGTGGCCGGTGTGGTCGGCTGCTGCGGTCATCGCGCTGGAGATCGCGCGGTCGGTGTGGCCGTGGGGCGGCTTCCCGTGGGGGTCGCTGGCGTTCAGTCAGGCGGATGCGCCGACCCTCGGCTGGGCGTGGCTGCTCGGGTCCAGTGGGCTGGGCCTCGCCATTGCGCTGACCGGGGCGCTGCTGGCGTGGTCTGCGGAGCGACCGACGGTGCCGCGGCGGTGGCTGACCGCAGCCACCGGGATCATCGTCCTCACCGCCGGCGGGGCGGGGCTGGCCGTCGCAAGTGCGGTGTTGAACCCCTCCGTCGGGCAGTTCGCCACGGTGATCGTGCAGGGGAATGTGCCGCGGCCGGGCCTGGAGTTCATCGGCGGTCCACGTCAGATCCTCGGCAACCATGTCGACCTCACCGTGGAGCTGGCGGCCCAGATCGCTGGGGGAGGCCAGCCGCCGGTTGATGTGGTGATCTGGCCGGAGAACAGTGTTGACGTCGATCCATTCGGCGATCAGCGGGTGATCGCCGACGTCCAGCGGGCCGCGGACGCCATCGACCGTCCCGTCCTCATCGGTTCACCGCTGGTCAATCCCGACGATCCGCGCACCCTGCTCAATGCGAGCCTGCTGTGGTCGCCGGCCAGTGCCGCCGCCCCGGGACCGGCGGCGGCGGGCCAGTGGTACGTCAAGCGTCGCCTGGTGCCGTTCGGTGAGTACATCCCCCACCGGGAGGCACTGGCGAGCCTGTTCGAGCGATTCAAGCGCATCCCACGGGACTTCATCGTCGGCAGCACCCCCGGAATCATCGAGGTCCCCCGGGTGGGGGCGCCCCCGGTGGTGCTCGGGGTGGTGATCTGCTTTGAGGTCGCCTACGACGATCTCGTTCGGGACACGGTCGCCGCGGGCGGCCAGGTCCTCGTGGTGCAGACCAACAACGCGACCTTCAGCCTCGCGGGTCAGACCGGCCAGCAGCTGGCAATGGGACGGGTGCGCGCGGCCGAGTTCGGCCGGTGGGTGCTGCTTGCCGCGACCTCGGGGGTGAGTGCGGTCATCGACAGCCGGGGACAGGTGGTCGAGCAGTCCGTGGAGATGACGCCCGATGTGCTCATGGCAACCGTGCCCCTGCACACCGCCCTCAGCCCGGCGGTCCGATTCGGCGCCGCGATGGAGTGGCTGATCGTCGGCGCTGCGCTCGCCGCGGCGGTTGCCGCCGTGATCAGGCGGTCTGGCGGTCGAGCTCCGCGTCGATCTCGCGCAACTGCGCCAGCCGTTCGGTGAGCAGTACCTCCAACTCGGCTATCGATCGGCGCTCCCGCAGCATGTCCCAGTGCGTTCGCGCGGGCTTGCCCGGCACGGCCTCCGGCAGCGCGTGATTGCGGCGCAGGGCGGGGACACCGCAGCGGCACTCCCAGGTAGTGGGGATCTCGGCCTCGACGGCCATCGGTACGGCGGTGACGTGTCCATCCGGGCAGTCGTAGAGCACCTTCATCCGTGGGGCGAGTTCCACATTCGCCTCAGACTCCAGGCTGATCGACCCCAGGCGCATGCCGCGCAACGTGCGTTCCATCATGACCGACCCCTCCTCACCGGTGATCTGCGTATCACCCAGCTGTCTGGCTAACGCGGGAAGCGAGACCCCCGATTCCCGCTGGCGACTGTGGCCTGCCTCGCATTGCCTGCCGCAGGCCGGCCATGGCCGGCTGCCGCCGGAGATCACTTCCTGTTACGGCGTTACGACGCGGGGGCGGGCGGATTGGTTCCCGCGATGGCGGCCAGTGCCCCGAGTTCGTCGGTGATGAGTCCATCGGCCCCCATGCCGCGCAGTCGACCCATCGCCCCGGTGTCGTTCACCGTCCACACGTGTACCGGGATGCCGTGGGCATGGGCACGGGCAAGCAGTCGCCGGGAGAACACCGGGATCGGGCCGGCGCGCACCGGGATCGCCGCCAGCAGCGGGCCGGGGTGGTCGGGCACCGGATGACCCGGGCGGGTCAGGAGGTGGATGACCTCGCGTCGGGTCAGGGTGGTCTGCAGGCGCTGATCGTGGGCGCGGATCGCGTGGACCCGTTGCTCGTCGAAGGAGCCCAGCACCACCCGATCGGTGGCATCGTGCTCCGCGATCAGCGCGAGCGTGCCGGCGAGCGCCCCGGGGGCCTTGACATCGATGCTCAGTGGCGTCGTGGGCAGGCCCGCCAGCAGTTCCGCCAGGGTGAGCAGGGGGGAGCCGTCTGCATGGTGGACATCCTGCAATTCCGCGTGAGTGCGCGCCGCCAGCGGCCCATGACCAGAGGTGGTCCGGTCGAGCAGGAGGTCGTGGAAGGCGATGATCACGCCGTCGCGGGTGGCATGGACGTCGGTCTCCACGTGCGTGGCGCCCCGGCGGGGTGCACTGAGCAGTGCGGTGGGGGAGTTCTCGGGGTGCTCCGCGGCACCCCCGCGATGGGCGACGACGGCGAACTGCCCGATTGCGGCGTACATCGGTCCCGGCTCAGCCGGCGGGCGCGCCGGATCCGACCGCGCTCGGCCGTCCCGGCGACGCCGAGGGGGTAGGTGCGCTGGCGGTCGAGGAGGCCGGGGTGGACGCCGTTGCGCCAGGGGTGGGGGTTGTCGGCGCCGGAGCCGCGGAAGGCGTCGGGGCGGGGGCACCGGGCGGCGTGGGTGCGGGAGATGGCGAGGGCGAGGGCGAGGAAGGGGGCACGGCGGGCAGGCCGTCGGGTGGGCAGCCCGCGCGACCGGATCGCCATGCCGCCCACGTCCGGGCGCCTTCCCGCGTGCCACCGGTTCGCCGGTGCGCAATCCGCCCGGTCACGCCATCGACCACGCCCCGCAACTCAGCGAGCAGGGCCGGATCCGGATCGGGCATGGGCGCGATCCCGCTCAGCTGGTCGAACAGCTCCTGACCGCCCAGGAGGACATTGAGGTCGCCGACCTCGGTGCGGGGCATGCCGGCGAGGCGTCCCTTGGAGGAGAACTGCCACATCACCGCTCGGTCGGTGAGGGACCATGGCGGCGGGACAGCGGGGGAGCGGAGGCGGGAGCCGTAGTGGGCAACCCACAGCGGGTGCGCAGCCAGATCGGCGTTGGCGTGGACCCGGGTGAGCAGGAAGGTGGGGTTGGAGTAGATCATCGGACGGCGTCCGGTCTTCTCCTCCGCCTCACGCAGGAACGTTGTCGCCCACAGGGTGAGCAGTTCCGGTCGCAGGTACCCCGGTGCCTCCTCGAGGTCCAGTACCAGCGGCAGGTCTCCTGGTTGCAGGGTGCCGGTCCGCGACGCAGCCAGCCGCGCCTCGGTGCGCGCATCGGCCCGGATCGCCGCTCGGGTGCGACCATTCGGTCGCGCATAGTGGTAGGCCCCGACACGCAGGCCCACCCGACGCGCCTCGGCGCGGTCGATCGGAAACCACCGCTCGCTGAGCCAGTCGCTCTTCGTGCCGATGTCGCCGTCGCTGGCCTTGATCATCACGAAGGAGATGTCGTGCGCCGCGACCAGTCGGTCCCAGTTGATCGGCTCGTCGTTCGGGTGGTCCCAGCGGCTGATGTCGATCCCCCGCACCCCGGGCACACCCTGCTGGTCGTGGCTGCGGGCGGCCGGCCCGCCGATGCCCGGGGTGACCAGCGAGCCGAACTGGGGTTCGGCTGGGGCGGCGCAGCGAGGTGACGGCTCGGCCGCGCTGGCGGACGCGAGGACCGGTCCGGCCAGCTCACGGGGTAGGAGCAGGCCGGTGACCAGCAGCGCCCCACAGGTGAGGGCCACCGCAAGGAACCCTCCCACGCGCACCATGCAATGACACTAACCCCAGCAGCCTCAGCAGCCGGCCACCCGACACACCTGACGGTCAGGCCGGAGCCGCCTCGACATCGGCCATTCCGCGCGCCACATTGACACGGGCGAGGAGCACCCCGCCGGCGATGAAGAAGACCACCAGGAAGACGATCGCGAGCCGATAGGAACCGGCGAACTGCAGGGTGAGGGCGAACAGCAGTGGTCCGAGCACTGCGGAGGCGCTGCCGGACACCTCATAGAGCGAGAAGTACTCAGCCTCCCGATCGCGCGGGACCAGTTGGGCGAACAGTGAACGCGACAGTGCCTGGCTGCCGCCGAGGACGAAGCCGATGCCGGCGGCAAGGGCGTAGAACGCGAGCGAGTTGCCCGCCGGCAAGGCGTAGGCCGCCGCGAGGATCGTCGACCACACCAGCAGGGACCACAGCACCACCCGCTTTGCGCCGATCCGAACGGCCAATCGACCGAGCAGCAGGGCGCCGGCAATGCCAACCACCTGCACGAGGACAACCGCGGTGATGACATCGGTGGTCGCCAGCCCCAACTCGACCACGGCGAAGGTGGCGGCCAGGGCGATCACCGTCTGGATGCCGTCGTTGTAGAGCAGGAATGCCAGGAGGAACAGCAGCGCCTGCGGATACCGTGGCAGCTCGCGGGCGGTGCGGACCAACTGCCGCACACCGGATCGGACGATGTTGCCATCCACCGGATGGGCTGGACGGGAGCGCAGTCCCCGCAGCGGGATGATCGTGAACACCGCCCACCACAGGCCGGCACTTGCCAGCGACAACCGCACCGCATCGCCCTCGCTGATGCCGAATCCCTCATGGCCGAGGTAGAGCACCAGATTGGCCACGAGCAGGATCACCCCACCGGCATAGCCCATGGCCCACGCCCGCGAGGACAGCGCATCACGTTCCGCAGCCGGGGCCAGCTCGGGCAGGAATGAGTTGTAGACCACGATCGCGGCACCGAAGGCGATATTGGCGACGATGAACAGCACGCCACCGAGCTGATAGGCCTCGCCGGCGAGGAACCACATGCCCATGACGGCCAGGGCACCGATGTACGCGCACACGCCCATCACGACGGTCCGGGAACGGACGACATCCGCCAACGCCCCGACGATAGGCATCACGCACACCTGCAAGGCCACCGACAGGGACACGATGTACGGGAAGTACGAAGCCGCCGTCACCGGGGCGATGCCCAGCAGGGTGATGCTCGTGCCGGACTCGGCAGCGGTCTCGGCAATCCCTGTCAGATAGGGGCCGAGGAAGACCGTTACGACCGTCGTGGAGAACGCCGATGCGGCCCAGTCGTACCACGTCCACGCGCGCTGCTGGCGGCGGGTGCGCTGCTGGTCGGAACCTGTTGCGATGGCTTCGGACACGGCAGGAGTCTGTCGAATACCGCAGTCCGGTGGCAAGGCCGCGGCAGCGTGGTCGCGACCCGAGGCAGGGATGCGTGATCAGACAATGGTCCAAGAAGCCGATAAGGGATATTATGTCAATATATCCCTGCGCGGCACTCCACGTAGGCCGCGCAGGCGAAGGCTGTTGCCGACGACGAAGGCACTTGACGCAGCCATTGCGGCCCCCGCCCACATCGGCGCCAGCAGGCCGACCGCCGCAACCGGGATCAGGGCGATGTTGTAGGCGAACGCCCAGATCAGGTTGATTCGGATCGCCCGATCGGTGCGACGGGCCAGGACGAGCGACTGGGCGATTGCGGTGACGCTGGAGCGGAGGAGGACGACATCAGCGGACGCGCGCGCAATCTCGGTGCCCGAGCCCATGGCAATGCCGAGATCCGCCGTCGCCAGCGCAACGGCGTCATTGATGCCGTCACCGACCATGGCGACGCGTCGACCACCGGCCTGCAGGGCGGTGATCGCTGCCGCCTTGCTCTGCGGTGTCTGCTCGGCTGCGACCTCGTCCAGGCCGAGCCGCTGGGCGACCGCGGTGGCCGCCGCCGCGGAGTCACCAGTCAGCAGGATCGTCCGGCAGCCGAGGGTGCGCAGCGCCTGCACGCCGGCTGCGGCGTCGGCGGTGGGCTGATCGGCGAGGACGTACACGGCCCGGATCTCGCCATCGATCCATGCCACCGCGCAGGTGGCGCCGGTCTCGGCCGCTGTCGTGATGGCGTGCTCGGCCCACGCCGGTAGCCCCGGCTCCGGCCGGACCACGCGCACCTCGTGGACGCGATCCGCTCCGCACTCCCCCATGGCACGCGGTGCTCGAAGGGTGGCGGCCACTCCCTGCCCTGGCAGCGCCCGCCACGCCGCCACCTGCCAGGCCGATGCGGCGCCGGCCAGTGCCCGGCCGATCGGATGTTCACTGCCCCGTTCGCACTCAGCGACCAGGCTGTCGACCTCGTCATCGGCAAGTCCACCACGTGAACGGGCTGACCGGTCGGGATCCCGAGCGGTCCGGATCACCGTGAGTGACCCGGTCGTCAGGGTGCCGGTCTTGTCGAGGACGACCGTGTTGATCGGGCCGGCGCGCTCCAGGGCTACCGGACCGCGCAGCAGGATGCCCTGCCGCGCCGCGGCCGTGCTGGCAACCATGAACGCCATTGGCGTGGCCAGGCCCAGCGCACATGGGCAGGCGATGATGAGCACCGCGATGCTGGCGCTCACGGCAAGCTCGGGGCGACCCGCGATCACCCATACCGCTGCGGTGACCGCAGCGATGATGAGCACGATCGGGGTGAACACCCCGGCGACCTCATCGGCGATCCGCTGTGCCCGGGAGCGCGCATGCTGGGCCGCGAGGATCAGTGCGCCGATGCGCGCAGCCAGGGTGTCCTCCCCCACGGCGCTGACACGCACGAGCAGGCGACCGTCGCAGTTGAGGGTTGCCCCGGTGACGGGATCACCCGGTCGGACCTCACGGGGCAGCGACTCCCCCGTCACCAGGGACATGTCGACACTCGCCTGCCCCTCGATGACCACGCCATCCGCTCCGATGGCCTCACCAGGACGGATGAGGAGGACGTCACCCACCTGCAGGGTGGCAGCAGCGACCGTCCGGGTCTGCTCACCAACGATCACCGTCACCTCCGGCACGGCGAGCCGACCGATGGCGCGCAGGGCCGTCGTCGCGCGCAGCCGAGCCCGGGCCTCGATCCACCGGCCGACGAGCAGGAACGCGGGAACCGCCGCGGCGACCTCGAGGTAGGGCTCTCCGCCGGCGACCACCTGCCAGGTGCTCCAGCTGAAGGCGGTGATGACGCCGATGGTGACGAGGGTGTCCATCGTCACCGTGCCGTGGCGCAGGCCGGCGAGAGCACGCTGGTAGAAGCCGGTGGCCGCCCAGCCGACGATGGGGACGGTCAGCAGCCACGCGGCCACCTGCCAGCCGGGAACCTGCAGGGCCATGACCATCGACATCGCCACCACCGGGATCGCGCAGACGATTGCGACGATCATGCGCCGCCGGAGGCTGCGCAGTGCGCCCTGATCCTGCGCCTCGATGCGCTCCAGTGCGCCCGCCACCGATGACGGTCCGTCCGTGGCATCAGCCCCGCGCACACGTGCGCCGGCGAGGACCGTTGCCCCGTAGCCGGCCCCCTGGACCGCGGCAACCAGCGCAGCCGGCGGGATCGGCCCATCGGTGGTGACGCGCGCCTGACCGGTGAGGTTCACGCTCACATCCGCGACGCTCGCGCCCTCCGCTGTCACCCCGCGCAAGGCCCGTTCAACCCCGGCAACGCATCCAGCGCAGGTCATCCCGCTGATGTGCAGGTCAACCAACGAGTCGGCCGCAGATTCACTGTGCGCCGCGGTGGCGGTCACCGGTGGATACCCCTCGTCAGCCTGTCCGCTGAGCGCGACGCACGGCGAGCTCATCAGTGACCCCGGACACCGGGCGCCCAGTGTCCGGGTCCTCCCCCGGCATCAATGCGAGAGTGCCCTCAACCTCCCGCAGGACGGTACCGATGGCGATTCCGAACACCCCCTGCCCGCCGCGGACGAGGTCGACCACCTCGCGGTCGTCGACACACGCGTAAACCGAGGCCCCGTCGCTGATCAGCGTGATCCGCGCGAGGTCCTCCACCCCGTTCTCGCGCAGGTGCGCCACTGATGCCCGGATGTTGGCCAGCGACACCCCGGTGTCGAGCAGGCGCTTGACGACCTTCAGCACGAGCACATCCCGGAAGCTGTACAGCCGGCTGGACCCCGAGCCGGTCGCGTCCCGGATGCTCGGCTCGACCAGGCCCGTCCGCGCCCAGTAGTCGAGCTGGCGGTAGGAGATACCCGCTGCGGCGCAGGCGACCGACCCCCGGTAGCCGGTGTCCTCGGAGACCTTGCGGAGCGGACCGGTGGGGAACAGCATCTCCTGCACGGGGTGACGGTACCGCTGGCTGCCCCGCAATGCGACCCTGCCCCGCCGGCTGTCCCCCGCCGGGTGGTCCCGTGCCGGGTGGTCCCTTGCCGGGTGGTCCCTTGCCGGGTGGTGAGGGCCTGATGCTCCGTTGCCGCGGGTGATCAGTTGCCCGGAGTCGGGTCGGCGAAGTCCTCCGGGTTGATGTCGTCAAGGAACTCCCGGAACTGCTCGACAACCTGCTCATCGCCGTCCTCCTCCGGGCCGACGACGATGCCGGCTACTTCGAGAACGGACTCCGCAACGAGGATGGGGCTGGCCGTCCGCAGCGCAAGGGCCACGGCATCGGAGGGCCGGCAGGACAGTGTCACGCCGCCGTCGAGGTGCAGCTCTGCATAGAACACCCCATCGGCAAGTGAGGTGACGTGGACGGCGTCGAGGGTGCGCCCGAGGGTTGTCAGCAGATCGCGCAGCAGGTCGTGGGTCAGCGGTCGGTCGGGCTGGATGCCCCGGCGGGTCAATTCGATGGCACTGGCCTCGGCGGCACCGATCCAGATGGGCAGCAGGCGGGCGCCCTCAGCCTCCTGCAGCACCAGGATCGGCTGATTGGTCGCGGCATCCAGACGCAGGCCGACCACATCGACCGGAATCACCTCTTGAGGCTACCCCGGTGACGGAGGTTCAGGGATGGCGGGGGCTGCCCAGGTCTGCGGGGTCGTCCCCGATGAGGTCGGCCAGATCCGAGGCCACCCGGGTCTCCAGCAACACGGTGTGCAGCCGGCTCAATGTGGTCGCGGTGTCGCGTGCCTCCGCTCGTACCAGGCCCGGGGCACTGCTGTCGCGACGGCAGGCCATCGGTGCCAGCCTGGCGCGGATGAGTTCGGCCTCCCTTTCCACGGCGGCCAGCAATGGGCGCAGGTGCCGGATCTCCACCCCCATCGCAAGCAGGCCGGCGATCAGGACGCAGATCTCCACGCTCTGCGCCGGGTACAGCGCGCCACTGGGCAGGTTCGGCAGCAGCCCGGCCTCCTCGGCCTCGCGCACCCGACTGGTGGTGAGCCCACTGGCGGCGATCAGTTCCCGGCGGGTAACCGGCGCCCGTGTGTCATCGTCCCCACTTTCGTCACCGTCGACCTCCGACTGGGTGAGGCGCTCGCGGATGACCCGCAGCGGCAGGTAGTAGTCACGCTGCAGCGTGAGCACGTAGCGGAGTCGTTCGATGTCCGCAGCGCTGAAGCGGCGCACGCCGCCGCCGGTGCGCGCCGGGTAGATCAGGCCCTCGGCTTCCAGGAAGCGGATCTTCGACACGCTGACCTCGGGGAATTCATCCGCGAGATCGTTCATCACCTCGCCGATGGTGAGGGTGGGCGCCGGCACGTCAGCCGGGGTCGTCACGGCAGCACCGTGTGGTCGAACGCGCCCGTCACGGGGTTTCGGCGGAGTCAGCCGCCGGGGGCGGCAGGGCTACCGTCATCCGGAACCGCCCGATCTGAACCTCGTCACCCTCCCGCAGGGTGGCGCGCTCGATTCGCTCCCGATTGAGGTAGGTGCCGTTGAGGCTGCCGACGTCGACGATGGCCCAGCCGTCAGCCACTGGCTCGATGGCCGCATGTCGCCGACTGACGCTGACATCGTCGAAGAGCAGGTCGCAGCCATCATCGCGCCCGATAGTCGCCGGACCGGAGCACATCAACTCCACCGTCTCCGGTGCACCGCGGATCACCCGCAGCCGCAGGGAGCCGGGCGGGGGCGGTCCCTCTGCTCCCGGCAGCAGGCGCGGCAGCGGGCCACTGTCAGCGGGGTCCTCCCGCAGGGCGGTGATCGGCTCAGGCGGCGCCGCCTCCGGCTGCCCGCCCTCATCCTCAGCGGTCATGGCGGTCCACCGGTGAGGTCTCGGTGCTGAGCCCCAATCGCGGCGCGGCAATGCTCAGGTGTGCTCACCCTGACCTCCCTCCCCGGTCAAGAACGCTGCTCACGAGCGTACTCCGGGACGGCGGTGGGCACGACCGCTTCGATGAGCACGTCCGCCTGCTGATCAACCGTGACCACCGCACCGGCCGCCTCCACACTCCGGATGAAGCCACCTGGGATTCGCATTGCTGTCTCCAGGGTGGCCGGATCACCGATGACCCGAATCGTGTAGGGCGAGGCGACCGGGGTGCCGGAGATGACGATGCCGTTGACGTCATCGCCGAACCAGGTGCTGGCGATGACGCGCTCGGACTGGATCTGGATGGCCTCCGCGCCCGCATCACGCAGTTCCTGGATGCCATCGAGGAAGGTCGTCGCCCCGATGGTGGCGGCCGGATCGGTGATGACCATGACAATCCCGGGCCCGATGGCTGGGGCGGTACCGGCGAGGATCGAGTAGTCGGCAAGGGTGGCCTCGGCCTGGGCAAGGGCCTCCGCGGAACTGCCGGCGATCAGTTGGTCTCGGGCGCGGGTCACCTCCGCCAGCTCGGTCTCCAGCAGATCCCGCTGGGTGGTCAGGCTGTCGAGGACGGCGAGCACCTCGGACTGGCGGGCGTTGAGCAGTGCCTCCGTCGTGCCCCCGGGGCGCAGGGCGAGCACGAGGATCAATCCGAATCCGAAGCCGACAACGACCAGCGCCACCTGGACACCGGCCCTGCGCCGGCGATCCCGGCCGGCCACGCCATCCGCCGGGCCGGTTGCTTCGACTGAGCGTTGGGTTGGCAGGTCAGGGGGGTTCGCGTCAACGGACGGCGTCGGTGGCGCATGCGGCGAGTCCGGGGTGTCGGTCATGCCTTGAACAGGCTTCTGCGGATCGCCGCGACGTTGACGAAGATGCGCATTGCCAGCACGACAACGACGCCGGTCGACAACTGGGCGCCGACGCCGAGTTGATCACCGATGAAGACGATGAATGCGGCTACGGCGATATTCGATACGAACGACACCAGGAAGACGCGATCGGAGAACTCGCCCTCGAGGGATGCCCGCAGGGCACCGAAGACCGCATCGAGTGCGGCGACGACGATGATCGGAAGGTACGGCTGAACCCAGCCGGGCACGGTCGGATCCAGCAGCAGCCCGGCGGCGACCCCGAGCAGTAGGCCGATCACCGCGATCATGGTCGGCACCCGTGGAACGGCGCGGCGACCCTTGGGTGCAGCTGGACGCCATCAGTGGTCATGGACGTGGGTTCCCTCTCCTGTCTGCCAGCGGCGGTCTCAGCCACCGGGTGGCTCGGCTGGTGCGAGATCCCCGTACAGTCGCGCGTGGACGACGGACGGCACACTCGCGCCAGGCATCGTGAGGAATGTGCTGGGCAGCACATTGACGCTGATGCCGTAGTCCTCGCCGAGTGCGGTGAGCTGCTGGGTCACCGGCTGCTCGGCGAATCGGGCGGCGAGGTCGTCGCCACCGATCGCCCGCACCCGGTAGGGGGCAAGCACTGGGCGGTACCCCACGAGGATCGCACCCCCCGCCTGTCGGATTGCGGTTGTCGCGGCAACTCGCTGGGTATTGATGGTGATCGCCTCCGCCCCGGCAGCCCAGAGGCCGTTCACGACATCCTGCAGGTCGGCATCAAGCACCCGCGCGAGCGACGGGTCGGCGCCGGGCGGGAGCTGCGCGGTGCTCGGCGGATCGCGCAGGATCACGGTGATTCCGGGTCCGACGGCGCGCCGGTAACCACTGGTGAGAGCGAGGGATGTCGACCGGGCGAGGATCGACTCAGCCGCGGCATCACCGGTGAGCAGTGCCCCCTGCAGGTCGGTGAGAGTGAGCCGCTCATCGTCGATGAGCCCACGCAACTGCCGGTTCTGCCCCTCCAGCGTTGCCACGCGGGTGAGCAGTTCGGCGCGTGCGGCCGCCACCTCCGGGGCACGCGCACGCGCCTGCGCCAGCGCAACGCCGAGGATCAGCCCGACGACAGCGATGAGCAGGATGGCCCAGAAGGAGGACGTCCATTCGCGCACTGAATGCGGACGCCGTGGCAGGTGACGGCCGACCAGTCGGTAGCCCGGGTCTCCGTCATCACCGAGGATCTCCAGTGCGAGGGCCATCGAGGATCCCTCCCGCCGCCACGGTGCGGCAGGCTGGCGAGGGGTGCGTGCCATGGCGTCCTCAGGACTCCGCGGGCGTGCCCGCAGGAGTCGGCCGCGAGCCCGGCTGCGGCACCACCGGGGGACGTCGGAGCATCGCGTGAGCGTCCGCGGCGTAGCGGACACCGGTGGCGAGGTACAGGGCGAAGCCCACGATCACCATGATGCGCCCCACCACTGTCACGGCATCACTGGAGGCCATCGGCGGGAGGACCAGCGAGCCGAGGACGAGGGTGGGCAGCGCGATGAGCAGGATGAGGGTGGCCGCCTTGCCCTCCCGGCGGACGGGGATGCCGGTGATACCGCGTCGGCGCAGGGCGGGCAGGAAGCCCGCGAGGATCGCATCCCGCAGGATCAGGCCGGCGATCAGCCACCATGGCAGCAGGCCGCGCACTCCCATCGCGATGACGGTGGACACGATGAACAGGCGGTCGACGAGGGGGTCCAGCAGGCTGCCGATGCGGCTCTCGCTGCCGGTGCGGCGCGCGATCCAGCCGTCCAGCCAGTCGGTGAGTCCGGATGCAGCCAGTACCGCCAGCGCCCACCCGTCGGCCTGCTCGACGAGGAACAGCCAGAGGAACACCGGGATTCCCAGCAGCCGCAGCACCGTGAGCGCATTCGGCACCGTCCACACCCGATCCGCTGGGGCCATACGGCGAACCTACCCGGCCGCGGCGGTTGCCGGCGGCCTCAGCGCATCACCCACCCACCGTCCACCTGCAGACACTGCCCGGTGATGAAGGCTGCCTCATCGCTGGCGAAGTAGACCGCGGCGTTGCCGACATCTGACCCAACACCGCGGCGCTTGATGGACTGCTGATCCACGATCCACGCACCGAAGCCGGTGGCGTCGGCCTGGGTCTGCTGCTCACTGCGCGTGGGGAACGCTCCGGGCACCACGGCGTTCACCGTGCAGCCGAGCGGGCCGAGTTCACGGGCGAGGGTACGCGTGATCGCCATCACCGCCCCCTTGCTCGCGGTGTAGGACAGCAGGCTTGGCCAGCCGAGGTGGACGGTGGTGCTGGCGAGGTTGATCACGCGGCCGCGCCCATGTGCGGTGAGGTGACGGCCGGCGGCTCGCACACATCGATGGACACCGTGGACGTTGACATTCAGCACCTGCTGCCACTGCTCATCATTGGGGTCAGCCCAGGTGTCCGAGGGATAGATGGCGGCATTGTTCACGAGGATGTCGAGGCCGCCGCCAGCCACCACGTGTGCGATGCACGCGTTGACTGACTCGGTCTGCCCGACGTCCAGCGGGAATGCCGTCACATCGGCGGCGATGGCATCGGCAAGTTCGGCCGCCGTCGCGATGGCGCGCGGCACATCGCAGTCGCCAATCGTCACCGCCGCTCCGGCTCGCGCGAGGCACTCGGCGATGGCCGCACCGAGCCCCTGGGCACCGCCGGTCACCAGCGCCCGTCGCGCACTCAGGTCGAACACGGCGGCCCTCCTTCTCACGATGTCCGGCCACCCCGCCGGACGGCCCGGCCGGGCTCGGCTAGCCTCTCCGTCGCCCGCAGGGTTGCAATGGCCCGAGGGCAGCGACCCGGCGGGGGAACCCTACTGCGAGAGGGGCTTCGCCCATGTCACGTCACGTCCAGGCCAGACAGTGGCTGCGCTACCAGTTCGACACGACCCTGGCCAAGGGCCTGTGGGCGGTGATCGGCTGGCTTGCGGTACTGACGGGGTTGTTCTTCGTCGCCATTGCTGGCGTGATCTCGCTCACCGGTGTCGGCCCACAGGATCAGCGCACCTCCTTCGCGGAGGGTCTGTGGTTCGCGATGACGCGATCCCTGGACCCGGGCACCTTCTCCGGCGACGAGGGCACCCGATTCCGCCTGCTGATGCTCGTGGTCACGATCGCGGGAATCTTCCTCGCGGCGACGATCATCGGCTTGGTGTCCTCCGCAATCGACACCAAGGTGGCGGCCCTGCGCCGGGGTCGCTCGCTGGTCATTGAACGTGGCCACACGCTCGTCCTGGGAGACAGCGACAAGGTCCCAGCCGTCGTCAGTGAACTGGTGGCGGCGAATGCCAGCCGCCGCGGCCGCGCGATCGTTGTGCTCACCGGGGCGGATCCAATCGACGCCACCGAGCAGATTCGGGCTGCCGTACCCGATCTGGGCACATCGCGACTGGTCACGCGATCGGGGGTATCCATGCGGATCACTGATGTGCGTCAGGTCAATCCCGAGTCGGCCGCCTCGGCCATCGTCCTGCGATCGGAGCAGGGCTCGGATGCGCAGGTTGTCAAGTCAGTACTCGCCCTCACCCGGTGTGCCCGGGAGAATCCCGGGCTCACCATCGTCGCGGAGGTCGACGATGCACTCACCGCCGCGGCGTTGACCGACGCAGTTGGGGCCGGCATGGTGACGGTGACCTCCCGGGATGTCATCGCCCGGCTCACCGCACAGGTCTCGCGCACCCCGGGACTGGGTGCGATCTACCAGGAGCTGCTCGACTTTGCCGGGGATGAGTTCTACAGCATCCCCGTCACGGGCGAATGGCTGGGACGCAATGTCGGGGAGGCGCTGCTCGCGAGTTCCGCAGGAACGATCGTTGGCGTGCACACCGCGGCGGGCACCGTCGTCCTCACTCCCGAACCTGATCGGATCCTGCGCGAAGGCGATCGGCTGATCGGCATCGCCGAGGACGACTCCGTGTTCAGGCTGGACCGCCAACCGGTGGATTGGCGATCGCAGCCCAGCCCGCATACAGCACCGTTGACTCCCGCCAAGGAGCGCACCCTGATCATCGGCTGGAGCGACCTCGCACCGCTGATCGGTCGCGAGATCGACACGCACGTGGCGCCCGGCTCGCAACTGCATCTGCTGGTAGCCGACGACATCGGCAGTGATGAGGACCTCCGCCGCCTCATGGCACTGGACGGACAGGACGTCGTCGTGCATCGTGGGGACCCGATCAGCAGCGCCGACGTGGCCAGTGTGCTCGCCACCGGCGAATTCGATCACGTGATGCTGCTTTCCGAGCGCGGACGCTATGACAGCACGGAGGCTGATGCGCGCACGCTGCTGTGTCTGCTGCATGTGCGTCGCTGTCTGGGCCCAGATCACACCAGCAACATCGTGGCTGAAATCCTCGACCCCAATGATGTTGAGCTGGGCGGGCCAGCCGCCGGCAGTGACTTCATCGTCAGCCAGAAGCTGATCGCCCTACTCATGGCTCAGCTGAGCGAGAGCCCGGAACTGGCGCCGGTCTTCGCCGACCTGTTCGATGCCGGTGGCTGCGTTGTCGAAGTACACCCGGTGGAGCGCTATCTCACCGTCGGCCCGCACACCTTTGCCGACGTGATCCGCTCCTGCCGGGAGTGGGCGGTGACTCCCATTGGGTACCGGGCGCGGGTCGCCCTCAGTGATCCCCTCATGATCGGCAACGGCATTCGCTTGAACCCGCCGAAGGAGCAGCCCATCCTCTTCGCCGGGGGTGATGCCATCGTCGTCCTGTCGCGCTCCTGAGGGTCAGTCCACGTGCCCGGTGAGGGTGTCCGGGCGGAACGCGGAGGCACCCACCCCCGGCACCACCGAACCCTCGCTGACGTACCCGCCATCGATGATGAGGGACTGGCCGGTGATGTAGGAGGCCTCGCTGGAGACCAGAAAGGCGACCGCAGTTGCCACCTGGGCCGGCATTCCCAGCGCTCCCAACGGGATGCGCTGTCGCAGCTGCGACCACGAGTACAGGCCCGCAGCGACTGCCTGCTCGATGAGGTCGGTATGCAGGTATCCCGGCTGCACTGCATTGACGCGCACACCCATCGGCGCCCACTCAACAGCCAGCACCCGGGTCAGGCCGAGTAGGCCCGCCTTCGCCGCGGAGTAGGCGGCGCGACCGGGCATGCCGACGGATGCGTTGATCGACGAGATGTTGACGATCGACCCGCGGCCGGTGGCGACCATCGCCGCACCGAACACCTGGCTGCAGTTCCATGCTCCCGTGAGGTTCACATCGATGACACGCTGCCAATCAGCCTGCGGCAAGTCCGCACTGGCGCCTGTGGCATGGGTACCGGCGTTGTTGACCAGGATGTCCGGCGGGTGGCCTGCATCGTCGGTGATGGTGGCGAGGGATTCGGCAACGGCCCCGCGATCCGCGACATCCACCTGCAGGTAGCGCCATCCTGCTGGCAGCGCCTCGGCCGGAGGTGTCAGATCCAGCAGGACGATGCGCACACCCCGGGCACCGAGTTCTGCGGCGATCGCGGCACCCAATCCCCGGGAACCGCCCGTGACGACCGCCAACGGATGCTCCGTCACCGTTGCCTCCCTCTCGCCTGCGTGTGGCCCCCGTCTGTGTCGCGGGGGGGAGCATCTCACGGTGAGACGATGAGGACGAGGAAGGCGCCGATGAGGCTGAGGTGAATCCCCGCCTGGAGAACCGTCGCCCGGCCCGACAGCACCGTGCCGAGTGCGGTGAAGAGGGTCGCCGCCAAGAGGACGATCGAGGTGGCGTCGATGCCGAGGACGATCGGATACCCGAACACCCAGGTCACGACCGCGATCGTGGGAATCGTCAGACCGATGCTGGCCATGGCGGATCCATAGGCAAGGTTGAGGCTGGTCTGGATGCGCCCGCGTCGGGCGGCGCGAACGGCCGCGAGGGACTCGGGAAGCAGGACCAGCACGGCGATGCTGACGGCCACTGCCGCCGACGGCAGCCCGGCCGCCGAGACAGCGAACTCGATGAGCGGGCTCGTCACCTTCGCCAGCCCTACCACCGCGACCAAGCAGGTCACGAGCAGCAGCAGGCTGATGCCGGCAGCCCGTTTGCTTGGCGCTGCGACGTGGGCGCCCTCATCGGAGGGTGGGGAGCCCGGCGACGGCTCAGGCAGGAAGTAGTCACGGTGCCGGACGGCCTGCACGAGGAGGAACAGAATGTAGATCAGCAGCGCCGCCGCAGCGGTGAAGGCCAGCTGCGTCACGGTCAGGGTCGGGCCACGGGTTGAGGTGGTGAAGGTGGGCAGGATCAGGCTGAAGGTGGCCAGGGCGGCGATTGCTGACAGTCCCGAGACTGCCCCGGCGGCGTTGAAGTACGCCTGACCGCCACGCAGGGTGCGCACGAGCAGCGAGATGCCCACGATGCCATTGCAGGTGATCATGAGTGCGGCAAGGACGGTGTCGCGGGCGAGCGCCTGAGACCCCTGCGGATCCGACGCCATCAGCGTCACGATGAGGGCAACCTCGATGACGGTGACAGCGACCGCGAGCACGAGAGAGCCATACGGTTCACCCACCCGGGCCGCGACAACCTCCGCATGGTGCACCGCGCTCAGCACTGCGGCAGCGAGCACGGCGCCCAGTGCCAGCAGGGTGGGATTGGAAAGGTCACGGTTCCACGCAGGGATCAGTGCGGCGATCGCGATCAGTGGAACGGCGACATGCCACCGTTCGCGTCGTCCCGAGCCTGCCTCCCCCGCCATCGACCGATCATCCCCCATCTCCGGGGCGGTGGCGTCGGCGCGTCGGCGCTGACGGCGCGTCGGCGCGTCGGCGCTGACGGCGCGTCGGTGCTGGCGGTGTTGGGGTGGGGTTATGGGGGTGGGTGGAAGGTGGGGGGGTGGTGGGGGTGGGTGGTGATGGTCCAGGGGGTGTGGTGGATGAGGTGGTGGTGGTGGGTGCACA
>JAGWXT010000010.1 GCA_018969715.1 Actinomycetales bacterium
CGCGGCCGGGGTTGAGGTGGTCAGCCCGCCGGTGCGCTTCAGCGGTGAGGGTGAGTGGCACGTCCTGTTCTTCTACGATCCCGACGGCAACCTGCTCGAGCTCAATGAGATCGGCACCGGGGTGCAGCACGACCACGCCCCCAAGACCCATGAGTGGAGCCGGTACTGAACCCATTGCGAGTCGGCATCGTCGGGGCCGGCGAGAACGCCCGCGATCACGCGCGCGCCTGTCAAGCCGTCCCCGGTGCGACCTTGACGGCAATCTGCGATGTGCAGCCGGCCGCCGCTGCGCGTCTGGGGGCGGAGTTCGCCTGTCCTGCGCAGTACACCGATCTGGCGGCGATGCTGGACGCCCAGCAACTGGACGTCGTCATCGTCTCGGTTTGGGGACGTCATCACGCAGAGGTCGCATGCACCGCGATGCAGCACGGCACAGTCGCGGCAGTGCTCGTGGAGAAGCCGCTCAGCCTCACCGCATCGGAGGCCGCGGACATGGTCTCGGTTGCGTCCGCCACCGGAGTACTGCTCGTCGAGGGATTCAAGTGGCGGTACGACCCGCAGCACCTCGCGGTCGCGGAGCTGCTCTCCGCGGGTCGGATCGGAGCGGTGCGAACCGTCATCGGCGTGTTCTCATCCCCATTGATGGGGCATGCGCCTGCGGGCAACTGGCGTTTCCGGGCCAGCGTCGGCGGCGGCTCGCTGAACGACACGGCCAGCTACCTGATTCATCTGGCTCGACTGGCGATGCGCGCTGATCCGCTCACCGCGTTCGCGATCAGCGGTCCGTTCGCCGGTCCTGCCGGTGATCAGGCGGAACTCGCCGCATCCATGGTGCTGGATTTCGGCGACGGCCGGACGGCACTTCTGCAGTCGAGCTATCAGCAGGCTTACTGTCAGCAGGTGAGTGTGCTGGGCACGACCGGGTGGCTGCGATTCAACCTGCCATTCGATGCCCGCAGTACGCGTCACGCGGAGTTCGTCGATACCCCGCCGCTGCCCGGCACGGTCGACATCTTCGGAGATGACTTCTCCCACGAGTTGATGACATTTCCGGCCTGCGATCAGTTTGCGGCTCAGCTCCAGCACATCTGTGACTGCCTGGCTGGCACGTCGACCCCCCTTGCCACCGGTGCCTTTGCCGTCGGCGGCATGGCAACCCTCGATGCACTGCGATCATCTGCCAGCAGTGGGGCAGCGGTGCCGGTGCAGGTGCCGGTGGGGGTGCACTCATGGCCAGGGACCCAGCCCCCAGTGGCCGACGAGGGCGGGAACGGGCAGTGAGCGCGGACGACACCCGCGTCCTGGAGCAGCCGTCACTGCGCGATCTGGTGGTGACGAGCCTTCGTACGCGCATCCTTGCCCGTGAGCTCGCGGTCGGACAGCGACTCGATGTGGCCGAGTTGGCGCGCGCCTACCACATCAGCCAAGGGCCCGTCCGGGAGGCGCTGATCGTCCTGGAATCCGAGGGCGTCGTCCGCAGTCGCGCCCGCAGGGGTGTCTACGTCAGCGAGATCTCGACGCTGGACCTCGTGGAGATCTATCAGGCACGGGAGGCAGTCGAGGTGATGTGCATCGGACTGCTACTGGCTCCGCCGGCCGGATCGGTCCGCCCGGACCCCATGGCGGCGGTGGCCGCGTTGACCGGAATTCTCTCCCGCATCGAGGCTGAGTGGGATGCCCACGACTGGGCCGCCGCTGTCGCCGCGGACATGGACTTCCACTGCACGCTGGCTGCCCACGCGGGCAACGGCCGGCTTGCTCGAATTGCGCGCACCCTCGCCGATCAGACGCTCATGCACCTTGGTCAGGTTGTCGCCGCCGAGCAGGATCTCCTGCTTCGCCCCACCGCCGAGTACCACCAACGGATCGTGCGTGCGATCAGCGAGGGCGCCCGGACCGGCCAGAGCGCCGCCGCCCAGCACGCTGTCCAGTCCCATTACGACTGGTCCCGCCGGCGCCTCACCGACCCCACCCTTGGGCTGGCTGCGGACAAGGCCTGAGTTCCGGTGGCGTCCGCAGCCAGCCCACGCTGGGTCAACCCTGCTTGATGGCAGAGACGTCCAGCGTGATCGTCACCCGCTCACCGACCAGCCAGCCGCCCTTGTCCAAGGCCGCATTCCACGTGAGGCCGAAGTCCCGGCGCTCGATCGTCGCGGTCGCCTCGAAACCTGCCCTCACATTGCCGAAGGGGTCAGTGGCAACCCCGCCCAGGGTGCCGTTGAGGGTGACCGGGGCCGTGACCTCGCGAATGGTGAGGTCACCGACGACGGTGAAGGACTCTCCGGTCACGCTGACGGATGTGCTCGCGAAGCGCAGTTCCGGGTACGTCGCCGAATCGAAGAAGTCGGCCGAGCGCAGGTGCTCATCGCGCTGAGCGCTGCTGGTGTCGATGCTGGCCGTTTCGATCGTGACCGCTGCTGATGACTCCCCCGGGGCCGTCCCATTCAGGGTGAGGGTGCCGGCGAAGGCGCCAAACCGACCGTTGACCGTGGTGACCATGGCATGGCGAACCTTGAATCCGATCGTGGTGTGGCTGGCATCAACCACCCAGGTCCCGCTGTAGTCGGTGAGTTCGGGCATGTGAATTCCTCTCTGTCAGGGCAGGTTGCTTGTCGTGGGCAGGCCTCGTGCGCAAAGCCGCTGTGGTGGCGCCCGCCAGTGCCGGCCGGCCGAGGTTCACACTACGACGCCTAGCCCACACCGCACCCGCCACTCGACCGTCGTGGTACCTCCGGCTCAAGGTGGCACAATGGCGCCCTTCCCGACCGGCACCGGGCGAGGGATGATCAACCCATGAGCGATCCGCGCGCCCCCGTCCTTGCCGGTCGTCCTGAGAACGAGGCCGAGGGCAGCGACCCCTGGGGCGTGGACCTGATTGCGGAGGAGTTCCGCCGTGGGTTCTCGGCTCTCGGGGGACTCGCTCCCGCGGTGACCGTCTACGGCAGTGCACGCACGCCCCCGGGACACCCCCATGAGGTGCTCGCCGAGCGCATCGGTGCCGCACTGGCGCACGCCGGGTACACCGTCGTCACCGGTGGCGGGCCTGGGCTCATGGCGGCAGCCAACCGCGGCGCCCTCGCCGCTGGCGGTCGCAGCGTCGGCCTGGGTATTGAGGTACCGCATGAGCAGCACCTGAACCCGTGGGTTGAGGTTGGGCTCACCTTTCGATACTTCTTCGTCCGCAAGACGATGTTCGTGGCCTTCGCCCGGGGCTTCATCGCCCTGCCCGGGGGCTTCGGGACGCTGGACGAGCTGTTCGAGATCCTGACGCTCGTCCAGACCCGCAAGGTCACGGCTTTCCCGGTCGTCCTGGTCGGCCGGGACTACTGGTCGGGGCTGCTGACCTGGCTGCGCCAGGAGCCCCTAGCTCACCGCTACCTCAGCGATACCGACCTGCACGAAATCGACTGCACCGACGACCCGGCGGAGGTCCTCGACTGCCTCGCCGACGCCGAGCAGGTGCGGGCGGCCTCCGAGCATCCCTACCTGCCGGAGGCGCAGCTGACGCTGGGGGCACTCGCGCGCCTTCGCAGCGAGCGCGCACTGGATGCCCAGTCCCGCCGCCGATAATGGCGGACATGCTGGCGGTCGGGGCACTGCTGATGGGTGTCGGCGTCGCGGTGGTACTGGGGTTGCGGACGATCATCAGCCGCGACCTCGTTGTCCTGCCGCCAGCGCCGCCGGACACTCCACCGACGCCGTCACTGCCCCCCGGACCGCTGGACCCGGAATCGGTGGCCGCGGCCGTTGCCGCCCTGCCGCGCACCACCCGGGGCCTTGACCCGGCGTCCGTCGAGCGGCTGCTCGCGGACGTCCTCGCCCGCCGCTGACCGCCCCGGGCCGGTCGTGGGATACTGAAGGCCCACATCAGATGACTGCCGAAGCGGCGGCACCAGCGAATAAGGGGTGACAGGGATGGCGGCGATGAAGCCCCGCACGGGCGACGGTCCGATGGAGGTGACCAAGGAGGGTCGCGGCATCGTCATGCGCGTCCCCCTCGAGGGTGGCGGGAGGCTGGTGGTGGAGATGACCCCGGCGGAAGCCAGCGATCTCGGCGGACAGTTGACGCAGATCGCCGGCTAGGCCCCAGCGGCTGCGCTGCGCAGGCTGGCCGCGAGCAGCCCGCCGCCGACAGGAAGCAGGACCGCGGTCAGTGCATCGTCATCGCGAACCCGCTCGACCAGGGATCGCAGGGCCCGCGTGAGGGGGTCGCGTCGTTCGGCGGCGGCCGAGGGGTTGTCGACAACGCCGTCGAAGACCACGATCCCCCCGGGGCGGAGCAGGCGCATCGCCTCCTCGAGCAGGACCGGGTACTCCGTCCGGTCGGCATCGATGAAGGCCAGGTCGTAGCCGCGATCGGCCAGCCGCGGGAGGACCGCCAGCGCGCGTCCGGTGATCAGTCGGGCTCGCTGGGGGGAGTAGCCGGCAGCCGCGAAGGCCTCCCGGGCCGCGCGCTGACGCTCCCCGGAGGCGTCCACGCTGGTGAGGACGCCGGATGTGCCGAGTCCGGAGAGCAGCCACAGCCCGGAGACGCCGGTGCCGGTACCGACCTCCACCACCGTCGAGGCGTTGACCGCTGAGCAGAGGAAACGGAGGATTGCGCCAACGCTGTTGCTCACCGGGCGGGATCCATGCTCCGCTGCCCGCTCCAGCGCCAGTCGGCGGGCGCGGCTGGTCGCATCGCCCTCCCCGGACATTTCCGCGATCAGGCGCAACGTGGCCCGTGTGAGCCCCAGCGATTCCAGATTGTCGTCGATCGCGCTGGGCTCCTCCCTGCGAATTCGCGCTCGCCCGCACAGCATGCCGGATGGGGCCGCGACGGCTGTGGCCGTCGCGGTGATTGCCGGTTGGGGCCGCGACGGCTGTGGCCGTCGCGGTGATTGCCGGTTGGGGCCGCGACGGCTGGGGCCGTCGCGGTGATTGCCGGATGGGGCCGGCGATTCTCAGGTTTCTCTCAGGAGGCTTCGTCACACTGCAGTGCACCCGTCGTCACCGCGGAGGCGGCCCCGGCGCCGCACGCGCCCCCGCGGCTCAGACGGCCCACCACATGGAGCACCTAGGCTGGCAACAGCCGCAGATGGGAGATGAAGCGATGAGCTATGACCCGATGTACCGCCCCGGCGTCCCTCTTGCCTCCTACCCCCCGCCGTTGGGGCCGATGGTCGATCCCTTCCCCCCGTCGGTTGAGGAGTGGCCCCGGCGCCGGGGACCCTCGATGGGCGGCGTCATCGCTGTGTCGGTGGTGACCGCACTGCTCGCCGGTGCCGTGGGCGGGTGGCTGGGTGCCCAGGCGTGGCAGTCAACCCGTCCCGGGATCCCACTGGGGGCACCCGCGCCGGCCGAATCGAGCCCCGCTCAGGACCAAGCGGCCGCGGCATTGCCCGGTGTTCCCTCTGCGGGTGTCGACTACGCCGCGATCGTCGAGCAGGTGACCCCGTCGGTGGTGAGCATCTCCGTTGTCGGCGGAAACGAGGAGGGATCGGGATCGGGCTTCGTGATCCGGCCCAATGGGTACATCCTCACCAACAGTCATGTTGTGGTCGCCGCCGACCCGGACGGGGAGGTGACGGTGAGCACCAGTGACGGACAGAAGCTGCCCGCGCGGATCGTTGGCCGCAATGCCTCCTATGACCTGGCAGTACTGAAGGTTGAGGCAACCGGGCTGCCGGTGGTGACGATCGGTGACTCGACGGCACTGCGGGTCGGCGATGCCGCTATCGCCTTCGGCTCCCCCCTCGGCCTGACGGGCACGGTTACCACGGGGATCATCAGCGCCCTCAATCGGCCGGTGACCGCGGGGGACGGTGGGGACGAGACCTCCTTCGTCTCGGCCCTGCAGACCGATGCCGCCATCAACCCGGGCAACTCCGGTGGACCGCTGGTTGATGCATCCGGTGCGGTCGTGGGCGTCAACTCAGCCATCGCAACCCTCGGTGCGACCGTCGGCAGCATCGGACTGGGATTCGCGATCCCCATCCACGTGGCGGAGCGCATCGCCGAGGAGATCATTGCCACCGGGCGGGCGGCGACGCCGGTGATCGGGGTGAGCGTTGACCAGACCTTTGACGGCCCGGGAGCCAGGATCGAGGAGGTCTTTCCGGACTCGCCGGCTGCCACTGCCGGACTTCGCTCAGGCGAGATCATCGCCTCGCTCAATGGCCGTGCGGTCAACGGAGCGGTTGAGTTGATTGTTGCGATCCGGGAGAATGCGCCCGGGGACACCGTCACCCTCGTGGTGGAGCGGGAGGGAGTGGGGCGCACCGTGCAGCTTGAGCTCGCCGCGAAGGAGGAGTAGCGGTGTTTGACGTCGGTGTCGGCGAGGTGCTCGTCCTGCTCATCGTCGGGCTGCTGCTGCTTGGCCCTGAGCGACTGCCGCGTTATGCCGCGCAAGCGGGGCGGCTCATGCGGCAGGCGCGCTCCCTCGCTGAGGGTGCGCGAACGCAGTTGGTCGATGCCGCCGGCGTCGACCCCGATTCGCTGCGGGACCTGCCGTCGTTGGCGGATCTTCACCCGCGCCGGATGGCCGCTGCGATGCTGGCCGATTCGGAGGTGGGCGACCCGGCGCCGATGCGCCCACAGCCGGCTGCGCGGGCGGTGTCCGACACCCCCGCACCCGCCGCTGGCGCAGCCCGGCTCGATCCGGACGCAACCTGAGTCGGGCGCACACCCCCCTGATGGCTGCGCCACTACGCTCGAAGGTGTGACTCGCCGTCGGCTGCCCCGCTGGCGTGAGGTCGCCCCGCTCATCGGCGGCGATGTGGTCTCCCTTCCGAGCACGCGTCGTCGGCTCGCTCGCGCCGCGAGCATCCCGGACCTGCGCGATCTCGCTCGACGTCGCACACCCCGCGCGGTCTTCGACTACACCGACGGTGCGGCAGGGGAGGAGATCGCTCTCGGTCGAGCCCGCTCCGCCTTCGCGCGCGTGGAGTTCACCCCCCGGGTCCTTCGTGATGTCAGTGCCGTCGATCCGGCGACGTCGATCCTCGGTCGCCCCAGTGCCTACCCATTCGCCTTCGCGCCAACCGGGTTCACCCGGATGATGGGACATGAGGGTGAGATCGCCGTGGCCGAGGTGGCGCGGGAGATGGGCATCCCCTACGCCCTGTCAACCCTCGGGACGACGTCAATGGAGAGCCTGCGGGCGGCCGTCCCAGACGGCCGGATGTGGTTCCAGCTCTACATCTCGAAAGATCGTGCAGTGGCCCGCGAGCTCGTCGATCGCGCGTCCGCGTCCGGCTTTGAGGCGATCATCATGACCGTCGACACGCCGATCGGCGGCACCCGCCACCGGGATGTCCGCAACGGGCTGACCATCCCCCCGCAGCTGGATGCCCGCACGCTGCTCGACATGTCGCGGTACCCCTCGTGGTGGCTGAACCTGCTGACGACCGAGCCCCTGCACTTCGCCAGCCTGACCTCCTCGGAGGGCACGGTGGCCGAACTGCTCACCCGGGTCTTCGATCCGTCCCTGACCCCGCGGGACCTCGAGTGGTTGCGCGGCGTGTGGGCGGGGCCGATCATCGTCAAGGGCGTGCAGTCGGTGGCGGATGCGGTCCTGCTGGCCGATCTCGGGGTCGATGCGGTGGTCCTCTCCACGCATGGCGGGCGTCAGCTCGATCGGACGGTCGCGCCCCTGGAGATCCTGCCCGCGGTCGTTGCAGCGGTTGCTGGGCGGACGAGTGTGTGGCTCGACAGTGGTGTGACCTCAGGCGGCGACATCGTCGCCGCCCTCGCCTTCGGCGCCGATGTCGTGCTCGTCGGTCGCGCCTACCTCTACGGTCTGATGGCCGGGGGGCAGGCGGGAGTGCAGCGGGCTGCGGAAATCCTCGCCGGTCAGGTCACCGAGACGATGGCCCTGCTGGGGGCGGCGACTGTGTCCGAGCTTGGCGGTGAACAGGTTCGGCTGCGTCCGGAATGAGTCGCGGGCTGCCCGCCGAATAGGCTGCCCACCCGCCATGTCCGATGACCTCAGGCGGGACTGAGTCCCAGTGGCCGACCAACGAGGCCGCGCGGTGCGTTCACCAGTTCTGCCGCGAGTGCGCTGATCGCCTCGGCCGCGGGCGCACGCGGATCCGAGACGACGATCGGCGTGCCGGCGTCACCGCCCTCGCGCATGCGCACATCAAAGGGGATCCGTCCGAGCAGACCGATCTCGCGTCCGAGCATCCGCGTCAGCGCCGTCGCCACCATCGATCCGCCGCCGCTGCCGAACAGCGCAATCGGCTCCCCGCAGTGCGGACAGGGTAGGGCGCTCATGTTCTCCACCACACCGATCACCCGCTGCCCGGTGTGCGCGCTGAGGGAGCCAGCCCGTACGGCAACCTCAGCCGCGGCTGGCTGCGGAGTGGTGACGATGAGCAGCTCACTGTCGGGCAGCAGCTGGGCGGTGCTGATTGCGACGTCCCCGGTGCCCGGCGGCAGATCCAGCAGGAGCAGGTCGAGATCCCCCCACCAGACGTCGGTGAGGAACTGCTCAAGGGTCCGGTGAAGCATCGGGCCCCGAAAGGCGACGGCCTCGGAGACGCCTCCGCGCTTGAAGGGCAGCATCGACATTGCGCCGACGCCGTATGCCGTCGGCGGCATCAGCAGGGAGTCGATGACCGTTGGCGGTCGGTCGATTCCCAGCATCCTCGGGATCGAGTGGCCGTAGACATCGGCATCGAGAATGCCGACCGAGCGGCCGAGCCGGGCGGCAGCGACCGCAAGGTTCACCGTAAGCGAGGACTTGCCCACGCCGCCCTTGCCGGAGGCGACCGCGACCACCCGCGTCAGATTGCCCGCTGCGGTGAAGGGAATCTGCCGCGTCGGTCCCCGCAGCTGCTCGCGCAGAGCGGTGCGCTGCTCATCGCTCATGACGTCAAGCTCGACGACCACCGAGGCGACCCACGGCAGCCGCTGCACCGCACCGGTCACCCGGGACGTGATCTCATCCCGCAGCGGACAGGTGGCGATCGTCAACCAGATACCGACCTCGACCTCGTCGGCGCGCACCGTCACCGACTTCACCATGCCCAGTTCGGTGATCGGACGACGAATCTCCGGGTCATTGACGCTGGCCAGCGCCGAACGGACCGCCTGCTCACGATCATCCCCATCCTCACCGAGCGGGGGAGTTGCGGTGGCGGGGTTGCTGGGCTCACGCGTCACGGCTGGTCTCCAGTCACGGCTGGTCTCCGGTCAAGTCATGGGCTCCGGTCAAGTCATGGTTTCCGGTCATTGGTCGGGGGTGGCAGGACTTCCGCGGATGCCGGCAGCGTGCTGTCGGGCTGCGGTGCGAGATCGGCGCGCAGGTCGCGCAACTCGGCTCGGATGAAGTCGCGAGTCGCCGAGTCCGCCAGTGCCAGCCGCAGCGCCACGATCTCACGGGCGAGGAACTCGGCATCGGCGATCAGCGAATCGGTGCGGTCACGGTCGTCCCGGTACGTGACCCGGTCCCGGTCCGCCTGCCGGTTGGCGGCGAGCAGGATGAGCGGCGCAGCGTAGGAGGCCTGCAGGGACAGCATGAGAGTGAGCCCGATGAACGGCCATGGGTCGAAGCGCAGGCTGGGTGCAGCAACGGTGTTCCACGCCAGCCACGTCAGCACGAAGACCGTCATGTAGGCGATGAACGTCCACGATCCAATGAACTGGGCGATCGCCTCGCTCCATCGGCCGAAGCGTTCCGCCTGCCGGCTTGGACCACGACCGGGCAGGCGCCGCCGCTGCCCGCGCGGCAGATCGAGCCGCTCACTCACCGCGACCCCATTCCCGGGGCATCGCCGCTTGCGGTCGGCCCGACTGATCCAGGAGCGTCACTGCCGTGCGGGGGGCCGGCGTGCGGAGCGAAGCCGGGGTCAAGGCCCTCCGGGGAGTCCCGCCAGTCCTCGGGCAGCAGGTGGTCGAGGACATCGTCCACCGTGACCGCCCCCAGTAGGTGCCGTGCAGAGTCGACCACCGGCACCGCAACAAGGTCGTAGGTGGCGAAGTAGCGGGTGACCTCGGCCAGTGTCGTCTCCGGACCGATCGGCGCGAGGTCGGCGTCGACCGCGGTCGACACCGGTGAGGCCGGCCGCTCCCGCAGCAGGCGCTGGGTGTGGACGGTGCCGAGATAGGCGCCCGTCGGGGTCTCCAGCGGCGCCCGCACGACGTACACCTGACTGGCGAGGGCCGCCGAGAGATCTGGATTGCGTACCCGCGTGAGAGCCTCGGCGATCGTGGCATCAGCCGGCAGGATCACCGGTACCGTCGTCATCATCCCGCCGGCGGTGTAGCTGCCGTAGCCGAGCAGCTGCCGCACGTCATCGGCCTCCTCGGGCTCCATCAGGTCCAGATAGCGCGCACGCTCCTGCTCAGGAAGTTCCTGCAGCAGGTCCGTGGCGTCATCGGGGTCCATCTGTTCAAGGACATCGGCCGCGCGATCCGGCTCCAGGGTTGCCAGCAGGGTGATGCGCTCCTGTTCGGGCAGCTCCTCCAGCGCATCGGCCAGACGGGAGTCGTCCAGCCCGCGGATGACCTGCACACGTCGGTGGTCGGGTAGGCCGCGCAGGCCCTCGGCGAGATCAGCCGGGCGCAGATCGCGCAGTGTCGCCAGCAGCACGGCCGCACCCTGGTCCGGGTCGGGCAGGATGAGCCCATCGACGTCCTGCCAGTCCACGAGGACCCGTTCACCACGGCTGAGTCGACCCGTCGTCCGGCGCACGAAGACCGTCGAGACAACCCAGTCCCCGGTATTGGCGGGACGGTCCATGGCGACGTCGAGCACGGTCACCGCCTGCGTTCCGCCGGCGATCGTGGCCGCGTGGTCGAGCAGCTCGGCGACGACGAGGGTCTCGTCCGGGCGCTGGGCGAAGCGGCGAACGTTCATCACGCCGGTGATGACGACCTCATTGACGGCGACCCCAGTGACCCTGCCCATGGGCAGGAAGACCCGGCGCCGAGGTGGGACCTCGACGACCAACCCCAGGACGCGGGGTGCCCGGCCACCGTGGCGCACCTGCACCACCACATCGCGGACGCGCCCCACCTGATCCCCGCTGGGATCGAAGGCCTTGCAGCCGACAAGATGGGAGATGAACACCCGTTCCACCATCCGAGGCTAACCCGCCCGGATCGGTGCTCCTGCCGCGCATGCCATGATCGGCCGATGACCGCCGCCGAGTCCGATCACCCGGTGAGTGTGCTGCTGCCGGGTCGGCGGGCGTTGCTGGTGCGGCTGTCGTGTCCAGAAGGTCGCCGGACTGCACTGCTCGACGCACTCAACACCTATGTCGACGGCCTCGCTGAGGAACCGGGAACCGAGGTGTTCGTCATTGCCGTCGATCCCGATGACGAGTCCACGGTGTGGCTGTATGAGATCTTCGCCAATGAGCAGGCGGAGCTCGACCACCGATCATCGACCGGCTTCGCTGAGCTCATGGCCGCCCTGCCAGCGCTGCTGGATGACCCCCCTGCGGTCCTGCGTTCGGTGCCACTGCGGTTGTCGCTGCAGAAGGCGGTGCTGCGCGAGACGTGGGTGCTGTGAGGTCCCCGGCTGCGCGCGCATTCAGGTGCCCTGACCGGCACCCACATGAGGCTCCCCGCATGTCCAGCGCCCGCCGGTGGCGGGGCGACACCTGCGCCGGGGGGGTGGACCCCAAGGAGGCTCTGCTCGCAGCGGAACTCGCTGCTGTGAACTCCGCTCGGCGGTGAGTGGGGCGGCGCTGCAGCGCCCACGGCCCGCCGACGCCCTCCTGCTCACCATCGCGGTGGGGGCGATCTCCGCATCGGGGCCGCTCATCGCGCTTGCCACGGCCCCGGCACTGGCGCTGGCCTTCTGGCGCTGCGCCCTGGGCAGTGCCGCGACTGCTGCGGTTGTCCTGTCGACGCCGCGGTTGCGCACTGAGATGCGCTCATTGGATCGCCGGGGCTGGACGCGGGCCGTTCTCGCCGGGCTGCTGCTCGGCGCGCACTTCGCACTGTGGATGCCAAGTGTCCGACTCACCTCGGTTGCAGCGGCAACCGCGCTCATCGCCACCCAGCCGGTGTGGGCGGTCCTCATCGCCCGCTGCCGTGGGGAGGCGGTGTCCGGGCGGGTCTGGCTCGGTGTGGGGCTCGCGCTCGCCGGTGTGCTGCTGCTGGTGCGAGTTGACCTTGCGGTGTCCTGGCGGGCTGTCCTCGGCGATCTGATGGCCCTTGCCAGCGCGGTCCTCGCCGCCGCCTATGTCACCGCTGGCGGGGAGGTCCGCCAACGGGTGAGCGCACCGTCCTACACCCTTATCGCCTACGGCACTGCCGCCGTCCCGCCCCTATTGATCGCACTGCTCCTGCGAGAGCAGGTGAGTGGGTTCGCGCTGCGGGAATGGGTGCTCATCCTCATCCTGACGCTCACCGCGCAGTTGCTCGGGCACACCCTGATCAACATCACCCTGCGGCGAGTGTCCCCGACCGTCACCAGTCTGGCGATCCTGTTCGAACTTCCGGGTGCGGTGATCATCGCGGCGTTGCTCATCGGACAGGTTCCCCCGCTGATCGTCCTGCCCGTGCTGGTCATCCTGTTCATCGGACTTGCGCTGGTCATCACCGCCGCACCGACTGGCCTCGGTGCGGCCGCGACACAGGTGCGCGAGGATCCGCCCGTCTGATGCCCAGCCCTCGGCTAGCCTGATGCGGTGATCGAGCCGGCGGGCAGTGAGCCGGCGGTTAGTGAGCCGGTGCAGCCCCGACCGGATGCGCGAGGACGTGCGCGGCGATCGGTCCTGGCCGTCCCCGGCAGCAGCCCACGCATGCTCGCCAAGGCCATCGGACTGCCCGCCGATGAGGTCTTCCTCGATCTCGAGGATGCGGTCTCCCCCCTGGCCAAGGACGAGGCCCGCCGCGCAGTCATCGCGGCGCTGCAGGCCGGCGGCTTTGCTGCCGGTGTCATCGCCGTGCGGGTCAACGACGTGACCACCCCCTGGGCTTATCGCGATGTCATCGATGTGGTCGAGCAGGCCGGCGATCAACTCGACGCCATCATCCTGCCGAAGGTGTCCTCCCCCGACCACGTTCACTGGTGCGATCTGCTGCTGACGCAGATCGAGTCCGCCATCGGTTTGGTCCCCGGTCGCATCCTGATCGAGGTGCAGATCGAGGATGCAGCCGGATTGGCCGCCGTCGATGCCATCGCTGCCGCCAGCGGGCGCATTGCCGCGATCGCCTTCGGTCCGGCCGACTTCATGGCGAGCATCAATATGCGTTCACTCGTTGTCGGCGAGCAGCCGCCCGGCTACCGCGAGGGCGATGCCTACCACTACCCACTGTCGCGGATCCTCATCGCTGCACGGGCCCACGGCTGTCAGGCCATTGACGGGCCGTACCTGCAAGTGCGCGACCAGGACGGGCTGCGCCACGTTGCCGAGCGCAGTGCCGCACTTGGCTTCGATGGCAAATGGGTGCTGCACCCCGATCAGATCGACGTGGTGAACGGGATCTTCTCCCCTGATCAGGGCGACTACGACCGAGCGTGCCTCATCCTGGATGCGTACGACTACCACACATCCACCGCCGGCGGCAGGCGCGGTGCCGCCATGTTCGGTGCGGAGATGATCGATGAGGCAAGCCGGAAGATGGCCCGGGTCATCGCGGGCAAGGGGCGCGCGGCCGGACTGGTGCGCACTGCCCAGTTCACCCCGCCGCCAGCTCCCCGCACACCCTGACGCCAGTCCGCCGGCGGCTGCCTCACGACATGGGTGTCAGCCCGAGTTACCTGTGCCCGTCGAGATACCGTTCGCCGTCAGCCATTGGGTGATGATGCGCAGGATCTGAGCATTGTTCCTGTCCTGCATCATCATGTGCGAGTTTCCGCGGATTCCGCTCTCGGGCAGGGACACCACGGTGGCCGGAGCACGTCCAACCCGGGTGATTGCCGCTGCCATCTGCTCACAGCTCTCCCGGCGGTCCCAATGGCCGCCCGGGCTCTGCTGCGTGATGTGATCCCCCCAGACTCCGATGAAGGGTGTCTTCGCAAGTGGCGGCAGCCCGCTTGGCGCAGCCTTGGGGCACTTGGTGGTTTCGATGGCCACGATCGCCTTGACCAGAGCCGGATCGGACTCGGCGACGGCGAAGCCGGCAGTGCCTGCGGCAGAGTGCAGGACGATCACTGATGGGCCAATCCTCACCAGCAGCGCCTTCAGCGATGCCGCAGTGAGGTCGTTCATGACCACGTTGTCGACCATGGCGATGTCGCTGGTGCCTAGGTAGGGAACGAAGGACGCGCCGAATTGCTGAACGTAGTTCTCCTTGAGGGGCAGTGAGGGGAACTGGGAGTCCGGGTAGGGCGTACCGAATCTCGGGCCGAACCGCCAGGTTGGCCACGCATCCTCAAGGGTCGCCCGGCCAAGTTGCCCGTAGTAGGACCGCCGGTTCGTGCCACGGCAGTCCTTCGGAGGTGCGGCACCTGCGAGGCACTTGTTGAGCTGATCGACCGGCATGGACTCGCCGCGATCAGGCGGGGAGACGACGTACACGGGATAACCGGAGTCATAGAGCTGCTGCGCCCAGCCTTGGCGAAGGTCGGGCGTGGTGAGGTAGATGTCCGATGTCCGACCAGTTGGAGGTTCGCTTCACCCCATTGACGTAGAAGACCCCGAAGCCAGGGGGCTCCGGCTGCTGCACAACCGGATGCAGCTGGCTGAATGAACCCAGCGGGAGGGCGGCGGCGCCGCCCACCCCGGCTGGGCCGCACACCAGGGCGACGCCAAGGGCCAACACAGCAGTGTGCCGGTGCATTCATCCTCCGTGGGCTTGTCTCTCGTCACTTCGTCAATACCCTGCCGGCCCCGTCCACCAGCGCCCGCAGGGCGACCGCGGTGTCAGCCCCACACCTGCCAACGGCGCAGATGCTCCCGTAGCCCGGCGGTGGTGTCGAGGGTGGTGAGCTCGGGCTGGGTGAACCAGCCGGCGTCGATGGCATCACTGCTCGCGCGCAGCCCGCCTAGCGGGCCGGCGGGGGCGAGTAGGAACTCGTGGATCGCGTAGCCGGCGACGCATTCGTCTGGATCGCCAGGACGCAGGGGGACCGCAGCGGGTATCTGGATGACATCAAGCAGGTGCCGCACCACCACCATCATCCCGGTCTCCTCGGCCATCTCGCGGACAACGGCGGCGGCCGGATCCTCGTCAGCCTCAACCCGTCCGCCCGGCAGTGACCACAGCCCACGGGCGGGTGCATTGCCCCGGCGCACCAGGGCGATTGCTCCGTCGACCACGAGCACGCCGCCGACCGCCGGCAGCCAAACCTGCTGGCCATCGCCGTTCCGGTGGCGATCGGACGGCTCACGTCCACCTGCCACGGCCATCAGCGCAGTGGCCAGGTCTCGCGCAGTGCCGTGACGAGCGCTGCGGGTGCCTCGGTATTGGGGGAGTGCCCGGCCGTGGGCAGGCACGTCGCGGAAGCACCCAGCCGGCGTGCCAACTGCGCCTGGCTGGCGACCGGCCAGGCGTCGTCCTGAGCACCCCAGATCACTGCGACCGGCAGGTCCGCAGCTGACACCACCGCGGCGAGGTCATCGGTGAGGTCGGAGCAGGTGCAGAGGATCTCCGCCATGGCGCGCATGCCGATCGGGTCGTTCGCGCACCAGCGCCGCGCCAGGAACGCAGCGATGGCCGGAGGTGGTTCGGCCGCCCCCGGTGCTCGTTCCCCTGCGCGCTTCAGCTCCCACAGTGTGGCGAGGTCGGTGTCGGGCAGGGCGGCCTGCAGGTCGGCGAGGCGCCCGCGGCGAGCCGGCGGCAGCGCCCCTGGTCCACTGCACAGCAGAACCAGGGAGGAGACCGCCAATCCCCCGGCCACCGCCATTTGGCAGACCAGGCCGCCGAGGGAGTGGCCGAGCAGGTGGGGTGGCTCGGTGCAACCCAAGCGATGGTGGGCCTCGTCGATGAGCGCTCGCAAGTCCTCGGCCAGCGAAGTCAGTCGGTAGTCATCGGGTTCGGCGCTGCCGGGGCTCTGGTACTGACCGCGCTGGTCAAAGCCGATCACACCCATCCCTGCGTCGAACAGGGGCTGGTAGAGGGCGATGAAGTCCTCCTTGCTGCCGGTGAATCCCGGCACCAGGACGGCCCATGCGCGGGCGGGTACGGGCGTGTGCAGGACAGCGTGCTCACCCCGTCGGGTGCGCCACGCCATTGCCGTCACCGCCGGCGGAACTTCCAGGAATGGGGGTGTGCTCACCCAGCGCCTTCGTCATCGGCTGTCCGCACTCGACGTCGTCGACGCTTGGGGCGTTGCGCCGGGGGCATGGCTGTCCCCGATGCTGCCCGGCCATCGGTGTCGGAGGCAACGGCGCGACCGCCCGGACCGGTGCCCTTCTCGCGGGGGGGCTTGTCGCGGGGATGCTTGTCCCGGGTGCTCTTGTCGCGCGGGGGCTTGTCTGCGCCGTCCTTGCTTCGCCCGGCTGCGCCCTTGCCACCCTCACCGCGCTTCTTTCCTGCGCTGTCCTTCACGCGCTCAACCGACCCAGTCCGACTCGGCCCGACCCGAGTGCTCACCCCCGGGTCGATCCCCAGACCCGTGAAGACATGCTCGCTCGTGGAGTACGTCTCCACGGGATCAACGAATGGCAGTCCGAGCGTCCGGTTGATCATGCCCCAGCGGTGGAGGTCCTCCCAGTCGACAAAGGTCACCGCGACCCCGGAGGCGCCGGCCCGCCCGGTCCGGCCGACCCGATGGACGTAGGCCTTGTCGTCCTCGGGGCATTCGTAGTTCACGACGTGGGTGACCGCCTCGATGTCGATGCCGCGTGCGGCGACGTCGGTTGCGGTGAGCACGTCGATGCGGCCCTCCCGGAATGACTGCAGCGCCTTCTCCCGCGCCTGCTGGGCCAGGTCACCGTGGATCGTCGACACCGCGAACCCGAGTTCGGCCAGGTCCTCGCACACTCGCTGGGCCCGGCGCTTGGTGCGACTGAAGACGAGCGTGCGGCCACGGCCCCTCGCCTGCAGGATCCGTGCCAGCAGAGCGATCTTGTCCATCGGGTGAACCCGCCACACGTGCTGCTCCACGGTGTCGACCACCGCTGTGGAATCCGATGGATCGGTGGCGCGGATGTGGGTGGGGTTGTCCATGAACCGACGCGCCAGGGACACGATGGTCCCGGGCATCGTGGCTGAGAAGAGCAGGCTCTGGCGCCCCGGCGGGCATGCCGAGATGAGCGACTCCACGTCGGGCAGGAAACCCATGTCGAGCATCTCATCGGCTTCATCGAGGACGAGGATGCCGACCCCGCTCAGGTCTAGGTGGCGTTGACGGTGCAGATCGAGCAGGCGCCCGGGAGTGCCGACGACAACCTGGACGCCCTCCCTGAGCGCTGCCACCTGCGGCTCATAGGCCCGGCCGCCAAAGACCGCGAGCACCTCGACGCCACGGGTGCGACCCGCGACCGTGATGTCGCTTGCGACCTGCAGTGCGAGTTCGCGGGTGGGGACGATGACGAGGGCCTGCGGCCGGCGGTCAATTCCCGCAGCCTGGGCTGCGGCTGGGTCGGCAGCTTCGGTCGCGGTGCGACAGGACTGCACGATCGGTATCGCAAAGCCAAGCGTCTTGCCAGTGCCGGTCTTGGCCTGCCCGATGATGTCGCGACCGGCGAGAGCCAGCGGGATGGTGAGTTCCTGAATCGGAAACGGATCGATGATGCCCACCGCCGCCAATGCGGTGATCGTCTCGACCCGGACGCCCAATGAGGCGAAGGAAGGGGGGGTCAGTAGGGGCTCCCATGTTTGATGTGTCTCCACTGTAGTGGCGACCTGGGACAGCTGGTGCGGTTCGCCCACTGGGGGGCACTCGCATCGTGCCGACGGTTGCCGCCTGGCCGTGGCCGCCCCAATAGGGTGCCGCAATGGCGAGTCTGGACGACGACCAGCGGCGCCATGGGGCAACCGAGGCCGGGATCGTCGATCTACTGGGGCTGCTCGCCTGCGGGGAGCTGCTCGCCTTCGAGCAGCGGGCGGCAGATGCTGGCCTCGCGCCCCGGCTGGCCGATCGCGTCGCCCTTGCCCGGCATGCGGCCCGCGAGCTCGTCAACTTCGACCTGCTCACCAACGCCCTGGCGGAGCGAGGGGTCCAGGTCGCCGAGGCGATGGAGCCATTCCTTGGGCCGTTGTCGGATTTCCACCGCCTCACCCGTCCCGCCGACTGGTGGGAGGGGCTGGTGAAGGTCTACGTGGGCGAGGGTCTGGTCGGGGACTTCTACCGCGAGATCGGCGCCCACCTCGATGACGCCACGCTGGCCCTGATCGCTGAGGTGAGCCGGACGGATGACGTTGAGGGGTACATCCTCGCGCGGGTGTCGGAGGCGATCGCCGAGGAGCCGCAGCGCGCCGGGCGGCTCGCTCTATGGGGCCGACGCATCCTCGGTGAGGCGCTCAGCCAGGCCCAGCAGGTGTTGGCAGCACGCGAGGGCCTCAGTGGACTTGTCCTTGAACCGGATGTCCCGATAGCCGCCGCCTTGACCCGGATGAGCGGGGTGCTCTACGCAATTCAAGGGCGCCACGCCCATCGCATGCGTGCCCTGGGACTGGATCCGTAGCAGAGCCCGATCCTGCCCGGCAACAACGCGAAGTCCCAACCAAGCAGTCCGACCCGCCGGATCGGCGCTGCCTAGCCGGCGAACCCCACTCGGCGGGCACTCGGTGGCCCCATCTCGACGTACCCCACTGCCGCGCCCGGAACCACGATGGTGCGGCCCTTGTCGTCGGTGAGGATGAGCAGTCCACCGGACTGCGCCAGGGCAGCGGTGATGAGCGCCGTCACCTCATCGGGTGAGATGGTCACCTCGACAACAACCTCGCGGGGAACGTGCGCAACCCCGATCCTGACCTCCACTGTCGTCCTCCCTCGTGTTCTTCACTGTGTGCCGGCAGTGCTCGGCATGCCGGCAGCGCTCGGCGACCCGCAGAGTATGTCGCCCCGCCGGTCTCGACCCGCCCGCGACCGCGCCCGGGGGCTCCGCGCTCCGGGCGCCTACTCCGGGGGGTGGCTCAGGGGGAAGTCGGAGATGCCTCGCCAAGCGAGGGCGGAGAGCAGCCGCACCGCGTCCTCACCGGCCACCCCGGACCCCTCACGCAGCCATCGGCGGGCGGCGGTCTGCATTGCGCCGGTGAGTGCCCAGCCGAGTAGGTGCGCCTCCTGGGCCGAGAGTGCGGTGTCGGCCGCGATCACCTCGGCGACGAGAGCGGCGGCGGCCTCATTGGTCTGCTCAACCCGTCGGGCGACCTCACGCTCATGGCCGAGGTCACTTTCGAAGACGAGCCGGTAGGTCTCTTCGGGCGCGCAGATGAAGGAGAAGTAGGCCTCGTAGGTGCGCTGGACTCGCGTGCGGTTGTCTGACGTGCTCGCCAGCGCATCCCGCACCGCGGCCAGCAGGCTGGCGCACCCATCATCGAGCAGGTCAAGGTAGAGCTCGAGCTTACCGGGGAAGTGCTGGTAGACCACCGGCTTGGACACTCCGGCGGCCTCAGCAATCTCGTCCATGGAGGTTGCATGGAAGCCGCGGGCGACGAATACGCGCCGGGCGGCCTCCAGCAGGAGCAATCGTCGCTCCTGACGCGGGCTGAGCGGGGTTCCCGCCGCCACCTCCACCGCCACCATTCCGTGACCCTACTCGTCCGCCGCTCACACCCCGCCGGATGAGCCTTCGCCCCGGGAGCGGAGGCCGCGCCGTTTGGGTGCCAAGCGGCTTACGATGGGCGGGTGATTGATCGGTGGGATGGGGAGCGCATCCGCAGTGGCCGCCAGACGTTTTTCATCCGGTCGGCTGGTCCCGGCGCGGCTGGTCCCGGCGCGGCTGGTCCCGGCGCGGCTGGTCCCGGGTCGGCTGGCACGGCTGAGTCGTCGCTCGGTGACGCCGAGGACCTCATCGTCATGCTCCACGGGCTCGGTGGGTCAGGCCGAAACTGGACGGATCTGGCGCTCACACTCGCTGACGGCGCGTTCGTGCTCGTCCCTGACCTGCCCGGATTCGGCCAGTCCCCACCGCCGGCGGACGGGGACTACCGCCCCGCGACGCAGGCTGAACGGGTCATCGACCTGATCGACTGGGCCCTCACCGCCGGCGGAGGTGGGGCAGCGGCCGACCGCACCGGGCGCCCGGCATCCGCCCGTCGCGTGCACCTGTTCGGCAACAGCCTCGGCGGCCAGATCGCCCTGCGGGTTGCCGCCGAGCGCAGGGACCTCATCTCCTCGCTGACCCTGTTGGCACCCGCCATGCCGGAGACATGGCCACAGGCCGCCACCCTGCCGCTGGCATTCACGGCCCTCCCCGGCTTCGGTGAGGCCGCAACCGCCCAGTACCTGCGAATGCCTGCGGCCCTGAGAGCGCGGCGCAGCCTGGCGGTGAGCCTCGCCGACCCCGCTTCCGCCCGTCCCGCGGTGATCGACGACGCCCATCAGGAGGCGATCGAGGCCGATCGCCCATCCGCCGTCGCCGCGATGGCGCTGAGCGCCCGCACGCTCGTTCATACACTGCTGGCGCGCGGTGCGGCCGATCCCTGGCGGCTGGCCGAGCGCGTGGCGGCGCCGACGCTGCTGATCTACGGCCGGCGGGATCCGCTGGTCAACGCCGCGACCGTGCGGCGGGCAACGCGGTCCTTCGCGGAGGTCCATTCCGTTGTGATGGTGGACGCCGCTCACGTTGCCCAGCTCGAGCATCCGGAGCGGGTTGCGCGCCTATGGCACGGCTTCCTGCGGGAGTCGGGGGTAAGGCCCCCCGCTCAGGTGTCCGGCGCGTTGCCCACATCGGCTGCAGCGTGAGCGTGGGCATCCCACCCGGGGGCGTCCACGCTCGGAGGTCGAGCCGCCGATGGGGGCACCCGATCATGCGATGGCCGCTGATTCTCGCGGCAGCCGCGCTGGTCGCGACGGGCCTGGCCTCCCCGGGGGCAGCGGCGGTGGACCGTCCCGATGCCTGCAAGGCTGCCTCGGGCATGGGGACGATCGACCAGTGGCGCAGTGGCGTGGTCATCGACCCGGTGTCGAAGTCCCCGATCGCGATCGGCACCACCGACATCGACTGGACCGCCAACCCTCAGTCCAACCCCAGTTGGCTGATCCAGCTGCATGGGCTGGTGTGGGTGCGTGGCCTGATCGAGAACTACCGCAAGACCGGCAATGAGCGCTCACTCGAGATCGCCCTTGCTGTCATGCGCGACCACATCAACGACACGGCAGCCAACCCCGCGATTGCGCGCGAGGCGTGGCGCCCGCACCCGGCTGCCCTCCGGCTGAGCACCTACGCCTGTCTTGCCCACGCCCTGCAGGGGAAGATGGAGTTCCCCGTCGATCTGGACGCGCAACTGCAGCGCCATGTCGCCTGGCACCTCACCCCGTCCAACTATCGAACAAACCACAATCACGGCCTGATGCAGAACCTCGCGGTCATGCATGTGGGGTGCGCCCGCGGCCGACTGGACTGGATCGACTCGGCCTGGGGGAGGGTCCGCTCCGAGATCGCCGCGGTTGTCGATGAGCAGGGGGCCAACAATGAGCAGTCCGCGTGGTACGCGCTCTACAACACTCGCAAGTGGAATACCGCGGTGGATGCGGTCACCGGGTGCGCCGACGGGCTGGCGATGGCGGAGACCGTCACGCAGATCCGCGATGCCCTCGGCCGACTGCTCGCCTTCAACCAGCAGTCGACGCAGCCCGATGGGCTGCTCGCCCCCATCGGTGACACCTACGCCGACCTCCGTGGGGTGCTCACCATGCCCGGCCAGAACCTCACCACCGTCTACAACGCAGGCTGGGCCTTCGGCCGGTCGGCATGGGATGACCCGAACGCCCTGTACTGGACTGCTCGGTACGGTCCGTCCCGCATCAAGCACGGTCACTTCGACCACCTCTCGGTGACCCATTACGTGGACGGCGGCCGGGCACTGGTCGACTCGGGCCACGCCGGATTCGACGCGGGAGCGCTTCGCACCCGGCTGCTCAGCGCTGCCGCTCACAACTCACCCGCCGTCGTTGGCCAGACCCCCGATGCCAAGAGCGTTGCAACCCTGTCCAACCCGGTCATCACGCCGACCCGCACAACCCTCACGCTGACGGACAAGGCCTATGGCGTCACCCGCACCCGCTTCCTCCTCGCCGACAGCCCCTCGAAGGTGCTCGTCACCCGGGACACCGTCGAGCGTGGTTCGGTGCGCGTGCCGTGGCATGTTGCCCCGGGGCTCGGCGCCGAGGTGCCCGGGCCCGGGACGACGGTCCTCACCGGCCGACCCACGGTCACGATCGTGCAGTTCGACGCCCTCACCTGCACCCCCATCGGCCAGCAGTTCACTGAGGTGGACATCGCCACCGGCTGGCGCTCACTGGCCCGGTCCATCCGGATCGACACCGTCGGCAAGGACGTCGTCAGCGTCATCGCTCCCGGCCGCGCAACCGTCTCGTGTGTTCCGGGAACGGCAACCGCGGCGACGGTCACTGTGACCGGCAGTGCCGGGTCGACGGCCTTCACCGTCAACGGTCGGGGGCTGTCATGAGCGGACCGGCGCACATGCCGCTGGTGGCACCGGGCCCGCCCCTTGGTCGCGCTGAGGTCATGCGTTACAGCCGGCACGTCATCATCCCGGAGTTGGGCATCGATGGTCAGCGCCGCCTCGCCAGTTCCCGGGTGCTGTGCATCGGTGCCGGCGGTCTCGGCTCACCGGTGCTCATGTACCTGGCGGCCGCCGGTGTCGGCACCCTCGGCATCGTCGACTTCGACACGGTTGACGAGTCGAACCTGCAGCGCCAGATCGTCCACGGCCAGGACGACATTGGACGACCCAAGGCGCTCAGTGCTGCTGAGCGCCTTGGACAGATCAATCCGCTGGTGACCGTCGTCCAGCATCGGGTTCGGCTGGATTCGGAGAACGCGCTCACCCTGTTCGCCGACTACGACCTCATCGTCGACGGCACCGACAACTTCGCCACCCGGTACCTGGTCAACGATGCGGCCGTCCTGCTCGGCAAGCCGTACGTCTGGGGATCGATCTACCGATTCGACGGCCAGGTGAGCGTCTTCTGGTCTGAACGTGGTCCCTGCTACCGATGCCTGTACCCCGAGCCCCCACCGCAGGGCATGGTGCCCTCATGTGCGGAAGGGGGAGTGCTGGGCGTACTCGCAGGAACGATCGGCAGCCTGCAGGCGACCGAGGCGATCAAGGTGCTTACTGGGATAGGCGAGCCGCTGGTGGGCCGCCTGCTCACCTACGACGCGACCGAGCCACGTTTTCGCACCCTCAACATTCGCAAGGACCCCCAGTGTGCAGTGTGCGGTCCGGAACCGACGGTGCGCGAACTGGTCGACTACGAGGCCTTCTGCGGCACGCTCAGCGAGGAGGCTGCCGCAGCGGCCCGCGACCGCACCATCAGCGCTCAGCAGCTGCAGGGGCTGCTCGCCGGGTCCGAGCCGATTCAACTCATCGATGTTCGGGAGCCCGCAGAGCACGAGATCGTGAGCATCCCCGGCTCCATCAACATCCCCAAGGGGGCATTCTTCGTCGGGGATGCGGTGCGCACGCTCCCGCGCAGCCCACAAGTGGTCCTCTACTGCAAGGGTGGCGGTCGCTCAGCGGAGGTGCTGGCCCTGCTCGCCCGGGAGGGGTTCGACGATGCTGTCCATGTCGGTGGTGGGGTGCTCTCCTGGGTGCGACAGATCGAGCCGGACAAGCCGGTCTACTAGCCGTAGCCGACCTTGCCGATCCCTTGCGCCCGCGTGACGACGATGAATCAGCCCGCTGTCGGTGAGCCCGCACCCATTGGGGGGGACGATCCAGCGTCCGGACTGCCCGGCGCCGAGATCACGCTGGCGGCGCTCAAGGCCAACTGGACGACGGTGCTGGACGAACTCGAGCGAACCAGCCGCACTGCATGGCTGGTATACCACGATGCGCGACTGGCCGGCGTGGCGCTACCCGTGGTGACCCTCGACTTCTCCGATCAGGTGCGTTTCGCGCCCGGTGTGAGCTTTCCGCTCGGCGGCCGCCGGGATCATCGAGCGGCGCTGGTTGCGGCGATCGCGGCCGTCACCGGGTGGCAGGTGGAGGTTCGCACCATCCCTGAGCCCGCCTGAGGGCGGTCACTCGTTGTAGGTGCCCGCAGCCAGCCGGGCGCGCGCGATATCAGCAGTCTCGGGGATCTCGTCGGAGGCCAGGATGCGCAGGGCGGCAGCGGGCGTCCGAGTGTTCTGTGCCACCGCCAGGCGCACTTTGCCGTTGTCATCACTGGCGAGCACACGCAAGGTCATTGGATTCAGGGAGGGGTTGCCGGCAACCGCGAGTCGAAGCTGTGCCACAGCGCTCTCGGCGAAGGCGTCGAGAACCGCCGGCGCGGCCGATGTGTTGGCGGCCAGCGCCAAGGCGATCTCGGGGGTGTCTGTGGCAAGCGTGGGCTGCACCGCCACCGGCAGGGAAGTGTTGGCGGCGGCCGCGAGGCGGACCGCCTCGAACTCATCGCCTGCCAGAGCGGTGAGGACTGACGGGTCACTTGCCCTGATCGCGGCGAAGGTGCGCACAGCGGTGTTCGCTGATCCGGCGGCCGCCACCAGTGCACCAGCATCCAGCCCCTGTCGGTCCTCGGCTAGTTCAGCGCACTCGCGAGTGAGGCCGTCCACGCCCCCGGGCCGCCAGGCGGCCGGCTGGGGGCAGATGAACCGCTGCACTGCCGAGCTCGGCAGCCACGAGTCAAGCGGGCTGGACAGCGGAAGTGCGCCACCTAGTGCGCCCCACCACACGAGGGTGATTGAGTACGTCGCGAGCGCTGTCGCAGCACCGGTCAGGGCGACCCGCCCGGCTGGCGCGAAGCGCCGTCGCCAGTGATCGAGTACCACCACACCCAGTGCCGTCCCGCACGCGAGCATGGGCCATGCATCCACGAGGTACCTGGGGGTCAGCGAGTAGAAGGTCAGCGATGCTCCCCATGCGGCGGCGGTGGCGGTGACGAGCAGGGCCGAGATCAGTGTGATGGACACCGCTCGGCGGGTGATGTCGTCGAGCGTCGGCGTCGCGCGGGAGCGGAGCAGCCCCAGCAGGCCCACACCCCGAATGAGCACTGCCAGGCTGAGTCCGACTGCCAACGGGGTCAGGACGAGCAGGCTCGGAGTGGGGGCATAGGCGATTCCGCCAGGGACGGTGCCAGGAAGGTAGATCAGCGCCTCAGGGAATGCCGGTTGCGGAAGCCCGCTGCTCGTATCCACCTGCAGCCCCCAAGGTCGCAGAAGCGCAAAGGCCTTGGTGGGAATGTAGCCGGCTGATGTGTAGGCGAAGCCCGTGCGCTCCAACGCGGCCAGGTCGAAGGACGCATTGCGCAGCCCCTCAAGCCGGCTCAGATCAGGCAGGAGGGCGGCGAACTTCAGCCAGTTGACCGCCAGCGCACTGATGAGGGGCAGGGTCGCGGTGCCAGCGGCCAGCCCGATTGCCACAGTGCCCGACCTGCGATGCCAGGCGAGAAGCGCAACCAGGAGACCGAGGGCGGTGGCGGTCAGGGCAAACCCGACTCGTGCATTTGCTGCCAGCAGGCTCAGCATGAGCAGCAGCACCAGGGGTGTGATGCCCCCCGTCCGCAGCCATGCAACCACTGCCCACGTCGCGGCGATCGTCAACGCCGCACCCCAGGCCAGCGCCTCCTCGTAGACCGCACTGCGGCCGAGCAGGAACAGCAGTGCACCCGGACCAACGATCAGGTAGCCCACGGTCAGCGGCCAGCGAGCAAGGTGCGCGGGTGGCCGCTGGCTCGTCCACGCCGCAGCTGCACGAACGAGTCCCATGGCTGCGATGACACCGATGAGCATCGCCATGAACGTGAACAGGTGGGACCAGCCGTTTCCCGCGTCGCCACCAGCAATGAGGAGGACCGGCAACCGCAGCAGGCTCGGGGTCAGCCCGAAGTACCCGTAGCAGCGGTCATCGATGATGAAGCATTCCCCGAAGAGGTCGCTGGCGGTGACGTCCAGGCGCCCCGCCAGCATCGCCTCGAGCTGGGCTCGGAAGAACCGAGTTCCCAGGTCATTGCGCGAGGGATGGAACAGCGGGTTGAGGGTGCCAAGTGTCGTCAGCAGGTAGGCCCCGAGGGCGGTGGGGATGAAGAGAGTCCAGAAGATCAGCCGCTGAGAGGGCCATGATCGGTGGGAGGCGTCGGTTGCAGCGAGCGTGCCAGCACCCCCGCCCGGTGGCGCGCCTGCGACGGGCGCCGGTGACGGGGCGGTCGGGGCCACGGCCGCACATGATAATGGGCCCCGCCTGAGGGCGGTGCAGCGGACGGCTGGCAGGTCAGATGGCTGCCCGACGCTGCAGCCATAGGAAGGACGCCCAGCCCGGCAGGATCGGAATCCAGAATGTCACCAGCCGGAACAGCAGCACTGAGGAGATCGCCGTCGCCCCGTCCAAGCCAACTGCGGTGAGGCCGGCGGCCAGGGCCGCCTCAACCGCACCAAGGCCGCCCGGGGTCGGCACAAGCTGGCCGAGCACCATCCCGGCGAGGTAGACGAAGGCCACGGCAGTGAGGTTGAGGGGGCCGTCGAAGGCCAGGACGCTGGCGTAGAGGGCTCCGATGTAGCAGATGTTGAGGGCGAGACCGCCGGACAGCCCGATCAGCAGACGGCGCGGGTTGCCGGCGATGGCCGCCAGCGCCGGCCCGATCTGCGCGAACACCGGCCGAACACGTGTGAGGGTCCACCGGCGCACTGGGGACAGGGTCGCGACGACGCCAACGCCGATCAGTCCGGCGGCCACCGCGACCAGCGCGAACCGGGGAGGCCGCACACTCAGCTCGGCCTGCGTTCCCGCAACCAGCAGTACCGCGCTGAGCAGCAGGACATGACTGAGGAAGCTCATCAGCTGGCTGATGACGACGGTGAGACCGGCGACCGGCGCGGGGATCGTCGAGCGTTGGAGGAAGCGGACATTGATCGCCACCGTTCCCACTGTCGGCGGACTGAACAGCACAATGAACGATGCCGCGAACTGCACCAGCAGCGCCCGCAGGTAGTTGACCGTGGTCGGGACGAAGGCGAGCAGGCACGTGGTGGCGGCGACGTAGGTGAGGGCGGAGAAAGCCAATGCGATCAGTGCCCATTCCGGACGGGCGTTCGCGACGATCTGACCTAGGTCGATCCGAGTCAACTGCGGGACGAGCACGTACAGGGCAATCGCGGACAGCCCCAATGCGATGACAGTGCGCGGCCGGATGCGCTGCAGGTTCAGCGTGGGCACCTCGGTGACCTGCACCAGCTCGGTGAGGGCGGTCCGCAGTTCGCCGAGAAGTGCCGTCTCCCGGCGCAGGAGTCGACGCGTCACCGCGGACATCGCCACCGGCTGGAGTGCCGGCAGTGCTCGCAGCAGCGCTGCCTCCCCGCAAACCTGATGGGCGAGTTGGACCGCCCTGCTGGCGCCGGCCAGTGCCGAGACCGTGATCAGCGCCTCCGCCAGATCAAGGCGCAGGGTGAGGTCGCTGGCGGCCAGGACACCCCCCTGCACGGCGAGCAGGACCACCCGGGGGGCGCCCTCGGCGGCCGGGTCCGGCGGGGTGCCCGACGGTGGTTCAGCCCCGGAGTCCGGCGGGGTGCCCGACGGTGGTTCAGCCCCGGGGCCCACGGGCGGGTCCGCCAGCAGCAGGTGATGGGCCGTGATGGACCGGTGGGCGATGCCCGCCCGCTGCAGGGCCATCACCTGGGTGAGGACGTCGACGACGACGGGATCGGCGAGTCCCGGGGGCAGTCGTCCAGCGGCGTTGACGAGGGTGTCGAGGCGTCGACCGGGACATCGTTCCTGGGCGATCACCGCCGCTTCCGGCCCGCACTCGCGCGCGGCCCGCAGCATCGGCACCCGGGCCCCGGCAGCAGTTGCTGTGAGCAGCAGCGCCGTGTCATGCTCCAGCCGCCGACGCACTCCGAACCGACTGGGCCGTTCAGTGCGCAGATGCAGGCTGGTCACCGTTGCGCCCAGGCCTGCTCCCTCCCGCTCCCGATCCAGCACCGTGACATCGACATCGCCCCCGGGGCTGCGTGCGAGGTAGCGGCGCCCCTCGGGGATGACTGCTAGGGCGGTGATCTCGAACACGGCCACACCGGCCGCGCGGAGGGTGGCAACGATCGCCTCGGCACTGGGCATCGTCGACGGGGTGCCCAGGGCATAGCGGATGATCAGGCCGGCGGCCCACCCCAATGAGATTGCTGCGATGACGGCGAGGACGCTGGTCCCCCCGGCAACGAGGATGGCCCCACCCAGGGCAAGGACGGTGAGGACGCTGATCGCATTCCAGGGGGGAAGTTCGATCATGCGTGACACGGTGATGAAGGCGACGAGGGCGGCCAGCAGCGGATTGATGGCGGTGGTGACCTCGACGCCGGGAGCGCCGGTGAGCGCGAGGGCAAGCCGCGTCGAGCCGACCTCCGCGATGAGCAGCCCCACGCCCACCGTTGCGCCGGCCGCAAGCAGCGCCCCGAGGAGGGATTCAAACAGCTGACTGGTCCGCCGGCGCAGTACGAGTACCACCGCGATTCCGGCAGGCAGCAGGAACACGGCCCCGGCCCCGACCACATTCAGTGCCAGCACGATCAGGCTGGGCAGCTCGCGGGTGGCACTGGCCACATCCCGATCGAGTCCTTCCGATGTGCGGGTCGCGAGTACGCCGATGCCGATCGCGGTGCCGGTGAGCATCAGGGCGATCAGCAGCCGCAGGGGATCCGTGGGGCGACGCACGCGGTGGCGCGGCAGGTCGTCCTCGATCCGGACGGGGGCGTCGGAGGCCGCACTGGGAGGGGCCACCGTCACCCCCCAAGGGTGCCATCATCCCCATCGGGCAGGCCGCTGCCGGTCATGTCGGTCCCGCATGGTGGGCTGTGCCCATGAACATCGCCGCCAGCGCCGCCAGCAGCGTGGGCGGCGCCCCGGGTGTGGATCGGCGGTTGGTCGAGCGGCTCAGCGGTACCGACCCGGCCGTGCTCATCCGCTGTCAGCCCGGGCGCGATGGCACCCGCGTCCTTGTTGATCTGGCTGTGCGCCTGCAGTCGGCGGTGGCTGTCCCCGGTCCGGCCGGCACTGCCCGCCCGGGGGTGGTGGTCCTCATGCCGGATCGTCGTGCCGTCCACACGGTGCGTGCCGCCATCGTCGATCAACTGCCGACGGGTGCGGTGCCCCCGGTCGTTGCAACCCCGCATGGCTGGGCGTTCACCGTCGTGCGACGGGAGCGCATCTCCCAGCCCGCCGGTCCCGGGGCGAGTGCGGCAGGTCCGGTCCGGATCCTCAGCGGGCCGGAGCAGGAGGCGGCCATCCGGGAGTTGCTGCGCGGGCGACTGGCCGATGGCCACCTGGGCTGGCCGGTGGACTTCGGGGAGGCGATGAGAACGCGGGGGATGGCCCGTGCGATCCGGGATGCGACCACCGCCCTGATCACGCGCGGGGTGTCGGTGGCCGAGTTCCTCGCTGAGTTCGACAACCGCACCGACGTGCCGGGACGGCGGGTCCACCGGCAGCGGCAAGCGCTCATCGAGTTCGCCCGGGAGTACGCCGACAGCCAGGCCCAGCGCGGGGTCATCGACTACTCCGACCTGTTGGCGGAGGCCGCCGCGATCATCGCCGAGGCGACCGCAGGCACCGCGCATCGGGCAGCCGGCTGGTTGCCCGAGACCGTCCTCGTCAGCGCCTTCGAGGAGTTCGACGACGCCGGGGTGCGTCTGCTGCGACGCCTCACGGGAGCGGGAGTGAGACTGCGCGCCTTCGCGGACCCTGCGCATGCGATCTTCGAGTTCCGAGGTGCCAATCCGGATCGCGTGCGCACCTTTCCCGATGACTTCACCGTCGCCGGCACCCCCGGGGTGGTGATCACCCTCCCGCCCGCACAACCACTGCCTGCCGAACTGGTCGGGGTGCTGCACCCCGACCCGTCCCGGCCACGCGCGGCGGCGTCGGTGGCGCCGGGTGTGATCGAGATATCGCCAACGCGCACGGCCGAGCATCAGGCGATCGCCGGCGCCCTCCACGTTGCCCACGAACGGTCGGAGCGTCCTCTGGCGTGGGCGGAGATGGCGGTCATCGTCCGATCTACGTCAAGTCTCGCCCCGATCCGACGGGCCCTGCTCGAGTTCGACATCCCGGTGCTGACTGATGGCGAGGACCAAGCCCTGGCAACCGACCCTGCCGTCGCCCCCCTGCTGGCACTGTGTGACCTGATCCTCGGCGATCCCGCTGCCGGTTCGATGCCGCCCGGTGACCGGCTGACCGGTGACCGGCAGACCGGTGACCGGCAGACCGGTACCGCCACCGCGGGTGAACTGTGGCTGGTGTCGCCGGAGTCGGTGAGGGCAGCGCTCACCGGTCCGGTATTCGCCGTGGATCCCTCGGCCCTGCGCGGTCTGCTGCGTCGGCTGCGCGCACATCTGGGGCAGACCGCGGGGCTCCGCGTGGCTGCCGGGGTCGACTCCGGGTTGCCGCCCTCAGGCGCGCAGACCCTCGTCAGCCTGCTCACCGACCCGCAGGTTCTTCGGGACTTCCGGGATCCCGACCTGATCGAGATCACCGATCAGGTGCGCCGAGCTGCTGCCTGCTGTGCGACGGCGCGCTCCCTCGTCCTCGCCCGGGGATCGGTGAGCGAGGTCCTGTGGTCGCTGTGGCAGGGTCAGATCACGCCGGAGCAACGCCATGCCTACGGTGCCGGTGACGGACCGGGCCACGCATGGACCGATCGCCTCACCTCGCCGGGCGCCGGGCGCCGGGCCGATCGGGACTGCGATGCGCTGGTCGCGCTGTTCGATGAGGCCGCCCGGCATGATGAGCGGCTCCTGCGCACCAGTGGCGTGGCCGCCTTCCTCGCTGACCTGCGCCTGCACGATGTGCGTGGCACCATGCTGACCACCGCCGGTGCTGCAGCGGACTGCGTGGCCGTCCTCACCGCCCACCGGGCGAAGGGGCGGACCTGGCCCTTCGTCATCGTCGCCGATCTCATCGACGGCGTCTGGCCCACAGCGGCCAGACCTGATCCGGCCGATGTCCTCGGACTGGAGTGGCGGGTTCGCCGCGGCAGTGCCCTCGCCGCCGAGCGCCGACTGTTCAGCTTCGCCTGCTCCCGGGCGACCGACGAGATCATGCTGACCGCGGTCGACAGTGGCGATGGTGAAGTGGCCGCCTCCCGCTTCCTTGCCGACCTCGTCGGCGGTCGGGTGCACCTGCCGGCGGCACAGGTGCGGCCGGGCGGTGCTCTCAACGCTCGGCGCCTCATCGCGGAGCTGCGCCGGACCGCTGCCGATGTGCACACCAGTGCCGGGCTGCGTGCGGCGGCGGTCGAGCGATTGGCACTGCTCGCTCAGGTGCCGGATGACTCGGGGCAGCCACTCATCCCGCAGGCGGACCCCGGCCGGTGGTGGGGTGGTCGACCCACAGTTGAGGCCTCGACACCGTGGCGGGATCCGACCAGTCCCCTACGACTGTCGGCCAGCCAGTTGGCGGGAATCCACGAGTGCTCCCTGCGCTGGTTCCTCGACCATGAAGCGCAGGCTCAGGTGACCCGGGGCAGCAGCACCGTCACCGGATCACTCGTCCACGCCCTCGCCGAAGCCCTGCACCGGGAGCTCATTGCGCCGCAGCCGGAGCAGATCACCCAGATCATCGACTCGGTGGTCGATCGCATCGGCTTCGCCGGCGGCTGGATCGGTCAACAGCAGCGACGCAGCCTCGATGCCATCGTGACCGCCCTGCTGACGTGGGTCGCGTCACCGCGCCCGACCCGCGCCGTGGGCGTTGAGCTGCCGTTCTCGGTGGAGCTGGCCCCGGTCGACCTGCGCGGCGGGCACGGCAATGACGGTGGCCGCATGGGGAACGAGGGTGAGCCGGCGGAACGGGTGCAGGTGCGGGGAGTCTTCGATCGCGTTGAGGTCGACACCGCTGATCCCACAGCCATCCATGTCATCGACTTCAAGACCTCCCGCGTCCACCCCTCACGAGCAGACCTCGGCCGGGACATCCAGACCGCCTTGTATCGGGCCGCGGTGGATGCCGGGGCGGTTCCCGCGATCCCGGGGGCACGGTGCGCCAGCGTCACCCTCGTCCAACTGCGCAATGACGCGGCTCCCGGGGTGCCAGTTGAGCAGCAGGGGACGACCTCGACTGAGTGGCTGGCCGACCTTCTCGACCGCGCGCTCACGCTGGTCCGCGGGGAACAGGTGCAGGCGACGGTGAACGCCCACTGCCGTACCTGCGCGTACCGGATTGTTTGCCCTGCCCAGCCGGAGGGCCGGGCGGTCGTGAGATGAACGACCCCGCGATGACCGCACAGGACCCGCCCCAAGCGGCGGCGCCGACCGGTGAGGGAACGACGGAGACCCCGATCGAAGTCCTCACCGGGATCCTCGGCTTCATGCCATCCGCCGAGCAGTGCACGGCGATCACCGCGCCCCTCGAGCCGGGTCTCATTGAGGCTGGCGCAGGTACCGGCAAGACCACGGTCATGGCTGCCCGGGTGGCGTGGCTGGTGCGGTGCGGGGTTGTTGCTCCGCATCAGGTGCTCGGCCTGACCTTCACGAACAAGGCGGTGGGCGAGCTCGACGACCGCATCCAACGCGACCTGCGCGCGATCGGCATCGATACCGAGGCGGATGAGCAGGGCTCGCCGACGGTGCGCACCTACCACGGCTTCGCGAAGGACCTGCTTGCCGAGTTCGGACTGCTCATCGGGGTTGAGCCCGACGCCCAGCTGCTCAGCGATGTCGACCGCATCCAGTGCATGCGGCGCTTCCTCGTCACCGTCAACGATGACCTCCCCCACCTGCGACCTCGGCTTGGGGAGGCGGCTCGGATCGTCCTCGCCCTTGATGATGCGATGGCGGAGCAGAATCTGGCCGCATCAGCGGTCCTCGGCGACTGCGCTTCCTTGCAGGTGCGCGCGGCCGAGCACCCCGGTGGTCGCGGGTCGGCGCAGGCCATGGTCGACCGCCTCGCTGCGGTCGCACGCGAGCGCGGTGACGCGGTGCGCCTGGTTGAGCGCTGGCGGGAGTGGAAGCGCGCGGCCGGGGTGATCGACTTCTCCGATCAGGTGCGCCTGGCGCGGGAGCTGCTTGACACTCGGCCCGAGGTCGTGGCGCGCCTGCGTGAGCGGCATCGCGCGGTGCTCCTCGATGAGTACCAGGACACCTCGATCGGGCAGCGGGACTTCCTGCGCACCGCCTTCGGCGCGGGTCACCCGGTGACCGCGGTGGGTGATCCGCTGCAGACGATCTTCGAGTGGCGGGCCGCGTCCGTGGCCAACCTCTCGTGCTTCGTCGAGCACTTCCCGCTGGCCGATGGCAGTAGTGCTCCCACCTTCAAGCTGACCGTCAATCGACGCAGCCTGCCGCTCATCGTCGATACCGCGAATGCGGTCACGCACGAGTACCGCCTCCGGCGGGGGGGGGAGCCACTCATGGCATCCCGCACCCCCGAGAATGGGGTGGCGGTGCTCCCGCGTGCGGCGCAGGTGAGTCTCGGGCTCTACCTCACCTGGCCCGATGAGGTCGCCGCCGTGGCCGACCGGGTCGCCGCGGCCGTTGAGCGGGCACGAGCCTGCGGTCAGCCGGCGAGTTCGATCGCGGTGCTCGCGCGCACGAATCGGGCATTGGTCGACGTCCTGCGTGCCCTCGATGCCCGCGGCGTCCCCGCGGCGTTGACGCACGTCGGTGGCCTGCTGGAAATGCCGGAGGTTGTCGAGGTCGTGTCCATGCTCGAGGTTGTGGCCGATCCCGGGGCGAATCCCGCGGCACTGCGGTTGCTGGCAGGTCCGCGCTGGGCGATCGGTCCTCGCGATCTCGCCCTGCTCGGACGGCGGGCGCAGGAGCTGGTTGGGGCGCACCATCGACCCACTGCGGATGCGTCGCTGTCGGTGGTGCTTGCCGCGGCGACCGCTGCCAGTGATGCGCTGGAGGTTGTGTCCTTGGTCGACGCCGCCGCGGACCCCGGGGCGGCTCCCTACGGCGAGGGGGTGCGGGAGAACCTGGCCGCCTTCACCGCCGAGCTGGCGGCACTGCGCGTGCACGCCCATGAACCGGTCGGCGATCTCGTCAGCCGCATCATCGAGGTCACCGGACTGGGTCTGGAGGTGGCGACCGGCCCCAGTGCCTCGGGTGCCCGCGGTGAGCAGGTGCTGGCCGCGTTCACCGGCTTGGCGGATGACTTCCGGTCCGGTGATGGGTCACCGTCGTTGAGCGCCTTCCTGGACTGGCTGGCGCTCGCTCGTGAGAGCAGGGCCGCCATCGAGTGCGAGCTTCCGGCACCTGCCGATGCGGTGGCCCTGTGCACTGTGCACTCAGCGAAGGGTCTGGAGTGGCCCATCGTTCACATTGTGGGCCTCTGCGAGGGCTCCTTTCCATCCACTCACCCACGCGCCCGGTGGACGGGCAGCCCGGAGGTGCTCCCGGCACGCCTACGAGCCGAGGGCGGCCCCTTGGCAGCCGATCCCGTGGCGTGGTCGAGTCAGGGATTCACCGACGACACCAAGCGGTGTCGGGGCGATGAACAGGACGAGGAACTGCGTCTGGCCTACGTCGCTATCACCCGCGCTCGCGATGAGCTGGTGATGACGGGGCACCATTGGGGGGGCGGGAGCAAGCCGCGACAGGCTGCCACCTATTTATCGGACGCGGCGAAGCTATTTGATGCGGCGAACATCGCCCGATATCCACGACCGGAAGGTCACGGATCAGACGTTGCGGTCCTGACGTGGGTGACTGATCCGGGGCCGAGCAACCCGGTGCCGCAGTCGGACGGGGTTCCGTGGCCGACTCCGGAGCCCACGTTGGCCTGGCTGCGGCATGCCGAGGTCGCTGCCGAGGTCCGCCAGCGACTCGATCGACTCGCGGGGGAGTTGCCTGCGGGGGAGCTGCCTGCGGGGGAGTTGCCTGCGGGGGAGTTGCCTGCCGGGGAGTTGCCACTGAGCTCCGCCGATCAGAGCCTGCTTACCCGCTGGGACCGGGAGATCACGACGGTACTGGCCCGCGCCCGTGCCCAGACGGACTCCCGTGGCGAACCCCCCGACGCCATCGGGTCCCTGCCCGAGGTTGTCGGGGTGACGACGCTCCTGCACTTTGTCGACAATCCACGTGAGGTGCGTCGGGCGACCGCCCGGCCCCTGCCGCGCGTGCCCTCACGGCAGGCGCAGCGCGGCACAAGGCTGCATGGCCGGATTGAGGGCCACTACCGGGCAAGCGCCCTCTTCGACCCCACCGATCTGCCGGGAGCCTCCGATGAGGGCCTCCTCGATGACGCTGCCGAACAGTCCGCATTCAATGCCTTCCGCGACAGCGCCTGGGGGCGCGCGACGCCTATCGAGGTCGAGTGGCCCTTCGAGGTTGTGGTGGCCGGTCGGGTGCTCCGCGGCCGGGTGGACGCGGTGTTCGCCGCCGCCGACGGGGTCACGCTCGTCGATTGGAAGACGGCGCCGCCGGGTACGGCGGATCCGCGGCAGTTGGCGCTCTACCGGCTGGCGTGGCGACACCTGCGCGGGGTTGGCGCCCGCGTGCGCGCAAGCTACGTCTACCTGCCCTCATTGGCCGAGTACCCAAGCGATGGCGACCTGACCTGGCAGGAGGTCGAGGCCTGGCTGGCCGATGCGTAGGCTCATGCATATGGCTGGTCCGCTGCTTGACGGCCTTGCGCTGTCACGCAGTTCCCTTCCGCGCACGGCCGGGGAGCGGCTTGTCGATCCCGACCTGGCCGGCAAGCTCGCCGACCCACGGACGAGGGTGCTGCTGCTGCGAGGAGACCGGGCGCCGGTGCGCGGCGCCCCTTCACCTGAGCTGGCCCTGCTCCGGCCGGTCCAACTGCGTGAGGTCGTGGACGCCGCCGATCTCGTCGGTGCAGTGGGACTGCTCCTGGGCGTGGACGCGGACGGCACCGCCCACATCGCGCTGCTGCTGGCCGCCGGGGTTGCGGCCGCTCCGACGTGGCCTGGCGGGCAGGAGGTCTCCTGGCGGGATCTCCGCGGGATCGGTGCGGATCTCAATGCCCGCGATGCGGGCCTGCTGACCACGACGGTGGCGCTGGCCCGCTGGCACGATGGCCACGGCCGGTGCACTCGATGTGGAGAACCGACGGTGCCGGCGGCTGCCGGCTGGATGCGGGTCTGCCCAGCCGAGGGCATCGAGCACTACCCCCGCACGGAGCCGGCGGTGATCGTCGTTGTCCGCGACCCGGATGATCGGGCACTGCTGGGACGGCGCGCCGAATGGGCGCCGGGTTGGTTCTCTGCCCTGGCCGGTTTCGTCGAGGCCGGGGAGAGTGCCGAGGCGGCGGTCGTCCGCGAGGCCGAGGAGGAGGCCGGAGTCCGCTGTGATCCGCGGCGGCTGGAGTACCTGGGCAGCCAGCCGTGGCCCTTCCCGGCCTCCCTCATGCTCGGCTACCACGCATGGACCGACGACGCGACCGTGTGTCCGGATGGGGAGGAGATCGCCGATGTGCGGTGGTTCACCCGAGCGGAACTGATCGAAGGTTGCGCCAGCGGTGACGTCCGCCTGCCTCCTCGCGTGTCCATCGCACGCCACCTCGTCGAGCGCTGGGTGGGTCATGTGCTGCCCGGTGACTGGTCCCGGGAGTGACGGGTCCCGGGAGTGACTGGTCCCGGGAGTGAGGGAACCCAGGTGACGGGCGTGCCGGAAGCACGGAATCCGTGGCGTCACGGAGCGGCGGGCGTTACGGAAGTGCTGACCTCACGGAATCCCTGCCGTCGAGGCGACGCAACACCGGATGGTCTGGGTCACAGGTGGGACAGAACATCGCGAAGGGCCGGGTTGGTCAGGGTTCGGCCATCCGGCAGCAGCACGGTGGGTACCGTCTGATTGCCCCCGTTCACCGAGGCGACGAACTCCGCTGCCGCGGGATCCTGCTCGATGTCGACCTCCTGAAAGTCGACCCCGGCGCGCTCCAACTGGCCCTTGAGCCGATGGCAGTACCCACACCAGGGCGTTGAGTACATCGTCAGTCTCGCCGGGTGGCCGGCGTCGCCACCGGAGGTCGAGCCACCGGCCGGAACCTCGGCAGATGTCATGTGGGGAGTCTAGGTTGCGGTGAACCTGACCTGAGGCGGCACGCACCCGAACCGGAACCGGAGACCAGCCGAAGCCCATCCGCGGGACCAACCTGCGGTGGGCGGGGGGATCTGGCTGAACAATGGTCGGATGGCGGCTGATCGGCGGGTGCGTGGTCAGCCGGGGAGTGTCACCGCCCGCCGGTGGGATGTCGACCCGCTGGCCGGCCTCGATGACGAGCAGCGCGCCGTCGCCCGCTGTCTCGAGGGGCCGCTGGTCGTCCTCGCTGGCGCGGGGACCGGCAAGACCCACGCCATCACCCGTCGGATCGCGTACGCCTGTCAGACCGGAGCGCATCGTCCGGAGGGGTCGCTGGCAGTGACCTTCACCACGAAGGCCGCCGATGAGCTGCGCGAACGTCTGGCACGCCTCGGCGTTGACGGCGTCCAGGCGCGCACCTTTCATTCCGCAGCCTTGCGCCAGCTGCGGTACTTCTGGCCTCGCGTCGTCGGCGGCGCACCGCCGACCATCGTGGAGGCGGTGGGGCCGCGGGTGGATCGAGCACTGCTTCGGGCGGGCGTGCGCCCCGATCCCTCCGCGCGGCGCGAGTACGGCGACGCAATCAAGCGGGCGAAGGTCAATCGGCTCAGCGCGGCAGACCTCGCGAGCAACCGGCTGCCTCCTGGGTACGCACTGCCCGACGGCATCACCGCCGACCAGCTGGCCGCGGTCTATGCCGGCTATGACGAGATTCTGATCGAGCGCGGTGAGCGTGACCTGGACGATGTGCTGCTGCTCACTGTGGCCGTGCTCGAGGATCGGCCCGACGCCCTCGATGAGGTGCGCCGCACCTATCGATGGTTCACCGTCGACGAGTTCCAGGATGTCAATCCATTGCAGATGCGCCTATTGGAGCTGTGGACGGGGCAGGAGCGGGAACTGTGCGTCGTGGGCGATGCCGCCCAGACGATCTTCTCCTTCACGGGGGCGACGAGTGCCTACCTGACTGGGCTGGCCAGCAGCCTGCCGACCGAGCGGGTGATCCGACTCCATCGCTCCTACCGTTGCCCACCGCCGGTGGTGGCGGCGGCGAATCGACTACAGCACCACCTGCGTGATCAGCGTGCAACGGTCGTGCTCACCAGCGCCCAGCCGGCTGCTGCGGCCCCGCAGGTGCGCATTGTCGAGTGCGCGGATGAGCGCGCGGAGGCGGAGTGGGTTGCCGAGCAGATCGCCATCCTCGAACGCGCGGGTTGCCCACTCGGGCAGATCGCGGTGCTCTACCGGCTGCATGCCCTTTCACAGCCGTTCGAGGAGGCGCTGACCCGGCGCGGTTGTGCCCATCGACTGCGGGGGGCCGAGCGCTTCCTCGACCGACCGGTGATCCGGCAGGCATTGACCCTGCTGCGAGCGGCCAGGGCCAGCAGCACTGCCCCACGCATCGGCACGGCCGTCCCGGAGCCCGCGCTTGCCGAGCAGGTGCGCGCCATCCTCGCCTCGCTGGTGGGGACCGCGGCCGTCGGGGGCGACCCTCCGGCGCGGTCGCATCTGGGCAGCGTCGCCCGAGAGCGCAGTGAGTCGATCGCCGTACTCATCGGGCTCGCCGACGCTTATGCGGCGTCTGCCGATGGCACGGCGGATCTGGCGGGCTTCCTCGCCGATCTGGAGCGCCGCGCGAGTGCGGGAGCCGATCTCGGGCCGTCGGGTGTCACCCTGTCGACCATTCACGCCGCGAAGGGGCTGGAGTGGCAGGAGGTCTTCCTCGTCGGAGCTGTGGACAGCGTGCTCCCCGGGCTGGGCGAGCTCGATGAGGAGCGCCGCCTCTGCTACGTGGCTGCCACGCGGGCACGGCATGGCCTGGCGATCACGTGGGCGCGCTCCCGCACCCCTGGGGGTGGGGTGCGACCCCCCTCGCGCTTCCTCGCCGAGATCGCCGGAGAACCGCAGCCGTCCACCGGCGGGGGTGCGACGAGCGGGCGCCGGCGGTCCCGCACCGCACATTCCGCCGACGTCACCGGCGGCCGACGGCAGAGCGGGCGGCGCCGGGTACGGTGCAGCAAGTGCGGTGTCACCCTCACGGCCCCGCCGGAGATCGCCGCGGGCACCTGCCGCCGGTGCGCCCCGGAGCCTGATGCCGCGCTGGTCGCCCGACTGCGTGACTGGCGCGCGCAGCAGGCGCGGGAACTGGCGGTGCCGGCCTATCTCATCGTCACCAATGTCACGATCGATGCGATCGCCCGGGTTCATCCGACCAGCCTCACCGAACTGGCTGGGATCACCGGTATCGGCCCGCATCGTCTGACGGCCTATGGTGCGCAGTTGCTCGCGCTCATTGCCGAACCTCCGGTGCCGGAGGGCTGATCGGCGCCTGGGCATCGGTGAAAGACGGCACCCAGCGGCTGATCTCATTGCGCGAGTCGACCGTCGCCCCCAATTGACACAGCACGCTGATGCTGCCGAGCCAGACGCGGTGGATCAGCAGGTAACTCGGGGGCAGGTTCAGCTTCATGCCCACGATGAAGTCGGGATTGCGCGGATCGTTGATTCGCGAGAACTGTTCACGCAGCCATTCGCGGCGGTAGTGGAACTCCGGTGTGCGCGCCGGTTCGATGAAGGGTGACAGGTAGCACATCAGTGATTCGGCATCGACGGCGATGCCCGGCTTGACGAAGCCCTCCGAGCGAAGCCCGGCCAGCACCGCGGCGGCATCCTCGCGCATGGCGATGGCGAGCAGTCGACCCACGGCCGGCGGAAAGCCATCGGGCAGCCGTGCGACCGCACCGTAGTCGAAGACGCACAGGCGGCCGTCCGCAAGCATCCGGAAGTTACCGGGGTGTGGGTCGGCGTGCAGCAGGCCGGCGCGCGTTGGACCGCTGAGCAGGAATCGCTGGTAGCACAGGCCTGCCCGATTGCGTTCGGCGACCGTGCCGTTGGCGATCACCGCACTGAGCGGTATGCCATCAACCCACTCGCTGACGAGGACATGCGGGGTTGCGGCCAGAACATGCGGAACGACGAAGTCCGGATCGTCCTCATAGGCCGCCGCGAATGCTCGTTGCGCATCCGCCTCCTGCAAGTAGTCCAGCTCCTCGGTGAGCCGGGCGCGGACCTCAGACAACAGCGGCTTGATGTCCATTCCTGGCACGAGGGATCCAAAGACTCGCGCCATCCGGATCGCCTGCTCCAAATCGCTCAACAGGGCTCGATCCGCCCCGGGGTACTGCACCTTGATGGCCACCTCGCGACCATCCCGGGCAGTGGCCCGGTGTACCTGACCGATCGATGCTGCCGCGGCGGGCTGCTCATCCAGGTGGGGGAACCGCTCGGGCCAGTCCGAGCCCAGTTCCCGGGCAAGGACGGAGTGGACGCGATCAATCGGCAGGGCGGGGGCGGCGTCCTGCAGGCGAGTCAACGCCTGACGGTAGGGACCTGCGAGTTCCTCGGGCATTGCCGCTTCCAGAACGGAGAGCGCCTGCCCGATCTTCATCGCTCCACCCTTGAGCTCACCGAGCACACGGAACATCTGCTCCGCCGCCCGCGCTTGCATCTCCGCGGCCACCTGCTCGGCGGGGGCACCGCCCACCCGTTTGCCCAGCCCGACCGCCGCCCTGCCAGCGGCACCGAGGGGAAGGGACAGCAGTCGAGCTGAGCGCGTCAGCGAGCGCTGCGCCAAGTCCGGGGCTGTTGCCAGCGGCAGTCCCGCCGAAGCCACCGGCGCCCCAGTTGGGGAACCCTCGTCGAAGTTCGCGTCATCGGTCTGTGAGGGCACACCCCATTGTGACCCGGGTTTGGATTTCTCACCCGACCGGTTGGCAGCCGCAGGCGGGATGTGCCGTCAGCCGGTGTCCCGTGATCGCCAGCTGCGGGCTCGACAGTCCAATCACTGCTCCGGACAGCGGGTGCTCCGCATCCCACTCACCACGGAGCCATTCCACCGCCCAGGCCGTCGCCCACGCCGCTGCGATCATCGCCATCACCGCCCCCTCACCTCGTCCATCACCTCGCGTGAGGGGCCGGTCGGCACCCGGCAGCTGGGCCACCAGCAACGGCCAGGATGCGTCTCTGGCCCGCCGGTCGAGTTCCCGACACCGCAGGCACGCAGTGATCCCGGGGATGACCAGTGGCCCGATCTCCGCGGCACCTGCATCGGCGGCGACGGCGAGCTGGGCGACGCCGCGTGCCTGCCATTGCTCCCCCAGCGACCGCCACGGATCATCGGTGAGCACGACGAGATCGGGGGGTCGCTGCGTGCGGGCCCGAGGCTGTGCACCAATCAGTGCACATGCCGCTGCCAGCATCTCCACTGCCGAGCGGGGCGCACCCCTTCTGCTGCGGTCGAGCAGGGGGTGGACCTGCCGTGACTCGAGGGTCAGCTGCTCATGCATCCCCCGTTCCACGCCGACCGTCCCGATACCGGCGGCGGCAAGGAACAGTGCTGTGCACTGGCCGACCGGTCCGGTGCCGATGACGTGGACGCTGGCCGCCCGCAGGCTGTCCGCTCGGCGAGTGCTGTCCTCCGGCATGTCAGCACCGCCAACCGCGCCAGCATCGTGGAGGCAGCCGATCAGCGCGTAGACCCGCTCTGGATTGGCCAGCGGACCGCATGCGGTCAGCACATCCTCAATGCGCGCAGGCTCATCGAATGCCCGCAGCGCCGAGTGCTCCGCCGGCCCGATGCCGCTGACCGTGAGGGACTGGAAGGGTGGCAAGCCCACCTGCACGGTTCCCGGTTCCCGCCACAGCAGTGGCACCCATGGTCGACGCTTCAGGTACTGCTCGGGCTTCACGCGCATGGGGGGATCGTCGCGCGATCCGCTGACCTTGCGCGAGTGTTGTCCACAGGCGGATTGAGCAGTGCGAAGTCGGCGACACGACCGTTATCACGGCAGTGGTGTCGATGATGAGGGCTACGGTCAGGACATGGTTGACCATTGTGAGGTAGCTGGGCAGCGCATCGAGGGGCTGCCCGAGGGAGTTGTCGTGCGGCGATCTGCTCGACGAAGCCGGACGATCGCTGCACATCGAGAGGCAGGTGCGGTTGTTCTCACCGTGCCACTGCGGTCAAGTCGCGCAGAGATCCTCAGCGTCGCCGCCGATCTGCTCGCACGGATCGATGCGCGGCGACCGTCCGGTCGCGGAGATGACCAACTGCTCGTGCGCGCCCGTCAACTGTCTGCGGATCACCTCGATGGTGTTGCGCAGCCGGAATCGGTCAGCTGGTCCAGCAGGCAGCGATCCCGGTGGGGGTCGTGCACAACCATCGACGGCACGATCCGATTGTCAGATCGCCTGCGCGATGTTCCCGACTTCGTCCTCGACTACGTGCTGCTGCATGAATTGGCTCACCTTGTCATCCCCCACCACGGTGCGGATTTCGACCGCCTGCTGATCGGATATCCCCTCGCGGAGCGAGCGGAAGGGTTCCTCCGCGGCCTCGATCACGCGGCGGCATTCGGCACGCCATCCCGCCCAGCGGACTAACCCCGGCCCAACCCGGCAAGAAATGCGTCGGGGTCATCAAGGTCCGCGGCATCGGGGACGAGGTCGGGGTGGCGCCACAGTTCATCGCGCGCCGTGTCACCTTGGGCATGACCGATGAGTGACCACAGCCGTGCCGCCTCGCGGAGTCGTCGAGGACGCAGTTCCAGCCCCACCAGCGCGCGAAAGGCCTTCTCCGCCGGCCCACCAGCCGCCCGCCGGCGTCGCATGGCCTCGGTGAGCCGCGGCAGGGCAGGCAGCCGGTCGCCGGCCGCCTTCGCCACGACGACATCGCACCACCCCTCCGCCAGTGCGATCAGCGTCTCGATGCGCACGAGCAGCGCCTGCTGGGCGGGAGTGACCTGCGGTTGCAGCAGACCCGAGCCGAGCGCCTCCGCCATCATCTCCGGACGACCGGGATCGATCGAGGTCAGAGCCTCACGGATCGCCGCCACGTCCACCGTCAGACCGCCGGCGTACTCGGCCATCGCATCCCTGGTGCGAGCGGTGAGCCACGGTGCCGCAGTGAACAGCCGCTCCCGGGCCGCCTCCCGCACCGCGACGTAGTGGACGATCTGCAGCGGCTCCACGTCCAGTCCGGCGCCGAATCGCTCGATCCCGAACGGAATCAGCGTTGGCACGTGATCGGCGGTGATCGACAGCCCGATGTCACCGCCGCTCATGACCTCCCCGGACATCTGTCCGAGCGCCTGCCCCACCTGAGCGCCGAACATGACCGCCGCCAGCGGTCGGAGGGCCGACATCAGGACGGCGAGCATTCCGTTCATCTGCTCGGCCGCGCCCGGGGGGAGGTCGCCGCCGCCCAGTCCGGGAAGGCCAGGCGGGGCGAAGCCGAGTTCGGCCAGATCGCTCCCCGTGAACAGGTCGGTGGTGCCAGCGCTGACCTTCGCTGCCACCGGCTCGATGATGACGCGCCAGGCGGGCAGCGTCCCGGTGAGCCACTGGGTTGGGGTCCAGGCCCGAGCGCCGGTGGTGAGCGCTGGCAGGGCGCAGGCCTCGTCCAGCCAGACCTGGGCGGTGGTCATCACGGAGACCACATCGCGCTCATCCTCGGCGCTCACCAGCGGATGGTCGAGACGGCGGATCGTGTCCAGTGCGGTGCGTTCCGCTCCCGTCCAGTCCACGGGGCCGGCTGAGCCACTGCTCATCAGCCGTCCGAGGCGCTGCAGCAGGGCGCCCAGATCCGGGGCACCGGGTGGACCCATCCCGAAAGGGGTTGTCATCCCCTCACGGTAATCGGCGCCGCGAAGCCTGGCGCCCGACGGCGACGTACCCTGTCAGGGAGCCGGGGGCTGGGCCGGCATCTGTGGCCCCCCGCTCAGGCCGAGCCCACTCATGCGGGAAGGAAGGTGCAGCGGCGGTGAACGCGATGCTTTGGTGGTCGATTCCCATCGGTGCCACCGTGATCGCCATGGTCATCGTCGGCTGGCGGGCGCGACCCAGGAGGCCGCAGGGGGTGCAGGAGGCACAGGAGGCACGCCGACGCCTCGGCCGCGCTCTCGGGGCGGTGGACCCGCTGGATTCCCCCGACAACCGACGCCGCTCATGACCGTCGGCTCCCCGCACGGGGCCCCGCGGCTCACTGGCGGTGGTTCCCTGCGCCGCCACCGCCGTGCCCTTGGCTGGACGGCGGCCGGCCTGGCCGCGGCTGTCCTGCTGTTCGCCCTCCCGGTGCCCTATGTGCGGCTGGCGCCCGGGCCGATGTTCAACACGATCGGAGACCTGGACGGCACCCCGTTGATCACCATCAGCGGCACCGAGGTGTATCCCGTGACCGGGGAGTTGAACATGACCACCGTCAGCGAGAGTGGTGGTCCCACCGGGTACCTGATCGTGGGGGACGCCCTGCTGGGGTGGCTGAACCCGGACACCGCGGTTGTGCCACGGTCGCAGATGTATCCCGCGGATCTCACCGCACAGCAGGTCCGGGCGCGCAACCGCGCGGCATTCAGTGGCTCCCAGAGCGATGCAATCGCAGCCGCCCTCGGTTACCTGACCATTGATGCACGCCCGACGGTGATCGTTCGGTCCCTGCAGGTGGGCGGTCCGGCTGACGGACCCCTCGAGCCGGGCGACCGGGTCCTTGCGGTGGATGACCGTCCCACGACAACCCCGGCCGATGTCGTCGCGGCGGTCCGGGACCGCGCCATCGGCGACTCGGTCACTGTTCGAGTTCAGCGCGGTGACGAGACCATCGAGGAGGTCCTGACCACCATCGCGGCGACCCCGACTCGGGCCGATGGCACGGTCGACCCGCAGGCGCGGCCGGTCCCGATCATCGGTGCCGCCATCGGCGTCGCCGTCGACCCGCCCTTCGACATCGACTTCGAGATCGACCGGGTGGGGGGACCGTCGGCGGGACTGATGTTCACCCTGGGCATCGTCGACAAGCTCACGCCGGGATCGCTGACCGGTGGCCTTCGGATCGCGGGTACCGGAACGATCAGCCCGGATGGGTCGGTCGGCCCCGTCGGTGGGGTGCGCCACAAGATCGCTGCCGCACGCGACCGTGGGGCGGCACTGTTCCTCGTCCCGCGCGACAACTGCGAGGACGCCACCACCGTCTCGCCCGGCGCGATGCGGCTGATCGTCGTCGACAGCCTCGCCGCCGCGGTGGCGGCGATCGAGGAGTACCGGGCCGACACGGGCAGCGGGTCCGATCCCGGCAGCGCGACCGACCCCCACTCTGGGCCCGCATCAGGGGGCAGCCCGGGGACCCCCCTGCGGTGTCCCCCGGCGAGTGCCTGAGGATAGGCGCATGAGTACGCAGGCCCAGACGGGTGGACGTGGTCGGGCGGTGCTCGCGGTCTCAGCGGTCATCGCGGTGCTGGTCATCGGTGGTGCGATGCTCTCGGGGTACTACGCCGATTGGCTGTGGTTTTCATCCGTCGACGCGACGGTCGTCTACGTCCGCCAGCTGCTGACCCAGGCCGGGATGTTCTTCGCCTTCGCGCTGCTGATGGGGCTGGTGATCTGGGGCAATCTCACAATCGCCTACCGCGTCCGGCCGGTACTGCGCGGTGCTACCCCAGATCAGGTCGCGGTTGAGCGATACCGGCAGGCCTTCGATCCCGTTCGCCGCGTCGTGTTCATCGTCGCTCCCCTGCTGCTGGCGCTGCTCGCCGGTCTGTCCGGGTCCGCGGACTGGCGCGCCTTTCTGCTCTTCCTCAACGGCGTCCCCTTCGGGCAGGCGGATGCGCAGTTCGGCCTCGACGTCGGCTTCTTCGTCTATGACTACCCGTTCTATCGCCTGCTCACCGGGTTCCTGGTCACCGTGGTGGTGCTCAGCCTGATCAGCGCCCTTGCCGTGCACTATCTCTACGGTGGGATCCGGCTGGCGCCCGCCGGTCAGCGCGCGACCCGCGCCGCCCAGACTCATCTGTCACTGCTGCTCGCCGTGTTCGCGCTGGTGAAGGCGGCCGCGTACTGGTTGGACCGCTACGGACTGGCACTGCAGCAGGATGCGCTCGTCGCCGGTCTGCGCTTCCGCGATGTCAGTGCGGTCCTGCCCGCGCGCAGCCTGCTCATGTGGCTGGCGATCGTCGTCGCGGTGCTGTTCCTCGTCAATGCCTTCATCCGGCGCTGGACGATCCCCCTGATCGGTCTGGCCTCACTGTTCATCGTGTCGATCATCGCCGGCGGGATCTACCCGGCGCTGCTGCAGCAGTTCATCGTTCGACCCAATGAGGCCGACCGCGAGGCGCCCTATATCGAGCGCAACATCATCAGCACCCGCGAGGCCTATGGGCTGTCGAAGGTCGAGATCACCGACTATCCCGCGGTCACTGAGCCGGATCTGACGGTGCTCGCCACGCAGGGTCCGACCCTGCGCAGCATCCGACTGATGGACCCAGCCCTGCTCTCCCCAACCTTCCGGCAGTTGCAGCAGGTGCGTGGCTACTACGCATTCCCGGACGCCCTTGATATCGACCGCTACCCGCGAGAGGGTCAAAGCGGGGTGGACGGCCGCCGCGGAGCGGTGGTCGCAGTGCGGGAGTTGAACCTGGCCGGCCTGCCCGCCGGCCAGGACAACTGGATCAACTCACATACGGTCTTCACCCACGGCTTCGGCTTCGTGGCCGCCTTCGACAACACCGCGACCGTGGACGGACGTCCGGACTTCTTCGAGTTCGACATCCCGCCGCGGGGCGACCTTGATCTCGATGAACCGCGCATCTACTTCGGGGAGGCCTCGCCGGCGTACTCGATCGTGGGTGGGCCGGCAGGGACGGAGCCGCGCGAACTGGACTTCCCCGATGACACCAGCCCCAACGGCCAGCGCAACAACACCTACACCGGCAGCGGGGGAGTGCCGATTGGCTCCCTGCTCAACCGGCTCGTCTACACCTTCCAGTTCTCCCAGCCCAACATCATCCTGTCGAACCTCGTCAACAGTGAATCCCGGTTGCTCTACATCCGTCAGCCGCGTGAGCGCATCGCCCAGGTCGCCCCGTGGCTGGTGCTGGACGGTGACCCGTACCCCGTCGCCGCCAATGGCCGCATCACGTGGATCGTCGACGCGTACACGACCACCGCCCTGTACCCCTATGCCACGCGCACCACCCTCATCGAGGCGACGACTGACTCACTGAACACAACCACCACATCCTTGGCCCTGCAGCCGCGCCGGGTTGTCAACTACATGCGCAACTCGGTGAAGGCGACCGTGGATGCCTACGACGGGACTGTGCGCCTTTACGCTTGGGAGCCCGATGAGCCGCTGCTGCGGACCTGGTCCCGGGTGTTTCCCGGCACGGTGACGCCGATCAGCGAGATGCCGCCCGATCTCCTGGCACACGTTCGCTATCCGGAGGATCTGTTCAAGGTGCAACGGCAGGTCCTGTCGCGCTACCACGTCACCGATCCGCTGGCCTTCTACAGTGGCCAGGACTTCTGGATCATCCCCAATGACCCAACCAATCCCAGCGTGGCGCAGCCGCAGCCGCCGTACTACCTGCAGCTGCAGATGCCCGGCGACACAGAGACCCGCTTTGCCCTGACCACGACGTTCTCCCCGCAGCGCCGGCAGACTCTTGCCTCGTTCATGGCGGCCGACAGTGACCCGGGTGAGGGCTATGGTCGCCTTCGGGTTCTGCAGTTGCCACGCAATACCGTGATCCCCGGGCCCAGTCAGGTGCAGAACAACTTCGAGTCGGATCCGCGCGTCGGCGAGCTGTTGAACCTGCTGCGGCGAGGTGGCTCGGATGTCGAACTGGGCAACCTCCTTTCCCTGCCGGTCGCCGGGGGGCTTCTCTACGTCGAGCCGGTGTATGTCAAGGCTGCCTCCGGCGAGAGTTATCCGCTACTGCGCCGGGTGCTTGCGGCCTTCGGGCAGCAGGTGGTGTTCGAGGAGACCGTCGAGGCCGCGCTGCAGGCGTTGTTCGGCACGGCTGTGCCCGCAACACCGCTGGCGCCAGACCAGCCAGGTGCCGATCAGCCTGCCCCGGGCCCCACGCCCACCCCAGCACCGACGCCATCGGCGCCCACGCCGGGCGCCCCGGTTGCACCGACGCCAGGCGACCCATCGCCGCGGCCGACGGTGCCGCCCACTCCCTCGACTCCTGCCCTCGGGGACCCCGACGCCGCACTTGCATTGGCCCTTGCCGACATGCGCGCAGCCGTTGCCGATGCTGAGGCCGCATTGCGCGCCGGCGACTTCGCCGCCTACGGGCGGGCGCAAGATGCGTTGGCCGAGGCCCTCGACCGTGCGATTGCGGCGCAAGAGCGGCTGCGGCCGGGATCTCTGCCGGGTACCGCCGCCCCCGCTCGCTTCTAGGCCGCCCGGGCGGGGCACCTCGCATCAGTGGTATCGTGCACTAGCAGCGCGGGGTGGAGCAGCTCGGTAGCTCGCTGGGCTCATAACCCAGAGGTCGCAGGTTCGAATCCTGCCCCCGCTACTGGATAGTTCGCCGACCGCGCAGTTATGAACTCGATGACTGCGGGGTCGGCGTTCTTTTTTCGGCCCCTCGATGGCCGTACTGCCGACGGGGTGGGGCGGCTGCGAGCGTGGCGGGATGACGAATGACTACGCCTGGTCGGCGGCAATCGACTCCATCGGACCCGTCTCTTCGGTGCGGATCGCCTTGGCCGCGGACATCTGCTCTGTCGGCGAACTGTGGGTCAGTACGGCGTATGACGACCTGCGGCGGGCCGGGCCCGATCGGGCGACGCAGGTCCGGTGGATCCTCAACCGATATGTCAATCCGTGGTTCGCTCCGCAGACGGCCACGATCGGCGACGTCACCTACTTCATGGTGCATGCGTGGCTGATGCGCCTGGCCGGCCGGCCGCGCGCTGACACCGGTAACGACGGGACAATCACCGACGCGCCGCAGCCTGTGGGACTGTCGCAGCCGGTGATCGCGGACGCGCTGTGGGCGTTGCGCGGGGTCCTGGCGTTCGCCCGGGCGACCGGGATCGTCGCCTCGGGCTTCGACCCGACGGAAGGGCTGGTCGCACCAGCCCCCGACCCGGCGAGGGCGCGCACCAAGCCACCCACCTGCCCGCCCAGGCCGCTCACCCTGCCCGAGTGCGCCCGGATCGCGGCGCACCTCCACCCCGTCCACCAGCTGACTTTGTGGCTGCAGCGCGTGATGGGCCTGCGCATCTCGGAGGCGTTCGGCCTGCTGGTCGACGATGTCATCGACCACGGCGACACCGGGCTGTTGCTGGTGCACGGGCAAGGCGGTCGGGCATTCCGCGTGCGGGAGCCGGACGGCAGCATCGCCACGGTCTGGCACACCGAGCAGCTCAAGACCGCGGCCGCGCACCGGGCTCTGGTGATCCCAACCCGCATGCTGGAGTTGCTGCGGGTGGCGATCGAGGCGTTCCACACCGATTCCGACACCGGTGACCCCCGGCCGGTCGCGCCGCTGGTCCCGGGCCTGCGCGTCGCCGATCGGGCGGGCCAGTTGGCCTTCCGGCAGGCGTTCGCCCGGGCCGCGGCCGTGGAGGGTCTGAGCTCAGCTGACCTGGGCTTCCGCGTCAGCCCGCATCTGCTGCGCAAGTCGGTAGCCACGGACATCGCTTGGCATGCCGGGATCCCGGACGCCGTCAGGCGGCGCTTCATGGGCCACCGCGCGGCCGATGACGTCTATGGCCGCATATACACCCTCGACCACCCGGACCTGGCACCCATGGTCGACGTCGCCCAGGCCATCGACGCCATGATCGACGACTCGATCGGCACTCTGCTGGTGCCGACAGCCCACCGCGTCCATTGGGCGCACGCGCATCCCAACCGTCAGCGAGCAGACGACGTGCGCAACGCCATCGACGCCGCGGGATGGACCCTCGAGCCCGGTACACCCGATGACCCACTGTGCGATACCCGTCGCGTCGCCAGCGAACTGGGCATCGCGCCGACCACCGCGCGCCGGTGGATGCACGACGGCACCTTGCCCTGCACCACCACCAGCGGGCGTGGCCGCCAGCAGCGGCGGGTGTGCCTGAGCGACGTCTGGTCGCTACGAGACCGGCTGGCCGACCGGATCCTCCTGCCCGACCTGGCCGTCGAACTCGGCGTCCGATATCACGAGATCTACCAGACTGCCCGCAGGATGGGCCTTGACCTTCAACGGCATCCGACCAGTCGCCAGATCGAGATCCCTTCGGAGGCCGCGCAGCGGCTACGGCAGGAGCACGAGCGCGTCAAGGCGCTGCATGCCCGCTCGATGAAGATCGCGGCCGCGGCACGCGAGCTCGCCGTCGTGGTCAGCACCGTGGGCCTGATGGCCAAGCGAGGAGACCTCGATCTGGATGCCGAGACCGACAGCAGTGGCGCGCGCTTCGTCACCCGCGCATCCGTCGACAGATTCAGGCGGAACGGCGTCCCGAAACCACGGACGCGGCCCCTCGACGGCGCGGCGGTGCCTCTGGCCGAGGTCATCCGATTCACCGGGCGATCCCGCACCGAACTGCTGGACCTGGTGCGCGCCGGGGTCCTTGAGCAGCTGCCCGGCCGTGCGCGCTGCCAACCTGACGGCCACCAGTTTGCAGTCATGGATGACGGGGTCCGAATGATGCTCCCTCGCGAGAAGGGTCGGTCGATCCTCGGCAACGCGGCCCACCGGAGCCCTCGTGGCCGATGAACACGCGAGGTTGACAGGCCCTTGGCCTACTGTCGATAGCAGGACACGCGCCCCGAGGCGTCCTTGCCGCATGCCCCTTGTCTCGATAGGGTGAATCCCGGAGGCGCGGATTTCAGGAATCGAGGTGTGGTTCAGGTGGTCGAGGCAAGTGTGTCAGTGGCCCAACAGGTCAACGCACGGCTCGACGACCTCGACTGGGCGCAGGCAGATCTGGCGAATGTCCTCGGGTGGTCAGTGCAGTCGGTGTCAGAGTTGGTGAAGGGGCGGCGCCGGATTGACGGCGGAACCGCCATGGAACTGGCGGCCGCGTTGGGAGGAGATCCTCGCGACTGGCTGGTTCTGCAGGCTGACCATGACATCTGGATAGCCAGCCATGACGCGCAGCTCCGAGTGGCCCTCAACAAGATCGACGAGCGTGCCAAGATCGAGAGGGTCTTGCCTGTTCGAGAACTCGTGCGCAGGGGCAGGTTCCCAAAGGGAGATGTTGCGGCCCAGCACGAAGCCGCCTGCGAGCTGCTCGAGGTCCCCGACTTGACGCAGCCACCGTCATTCCCTGTCGTGGCACGTAGGGCGAACCATCGGGACCGTGTTGGCCGACAGCAACGCGCTTGGGTCGCCTGTGCGAGGGAGGCCGCCCGCCAGGGGACCGTGGGCAGGTACTCGGCCAAGCGCCTGAGCGACCTCGGGGCCTCGCTGTCGCGCATCATTCAGGGCCCGCAGGACTTCATCGGGTTGCCGAGCGAATTCGCGAGCGCTGGAGTGCGCCTGGTACACGTCGAGCCGTTTCCGGGGGGGCGCATCGACGGCGTCAGCACGATCGTCGACGGCACCCCTGTCATCGCTCTGAGCGGACGCGGCGGACGCATGGACAAGGTCCTGTACACCCTCGCCCACGAAGCCGCCCATGTTGCCCAGGGGCACCTGCAACGGGCACAGCTCTTCGTCTCGAGCGAAGACGATGGAGGCGATGTGGGCCTGGAACGTGCCGCCGACCGGATAGCCGCCCAGTGGCTGGTCCCGGATCTCGAAGGTCTTCGGCACGGACTGGTGACAGGCCAGCGCGTCGAGGATCTCGCACGGCACCTGGGCATCAGCGAAGCGGTCATCATCGGGCGTCTGCAGAAGGAGCGCCTGATCCCGTGGAATTCGCTGCTCAATAGACGCATTCCGTCCGTCAAGGAGGCTATGCGCATGTGGTCCTAGGAAATAAGAGCCTGGTGGGCGCCGGCAAGCGCCCACCAGGCGAACAGAGGCAGAAGCAACTGCCCCATCGCCGCCCCAACCGTCAGATCAAGGAGGCCCCCACATGATAGGCGCACACGACGAGTCAGGCCCGGTGTACGTCAGCCCCGTCAATGCCCGCTCGTGGATCCCGCACGACGCGGAATTCGTCGGCCCAGAGCAGATTCCCGTGCTCCAGCCTCCTCGTTGGCATGGACCGCCGGAGCGCCTCTGCGCTGTCGACAAGCTCGGGTCCGACCGGGATCCTGGGAGCGCTTTCGTTCATGGGTACCGAGCTGATCGGGTGTTGGAGCCAATCGCTCGGAATCCTGGCCGCTACGTGAACCGCTTCAGCAAGTTCGGCGGCGTGATCACGCCTGACTTCTCCGTCTACCGGAACATGCCCCGATGTGAGCGCGTCTACCACATTCGCGTGGCGCGCGGCGTCGGCGCGTACCTCCAGTCGAGAGGGCTGCAAGTCATTCCGAGTGTGCGGTGGGCGGACCAATCTGACTACGACGTCGCCTTCCTCGGCGTACCGGTCAACTCGGTCGTCGCCGTCTCCGCCCATGGATGCATTGCCACCAGGGAGGACCGGCACCACTTCCGCACCGGCCTGATCGCACTGCTGGACGTCCTGCAACCACACTCAGTGCTCGTCCACGGGCCGATGCCCGCGGACGTGTTCGATGTCGTGGCCACGCGAGCGCACTTCACTCGCTACCCGTCTGATATCGAAGCCGCCCATCGGAAGGCGGCATGACATGGGCGGTGGCGCAGGGTCGTCGAGCGGCGGGAGCCGCGATCTGGAGGGGAACCTCGGCAGGCTCGCCAAGGAATACCCCGTGTCCTCTGCCGGCTACTTCGGAACCCCCGGTCCCGGCGGCAGTAGCCGTGTCCGCAATATCTCGTCGAGCGACCCGGCTGCCACAGCTGGTCGGTTCTTCTCGGTCGCGGGGAAAGGCGGGTCGGTGACCACGCACAAGAATGGGGACGTGACCGTGTCATCGTTCGGTGGGCGGCTCCGCGTCGTGTTCCGGCCCCATTCGTCGTCGGACGGCTCACCGGTCGTCGAGATCTATGCGCACCACCTCCCGGGCAAGCACCCCGCCTATCAGAAGATCCACTTCACGAGGAGGAATCCGTGAACGAGAAGGAATTGCTGCTCACGGCCGATGAGCGGAACTTGCTTGCGTCGGCCATTGGCTCAGTCTGGGATCACTACGGCGCCCAGGCGGCCTTGGAAGATGGACGCTATGCGCTCCTCGACATGTACGTGCAAACCGAGTCTGGTGCTTTCACCATTGCCTCAAGGCTCGAGGCACTTGACTTCGAGGGAGGCGCTGATGAGTACGCACGAGTCGAGGTGCGTGCAGGGGCGGAAGGCTCCGGGATTGCCCGCCGAAGGGGATCGATGTTCTTCCAGGAGCGGGGACGCATTGTGACAGGGGTACTCGTAGTCCGTGACTCGGTTCGATCGTCAGGCGAGGGAAGAGCCGAATTCGCGTTCGTGGCGGATGTGGGCATCGTGTTCGTGCTCGACCAAGGAGCATTCGCAGTATGCCTTGGCGGTCCATTCGCCTCTGACTTGATCATGAGCCGGGCGGGCTCACTGCACGCTCTCGAAGTGGCCGACACGTCGGCCGACTGGGGCGAGGACCTCCTGAACCAGCTTGACTTCAAGCGGGAGTTCATCCCGCTGACCAACCTGGGGTTGAAGTGATCGACCAAATGGAGTCATCGCAACTGACTCGACGTCGAAGCCCGCGGTGACGTCTCCGAAGCCCGCGGACTCGGTAGGGCAGGGGACACGATGGGCAGGCGACGCCCGCGAATGCTGGCGAAGCGGTGGATTCCTCTTCTGGTCATTCTGCCGTCTCCGAAGTGCTGAGCGCGATGACTGCTGCGCCCGAGTTCGGCATCGGCGCCCGGTGCGAATCCGCTGCCTGGCGGTAAGGGTTGGCGTAGTCGGTTCGACGACGGCTCGTCGGTCGTCTACCGCCCCTCGTCCAAGTCGGGAAGTCCAGCTGTTGAGATCACCGTGAACACGGCGAAGGGTGATCGGTACAAGATTCACTTCGAGCATTAGGAGCCAGGCCATGATCGAGATTCACAACACGTTGGACGTGGAGTCGCTGCGACGCCTTGACGGGCTGCGCGGTGCGAACTTGCGTCGAATCTTTGGCGTCAATCTCGATGTTCGCCTGATGAGCGAGGACGTCAGTCTTGAGACCGACAAGGCAACCGTCACCCTGTGGGGCGATGTCGATGGGCTCGGAGACTGGGAGGGCTTCGACGGCCAATACGCGGTGATGCACATCGACGACGGCGTGCCCGCCATCTACTCTGCGAACGATGTTCGTGCCGCGCGCGCATCGGACGAGAACAGCTTCTTCTTCCATGATGGGGATCGGATCCAAGACATCAGCATCGTGCGCGAGCGCGTGCGCAAGGACGTCACAGGTGAGGCCGAATGGGTATACACAACCGACAGTGCTGTCGTCTTCGACCTCTCCGGTGGCGTGCTCGCCATTTCCAAGACGGCGCTTGACGCAGAGATGCTCGCCATCACGTTCGCTGATTCATGGGCGCAACTCACCATTCCCCCAGCAGGAGCCTTCTGGTTCCACTGGAACGAGATGGGCACGGAGTTTTCCCGAAGTAGTGAACTCATCAGCCTCGATGACCTGATCGAAGGCTCAGGAACCTAATGCGTGTCGCCCCGACGTCCAGCGCCGCAGCACTCCTCCTGCATGGCGCTCCGGAGGGGTATCCGCTGGGGCATCCGGTCGACGGAGAGCAGCACATCCCTCGGCTGCGCGGGGTGCCCGAGAATCGCGTGCCCGAAGTGCTGTGCGCGTTCAACGATCGTGGCCGTGCCACCGATCCGAGCGCTGCGGGGCTGCACTTCTTCCGAGCCGACGAGGCGCTACTACCCATCATCGGCAGTCCCGCCAAGTACGCGCTGACGTTCGCTCCCTACCGCCTGGTCCTGACTCCAGACCTCACGATCGGGGAGGCAATGGCGCCCTGACAACGAGCGCGCGCAGTTGCCATGTCGCGCATGGCGGGAGTCGTGTGGCAGGAACGCGGTCTCACCGTGGTTCCGACACTTCGCTGGCGAACGAAGCACGACTACGACAATGTCTCATCAGGCATTCCGATGCCCAGCATCGTCGCTGTCGCCACCTATGGCTCCCGTCGAGACCCTGAATTGCGCACGGAGTTTGAAAGAGGTCTGCCGGCAATGGTTGAGCGCTTGGAGCCTTCCGCTGTTGTCGTGTTCGGAAGCACGCAGGCCAGGGTTTTTACCCAACTCGCCGGCCGGACCGAATTCATCGAATACCTACCGCCCATGGCAGCAAGGCGCGAGGCGCGTCCAGAGAAGTCGATTCCCGACCAGCCTTCTCTCTTCGAGGTAGCGTGATCTACGCTCGTCATTGACCAGGCCGTCGAGGTTTAGTTACTCGTCGCGAAAGTGTGCGAGGGGGGTTCACGAATTGAACTCCCAGGGGGTCCAACGGGGGTCCAGAGGTGGCCGTTTGTGAGGGGAACATGGTGACCACGCAACGAAAGGGTCGTGACCTCCCTCCGTCGCCCCGGTACCAAAGTGAACGTTCAACTAATGAACGGTCGCACGACTGAGGGTCCCTGAGAGTTCAGGGACCCTTCGTCGTTGCCTGGGTAGCGCGATGCTTGACCATAGTAACGAGACGCATTACTATTCATGAGTGATCG